>JBFNJI010000001.1:0-196816 GCA_040793985.1 Candidatus Thiodiazotropha sp. | reverse complement strand
GATTAATCAGTAAAACAATGAAAGAGCTTTGTCGAAAATTGATCGTTGGGAAATCTGTTTTCCAGAATCAGGTTTTTCGACAGACTCGTTAGGTTAACAACAGGGAGTAGACCGTGCCAACACTACTCAGAGTCGCAGCCGTTCAAATGAACAGCTGCATTGGTGAGATCGCTAAGAATTTGTCACATGCCGAGAAAATGATTGCGTATGCAGTAAATAAAGGAGCGAAATTGGTTTTACTGCCAGAATTGATGCCGAGCGGTTACACACTGTCGGAGGATATATGGAATTTTGCCGAAACGATCAATGGCGAGACAGTTGGCTGGCTATTGGACACGGCTAGACGCTTCGGCATATATATCGGCTTCACTTTTCCGGAGGCGAATGGCGAGGATTTCTTCAATACATTTGTATTGTCGGATCCAAAAGGAGAATTGATTGGGAGAGTAAGAAAAAATCCCCCGTCTTCCGTTGAAGCCTATTTTTTCAGATCAGCTTCGGATGCGCACGTTATTGAAACTGAAATAGGGCGTATCGGTATAGGTATCTGTTATGAAAATACATTGTTTGATCACATGAGGTACCTTTTTGATCAGGATGTAGACCTGGTTTTATCGCCTGCCGCAGCAGGCAGGCCAATGCCTTTCATCCCAGGTGATGTAAAACGATTCGAGCATATGCTCGTGAACAGCCGATCTATATTTGCCCATACCCTGGGGGTGCCTGTCATAGTAAGTAACAGGGTAGGCTCACTAGAAACCACCTTGCCCGGAAGTTTGCCGTATCTAAAGAGCAGTTTCCCCGGCTTGTCGTCTATCGTGGATTTTGATGGTACCGTGAAAGCTGAACTTGGCGACGAGGAGGGTACCATCGTCGCCGATATACATATTGGCAATGATTCGAAACGAAAAGCCATCCCGAAAAGGTATGGAAACAGGTGGGGCATAGCTGTGCCATGGTACGCGTTTATTTGGCCCTTGACACAAAAGATGGGTGAAAAGCGTTATGAAAACAGTACCAAGAGAAAGCAGTGCGCTTTGTCTATATGCCAAGGCAAAAAAGGCGAAACTTAAAGTCGCATACAGACCAAGATCATTGTGCATTTTTAGGATAAATGGATACCTCATCAAAAGTTGCCAATATTAAGCCCACGCGACGAGTATTTATCTGTAGTCGATATCGAGGAACGATACCCTGCCTAAACCGAGGTAAGCCCAGGTTTCACTCGAAACCAACCAAAAGTAGCGTTGTGTCTCCAGCCGTGTACGCCGCTTTTCTTTGTGGATTGGATCCGCACACCGGCAAGAGCTGTGAACCTAGACGCCGGCGGATCGTCGATCCGATGAAGCGAGCAGGAGGTCATCGAACCTTGTAACGGCTCTGTGCATAGCCCGTGCTTGGACTTGCGGTTGCTATAGGCCACTTCACCCAGCGAATCATCGCTCGACCTGATCAATGTCGAAAGCAGACTCGTGCTGAGGATGGTTTCAGGGTGCCTTTTATGGTTTTGGCAGGGTTTACAGAGCTAAAACTGTTGTCCTAAATGATTGAACAGGTGAGGAGGGGTATTGTCTATGTGGATTTAGGGTGGGTGTCTTGTTTATTATTCCCAATGACCCGTTGACAACGTCCGTAAAGGAGAAGTGAGCGTGAAGAAGCTCAGCGTGCTGATCATTGGTTTCCTGTGTATGGCCCATGCGGTTGCGGCACCTCCAAAGAAACCTGGCCTGGTCACCGTTACTGAGGTCGTGGCGCAGAGGTTGCGTGAGGAGATCCCCCTATCGGGCACCGCGGAGGCACTACAGGAATCGCCCTTGTCTCCGCGACTCTCGGGGGTGGTGGAAGAGGTGTTCGTGGAGGAGGGCAAACGGGTCAATGCCGGCGACAGGATTCTCTCCCTCGATCCGGTTATCGCCAGCCTGGAGGTGGTATCGGCACAGGCCGGACTCGATGAGGCGATCGCCCGGCACCGGGAGGCCGTACGACAAAAAAACGAGTACCAGTCCTTGCGCCGGAACAAGGCCGTTGCCGCCAGCCTGTTGGCCTCGGCCGAGGCCGACGAGGAGATTGCCCAGGCGTCGATCGCCAAGCAGCGTGCGGAGGTGAAGCGGCTGCAAGAGCTGTTGTCCCGACATCTCCTCACCGCCCCTTTTTCCGGCATCGTTGCCGAGAAGAACGTGGAATCGGGACAGTGGGTCAAGGCCGAGTCTGGGGTCGTGAAACTGGTTGCGCTGGACCGTATCCGCATACGGGCGTCGATACCGCAGCGATTCTACCCACGGATCGCAGCTGACCTGAAGGCACGAATCCGCTTCGATTCGCTGCCCGGGGAGGAGTTCATCGGCAAGGTTGCCTCAATGGTCGCGGCAGGAAACCGAAATACCCGCACCTTTCCCCTCCTGTTGCTGCTGGACAACCCAAACAATCGGATTGCCCCCGGTATGTCGGCCCGCATTTTCATTGAACTGAGCGGGGAGCAGCAACCATCGATCATGCTTCCGCGGGATGCGATAGTACTCAAGGCGGATGGCAGCCGTGTGGTCTGGCGCGTGACCGGCACCGACGAGCCGTTCAAGGTGAAACAGGTCAGCGTGGTGACCGGGCGCACCCAGGACAATCTTGTGGAGATACTCGACAGCAGCCTGAATGTGGGTGATCGCGTCGTACTGCTGGGCAACGAGAACCTACGACCCGGGCAGTCGGTCAAAATCGGAAAAGTGGATTAGACGACTCTCACCATGTTTCGCTTCTGCATCGAAAAACCGGTCATTCTCACCGTCGCCATCCTGATTCTGACCCTGTTCGGCCTGCTGGCGATCTTCAGTGTGCCGGTACAGATGATTCCCGACCTGGACGCCCGCCTGATCAAGGTCACCACCACCTGGCCCGGCGCCTCGCCACAGGATGTGGAGAAGGAGATCATCATCGAGCAGGAGCAGTACCTGACCCGGATCCCGGGGCTTGAGCGGATCATCTCCACCGCCAACACAGGAAGGGCGGAGATCGAACTGGAATTCCCCTATACCATCTCCATCGAGGAGGCGTTGCTGGACGTCAACAACGCCCTGTCGCAGGTCGACAACTATCCGGAGAATGTCCGCCAGCCCAGCATCCGCTCCGAGTCGTTCTCATCCAACTCCTTCATGTATTTCCGTCTGACGCCGATCAGCGGTGAATTTTCCGAGGACGATGTGATCGCCCTCCACGACTGGGCGGAAGAGAACATACAACGCCAGATGGAGCGGGTGCCCGACGTGGCCAGCGTCCGCCTCTGGGGCGGTTCGGAACGGCAGATCAAGATTCATGTGGATCCGCTCAAGCTGGCGGAGCGCAACATCAGCCTGCTCGACGTGAGAAACGCCATCCGGGCCCGCAACCGGGATATCTCCGGCGGCGACCTGGACAGCGGCAAGCGACGCTACCTGCTGCGTACCATCGGCCGCTTCCAGTCCGTTGAGGAACTCAATGAACTGGTCATCACCGAGCACGATGGCGCCTTCGTTCGATTGAAAGACCTGGGCCATGCAGAGCTGGGCTTCGCCGAAGTCCGCAACTACGCCTATGCGTCCGGAAAACCCCAGCTGGCCTTCGCGGTGAACCGACAGATCGGCACCAACGTGATCGAGATCAAGCAGGCCATGATGGCTAAGGTGGAGGAGCTCAATGCCGGCATCCTCAAGGAGAAGGATCTGGAGCTGGTCCTGAACTCCGATGACGTGGTCTACGTAACCGATGCGGTTGAGGTGGTGAAACACAACCTGGCGATCGGCGCCATCCTCGCCCTGCTGGTGCTGTTCCTGTTTCTGCGTTCGGTTTCAGGCACTCTCATCGGCGCCATGGCGATTCCCATCTGCGCCATCGCCGCCTTTCTCGGACTCTTGATCGCCGGTCGCACCATCAACGTCATCTCGCTCTCCGGTGTGGCCTTCGCCATCGGCATGACGCTGGACAACAACATCGTGGTGGCGGAGAACATCTACCGCCACCTGAGCAAGGGCACCAACCGCTTGCAGGCCGCCCTCAACGGCGTCACCGAGGTCTGGCCCGCGGTGCTGGCCTCGACCCTGACCACGGTCTGCGTCTTCCTGCCGATTCTGTTCATCCACGAAGAGGCCGGGCAGCTCTATTCGGATATCGCCATCGCCATCGCCTCATCGATACTGATGTCGATGCTGGTGGCGATCACCCTGGTGCCGGCGGCCAGCGGCCGTTTCCTCTCCATCCATAAAGAGTCCAAAAACTCATTCCTCGACAGGCTCGGCGCCGCCGTTTCCCGCGGGGTGCTATCACTGATCCACTGGTTGGTGGCCGGCTTCATACGGCCACTGTCGGTGATCGTGATCGTGCTGGCGGGGGCCGGCGCCATCCTCTACTACCTGACGCCGCAGACCGAGTATCTGCCGGAGGGTGAAGAGGCCAAGGTCTTCACCATCATGTTCGCCCCACCCGGCTATAACATCGACACCATGAAGGGCCACTATCAGTCGGTGGATGAACAGTTCCTGCCGCAACTGGGCGCGGACCCGGAACTGTTCGCGCAGGGTGAAACCGACATACCGGCCATGACCTTCTCGGTGAGCTTCGTCAGCAATGCCCGGGTCTTCTCCGTACGCGGCGTGGCTGACCGGCACCAGACCGATGAATTCCTGGAGATCGCCAGCGCCAAGGCCGATGAACTGCCCGGCCTGCGCTCGTTCTCTTCCAAGGGCTCGATCTTTTCGGGCAATTTCGGCGGTACCCGCAGTATCAACATCGATATCAGCGGCCCGGAGCTTGAACCACTGTTCGATGCCGGATTGAAGGTCTTTCTCAAAGCGAAGCAGGTCTTCGACAACCCGAGGGTGCGCCCCGAACCCTCCAACCTGACCATGGGGCAACCCATGCTCGAGGTGCAGCCTGACTGGGAGCGCGCCGCCGAACTCGGCATCGATACCCAGGATCTGGGATACACCCTCTGGGCCTATTCGGACGGCGCCTTTGTCGACGAGTTCTTCCTCGACGATGACCAGATCGACATGTTTCTCTACTCCACCCAGGGCAACATCGAACAGCCCCAGGATCTCGAATCCCTCATGCTCTACTCCTCCCGGGGCGAAATCGTCCCACTCAATGCCGTCGCCCGGCTCGAGGAGAGCGTCAACACCGAGACCATCCGTCGCGTCGACGGTGACCGGACCATCACCCTGAGCGTGATACCGCCCAGGGAGATCCCGCTGGAGGCCGGCGTGGAGGCGGTGACCGAAGAGATCATCAAAGGGATGAAGGAATCCGGCGAACTGCCTGCCGATATCCGCCTCGAGATCAGCGGCGCCAGCGACCAACTGACGGCAACCCGGGAGGCCCTGTTCAGCAACTTTGTCGTGGCGATAGTGATCGCCTACCTGCTGATGGTGGCGGTTTTCTCCCACTGGGGCTATCCGCTGCTGATCATGACCAACCTGCCCGTGGGCATCAGCGGCGGTATCGCCGGTCTCTACCTGGTCAACCTGGCCGGCGCCAACCTGGACCAGATCGGCCTCAATCCCATCAACCAGCCCTTCGACATGATTACCATGCTCGGCTTTCTGGTATTGATCGGCACCGTGGTCAACAACCCCATCTTGATCGTCGAACTCACCGCAACCAACCTGAAGAAAAAAGGCATGGACATCGTCGAGGCGGTGACGGAAGCCGTGCGTATCCGACTGCGACCGATCATCATGTCGACTGTCACCACCGTTGCCGGGCTCTCTCCGCTGGTGTTCAATCCCGGCGCCGGAACCGAGCTTTACCGGGGACTGGGCGCCATCGTACTGTTTGGGCTTCTGTTCTCGATGATCGTGACTTTGACCTTTATGCCGGCGTTATTGGCGTTGGTGTTCAGAATATCGGATAGACTATTTTCACTGCAAAAAACCCCCGTGCCGGATTGATCTGACAAACAGTGCCAGTTTCACAAGTCCCTGATTGACCCTGAGCGTTCATTCGTGCTCACTGTGTGCCATGATGAACATACTTTCCCAAACAATCCGCTAAAGCAGCAACGAGAATATGGGAAAAGGGGAGCGAAATCTTGTGTTTGGGCGGCCAGTTCCTGTTATGCTCCTGTGGTCCCCTGAAGAACGACCGTGGATTCCATAAGGGTTGGATGGAAATGGTTTATGAATACCACTTAGTCTGACCGATGGGTCGGTCGAATACGATTTGGTACTAGGGTGCGTAACTGATGGAGAGACGATATGAAACTTCTGGTGGCAGTAGACCTTTCTGATTCAACAAAGATGATTGTGAAAAAGGCGGAAGAGGTTGCCAAGGCATTTTCAGCAAAGGTGTGGATCCTGCATAATGCGGAGCCTGAGCCGGGCGTCCTGGATTTCAGAGCAGATCCGCAAGCGGCCCGAGAGTCCCTTGCGGAAAAATTCCATTGTGAGCATCGCAAGATCCAAAAAATAGCAAAGCGATTACGCAAAGAAGGCTTGAAAGCGACAGCGCTTCTTGTGCATGGGCCAACAATTGAGACAATTCTTAAGGAGGCATCGGATCTGAATGTGGATATGATTGTTGTAGGTTCTCATGGGCGAAGTGCGATGTATCAACTTCTTGTGGGTAGCGTCAGCGAAGGGATTCTTCATAAATCCCGATGCCCGATACTCGTTGTCCCAACACATCAACGTACCTGAAGAAGAAAATAGCACCAGATCTAACATTCCAATATGGCAACTCCCAACCAAGAGCATGTATAGGGTTTTCCCCAGCACACTCCTGACGGTATAGTGCCATACTGGCCATAATACTAACTACGATAACAAGAATTCTCCTGCTGCAGTAGATTTTGCAAGGAATTCTAAAGACGGATGGGCATATGCTGAACGTCATACTTGTGATTATTGCAGCCGTTGTATTGCTGTTTATGTTCCATCCTCGCCTGCTCAAAAACATGTCCTGGCAGGCGACACTCACGCCACTCTCCTCCATAATCGGCAGCGGGTTTCTGATCATAGCTCCAATGCTTGCGAGCGTGATCGGCGTCTATTCTCCTATCGCAGTCATAGTCATCGTTGTGCTCGCCTACGCCATTGGCGGTGTGATTCGTTTCAATATTATTCATGCCGAACCCCTCCTGCACGATAAGAATGATCACCCGTGGATATACAAAATCGATTTTGTTGCCAATGCCGCGCTTTCTCTCGCTTACGTAACTGCAGTTGCGTTCTATCTGTCATTGCTGTCGTCTTTTTTACTGAACTACCTGGGATTTGTGGATGCATTCGTCTGGGAAAGAATCCTGACCACAATCATCATAGTTTTTATCGCCGTGACCGGTTTCCTGCGTGGACTGGGGGGGCTTGAGAAACTTGAAGCGTTTGCAATGTCCATCCAACTGTCCATTGTTGCCGCACTGTTGATCGGGGTAGCTGTATACGACTACAACTTCATTCAGTCAGAACAACAGCTCGTTTTTGATATTCAGGAAAGAAGCTGGATGACCAAGGCGTTTATGCTGGCCGGTATTTTGCTGGTCGTGCAGGGATTCGAGACATCGCGGTTTCTGGGTGAAAAATATCATGCCGATATGCGTGTACGAACCATGCGTCGAGCGCAACTGATTTCAGGTGTCCTATATGTGGTATCCGTCATCGTATTGATGCCGATCGTGCAACATCTCGACCTCGCGCATATCCGGATCGCAGACATAGTGTCCGCAACCGGACTGGCGGCAGCCGCACTGCCCTTGATGCTGATTGTGGCCGCGATCATGAGCCAGTTCAGCGCAGGTGTTGCCGATACCGTCGGTGCCGGAGGTCTGGCAAGTGAAACCACCAGGGGGAGATTATCGTCCCAAAAGGGTTACCTGGTGGTATCGGTCTTCGCCATTGCATTGATATGGACCGCAGACCTGCTGGAGATCATCGCCCTCGCTTCCCGTGCTTTTGCACTGTATTACTTGCTGCAGTGTGTGGTTGCCCTTTTCGTGAACCACCATCATCGCGATCACAAAGCCTACTGGTTGCGCTTCGGTAACTTTGCCACCTTGGCAGCGATTCTGGCATTTGTTGTGTTATTCGCGATTCCCGCTGAATAGATACCAGAAACTCCGGTAAGCAAGTATTTTTTATGCCCGAAGATGGCAAGTAATGTCACTTCTCAGCAATTAGGCATGAAATTTGTTAGGTCCGTTCCCCGAGTAGTCCAATCAAATCGATCAAGCGGTCTTTCGATTTTGATTCTACGCTGCAACAGGCATCTAATCGATGCAGCCCGGACATTCAGTCAATAATAAAACGGCTCCCAAGGAACCAATTATCTGAACTGTTAAGCCGCATGCCTACTGGCTTGCTTCATATTCCTTCGTGATGATCGTCTCACGGTATCCGTGCCAAGTGGCATAACCGAGCACTGGTACTATGAACACGAGACCGATCAGAGCGGTGGCGAATCCTACAGCTGTCAATACGAAGATCATTAATGCCCAGAGTGTCAATACCCGAGTATTTCGCAACACCGCATTGATGCTGGTTAATAGCGCTGTCGCTCCATCGGTATCCAGGTGCAGAATCATCGGTAGTGTGAACAAACTTGCACAAAAGGCCAGGCCTGTAAAAATCATGGCGATCAACAAATACGCCACCACATTAGAGCCTGTAGTCTGCCCGAATTCCGGCTCTATCCCGGCCATTATCGATAGCAAGATGAACAGAAACACTAACAACATACTCATCATCGTCGCAAATAAACGCTCGTGCCCCATTTCATGGAAAGCCTTCTGGCGCTCGTGACGGAAGGTTGTCTTGCGGTTCTGTTCGAGTTGATGGCTGATTTCGTAAAGACCGAAGCAGAGTACGGGCCCCATTATGAGGAAGCAGAAAAGGAGGCTAACGATCAAGGCATTATTATTATTTGCCCATGCAAAATAAAGAAGTAGCCAACCCAAAAAGAAGAATACCAAACCGTACGCCAAGCTGTGCCAAGGTGTACGCTTGTAATCCTGCCACCCCATCTTCAACCATCTGAAAGGGTCGCCGATAGAGAGCTTACGGCAAGGTGCGTAGAGAGGGACATTATCCCCGTTGGAATCTCCTGTTTGTGTTTGCATTCCGTACCTCCTCTCAGATGATTTGTCCGAACACTCTTCGCAGTAAATATAGTGAAAATGAGGTTTCAAGGCCAATCAGTGAGATTCATTGGAATAAATCCACGTTAATCGAACAAGTGACCGCTGAATTGAAGTAAGTCCTAAAAAGTGATTTGCATAGAATTCTACATAAGCAGACGCTATGAAATTAAAATACGTTCCACTTGAATATATGGAGCCGATGGGCGGAATCGAACCGCCGACCTACTGATTACGAATCAGTTGCTCTACCGACTGAGCTACATCGGCCGAAAGCCGGCAATTATAGCTGTTGAGCCGTTTTCGGGTCTAGTTTTTTGCATACTTGCGTGTTGCACCCTGCAGCTGTCCTGTGCGGAATCCCGGTATCGGTTCTGCTTCAGATTTTCCTCTCTGCATCAACGGCATAGGGCCTGGGATCGAGAATCGGCTGCTGTTTCAGGATCAGGTCCGCCATGAGCCTTGCCGAGGCCGGTCCCAGGACCACACCGTTGCGAAAATGTCCCGCGTTGAGATAGAGACCACCGATCTCCGGGACCGGTCCGATGTAGGGAATGCCGCTGGGGGAGCCGGGCCTGAGGCCGGACCAGTGGTGTTCTATCTCTGCCTCCTGCAGGCATGGGAAGTGATCGAGGGCGAAAGCCTTGAGCTCCTGTTTTGCCTCCTCGGTTGTGTGCTTGTCAAAGCCCCTGAATTCAAGGGTGCTGCCGACCAGCACCCGGCCGTCCCTGCGGGGGATGAGGTAACGGTCGTTGTGAAGGACGATGCGCGAGATTTCCCCCGGGTGGTGACGGAATATGATCATCTGCCCAAGGACGGGTTCTATGGCCGGAGGCGGGACTAGGCCGCTCAGCAGGGTACCGCTCCAGGCGCCGGCGCAGATGATGACCCTTTCCGACCGGAGTATGCCGCCGTTTGTCCTGACGCCGCGAATCTGGTCCTGTTCGAGCAGGAGTTCGATGGCTTCGGTCTGTTCCAGGATCCCTATCTTGTCGCGGATGGCATGGGCCAGGGACCTGGTGAGACGCGGATTGCGTATCTGGGCGACATCGGGCAGCAAGACAGCGTTCTCGACATCACATCGGAGTTTCATTTCGCAGGCCTCAATGGCGGGTCGCTCGAGCAGCTGCAGTGATTGTCCGAAGCCTTCCGCCCATGCCAGCGCGGCTGGCGTATCCCCGGGTTCAAGGATAAGCAGACCGTTGTGCGTGTACTCGGGGTCGGTTCCCCCGGCGGCGATCAATGTTTCGGCAAGCGACGGGTAGCGGGCCTGACTCCAGGCGGCAAGCCGGGTGATGCTGTCGTCGTAGCGCCAGGGGTAGAGCGGTGAAATGATGCCGCCTCCCGCCCAAGAGGATTCGCGGCCGGTTTGGCCCTTGTCGATCAGCGTGACAGCCATCCCTGCATCATGTAGTTCAGCGGCCGTGAGCATGCCGATGATGCCGCCGCCTACTATGAGGCAATCTGTCATGAAAAAGCCTATAGATTGAGTGATTGGACTGGTATGGTCAAAGCGCCATGTAGTGTTGGGAGCACACAGGCGAACCTCACCACGAGGATACCATGTCCAGGATGATGATGCCCTGTAGGCTAATCCACGATCACCTCTTCCCAGTAAATGGGTCGGAACCTGTCGCTCCATTCGTGCTTTTTCTGCAGATCGGAGAAGAGGTAAATTCTTCTGCCGATCACGCTATCGCCATTGTCGTCCACACCACCGGGAAAGATCAGCATCGGTGAGGGAGGGATACCCTGAAGCTGAAGCTGGGAGGCGCGATCGTCGATGCTGAGTGGATGTTCTGCCAGACCGTTCCAGTCGATGGCGGCGTTGGCGCTGATAAGATCGAGTCCGTAGATCCTGGCTTCACCCGTCGTCGATACCGCCTCGCAGGGCTCTTCGGCTAGCGCTCTGTCGGCACGATAGGTGGTGAAGAAGATTGCATAGTCGTAGAGGATCGCCCTGGAGAAGGATTTCTCCGAACCGGCGAAGCTGATGTACCAACCGCGGTATTGCGGATTCAATACCTCGCCGCTTATCAGGGCGGAGGCGCTGGCATCGATGAAGTCACGGTCCGTGGCCGGTTCCCGGCTGCTGGTGTGATGCCAGATGTCGCTGTCCTTGATCATGTAGAAACGGTCGTTGACATTGGATTCGAGGGGATTTGCCCGGTCACCGGTACCGATCAGCAGTGCCAGGAACCTGTGGGCACCCCTGGCGTAGTAACCGACCTGGGGCGTGGTGAAGAACTTGCGGTGTGCATCGGCACCCCGGTTGATGTCGGCGAGAACGGTGCCGGAGAGACGGTTGTCCGGTCTGTCCCGGTCCGCGAAATCGACCCGGATGATTCTGCCCCCCACATCGGCGGCATAGACGCGATCCACGATACCGTTGCCGTTTATATCCACGGTGGCGAGGTTGCCCGGTATGGCGTTTTCCATATCGCTGATCACGAGAGAGGCTCCGCTGTTGGCTATGGAGATCAGCAGCGATCCATCCGCAGCGTCGACGACATAGATTGCATTGCCCTCATCGTCGGCACCGCTGCCACTGTCCTGATCGGGATCGTAGCCGCCGCCGAAGATCAGCACATCGCGTTCGGCATTGTCGATCCACAGGGTCGCGAACAGGGGGTTTGACCAGGTTTGACCCAGACGATCGAACTGGGTCGGAGCCGCCTCCGCGGATATCTCGCCGACATACGCCGGCCGCAGTCGATCGCTGATATCGAGCAGATGGTATTTCCTGCCCCCTCTGCGCATCCCGACTATCGCCATCTTTCTGCCCCCGGTCTCATAGACTGTCAGCGGGCCGTCGAGGCCGTAGTAGGGTGTCGTCGAGGGTTCGTTATTTCTCAACTGGCGGATGTTCCGCATCAGGTCAAGCGGCATAAATGCCCAGAGTTCTTCGCCGCTCTGCGCATCTATGGCCTCGAGGACGCCCTCACTGGTCGGCAGGTAGACGGTACGCTGCCGGCCATAGTTGACCACCACGGGTTGGGGATGGATCGGCGCGCCCATCACACCCTCGCGTGAGGGGTGCTGGTCGGTGGCGATATAAGCGGGATCCCGGGTGATCCAATTGAGCAGCAGGCCACGCTCCGCTTCACTGTCGACACCGAGCAACTCGGAGGTAATGCCGGATGTGTCGCGGTGGATACGGTTTGCCGGGTGGTCGAGGGAGCGTGTGGCGTCGAGATTCGTATAGAGGTTTCTCAGTCCGGTCATATTGCGGGCCGCGCCGCCGACGAGGGGGTCACCCTCATCCTCTGGACAGACGTCGCCTTCACAAAAGAGATCGACCGTACTTGCAAAGGTGTGATCGTCATTGAGTACCCGTTGGTCTCCCGCCGCCAGCAGTTGTATTTCGTCGTCGCTGACAGCCACCCTGTATTTCTTCAGGTTGCCATGCCAGAACCTTCTGGGCTCCGGGTGGAAGAGGGGGACGAAGATGATCTCCTCGCTGACCGCGGCATTGTCGGGATTAAAGGGAATGGTGGGCGCGTTCATTACATAGCTGACCGACTCCCGCGCATCGTCGATGATATAGCTGAAGGCCTCGGCTATCTCATCTTCATCGGCAACGATCCACGACTCGCCGCCACCCGCGGTGGCAATTCCATTCATGAAGGTCTGGGTTGCCGAACCTGGCGCGGTGCCGAAGGACAGGGTGTAGGTGAGGATGTTCTGAACCCCATCCCAACCCGCCGCGATTGCAAGGTCGGTGTTGTAGGCCCATGCGCTGATCTCATTGGCGCAACGTGCTCCCGCGTTATACCAAGCATCCGGCATGTTTCTGTGGAAGTTTACGAAGAGATCGACCTGGGCACAGGGAGTACCTTCGTACGCCGTCATGGTGCTGGTATTGGGCGCGCCATCGGAGAGTAGTACGATCCTGTTTGGTGCGCACTTGCCTGTTTCGGGATCGCCGCTCAAGGGCGATTGCAGGCCGTTGGGCCGAATCTGGCTGGGGGTGCGGATTGGGTTGAACCAATCGACGGCGGCGGCCAGGGCGTCGGTGGTCGGGGTGAAGTGCAGTGCCTGCAGTTCATTGATCGCCGATCTGAAGCCCGCTCTCTCATCGCCTACGAGGGTGAAATCCCCTGTATGGGCAAACAGGCGTACCCTATCGTCATCATCTGAGTTTGTGCTGTAACCGAGCAGTGCGGCGTTTACATCGTCCAATACGCCGCTATTGACGAGTCTGTTCAATGCATTGACCAGGGCATCCCTGCGCGTGACTCCCCGCGCAACCTCGTTATCCATGCTGCCTGATTCATCCAGGATAAAGAGGATGTTGGGGGGTACCGGATCAGGGGGCGGCTGGAGATAGACCTCGATGTCGTCAGCCCTGAGATCCAGTGTTAACAAAGCGAGTATCGGCAGGCCGATTGCGGCTTGCAGGGATTTGACTTGTTTAAACAGTGTGGGGTTACTCATGTATATGGCTCCATGCCTTAGTGCCGCTGTCGTATCAATCCAACCTGCATTCGGTTCTGTGTATGGGTGGCGCTTTCACCCACGGTACCGATTGCGTCCACGAGGAAGAGGTGGGTTGTATTGTCCAGCTGGTGACCTGAAAAAAAGAGTCCCTCTCTCTTACCCTGATACTCCACGGTAAGACTTGCGCGCATCGGAAGCTGATCGGTAAAGGCGTGATCGATAGGATCTCCAATGGCGTCATGGGTGGTGAAGAATGGATCAGCATGAGTGATTTCACCCACCACATTGGGTATGTCCAGGTTGTCCAGGATACTCAACTCCGGTCCGGTAACGATCGCCAAGGCGTTTTCGGCGGCACGAAAACTCATCTCCTTGAATTGATGGTTGATCGCAATCTTGGTGTCCAGGTTGGTGTCCTGCATCGCTGAAATGCTCAACAGGGTAAGGATTGTGAGTATGACAAGCGTGATTATCAGGGCCGCTCCGCCTTGATTGCCATGGGGGTTCATGAATCTGGTAATGGACATCACAACTTCTCACTCCTCGGCAAATTGCCGATCCATATGGTGCAGGTTGCGCAACGAGATGGTGGTGTTGGCAGATTTGTAGAAATAGTCGGTATCTGGCGCGGTGAATATGGCTCCGAGCAGATCGAGCTCTTCAGCTGTTTGCGGGCGATAGGGAAGTGGTAATTCGTAACCGGTTCCGGACCTGACCACTAGGCCTATCCTGATCGATACCACATTCATCCAGTTCAGTGGTGCTACCTGAGCGGCTGTCAGGTAACTGTTCGCCACACCGTCTGGTTCAGCGTCTGTGTCTACACCGTAGAGGGCGCGCATCTGGACAACACCCGATGCAATCGGCTGCGAATCGTATAGGGTGCCGTTTTGGTAGACCTGGCAGTTCAGGTTGCCTGATTCATTCACGAGGAACCTGACCGTTACCGTGCCGTCGCTCATGGTCAGGTTGTCCGCACCGCAGGGTGTGGGGCCGGATGCGTAGCGTACCGCAACAACACTCGACTCCTCCGGTGCAGGACTCCAGTTGTCGGCAGAGTGGTGTGTGCCGCTGACAATGCCATCGGGCGTGCGGTCGAGGGCTGGAAATGTGCGCATGCCCCGATCGCCCTGATCACCGACGTAGGCCGAAACGCTGTCGTCCGATGTTGCAATTCCCCTCCCGGCCATGATCAGGTTGCGACGCAGTTCCTGGAAGCTGAAGCGGTAGGTTTCCGTCGCTGCCGCGAGTGCGGCCCTGGCATTGAAAGCACTCTTGCCGTCGAGATAGATCTTGCCGATACCGCCGATGAGGATGAGGCTGATTGCGCTTGCAAGCATGAGCGTTATCAAGGAGAAGCCACTGTGTCTACGTGATGATCGGTGCATGTTCACGGTTCCCCTGGTATGACTGTCATCTGGACCTCTTCAGTCGTGTTTGGATCCAGGTCGGTGACGCGGCTCTGGGTTTGCCAGCTGATGACTATCTGTATGGGTGAGAGAGAACTGCACGGATCGGTATCGGTTGCATTACTGTCAACGCAGGCGATCTGCAAACGTCCACCGGGGAGGTTGCCTTGAATGCCTGAGCCACAGCTGATCTGATAGAGGTCGTGGCTTGCCATCTGCCGGGGGCTGCAGTCGGCAACCGATGCTGAGTCACCCATGGTGGGGGCCATTGCGCAGTTGGCCAGGGTGGACTCTGAACCCAAATCACAGGCAGGTGGATGTAGATAGTTGTTGTCGGCGACACCGATGAGATTTACCTGCATGCGGTCGGCGAGGGCGGTGGCGAAGTCGATGGCCCGGGTTCGATAGTCGGCCTTGGTCGATCCCTGAATCGCGTTTATCTGTAGGCTTGCAATGCCGAGCAGACCCACCGCCACGATTAGGGCTGCAATCAATACTTCAACAAGCGTCATGCCATGTTCAGTCCGTCGGTGACCGACGAGTGACACACAGTCCATAGGTGATCATATCCTTATGTCACGCAGCAGACAGATCCCGCTGCTATGGAGACTGGAACCGTTCCCGGCGTCCGAAGCGAATAAACGCTTAACCGCTATTGCGGACCTGAACCTGAAGAAGGGGATTGAATACGCTAGTGTGATGACCGCTAACGATCGGTACGCTCATGAACATCACGAAAGCCAATCCCTGCCTTAAGTCCATATGGCGGAACATTCCCTGTTCGGATTTCAGATTACAGCCAGCTGCCGGGAATGGTAAGTACCGTTTATCGGTTATTACTGACCATCTGTCTGGCTAACGCCGTCTTGAGTGTTCAATTATGGCGGCTATTGATATGGACGGTGTTTAAGGAACCGAGTGATGGGTCGGGCTGACCCACACCGCCAAACCAAGTCGGGTGGCAGTGTGGGTTAACGACTAACCGGGCAGTTGGATGTGAAGCCGTCCTGGCGGTGAGACTCAATCCCAGCCATCTTCCCAGACACCGCCCCGAAGTTGCTCCTTGCGTCCGGTTGAATGCAGACGATAGGCGGTGACATTGCCATGTTCCTGCCCATTCTGCCCGTCGATCTGCAGCATGTAACAACTTGTAAGGGGGCAATCGGCCGTGGCAGCCGCAATGGTCAGGTTACCGTAATAGCCTTCGACACTGGCGGCCGCGATGTTGGCATCTGCAAGTGAATCAGGGTAGGCACCCAGTCTGCTCTTAGCCACCTCCATCTTCTGGCCTGCGGCAGTGAGGGCATCCATGCCGTCGCCGCGGTGTCCTCGTCTGACCGACTCCGAATAGTTAGGTAAGACAATCGCCAACAACAGGCCGATAATGGCCACGGCAAGCATCAACTCAATCAATGTATAGCCTTTATGGGCAAATCGGATCTTCAGTCTCATCGATAACCTCTTCCCAAGAGATGGGGTGAAATCTATCCGGCCATTCATAGACCTCTTCCAAACCTACCAGCGCCTTGACAACCTGCCCCAGTGTACCCGCATCACTGCCCTCGGGAAATACGAGGGTGGGTGAAGGCGGCATACCCAACATGCTCAGGACCTTGGAACGGTCGTTGATGTCGAGGGTGCCGGAGCTGCCACCCAAGCCATCGAAGATGGCGGAGGCATCTCTCATGTCGATGGCGTAGAAGCGTCCGATGCCGGTTGAACCGCGGGCCTCGCAGGCAGCGATTTCGGGGGAGCGCTCTGCACTGAAGGTGGTAAACAGTACCGCATAGTCGTAGAGCACCGCCTTGGAGAAGGATTTCTCCGACAGGCCGAAGTCGATATACCAGCCATTCATCGACCTGATCGTCGCACCGACTGTGATTTGCTGGCTCACGGTGCCATCCTGCACGATATTGTCAGATGCATCATAGAGCTGATCCTGGGTCACCGTCACATAGGTGGTGGGTTTGGCCCAGACACCCGGATCCTTGATCATATAGAATCTGTCGGTGACGCTGATGTCGAGAGGATTTGTCCGGTTGCCGCTGCCGATGAGTATCGCCAGATACTGAACACCGCCGAGATTGTAGTAGCCAACCTCCGGGGTGTTGAAGAAGCGACGAAATTCACCAGGCTCGTAGACATCGGCGATGATGCCGCCATCGAGGCTGGTGTCACCGAACTCGCTGTCGGGTATGTCGACACGGATGATTCGGCCACCCACATCCGCGGCGTAGAGCCGATCGGTGATGCCGTTGGCATTGATGTCAACCGGCAGCAGGTCGCCTGCGATACCGTTGAGCATATCGCTGATTGTCAGATCGGCGCTGCCGTCGGACGATATGGTTCTGATCAGCGAGCCATCCGATGCATCGATGATATAGATGGCATTACCCTCATTGTCGTTGTTGCGCGTGGTGGTGGCGCTATCCTGATCCGGATCGTAGCCACCGCCGAAGACCAGGACATCCCGGGCACTGCCGCCATTGATCTCCATGCTGACGAAGAGTGGCTTGGACCAGGTCTGTGCGAGTCGGCTGAAGCCCGCGGCAGCATTGATCGTGGTCACGAACTGGGGGTTCAGACGATCTGTGATGTTGAGCATGTAGTAGTTCCTGCCACCTCTGCGCATGCCGACAATCGCCATTTTTTGGCCTGCCGTCTCATAAACTGTCAACGGACCATCCAATCCATAGTAGGGGACGGATGCGGGATTGTTGTTGTAGATGGTCTGGATATCACCCAGCAGATCGCTTGGCATGAAGGCCCACAACTCCTGCCCGGTCTCCGCATCGAAGGCCTCAAGCACGCCTTCACTGGTGGGCAGAAAGATGACATCGCCCGAGCTGTAATTCATTACAGCCGGCTGAGTATGGAGGGGAGCACCCATCACACCCTCGTGGGAGTCAGCGCCTGACAGCGTTGGATCCCAGCCTATCCAGTTCAGCAGGGCCACTCTGGATGTGTCATCGCCGTCCGGGACACCGAGCAGGGCGTAGGTTATCAGATCGTTATCGCGATGCACGAGGTTGCTGGGATCCGTCAGAACGGCATTGGGGTTTGTGTTGGTGTAGAGATTGCGTCTGTCACTCGACGTCATCTGCTGGGCGGCGCCTCCAACCAAGGGGTTCGCGCCGTCATTACCGGTGGGATTCCAATGGTCTCTCGAGGCGACAAACTCAAACAGCTCGTTGACGATGGGATTGCCATCCGCGTCGCTCAACTCGATGGCGACATCGTCGCCCGAGGTGGATGTTGAGATGGTGTAGCTCTTCAGGTTGCCCTGCCAGAAGGTTTCAGCGGCCGGTACCAGCATCGGTACGAAGATCCTGTTGCCGCTCACCGCGGCGTTATCCTGGTTGAAGGGAATAACCGGGGCTGTGTAGGCGTAGGGGATCGATTCCATCGCCTCGGTAACGATCGAGGTGAATGCGCTTACCAGGTCGGAAGCACTGGATGCCGGGTAGTAGCTACCGCCACCGGCATTGGCGATGCTGATCATGAAGTTGCGAATGCGTGAATCGCTATCGGAGTCGAAACCGATGGTATGGGTGATGATATTCTGCGTGTCGTGCCAGCCATCGCCCGTCTCCATGTCGGTGTTGTAGGCCCAGGCGGCGATCTCCCTGGCGCAGCGGCCGTTCTGCCAGTTCGATGTGCTGTCGCTGGCACAGGTATCTCCGACTGCTGGATACTCAGTCAATCCGTATGCCTGTCCGGAAGTGGGGGAGTTGGAGTTGGGGCGGCCGTCGGTGAGCACCACCATATGATTGGGTCGGCACCAGTTGTCCTGCGGAATGCCCGCAATCGGGGAGGTGGTTGTGAAGCCGTTGTAGTCGATAAAGGTCCGATCGCGGCGGAACCAGTCCACTGCCGCTTCCATCGCCTTCACCGTAGGCGTGTAGCTGACGGTCTGCAGGTTATCTGCCGCGTCGAGAAAAGTGGATTGGTTATCTTCGATGATACTGAAGTTACCGCTGTGCGCGCGCAGATAGAGTGTTCCGTTGTTACCCCAGCGGGTGGTGTAGCCGAGCAGGGCGGCATTGACGTTACCCATATCGGGATCGTTGATCAATGTCCGCATCGCCTGTTCCAGGCGGTCTCTTCGGCTTGGACTGCCGCTTGACATACTGCCCGATTCGTCGAGTACGAAGAGTACATTCGGCGGTACCGGATCCGGCGGTTCCTGCAGATAGATCTCTAGATCATCCGCGCTTGCTACGGAACTCATCAGGGATATGGCGAAGCTGGTCCCCAGGGAAATGACGAGTTGTTTTGGAAAAAACCTGTTCATAGTACTCATAACTCTATAACTCCTCAGTTCCTGATCAGAGCCACCTGCATGCGGTTGGTAGTCCGGGTGTTGTTGCCTGCCACCGTTCCCAGGGAGTCCGCCTTATACAACACGGTGACCACGTTCAGGCCAAAACCTGAGAATTTATACTTCCCGGGCGGGCTGATCTCTCTCATCTGCATGGTTACATCTGCGCTGAGGTCGGGCTGATGTGTGACCCCTGAGGATTGATAATAATTGGGATTGTCTTGTTCGGCGCAAATGGCATTCGGCACCAGTACATTAGGATTGGGTCCGGTCAATTGTGCCAACGCATTCTCCGCCGCCTGGAAACTCAACTCTTTGAACTGGTGGTTGACGGCAATCTTCGTCTCGAGATTGGTGCTGCGCATGGCGCTCACACTCAGCAGGGTGATGACCGAGAGCAATATCAGGCCGACCACCAGGGCCGCGCCCTGCTGTTGGTGGCGCCTATTGCATACATCTGGTTGTTTACACTTGATGGTCATGATCATTGTCTCTGGACTGTGGTGTTAAGATTTCTCAGCGCGATGGTTGCGCTCGCGGTCTTGAATGAGTGGGATGTGTCGTCTGCAGTATGTTCCATACCAAGTACGCTCATCTGTTCTGCGGTTTCCGGCCGATATACATACGGGAGTTCTTCGTTATCGGAGCTCGTCACCATGCCAATCCTTATGGTAACGACGTTTACCCAGCGTCCGGCATTGTCCACTTCGGTCGCGGTAAGGTATTGGTTGGCAACGCCGTCGGCATCCGTATCCACACCATACAGGGCCCGCATAAAGACCACACCCGATGCCATGGCGCGTTCGAATGCACCGCCAACGTTTAGAGCTCCAGCTACCGTTTCTATGGCCTGACACATCAGCTCGGCGTCGCTATTGCGGTAGTAGCGAACGGTGTGAGTGGTGTCGATGGTGCCGTCCTGGCCACAGGGCGCCGGTCCAGATGCATAGCGAATGGCAACTGCGCTGGAGTTGTTGCTGTCTATGTCGATAATCCCGGTGGAATTTGCTGCAACAGTGCCATCCGCATCAACGCCGGGAAAGGTCCTTAGATTGTTGTCTGCTAGGTTATAAACACCTGGGTTGTCATTCTGTTCGGTTATACCCCTGCCGGCCATGACCAGGTTTCGGCGTAGGTCCTGAACCGCGAACCGCGAGCTCTCGGCGGCTGCGGCGATGGTCGATCTTGCAACAAATGCATTTTTACTGTCGAGATAGATTTTCCCGGCACCGCCCATCAGGAAAACCCCGATCGCGCTGGCGATCATCAAAGAGATGATGGATAAGCCTGCCTGTTTACGGGTAGTTCTGATCATGGTTGTACTCCAGGCAAGATCGTTGCGACGACTTCGTTGGTGGTGAAAGTATCAGGAGCTACTACCCCCCCCCCGCTCGGATTCCTGTTCTGCACCTGCCAGGAGATTGTCACCGTCACTGGCGTCATGGCTGGGCAGGCAGCGTCAGGACAGGTTATCTGCAGTTGTGCGCCGGGCATAGTGGCCTGAAGCGCGCAATTGATTTCCCATAGATCGTAGGCCGCCATCTGGGCGTCAGTGCATTGCGAAACAGCAGCCACGGTACCGTCGGGACTCATGGCGCACCGCTCGATAGTGGTCATCGGCGAGGTGGGTCCAATGGCGCAGGACTCTACGGGGATAGCGCCTGTATAACTGGGGATGGCTGTAAGGTTTGCGCGCATGCGGTCAGCCAACGATGCGATAACATCGGATGCCTTGGCGCGATACTGGGCGTCGCTTGCACCTTGAAGGGCGCTTATCTGCAACGAAGCCACACCCAACAATCCGATCGCTATGACCACGGCTGCGATCAGGACTTCAACCAGGGTCATGCCGCGGGAGTATCTTTTCTGCAGGCTGTGAGCTTGAGATTTCATGGGCAGGCACCTTCATCGGCCTTTTTAATATAGGGGCGGCCTATCGGACTGAGACAGATACGGTTTTGTACCGTACCATCGAAACTGATCTCGAGATTGTCACCGACGGTGATATCGGCCCGGCCTCTGGAGTTGTAGATCACATCCCCACCGGTAAGATTATTTGCGATAGATATATTGTTATTGTCAACGGTTTGGTCGACGATATCGACACCAGCGGCTGTGACAGTCCAGCCATCGTTTGCCGGGGTGAAAGTGACATCGCCCTCTATTCTCACCGCTTCACTACGGGCGTACAGCAGCGCACCCAATGCCTCGTTACTGGTGGTCGCTACATTGCCACGTTCGATCATGCCCAAAAAGCTGGGTACGACATAGGTCATCAGAACCGCAGCTATGGCCAGCGTGACCAATAACTCAAGCAGCGTGTATCCTTGATTTATACGCATAGATAAAAACCTCACAAGATCTGCCCATAGCCTAGGTTATGGCGTGCTATCCCGATATACCGTTCATCGGTGGAGCATGCCCGTACATCCTGAAAAACAATGGATTTAGTTATATTCACGATGGACCAGGTATGGAAAAAGGAAGAAAAGTATTAATTGATATCGGTGCGTGCGATGCGTTAGCAAGAAACGGAGATCGCAGTTATGACAGAACAGCGTCTGTCCATGTGATTCGCTAGGAAAACGATTCGCCCAAAAGCGACTTTGGCAGGGCGAACACGACCTGCTCCTCTTTTCCCTGGGCCTCGACAACCTTTACCGCCCCCCACTGTTTGAGCCTGTCGATTACATTTTCCACCAGGATCTCCGGGGCGGATGCACCGGCGGTTACACCAATCTGGTGCTTGCCGTTCAGCCAACTGGGATCTATGTCTTCGGCGCCGTCGATGAGGTAGGCGGGAGGACCGAATTTTTCCGCTATCTCTCTAAGTCGATTGGAGTTGGAACTGTTGGGCGATCCCACGACCAACACCAGGTCACACGCACCGGCAAGCTCCTTGACCGCATCCTGGCGGTTCTGCGTGGCGTAGCAGATATCGTTTTTCTTCGGACCGATAATATTCGGAAAGCGTTGTTGCAGGGCGGTGATGATCTGCTGGGTATCGTCGATGGAGAGGGTGGTTTGGGTTACAAACGCTATCTTCTCCGGCTGTCCCAGATCCAGTTTCTCGACATCATTGCCTGTTACCACCAAATGGATGCGGCTGTTATTGCCCTCACCCAGGCACTGTCCCATGGTGCCTTCGACCTCCGGATGTCCCCGGTGGCCGATCAGTATCACCTCGTAGCCATCACGGCAGCGCCTGGCAACCTCGAGGTGGACCTTGGTGACCAAGGGACAGGTGGCATCGAATACCCGGAGTTGACGCTGCTCCGCCTCTTCACGGACCGATTGGGAAACACCATGGGCACTGAATATTACGCTATGTCCATCGGGAACGTCTTTCAGCTCGTCGACGAAAATAGCTCCCCGGTCACGTAGGCTCTCAACCACGAAACGGTTGTGTACAACCTCGTGGCGTACATAGATGGGTGCCCCAAGCTGCTCGAGGGCGCGTTCGACGATTTCGATGGCTCGATCGACGCCGGCGCAAAATCCCCTGGGATTGGCGAGTAGTATGTTTTGACTCTGATTCATCGGTATCTGTCAGGCCTGTTTCAATCAATTGGCTTGATGATCGCCAGTGGTCGGATCGGGAGCATGGGCCTCATCAACATCAAGAATAGTTACTTTATAGTGGAAATGCTTGCCGGAGAGCGGATGGTTGAAATCGACGTGAACACGATTTTCCTCGGCCGCCAGAACCATGCCGGCCAGCTCCTCGCCTTCCGGGGTGGAGAATGCGATGATCTCTCCCGGGCTGAGCGCTTGGTCCGGGGAGAAATTATTGCGTTCCAGCCAGTGAATTTGGGTTTCATCCCTCGGTCCGTAGACCTCGTCACCGGATACGAGAAGGTCCTGCTCATCCCCTGCGCGGAGTCCCAGGAGGGCAAATTCAAGGAGCTGTTCCATGGTTTCGTCGCCGAGGGTGAAGGCAAGCGGTTCTCCGCCGTAGGTCGAGAGGATTTCCGTCCCATCCTGCAGTCTCAATGAAAAGTGCATCCTGACCCTGCTGGTGGGAGAGATCTTGGGTTTGAATTCAGCCATCTGGTTAACTCTCGGCAAGCCCCTGTTGCAGTCCACGCAGTTGGGGCAGTTCAAGGTTGAAGCGTTCTGCATGAGTCAGCGCGCGCTGCAGCCTGGCCGGCGCGCTGCGACCCATGCATTGATGCGACGGATCACCCTCGAATGCGCTGACCATTGCACTGATCAATGCCTCACGGTCGAAGCTTCTCTGTGTCAGGGCCTCCTGCAAGGTTATGATCTCCTCTGCAATCAGCCGGGCAAACTGGCGATGATTTTGCCACAGCTCACCCACATTGCCACCACATCGGAGCCCGGCGATATTGGTGGTGAGAATATAGAGGTTCTTCAGCACCAGCTGAAACAGCAGGTCATCCTCATGCGCCAGGCGATTGGTCGGGATATCGATCGTGGCCAAGGCACGGGAGATCAGCGCCGATCGAGGTCCGAAAACGGGGGAGGCTATGATGACCTTGGCGTCTATGCCGGGCTTTTTTTCGAACCAGATTGAGATTACCGTGGGTGAAGCTATGCCTTGCCAATCACCGGGCAGGAGTTCGTTTTGCAGCAGGCAGAGGCGATTACGCCAGTGCTCGGGCACGCTCTCCAGGACTCCGTGCAGCTCCTTTTCAGCCACGGCGACGACTACCAGCTCCGGTTGGTCTATTTCCGCGGCCAAGCGCGTGATATCTGTCTCTCGGGTGACCGGGTGGATGGAGAATCCGAGACGCAGAAATCCCTTCGCAAGGACGCCGCCAATCTCTCCGATACCGATCAAAACAATCTCATTTTCCGACATAACTTGCACTCATTACGGGTAGCGGGCTGTAGCAGGCATCATAGCGGATTTGCAATATTTTTATAAAGGTCTAACATATCTTTAAGTAGGAGGTTTAATAAATGTAGGTACCATAATGATAAATAAAGAAATTGTTAGAAATGACGAGCTCCCGCTGTATGATGTTCAAGAGGTTTCCCTACTCGATGCGATGTTACTCTTGAAAGGGCATGGCGAAACCGCCCGCGAGTCCTCGATCTCCCGGGCCGCTGAGCTGTTAAGACAGCGAAACTACGCACGAACCATGGATGAGAACTGGCCCATGACGGGTTCCTGAATTAGCTATCTGATGGCCAGTTTGTTCAACAGCGGATCAGCTGTACGTCTGGAAAGGCAGTCGACAGCACCTGGGTTGAAACCGGGCTGAGAGGGGAGAGATAGGTTGAATCCTGGCAGGATTGTCAGGCAAGTATCTCTTGGGTGACGAATAGAAAACCCAGGGAAGCGACCACTACCACCACTACCAGGTATTGGAATAGGATACAGATACCGGGCAGGTCGTTACAGACCTTCCTGTATCTGCAAAAGTTACACTTCTTCATACTACTACCTCACAAACTACAGAGGTCGGCAGCCCTCTATACACGAATGAGCCGGCCATGATTCCAGTCGATTCGATCAACGGGTCAGAGCCCCGAACACACCTGTCAGGCTATCTCGCGTCCTTTTGTGATATCCATCAGTTGCAGGGCATGGTCGCACAATTTTCCAGATCTTGGAAGCAGGGGATAGGGTGCGAAATTTCCCGTCTATATCTAAGTGATTGTTTTTAGACGGTTCGCTTTGAGGATGCCAATTAAAGTATTAACATGTGCAGGCGATTAAGAGTTAAACCCAATGCGTAAGAGCGGATACAGGCGGAAGGTCCATTGAGGGGTGGTATGCTGAGTGATCCCGAGCAGCCAGGGGGCGAACCGTATTATAGATTTTACCCTGCTCGACTATTGAATCTAAAAGATGCCTGAGAATCCACCACATATCGGCTTTGTCAGTCTGGGTTGTCCCAAGAACCTGGTCGATTCCGAACAGATACTGAGCAGATTACGCGCCGAAGGCTATCAGCTTTCTGCCAGTTACGATGCAGCCGATCTGGTGCTGATCAACACCTGCGGCTTCATCGATGCGGCCGTGGAGGAGTCCCTCGAGGCGATCGGCGAGGCGCTGCAGGAGAATAGCAGGGTCATTGTGACCGGTTGCCTGGGTAAGGATGAGGCGCGGATTCGCGCCGCTCACCCCCAGGTGCTGGCGGTGACCGGGCCTCACGCCTATGAAGAGGTGATGGATGCCGTGCATAAACAGCTGCCGGCACCTCACGATCCCTTCACCAGCCTTGTGCCGCCCCAGGGTATCAAGCTGACACCCAGGCACTATGCCTATCTCAAGATTTCGGAAGGCTGTAATCACAGCTGCAGTTTCTGCATCATTCCCGATCTGCGGGGCGCACTGCTAAGCCGGCCGTTTGCTGAGGTCATGCTAGAGGCGCAGCGGCTCGTCGAATCGGGTGTCAGGGAGCTGCTTGTGGTCTCCCAGGATACCAGCGCCTATGGCGTGGATATCAAATACCGTCCCGATTTCTGGGAGGGTAGGCCGGTGGCATCGAAGTTGGCCAGTCTGGCGGCCGCATTGGGGGAGTTACCGGCCTGGATTCGGCTTCACTATGTCTACCCCTATCCCCACGTGGATGAGCTGATCCCGCTGATGGCGGAGGGACGGATTCTGCCCTATCTCGATATGCCGTTACAACACGGCAATATGCGGGTATTGAAGGCGATGAAGCGACCAGCGGCAGCGGAGAAGGTATTGGCGAGGATTGAGCGTTGGCGCAAGGCCTGCCCCCAATTGACCCTGCGCAGCACCTTCATTGTCGGTTTTCCGGGTGAGACGGAAGCGGAATTCGAGGAACTGCTCGGCTTCCTGCGTGAAGCCCGGCTCGACAGGGTTGGCTGTTTCGCCTATTCACCGGTCAAGGGGGCGCAGGCAAACGATCTCCCGGGAGCGCTTCCGGAGGAGGTCAAGGAGGAGCGTCGCGCCCGGTTCATGCAACTCCAGGCGGAGATCAGCCGACAGCGGTTACAGCAAAAGATTGGTCAGAGGACGGTTGTGCTGGTTGATGAAGTCAAAGAGAAACAGGTGGTCGCCAGAAGCGAGTCGGACGCACCTGAGATCGATGGCCGGGTGTTTATTCCCGGAGCCTGGGATCTGCAACCGGGGGATTTCATCGAGGTGCGGGTTACCGGCGCCACTGCACATGACCTGCGGGCAGAGCCAGTGGATGTGGCTGAGTTGGATGATTGAATCAGGCGCATCCCTGCGCCTCGCCAACCAACAGTGAGGGGCAAGCCCCCAAGAATCGGCTATTACCGTCGATCAGAAAGCAGAACCGCTCTGTCTGCCCATCTTTTTAAGAATTGTCGCCAGGGGACAAAAACCGGTGAATGCGGATTGTAGCAGATTAAGTCCGACAAACGCAGTCAAGAAGAGCCAGTAGGGGTGATGGTAATGGGAAAGTACGACGCTCAGCAGAATAACTACACCGGCGAAAGCGAGAACAATTCGGTCGATATTCATGGGTTAGCCTCTAAACTATCAGTGTTTATCCAGTGTCCACATCGGGTGTAAGTGAATCCCGGTGCAGAGATCACGGAGTCGATCCGTGTCATCAAACGCACTGGATGAAAATTGGGCGCTATATTAGCACTATCTAATATTTAGTCAAGGATCTCACCGAACATGATTATGAATGCAGAGGAGTTGGTAGCCCAGGAGCAGTTGATAGAGCAACTGGTCGACTCTGCGGCCTGTTTCGGTTTCCCGAATGAGAGGGTGGAACACATCGAAACCCATATCTCCCATCTGCTACTGGTCGGGGAGCGTGCCTACAAGATCAAAAAACCTGTCGACCTTGGGTTTCTCGACTATTCAACACTGGAGAAACGGCGACGATATTGTGAGGAGGAGTTGAGACTCAATCGTCGCCTGGCACCGCAACTCTATCTCCGTGTCGTGGGGATAGGGGGAACCCTTGAGAATCCCATCATCGATGCCGATGACGAAATATTCGAGTATGCACTGGAGATGCGGCGCTTCAAACAGCAGGATCTGCTCAGCCACAACCTCCCCGACAATGACGCGATCGACTGTTTGTCACGCCAAGTGGCCGATTTTCACCTCTCGGCTGCCAGGGTTGCAGATGGTCAGCCCTACGGCAAGCCGGATCACGTCATCGGCCCGATGCTGGAGAACTTTCGTCTGATACGTGGATTGAAACAGCCCCTGTTCGAAATGGACCGGTTAAATGCACTACAGACCTGGACGGAACAGCAGACCCTGACACTGAAACCTCTCCTGGAAGAGCGTTGCGATGCAGGTCATATCCGGGAGTGCCATGGCGATCTTCATCTAGGAAATATCACCCGTTTCGAGGGCGAGATAACTGCCTTTGACGGCATCGAATTCAATCCCGATCTGCATTGGATAGATACCCTCAGCGATCTCGCCTTTCTGCTTATGGATCTTCAGTATCGCGGGATGAACGCTGCCGCTGACCGCCTGCTAAATGGCTATCTGGAGAAAACGGGTGACTATGCGGGTCTGCCCCTGTTGCGCTTCTACCTGCTCTATCGCGCCATGGTACGGGCCAAGGTCAGTGCCATACGCGCCACCCAAGCGGGTTTACAGCACGATGAGTGGGAAGGGCAATTGGAAGAGTACCACAGCTATCTAGATCTGGCTGAATCGGTGATCCGTCACCCACCCGCTTCGTTGCTCCTGACCCATGGGGTCTCGGGTTCGGGCAAGAGTGTTGTAAGCGGGTGGCTCGCGGAGCAGTTGATGGCGATCAGGATTCGATCGGATGTGGAACGCCGGCGCCTTTTTCCCGATCAAGATGAGACTGCGCAGTGCAAAGCGCGTTACAGTGAAGAGGCCACGAGAACCACTTACAACCATCTTGCCGGCATGGCGAAACAGCTATTACGCTCTGGCTTTTCGGTGATCATCGACGCCACCTGCCTGGCCTCGTGGCAGCGGGAGCTGTTTCTGCAACTGGCGCAGAGCCAACAGGCACCGCTGGTGATTATCGATTGCCAGGCGGATGAAACACTCCTGAGGGATCGCATACGGCATAGGCTTGAGCAGGGAGTGGATGCCTCAGAAGCCGATTTTGAGGTGCTCAAGCTACAGCAAGCGCAACGGCAACCTTTATCATCGACGGAACTGGAGAGAACAATCCGTATCGACAGTGAGGAATTTCCACCTCCCGGATTCATGGCTACAGTTCTGCAACGGTTGATGAGATAGCTGGTCTCTCTGTGAATTGAGCGTGCTGGTTCCGTTATTTTATTACATTGAGTTTTTACGGGTCCGATTATGCGTTTTCCTCGTCTCAAGATAGGTCAGCAGTTCGATTATGATGGCAAGCGCTATACCAAGACAGGACCCTTGACCGCCGCTGAGGAAGGTTCGGGTGAAAGTGTGATGATTCGGCGCGCGGCTGAGGTGATACCTGTTTATAGCGTAGATGGTGATGAGTCTGTCAAACAACTCAAACAGAGTTTTTCAAGGCAGGAAGTGATGGAACTTTGTCAGGCTTACAGGCTGAGGCTGACAAATGCGTTACAGAGTAAGGTGGATAAGCGCCAGAATCTGCATATCGACACCGTGATTTCCGCGCTCTCGGAAATAGATCCGGTTTAATTGAGTCGATTGATCGACTCTCACGGATATGCGGGTTTCAGGAGCCGGGAAATAAGGGTGCTGCCGAAAGCTATGCGTGCGATCGCTATGGGTGATGCAGGCCGGCTAGATGCTATGGAAGGCGGTTATTTTTCGGCATAGCGTTTTGTTTAAGCGCCGCATCCCAATAGGGCCATTCGCCAAACAGCTCCCGAAAGTACTCGGTTAACACCCTGACGCGCTGCGGTATGAAGCGACGGTTCGGGTAGATGGCGTAGGCGGTTACCTCGGGGATCTGGTAACTGGTGAGGATCGGCACCAAACGACCCTCGAGAATGGTTCTGTAGGCGATAAAGGTGGGGGAGATGCATATTCCGTGTCCCGAAGCGGCGGCCTCGAGAATGATCTGGCCGTTGTTGGCGAGCATGCGACCCTCCACCCGCACGCTATGCGTCCCGCCTTCGCTATCGATGAACTGCCACTTTTGCGGTTCCGGCAGATTCGAATAGCAGAGGCAGTGATGATCCGAAAGTGCTTGTGGTGTCCCGGGTGTGCCGTAGCGGGCGAGATATCCCGGACTGGCGCAGACCACCGTGCGGATAGGCGCCAAGGGCATGGCGACCATGCTGGAGTCTTCGAGCTGACCGATGCGCAGGGCAAGATCCACACCCTCCTGGATCAGGTCGACCTGGCTGTCGTTGAAATCCATATCCAGTATCACCCCCGGGTGTTGGCTCATGAAGCTGTTCAGTGCAGGGGCCAGGTGCATCAGACCGAAAGAGAGGGGGGCGGCAAGACGGATGTGGCCGCTCAGGGCCTGCTGGGCAGTGGAGACGGACTGCTCCGCCTCAGCCAGGTCCTCAAGTAGTTGAATCGCCCTCGGGTAGAAGGTGCGACCGGCATCGGTAAGTGAGAGGCGGCGAGTGGTGCGCTGAATCAACAGGGCACCCAGGTACTCTTCAAGCTCAGAAACCCGTCGGCTGATGACCGATTTACCAATTCCCAGGCGTTCGGCGGCCGCACTGAACTGGCCGGATTCAACCACGGCAACAAAACTCTCTAGGCAATCCAGTCTATCCATTGTTCCATATTTTGCAATAGTGTTTCCTAAATTGTGGTCTTTATCTTCTAAATTGACAACCTAAAATGGCTAATAACTGATTAAATTACTATGCAATTATGCGAGGAGGCTGTGATGGAGCAGCTTGTTCAGAGTAGAGGTATCAATAGAATCGTCGCCGGCCAGGATACAGCCGACGGGGCCGGCGTGCGCCTGATCCGGGTGATCGGGGGACCGCAGCTTCCACAGTTGGATCCCTTTTTGCTCCTGGACCATTTTGTATCCGACAATCCCGATGATTACATCGGCGGCTTTCCGCCCCATCCACACCGTGGATTCGAGACTGTCACCTATCTCCTGGCGGGTCAGGTCGAGCATCGAGACAATGCCGGCCATACAGGTATTCTTGAGACGGGGGGCGTGCAGTGGATGACTGCGGGGAGGGGAGTGATCCACTCCGAGATGCCGCAGCAGCAGGACGGTCTGCTGTCGGGTTTCCAGCTCTGGGTCAATCTGCCAGCAGGTCAGAAGATGATTGCCCCGCGCTACCAGGAGTTCGACCGGGAAATGATTCCACTGGAGCGGCGCAACGATGGCATAGAGGTGCGCGTGGTGGCAGGAGAGACCTCGCGACAGACCGCCGGACCGGTGAGGGAGCTGGTGACGCCGGCACTCTTTTTCGACATTTCGATGCCTTCAGGAAGTCGTTTTATCGAACCCCTGCCGGAGACCTATAATGGCTTTGTCTACCTCATCGAGGGGGCGTTGTCGGTACAAGGAACCGAGGTGAAAGGTCGCAATCTGGCAGTGCTGGATCAGGGAGACAGCTTAGAGATCCTGGCACAGCAATCGAGTCGTCTGTTGTTGGTGGCAGGGCAGCCGCATAATGAGCCCATAGCCAGACGCGGACCCTTCGTCATGAACAGTGAGTCTGAGTTACAGCAGGCCTTCAATGACTATCAGGAGGGACGATTCTGATGCGTCTGGCCAATGACAGGGAGAACTACGGTCTGGTCGCTATCCTGCTCCACTGGCTGGTGGCCCTGGCGATCTATGCTCTCTTCGGCCTCGGTTTGTGGATGCGTGAGTTGGGTTACTACGATCCCTGGTACCAACTCGGACCCTGGTGGCACAAGGGCATAGGGGTGATCCTCTTTCTGGTTCTGTTGCTGCGTCTCGCTTGGCGCTTCGTTTCGCCGCGTCCGGATCATCTTCCAAGCCATCAACCCTATGAACGCTTGGCTGCCACACTGATGCACTGGCTGCTCTATCTGCTGATTTTGATCGTCATGATCAGTGGCTACCTGATCACCACCGCGGATGGGCGGCCCCTTGAGGTCTTTGACTGGTTCACCATCCCGGCGACCCTGAGCGGTATCGATGGGCAGGAGGATATCGCAGGCAAGGTCCATCTATACCTGGCCTGGAGCATCGTTCTGCTCAGTCTTCTGCATACCCTCGCAGCCCTGAAACATCACCTTATCGACCAGGATTGGACCCTCAAGCGCATGCTGGGGTTCCGACACCACTCGGAGGAGAGAATCGGATGACAAAAATTGCAATCGTCTATCACAGCGGATTCGGCCACACCAAGCTGCAGGCGGAGGCCGTGCACAAAGGCGCGGCTTCAGTCGAGGGTGTGGAAGCACTGCTGCTCACCACTGCCGAGGCAGGGGCCGACCTGGACAGCCTCGACGATACGGACGGGATCATCTTCGGCACCCCCACCTATATGGGAAGCATGTCGGCGGAGATGAAGAAGTTCCTTGAGACCGCGGCGGCCAAGTGGTTCACCCAGGCCTGGAAGGATAAGGTGGCGGGAGCATTTACCAACTCCAGCTCCTACTCGGGAGACAAGCTCAATACCTTGGTGGGGCTGATGATCAATGCCATGCAGCAGGGCATGATCTATGTCAGCCTGGGTATGCACCCGGCGGCCAGCAATCCGGATTCGATGAATCGCATTCAGGGTCCGGGGCCTGAGGTGACGAACCGGATTGGTTCCTATGCAGGTCCGATGGCGGCCAGCTTTCAGGTCGATCCCGGTGACGCACCTTCAACCGGGGATATTGCCACCGCTGAAGCCTATGGTGCCAGGGTTGCAAGCATCACGCAGCAACTGGTACGGGGTAGAGAAGCTGGTTGAGCAATGGAATTACTACCAACCTGCGGTTGAACGAGTGGCTGATGGGACTACCGCGGTACCCCTGCTGCTACGAAAGACAACCACCAGCCGCTCCTTAACGAATAGCTTGAATTGATAAACAGATGGAGATAACGATGAATAACCTTTTAATACCCCTGATAGCAGCCAGCTTTGTTTTCGCCACACCCCTGAAAGCGGAAGATTATGTAATCGACACCAAGGGGGCCCATGCATTCATTCAATTCCGTATCAAGCATCTTGGGTACAGTTGGCTTCTGGGCCGTTTCAACGAGTTCAGCGGCAGTTTCAGTTATGACGAAAAGAATCCCCAGGCTTCGAAGATATCGGTTGATATCGAGCCGGCCAGCGTCGACAGCAATCATGGGGAGCGAGACAAGCATCTGCGCGGAGAGGATTTCCTCTATGTGGACAAATACCCCAAGGCATCGTTCGTCTCGACATCCTTTTCCGAGAAGGGTGACGGCAAGGCCGAACTCAAAGGCGATCTCACCCTGCGCGGTGTCACCAAGCCGGTGGTGATCGCGGTTGAGCATATTGGCCACGGCAACGATCCCTGGGGCGGCTATCGCCGGGGTTTCTTCGGCACCACCGAGATTGCTCTTGCCGACTTCGGTATCCCCTTCGATTTGGGGCCCGCTTCAAAAAAGGTCCAGCTGGAACTCTCTGTTGAGGGAATTAGGCAGTAGTCTTGGTCATAACCGGGGAATGGCATCCTCGCCAAGCATGGATGAGCGATGCCGTTCGCCCATTGGATCAGTTAGTTGAGGCCTGTGGCTGACTACACCGGTTTGCGGCTTCGATGACCTGTTCCGCCGCGTGGCTTAACAGGCGACTGTCGGCACCAGCCAGATGTGATCCTTCGCTCAGTACACGACGCCACTTTCTGGCGCCGGGCTGGCCCTGAAACAGGCCGAGTATATGCCGGGTCATGCGATTGATCGGTGTTCCCTTGGCTAGTTCATGTTCGACGTACGGGATTAATGCATCCACAACCTGATACCGGGTGAGCGGGGACTCAGGCTGCCCGAATATCAATCGATCGGCATCCGCCAATATCCAGGGATTGTGGTAGGCTTCGCGGCCGATCATCGCTCCGTCGACAAATTCGAGATGACTGCTTACCTGATCAAGACCGCTGATACCGCCGTTGATGATCACTTCAAGATGGGGAAAGTCCCGTTTCAGACGATGCACCGTGGGGTAGGATAGAGGAGGGATTTCACGATTCTGTTTTGGGCTCAATCCCTGGAGCCAGGCCTTGCGCGCATGCACGATGAAGGTGGTGCAGCCGGCGTCGGACACGATACCGACAAAGTCGCATAGCGCTTGATAACTGTCATGGTCGTCGACACCGATGCGGTGCTTGACTGTAACATCGATGGTGACCCTGTCCCGCATCGCTTTGATGCACTCGGCAACCAGCTCGGGGGTGATCATCAGACAGGCGCCGAAGCGCCCAGATTGCACCCTGTCAGACGGGCAGCCGACGTTGAGATTGATTTCGTCATAGCCCCATTGGCTGCCCAGTTTCGCGCATTCCGCAAGGTCCACCGGATCGCTGCCACCGAGCTGCAGCGCCAGCGGGTGCTCGCTGGGATCGAAATCGAGAAAACGGCCCCGCTCGCCGTGTAACAGGGCGCCTGTGGTGACCATCTCCGTATAGAGCACGACCTGTTTTGAGATCAGGCGCAGGAAATAGCGACAGTAGCGGTCTGTCCAGTCAAGCATCGGTGCGATGCAGAGCCTACGATCTATCATTCAGCAAACCACAATCTGTAGGAATCACTCCATACTAACTGTTTTTAATGATTTGGTTAAATCTATTACCGGATGTCTGGATTGAAGTTAAGTGAATAGAGGAATCGATGTCAACTTGCACGACTGCGACGGGAAACAGCTATCTCGTATTACCCTGAAGATTTTCATTAAACGACATTGTAAAAATGAAAGTTTTTTCCTAGGTTATAATGTTATGTAGGTCATGCTGTCCAAGCGGATATGGATCCGGGATTCCAAGTTGACGCTAGGCTGTTTTGTGTACATTATTAATAATCTATGAAGACTAACCGACATCCGCTGTCTGTCTCCATTTTGGCATTGTTGCTATTGCATGCAACGATGTCGGTGGCTTGGCCTGTGTTTCCTGTCATGAACGGTGACCTGTCAACTTCTTCGCATAGTGAGGTTTCAGTCGAACATCACTCTTGCCATGAAAGCGGCGTGTCAACTTCCGCCAGTGGGGAGAAGGGTTGTGTCTTCTGTGGCTATGTAGTGCAATTTGCAAGTTCTCGGATTTGTCTCACAATTTCATTGAAAATGACAATGCCTGCCCCATTGGTTGCGACGGCTCCACGACCTGTGCAGCCTGTAGAACCGCCCCCGCCGAAGTTTCAAATCCTCTCCTAGCTCTGCTCCTGTTCCCAGCTGATCTCTGTTCGCAGGTGTGATCCTTTGTAAACGGATTCTCCGGGGGGATTCTTTATGTCCTGTATTAACGCGATAGCTATGTCGTGTAAATTCTGCCATTTCGTCGGCCAAGGCGGATTGCTCTATGGCATTCGCTGTCGTCTGTTGGAACTGTTTTTGATATTTCTACTCATCGCCTGTCCTGGGATGTCGAGTGCTGACTCCAATCAGTTCGAATCTTTGATTGAGATATTACGTGAACACCCTGCGGTTCGACAGAGCGAGTCGATTGCCAGGGAATGGCACAAGAGTTCGGACGGTGCGTTAGGCCTCCCGAATCCAAGCATAACTATAGGTCTGAATAATGTGCCGGTAGATGATCCGACGAATCTCGAACGTTATCTACCAAGTAACCGAAGCTTGGAATTCAAACAGGCCATTCCCAACGGAAGCGGTCGGAAAGCCCTGCGTCGTACGCTACTTGCACGTTCAGAAGTTGCCATGATGGAGCATCTGCAGGTCCTGGCCGGTTTGAAAAAACGATTGATAACAGCATTGGCGGAACGGCGTCGGATTTCGGAATCCAAGGCTGCGTTGGCGGCTCAACTGGATCTTATCGGCGAACTGGAGCGTTGGCTTGGTGGCGAAATGGAAGGGGGTGGTTCGGTCTATGCCCGTTTCGATGAGCTTGATGTACAGCGCGGGCGAATTGAGGAGAGGGAGGTTGCTCTTGACGGTGAAGATCTGCGCTGGCAGGCGGAGTTGAGAGAGCTTCTTGAAAAGGTCCCGGAGCATGATCTACTACCCGATATCGAACCTCGAGTTTGGACAGGAGAGCCGACGGCATTGATAGCGGTTCAGAGGGCGCAGCGAAAACTTGAAGTGGCACGATCCCAAGTAAACGAGAAAAGGGCCACGATTTCTCCCGATTACGCCCTTGGCTTGGCTTGGCAGCAACGGGAGTCCGGAGCGAATTTCGATGGAGAGGACTGGCTTACCCTGAAGTTCACAGTCAAGGTCCCGCTTTGGGCGGATATGAATCAACGGCCGAAACTACTCGCCGCGGAGGAAGCGGTTACAAGTGCGACGGCGGAACGTGATTACCAATTTAGAGAGACCCGGGGACAATACGACGAAGCTATAGCTGACTATCGTACATCGGATAGGTTGTTGCGAGCCTTGGCCAGGCGCAGTTCACGACTGACCGAGCTTGAAGCTGCCAACAGGAGACTATACGAAGCGGGAGACGGCACACTGGAGGATGTCATACGACCTGCTATTCAAAGAGTCGAGATCGAATTGGAAGAGGCAAAACAGCGGGCGGTGCGGACCATTTCTGCAGCCAGGATCAATGCGCTGTTGATGGAGGAAGGCTAATGACATCAATTCAGTTTTACAAGGCCACTCTTTCACTGCTTTTTTTCTTGTTCATGGAGACTGCGCTGGGTGCAGGAGAGAAGGGAGAGAGTGCCAAGTATACCTGCCCTATGCATCCACACTATATCGCCGATGAGATCGGTAGCTGCCCGATCTGCGGTATGGATCTGGTAGAGATGAAATCCGAGTCGGCATTGAACACCGAAGGTGATGATCGCGATCGTGCCATGATCACAATACCGTCGGAGACCATTCAGAACATGGGTGTGCGCTACGGACGCGCTCAAGACACACTATTCGGACGTCGTATCCGTGCCTATGGCATTGTGGCGGAGAATGAACGATTACGCAGCGAGATTTCTAGCAGGGTGGCCGGTTGGATCGAAACCCTGGTGGTAACCGCCGTTGGCGACAAGGTGAAACGCGGTAGTCTACTCTACCGACTGTTCAGTCCTGAATTGGTAGCGGCTCAAAGGGACTATCTCAGTGCCTTGGAGAGAGAGAGTCCGAGCCGTATCCAGTCCGCTGCAATCCGGCTTGGTGCCCTGGGTGTTTCCAGCACATTTATATCTAGTCTGCATAAAAAGCGGAAAGTTGTGAATAAGGTGCCATTCTATGCCTCGGCGGACGGCACTTTGAGTGAATTGTTGGTCAGGGAAGGAAGTTATGTCCGCCCTGGTGAGACCTTGGCGGTAATCCAGGATTACAACACGGTTTGGGTCAACGCTGCAGTGGCGGAGAAGGATCTGATTGCGATTAATAACGAAACGAAGGTTCGGATCATGCTGCCCAACCTTCCGGGAAGGATAATCGAGACACGTGTCGATTACATTTATCCCACGGTGGATCAATCCAGCCGTACCGGTACTGTGCGACTGCAGCTGGATAATAAGGATCAACTCCTCCGTCCTGGAGCCTATGCAGATGTGTTGTTCGAGGTTGGGCTGGATCGCCGTTTGGCGGTACCGGATAGCGCATTGTTACTCGGTGCCGATGGGTTCTATCTTGTTGTGGCGCTCGGCAATGGTCGTTTTCAGCCACGTAAGGTGCGTACAGGTCTGAGTAGCGGTGGATATACCGAAGTGGTTGATGGATTGAGCCGAGATGAACGAATCGTTGTCTCCGGTCAGTTCCTCATCGATTCAGAGAGTTCACTGCGCGAGTCTTTTCAGAAACTGCAACGCCAAAAACTGGAGCTGGTCGATCTGAGTTTGAGCAAGACGCAGATGGCGATGGTGGATCATCTGATCGATGCAGGCCTCTATCTCCATGAGGCTCTAGCTGATGGCTACGATGTCACGCCATCGCAATTGCAGCCTGCACGGGAAATTCGAGACCTGCTGTGGGCAAATTTCGGCCAAACCCGACTGGGACCTATTCTAGACGATGCCGATCAGGCTATTAGCGATGCGCAGCGGGCACGGACAGAAAGCGACCTGGGCAACGCCTTGCATCATCTTGTCAGTGCGCTGCAGCCTTGGCTATTGAAAGGCAGGCGTGACTACTACCACGATAAGCAGGTGCGGATATTCAAGAATGAAAGTGACGGGCGTTTGTGGGTGCAGCAAGGTGAGCAGCCATACAATCCCTACAGCGATGATAGCAATGGAGTGCCGGTGCAATGAGTAGAGACGGGATCTGGGGAGGGTTGGCTGATGCATGATGTGAGGGATATTGCCGGAGAAGATCCTTCCCGCTCTTTCGTGGCCCGCGTGATTGGCTGGTCGGCTCACAACCAGTTGATCGTGTTTATCTTTACATCGGCCCTGACAGTGGCGGGTCTGCTTGCCATCGATCACACACCATTGGACGCGATCCCCGATCTCTCCGACACACAGGTGATCATCCGAACCGATTTCCCGGGGCAGGCGCCTCAGATCGTAGAGGATCTGGTGACCTACCCACTCTCCACAACGCTGCTGGGATTGCCGAAGACTCAGGCGGTACGTGGTTTCTCGATGTTTGGTACAAGTTTCGTCTATGTCATATTTCAGGATGACGTGGATGATTACTGGGCACGCAGCCGGGTTGCCGAGGCCTTGGCAACAGCACAGAAAGATCTTCCCCAAAATGCCATCCCCCGGCTCGGTCCCGATGCGACCGGCGTTGGGTGGATCTACCAATATGCCCTGGTGGACAGAAGCGGCCAGCATGATCTGGCCGACTTGAGAGCACTCCAGGATTGGTTCTTGCGCTTCGAACTGGCGACCGTTCCCGGTGTTTCCGAGGTGGCCGCCGTGGGTGGGTTTGTACGTGAGTACCAGGTGCTGATCGATCCGAACAGATTGCGTGCCTATGATATTCCGTTGGTCAGGGTGCGTGATGCGGTAAAAGCAGCCAGTATGGAGGTAGGCGGCAGGCTATTGGAAAAAGCTGAGACCGAATTGATGATCCGCTCACGGGGCTATGTCTCATCCTTGGGCGATTTACAACAGGTTGTGGTAAGGGCACGTAACGGTACGCCTGTACTTCTCACCGACATAGCCAGGGTGTTGGAGGGACCTGAACTTCGCCGCGGATTGGTTGAACTGGATGGCGAAGGCGAAGTGGTTGGCGGAATCGTGGTCATGCGCTCCGGCGAAAACGCACTTGATGTTATCGAGGCGGTGAAGGAAAAACTCGAGATCTTGCAACGCGGTCTGCCCGAAGGCGTGGAGGTTAGAGCCGTCTATGATCGAGCGCCTCTGATCCGGGGTGCGGTCAACTATCTCAATCATAAGTTGATCGAAGAGGGAGTCGTGGTCGCCCTGGTCTGTATTCTTTTTCTATTACACGCCCGCTCGGCCTTTGTCGCCATCATTACACTACCGCTTGGCGTGTTGGGTGCATTCACTGTGATGTCGGCTCAGGGTATCACTGCCAATATCATGTCACTTGGCGGCATCGCAATTGCGATCGGGGCGATGGTGGATGCTTCGATTGTAATGGTGGAGAACGCACATCGCAGGCTTAGTGACATGCCCGATTCAGTGGGTCGTAAGGCGCGTAACGCCGCCATTCTGCAATCGGCCAAGGAGGTGGGACCGGGACTCTTTTTCAGCCTCTTGATTATTACTGTCTCGTTTCTACCGGTTTTCGCACTTACCGGTGAAAGTTTTCGCTTATTCTCTCCGCTAGCGTATACAAAGACCTATGCCATGGCTTTCGCATCTCTGCTATCAGTCACTATCGTCCCCGTCCTTATGCTCTGGCTGATCAGAGGCACTATTCGTCGGGAAGAAGCCAATCCGGTAAACAGACTCTTCGTCGCGTTGTACAAGCCTATCCTACGCTTCTCCATGCGCATGCAATGGCTCACGCTATTTGTTGCACTACTGGGTACAGCCAGTCTTTGGTATCCGCTATCAAAGCTTGGCTCTGAGTTCATGCCAGCCCTCTATGAAGGGGATTTGCTCTATATGCCTACCACTTTACCAGGTGTCTCCATCACCAAGGCCAAGGAGGTGCTGGCACAGACCAATCGCCTTATCCGCACAGTGCCCGAAGTGGAGCAGGTATTTGGCAAGGTGGGGCGGGCCGACACCGCCACAGATCCCGCGCCCATATCAATGATAGAGAGTTGGATTCGCCTCAAACCGAAGGAACAGTGGCGCCCGGGCGTGGATGTCGATGGCTTGATCAAGATGCTGGATCAACACGTGAAGCTTCCTGGCTTGGTCAACAGTTGGGGTTACCCCATCAAGATTCGTATGGATATGATCTCAACCGGAATAAGGACACCTGTTGGTATAAAAATCTCCGGTGCCGACCTGGATGTGATTGGGCGTATCGCACTTGATGTGGAAGCCGTAGTCAAGGAGGTGGAGGGAACCCGCAGTGCATTTGCCGATCGGGTAACCGGTGGTAAATATCTGGAAATCACACCTAACCGAGATGAGCTTGCACGAAGAAATATCGACCTGGGCCTGTTTCAGTCAATTATACAGACTGCCCTCGGTGGCATGAAGGTGGCAGAGAGCGTACAAGGACGGGAACGCTATAACATTATCCTGCGTTATGATCGGCCCTACCGAGAGTCTGTTCTGGATCTTTCGGAAGTTCTCGTGCCGACACCAGGGGGGATGCATATCCCTTTAGGCGAGCTGGCAGAAATCGACTTTTCCGAAGGCCCTCCGATGATCAAATCTGAAGATGCTAGGCTCACCGGTTGGGTATTTGTGGATATTGGTGGGCGCGATATCGGCGGCTATGTAACTGAAGCCCGCAATCTTGTAGCGGATCAAGTAAGTTTGCCACCGGGTTATGCAATAACCTGGTCCGGCCAGTACGAACAGATGCTGGAGGCGCGAAGTAGGCTGAAGATAGCCGTGCCCGGGGCTGTCGCTATTATCCTTGTGTTGCTGCTGATTCATTTTGGCCGTCTTGATCGTACAGTGATGGTTATGACTGCATTGCCCTTTGGTCTGGTGGGTGGTTTGTGGTCAGTCTATCTTGCCGGATACAATCTTTCAGTGGCTGTGGCAGTTGGCTTCATCGCTCTCGGTGGTATCGCAGTGGAGACTGCCGTGGTAATGCTACTCTATATCGATCAACAGGTACGTGTACTTCCACCCTTGGACCGACATCAACTGTTCAGCTCTATCATGGCTGGCGCTGCGTTACGTGTAAGACCGAAGTTGATGACTGTTTCTGTTATTATTGCCGGTTTACTACCCATCTTTTTCACTGATGGTCCTGGCTCTGATGTCATGCGACGAATTGCCTTGCCTATGGTAGGTGGCATGGTCAGCACCACTGTCATGACTTTGATCGTGGTACCCGTTATCTATTTGATCTGGGAGGCGCGTCGGTTACCGCGGAACGCGCCTACATCACTTAAAAAAGAATGAACCCTCAACCGAACTACACTAAGAGGAAATTAAGCATGAATAAAACGCTAAGCTTGGTCATGTTTGTTTTTGCTGGTCTGTTGCTCACCACTCCGATTTTGGGTGACAGCCATGGTGGGCATAGCATGCATGGCCATGATGATATGGCTGTTAATGTCAATCAAGGTGTGGGGAAGGGTGTTCTTCACAAAATTGATATGGAGAAACGGGTAATCAATCTGACACACGGTCCAATTCCTGAACTCAAATGGATGGGCATGAAAATGGACTTGCCGGTCACCAAAAGAGTGGATTTATCTGGATTCAAACCGAATGACAAGGTTAACTTTACGGTAAAAAAAGGCAGAGACAATCAGTTCCGTATTACCACCATGGAACTGGAGCAAACAGAGAAAGCGAAAAAATAGGATAGACTCGTCGTGCATCAAAAAAGAGGATTAAGAAGCGCAGGCTGTTTTTTCATACCAACAATGTTGCTTATCATCTTAATCGTCAACAGCCGTCTGATTATTAGATGGCGTTGGTACGGTTGTACACCAACCGTCTCAGGCTGAATATAAAAAGCGTGCCCAGCGTCATGATGGACGCCGCCAAATAGAGTCCGTCGCTGTAGCTGCCGCTGCGTTCGGCGAGAAGGCCGGTGATAGCCGGAATCACGATTTGCGCGACCCCATAGGCGATGGTCATCTTACCCATCATCTTGGCCGGACGGGTTGGATAGTAGCGTCCCGCCATGGTCAGAACCAGGCTGACGATGCCGATGAAGGTTCCACCGAACAGCAGGGCGCCCGCCATCGCCATGAAGGGAGTTGGAACGACAATCGGCAGCAGAATGCCAAGGGTCTGCACTATGAAGGCCATGAGCAGGGCGTCTATATCCCCGGTACGGCGAGCCACCAGGTCCCATACGATACACGCGGGGGCTGCGGCAATCCCGAGAATAAAGAAGCTCCAGGCCCCCAGTCCCTGCAGGCCTGGCAGCTCGTCGATAATGGCGACAATAAAGGTGGCGCTGACAACATAGCCGGCACCGGCGCAAAAATAGGCGGCCATGAAGATCAGCAGAAAGCGGCGACCGGGTGGGCTGTCGACCATCACCTCGCCGCTGTTGGTAATCTTGCTGCTGTCGGGTGGCGGCAGCCATGCCCAGGCGGGCAGCAGCATCAGGCCGCCCATCAGGCTCAACAACAGCCATTGCCCACGCCAATCGAAGTAATGATCCATCAGTTCAACTGCAAGGGCACCGAATGCGATACCCAGGCCGACACCGCTGAAATGGATGCCCAGTTCGCTGCGGTGACCATTGCGAATCAACCAGTTCAGGATGAGACCAGAGCCCAGCAGTAATCCCGCAGCGCTGCTCAAACCGGCGATAAAACGGTAGCACGACCAGAGCCAGATATTTTCCGTGAGCCCCATGCCGAGGGTGGAGACCACGGCCACGATCAACCCGATACGATAGAGGCGGTCCTTGAGCACCAGATCGCTGATCAATGATGCGGTAATCGCGCCACAGAGGTAACCCAGGTAGTTGACGGCGGTCAGCCAGCCCCCTTCGGAGAGACCCAGGTGTGTCTGCTCCAGCATTATGGGGAGCAGCGGTGTGTAGGCGAATCGGGCGATTCCCAGCATCAGAATGAGGCTGATGACGCCCCCCGACAACACCTTGAACCTGTCTATCTGGCCTGACATTGAAGCCCCTTTTGCATCGTTTACAGAGAATCTATATGCTTAGAAGTATCATTACAAATGAATTATTGAGAATATAACATTCTGTTTTGGAGAATTTGAATGGAATTGCAATCCCTGCGTACCTTTCAGGCCGTGGTTGAAGAGGGCGGCATTCTCTCCGCATCCCGTAGACTCAACACCGTGCAGTCCAATGTCACCGCGCGCATCAAACGCCTTGAAGCGGAAATCGGAGCCAATCTCTTCTATCGCAAAGGCAGAGGCTTGGAATTGGCTCCATCAGGCAGGGTGCTGTTGGAATATGCTCGCAAGATTCTCCAGTTGGAAACACAGGCCGGAATGGCGGTACGTCAGGTTGGAGAAGAGACGGGGGAACTGCGTATCGGCGCCATGGAGACTTTCACTGCGCTGCATCTGCCTCGAGCCTTGAAACGGCTCCATCTTGCCTACCCGGGACTCAAACTGAAGGTGGAGACGAACACCTCATCCGACCTGGTTGAAATGGTGCTTGAGCACAGGCTGGATTGTGCCTTCGTGGGTGGGCCTGTGGAGCACTCGGAAATCGTTGCCCGGGAAATCATAGAAGAGGAGTTGCTGCTGATCAGATCCAGACACGGGACGTTGGAGACACTACCGCTGATTCTGTTCCGGGAAGGCTGTGCCTACCGTGCGCGTGCCTTGTCATGGCAGCGTGAGTCCGGTCATCAGGAGGGGGGTATCATGGAGTTTGGCACATTGGATGGCATCCTCGGCTGCGTGGCCGTGGGCCTGGGCTGCACCCTGATGCCCCGCTGGGTATTGGAGATCAGCCGGTATCGGCAAGAGCTGGTGAGTGACCCGATACCAGCCCACCTCGCCTATGTGCCAACCATGATGGTATGGCATCGCAACACGCTACCACTCAAGGCTTTGGATACCTTGAGGGAGTTTGTGATGGCAGAAGATGCAAAAAAAACATAGCGACCCAGGCGGGTAAGCTGCTACTAGGCTACTCTGCCCTGACTGATAAACAGGGCCAGAGACTTTCAGTCAGCACTGCCTTTGCGGCTGACCAACTCGATCTCGATGTGGTTGTCCTCAAGGTACTGTATCAATGCCCTCTTGGTTTCCTCGATGATGGTTGTCAACTCACCTAGAATCGAAGCGCCGTTTGTCCGTATTTCCTCAGTTGTGGAGCGGTTCAGGTTGCTCGCCTTGTCGAACAGGTGGGTGGCGCCGATGTTGCCTGCGGCACCCTTTATGGCGTGGGCATCGTCGATTATCTGGGTTACATCGCTACCCTCTATCGCTACTTCCATGCGGTCGATGCAGCTATAGACATCGCAGAGGAAATTGTTCACCAATTCCTCGAAAAAATCCTCGCGGCTACTTAACCTGGTCAACTGATCCAGGGTGTCTCTATTCAGATAGAGCGGTTTTTTGGAGGTGAAGGGAGTTGTTTTACTGCTCACCCTGTAGGCGGCAGGTGCCTCCGACACCTTGTCTCCGTCTGTCAAACGGTGTATCTCGTTGATCAGTGCTTTGATCTCTACAGGCTTTTTCAAATAGGCATCGGCACCCGCTTCCCGGCACTGCAGCTCTGCATCCTTGGAGATATTTGCCGTTAGAACAATGAAGGGGATTGCTTTAATCAGACCGTAACCGGCTTTATATTCCCTGATTACATCGAGTCCACCGATACGCGGCATCTGCATATCGAGGATCGCCAGGTCGAACGTATTGTCTTCGAACATTTCCAAAGCGCTCTCTCCGTCTTCGACCAGCTCCACTTCAAACCCTGCCTTGGTCAGCATCTCACCAAGAATGAGACGGTTGACCGCAGTGTCTTCTGCCACAAGAATTTTTAACTTCTCCTGGTTCTGTGGTTGATTCCACCTGTCGATCGCCTGCACACCGTCAGGCAGGGTGGTGTCGAGGAACGCGGTATGAATCGCATTATAGAGCTGTCTTCGGTTTTCCAGATTGAAGACAACGGAGTCAATACCCGGTGGGATTTCGAAAGATTGAAATTTGCCGACGATATCGATCAGAATCAGATGTATATGATCACTGGCAGCGCCCCTCAACCTGTCTGTCAGCAACTCAAGGTTATTACCGACATGCTCCGCATCGAGGAGTACCAGCGGAAACTGATCGGAATTTGCTGTGGTATAGGCCACGTGATCTGCAAGTTCGTCAAGGGTGCTTACAGCGTCATTGCCGATTTCCCATAGCTTCAGCGGTTGGTTGATTCGGTTATAGAACTGCAGGCTGTTGGTATAGGTGATTGTGGTGTGACCTGTATAGCTCTGTTCCTTTGCGGCATCGGGCAATTCCAATGGCAGATCGAAATAGAACCGGGAGCCTTTCCCCAAGGTGCTCTCCACATATATATCGCCACCCATGCAGTTGACCAGTTCTTTAGAGATCGAGGTACCCAGTCCGGAACCGCCGTATTCTCTGGTAATCGAATCATCGATTTGATTGAAACGCTGGAAGAGGTTCTTCAATCCCTCTTGCGCTATGCCAATGCCGGTATCTATGACCTCAAAGCGCAAGTTAATCCGGGAGTCGATCGTGCTCAATGGATTGACTCTGATATCAACATAGCCCTGGTGTGTGAACTTGATGGCATTGCCGATAAGGTTATTCAGGACCTGTTGAATGCGGTGATGATCACCCAGCAGGTTGAACGGAACATCTGGAGAGATGTGGGTCATCAGGCTGATATGCTTCTCGCGGGCTATCGGTTCAAGCGAGGAACTGACGGTGGTGATCAGTGCGTGCAGATCAAACTTCTGATGCTCGATCTTGATCTCGCCTGCATCGATCTTTGAAAAATCGAGGACATCGTCGATAAGGGTAAGCAGATGCCTGGCAGAGGCATCGATGGTATCGACCTTTTTTTCGATCGGTTTTGTCAGCTGTTCAGTCTTGAGCAGTTGCGAAACACCGATGATGCCGGTCAAGGGGGTCCGCATCTCATGGCTCATATTGGCGAGAAATCTACCTTTTGCCTGATTGGCAGCTTCAGCCGTTGCCTTGGCATCAACCAGTTGACCAAGTATTTTGGATACGAATACGGGTATGATGATGTTGGTCACAATCAACCCATAACCCACCACCGCATGTTCCAACCAGAAGGGAGTGGTGTTGATCACGACAAGAAAACCCGATGTCGACAGCAGCATCCCAAGGTAGAGGTAGTTGTTCCCGAAACGGGCGCCATAGCCGACGGTGATCCAGAGCAACACGGTAAAGAGCGGGGCACCGACCTCGCCTGCACCGTACATGGCCAGACAAGTCATCGAATGGTCGCCCAGCATGGTTACGCTTTTACGCAGCCTGGACCCCTGTTTGAACTTAATGAAGGTCAACAGGATAAAGATTGAAAAAACCTCGTAACCTGCCGCCAGAAACGTGGCCGTGGAGTGGGTGCTGTCAAATGGGTTGGTCAGATCGGAAACAAGAAGATAGGTGAAGACGATAAAGGTGAAAACGAGTCGTATCAGTCCCTGCTCATATTCCAGGCGTGCCTCATCGCTCAGCCCCTTCGACAAGAAACTGAGCCTGGGCAGTCTAAATACCTCTTTCAACGTATTGCCGGCCATGGCGTCTATACCCCTAAGTTGTTGATTCCTGGTTCTACTGGGTCAGATAACGACACAATCGAGCTATCTTTGTGAACTTATAGAACAATGTTAGCGGCTGTAACTACAATAAATTAGGCTGTCTACCAGAATTAATTTCCCATAAAATGGTTCGATAGTAAATTATATTGCCCAGGATCAACTGCTTATCGGATTTTCCTTCCCAAGGAAAGCTGAAATGGTTCACGATCGTATTGCTACGGTTACGCACTCTATCAACCATTTCATGAAATGCTGTTTCTATCCGAAGGCGGCAAAGCCTAAGATAAAACCACCATCGCATTTTATCTCGTGATGGGATGCTAAACATATCAAACACCAGACTCAATAACATCTACGCCTAGAGGAAAATTAAAATGCTCAAAGCCGTACCTACACAATCATTGTCCGAACTTACTTTCGACACCCTGAATGTCCGCTATGATGAGAGCTACAGGACCCTTACTTTTGCAATGGACCCCGGTGCAATACCCTGTTTTTCACCGCAATTACTGAAAGATATCAACAATTTTCAATCCTGGACCAGTGAATACCTGAACACCAGAGAGTCAACTGGGGAAATTGACTTTGTGGTTTTTGCCTCGGACGTACCCGGTATTTTCAACCTTGGCGGCGATCTGAAGTTCTTCGTGGAGATGATCAACTCCGGAGATCGGCAGACCCTGCAAGACTATGCTGACCTGAGCATCGATGTCCTGTATGCCAATTTTGTCAATCTGAATGCCAATGTGCGTACCATATCCCTGGTTACCGGGACAGCGTTGGGTGCCGGTTTCGAGGCGGCCCTCTCCAGCGACTACATCATTGCTGAAGCTGGAACGATGTTTAAATTTCCCGAAGTCGTGTTCAACATGTTCCCCGGCATGGGGGCCTACTCATTCCTCGCAAGGCGGATCTCCCCCGCGATGGTGGAGCGGATGATAGTCAACGCCGAGGGATATACCGCCGAGCAGCTCTATGAGATGGGCATTGTCGATGTGATAGCAGATCCTGGTGAGGGTGAGATTGCTCTCAGATCCTTCATCAAACGCCTTAACAAATCGAATATCACCAGAAGGTCTGTACTCAATATGCGCAACCGTGTTCTGCCCCTGGAAAAACAGGAGTTACTGGATATAGCACACGACTGGGTGGAAGCGGCATTCTCCCTCAATGATCGCGATATCTCCGCAATGTCACGCCTTGTAAGGGCACAGACCAAGATGATGACTCAACAGCAGGGGGAGGAGAAGTCTACAGAAATGCCAATGCGGAGTCATGGTTAATCAGGGTAAAAAGCAACCTTCGGCCACGCAGAATTTAACAATGGATAAATGGACATTCAGGATGTGTAGGTATATAGCAAATTTATAAGGTCTGGTCTGATTTGATTTCATGATATGTGTGATATCCCCCCTCGAAGGGGGGGAGCATGCGTCATGTCGCACACTCATGTACCGGTATGTTCCCTAACCGGCAGGGACAAAGCTGGCAGTTTGTGTTGAACAAGCGCCAGTATGAGGGGTTTCCCGTTCGCTTCGTTATAAAAGGCAATACAGGTTTCGTGGAAACTTTATTCGTCAGTCTGAAAATTAATGCAAAAAAAAGCGCCGCATAGCGGCGCTCAACTTGCCTGTTTTAATTGCTACTCTTCCGAGATTATCTATTATTAGGTGAACATATCTGCTGTGATGTTCTTGAACCAACTGCGCGCATACTGCACTTCGATGGCCCTTATCTTCGCAGACGCATCCATGGGGGAGAGGCCGCCCGCGCCCTTGATGCCGACAATTTTACCGTCGACCAGCTCATAGACAGCAGCCACCGAAATACCCCAATCAGGCGTGATGATGCTGTAGCAGGTATTCACATAGGAAGGCTCACCTGGCGGTTCACCATTCAGTGTCGCTACGATCGCTGCGGCACAGACCTTACCCTGTGAATTAGCCGCATATCCTGACTTCGGCATCTTGCCGGCGATGCTGGCGTCACCGATGACATAGATATCCTTATGGATTTTGGACTCGAAAGTGCCCTGATTGACAGGACACCAGCCGGAGTCGTCGGCCAACCCGGCCATTTGCGCGATCTTGCCTGCCTTCTGTGCAGGGATGACGTTGAGGACATCGCCCTTGTACTCATCCACCTGACCCACCAGGGTCATGTTATCCGCATCGATCGCTTCGATAATACCGCCGTTGGCGCCGCTCACCCATTCGATGGTATCCCCGTAGAACTTCTTGTAGCCCTGCATGAAGAGGCCCTGTTTGGAGAACTTGTCCTTGGCATCCAGGATGATGACCTTCGACTTGGGCTTGTGCTGCTTGAAGTAGTGGGCGATCTGTGCGGCACGCTCATAGGGACCAGGTGGGCAACGGAAGGGATTGGGTGGCGCGGCGATATAGCAGACACCGCCATCCTTCATTGCCATAAGCTGCTTGCGCAGCGTAGTGGTTTGAGGGCCCGCTTTCCATGCATGGGTTATCTTCTCAGCTACGGCTGCGTTATGGCCTTCGATCAACTCATAGCGGAAGTCGACACCGGGTGAAACCACCAGTTTGTCATACTGATACTGTTTCCCACCGGCAACCTTTACACTGTGGTTTGCCGCATCGATCTCCACCACCTCGTCATGTACCACCTTGATACCGTGGTTCTGACTCATGGCCTTGTAGTTGAAAGTGATGCTGCCGATGTCACGCTCTCCACCCAATACCTCATTACTGAGCGGGCAGGAGACATACTGGGCGTCTTTTTCAATCAACATGACATCGATGGAGGGATCTGCCTTTTTGATATACTTGGCAGCGATAGATCCACCATAACCACCACCTATAACAACCACCCGGCCCTTGGCGCTTTTACCGAATGAGGCAGGGCTGAAAGCTGTTGCCACACCCAGCGCGGCGCAAGCACCGCTTGCCTTGATAAATTTTCTGCGTGTCAGTTTAGCCATTGTGCTCCCCCTCATTTCTCGCTCAGATAGTAGTGAGCCACGGCCAGCAACTCTTTCTCAGAGAGTTGGGCGACTCGTTTACCCATTTTTCTCGGCTGGCAGCGCCGGCCTTTTTTATGGCAGTCCTTCAGGTAGATCATGGTGTAGTCCAGCCACTGTCCTGCCAGACGGGGAGCATCGTCCTCCTGAACCCTACCGCCATCTTCATGGCATGTCTTGCACTTCTCATCGTGAATCTTCTTGCCTATCGCCGCCAGCTTTTTGTCAGCTTTAGCCGGGCTGGAAACCCAAGGCTTGCTGGCTATATATGAGGCGATCGCCTTCAGTTCGTTGTCAGAGTAGCCCTTGGCGATACGACCCATTATGGTCGAGTCACGCTCACCACTCTTGAACTCGGCCAATACCAGTTGCATATACTCTTTTTCCATGCCACCGATGATGGGCATAGCGTCACCCGCGCTGGCACCGTCGGTGCCATGGCAACCGGCACAGGTATTGGCCAGCATGCTGGGTGACCTGACGCCTCTGAGTTTGGCCGGAGCCATCTTCGCTTCAGCTTTTGCGGCAGGTGCGGCGGCCTCTTTTTTCATTGCACTGTCGGTAGTGGTGCAGCTTGACACCAGCCAGCCAAACAACACGCCGACTGTCAGTGCCTGTAACAGTTTTCTGTTTATTTTCATGAATATCTCCTCAGGTGGACCGTGACTCAGTGTCCGGATTTTCCGGATCTTTGATCGAGCCAAGCCAGTACTTTATCGATATCTTGCTGTTTCGACGGGCCAAGTTGCTCAGCTTCTTTCAGCGCCTCTCTGGCCAGGGCATAGCGACCCAGGTGCAGGTAGGCGACAGCCAGTCCAACGAAGGCATCCGCATTGGCACGATCCAGCATAATTGCCTGCTGAAAACGTTTGATGCCGGACTGATAGTTGCGTTGCAGCAGTTCCACACCCCCAAGTCGTGTATGCGCGGGTGAAGACTGCGGATCTGTCTCAACAGCTTTAACCAGTATAGCGTGTGCTTCAGGCAGGTTACCTGCTTCGGATAACTGTTGTGCATCCGCAATCAACTGCTTGACACTCTCTTGTGCCATTGCCGACGTGATTCCACCCAGGCTGAGTGAGAGCGCCAGCAGATAGATGAATAGTCTCCCCATGAATAACCTCTAGTACAGGAAGATGAAAAAAAGACCCCCTCAGGCTGTTAAGCCTGAAGGGGTACATGGCGTTAAGGGGAATTACTTAAGCGCACCTTTACCGTAGCGCTCTTCGAACCCTTTACGTACCTTTTCGATGGACTCCTTGCTCATGCCCTCGAAGTACCAGGTATGGCCCTCGATCGGACGGAAGTACTTATCGAGCATGGCGTCGGCGAACTTGGAGTTGCCGTCCTTCTTCATAGCCACATCTTTCAGCTCAGGTATCCACTTCATGTAGGTGTGTTTGGCCACATCGTAGATACCGTGCCACCAGGTATAGTCGGGACCACTCATGGACGCGCCGTGACGTGCGCGGCGACCTTCGTGATGCCAGATCTCCCACCAGGTCCACTCGATCTTGTCGTCAAACGGGGCCTTGGTGATATAGCCGTTCTTCTTCAACTCGCCCATCACAGCGGCGATAGGCTTGGCGAACTTCTCGTTGTAGAGCTCCACCACGTTGTCGAACTGGTTATAGTGGCCGTTGATGACGCTGTCGCTGTGGCAGGCTTTACAGACTTCCTGCATCTTCTTACGACGTTCCTTCCAGGTCACGACTTCGATCACGGTAGAACCCTTGGCCTTATCGCCGACCTTGGGGATTTCCTTACCCTCTTTGACGTCAAACTCATCACCGTTCTCCAGGCGAACCAGGTTGATCTTCTGAGAGATCGGCGGACGCAGGGTCCAGGAGATACGATCGCCAACGTTATGGGTCTTGCCCTCTTTGCCGCCGGCGCTCATGTGGCAGGTAGCGCAGGTGGGAGCGGCTGAGTAGTCGACACCGGCGACCCACTTGTCGGACTCCATGTTCATCTCATCGACCTTGGCGCGGTAGATGATGCCGTGCTTGGACTCGTTGTAGACCTCGATCTGCGGATGGTCGGGGCCAACGTGGCACTTACCGCAGGTGTCAGGTGTACGGGCCTGGGCCTTGGAGAAGCGATGGCGACCGTGACAGGCGGTACAGGAACCGGCGGAACCGTCAGGATTGAGGCGGCCGATACCGGTGTTGGGCCAGGTGGTCGGCAGCGGGCGACCGTCATCGCCGATTTCAACCTTCGAGCCATGGCACTGACGACAACCGGCGTTTACAGCGGCTGGTCCGCCAACCACTTCACCGAGCAGATTATCGAGAGATGCCAGGATCTGGCCGCCTTTGGAGTGGTGGGAGCCGTCCATCTCTTCAAATTCGACGGAGTGACATTTGGAGCAGTCCTTGGGGGTCACAATGATGGAGATACGGGATCCCTCGTGTTCGAAACCATCCTTGTCTTCTGGTTTTGCCTCATGACAGTCGAGACAGTTGACGCCACTTTGTCCATGTTGACTGTTGTTCCACTCCATGGTCAGACCTGGATCTTCCATCCAATGACACTCGACACATTCGTGGCCTTTCGGGTTACCCCAATCTTTACCAATCTCACCTGACGGTCTTGCAGCGTCTGCTGTAGAGACTTGCAGCAGCAGTGTGATTCCTGCTGCAACACTCCCCAATATTGCGCTGAATCGACCATTACCGAAGCGTTTCATAGCTCCCTCCTAAATGGGTTGACAGTGAGGAAGAGATTCAGCGGCACGCATGTGGTATGGAAACACAGAAATAATGAAACACAAGCGCAACAGATGAGTCCCCCCAAGTGATTGAGCAAGCCAATATGTATAGAAAGGATGGTTACGACTTTCCCCCAACCCCAGATTATTATTGATATGGGGACTGCATGGTTTCACTCTTAGTGTTATTAGTCAGTAAAACCCTGTTCGTATTATGCTTACACGGGTCTATAACAACGGTTCGGGAAGATGTTCGCCTTGATCTAGATCAAGCATTACAAGTTATTCATTATTTTGCAAAATACTGTGTTAAATAGACGGCGGGAAAATGCAATTTTTGCTTAGTTTTCATCTAGGCTAGATTCTATTTCACCCCGTGTTTGATTGGCCTTTTTTGGTTTTTCTTTTTTTGCATTTGGGGATTTTTGTCAAGAATCGAAACAAAAAATCCGCTCTGTTTTTGCCTATGTAAAACAGAGCGGATCAGGCTTACCTATTCGGCTCGGTGCCGCTACCCCCAAGTGGGTATTGGCTTCGGTTTCGATGACTAAAAAGTCATAGAAATGCAACTACTCCCTGGTAGCTGTTTTAAGTTGTTGCTGTACATTGGCGGGTACCGCTTCGTAGTGGCTGAACTCTATGGCATAGTTGCCTTCCCCACCCGTGATCGCCTTAAGCTGAGTTGCATACCCTTCCAGTTCCGCAAGCGGTGCCTGGCCTTTAATGATCAGCATATTATTGTGCCCCGATTCGGTGCCGCTGATCTGTCCCCTTCTTCCGGCAAGGTCACCGGTCAAGTCGCCCATGAAATTGTCCGGCGTGGTGATGGAGATATTCACAATCGGTTCCAGGATCACCGGGCCGGCTTTATCCACCGCCTCAAGGAACGCCTTCTTTCCGGCGGTTACGAAGGCAATCTCCTTGGAGTCGACAGCATGGTATTTGCCATCATAGACGATCACACGAACGTCCTGCATGGCAAAACCACCGATTGCACCTTCCTCCATGGCCTGTTTCACACCCTTCTCGACAGCGGGTATGAACTGCCCCGGAATCGCACCGCCGACGATTTTGTTCACAAACTCGAAGCCATCTCCGCGAGCAAGTGGCTCGATGCGAATATGTACTTCACCAAACTGGCCAGCGCCTCCGGTCTGCTTTTTGTGCCGATAGCTGGCCTCTGATTTGCGAGTGATCGTTTCGCGGTAGGCGATGCTCGGTGGATGGGTGTCCACTACGACGCCATACTTCTTCTTGATCTGCTGCAGCAAAACCTCTAGATGCATCTCTCCAAGACCGCGCATCACGGTTTCGTTGAGGCTGACGTTGTGCTCCACATGGAAACAGGGGTCTTCGTCTTCAAGCTTGTGCAGGGCGTCGCTCAGTTTCTGCTCGTCACCCCGTTTCGTGGTGTTGATGGCAAGACCGAACAGAGGCACCGGACATTCGATGGAACGCAGATGGTGGTGGTCCTCGTCATGGGAGTCATGCAGGACGGCATCGAAATGGATATCCTCTATCCTCGCAACGGCACAAATATCACCGGGTACCGCCTGACTCAGCTCATCCTGTTCCTTACCCATCAGCCTGAGCAGGTGGTTTACCTTGAACGGCTTGCGGGCGTCGCCGATGTAGAGCTGTGCATTGGTCTCCAGGGTTCCCTGATGTACGCGAAAGATTCCCAGCTTGCCCCGGTAGGGATCGTTAAGGACTTTGAAAACGTGTCCGATGACATGCTTGTCCGGATCAGGCGTGACCTCGACAGGTTGCATATCGGCCCCTTCGCCCTTCATGAAAGGGGGAGGATTACCCTCGGTGGGATCCGGCATCAGGCGCGCAAACAGGGTCAGCAATTCATCGATTCCGGCACCGTTTTCAACCGACACGAAACAGACTGGAATCAGATGACCTTCACGCAACGCCTTCTCGAAGGGGTCGTGCAGCTGTTCCGGCTCCAGCGCCTCACCTTGTTCCAGGTAGAGCTCCATCAGCTCCTCGTCCACCTCGACCACCTGGTCGATCATATTGTCGTGAGCCTGCGAAACCGACGAAAAATCGGTTGGATCACCGCCAGGCTGAAAGAAACAGTCAATCACCCGTTGCCCGTTATCGGCGGGTAGATTGATGGGTAGACACTCTTTGCCGAAGCTCTCCTGCAAGTTATTCAGCAGTGCTTCGTAGTCGACACCGTCGGCATCGATCTTGTTTATGATGATAATCCGGCACAGGTTTCTCCTTTTTGCCGCTTCCATCATGCGGATGGTGACAGGCTCAATACCGGTGGTGGCATTGACCACGGTGGCCGCCGTCTCCACAGCCGGCAGAATGCTGATACCCCGGCCGAGAAAGTCGGCGTAGCCGGGTGTGTCGATCATGTTGACCTGTTTGTTTTCATGACTGAGATGGACGATTGCGATGTCGAGGGAGTGCTGCTGCTCTTTTTCCATATCGTCATAATCGCAAACGGTATCACCCCTCTCGATAGTGCCAGCAGTCTGAATCATGCCGCTTCGATGCAGTAGGGACTCGATCAGACTGGTCTTGCCAGCTCCGGCATGCCCGACGAGGGCGATATTGCGAATGTCGTGGGTCGAATAACTGGCCATAGTGACTCCTATCAGCGGAATGCGCGGGTCTTTCCAACAAATTGAAGGTCGATACCGGCAAAAGGATATTAGTTTTCTTTTGTTTAAGCCAGTATATCAATCAGATCACAGGAGTTGTTGAGTTTGAACAGGTAAATGTAAGAAAAAGCGGGGTCCCGGCATTTTCATGGGGGCAGGGCCGTCCCCCTCCACGCTTGCCGGCGGTGTGGCTGGGATTAGGACGCCACCGAGAGGCCGTTGCTGTCGGTCAGGGGTGAACCGAATCGATCACAACCTTTACTATTTCCGTCTGTCCGGGGCTGACAGCGCTGATCTCCCCCTCGAGGTCACCGCTTTGCGCGGTGGGGCTTCCGGACAGGGATATGCGCGCACCTACCGATACCTGGGAAAATTGAGAGAGTTTCATCTGTGGCATCATCGCCATACTGTCATCGAGACTGATGGAAAGAGGGAGGTCGCGGACCTTTTTGCGTACCGCGGCCACCGGCATGGGCGGACCGCTCACTGCCCTGGCATAGATAAACAGCAGGTCATCCGGTTTTGCCTTCTGCTCCATTTTGGGTGAAAGTGAGATTTCGACCTTCAGCGACTTGCCCTGATCCGCAGCAACCTTTTCTGTAACAGGCGCCTTGGGCTGTGCGATGCTGGGTAGTGCCGGCTCCTCCGGAGGAAGCCCCAACTGGGCACGGGCATCGTCGAGGGCGCTGTTGACCGATTCGAGTTCTGCACTTTGCGGTTTCAACATTCCTCGCAGCAAAGACCAATGATCTACCGCTTCCTGGTAGTTGGTACGCTGATAGGCGAGTATGCCTGCGATCCAGAGTACGTTCGGGTTGTTGGGCTCCAGTTCGAAAGCCTTTTCCACCATCGGTGCCGCGCGGCCGGTGAAGTCATTTCCGTTCATGGAGGCGACAGCTTCTGCATAGGGCAGGAGGAGGCCTATATTCTCATCACTTATCTCCATGGCGCGTTCAAAGGCATGGATCGCCGCCGACTGGTCGTTTAGCGCCATGTAGCTGCGTCCAAGCATTATCCATCCTTCCTGATTGTCCGGTTCCTCTTCCATCTTCGCTGCGAGCCGTTTTACCAGCTCATCCATGGGCGGCATGTTCTGCATATTGGGTGCGTGAGTCGGCGATTGGCTTTCTGCAGTGGGCATGGTCGCCGGTTGACTGGCCAGACGTTGGATGATTTCAGGGGAGCCGATCAATTGGTACATCACCAGGGCAGCGACCGGTACCGCAAATGCGCTGAGCGCCATGGCCTGGCCCACAGCCTTGCTTTTGGGTTGCTGCGGTTCTTCGGATATATCCGTCAGCAGTTCTTTCTCGAGATCCCTGCGTGCCGCATCGTACCGGGCCTGGTCGAGGATGCCGGTTTCCAGGTCGCTGTCCAGCTCTGCGAGCTGTTGTTTGAAGACGGCCAGGTTGAGTTCATCGGAAGTGATGCTGTTTGCAATCTGCTTGCGCATAAGTGGCAATGCAACAAAGGCCATGGCCAGGAGGGAGAACCCGGCGATAATCATCCAGAATAGGGTCATTTATCAGCGTCTCTATGGTCAGTCGACTGGTTTAACAAGCTGTTGAGTCGTTGCTCCTCATCTGCAGAGAGTTCTATCTCCTTGGCGATATTCTTTCGTCTCAGTATGCGGAAAAGCACAACGCCGCCGATGAGGAACACAATCAGGGGACCAAACCATATCGGATAGGTCGTTGGTTTAAGGGGTGGACTGTAGAGAACGAAGTCGCCGTAACGAGCAACCATGAAGTTGATGATGTCCTGCTTCTCCTGACCGCTTTTCATCATATCGTAGATTTCATTGCGCAGGTCGATGGCGAGTTCGGCATTGGATCCGGCAAGGGATTCATTCTGACAGACCAGGCAGCGCATCTCTTCGATGATGTCGCGGAAATCCTCCGCCTTGTTCGCATCATCGAATGTATACTCTGCTAGCGTCGCGGCATGAACCGGCAGGAGGTAGAATATCAGGCTCAGAGTCAATAGGAGATGGCGCACTTTGTTTATCCCTTACCCTTTAAGTCTTCAATCAGGGGGAGCAGTGTTTCATTGAACAGCTGCATCGTCATCGGGCCAGCATGTTTATAGTGGATGACTCCCTTGCTGTCCACCAGAAAGGTCTCCGGCGCACCATACACGCCAAGATCGATGGCGGTACGTCCCTTCTTGTCGAAAATATTGATGCTGTATGGATCGCCGAGCTGGCTCAGCCAGGCCTGTGCCTTATCCCGCTCGTCCTTCCAGTTGAGACCGACGATCTCCACTTTGCCTGAGCGCGAGAGGTGGACAAGGGTCTCATGTTCGGCACGGCAGGAGACACACCAGGTCGCCCACACGTTGAGGAGATAGACCTTACCCTGAAGATCGGCCGCTTTTACCATCGTATCGGGACTCTCCACGGTGGGGAGGACAAACTCAGGGATCGATTTACCGATAAGTGGGGAGGGGATATGTCTCGGGTTGTAGTCCCGCTTTAGACCCCAGGCAAGAAACGATGCGATGAGGATAAATATCAGGAGTGGGATCGAGTAGCGTAGATAACGATTCATCAGAGGTTAACTCCCTGGAGCGGTCGCGGGAGCTGCACTGTCGCTATCGACCCGTTGAGACGATTTTACCCGCGCGGTGCGGTAGCGCCTGTCGGTGACAGCAAGAATGCCACCCAGACCCATCAGCAGACCACCCAGCCAGATCCAGCGTACATAGGGTTTGTAATAGAGTCGAAGACTCCAATCACCACCGCCCAGCGGTTCACCGAGAGAGACATAGAGGTCACGGGTAAGACCCCAGTCGATGGCGGCTTCGGTCATCGGTTTGGTCTGCACGAAATAGGTACGCTTCTCCGGTTCCAGGGTGATTAGATGCTCTCCATCCCTGCTTAACTGGAAACGGCCGCGATGGGCGTTGTAGTTGGGACCAGGGGTGCGTTCGACACCCTCGAACAAGAAACTGTAGCCAGCTATGTCACTCGAATCGCCAGGACTCATACGGACATCCTGTTCGATGCCGTAGTTGCTCACCATGGTAACCCCGACGATGAAAACCGCGACGCCGAGATGGGCAAGGATCATGCCGTAGTAGCTGCGTCCGCCGGTCTTCAGGTCGAGCAGGAAGCCGGAAAATCCCTTTTTGTGCTTAAGCCGGTCGCGAAGATTTCCGATATGAGAGGTGGCAATCCACATCGCCAATCCCATGCCGAGTCCTACCAGCCAGTTTCCTGCGGAGAACATGGGCAGCAGGCTGAGCAGGCCGAACAGCAGACTGATAATGAAGGCGACCCGTAGCTGCGCTACCAGCTGGGAGGGCTCTGCATGTTTCCAGCGCGCCAGTGTTCCCATGCCCATGAGCAGGGCAAGAAAGGGGGTTGTGAGCAGGAACATCTTGTTAAACCAGGGAAAGCCCACGGATATCTTGCCCAGGTCAAGGGCATCGTAGATGAGGGGCGCGAGGGTGCCAAGGAGCACCAGGGCCGCGAATACCGACAGCAAAAGGTTGTTGCCCAGGAGGAAGGTCTCCCGGGATATCAGATCGAAGCGCCCACCGCCGGAAATATAGGGGGCACGCCAGGTGTAGAGGAACAGGGAACCGCCGATGACGACCAGTAAAAAGGCGAGGATGAAGATACCCCGTGCAGGATCGGAGGCAAAGGAGTGGACCGAGGTGAGAACCCCGGAACGCACCAGAAAGGTACCCAGCAGGCTCAGGGAGAAGGCGGAGATCGCCAGCAGCACGGTCCAGCTTTTGAATGCTCCGCGCTTTTCGGTAACCGCCAGGGAGTGAATCAGTGCGGTACCCACCAGCCAGGGCATGAAAGAGGCGTTTTCCACCGGGTCCCAGAACCACCATCCGCCCCACCCCAGCTCGTAGTAGGCCCACCAGCTTCCGAGGGCGATGCCCAGAGTGAGAAAGACCCAGGCAACGGTAGTCCAGGGGCGCGACCAGCGTGCCCATGAAGCATCAAGCCGTCCGCCCAAGAGGGCGGCGATGGCAAAGGCAAAGGCCACGGAAAAACCCACATAACCCATGTAGAGCATGGGGGGATGGATCGCCAGGCCTGGATCCTGGAGCATGGGATTCAACTCACCACCTTCCGGAGGTGCGGGAAAGGTCCTGTCGAAGGGGTTGGAGGTCAACAGCATGAAAAGCAGAAAGCCGATGCTGATCATACCCATCACCGAGAGCACCCGGGATACCATCTCCAGGGGCAGGTTCCGGCTGAAGACAGCAATCGCAACACTCCAACTGGCGAGCATGAAGGCCCAAAGCAGGAGTGAGCCTTCGTGGGCCCCCCAAACAGCGGATATCTTGTAGATTTCGGGCAGCTTGGTGTTGCCGTGCTGGGCTACGTAGATCACTGAAAAGTCGTTGCTCAGGAAGGCGTTGGTGAGAATGATCAGCGAAATACCCAGGAACACGAACTGTCCCCAGGCCAGCGAGCGCGATGCCGCCATCCACGAGGCAGTGCGGGTATAGGAACCGATCAGGGGCACAACTGCCTGGATGACCGCCAGGCAGAGGGCGAGTATCAATGCGAAGTGGCCGAGCTCAGGGATCATTGGACTCTCGACTGCATGTTTTTCACCCCTTCGTCATGTGCGGTCTTCAGAGAAGCCGCAACCTCGGGTGGCATATAGTTTTCATCATGTTTAGCGAGTACCTCGCTGGCTATGAAGATGCCCGACTCGTTCAACTGTCCCATGGCGACAATACCCTGGCCTTCGCGGAACAGATCGGGGAGTATGCCCGTATACTCCACGGTGACCGCCTCGGCATTATCGGTAATCGAGAATGCGGTGGTCAGGCCGTCTGGTTTACGCTTCACGCTCTCGGCCTCGACCAGGCCGCCGATGCGAAACGGGTGTGCAGTGGGCGCTTTGCCCTCGGCCACCTCCGAGGGGGAGAAGAAGAACATCAGATTCTCGTCGAATGCGTTGAGGGCCAGCCAGGTGGCCACAGCGATTCCGGCAACCATCAGGCCGATGAGGGTGAGTCGTTTCTTGCGTATGGGGTTCATCTCTGTTCTTTCCTGGCCCGACGTAGTTTTCGGGCGATATCGGTTAATACTCTCTTGCGTTGTCGTATGGGGGCAACAACATTGGCTACCAGGATGATCAGTGCCAGAAGAAAGGAGGGCCAGACGTAGACCGCATATCCGCCCATGGCGAAAAATTCGCTCATTTTGCCTCTCCTTCAACCAGTTCCTGGACCCAGCGAGAATTGCGTTCACGCTCGACGATTTCCGCGCGCGCGCGCATTAAGACCACAGCGCCATAGTAAAGTTTAAACGAGATCGCCATGGTGAGCAGCGGAATCAACATGCTCATATCCATTGAGGGCTTGTCGAATTTGGTAATCGATGCGGGCTGATGCAGGGTATTCCACCACTCAACCGAGTAGTGAATGACAGGGATGTTGACTACCCCGACCAGGGCCAGGATTGAGACGGCTCGAGCCGCAACCCGCTTGTCCTCGATGGCGCTATGCAGCGCGATGATGCCGAGATAGAGGAACAGCAACAACAATTCAGAAGTCAGCCGCGCATCCCACACCCACCAGGTTCCCCACATCGGCTTGCCCCACAGGGAGCCGGTGGCCAGGGCCAAAAATGTGAACGAGGCCCCGACTGTCGCACTGCTGATTACAACAATCTCCGTCATTTTTATGCGCCAAACAAGGCTGATTAGGCCGGAGACCGCCATCACCACATAGATGAACATCGACATCCAGGCTGAAGGCACATGAATATACATGATGCGATAGCTCTCACCCTGTTGATAGTCGGGGGGGGCGACGAAGAGCCCATAGTAGAGGCCCAATACCAGGGTGATGAGAAAACTGGTCATGAACCAGGGGATTAGTTTTCCCGCTACATTGTAGAAGTAGCGTGGTGAACCCATTTGATGAAAGAAGCGAATGATCATATCAACTCAAACTGATTCTCAATGATGCGGCCGTAGCCACTGGGGCCAGTACCAGGGAGCCCACCAGCATGGCGGACAATATGGACAACTGGGCTGTTGTCGGTATGCCGACGATTGCAGTTTTGACAGCATCCGTTGCAAAGATCAAGACCGGCACATAGAGGGGCAGCACCAGCAGTGAAAGGATCACGCCGCCACGACGCAGTCCCACGGTCAGGGCAACACCGACGGAACCGATAAGGCTGAGCACAGGGGTACCCAGGATTAGGGTCAGCATCAGAGTGGGAATCGCGGAAGCGGGTATGTTCAACAACACCGCGAGCAGGGGTGCTATGATGAAAAGAGGGAGGCCGGTGACCAGCCAATGGGCCAGGATCTTCGCCAATACCAGAATAGAGACCGGGTGGGCACTCAGCATAAACTGTTCCAATGAGCCGTCATCAAAATCGGAACGGAACATGCTATCGAGAGAGAGCAGGGCGGCAAGCAGGGCCGCCACCCAGACCACCCCTGGACCGACCGCCTCGATAAGCTTGGGATCATTGCCTATGCCCAACGGGAACATGGCAGTTACCAGGACAAAAAAGAGCATCGGGTTCACCAGCTCCGCACGGCGGCGGTAAGCGAGAACCAAATCCCTTTTCAGCAGCAGGCTAAAAGCGCTTGTGAGTGAGAGAGTGCTCATCGTTCCGACAGATTGATTCGTACCAGTTGAATTTCATCCTTGAAGCCGATCCGGTGGTGGGTGGTCATGGCTGCCATGCCTCCACGGTTAAGATGCCCCTCGAAAAGGCGTTCCATATGCTCAATGCCTTTGCGGTCGAGGGAGGTAAAGGGCTCATCCAGTATCCAGAGTTTCGCATCGGTAACCAACAGTCGTGCAATCGCAAGGCGCCGTTGCTGGCCCGCTGAGAGGTTGCGTGTCGGAATATCCTCGAAGCCGTACAGACCGACCTGATCCAGGGCCTCATCCAGATCTATGTGCTCCCTGGCTTTGCCGAGGCCGCGGGCGATCCGCAGATTCTCCAAGGGTGTGAGGTCGAGTTTGGAGCCGTCCTTGTGGCCTAGATAGGCTATGTGCTCGTGAAATTCAGGCCCCAGTTTGAAGATGTCCTCGCCTTCCCACAACAGTTCACCCGATTCCGGCAGGCGTATACCGCAGAGTATGCGTAGCAATGAGGTTTTGCCGCTGCCGTTGCGGCCCTCCAAAACCAACGCCTGGCCAGGATTGATGCTGAAGCTCAGCTCCTCAAACAAAACACGATCGTCTCTAATGCAGAGTAACGAGCGGGCTTCGTAGGTAGAGGCTGATGCAGATGAAGATAAGCTGGTCACACTATGCCTTTCTTTATCGGAATGGTCGTTTTGTCTAACTATGTAATGCTCAGGGTCTCTGAAAAGTTCACAACCTTACCCGATCTCACTCCCAGGTAACAGCATAATTTGAAAGCCATTTTGAAGGTTGGCGATTTGTCTCATCGAGTCTCGGGAAGTCATAATCAAATATGGGAAAATATTCCCATTTATGACAATTAGACACTGAATTCGGTTCAGTCGCGATGAGCAGGCGCTGATCAAAATCAGCGGTCTGTCACGAAATGGTGTCTATCTAAGGTATTATTCAGTTTCTTATTATTTACTGAAAGAGTCGGCAGGTATGTGTCAGTGATTTTCTCTGATAACAAAGGTGGTTTTGTCTTCAGGTCGCTTGCGGTGCCTTTATTATGACCTGTTCCTGCTCGAAACTCTGCAGGTTGGGGGTGCGTTTGGCGACATTGGATGTTTGCCAAACCAGGGTTAAGCAGAAAGCGATTACCAATACGAACAGATATTTCACCGGACATGTCCCCCGGAAATTTAGCTTTGGTGGTGAAATTGTAGTGTCCTAACGGACGGTTTTCTTGTTAGTGGGGGGGAATATATAGTAATTACCCTAGGTTCGCTAGTCTAGGAAGCAAACTATTTTTGACCTAGATCATCTTATCAGCTCCTAGTCGGGTGTTTCAGCAAGCATGTAGATGCGTTCAGCGTTGATTTCAACGGGATAGGTATTGATCGGTTCCGTCGCCGGTTCATCCAGGGGTTCACCGCTTTTCAGGCTGAAGCGACTGCCATGCAGGGAGCACTTAATGGCATCGCCCTCGATGCAGCCGAGATAGAGGGAGACCTCTTCATGGCTGCAGAGATCATCGATGGCATATATCTCACCTTCGGCGTTGACAAGCAGATAACGCCGGCCAGCCAGGTCGATCCGCTTCATCGTGCCGGGAGGCAGTTCAGTGCTGTGCGCAACCTCAATCCATGCGGCCATGGCCCGTTACCTGATTCGCTGACGGGCCAGACCCGAGTCAAGCACCTGGCGAACCTTCTCCGCAGCGGATTCGATTGTTGTAGAACTCCCGGCATGCCAGAGGATCAGTGCGCAGCTGTAGACCAATGAGTCGTAGGCTGGACCTTTTTCACCCTGAAGCGCTCTGGTGCCGATAGCTGCAGCTGCGCCGGCGGCGGCCTTGACATCCTTGATCCGTGCGACCTCATCACCATTGGTTGTAAGTCTGTCGTCGTCTGGAAGCGGCACGGCCCTCACGGCTTGTTCTATGCCAAGATTTCCGGGGGAGATTTCGACCGCTTCCTCCGCTCCGAGATTGTCGTAGCGGTAGACCAGCCCCTGTTGTCTCAGGGATGGTATTACCCCTCCCTCGATACCGCGAACCAGCAAACAGCCTTCGAATCCGGCGAAACGGGCCAGTGAAGCGTATTTCGCAGGATAGGGCTTGTGTACATAGCCGGTCACCAGGTGGGTCTTCTCCCTGGCGACAAGGGGTTTAGCCAATACCTCAACCGTGGTCAGGAGCTGGCGCTTTATGATCTTCCGCCTCAATTCAGTCAGGTCGTGGAGACCCGGGCAGAAGGTACGCTGATCCACGTAGGCCCATCCCAATTCCGGATCTTCTATCCGCGACGCCGCCCGTTCGAGATCGATATCCACATCGATGCCGGCTTCCTGCAAGACATGGCGGTGGGTGACTCCAAATTTCGGTCCCACCGCATCGAGACCATGGCTTACACAGGGCAGGCCGCAGGCTGCCAGGACCGCGGGTATGAAGGGTGCGATCGATAGGTTGCGGTTGACACCGTCATAGGGGTCGGCAAGTGAGATCAGCTGGTCTACTGCGAGTTCACGACTCTGTGATATTTTCAGGATTGCGTCCAGGGCGCCTTTGTTCTCGTCATCGGTCTCCCTTTTCATGCGCAGCGCTATGAGGAAGATGGCTGCCTGAACCTCGTCGATCTCACCCCTGAGTATGGCTGACATGCCTGCGCTCGCCTCCTCAAGGGAGATGTCCTTGCTCAACTCCGGGCCGGTTGCGATACGCTGAATAATCGAGTGCATCAGCTCTTGGGAGGTCATGGTATCAGTCATGAAGTACTACCTGATCGATTGACTTAATGCAGCGCAGTATAAATAACTGAGTAAAATTGTCAAGAATAGCTGCGCCTGTTGATATCTCCCTTCATGACCGGCTCCGGGGAAGCAGGAAGTGGCCAATGTGAATCCTAACGATAGGGGATTGGTTCGGACGGTAGCGGCATGCCAAGCCGTACCCGACAGCTTTTCAGGCGTAGGGTGCGGCTTGCCGCACCGTGAAATGGCTGGGAAGTGAGAAGACGGAAGACCTTTAGCGATGCACCACCGACGTCAGCACGAGGTCGTATTCAAAGAAGACCGAGTAGTTGCTGTAGTCCCAACGCGTGATCGGCGGTTCACCTATGCTGGGGTGTGTGGTTACCGGCTGACCGTAGCGCTGTGCGACCTGATCCATTGACATGCTGCGCTTGGGGCGTGGGATGCCCTCATCACTGTTGATCGGTACAGAATTGATCGATTCGATCAACAGCACTTCGGCGGATACCGGTGGCAGTGCAAGCAGGCAGCTAATCGCGGCTGATAGTGTAAGGATACGAAAAGTCATCTGAGCAACTCCGATTTGGTCTCTTCAGGTTTGAATATAGCACTCTAACCTAAGTATAGAAAATGGAAAGTTTTTCTCTCCCCATTTGAATTTCGTCACATAACAGCGCCAAAAGCTCGCAGCGAAGGGTCAGGTGAAATTGCGTTAAGTGACAAAATAGGGCCGCTATTCCCGTCCTTTTTTGTTAGGCTATCCGACTTGGCGAATCTCGCCCAGCCAATGAGCGACACCTTGGATTGGTGTGCGACGAAATAAGGTTTAATGGCCAGTTATGTTCAAACCGATCGAATTTTATATCGGCCTGCGCTATACACGCGCCAAGCGGCGTAATCATTTTATCTCCTTCATCTCATTGATCTCGATGCTGGGGATCATGCTGGGAGTAGTGGCACTGATCGTTGTCCTATCAGTTATGAACGGCTTTCACAAGGAAGTCCGTGAACGGATTCTCGGAATGGCATCTCATGCCACGATTTCCGGGGTCAATGGCGAGTTGAAGGATTGGTCTGAGGTACAGGCCGAGGCGGCAAACTTCCCCCATGTCATCGGCGAAGCCCCCTACGTAGAGGGTCAGGGAATGCTGATCAGTGGACAGAAGGTCAGCGGGGTGCTGCTGCGGGGTATATTGCCAGATCAGGAAGGCAGGGTTTCGGATGTGCTTTCAGCGATAACCCATGGCTCTGTAGACGCCCTGCAAGCGGGCGAATATGGCCTCATTCTAGGACGTGAACTGGCGCTGGTTTTAGGTGTTGGCGTTGGCGACAGGGTGACCCTGGTGACGCCCCAGGTCAATGTCACCCCGGCCGGGATCATGCCGCGCCTGAAACGCTTTACCGTGGTTGCGATATTTCAGGTAGGCATGGGTGAGTACGACAGGGGGGTTGCCATCATGCATATCGAGGATGCGGCCAAGCTGATGCGCCTTGAGTCGGGAGTGACCGGGATACGCCTGAAGTTGGACGATCTCTTCCTGGCACCGCAGGTTTCGCGGGAGCTGGCACTGAAAATGGGGGGTTACTACCGCATCAGTGACTGGACCATGCAGCATCGGAACTTTTTCGCCGCCCTGCAGACGGAGAAGCGGATGATGACCATCATCCTGTCGTTGATCGTTGCGGTCGCGGCCTTCAATATCGTCTCCACGATGGTGATGGTGGTGACCGACAAACAGTCCGATATCGCTATTTTACGCACCCTGGGTGCGTCACCCCGATCGATTATGGGCATCTTCATGGTGCAGGGTGCAACCATCGGTATCGTCGGCAACATACTTGGCATGATCGGCGGCGTGCTGCTGGCGCTAAACGTGGAAGAGATTGTCAGTTGGATCGAGTCGGCGTTCGATATCCACTTTCTCGATCCCAGTATCTACTACATCAACAAGCTGCCGTCCGACCCCAATCTCTCCGACGTGCTGTTCATAGGCATCACCGCATTTGTCATCACCCTTGCGGCAACCCTCTATCCCGCATGGAAGGCTTCACGGACCCAGCCTGCGGAGGCGTTGCGTTATGAGTAGTCAGGAGAACGTGCTCAAAGCCAACAGCCTGGTGAGGACCTTTACCCAGGGTGATCTTCACGTAGAGGTATTGCGAGGTGTTGATCTGACCATACGGCGTGGTGAGCGAGTGGCGATTATCGGTGCATCCGGCTCCGGTAAAAGCACGCTGCTACACTGCCTGGGAGGTTTGGACAGACCGGATTCGGGACAGGTGCTGTTGCATGGCAAAGACCTGCTCCGTCTCAGTGAGCGGGATAAGGGAGTGCTCAGAAATCGACATATGGGTTTTGTCTATCAGTTCCATCATTTACTTCCGGAGTTCACTGCCTTGGAAAATGTGGCTATGCCACTGCTGATCGGGGGTGAACCGGTAGCCAAGGCCAGGAATGCGGCTGAGGCAATATTGCAGCAGGTTGGACTGGAGGCGAGGATCGAACATAAACCCAATGAACTCTCCGGGGGTGAGCGGCAACGGGCAGCGCTCGCGCGGGCGCTGGTACATCAACCCGACTGCGTTTTCGCTGACGAGCCGACGGGAAACCTGGATAGGAAAAACGCCGAACAGGTCTATGAGTTGTTGTTGCGCTTGAATCGGGAGATCGATACCAGCTTTGTGGTGGTTACCCATGATCCGGAGCTGGCTTCAAGGATGGATCGAACCTGGCAGCTGGTGGACGGTAAGTTGTCATCGACCTAGGGACTATCGGTCACAAATCCCGGTCGCTGGATAACAGGCGGTGAGCGCCGCGCTACCAATTTCAGGTTGAGGGTGCCGAAGGCGTACCGTGATTCTTCTTTCTGAGGCGTCTTGCCTTCCATTTTTCCACCGCATGCCAGCGCCAGATCCAGAGGATCAGGCTATACCCGAGAATGGATGAAACTGTGGCGCAGACCAGGGAACCGATGATCAGGGGGATCAATACCTCGTTTCCCAGGCTTTGGATCCAGTCCCAGCTGAGCTGGAAGGGTTCCAGGGTGGCGTTCTCACCTGTGATCCAGGTGCCCACCAAATACGCAAAATAGAACATCGGCGGTATGGTGATCGGATTGGTGATCCACACCAGGGCCACGGAGAGGGGGAGGTTGACGCGAAAGAAGATCGCCGCTGCGGCTGCGAACACCATCTGCATGGGGAGTGGAATGAAGGCCATAAAGAGGCCGACAGCAAAGGCCCCTGATACCGAGCGTCTGTTGAGATGCCAGATGTTGGGATCATGCATCAGCGAACCAAAAAGCCTCAAATGCTTGTGATTTCTCACCTCGTCATGGTGGGGTAACAGGCTTTTGATGAGTCTTTTAGGCATAATTCAGCGAAAATGTCCGCGTTGGCATCTGTAGCATTCAGGGCAGCAGGTCAGAAGCGAGATCCATATTGAAGCATGTTAAAGCATAGTACAACCTGACCCGGCGGAAGTTACGGTTACACTATAGTGAATATCGACAGGGAGTGTCGTGAATTTAGTTCTGATCTGTTTTGTGCTAGGCGCAACGCTTTTTCATCAGTTGCAGACCCTGCCTTCGGCCTGGTGGTTCGCGGCATTCGCGCCCCTGGTCGTGTTTTGGCGCTATCCCCGAATACGTCCACTGCTGGCGCTTTTTGCAGGGGCGGGGTGGAGCCTTCTCTTTGCCACTGCTCATCTGCAAAACCGCTTACCCGCCGAATTGGAGGGTGAGGACCTGGTAGTGGAGGCCGTCATAACATCGCTGCCAAGCGTGCATGACCGGCTGGTTCGCTTTCAGGTGGATGTCGATAAGCTGCACGACAGTCAAGGCAATCCGCTTGCCGTCTCCAGGTTGCAACTTAGCTGGTATAACCCGTTCCGGACAATTCATGTCGGTGACAGATGGCGCTTGAAGGTCAGGTTGAAACGGCCGAGGGGGGCGCAAAATCCCACTGGGACGAACATTGAACGCTGGCTGTTCACCCAGGGAATAGGGGCAAGGGGATATGTCAGGAAGTGGCATCACAATAAGCGCCTGAATCAACAGCCTGAGTGGGCCTGGATTGACCGGCTGCGCCAGCGTATCGCCGCGCGTATCGAGGGTGAGGTGGATACACAGAATTCGGCATCTCTCTTGAATGCCCTGGCGGTAGGCGACAAACGAGGCTTTGGTGTGGACGATTGGCGCGTCTTCAGCCTCACAGGAACCAACCACCTGGTAGCCATTTCTGGGCTCCATATCGGTATAGTGGCGGGTTGGATTCTGTTTCTCGGCCAGTGGCTCTGGCGTCGCAGCGAGCGCCTGACATTAAGCCTGCCGGCACTGAAGGCAGGATCGGTTGCAGCCTTGGTCGGGGCCTTTTGCTATGCCGCTTTGGCTGGATTTTCCCTGCCCACGCAGCGTGCACTGTTGATGCTGGCGACGACCCTGGGGAGTGTTTTGCTCGGGCGCCGAATTACCCCGGGAAGAAGCCTGGTTCAGGCGCTGTTTCTGGTCGTCCTGCTTGATCCCATGGCGACTCTCTCTGCCGGCTTTTGGCTCTCCTTCGGTGCGGTAGCGGTGATTCTCTGGAGTCTTGGCGGGCGTATCTCTCCCTGGAATGGGTGGCGGCAGATGCTGCGCGTCCAGTGGTTCGTCACGCTTGGATTGCTCCCGCTCCTGTTTCTTTTTTTCGGCCAGGCATCACTGATTTCTTTACTGGTGAACCTGATTATGGTGCCCTGGTTTACCTTGGTTCTCGTACCCCTTGTGCTAATGGGGCTGCCCTTGTTGGCGATATCGCCGTTGGCTGGATGGTGGTTCGGCCTGCTGGGATGGATGACCGGTCTAACCTATCAGCTTTTGGTTTGGTTTTCACAGCTTCCCTATGCCTCCATCACTTTGCCCGATGTGGCTGTATGGATCTGGGTCGCGGCGCTTTTCGGCTTTCTTTTGTGGTTGCTTCCAGCGGGAATTCCGGGGCGAGGATTGGCACTTTGCCTGGTCGCCCCGCTGTTTCTCGCACAACCGCCACGTCCGGCACATGGTGAGCTATGGTTTACACTGTTGGATGTCGGTCAGGGTCTGGCCTGCGTCATTGAAACAGAGAACCATCTCATGGTCTATGACACCGGGCCGGCCTATGTGTCGGGATTCAGTGCGGCGGAATCGGTGCTTATACCCTATCTGCGTGCACGGGGGCATAAACAGATCGACCTGCTGATAGTCAGTAATAACGATATGGATCATGCCGGCGGCTACACGGCATTGAAACGGGCAATCCCAATTGCTGATACGCTGTCGGGTGAAGCTGAACAGATTCAACAGGCGCGGTCTTGCGAGGCGGGTGAATCCTGGGATTGGGACGGTGTAACCTTCACCCTGTTGCATCCAGGCGGGGATGAACGTTTTGCGCACTCGAACGATCGCTCCTGCGTGGTGCAGGTGAGTATTGAAGGGAGGCGTATTCTGTTACCTGGCGACATCGGGGCCGCGGGAGAACGGTCGTTGTTGGCACGCTATGCGGGGGAGCTGAAATCGGAGATAGTGGTGGCACCGCACCATGGGTCGGCGAGTTCCTCCAGTGAGCAATTTGTCAGTACCGTTGATCCAGACTGGGTATTGATTTCAAGCGGCTATGGAAACAGCTACGGCTTTCCCAAAGATGTGGTGATTCGCCGTTGGCTAAACCAGGGCGCGGTAATACTGAATTCGGCCGAGAGCGGAGCGATTGAGTTTCGTCTTGGCAAGAAACAGGCTGCACCGACGCCCCGCCTCTATCGCCGATACAATAACCGTTATTGGAACGATTGAGCGGAGGGCACGAAGCTGTTTCTGCTTTGTCTTGACAGGTTTTGGAAGTTGATCACTGCCAATTTTTGATTGCGCTGCTCATCAAGTATTATAGAGAGATGGGATACTATCCAATTCATGAATGACTATAGGACAGATATAAGGTGTTAGAACTGGTAAAGTCCGGCGGATGGCTGATGCTACCCATTATTGCCTGCTCCATCGTCGCCCTGGGAATTGTTATCGAAAGGTTTTGGTCACTACAGCGCAAGCGGGTCATGCCGGAGTATCTGATGCGACAGATTCTGCAGCTGCACAAAGACGACAAGCTCAATTTGGCCGATCTCGAAAAACTTAAGGGCAGTTCTCCCTTGGGTAGGATTTTGGCGGCGGGATTGATCAATCGGGATCACAGTAAAGAGGTGATGAAAGAGGCGATTGAAGAGGTCGGGAGACAGGTTGTGCATGATCTCGAACGTTATCTCAATACCCTCGGGACCATTGCTTCAATATCGCCGTTGCTCGGACTGCTGGGTACCGTGATCGGCATGATAAAGGTCTTCAGTGTCATAGTAACCGCCGGTGTGGGCGATCCCGGCGTGTTGGCGGGGGGTATCTCCGAGGCGTTGATCACCACCGCCACCGGTCTCTCAGTGGCGATACCTAGCCTGATGTTTCATCGCTACTTCAGCGGCCAGATTGACAGACTGGTGATCGGCATGGAGGAGCAGGCATTGAAACTGGTTGAGGTGATTCACGGCGAACGGGAGTTGAGATGAACCTGCGTCCATCCCCACGCAAGTCACCCGAGGTCGACATCACACCGCTTATCGACGTCGTCTTCCTGCTGCTCATCTTCTTCATGGTCTCCACCACCTTCGAGCGTGAGAGTCAGATCATGATCGAACTCCCCGAGGCGGCTGGTGAAGAGGTGGAACAGCAGAAAGAGGAGCTCGATATCACCATCAATATATCCGGCACCTTTTTCGTCAATCAGCGGGAAGTGGTCAATACGGAGATCGAAACCCTGATGCAGGCAATCAGAAAGGCTGTCGGGGAACGGCGCGACCTGCCGGTCATCATCAATGCCGACGCCAGAACCCCCCATCAGTCGGTGATGACGGCGATGGACGCGGCGAGCCAGCTGGGGCTGACAAAGATGACCTTCTCCGCCCACCGTCCTGTGGCAGAGTGAGGATCTGCGGGGCTTGAACGCAGTAGAAGCATCCTGGAGCGGCTGGAGTGGCTTGACCCTGTTGCTGCTGCCCCTCTCAGGCATTTTCTGCCTGGTCTCGGCAATCCGTCGTTTGCTTTTTCGCATCGGGCTGCTGCGAGTGGCAAGTCTCGACGTTCCCGTTATCGTCGTCGGAAACATCAGCGTCGGGGGGACGGGCAAAACACCGCTGGTGATCTGGCTTGTCGACAAAATGCGGCAGCTCGGTTTCAAACCGGGGATTGTGACCCGGGGTTATGGCGGGGATTCTCCGCAGTGGCCCCGTGAAGTGAAAACAGATACCCTGGCCAGCGAGGTGGGAGACGAGGCCCTCTTGCTGAGAAGGCGAACCGGCTGCCCGGTCTATGCGGGGCCGGATAGATCGGCTGTCGCCCAACGCCTGCTGGCCGAACATCAATGCGACCTCATAATATCCGACGACGGTCTGCAGCACTATGCTCTGGCAAGAGACCTGGAGATCGCAGTAATCGATGGGGTACGCCGATTTGGTAACGGTCTCTGTCTGCCGGCGGGCCCGCTGCGTGAAAGGAGACGGCGGTTGAGTGAGGCAGATCTGGTAATCGTCAATGGCAAGGCGAATGAGGATCAGCACAGTATGCGGTTGAAGGCTGTGGAAGCTGTAGCCCTGGATGGACGGGGTGAGGCGAGAGCATTGAATACATTCACCGCAGACGCGATACAAGCAATCGCGGGTATTGGTCATCCAGAGCGGTTTTTCAAAATGCTCGAGGGGATGGGGCTGAGCCTTCAACGGCATCCCTTCCCTGATCATCACGCCTTCACCGCGGACGACTTGCAGGCTTTTTCAAACCAGACAGTTCTCATGACTGAGAAAGATGCGGTAAAGTGCGAACTGTTTGCACAACCCGAGCACTGGTATGTACCGGCAACGGTTGAGGTGGATCCTGGTTTTGATAATGCCCTGGTAGCACTGACGAAAAGGTTCAGAGATGGACAGAAAACTGCTTGATATCCTGGTTTGCCCACTTTGCAAGGGGAAGCTTATCTACGACAAGAAGGCCGCCGAGCTTATCTGCCCGAGCGATCGGCTGGCATTTCCGATCCGTGATGATATTCCAGTAATGCTGGAGGAGGAGGCCAGAAAACTGGCGGCGGACGAAGAAATCTCCGTCAACGGTGGTGGCTAGTGCAATTCAAGGTCGTCATTCCCGCGCGCTACGCCTCTGTCCGGCTTCCGGGAAAGCCGTTACTGGATTTGGCGGGAAAACCGATGATCCGGCATGTATTCGAACGTGCGCTGGAGAGCGGTGCCAATGAGGTCGTGATTGCAACCGACAATCAACAGATTGCCGATGCCTGCCGTGGCTTTTCCGCTGATGTCTGCATGACCTCGTCAGACCATCGCAGCGGTTCCGATCGTATCGCCGAGGTGGTCTCAAGTCGGGATTGGGCGGACAATGAAATTATTGTCAATCTTCAGGGTGACGAGCCCTGTATGCCGCCGGAGCTGTTACGCCAGGTCGCGATGGACATGGACACCCATGAGGTCGCAGCCGTGACCACGCTCTGCTCAGCCATCACCGATCGCAACACGCTATTCGATCCGCATGTGGTCAAGGTGGTTACCGACCAGCAGGGGTATGCCCTCTATTTCAGCCGTGCCCCCGTTCCGTGGCATCGGGATGAGTTTATTGACAGTGACGCGCCGCTGCCCGCGGACACGGGTTTTGCCCGCCATATTGGCCTCTACGCCTACCGGTCTGGCTATCTCGCCCGATATGTGAGCCTGGGCCGGGCACCGATAGAGCGTGCCGAGTCGCTTGAACAGCTCAGGGTGTTGTGGCATGGCGACAAGATCCATGTAAGCGAGGCGGCAGTCGAGCCCGGCCATGGGGTCGATACACAAGATGATCTAAAACGGGTTTGCGAACTTCTAGACTAGCCGCCGCTGCCCGACAGCGTCGTTAAATTGCCGGTTGTTAAAGAACGTGTTCTCCGATATTGTCAAGTAAATCCGTCAATCTATTGGGTTATGAATTGTAAATTTATCCGACATAACGACAAAAATAGGGTAAATCACCCATGAGGGTGTAGGAATTAACTGCATATTTGTCGGAATAATTTACAGTTACTCGATAGATTTTCTAATAAGAAAGATTAAAAAGAAAATATAACTATATGTAATAAAAATAAAAATATAAAAATGGCACGAACAGTGCAGGAATAATCGAAAAATAACGATCTGGATTTTGCATATTTAAAGATATTCAAACATCACGTACTGACAGGACTGCAGTATGTTGATGAGGGGCATGCGAGGACTTTAGATGACTTTGGTGAAGGACAAGAACGGTTTGGTCGCTGTGGGGCAGTCTCATCTGGCCCTCTCTCTATCCACTATCAATCCAAATCCCCAATCTTCCAGCACAACGAAATCCCTCAAAAGTAAAATGCCCATGGTCGAGTCAGGATTCCTGTCCGGTTTTCCTGATTCCATCGACTATACTGATATCTCTTCCAACCGGATCGGGGCCGAAGAGGAGGAGAAGAAGCGGATCTCCCGTGAGTTGCACGACGGCCTGGGGCAGCTGCTCACCAGCATGAACCTGCATATCCAAAGCTGTATCGATTGCTGCGATAATCAACTCAGCGACTTACAGCTCAAGGAGCAGCAGAAGGAGTCACTGCAGACACTCTCTTCCATGGTCAAGCAGGCGATGAATGAGGTGAGGACGATCTGCAGTGCGATCCGTCCAGCGATACTGGACGATCTCGGCGTGCTCGCGGCCATTACCTGGCAGTGCCGTCAGTTATCTCAGCTCAATACCAAGTTCAAGGTGGATACGGATTTCCAGATCGACGAATCGGTCATACCCGAAGAGTTAAAGAGTGTGGTCTACAGAATCGTGCAGGAGTCGCTGAACAATGCCATGAAGTATTCGCAGGCGAGTCGGGTCAAGGTGAGTCTGATGCAGACTCACGATGTCATCGAACTTTCGATTCTCGACAATGGCATCGGTTTCGATGCCGGTGAAATCAATGACAAGTTGGGAATCGGATTGATGAGTATGCGCGATCGCGCCAGTTCGGTAAACGCTGCCTTGCGGTTAAAGACGGCACTTGGTCAGGGTGTGGAGATTCACGTCTCGTTCCCTCTCAAGAAGGTCGCGCTCAACGGTTGATAATCCCCTTGTCCAGGGCATAAGTCGTCAACGCAGATACGCTGTGCAGATCGAGTTTTTTCATCAGGTTGGCTCGATGCTTCTCTACAGTCTTCACACTGATGCAAAGGTACTCCGCCATGCTTTTGTTGGTGTGGCCTTCGGCAATGAGTTTCAGGATCTGCCGTTCTCGTTGCGTTACCGTATCCCAGCGTGTGACAGGTTCCTGGCTGACATTGTTAGTATTCAGGTAACTGTTGACCACCTTCTCGGTTATTTCCGCACTCAGATAGGTTTTGCCATTCAAAACACGTTCCGCCGCGGTCATTAGCTCATTCTGCGTGGCGTCCTTCAGCACATAACCGTTGGCACCGGCCTTGAGGCTTGCCAAAACATACTCCTCCTCATTGTGCACAGTCAAAACCAGTGCCTTTATCTCCGGCATGCGCTCTTTTATTTCGCGTATTGCATCCATGCCGTTCAGGCCGGGCATGCTCAAGTCCATGATTACAAGATCGGGTTTGAGATCGATGACACGGCGAATCGCGTCGCGGCCGTTATCGGCTTCTCCAATCACGTCAAACTGGGGATTGGATGTCAGCAACGCCTTAAGACCTGCACGAAGAATATTGTGGTCTTCAGCAATAATAATTCTCTTTTTATCCGTGTTCATTGTTACTCGAAAGTTGCCTTTGATCCTAATATGGGTAGGGATTCAGGAGCCTATTATCGTTTTCGATTAGTTTAGGTGCGATTGATTGTGATGCAACTTCCAATCGATTTCTTACCGCAAACCAACCTTCGAATTACTGCCATTTCACCATGACATAAAATAGATTTTTTATAAACCCCAAGCGAGCCAACCGAGCTAAGCCCGCTATATTTTTTTTCTACTGTCTTGCGCGCGTTTGGTTGCTTGCAGCCAATACCGACAATAAGAATTTTATTACTTACGATGTGCGATTTTTTTTTAATAAAAATAAGTTACTTACCCTAAAAAAAAGCGACTCTAAATCCTATTTTGAAACCCTACCTTTCCGGGTAGGGTTTTTGCTCCAGGTAAAATACTCATTCGACTCCAAGGCAGGTAGGAGATTGAGTAGAAAAAAAGCGTAGTTTCACGCAAAGACCCCTCTTATATGCGGATGTAAGCTTTGCTACGAGTACTGGTAAAGGGGCTGGTGTGTCCGGATTGCCAGACAGACAAGTCCCATGAAAGTTGATTGACCGTTAGGGGTCTGGAGAAAAACCATGATAAATGAGAATCAGGGTTATACGAGCAGAGTTATCAACTCACTCGTTGTGATGATACTGCTCTTTGTAGTTTCGAGCACCGTAAATGCGGAAGATTTCCAAATCAGTGTTGTGGATGCCAACGACAATCCTGTAACAGGATTTCGTTATCTGCTGCAGAAAGATGAAACATTCGATGTGGATCCGAACGCACCAGCCGCAAGCGCGGATGATCTGCTCTCCCTGAGCTTCCACAGCAGCTACCACCCTGTCGGCAAGGCGACGACCACCGCAGACGGTTTGAGCGGCAATACGGATGCTTCTGCTGTCACGGTCACAGACGTCCCTCCCGGTCGCTACTACGTTTCCATACTGCCCTTTGAGGGTTACAGCATCGGTGGCGCTTCCGTGGAAGTATTGCCGGGCACAACCACCGCGGATGACCTGACAGTCACGGTGCAGTCCCACAGGATTCCGACGGCCCAGATCGCAATCTATCTCTTCCACGACAACTATCCGATCAACGGCGCGCCCGATCTGCCGGAAGAGGCAAATCCGCCCGTGGGTGAACCCGGCCACGTGGACTGGACCGAGTTCAGCCTGTTTCTCGAAGAGCCCGGCGGTCGTTACGGCATGGCTGGCGGCCAGGTGATCCAGGATGCCTTCGCCAATCCATTGGGAACCACATACCTGGATACCTGTGACAGCGCCGGTCAACCGGATAATGTCAACAGTACCCGGTTCATCTGTTTCGACGCCGATGGCGCCCCCGTGGTCGATGTACTGGGTGACGGCACCCTGAGACCCAATAGGGACGGTCTGCTGCAGGTGAAAAACCTCGCCCCGGGCAAATATGGCGTGATCATACTTCCCCCTGCACCGGCAGAAGGTGAGGAGAAAGGCTGGCAACAGACCAGCACCATCGAGGGCTCCAAGGTCGTCGATGCCTGGGTAAAGGCGAATGAGCCGCCTGCGTTTGTCGAGTTCGGCCCTCCCGGCCCCCATGTCTTTGCCGGTTTCGTCAAATCCACCCTCGATGGCGGCTTCCCCGCGCTGCCGCCACCGCCTCAGGGCGAGAGTATCGTAACGGTCAGTGGTACGGTGACGGACATCCATCTCTCCCGTCCCCCATTCACGCAACTGTTTTCCGGGCGCCCCTTCCCCGGCTGCTGGATCGGCCTCAACGACATGGCCGTTGGTGGTGGCCAGGGTGTCTTCGCAACGCCTTGCGACGGGGATAGCGGTTTCGCCATTCCCGGCGTACGCTCGGGCAACTACCAGCTGGTGGTCTGGGATGAGAACCTGGATGTGGTCATCAGTCTGCAGCCGCTGACGGTCGATAGCGGCGGCACCTGTAACAACGGTGGTTCCTGCAACCTTGGTGATGTGGGTGCCCGCAACTGGTTCACCCGCATCAACGCAGGGGTCTTCAACGACGACGACCTGGACGGTTTCTGGGATCCGGGTGAGATGGGTATCGGTCCCGAGAGCCAGGATGTCACCCTGCGCTGGCGCGACGGCACCGCGTATCAGAACTTCGCCACCGACAACGATGGCCTCGCTCCCTTCGACGAGATCTTCCCCTTCTTTCACTGGCTGGTGGCCGAGGTCAGCTTCGCCAACAAGAAGGCGACCGGTGCCACCTTCGTGGTCGATGCCGGTGGTCAGGTCGATCTAGGTGCGTCCGATTTTCCCAGCTACGGTGAGCTGGTGCCTCAGCCCCAGATCTGTACCGCAGCCCAGTCCACGAATCCGGACGATTTCAATTTCGGTTGTGTCGTTGGTAACCCGATTATCAACCCCAATACAAACGATAATCTCTCAACGACCGAGACCGGTCAGGTGTTGACCGCCGGTTTCCAGGGCTTCCTGGGTCAGACCAGCGTGATGCAGTTCGGTAAGACCGACTACATCACCTACACCGATCCAATTTTTCCGCCTCCTCCGAGTGGCCCGATTCAGTTTGTGGGTGAGAACGGCGGTATCTCCGGTATCATCTTCTATGCAACCACCCGCGCGGAAAACGAACCCCAGTTCGCCGCCGCCGAGGAGTGGGAGCCGGGTGTGCCCCGGGTGCAGGTGGCACTCTATGCCGATGGCGATATCGACTGTTTTCCCCTAGGCAATTTTCCTGCCGACGATTGTGATATCGACTGGAACGGCAATAATCAACTAGATATCGACAACGGCATTGTCGATGATGTCAATGGCAGCGGTGGTGTCGATTATTCGGATGTGGACAACTACCCATTCGGCAACTTCCCCGGACCGGAGGATGTGGACAACCATCCGAACGATACCGCTTTCAATATGGGCGACGCCCTGCAGGTCACCTATACCGACAGCTGGGATGACAGTCAGCCCACGGGTTGTCAGGGTCTGAACAACATACCCGGTGTCGCCGTGATCGATCCCCCGGTCAGCGATGACCGCTGCTTCGACGGCTTGCGTAATTTCAACCAGATAAGACCCGCGGTCTTCGACGGTGGTTATGCCTTCAACGAGTATGCCACCGCCTCGCTGCCTGCGGCGATACAGACCAAACTGAACGCTTTTTACACCAACAGAAGGGCCCTGGTGGGCAGCTCGAGCGCGGGTATTGAACGACTCCCCGAAGAGTGGATCCTGCCGGGTGACTATATCGTCGAGATGTCGACCCCTCCCGGCTATGAGCAGCTGAGAGAGGAGCACAAGAACGTCGACTTCGGTGACGAGTACCACCCCAACGAGGATCAGGATGCGGCCTCGGCCACGGCCATGGCGCTGCCGGTAAGCTGCGTGGGTGATGCTCACACGGTACCCCAGGCACTCAGTATGGTCACCAAAGATGGTTCGGGTGATCCGGGCGTGGGTGGTGTGAACCTGGTCTCCGCGGATCTCTGGGACCCGGCCGCCAATAATGGGGCGGGTGGTGTCGTCGACGATGTCGCCGCGCCTTTCGCCGGCGATACCCGGGCCAGCTGTAACCGTAAGCAGGTACCGCTCTCCGCGGGTCAGAATGCCGCCGCCGAGTTCTTCCTGATGACCCATGTGCCGCTGGCGGCCAACGTCTCGGGTGTTTCCTTGAACGACCTGGCCAATGAGTTCGATCCCGCCTCGCCGAGCTTCGGCGAGAAGTTCGCACCGCCGCATATCCCGATCGCCTTCTACGATTGGAACGGCAATGAGGTGAACCGCATCTATTCGGACCGGTATGGCCGATTCAACGCCCTGGTGGCCTCCACCTGGACCGCCAATCTGCCCATGCCTTCCGGCATGTCGCCGAACATGCTGATCTCATGCATGAACGATGCCGGCCCGATTGCCAACCCGGCCTACGATGCGGCCCTGGATCCGGACGGTGACGGTACCGACGCTAACGGCAACGCTGCACAGATCGTCGATCCATTCTTCGATGCCCAGTACAGCCAGTTCTGTTACACCTTTCAATATATGCCCGGCACCATCACCTATCTGGATACTCCGGTGGTACCGGTTGCGGCCTTCGCCAGCTCGGGACAGTTCCCCCTCGATTGCGAAGCGCCTACCAACACCCCGATGATCGCATCGGTCACCCGGACCAGTGGTCTCGGAGGGCCGTTCGGCCTGGTGGGCGACACCATCCGGATCAACTCCATGGGCGTAAATCTGGTGCCCGATCCTGAGTGGGACGGTATCGACCTTAACGCACGTTTTATCACCCGTGACTACAGCTTCGCGGCGAATGCGGAGGTCCTGCTGCTGCCGAACACCCTCACGGGCGGTTTTGGTGCAGAGATCAGTATGGCCAATCAGGTAGTGACGTCTGCGTCCATCGACGCCGACATCCCAGCGGGTACCGCTGCTGGCGACTATCAAGTGGTTGTCAGACAGAATGGGGTTGAATCGCCCATCGGCGTGACCCTGACGGTCGGCGTGCTCGATGGTACCGTGGAGCGGGGCGTACGGCCCAACGGTGACTTCTTCGATGTATATCGGGTACCCGATGACTTTCCCAACATCCAGGCGGCGATCGGTAATCCGGTGCTTGGCCAGGCTGGAGTGGCTGCGGGTGACATGATCCTGGTTGCCCCGGGCACCTACAACGAGATGGTCATCATGTGGAAGCCGGTGAAGCTTCAGGGTTGGGGCGCAGGCGCTGTCACCATCAACGCCAGGCAGGCCCCCACCGATAAGATCATCGACTGGCGCGAACTGGCCGGCAGGCTGGTCGGTGACGGTTTGATAAGTAAGCTCCCCGGTCAGACCGCACCGTTTGGCTTCCCGGGTCTGATCGACGGTGAATTTCCCACCGAAGAGGGTGCGGGAATCTTCGTGGCCGGAAGGAGCGGAGGCGCAAACCGCTTCAATCGCCTTAGAAATCGGGGTTCGCGTATCGATGGTCTGCGAATCGTCGGCGCCAGCAGCGGCGGCGGCATCATCGCCAACGGCTACAACCGCTTCATGAGCATTGCCAATAATCGCGTGACCGGTAATGCCGGGTTCAATGGCGGCGCCATCCGTATCGGTCATCCCCACATCACCCACACCATCGCCAACGAACAGGACCCGGATTTCGTGCCCGGTGACGATAACCGCGAGGTGGGTACCCTGGTCTATGATGACGCCAGGAATGACAACATCCGGATTCACCACAATATGGTGGTCAAGAACGGTGGTCTCAACGGTTCCGGTGGCGGTATTTCGCTCTACACCGGTGCAGACGCCTACCGGGTGTTGAACAACTGGATCTGCGGTAACTTCAGCCAGGGCAACGGTGGTGGTATCGCCCATCTGGGTCTCTCCAGAGGCGGCATCATCGAGGACAACGTGATTGCCTTCAACGAGACCTTCAGCCAGCAACCCGGCACTGCACCGTCCGGCGGCGGTATCTATATCGCCGGTCAGCTGGGCCTGACGCCCGAAGCGGAGACCGAGATCATGCTCTCTCCAGGTTCGGGTAACGTGACCATCGACAGCAACCTGATCCGCGGCAACATGGCGGGTGCAGGCGATGGTGGCGGCATAAGTCTGCAGCGCATCAATGGTCAGGATGCAGCCCAGAACCAGGACGCGTATGGTCCGTGGTACCGGGTCAGTATCTTCAACAACATGGTCAACAACAATGTTGCCGGGCTGGCCGGTGGCGGTATCGCCATGGAGGATGCGCCCAAAGTGCAGATCCGCAACAACACGGTTGCCAACAACGACTCCACTTCCACGGGCTCCCAGGCCTTCGAGACGGGTGTGGACAATCTGTCGGTAGCGATGCCTGCAGGTATCATCTCCCGCCTGCACACGGCGGAGATGAGCGAGTTGTTGAACGACTTTGTGGAGCCTGGAACTATGGGCGGACGTCATGCGCAACGGGCGCGTTTCTCGGATCCCGTGCTGCGTGACACCATTGTCTATCACAACCGTTCCTGGTTCTGGACCAACTACGACAATCCGAACACGGCGGTAATCGAAAATGTCCTGGTCCCCGTGACCTGTGTCGATCCGACCGATCCGCTGAACGATCCCACCTGTGATATCGATAATGTGGCGGTCAACGATGCTTCCTGGGACATGGGTGTACTCAATGGCACCACGGTCACGGCTGACAGCTTCAGACCTTTATTCTCACTGCTTGAGGATGATGGAACCGCCTGGCATGGCAGCAACACCCTGATCACGGGTAGCCCCGGTTTTGTCAACGAGTATTTCAATACCAGTCGTGACAACACCCTGGTGTTCGATGAGCCGATTGGTCTGGCAACCGCGGCGGCACTGGACGAGGGAGGCAACTTCATTCAGGTGGCCTTCGGTCCGCTCTCCCTGGTTGAACCCCTCACCGGTGGTCTGACCCTGTTCGACTACCACTTGGGAGCGGGCTCTCCAGCGATCGGCGCTGCCGGCAATCCACCTGGCGCGGGACGGTTGAGTGTCGATTTCGACAACGATCCGCGGACAGCTCCTGCCGACATCGGTGCGGACGAAGCACCTTAAAGGGGAGTGATGCAGATGAAGACCTCAACGAAACATGACCACGACGGCTTCACTCCCCCCCCAGCGCGGGGGGTGAGGGCAGAGCTGGTCAAGAACAGGTTAATCCAAGCAGGCGGATACATGATTATGAGGAGTAACGCCCAATGAAAACATTTAGCAAGAAAATGCTGGCAGGCGCTATCGCTCTTACCTTGTTGGGCTTCGTGGGTACCGCCAGTGCTGTCGTCAACGTTCAGTGTCCCGGTGATGATGATGGTGACGCTGCTTGGACGAGCCCTGGGGAGTCACAACCGGCAAACACCAAGTGTATACATTTGATAGCGGGTGACAGCTTCGCGGTGATGTCCGACGGCAATCCCTTGTACACCTTCGGATTCGGCGATAAGACGGGTAACGGCAACCTGCCGGACGTGGTGATCGGCAACGGCATACTCGCCGCGGAATGGCCAGGACCGACCATCGAGCTGGATCAGGGCGATGAGTTCTATCTCAACCTGACCAACGTGGGTACGGTGATGCGCCCGGATCTGTTCGATCCCCATACCGTCCACTTCCACGGCTTTCCCAATGCCTCGGCGGTGTTCGATGGCGTGCCCGAGGTCTCGATCTCGATCAACATGGGAGCGACCCTGACCTACTACTACAACATCGTCGAGCCAGGTACCTATATCTACCACTGTCACGTGGAGGCCACCGAGCATATGGAGATGGGCATGCTGGCCAACCTCTATGTCCATCCGGCGCAGGATATGACCGGTTGCGTGGATGAGAACGGCACTCAAACAGGGGCCTGTCCAATTTCCCAGCGTGGCGGCAATGCCACGGGTCCGGGTGGTTATGTCTATAACGACGGCGACGGCACCACCGCCTGGGATGTGGAGTATGCACTGCAGTTCTCCAGTTTCGACAGCAATTTCCATGACGCCAGTCTCTTTGTGCAGCCGCTGCCCTTTGCACTGCTGCACGGCAACTATCCGCAAATCAACGGCCGGGGTTATCCCGATACGGTAAGGTCCGGTGATCTGCCGGCGCCCACGGACAATACCGCGCCGGTGGCGGGCCATCCCGCCGGTAAGGTCACCGGTGTACCGGGCGGCCCCCTGAATAACGGCGATCCCACTCAGACCATGGACTCAGTGATTGAGGTGACACAGGGTCAGCGCCTGCTGCTGCGTCTGTCGAACGTGGGTCTGGACCGTTTCTGGACCATCACCGCCATGGGACTGAAGATGAAGATGGTCGGCACCGGCGCTCGCCAGATGCGAGGCAGTGACGGCAAGAACCTCTATCGCGAGATTGCTTCGCTCAACTTCGGCGGTGGCGAAACCACCGATGTGATCATCGACACCAGCGACGTGGCCCCCGGGACCTACTTCCTGCACGCCACCGAGGTCCATCAGATGAGCAACGCGACCCAGCTGGATGGCGGCATGATCACAGAGATCGTGGTTAGTGATCCAATCTAAGTCAAGCCGAACTAGGAGATGAGATTAATGAAAAGACTACTCAAACAACCTGGACGGCTTTTGGGCCTCCTGTTTTTGGGAATGGGCAGCCTGCTCGCCGTGCCCCAGGCACAGGCGGTGCATGATATCCGCGGAATCACCCAGGCGACAACCAGCGGTGAGTTCAACCTCTACGCCTTTCCCTTCAATATGAACCTGCCTGAGGGCACCAGCCTCTATATGTGGGGTTTCGGTGACATGGACATGGGTGAGGGAAGTACCCATCCTGCACTGGGCGACGGTTATGCCTTGCCGCAATATCCGGCACCCACCCTGATCGTCACCGAGGGAGACCCGGTGGTTATCAATATGACCAACTACGGTGTACCCCAGGCGGTCTCCATCGTCGTCACCGGCCACAATGTCACCGCCGCCGGTGGCCAGGCGGGGCTTGTGACTCAGGCGGCCGCTGTCGGTGAAACCGTCAGGTACAGCTTCACCGCGGGTTCTCCCGGCACCTATATATACCACAGTCTCAACGGGGCCAACCCCGGTCTGCACACAGAGATGGGGCTGGTCGGGGTGATGATCGTGCGTCCCGCCGATGGCAGCCGCACCGCCTACGGCGAGAACACCGGCACCGACTATGACCAGGAAAACCTCTACCTGATGACCGAGGTCGATCCCGATATCCATCTGCAGATGGAGAGAGGGCACTTTTCACACTTCACCAATTCGGATCGTCACGCCAAGATCTGGTTCATCAACGGTCGCGTCTTCCCCGATCTCTTTCAGGGTGACTACAATACCCTGTTCCCCAACCAGCCCTACGAAGCCCTGGCGATTGCCCATCCGGGGGATGTGGTCCTGGTGCGCAATATCAACGCCGGTCACGACGCCCATCCCATGCACTATCATGGCGAGAACCTGAGATTCATCGGGCGCGACGGCAAGATGCTTACCTCCAACGGTACTGACGCCGATCTGGGACGTTCGGACAACACCATCAATTCGGCGCCGAAACAGACCGTTGATGCGCTCTGGACCTGGACGGGTAAAGGACTTAACTGGGATATATATGGCCCAATCAACAACAGTTGCACCGACAACAACAACGATATGGCGGACGATGCCACCGGAATGGTTTGCAACGATGCCAACTGTAATGATGTTGTCAATAATCTGACCGGTGACCCGACTCCTGACGGATTCGACGATGACAACTACCAATACTGCCCCGACCATGGCAAGCCGCTGCCTGTCACACTGCCCGGTGTCGGCGATCTGACCCTGGGCGGTTGGTGGAGCGGCAGTCCCTTCCTCGGCGATACCGGTGATCTGCCGGTGGGTGAGGGCGGATTGAACCCCTTCGGTGGCTTCTTCCTGGTATGGCACTCCCATGCGGAAAAAGAGCTGACCACCTTCGACATCTTCCCCGGCGGCAGCCTGGGTTCCGTGGTCATTGTGCCTCCCGGCGCACCCATCGAATAAGTGCGGGAGGGTACGAATATGAAAAGGTCTAATATCATGAAGCTGAGAATCAAACCGATCGTAGCCGCCTGTGCCTTGGCCATGGCAGTCGGTCATGCGGGTGCTAAGGATATCTATTTAATTGCCAAACCATTCAACATGGTGTTGGATGGCAGGAGTGTACCCATGTGGGGCTATGCAGAGGACGTTGGCGCTGCATGCTGGAACGTATCAAACACCCACCCGGCGAACCCGACAAACAGTGCGGCAGCACGTGCTGCGAGGATGGGTGCAGCTGCCTGTAATACTCCAGCGGCAACACTTCCGGGACCGCAACTCTCAATGGATCTGAATGATCCAAATCTCCGGATCATGCTCACCAATCTGCTTCCAGAGCCGACTTCAATCGCCATACCTGGTCAGGAACTGCCCTGGTCAGCTAACAACAATGGGCCGACATGGAGCGACAACAGCGTTGGTGGTCGAAATGGCGATCTGAGCAAGCGGGTCCGTTCATACGGGCGTGAGGCCCCAGCAGATGGCGGCAGCCGCTCCTATCGTTGGACGAACTTTCGTCAAAATACCATTTCCGGTTCCGGAACCTATATGTATCACACAGGAACCCACCCCCAGAAGCAACTCTACATGGGGCTGGCCGGTGTCTTGACCAAAGACTCAGCAGCGGGCGAGGTCTATCCAGGCGTCCCCTATGCAAGCGATACCACACTTTTCTACAGCGATATCGATCCAGACTTCAACGATGCAGTGGTGTTAAACAACCTGCAGACGGCCATCGAGCGCCATCCGAGCTGGTTTCTGATCAACGGCGAACCCTATCAACCTGGGATAACGCCGGATATCACCGGTATGGCGACCAACCAGCTGAACCTGATCCGTCTCGCAAGCTCGGCAACAGAGAAACACGTACCGGTTTTGCAGGGCCTTTACGGCACCATCCACGGCGAAGATGGACTGCAGTATAACTGGCAGGATAGCGTGGCCAATACCACGACACCCGCACCGATAGAGCAATACTCATTCGGCCTGCCGCCGCTGAAGACCAAGGATGTGATTATCAATCCCGGAACCACCGGCAGATATGCGATCTATGATGGCAATGGTTATATGACCAACCCCAGCGATCCGACCAATACGGGCGTCAGTGATACCACGGGGGGTATGTTGCGTTTCATCTCTATCGCTCAAGGTGCCAATCAGGCCCCCGTTGCTGTCCTGGATCCGCTTGTGATCAATATTCCGGAAGGCACTACCGACCCGGTCTCCGTGGATGTGCCTGTGCTGGATAACGATTTCGATCCCGATGGAGATGTGCTGAGTCTGATTACTTCAAGCAATGATTTTCTTGGCACCAATATAACCGTGAATCTGACCTGTCCTGCTACGGCCGACCCGCTTTTCTGTACGGCCACGGCTACGCCGGTCGATCCCTGGACCCCGCCAGTGGTGACGGATCTCACCTATACGGTGAGCGATGGCGATGCCGGCACCCCGGATGTCCAGGGTACGGTCAACATCACCGTAGTGGAGAATTTGGTACCGGTATTGACAGACGATGCCCTGGCCGCCGATACGGTGACACCGCTTAACTTCAACCTCTATACCGATCTGGTAGAACCCAATGACATCGATAATGAAGGCGATACCCTCGAGGTAACCGCCATCGATGCGACTGCTGTCCTGGGTGTTGTGGACTGTCCCGATCTGGTGCTGGGCGACTGTACCTATACACCGCCAACCACACTACCGACAACCGTGCCTTTCGATGAGATCTTTACCTACACGGTTTCGGATGGAGTTAACGTCAACAACCAGCCTACCGCGACAGTTACCATTACCGTGGATGTTGCCGGCAGCCCCGCTGTCGCAGCTGACGATTTCTTTTCTACGGATGAGGATATCCAGCTAGTGGTTGCCGCACCGGGTGTGTTGTCCAACGACACTACGAATGGTACTGATCCGCTACTCGGTACGGAGACGGCAGTTCTTGTGGCAGGTACCGGTCCGGCGAATGCGGCTGCGTTCACCCTCAATCCGGACGGTTCCTTCGACTACACGCCTGCGCTCCACTTCAATGGCAGCGACAGCTTCCAGTATGTAGTCAATAACGGCCTTGACAGTACGCCTGCGACCGTCACCATCACTGTGAATCCGGTGAACGATGCACCTGTGGTTGCCGGAGAAGTCTACAATATGGCTGAAGACGGAATACTGGATGAGCCGGCCCCCGGATTGTTGGCAAATGACGTGGACATAGAAAACGACCCGCTGACGGCGGTCCTGTTGACCAGGCCCACCAATGCGCGCGCATCTTGCCCAAGCGTCCCAGCAACCGAGCCGGATTGCTTCCAGATGAACGCGGATGGATCTTTCCACTACGAGCCGGCAGTGAACTTCAACGGTACCGACAGCTTTACCTATGAGGTGAGCGATGGCTTAAATGCAACCGGTCCGGTTAACGTCGTCATCAACGTCGCTGCGCAGAATGACGCGCCTGTGGCGAACAACGATGTTTTCTATCTCGAGAATATCGATATCAATACACTGCAAGTCGATGGCGATGGTCGGCCGATCTCGGTGACCTTTGACTTCATTGTCCCAGCCTCGCCTGGTGTCCTGTTCAATGATGTCGATGACACAGCCCTGACTGCGGTGGAGGTGAACGATCCGGATGGTGTGAGCCCCTCTGTAACCAGTGATGGCTCAACCTCGGTAACCCTCGAGAACAATATAGATGGGGTCGGTACCGTGGCTACAATGGAATATACCGCCATCGACACCACCAACCTGGTGAGCAATATCGCCACAGTCGAGTTTGTCCGCTTGGTCACGATCACCATGGCTGAGTACTGGATTGACGAGGACAATGCCCCGGCGAATGACGATTGGCGTATCACCGGCAGCGTGGATACCACAATGGTACCACCAGGTAGTCAGGTTAACGCCTTCCTTATTCAAGGAGGTAGCGGTAACGAAATACCAATTGTTTCAAATGCCACCAACGTAAATAATACCGGTGTGGTATTGAACAATGGTGATTTTCAAATCCACGTCAACAACTCCGGACCGGAGCCGGCACCGAATGGTGACTTCATTCGTGTAGAGGTCCGCGATGGAGCTGGCGACCTGATTGAAAATGCAAGCTATAATAACTTCCCAGTCCATAAGCTGGTGCCGTAAATGATTGGGTCGCTACCCCTTTTGCGGGGGTAGTGACCCAAGATTTCGAGTGAGCGCATTTTCTAATCATGAAGTTAGACGATCCACATAACTGCAGTGATCCTTATCAGGATGGTTGGGATACCCCACTCAAGGGAAGCCCCATCGTTATTATTCTGGCTGTGGTGATCCTCGCTTTGTTTGCCATGGCATTTGCATCGACCATCGCCAAGGCAGCAAGTGACACCGAGACTTCTGGTGAATCTAAATCTGGTTCAGTAGAAAAGTGGAAACCTCCAATTGCTCCCAAGGTGGTGCTACCCCCCATGGTGGATGCGGGAAAGGCAAAGGAGATTGCGGAAAAATGGGGTGTGGAACTGATCAGCCTGCGGCTCACGGCTGGAGGCTATATGATCGATTTTCGATTTCGTGTCCTAGATGCGGAAAAGGCAAACATTTTTTTCGACCATAGAATCAAACCTCTGCTGGTGGTTGAGCGCTCAAATGCTAAACTACCTATACCCATGGCACACAAGGTAGGGGCGTTTCGAACGACCAACCGGGGTAAGAACATTCGATCCAACAGAACATACTATATGGTATTCGGTAATCCCGATGCCCATGTCAAGTCGGGTGAAAAGGTGACCATGGTGATCGGCGACTTCCAAGCCGAGCATTTAATCGTACACTAGTATTCGCCAAGAGATGGAATAATGCTTGATATCAAATCTGCCGTTCGTGGGTTGCCACTGTTACTCTTTTTACTCCCGTTACATACCCAGGCCGAAGTTACCGTCTACTGTTGCGACGCAAACGCGGAGGCGCAGTATTTACAGGATCTGAATGCCCTGCAGTCGGTTACGGTGGATATAACCAACGAAAGCTTCGAAGGGACCGCTTGGGACGGTACCCGGGTGAATCTCCAAGAAACCGTTACCAGTCAAAGCATTACCTGGGGAACCAATGGTAGCAGTCCTGGAGATTTTGTAGGAATCAGGACCAGTACCGGTGGAGGTGATACCCATGAAGGGCAATATATCGTCTTTGCGGTGGATGAGAACAATTTTCATTTGACACCGGACAACATCACACTAACCGCCAACGGTATCACCCTGTACGGTGTTGGTGGTTGGTTTACCAGCTCGGGCGGCACCGAGATGTCCTTCACCAGCAACAGAGGGATTATCGATTTCCCCGGGGAGCAAGCGACGGTGTTTGACTGGACATTCCTCGGTTTTATCGATGACAGCGGATTCTCTACCCTGTTGATCGAGACCGCGGAAATAGTTGGCGACGATATAAAGACCTTTTTCTCGGATGATTTCACCATTGCCGCACAAGATGGCGCCTTTCCCGGGGAGAGCTTGCAATTCAGCAGTGTGAGCTACAGCGCTGCGGAAAGCGCCGGGTCAGCCGCCATTACTGTGACGCGTTCCGGCGGCAGCAGCGGCGCCCTCTCCATCGACTATGAAACGACCAGCGAGGGTACGGCGACCGCCGGACAGGATTACACTGCGACATCCGGCACCCTCGATTTTGCGGATGGAGAGACCAGCAAACAATTCACGGTACAGCTACTCGATGATGCAGCATTCGAGGATGACGAAACCGTCACCCTGTTGTTGACCGGAAGCAATGTTGGACCCATCAATGCCGCGACTTTGACCATTACCGATGACGATGTTCAGCCCATCGGTATGCTGGAGTTCAGCGGCAGCAGTTATCTCGTTGGTGAGGATGGTGGCAGTCTCACGATCAGTGTGCAGAGAAACAACGGCAGCGAGGGTAGCGGCTCTGTCGACTACACCGTAAGCGACGGTACGGCCACTTCGGGGAGCGACTATACTGCGAGCTCCGGGACCCTGAATTTTGCAGATGGCGATATCAGTGCCAGTTTTACCATCGATATTCTGGAAGACGTGCTACAGGAGGGGACAGAATCAATCATCCTCAGCCTGAGCAATGCCTTAAGTGTCACACTTGGGGACAGGGACTTCGCGGAAGTCCATATCGTGGACAATGAAGCCACACCGGCTATGGGCAGTATCCAGTTTAGCGGCTCTGCCTACAGCGTACCCGAGGGTACGGCAGCGATAGAAATCCCCGTAGTGAGAATCAGCGGCTCGATGGGTGCTGTCAGTGTCCTCTGCACGACCACTGATTCAAGTGCCACCGCTGGCAGCGATTATACGGCAACGCAAACCACGATCGACTTCGCTGCAGGCGAGACGCTGCAGACCTGCAGCGTCCCGATAACAGACGACAGCGGATATGAAAACGATGAGAGTTTTCTGGTGTCACTCAGTGCCCCGGGCGGGGGGGCGGTGTTGGGTACCACCTCATCTGCAAACGTAACCATCAACAGCAATGATGCAGCACCTGCTGCGGGTACCATCCAGTTTGGACTCTCCAAGTATGAGCAATTGGAGAGCGCATCTTCCGCCACCATTACGGTCTCACGCAACGGCGGCAGCAGCGGCAGTGTTACGGTCGATTATGCCACCTCAAATGATAGCGCCACCGCTGGTAGTGACTATGCATCCGCTTCCGGCTCACTGACCTTGGCTGACGGCGTAACATCCAGCTCGTTCCAGGTGACAATTCTTGATGATACCACCTATGAAGGCGATGAAACCCTTACCCTGACCTTGAGTAATCCGGGTGGGGGTGCCGTCATTGGCGATGTGGACAGCGCGGTTCTGACGATTCAGGATGACGAACCTGCTCCCACCTCAGGAATATTCGCCTTTTCAACGGATGGGTTCTCTGCGAATGAATTTGATGGGGTCGTTACGATCGACGTCCTGCGTCAGGGAGGAAGTTCAGGTACCGCATTGATCGACTACGCCACCAGTGACGGATCGGCAACGGCTGGCAGCGAGTATGAGGTTGCCAGTGGTACCCTGTCATTCGCCGATGGAGAGACTTCCAAGAGCTTCACTGTATCGCTTCTCGATGACTTTGATTTTGAAGGCACTGAAACCATCAATTTGGATTTGAGCAATCCGTTCGGTGCTGTTCTGGGTTCACCTTCCTCGGCGACAATTTCGCTTGAGGATGATGATGATCCACCTGCAGGCGGAGCGTTGAATTTCTCCGCAGGTAACTATACGGTCGATGAGAATGGAGCCAGCATTACCGTGAACGTTACCCGAAGTGGCGGGTCGACCGGTGCAGTCACCGTTGACTATGCGGCCCTTGATAGCAGTGCAGTCACCTCCTCGGACTTCGTCTTCGCGACTGGCACCATCGCTTTTGCCGATGGAGAGTCCGGCAGCAAGTCTTTCGCAGTACAAATCATCGACGACTCCCTTCTGGAGGTGGATGAATCGATAAAACTGATACTCACAAATGTACAAGGTGGGGCTGTGCTGGGCGCACAGAGTCAAGCCCTGGTCACTATCACGGATGATGAGGCTCAATCCGCCTCTGCGATATTGGGTTTTTCAGCCAATTCGCTCTCTGTCAGCGAAGATTCGGGTACTGCAACCATCACCATCACTCGGTCCGTATCGACAGCGGGCACTCTTACCGTTGACTTAACGGCGAGCTCATCGGACGCAACGCCAGGTACCGATTACAATGTTACGACGGGCACCCTGCAGTTCAATGCCGGTGAGACGCAAAAGGTTATTTCGGTGCAGATACTTGATAACACCATAACCGACGGTAACCGGACAATTACATTTGCGCTTGGAAACATCACCGGGACCGCCGTGATTGATTCCAACAATGGAACCTTGACCCTGACAATTGTGGATGATGAAAGCGACTCGGGTGGTGGCTCCGGTGGCGGTGGTGGCGGCGGAGGAAGCCTCAATCCGCTGTTTTTCATACTCATGTTGCTGGTTTTGGTGTTCAATTACAATCGAGCAAGAGGAGTCTGTCGATTGTAGAAGTCGCTTATGGAGCGATTGACGGAAGCCGATGTAGAGATACTCAATAGAGGGTGATCGTGATGTCGAGAATGCTTTGGAGTTTTAGGCGGAGTATGGCTGAATTGCGAAACCTGCGCATGATGCTGGTCTTCACACTGCTTCTGGGCGCTGTACCTAATGGCATGGCTTTAGCTGGTGAAGAGTTGCCCAGCATCGTCAAATCCACGGATAACAAGGCTCAATTCATACCCCCATTCAAACTTGACTGTGTTACCAAACTCAAGCAGACGCCATCCTTGGGTGAACGCATGAAGGTAGCTGTGAATAACGATCCCCATGCTCATCACAAAGGCATGATGGGAAGCAGGGAGTATCAGCTGAAAAGGGCAGACTACACTGTTCCTGACGTGGTCTTGACCTCACACCGGGGTGAAACGCAACAACTTAGCGAGGTTCTTGCTACCGAGAAACCGGTGATGCTGAACTTTATCTTCACCACCTGTACCACGATCTGTCCGGTACTCTCGGCAAGTTTTCATCAGGTACAGGAGATTCTGGGTGAAGAGAGCGATTCGGTTTCCATGATTTCGATTACCATTGATCCGGATTATGATACGCCTGATCAATTAATGAAATACTCAAAGCGGTTCAAGGCCGGTGATCAATGGACTTTCTACACCGGTAGCTACCAGGATGTTGTGAGTGTCGAGAAGGCATTTGATATTTTTCGTGGCTCCAAAATGAACCATGAACCGATAACCCTCATTCGCAGCCAGAAAAGCGAATCATGGACTCGAATCAACGGCTTGGCCAGTGCTGAAGATATTGTAAAGGAATACCGAAAAATAGTAACTGCAGAAAAGCAATGACCAAAAAACTCAAATGGATTCTCTCACTTTCGATCTTCGCTAGTGCCTATCTCTACTCAACAGTAACACTGAATGACATAGAAGTTGATTCCAGGTCCTACGTGGTCGGGAAACAACTCTATAAGAAAGGCATTCTGCCCAATGGAGAATTGGTAAAAGCGACAATCCAGGGCGATATCGAGGTGCAAGGCGATCAACTAATCTGCGAGACTTGCCATCGCAGGAGTGGATTGGGCTCAACCGAGGGACAGCAGGTGGTACCGGCAGTAGCGGGTAACGTGCTATTCAATCCCTTGAAGTTACCTACCAGCAAACCGCCCGCGCCACCAGTTTACCGAGAAGCCTACACAAGAGAGTCATTGATGAAGGCCGTGAAGTATGGCATTGACGCCAATGGCAAGCCCCTAGACCCTTTCATGCCAAGGTATGAGATCGATGAAGAGGCATTGGATGGGCTGATGGCATATGTCAGCACTCTCTCTACCACACCGTCACCGGGCGTTACAGAGGATACCATTCACTTCGCGACAATCATCCTCTCTTCGAACAGCGAATCGGAGAACAAGGCACTGCTTGACGTGATGGATCAGTATGTGAAGCAGAAAAATACGGAGACGAGATATGAGAGCAAACGGGCGAAACATGCTCCCTGGCACAAGGAGTGGCTGTTCAAGCCCTATAGAAAGTGGGAAGTCCATGCTTGGGAACTGAAAGGTGAGAAAGAGACATGGCCTGCGCAACTTAACGCCTATTATACCAAGCAGCCTGTATTCGCCTTGATCAACGGTATTGTGCCGACAGGCTGGGAGTATGTTAATGAGTTTTGCCAAGATCACGCAACCCCCTGCCTGTTTCCGACAACCCAGATGCCCGTGATCGATGAAAGTGATTATTACTCTATCTACATGACCCGGGGAGCGGTTCATGAAGCCGAAGCAGCCGCCGCTTATCTGAAACAATCCCCCACTGAGGGCGGTGTCGTCCAGTTTTTTGACAATACAAATCAACAGAGCGTGATCGCGGCCGAAACCTTGAGGGACGAACTGAAAGAAAAGGGCATTACGATCGACGAAGTGGTTGTGGATAAACCGATTGAAGCGATTCAACTATCGAGCCTGAGTGGTATGAATCAAACAGCCGTAATTTGGTTGGATAAGCCACGATCGGACAAGTTGATCAGCAATCTGCTTGTTCAGAAGACCTCACCACGGATAGTTCTATCGACTCAGTTTTATGGGGTTGACACCAACCAAATACCGCGCGACTTGGATAGATCCGTCATATTTGTGCACAGCTCTGAAATGCCCAGCCAGCTTAACAGGTTGATTTTGAGATCGACTGGGTGGTTCAAGTCAAGGAGAATCTATAATCCTGAAGCAAAGGAGATACAGGCAAATGCCTATTTTGCGTTGAAAGTGGCTGGAGAGGCAGTGAAGCACATCCGCGGATACTTCTATCGCGACTACTTTATTGAAAAAATCGAACACATGATCGATGATCTACCTTACACTTCCATCTATCCCAGGGTCAGTATGGCGCCTGATCAGCGTTTTGTATCCAGGGGATTCTACATTGCAGGAGTTGACGGTAAAGGAGGGCTAAGAAAGCTAATTGACTGGACGACACCATAGGCCGCATATTAGGATGTGGCTTCCTACTTTTTTGGTTATGGTCTAAACGATGGACACCAAGAACCAAGAAACTGCCAATAACCACAGTTTTGACTATCAGCTCGCAAAACGCTTCGGTATTACAAGTTTTATCGCAATCATCCTGATTGCCATCGTCATCCTCTTCCTTTTCCGCTACGAAACCTCACGCATTATTCAGGATTCAGCAAAACAGAGTAATGAGTCGCTGACCATTGCCACGGAATACGCGCTCAATGATCACTTTGTCATGTATCTGAACCTGATCAAGCTGAACAAAATACAACCGGGTGAGATGCCGTTGGAGCCAATGCTTGAGCGAGCCATCCAGAAAATGATCAGGGACACCCATGTAGATAGGATAAAGCTCTATGATACGACCGGGCAGGTGGCATACTCTTCCAGAGCTGATGCCTACGACGATGATGATGAGGATAATGACGGTTTTATATCCGCATTGGCCGGCACCCCGAAAACAGTCCTGAACTATCGCGATAGCTTAAGCCTCTTCAACACCAATGATCAAGATGTCAATCTTGTGCAGACCTACGTGCCGATACGCGTAAGTGAAAATTCGCCGGTACTGGGCGTTATGGAGATATATTACGACATCAGCGATTATATCAGTCATGCAATGAGGACAATCATTATTTTGTTGTTGACCACCCTGCTGTTAATGCTGTTTCTGTATATGTTCCTACTTATGCACATCAAACATTCCGAACGGATAATCGAGAACCAAAATCGCATCACCATGGAGAAAAAGATGATGCTGGAATTCCTTACCGCGAAGATGATTAGTGCCCAGGAAGATGAGAAGAAGCGTATCGCATTTGAGCTGCATGAGGATGTGGTTCAAACCCTATCGGGTGTGAAGATGCAGCTGGAAAGATATATTTTATCCATTAATAATCAAGAGAAGGAAGGCGAGCTAAATCTGATCTCAACAGAGATTGTGCCCATGTTGCAGCACGCTGCGCACAAAATCAGGGCAGTGGCAATGGATTTACGTCCACCAAGCCTTGATGATTTTGGTCTTAAGGCGGCATTAAATTCGTTGGTGTCGGAGTGCCACACCGTGACCTCAGGATTTGAAATCGAGATTGAATATCTGCTCCAGGAGGAGAATATCTCCGCTGAGCGCAAGGCAATTCTCTATCGTCTGGTAAAGGATATGTTGCACACCATTTGCTTCGATCAACAGTTGAAAGGCAAGGTGCAGTTTAGTTTCGAGCGGGTTGAAGGCGGGATGAGCATGAGAGCGGTACTGGCCTGTGACAATCTCAATGATCTTTATGACGGAAATCTACCCGGTTATTTTCAAATGATGGAGGAGAGAACGATACTCTCGGGTGGCGAGTTTTCCATAATACCGAGTTTCGACAATACGATTGAAGTGAAATCTGTCTGGATACTTTTATCTCATTAAAAGAGTTCGGTCTCGGTATATCCTTAAAATTGCCCGGAGGGTGCTGAATCGATCGGAATCTTGGAAGTGCCGCTATCGGTGGCGTCGCTGCTTTCCACCTCTGTTCCGGTGGGTTCAACCGGTTTATCCTCTGTACCCATTGTTGCTACATCCGATTCTGTTTTCTCAGTGGAAACACAGGAACCAGCGGTTGAGGTATTCGATGCGGATCCGCACTCGGGCGGCTCCTTTGAATCTGGCTTCTGTTCCGCATCACGATCCACTGACAGGTTCAGCGATTTCTCCTCCAAACCAAGTAAACCGGGTTTCTCAATCAGGGATTCAGTGGCATAACCTCTAAGTGAAAGATCGAAAACCTTAACTGATGAACCATTGTTTGCTCCTTCACGAGACCGGTCCGATTTTGAGCCGCCCTTCGTTAAGCCATTAAATTTCGAAAGCCCCGATCTGAAACCGCCAGAGCTGCGGCTCGGTGACGAGTTGATTGAGACAAAGGGTAGGGCATCATTGTCCGTGATTCTGATGATGGCGGCAGCGGGAGTGGTGATAATGGCATTTCCACTCGCGTCGCTTAACCTTAGAGTGAAGCTGCTCTCCTCCTCATAGAGGCCGTCATCGAGGATATCGATGGGGATTGTCCGGCGTGTTACACCCGGTGAAAATTTCAGCGTACCGCTGGTTTGACGATAGTCTTCATCCTTTTCTGCCGATCCGTCCAAGGTTTCGTAGTGGACTGAAACGGTGGCCTCGGGATCTCCAGATCGAATCACTGTCAGGGTGACCTTTCCGGCCGATTCATTGGCTTCGTAGCTGACAGCATCGAGATGGAGCGATGAATTCTCGATGTTAGGGTCATCATCGAGAATCGTCACAGTCGTGGAAGCGGGCTCGGCGATGGTGGCACCTTCGCTAACCGAGGTAATAAGACACTGGAATGTCTCGTTCCCTTCAAACAGCTGATCATCTATGAGTTCGATTTGAATCTGCTTTTCTGTTTCTCCGGGCTGAAAACGAATGGTATCGCCGGCATCATTGAAATCAACACCGGCATCGGCGCTTTTCGCCAGCAGTTGGTATTCCACCTCTACAACCCCGGAACTACCCTCTGTGCGGACGAGATCGACGATGGCTTTCTGTTTCGACTCATTCACGGCATAGGCTACAGCAGAGAACGAAATCGAGCCGGCACCGTCGTTGTCAAGGATTATGACTTCGGCCTCCGCTTTTTCACCAAGGGTGGCATTGCCTTCGGTATCGGATAGCACGAGATAGAACGATTCGTTCTCTTCATCCAGGCTGTCATCGATTATGGAGACCTCGAAACTGCGTAATGTTACTCCTTCCGGAAAATGCAGCGTACCACTGCTGAGGCTGAAGTCACGGCCCTGCCTGGCGTCGTCTCCCTCGGTCCTGTAGTCAACGCTGACCTCTCCTTTGCTGCCCCCTAAACGCCTAACGGTGACTATCAGTTTTTCTGTGTCTTCATCCACCGAAAAGCGGGCCTCGCTAAACTCGATCCTGCTGTTTTCGTTGGATGCGAAGAGACCCTCAAGGAGTGCATGGGCAGCCGCAACATCCAGCAGACCGTAACCGAACTCGTCATCCGCTTCTGCCGTCCCGAGATCTTGGGCCGAGTCATAGAGCGCAGTCTCAATCTGTGAAAGTGTTGCATCGGGAAACGCACTTTTCAGCAGTGCCATGGCCCCGGTGACATGGGGAGCGGAAAAAGAGGTACCCGAAACGATATTGTAGGCACTGGGCAACAGGTCGGTGGTAAAGATCAGACTTCCCGGTGCTACCAGCTTGGGGAAGACGCCACCGTCGCATGCCCCGGGTCCGCGGCTGCTGAGCAGATCGATCTGATTGGATTGATCCACAGAACCCACCGAAAGCGCTCCCGGATCGTTCGCCGGACTGATGCTCGATTCGGATGTGGGTCCGAAGTTGCCGGCTGAGAAGACGACCCCGATACCGGCCTCCCGCAGCAGCTGGATATCGTCACTGAACTCCTGGAAGCATTCATTGATGGTGTTGGAAAATCCCCAGGAGTTGTTGACCAGGTCAGGAGCGTCATCAGTCAGTGGATCACCGTCCGGATCGAGCAGCCACTGGAATGACTCATGTATTGCACTAAGCGTCGACTCGTTGGCATTGTCGAAAATCTTCGCTGCAATCCACTCTGACTCGGGAGCCATACCGATCTGATAGCCACTTTCATCACCTGCCAGAATGATGCCGAGGGCCTGGGTTCCGTGTCCTGTGGTATCTGTAGGCAGCTCATGCTGTTGATAGGGATCGAACCAACTGTTGCTGCCACCGCGCCATCTTTCGATGAGATCGGGGTGATTGAGTTCTATACCTGAGTCCAGGATGGCAATGGTAACTCCCTCACCGTCGATGCCCTGACTCCAGAGCTGGTCGGTTTTGATGTTACGGAGATTCCACAGCGGATCGATGATCCCCTCATCGACACGGCTTTCACTCATGGTAAGGCGCATGTCGATTGTGATCCGGTCGACCTCGGGTAGGGCGGCGATGTCGTCCACCAGTTCAGCGGGTAATTCCAGGGCGACGGCATTGATTGACCAGAGGGATTTCAGTTGTGTCTTTACCCCATGCTGATGCAGTCTTTTGGTCAGCGCTGCCTTAGGTTCGACGATCTGTTCCCTTAGACCGCTCAGCAACCGTCGACGAAACAGTTTCTTCCCTTGGGACTGGCTTTTGCCCAGCGCAGGCTCATATTGATGTTTTTTATTGATATTATCTCTTAACTCATTGATGTTAAATTTCTTTTTGAATTTTATTATGACTGGGATCCTGGAGGTCAGGTTGACCTGTTCAACCAGTTTGTCCACATTAGCCGTCAACGCCGCCGCACCATGGAGCGCTGGCAGATAGCAGAGTCCCACCCAGGTTATGGCAGTGATGAGTCGTTTTAACATCTACGGTTTGCGTCTGAGGATGCGTCTATTTCCCATATCAGGAATTAAAAGGTAAAAATGCTAGTAAAATCATCTGATTATCAACTATATTCCTTAACACCCAATTGGTTAATGAGTGTTTTTACTACCTGATGATTAGGTATGTTACTACCATGTCATGGTGCAATTGCCGGTTGTCAATTTGTATGAGTTCGATTCAATGGCGCGGATTTAGCCCTGTGCAGTATCTTGAATTGGTGCCGAACTGAACTCTATAGGATTGATTTTCCTAATCATTTATTGACTAATCCAGCAACCACACTGGGTAATGGGGGGCAAGGGGTTGGAGACAGTAGAGAGGGTGGTAGGGTTTTTATGCATCAAAGGTATGAGATTACCCCATCAGCAAATACATCGTCCCATCAATCTCCTTACCCGCTGAAATCTGCTGTGATTGTATGGAGACAAAACTGCATCCAACTGGGAACCATAGGAGCTTGGATGTTTCTAGGAGTTATTGAAATCTGATGAGCAAGAGAAAAAATAACCTGCTGTCCCGAATGTTGCCAGCGCTGCTATCATTGCTGCTGGCTTCCTGTGCCCAGCAACCAGGAAAGGATCAAAACTCCGAGAACAGCAGAATCATTACTCCCTACCCGGCAGAGAGGCCCTCTTTGGCTCACTCAGGCGGTGACGAAGAAGCGGAGCTGGTGCTCTCCGAGCAGACAGTAAAGGAACCTGAATTCTTCGTTCGTGAAGGAAGCGGCAGATTTCTTAAGCAGCAGGCAAGCAAGAAAACAGCTCAGCCGGCCCGCGGCGACATCACGCTCAATTTCGAGGGGGTGGATCTGCGTGAAGTGGTCAAGGTCATCTTTGAGGAGATCCTTAAGGAAAACTATCTGATCGATGACAAGGTCCAGGGTAACGTGACCATCCATACCACCTACCCGGTCAGTACCGATGCGGTATTGCCGATCCTTGAGAACATTCTGCAGATGAATGGCGCCGTGATGGTACGAAACGGTGCGCTCTACAAGATCCTTCCCGCAGCAGAACTTAAGGGTATGGCCCTGAAACCATCGGTCGGCCAGGGCAAGGCGAGAATGCAGGCGGGGCAGGGCGTGCAGATAGTGCCGTTGAAGTACATCACTGCACTCGAAATGAAGAAGGTCCTGGAGAGTTTTACCTCACCGTCGGAGCAGATCCGAATCGATCAGGGCAGGAACCTGCTGATCCTCACCGGTTCTTTCCAGAAGATCAATAATCTGCTGCAGACCATAGAGATGTTCGACGTAGACTGGCTCAGCGGCATGTCGTTTGCGCTGATCCCACTCAAGGCCACGGATGCCAAAACCATTAGTGAGGAACTGAAACATATTGTCGGTGAAGGCGAAACATCCCCACTGGCGGGGATGATTAAACTGATTCCCATCGAGCGCCTGAACGCGTTGATGGTGATTAGCCAGCAGCCCAGGTATATCAAAGACGTGCGCAGACTGGTGAGTCAGTTTGACCAGGGCAGCGACAAATCCCCTGATCGCAGACTCTATGTCTATCATCTGAAAAATGGCAAAGCAGAGAATATTGCCGAAATCCTGCAGAACATATTTGGCAACGAAGTATCCGCACCCTCATCTTCAGGTCCATTGAGCAGCAGCGATCCCCTATTGCGTTCCAATGTTCGCTCCCCCACATCAACCGGAATCGATCTAAAGAACAGCAATGCGGACAGTCAGGCCGCATTAACCAAGGATCAACCGAAGGCCGTCACAGCAGCGGCTTCCGCAGAAAGCCCGGCAAAAGCGGGCCAGCAGGGTGGAGCTGGTACTACCGCGACCATCATCGCGGATCCTGACAACAATGCCATCCTGGTCATGGCCAGTCCTAGCGATTATCAGAAAATCAAGGCAACCATCAGCCGCCTGGACGTCTCCCCCAAACAGGTGCTCATCGAGGCCACCATCGCCGAGGTGCAGCTGAGTGACAATCTTAGCTACGGCGTGCGGTGGTTCTTCAACGGTACCACGGGGAGCGGCCGTCCCTATCAAGGTGCATTGGGCAGCATACCCGACAGTGTTTCAGGCGGTGACGGTTTTGCCCTGGGACTCTTCAATACAGCCAATGATCTCAAGGTGTTTTTCGATATCCTGGAGAATGAATCCTCGGTGAAGTTTCTCTCGGCACCCCAGATCATGGTAATCGACAATCAAACCGCCAGTTTCCGTGTCGGTGATCAGATTCCTATCGTAACCCGCTCCGCACAGAGCACCACCGATCCCGATGCGCCGATCGTCTCCGAGGTGCAGTTCCGTGATACCGGTACCCTGTTGCAGGTCACACCGCGCATCAATGAGGGGGGGATGGTGACTCTCGAGGTCAGTCAGGAGGTGAGTACTCCCGGTACCTCCCCGGCTATCGGTGGCGGCGGTAATGTCTCCATTTCCCAGCGTACCATCGAAAGCACTGTCATCGTCCATGACGGCCAGACAGTGGTGCTTGGCGGATTGATCCGCGAAAGCAGTTCCGGTGGCAAAACGGGCATCCCGGGTCTGATGCATCTGCCACTCCTCGGCAACCTGTTCGGCAGTACCACCAAGGATGTGAGCCGCACCGAGTTGATCGTGACATTGACACCAAAGGTGGTACGCAACCCGCAAGAGGCCTACGATATATCTCAGGAACTGAGAGAAAAGATACGCGACGCAGCGTTGTTTCACGATGACTTTCAAAAGCGTCGCGCATCCAGTAACTAAGAGGCTTATAACCGGGCTCTGCTTGATGCGTGGGTGATAGTGGTTTCGGCACTATCCGATAAGCGAATAGAGTCCGGCCAGTCACCTGAGAGGTCATGCCTGTGAGACAGGAGATTAGCCAGATTGCGCGGGAGAGTTCTTCTCCTGAAAACGATGCGGAACCACTCAGATACAGGGAGTATCCACTCTGTGTCTCCCTGGTGGACGGGGGACGGCTCAGCGCCGTTGATGCCGAACGCGCTGTGCGTCTCAAGGAAACCCAGCAGAGCGACCAGTCTATAGGCACCATTCTGTTACAGCTGGGACTGATCTCGGACCGGGATCTGGCAGACAGCCTGGCAATCCTCTGCAAGGTGCCGGTCATCGAGCAAAAGGCCTATCCCGATCTTTCCCACATCAGCGAGAATATCTCCACCAATTTTCTCAAGCAGCACCGTCTGGTGGTATACGAGGAGCAGGAGGATCATCTGCTGGCGATCATGGTCGATCCCACCGACCTCTACGTGATCGAAGCCCTGGAGTTGATCAGCGGCAAGCAGATCAGGTTGGCGGTCGGTATCGCCTCCGAGATCGACGAAGTGATCCAGACCCTCTTCAGCGATCTGATGAAGGAGGAGGGTACGGGCGATGAAGCCGGCATGGAGCATCAGCTGCTGCTGGACGATGTGGAGCAGCTCAAGGAGTTGGCCAGCGAAGCTCCCGTCATAAAGATGGTCAACCAGATCATCCAGCGGGCGGTCGCAAACAAGGCATCGGACATCCATATCGAGCCTTTTGAAAACAGTCTGAAGATTCGCTACCGGGTGGACGGCTTGTTGCGTGAAACCGAGACTCCCTCGGTGAATCTCGCCCCGGCCCTGGTTTCGCGCATCAAGATCATGGCCAATCTCAACATCGCGGAACGCCGCTTGCCGCAGGATGGCCGCTTCAAGGTCAGGGTGCACGGTTCGACCCTGGATATGCGTGTATCCACGGTGCCGACCCTGCATGGCGAGAGCATGGTGCTCAGATTATTGCAGCGGGATCACGTCAATCTCGATTTCGCCAGTCTGGGATTTGACAGCACCATTGAAAAACGTCTTTTGGAAATACTCGATCGCCCCCACGGTATCGTGGTAGTGACCGGACCCACGGGTAGCGGTAAGACAACCTCCCTCTATGCCGCACTCAACTACCTCAATCGGCCGCAGAGCAAGATACTCACCGTTGAAGATCCGGTGGAGTACAACATCGAGGGGGTCAATCAGATCCAGGTCAAGCCGAACATCGGTCTTAATTTCAGTTCGGCGTTGCGCTCCATCGTGAGACAGGACCCGGACATCATCATGATCGGCGAGATCCGTGATCAGGAGACGGCACAGATCGCCGTGCAATCGGCACTCACCGGACACCTGGTGCTCTCCTCGCTGCATACCAACGACGCCGCAGGCAGCATCACCCGCTTCCTCGACATGGGTATTGAGGCATTCCTCCTGACATCCACGGTGAATGCCGTAGTGGCTCAGCGCCTGGTGAGGAATCTCTGTCCGGAGTGCAAGACCCCCTACCATCCACCGCCGGAGATTGCGGCCCGGTTCAAGCCATTTCTCGGTCCCGCAACCCTGTACAAGGCCGTGGGCTGCGAGCACTGCAGCGGCAGCGGTTATCGCGGTCGTAGCGCCATCATTGAAATGATCGAGCTCTCTGAGGAGTTGCGCTCGCTGATCCTTCAGGGCAAGGATAAGAATGCATTGGCCGCATGCGCCAAACACGAGGGCGCGCGTTCCATGTATGAAGATGGCCTGCAGAAGGTGATGCGGGGTATCACCACCCTTGAAGAGGTGCTGCGAGTCACCCAGGAGGGTTAGGCATGGCCTCGTTCCTCTATAAGGCGGTGGATACGGACGGTGAGGTGGTTGAAGGGGAGCTGCAGGCGGTCAGCCGGGATCATGCGGTCAACCAGATCCACCTCAAGGGTCAGGTGCCCATCCGCATCGTGGAGAGTCGGCAGAAAGGCAAACACCTGCCGCGTACGAGCTTTCAGCGAAGATCGGTCTCCAGCGAACAGATAGCCTCCTTTACCCGTGAACTCTCCACGCTCTTGAAGTCGGGACAACCCCTGGACGGCGCGCTCTCGATCCTGGTAGCCATAGCAGGGGAATCGAGCCTGTTCAGCCAGCATCTCACCAGCATCCGCGACAGTCTGAAGAGCGGCAACTCATTTGCCGATGCCCTGGCGAAAGAGGGCGGACTTTTCAGTAACTTCTATGTGCAGATGGTTCGGGCCGGTGAGTCCGGTGGCGCCTTGGAGAGCGTCCTGGCCCGCCTGGCCCTCCATCTCGAGCGTGCCAGGGAGGTGCGCAGCTCCCTGATATCGGCATTGATCTACCCGGCGATCCTGCTGTTCGTTGCGATAGCTTCGATCCTGATCCTGATGACCTATGTGATCCCCCAGTTCAGTGAACTCTTCAGCGATATGGGGCAGGCCCTGCCCCTGTCGACGCGTATCACCATGGGCGTCGCAGGATTCCTGCAGGATTACGGTTGGGTCATGGCCTTGGCGGTGGTACTGCTGGTGATCTATTTCAAGTGGCAGATGGGCCGCAGGACAAGTGCGAAACGATGGCATGGGAGATGGCTCGGTCTGCCTCTCATCGGTCCTATCATCCGCCAGGTCGAGGCCGCGCGGTTCTGCCGAACCCTGGGGACCCTGCTCGAGAACGGCGTTCCTCTGCTCAAGTCGGTGGCGATCGTAAAGGATACCATCAGTAATCATGTCGTGGCCGACGGCATGGACCATGTCGTGAGCCGTCTCAAAGCGGGGCATAGACTCGCCGATCCGCTGACCGACCACGGGCAGTTTCCCCCCTTCGCGCTGCAGATGATTCGTGTGGGCGAGGAGTCGGGACAGCTGGAACCTATGCTGATGCAGACCGCCGAGATCCTCGATCAGGAGACACAAACCCTGATCAAGCGGGCATTGAGCTTGGTGGAACCGGTGATGATATTGGTGCTTGGACTGATCATCGCCGGTGTGGTGATGTCGATCCTGGTCGCTATCCTGGGTGTGAATTCCCTGGTTGCGTTGTGAGGTGGCAATGAAAGCGGAAGCGCACTGTATGCCAGCCCGATCGAAGGGTTTTACCCTGATCGAGCTGATGCTGGTTCTGCTGGTGCTGGGTCTGCTCGCCAGTCTCACGCCACCACTGTTCGAGAGGGCCTTCCCGTCACTGAAACTGAAGGCGGCGACCCGGGATTTGGCACAGGAGATACGCTATATCCAGCAGACCGCCATCCTCAGCGGCCATACATCGAAGGTGAAATTCGATCTTGAGAACAATGCCTACCAAAGTGATCATGTAAATAGCGGTGAGATCAGACATCTCCCCGAAGGCCTGAGCTTTACCCTGGATCCAAGCAGCGCTCCGTTGGATGGCGGACAGATCCTGGTTTTCGAATTCTTTCCCGACGGCAGTTCAAGTGGCGGTCTACTGATACTCGACAACGGCGGTCGGCGTTTCGCCATCGTGGTGGATTGGCTGACAAGCAGGGTCCAGGTAGTCGATCCGCAGGAGATCGAGGGTGATGAAGCGTTCAAAGTCTAAAGGCATGTCGCTGATCGAGGTGCTGGTGGCATTTGTCATTCTCAGCATGACCATGAGCGTGATCCTCAGGATAAATGCCACGACCCTGCGCAATCATCAGGTGTCATCCGACTACCTCAAGGCTGTTCAGATTGCCCAGACACGCCTTGATCAAATGGCTGTGGATAGGGTCAACAGCAGCCTGAACGAACAAGGTAGCGAAACCGGAGGTTACAGATGGCACTACCTGCGGCACCCCCATAGTGGCTGGACGGATAATAAAACCCTGGCGATACCTTTGATCCCTGTTGAAGAGTCGATCACGATCGCGTGGGCGGCGCCAGGTGGTGAAAGGGAGGTATCGTTTACCCGCATAGGCCTGGTTCATGGCAGACCCTAAGCACTCGAAGCTGATAGAGCGAACGCATGGTGCACCCGGTACCGTCTGCAGGAGAGCACGCCGGCCCATTCGTCACCCTGGCGGTTTCACCTTGTTGGAGGTCATGGTTGCGCTGTTGTTGCTGGCGATCATCATGACGGCCTCAGTCAGTATGCTGTTTGTCAATCTCAAAGGCTGGGATGGCCTCAACGCCCATAGTGATGCCGTTCTACACGAGCACCTGATCCAGAAGAGAGTGGCCGCCATGATTCAACAGCTGATACCCCTGGTCTGGCGGGATCGGAATCAGCGTCTGCTTGCCATGAGAGGGGAATCCGGCCAGTTTCAATTCGTGTCGAAATCCCCGCAACAATACAGCTCCGGCGGTCTGTTTGAATACCTGCTGGTTGAGGAAACCAGCGCCCAAGAGGGCTTGAGTCTGGTTCTCTACTTCACCCCGCTGGATCCAAATGCCACCCAATTGTCGCTCCCGGAAAACGGAGGTCGCAGAGTGCTGATGCAGGGGCTTGACGCGTTGGCGTTTTCCTACTTCGGCAGCAAGCAGGATAAGGAGGAAGTTGCCTGGCATGACAGCTGGGAGGCAAACTCGGCCCGCTATCCCGACCTGGTCAGGCTGACCGTGCATGCAGGCGACGATGAAGGCGGTACCGCGGAGAGCTTTTTCCGTATTTACCGAGACTATCCTGTAGTGGTGCAGAGCGAACAATGACAAGAGCAAGCAGATCGATACCGTCTCAACATGGATTCGCCCTGGTGCTGGTGCTATGGCTTGTCGCCCTGCTGACGATAGTCGCCGCCAGTTTTGCAACTCATTCAAAAGTGGAAAGCAGGCTGACGATGAATGCCATTGATGCTCTTCGTTCCAGGTTGCTGGCGGAGAGTGGCGTCAACCGGGCGATCATCGAGTTGATGGTCAGCAATCCGGAGCAGCGATGGGACAGCGACGGTCAGGTACATCAACTCGACACAGAGCATGGCGGGCTAACTATCTCCATTCGCAACTCAGCGGGATTGCTGGATCTCAACAAGGCGGCCAGGGATCAGCTGGTCAGACTCTTTGCCTTGATAAGCGACGATGTTCACGAACAGGAAGCGCTTGCCGATCGACTGGGCGATTGGCGGGATAGCGACGATTTGCGTCGTCTCAACGGCGCGGAGGACGGAGACTATCGCAGTGCCGGTTACCCCCATGATACCGCCGGACGCGACCTGGCGAGCATCGATGAACTCGCCTATGTGATGGGTTTCGATGGGGCCGAGGTAGGCAGACTGAGGCCCTATGTCACGCTCTATTCCGATACGGAAATTGTGGATTATCGTTATGCCCCGGAGGTATTGAAATCCCTGTTGAAAGGGGAACAACAGACCCCTGATGTACTTTCCGGCGTACTGGATCACCTCGACAGCGACCTTGCGGATCTTGAGTTGCCGGAATCCGATGGCGAGGCTTCGGCCTCAGTCTATCGGGTTGCGGTGGAAGCGACCACCAAGGAAGGCGCCAGGACCAGGCTGCTGGTTGATGTCGACCTCAGAAGTAAGCATGACTCACCTTATTCCATTCGTTCCTGGCATGATTCGTTATAAGCATAAAAACCCGTTAGAATCATCCGATGGCTAGGCAATCCCTGATATATCAGTTGAAGAATCTCTGGCTCTGGTGGAGCGGTGAAATCACCACCCTGTTGCCTGAGAGAATGCGCTCCCTGCTGCGTGGCGGCAAGAGCGCTCAACTGCTATACAAAGACGAGTCACTGCGAATCGTAAACCAGGGTACGAGCGGTGCAGAGGTGGCAGAGAACTATCTCCGTTACCTGGATTTCGACGATGCGGAACAGAGAAGAGTGCTCAGCTCCGCCAGCGAGATCAGACTCTGTCTGGAACCCAAGAAATATCTATTCAAGAAGGTCTCCCTGCCCATTGAGACCGAAGAGAACCTGCGTGAAGTGCTCGCTTTCGAGATGGACAGACAAACCCCGTTCAGCGCTGACCAGGTCTATTACGACTATGTGATCAATTCAAGGGACAGGCACAACCGTACCCTGGACATCACCCTGATTCTGGCGCCCATCGATAAGATTTCACTGGCGCTGAAGCAGCTGGAGGAGAACAGCATAAGGATCAATGCCATCTCCCCCTGCGAGGAGCTTGATCCAAACCTGAACGAGGTTAACCTGCTGCCGCCGGAAAAACGGGAGAAACCGCGGAAACGCTATCGCCTGGTCAACCTGACGCTGTTTTTAATCCTGCTGCTGTTATTGGCAGGCAACATGTTACTGCCGGTATGGCAAAAGTCGGTGCTGGTCAAACAGCTGGAGAGTGAACTCGCTGATTACAGGTCGAAGGCAAACATAGTTGCCGCCCTTCGCGAGCAGGTGACATCGGCAAAGGAAGAGAACAGCTTTCTGGAAGAGAAGAAAGTGACATCGGTAACCGTGCTCGACATTCTATTGGAACTGACTCTGCTGGTGCCCGATGATACCTGGGTTAACAACTTCGAAGTCAGGGAGAACATACTCCATCTGCATGGGCAATCGACCTCTTCTGCCTCGCTGATCCCAATCCTGGAGACCTCGAAATTATTCCGGAACGTGACTTTTCGCTCACCCGTTACCCGGAGCAAAAAGAACAATACGGAACGATTCCACATTTCAGCAGAACTGGTAACGGACGGGGAGGATAAGGGTTAGATGGTCACCTCCCTGACACCGAGACAATCACGAACAGTAGCCCTAGCCATTCTGATATTGCTGCTGGCAATGGTATCGGTGTTGGTGGTGTACCCGGTGTGGTCGATGAACAAGAGATACGACGCCAGGATCGATGATACCCAATTTCAGATCCAACGTTATCAGCGTATAGCCGTGCAGAATGATCGTTACCAAGTGGAATTCAGCAAACTAAAGCAGAACCAGAGATCGGATCTGCGATTCCTGCAAAGCAATACCGACTCGCTGGCCTATGCTGAATTGCAGAGAAGAATCAAGCAAGTTGTCGCGGCGGGAAAGGGTGAAATCGTCAGTACTCAAACGGCGCAGCTATCCCAGGATGAGGTGTTGAGCAGGGTTGCGATTCGCGTCAGGATGAAGAGCAGCCTGGAGAATCTTAAAAAGATTCTGCATCAACTGGAGACTCAGAAACCCTATCTCTTCATCGACAACATAACCGTACGCAGTCGAAACCTTGCACGCAGAAGACTGCCAAAATCAAAAAAGATCACTGAAGCCATAAAAAAGCTGGACTTGGATTTTCTGCTCATCGGTTACATCAAGAGCGGTGACTCATGAACAGCTGGAGGCACAGTCTGAATGCCATGACCCTGCTGCTACTCTTGGCAATAGGGGCAATGTGCGCAAATCTCTACTTTCAGTGGCGATCCCCCTCCTGGGCATCGGCTCCCATGACCCAGGAGATATCCGATGATAATAAATCGAAAAACACCACCTCTGGCGGAGTGGCTAAATTCGTGCCGATATCGATAAGGGCCTATGACGAGATCACGCAGCGACCCTTGTTTGTCGAAGGCAGATTGCCTCCGGCCGAGCCCGAACCTGAGAAAGCGGTAACCCGCAAACCCCACAAGCCCCTGCGCTTGAAACTGGAAGGTGTCGCCATGATGCCCGAAAACAGGGTTGCCATCATACGTGACCTGGATACCAATGAGCTCTACCGAGTTGCTCAGGGCATGAATAAGAACGATTGGAAGGTGGAGTCTGTCGACAGTGAAAGCGCAACCATTGTACGCAAACGCGAAAGAGTGGAGTTAAAGCTGGAAATTGATGAGGCTTCGGCGAACAAGATCAACAAACCGAAGAGGAAGCTTCCTTTCAAACCATCAAAACGCTGACCGAGTGCATGCTGTATGCATGCCAATCGACTCCGCCGGTCCCAAGGGCGGAAGGCCAGTATTCCAGTTCACTTGCTATAGCAGAGCGTTTTTATCGTTATTGCCCGGGTCGTAGCTATTGGGCAGTATGCCTGTGGCGTATGTCGAGGACCAGCTCGATGCGGGAATCGTCAGATGCCAAAAGCCATGGATAGGTTAGAATAGAGAATGGATCGAGTCACACGACTCTCTCTTCGTCAGCATCAATCAGTAAGGTTCTATAGTAAACTCTATGAGCGACAGTAACAGGATATCCATTCTTTTCGTCTGCATGGGCAATATCTGCAGGTCACCCACAGCTCAGGGTGTATTCCGGGAGATGGTGGCGCAAAGCGGCTTGAGTGATTACATTGCAACCGATTCGGCCGGAACCATCGACTACCATTCAGGCTCCATACCCGATCGCCGGGCTCGGGAGACAGCCACCAAGCGAGGACTGGATCTGAGCGATCTGCGTGCCCGTGTGGTTACCGTCGAGGACTTCGAACTGTTTGACTATGTCGTCGCCATGGATCGAGCCAACTATGCGGATCTGCTGGCGCTCTGCCCCGAGGGCAGGGAAGAGCGCTTGCATCTGTTCCTCGATTTCGCTCCTCAGCAACCGATACGTGAGGTGCCTGATCCCTACTATGGAGGGCCTGCCGGGTTCGACCGTGTATTCGATCTGGTCGAAGAGGCCTCACGGGGTTTGTTGGAAAAGGTCGTGAACAACCACTTCTCCTAGGACCGATTGGATTCGTGTTATCAGGCCCCGGATCAATCCCCATTCCCGGCATCGATATTCTTATCATTTGCCTTTGATTCGGCGAGAGCGGCCTTGGGACTCTCTGCATGCTTATGTGGCTGAGTATTCTCAACGCTAACCGTGTTTTTTGCTTCCGCATCGGATTTAGAGGCGTCCGGTTTGGCGGCTTTAGCCGTTTGTTTGTGGGTTTCCACCTGTTGTAGTTTCGCAGGTTGCGTGTCTTGTTTGGCCGCTTCTGCGGGTTTGACCGGTGCCTTTTGTGCGGGAGTTGGCGTAACCGGGGTTTTCGGTTCCGCTGGCTTGGCGCTTACCTGCTTGGACTTGGTCTCAACCTGGACCAGCTTTGGAGCTTTCTCGGCAACCTTTTTCTCCTGCTTCGCCGACGCCTGCTTTTCAGGCTTTTTATCCGCCATTGCCGGCTGAAGCGCCTCGGGCTCGGGTGTCGCCTGCGATTTCTGTTTTGACACCTCAGCCGGTTTGTCTGGCTCGGCTTTGAGTGTGGTCTCCGTTTTCTGTTTTGCCTCCGCAACGGGTATCGCTGATTCGGCTTTGGACGGTGTCTCAGGCTGCTGCTTGACCTGCTCGGTCTTGGCCGCTGTTTCAGCTCTCTGCTTTGCCTCCGCGGCCTGCTGCTGTTCTCCGTCCTTAGTCGCAGTTTCTGCTTTCTGCTTGGTCTCCGCTGCCGGATTGTCCTTTGCAGGCTTGGATTCTGTCGCCTTCTTTTTACGGCTGCCTGGCGATTTTTCCGCACTGCCTGACTTGCTGTCCCGCTTGGCTTGGGTGCCGCGTTGGGTTTTCTTGGTGGTGTCAGCTTTTGCCTCGTCGCCCTCCGTGCCTTTAGCGGGTGTACTTTGGGACTCATCCACGCCATTCACCGCAGATTGATCAGCACCTTTTTCACCAGCCCCACGGCGCCTGCGTCCGCCTCGACGGCCACGGCGTGACCCCTTTGTCTTTGGCGCCTCGCCATTCGTCTTCTCGGCCTGAGGGCCGGATTTCTCCTGGGCCTTGGTCTCAGGTTTCTGTTTGTCGCCGCCCTTGTTCGCGGTCTTTTGGTTTTTCCGTTTGCCTGTCTGGGCGTTGTCCTGGGTGCGTCGATCACCCCGGCGACCATCACCGGCTGCGGCTTTGCCACGAGCGGAGGAAGGTTGACTCTTACGTCCCTTGCCCCCGGAAGATGGCTGGGAGCGACCCGAGCCCTGGCGGGGCTTGGCCGCCTTTTTCGGCGCTTCCTCTTTCTCTTTGAGAGGTTCCGGTGCCTTTGGGGTGAAAATACTGAAGATCTTCTTCAAAAACCCGCCTTCTTCCGACGCTGTCTCTTCTTGGGCGGGTTCTGCCCTCTGCGGGGCGGGGCTCGAAGGGGCAATCGATTTTACCGCTGGTTTTTCCGCCTGGGGCTGTCTCGCCTTGGCGAATTCAACCACCTTCTGTTCACTCTCCTCGTCCACCATCTTGTAGCTCGATATCGCATCGTCGCCCGAGGGCAGCTCACTCTGGCGCACCCGCTCGATGGTGAAATTGGGGGTGTCGAGATGGATGTTGGGGACCAGCACCACATCGATGGATTGGCGTCTTTCGATGTCGTGAATAGCCTGGCGTTTCTCGTTGAGCAGGAAGGTGGACATATCGACAGGCAGTTGCGCCACGATACGGCCGGTGTTCTCCTTCATCGCCTCCTCTTCGATGATGCGCAGAACAGAGAGGGAGAGTGATTCCACGCCGCGGATCGTGCCATGTCCCTTGCAGCGGGGACAGGCCTGTTCGCTGGCCTCACCCAGAGAGGGGCGTAGGCGCTGTCGCGACATCTCCAGCAGGCCGAATCGGGAGATCCTGCCGATCTGCACCCGGGCACGATCCTGTTTCAGGGCCTCCTTGAGCCGGTTCTCAACCTCACGCTGGTTGCGGGAAGGGGTCATGTCGATAAAGTCGATAACGAAAAGCCCCCCCAGGTCGCGCAGACGCAACTGCCGGGCGATCTCATCCGCCGCTTCCATGTTGGTGTTCAGGGCGGTCTCCTCGATATCAGCGCCTTTGGTGGCACGGGCGGAGTTGATATCGATGGAGGTCAATGCCTCGGTATGGTCGATTACGATAGCGCCGCCTGAGGGCAGGCTGACTTCGCGCTGGAATGCCGACTCGATCTGGCTCTCGATCTGATAGCGGCTGAACAGGGGAACCTCGTCATCGTAGTGACGCAGTTTCTGGCTGTATTGGGGCATCACCTGGTTGATGAAGCGCTCGGCCTGGTTGAAGATCTCCCTGTCGTCGATAACGATCTCACCGATATCGGCACGCAGGTAGTCCCTGATCGAGCGTATGATGACATTGCTCTCCTGGTAGATCAGGAACGGGGCGGGTTTCTCCGCGGAGTGCTCGATCGCCTGCCAGAGCTGTATCAGGTAGTCCAGGTCCCACTGCAACTCCTCGCTGTTCTTGCCGACGCCCGCGGTGCGCACGATCAGTCCCATATCGTCCGGTATCTGCAGTTCGCTCATGGCTTCGCGCAGTTCCGTGCGATCCTGGCCCTCGATTCTGCGGGAGACACCGCCGGCGCGGGGATTGTTCGGCATCAATACCAGATAGCGGCCTGCCAGGGAGATGAATGTGGTCAGGGCTGCCCCCTTGTTGCCACGCTCCTCTTTTTCCACCTGGATTATGACCTCTTGGCCCTCTTTGATCGCATCCTGGATGTTTACCCTGCCGGAGGATGATCGGGCCTTATCCGAAAAGTAGACTCTAGCGATCTCTTTCAGGGGCAGGAAACCGTGACGTTCGGAGCCGTAATCGACGAATGCGGCCTCCAGGCTGGGTTCGACACGGGTGATGCGACCCTTGTAGATATTGGCTTTTTTCTGTTCCCGGCCGGGAACTTCAATGTCTAGATTGAATAGTTTCTGGCCATCAACGATGGCAACACGCAACTCTTCGGGTTGAGTTGCGTTGATCAACATACGCTTCATTATTGTGTATCCATACAGCCGTCCGGCATCACTGCCTTGGTTTGCGGCCTAGGCCCCAATTGCGCTACAGACAATAGTAGTGCCTGCTCGCTTTCCACTCAGAGCATTACTACGCATATCCTTGGAATCGTTTTCGATTCCAGGCTAGAGAACTAGCTCGGATGGCTGAAAAACTGTTAAAGTCCGCCGCTTGGAATCGGCTGCTGAACGAACTGAAATATGACGCCTAAAGCAAAGGGAGAGCGACATGGCCATAAGAGATTGGCCCGGCATCTATTCCCGGCGCCTGTTCCCGTTCGCGGGAGCACACACCCAATATATCGCTTTGGCGCAGAGGATTCAGATTAAGAGCCAGATATCCTAAGGGCACCTGTGCGCTTGGTTGGATAACCGCTTGCGCCTGAATGAATTTTTACGGTCGCAGGCAGTTAAAAACCGCGCGGGTACCGGCATTTGTGGCGTGCCACCGGCCAGTACCTGAAAAACTGTTGAAGAATATAGCAACCTTCAACACGAACATCAATCGATTATATAGATAAACCAGCGCTAAATGTCAGAATCAAAAAAGAATTCTCCATCAGTCCAGTTCGTTGAGGTGGCAGAGGAATATGCCGGACAGCGAATCGACAACTATCTGATGCGACATCTGAAGGGGGTGCCGAAGAGCTATATCTATCGTATCCTGAGAAAGGGGGAGGTCAGGGTCAACAAGGGCAGGATCAAGGCCGCCTACAAACTGCAGGCCGGCGATCTGATTCGCATACCTCCATTGCGTAGAGATCGACCCGAAACGAATTCCCGTCTCTCGGAAAAGCTGCGTAGCAGCCTCGAGCAGGCCGTGATCTATGAAGACGAGCGTTTGTTGGTGTTGAACAAGCCCTCTGGCCTGGCGGTACACGGCGGCAGCGGTCTGAGCAGTGGCATCATCGAGGCGCTTCGGCTTCTGCGCCCGAGAGAGACTCAGCTGGAGCTGGTGCATCGGCTGGACCGGGAGACATCGGGCTGTCTGATGATCAGCAAACGCCGCAGCACGCTGCGAATATTGCATGAACTCATTCGAGAAAACCGGGTCGATAAGCGGTATCTGGCACTACTGGCCGGGAGCTGGCGCAAGGGGGTACAGGTCGTCGACAAGCCCTTGAAGAAAAATACCCTGCAGGGTGGCGAGCGGGTGGTCAGGGTGGATGCCGAGGGCAAACCGGCCGAGACCCGATTCATGCGTCGTCGGCGCTTCAGGGATGCAACCCTGGTTGAGGTGGAGCTGATAACCGGGCGTACCCATCAGATCCGCGTACACAGCGCCTGGTTGGGTTCACCGGTGCTGGGAGATACCAAGTATGGAGACGACAGCGCCAATCGGGGCATGCGTGGGATCGGGCTGCGACGACTCTTCCTGCACGCCCATCAGATCCGTTTCCGTTGGCCTGGAGAATCGACGGTGTTGAGCATCGATGCACCCCTGCCGCAAGAACTGGCCGGACTCTTGGATAAACTTAAGGGACAAGATGAAGTTTGAGTTATTAATATTTGATTGGGATGGAACGCTGATGGACTCAGAGGCCCATATTATCGCCTGTGTCGAGGCCGCGGTTAAGGACCTGAAACTGGATGTTCCGAGCCAGGCCGCGATTAGGGATATCATCGGACTTGGTCTGCATGAGGCGGTCAATCGACTCTATCCCGGTAGCGAGCCCGATCTGCATATTGAAATCGCTGCCCGCTACAGAGTTCACTTTTTCAAAGAGAACTGCACTCCTTCTGAACTTTTTGAAGGTGTTCGCGAGGTTCTGGGTGAACTGCTTCAGCAAGGCTATCTGCTGGCAGTCGCCACCGGTAAGGGCCGTAGAGGGTTGGATTATGCCCTGGAGAGCACCGGCCTGGGCGAGTATTTCCACCTCACCCGCTGCGCCGATGAGAGTTTCTCAAAGCCCCATCCTGAAATGCTCAATCAGATTCTCGGGCAGACCGGCGTCGAGCCCCGGCAGGCGCTGATGATCGGGGATACCGAATATGATCTTGAGATGGCTGTCAATGCCGGCATGCCCTCGTTGGGCGTTACCTATGGAACCCACAGTCGTGAGCGCCTGCTGAAACACAATCCGCTTGCCTGTGTAGACCGAATCACTGAGATACCGGGATGGTTGAATGCCGGGTAGTGTGGGATCAACAAGCTTGCAGTCAAGGCACAGAGTTCGGATCATTTTAAGGTTTGTTTGCCATCAAGCCTAGGTCCATTAACAGTTAAAGGGTGTTTCTCATGTCGGAAAACAACAATGGAGATCGCAGAAGCCAGTCTGAACCCGGTCGTTGGGAGCGTGACCTGTTGAATCAGATGGTGATGGCCACCGTGGCCGAGAATCGCCGCAGCCGGCGCTGGGGAGTCTTCTTCAAACTCCTCACCTTTGGTTACCTGTTTCTGTTGCTCGGGATATTTCTCTGGGGGGACAAACTGCAGGTGGCGAAGAGCGTCGCAGAGGAACATACCGCACTGATCGAGGTGAATGGCTTGATCTCTTCAGAGACCAAGGCGAGCGCCGACAATATTGTCACCGGATTGCGGAGTGCCTTCGAGGACGAAAAGACCAAGGGCGTGATCCTGAGAATGAACACCCCGGGGGGGAGTCCGGTACAGTCCCGCTACATAAATCGCGAGATAAGCCGTCTGCGTGAGAAGTATCCGAAAATACCTGTCTATGCCGTGGTTGCGGATGTCTGCGCCTCGGGGGGTTACTACATCGCGGTTGCGGCCGACAAGATCTATGCCGACGAGGGGAGTCTTGTAGGATCGATCGGGGTGTTGATCAACGGATTTGGCTTTGTCGACGGCATGGAAGAGTTGGGTATAGAACGGCGGCTGTTTACCGCCGGTGAGAACAAAGGCATTCTCGACCCCTTCTCGCCCTTGAGTGATGGAGACAAAGCGCATATCCAGCAGATGCTGGATCAGCTGCATCGGCAGTTTATCGAAACGGTGAAAGAGGGCAGGGGGGATCGGCTCAATGTGGACGACCATCCGGAACTCTTCAGCGGCCTTTTCTGGAATGGTGAGGTGGCGAAGGAGATGGGGCTGATCGACGATTTCGGTAGCAGCAGCTATGTCGCCCGGGAAATAATCGGTGCGGAAGAGATCGTCGATTTCACCCAGAAAGAGGATGTATGGGAACGCCTAGCACGTAACATGGGTGCGGGTGCTGCAGAGGTACTGGCAACCTTCAGTGGACTGGGCTTGGGACCAAATCTGCGCTGACTGCTGAACCGTGGCAGATCCGCGCCCGTAATCCCGGGCGCGGGAGCGCGTATCCATCTTCTTGAATGGTTCCCGCCCGCGCGGGAACCTCTGTTCAAAATTCTATCCGCAGTCCGCCATTGATCATGTGCAGAGTGACGTCATCCTGGTCGATCCGGGTTTCGTAGAAGAGATAGCCTGATCTGCCCTGGGCAAAAACCGCAGATATCCCGACGCCAAAATTAAAGTAGTCGCTATCCGCTTTGTCGGTGTCTACGGTAAATCGGGATTGGGTTGGATCGTGTATGAACCTGGCGTTGATGAAGCGCGCATCGTCCTCAAATTCATGTTCCCATTCAAAGCGCAGTTGAGGAATGTACACCGCACTTGGGGTGCTCACTGCATAGGAGAGATTTCCTCCCAGCACCAGTACCATGGAATCCAAGTCCTGATCATCGATGCGCAACATCGAACCTGCGCCGGCCACTGCAGGATTGGAAGCCGTCTCCGAATAGGCGTCGATCTCCGCCCGGGTGTAGGACAGACGACCGTAGGGCGTGATAGTCAACGCATCGCGGTGATAGTCATAACCGGCACTGATATTTAGCGAAAACTCTGTGCCGTCAGTATCGCCCAGACCGAATTGATCGGGTGCGCCGACCGCGTTGACCCGGCGTCGGGTGTCGTAGCTGTTTGAGCCGTATTTGATCAGGCCGTCGACATAGACATTGTTGTTTTGATAGTAGGTACCATACGCCGACAGGCTCCAGGCATCCATCTCGAGATTGCCAGCCGCGTCGTTGTAGTCGGAATCGAATCGCGAATAACCAATGGCGCCGCCGGCGACAAGCTGCCTGTTGAAGCGGTAATCGAGGCCCAGGGTTATGCCGCGTGTATCGAAGTCGAAGCCTGCCTCACGGTCGGTTTCGTCCTTATCCCCGAAGTTGGCGGTACCGTTGATGAAGGCACCCCAGCGCCCCTGTAGCTGTTCATCTCCCGCACCGCCGCCGCGGCTGGACTCGTCCGCCGAGAGCAGGCCGGCAAAGAGTCCTCTGTTGAAGGAGATGCCCGCATAGTTGACCGTCAGCCCGCTGAAGTTGAAGCCGGTATCGCCGGCGCGCAGTGCCACGAGTCGTGAATTGATATTGCCAGTCTGGCTGCTGGCGGCCTCGAGTGTGGCATTGCCTTGCGCGGCAACCTCCTCGGGGACCAACTGAGACAGCGTCTTGGCGGTCTCGGTAGCGCTGTCGGTGGTCAGATTATCGCAAGTCATCAATAGATCCTGCTCGGCAGCTGTCAGACTGCCGCTCGACTGCTTCTCTACCAGGCTCGGACACAGGTTGTCCATGGAAGAGCCTATTGCTTGCTGGTTTTCTGTCAAGCCGGGTGTCTCGGCAATACTGTTGATGACGAATTCAACGGTCTCGGTGTTGAGAGTTGCGATCAGCTTGATGACGCCGGTTTGTTGAATAGTCAGGCTGGTGGCAGCCTGACCCTCCTGGTCCGTGATCGATTCGCTTTCACTCAAGCTGCCGGCACTTTCCGGTATCAGCTGCCAGGAAATGGTTCTATCAACGATCGGGTTGCCGTCAGTATCAACCAATTGCACGGTGAAGGGTCCCACTGTCTCGCCAGCGCTTCCTGAGATATTGCTGCCGGAGACGATCTGTAATTGACTCTCATCACGAAGGACGGTGATCGTCACTTGGTCCTCATGGCTCAGCCCAGAATCGTCCGTGACCCTCAAGGTGATTGTATGTATCCCGATGCCAAGCTCGACGGAGGGCGTTGGACCCGTGGCGATTTGGTTGCTCCCCTCATACCATTGGTAGCTGACGATTGTGCCATCCGCGTCGATCGAATTTGTCGCATCGAGGCTGATCGAGGCTGTGCCGTCGCCATCCGTATCCGTCAGCGATTGGTCGCTGCCCGCGTCTGCAGTGGGTATGCCGGTGCTGGCATTTACCGTGACGGTCAGCTGGTCTTCAGTGAACAGGTCACTGTTATCCGTCACCCGCAGGGTCAGGGTATGCACTCCCACCGGAAGCGTGATCGTAGCGGTAGCCCCGCTGGCGATCTCGACACCATTATCCAGCCATACATAGGAAACAATCGTGCCATCGGCGTCGGACGACCCGGATGCATCGAGGCTGACCAGTTCGTCACCGCTGGCATCCGTGTCGGTCAGGGTAATGTCCTGTCCGGCATCGGCGATCGGTGCGCTCGGTCCAGCGGTTACGGTAATTACAACCTGGTCCTCGCTGAACAAGGTGTCGTTGTCGGTGACCCGCAGCGTCAGAGTGTGCGTACCCACCGACAATGCCACGGTCGGAGCCACACCGGTAGCGACTTGCGTGCCCTGCAGCAGCCATTCATAGCTGACGATCGTGCCGTCCGAATCCGATGAGCCGCTGCCATCCAGGGTGACATCCTCCGTGTTGTTGCTATCGCTGTCGGTGACCTGCTGATCGGGACCGGCATTGGCGATCGGGGCATTGGGTCCCGGGAGAACGGTGATCGTCAACGGATCCTCAGACACCATGCCATCGTTATCGGTAACGCGCAGGGTGATGAAATGTGTGCCTACCGTCATGGGAAGGGACGCGGATACACCTGTGGCAATCGGAGTTCCCGGGTTGACGTCGAACTCAAACCACTCAAAGCTGACAATGGTTCCTCCCACATCGCTGGATCCGGAGGCGTCGAGGGTGATATTTTCAGAACCGTCGTTATCGGTATCGGTTACCGTTTGATCGGGTCCTCCCACCGCTTCTGGAAAGGAGAGGATTCTGAAACCGACCGTGTCGATATCTGTCAGTCCATGATTGTCTGTGACCCTCAGATCCAGGAAATAGTCGCCCGGTGTAAGGGTCGTGTATTCGACCGCACAGGTAGGTTCCGTCGTATAGGGCGCCCCATTGAGACTGAACTCACATTGCGCAATGGTGCCATCCGGATCGGTTGACATGAGTCCGTCGAAGTTCAAGGGGAATGCAATCAATTCATCCAATATGAGCGGTCCCGCGGGACTGATAGTCGCAGTTGGAAAGGCACCGACCATCGTCGTAGTCGCTATGGTGGTGCCGAACGAGGTGCAAAATGCGGGTGGTACCTGAACAGGGATCCATTGGCAGGCAGCCTCGAAAACGACGGTGTGATTGCCTGGGGTCGGGTTGTTCCAGGTGAACGAGGGGGTCTGGGAACCGCCTTCCAGGAGGTTGTTGCAGGCGAAATAGTCCGGGAAGCTTGCGTCGACGCTGCAGCCGACGGCATCGATATCACCGGAATCGGCCCTAATCACCGTGCCATCGACCCGCATCCGGATACTGATGCCAATGGTGCTGGGTGGATTGATGCCGTCGTCCACATTGTTCGTCGTCAGGGTGTAGGTGATAGGCAATCCGACCGCGACTGAGTTTGGCGGTGACTGGGAGAGGCCCGTAAGCTGAATATCATTGGCCTGCAGGGAATTCGGGATACTCAAGGCGAGTGCCACCAAGACCAAAGTGAACGGGAGGTGGAGACGGGTGAAGCGGTCCCGGAAAGGGCCCCACTGCAGGATTTTCCGCCTCCAATAGAGAACAGAAGCCACAGACCAGCCTAAGCGGATACGTGCACGCATGATCCCTCTCCCTTTGATGTAATTTATTTTTATAAATTTATAGACCCACATTCACTTTGGATGGTGGTCCGGGGAAAAAAATGAACGTAGTTGAAATATTATTTGGGAGTTTTATTCCATTTTGTTTGACCAGGGTCAACAAGTCATCTCTTTTGTGGTTTTTCTTATTGAGCGTATTCGGCGCTCGAGTCAACAGATTCGAGGCAGCGGATCGTCCTCCAGCTCTTCGAGAATGCGTGCCCCTCCCAGTTCCGTCTGCAGAATGACATAGGCGTCATCCTGCCACGCCTCACCGATCAAGGCCGCGAGGTCGCCGCCCGGCAGGCTTTGCCAGCGTGCCAAGGCATGGTCGGCCTGATCGGCTGCGACGACAGCGACCACCCGTCCTTCGCAGGCCAGGAACAGGGGGTCGTAACCCAGCATCTCACAGACAGAGTTGACCGGATCGCGCACTGGAATGGCGGCCTGTTCGAGCCGTATCTGCAGCCCGGTGGCATGACAGATCTCATGGGCCACCGTCGCCATGCCGCCCCGGGTGGGATCGCGCATGAAGCGCAGACCCGGCAGATCGACCAGAGCCTGGGTAAAGGGCAGCACCGAACCCGCATCGGATTGCAGATCGCCGCGCAGACCGAACGCCTCGCGGGCCAGCATGACCGCAATGCCATGATCTCCCACGGGACCGCTCACCAGCAGCCTGTCGCCGGGCTCGATGCGGTTGATGCCCAGTGCTAGATGCGGGTCGCGGATACCGATCCCGGTAGTCGCCAGATAGATGCCGCCACCTTCCCCCCTTCGGACCACCTTGGTGTCACCGGCCACCACATCGACATGAGCGGCAGCTGCCGCCTCCGCAATGCTTCTGATGATCCGTTCCAGGAGGGCGACTTCAAGACCCTCCTCGATAAAGGCATTGAGGCTCAGGTATTTCGGTATCGCCCCGCTCACCGCCAAATCATTGACGGTGCCATGCACCGCGAGGGAGCCTATGTCGCCACCGGGAAACTCCAGGGGTTGAACAGTGAATCCGTCGGTGGTGAATAGCAGATCGCTGCCGCTCAGTCCGGTTAACAGCGCGGCATCCGCCTGGATATCCAGGTTTGGGTTCTGCAGATGGCGGGCGAAAAGGGATTCGATGAGTTCTCGCATATGGCGGCCGCCATTGCCGTGGGCAAGGGAGATATGTCTGTCCTGAAGTGTCATTGTCGTTTAACGGATTTGCCGGTTATATAGCCTATTATGCTGTCATTGATGGGGCTGGGACAGGTACAAGGGATGGCCCATATAAAAAACCCCGTCGCAGGGACGGGGCAACTGTTTTTATGGTTGGTTACTATTATTCGCTGGGTGTGGTAGCGGCAGGTGCTGCAGGCGCGGCATAGGGGTAGCCATAGCCATAGTGGCCAGGATAGCCGTAGCCATAGGCAGGATAGCCGTAACCGTAACCAGGATAGCCATAGTAGCCGGGATACCCACCCCATCCGGGATAGCCCCATGGGCCACCGTAACCATAGGGTCCCCAGGGTCCGTAGTAGTCATCATCATCGAACCAATCAAAAGGACCCCAGAATGCTTGAGCGGAAAGGGTCGTAAACAGTGCGGCTCCGGCGATGGCAGCAACAGCAGCAGTTTTTAAGGTTTTTTTCATGGCAGATTGTCTCCTTCGTAATGCTTTCTGATAGTTCGTCAGGTGGTGAGTGACCACCCGGCCTAACACCCCATTTCTTGTTATGTCGGTTCACGGCCTGTGGTGGCGCTACTCCTTGAACCTCATAAATATAATATGCCAGTGATTTTATTTTTGCTTGATCTAAATCATTAAATTACCGATCTTTAATATTCAATTATCCTAGCAGCTGGGACAAACGCCTGAACGCGCCCTCTATCTCCTCTTCACGATTGTAGAAATGGGGTGAGAGACGTATCCCGCCGGCCCGGTAGGCGCAGATGACCCGGTTCCTCATCAGGCCTTGATAGAGGGCCTGGTTGTCCCTCCCCGGCACCTGGAAGGTCACTATGCCCGCCCGCTTCGAAGCCTCCCTGGGTGTCAGTAGACGGTATCCGGCCCTGTCCACCTGGCCGATGACTGATTCGGCATTGTTACGGACATCGGCGGCAATGCTGTTGAGGCCGAGTTCGTGGATGAGGCTGAGACTCGCATGCAGGCAGTGTATCCCCAGCATATTGGGACTGCCGCACTCAAACCGCCTGGCACTCTGAGCCGGTTGCCACTCCACGCGATCGAACTCCCCCATGTGCTTCACCATGTGCCAACCAAACTGATGCAGCTTGAGACGCTCCCTCAGCGCCGGCCGGCAATAGAAGAGGGCCACACCCTCCGCGCCCAGCATCCACTTGTGGCCGTCAGCCACCACGACATCGGCATGACAAGCGTTGATATCGAATGGCATGGCGCCGAGACTCTGAATGGCATCGACCAGGAACAGTGTGTCGTTGGCCTTGCAGTAGTCGCCCAAAACCGGCAGTTGCAGACGGTATCCCGCTGCATACTGCACGGAACTGACCGAGATCAGACGGGTGTTCTCATCGCAGAGCGCAATCAGCTCCTGCTCGGGTTGGCTGCTCCTGTCGAGGTCCAGCAGGCGTAGTTCGACGCCATCCCCCTGCAGTGACTCCCAGACGATTCGGTTGGAGGGAAACTCCTGGGCGATGGATACGATATTGTCGCCCGGCTGCCAATCGAGGCCATGGGCAACCAGCGACAGCCCTTCCGAGGTACTCTTCAGCAGCGCGATATCATCGCCGGAGTCTGCCTTGATCAACGCTGCCATCAGCCCGCGCAACTCAGTCTCGGTTCTCAACCAGTCCGGATAGTGAGAGGCGCCGGAATGACCATTCTCTTGTGCAAAGCGCACCACTTCTGCCACAGTGTTTTGCGGCCAGGGCGCCACAGCTGCGTGGTTGAGATAGAACATGGAAGGATCGAGTGAAAACAGAGACACAATTAACCTCGTAATCGGGTTGCCAAAGGCACAACGTAAGCAGGAGAGTCGAATGCAGGCAAAAATCCTAAGGCATGATGCTTCAAAGGAGTATTTTTTCCAAGAAGGATGTTTTATCAATGAACTCTCAAATCATGTTGGGGACGGTGCCCTGTCGATTGCCCGGGCACGGGTGGAACCCGGGGTCAGAACCCGGCTACATCGACTGAACACCAGCACCGAACGCTACTGCATAATCAGTGGTGCAGGCGAGGTGGAGATCGAGGGATTGCCAGCCCAGCAGGTCGAAGCGGGTGACGTGGTGCTTATCCCCCCGGGTCGTTCGCAGCGAATCAGCAACAACGGCGAGGTGGATCTGGTATTTATCGCACTCTGTACGCCGCGCTTCGAATCTGGGGACTATGTCGATTTAGAGGAGGGGGTTTGAGATGGGGCGCGATAATCTGCCGTTTCAATCAACACTGATGTATTGAAAAAATTGAACGCAATCACAAATAACCATAAAAATCCCCCCGATATGGTATATAATTAATTCAGAAAATATTAATATAGCCGCTATATAAGCCAGAGAGGTGGTTTTTTACTGAGATACGCAAGGGATTGCGAATTGTCAGTGATAGCAACAGGGTTATTCGTCATTATATTAGTAATGGCTAATACGCGAGTAGTGAGGTGTATCATGTCATTTCTTAACTGCAAACACCTGCGCAGGGTGGTCACACTGGCCGGCACGCTGCTGATAGGCGGTATCCTGCTTGAGGTTTTGGCCCACTGGACCGCATCCAACTTTGTACTCCTGATCATTCAGCCCATTGCGTTGGGCATGGTCTTGATCAGTCCCCTGGCAATGTTGATAGCAATGGTAATCAGCCTGATTCCCGGTAAGGGTTTCAAGGATTGTATCCACTGACGATACAGCCTTGATCAGCGTGTTGGTTCCGCTATTCGGCCAGATAATCCTGCGCGGTGCCCGGGGCCAATCCGAACTCCTCTTCAACCATTCGCTGCCAGCGGTCCTGCTTGAAGGTCTTTTCATCGGGCACCTTTCTGTGCACCAGGTTGATATGGCAGTCGATACAGCTTTTCCCCTCGCTCTCCTCCAGATGGATGGCGTTTGTATCGGCGCGTTTACCCTGTATTGCCTCCAGTTGATGACAGCGTTTGCAGGTTGCCGAATCCTTGGCCTTGAACCATTTTCTGGCTGCGAATGCGGCCTCGGGCAGGTGCAGGGCATTGACCACGGGATCGTCATAATCAGGCCCGAACAGCTTCCCCGAGATCTGTTTCAACAGATCCTTGCCGCCAAGGAAATGGTCCCATGTGGCGGCGAAGACACCCTCTGAAACATGGCAGTGTCCGCATGATGCGCGAACACCCGATACCGGATTGTAGTGAGTCGATTGACGGTAGGTTTCCGCAGCGATCTCCATGGAGTGACAGGTGGTGCAGAAGGCTTCGGAGCTGGTTATCTCGTCGAATTCGATCAGAAACAGCATGAATCCGATTCCGGCAATACCGCCGATGACAAGCGCGAACAGTACCTGTCGGGAAATAAAGGAGGGCAGTTTCCACTTACTCATCGGCTTGCCTTCCGATGTCGTAGCCCAGGATCGGGTTGCTCTTTTGCGGTTGTTCCAACCATTGATGGTGCTCGTTGGATTTGACGTAGGTCTGGATCAGGGAAGCGGCCTTCTCGCTGCCTGCAATCTGTTCGACCTGCGGCAAAAAACGGGAATAGAAGTTTCTTCCAACCAGGTACATCCCCTCCCACCAAGTGTGGTTGGCACTGGCCATCGAGGCGCCATGGCGGGCCCGTGCACCCTCGTCGTGCCACAACTCCCAGTAGATGAACTCGATCGGTTCGTCGAACGGGGTGGGTGTCAGCAGACCTTCGCTATAGAGGGCCTGCATGATCTGTTTGGCAGGCATACCGAACTTTTCATTGAAGAGTTCGACCACATCGTCAAACTGGTCCATGAAGCTCTCCGTAAACGTCTTGCTGTGACACTCCAGACAGACCAGTTGCATTGCCTGGCGTCTGCGTTTCGGTGTGGCGACCACCTTGACTTTGCCAATGCTGCCATCTGTCTTGGTTAGTTCGCTGCCTCGTTTGGGGGCTGATTGAGATGCGGGAAGTTCCATTTTATCTCCATCCTCAAACACCACCAGATACTGTTTTTCCGAGACCGGTGTGTTCAGGCTCCACATGTTACGCATCCCCACGTCATGGTTGGCCTTCAATTTGCCGGCGGCCCCCATATGGCAGGTAACACAGGTAGGGGCGGCAACATAGTCCTTGCCTGCTATCCAGCTGTCGCTATCCAGTGCCATCTCATCGCGGTGAGCCTCGAACTGCATACCGTGTTTTGATGCCTCGTAGACAGCCTTGTCGGGGGAGTCGGGTCCGGAATGGCAGCGGACACAGGCACTGGGCTCCCTGGCCTGGGCCTTGGAAAAGCGATGTTTGCCATGACAGGAAGAGCAGGAGCCCTTGGAGCCATCGGGGTTGATGCGCCCGATGCCGGAATTGGGCCAGCTGCGGGGATCCATGGATCCATCGCCACGGATCACAACCCTGGAGCCGTGGCACTGGTCGCAACCGGCAGCGACAATGGCATCCCCGCCCACATGCCCCGCCAGTGCCGGTAGTCTGTTTTCGATAATGCTTACCGCCTCGGAGTGGACGGAGCCCTTCTGTTGTTCATACTCCACGGAGTGGCATCGGGAGCAGTCAAGGGGGGAGACGATGGTGGCTATGACCTGTCCTTCGTGGGTGATCGCGTCGCTGTCGTCGACGGAGGCCTTGTGGCAATCGAGGCAGTTGACCCCCGCTTCGGCATGGGCGCTGTTGCGCCACTGCCTGGTCAATCCCGATGAACTCTTCTGGTGACAACTGATACACTCTTCGCCTTGGGGATCTCCCCATTGGCTTGGATCAACAGTGACCTTGGCGGCGTTGAGATGGGTCAGAATAGCGCTCAGGATGCAAAACAGAGAGAGCCTCAAAAGGGATGGATTCATTAACAATCTCCTTTAGCCGGAGTGTCAATTCATGCATCCTAGCCAGATACTGCTTGAGGCTTAGTGTCGTTGGAGTTTTTGACAGTCCGGCAATATTGTTATTTTACAGCACGGGTTATGAGCATCGGTTGTCGGCTAATCCTATCATGATGTTCAACCATTCTTCATGACAAATGTCATTCTGGGACAGGCAGTTCTAAATACCATCCACACACTGTGGGTAAGTGAGATGGCGATGGCACTAAAAAACTACCAATAAAATACCGGGTAATTAGCAATCAGTGGTTTTAATCTTCTGCGCTTGGTCAATAACAAACCGTTTTTTTATTTTGCATCACATTTATAGTGTGTATTATCTCTCACCGAGAAGAACAAGAATTAATTAGATTCTCTCTCATCCGTCAACAAAAAATTTCGGAGGAAAATCATGGAAGCAGTTTCCGCTTCGAGGATACTTCACATCTTAAGCTTATTCGTTACATCACTAATTCTATTTTCACAACCAACAACTTCTCTCGCGGCCGCTGACGAGCCGCTTCACCGGGTTTCCTCGGAAGTCTGTAAAAACTGCCACAAAGAGATTTATGACCAGTGGAAGGGATCGATGCATGCCCAAAGCACCGCATTGAAAGACCCAATCCATGCCACATTTTACAAGAAGGTTGTCGGTAGCCCGGTGGAAGAGGGGGTGAAACACAAGGCATCCGGTAAATACCCGATCTGCCTGCAGTGCCATGCACCGAATGCGGCCGTCGACAAGACAACCAAGCTAGATGCCAAGCCAGCTTATTCGGAAGGGGTCAACTGTGTGGCCTGCCACACCCTGGCCAAATTCAAGGGTACCAGCGGCAAGAATGGCAAGCTGCTCCTGGGGCTCAAGGCCTATGAACGTAAAAACGAACTGCAGGGTCCGCAGGGATTCAACCAGGGGCTGGCCAAATTAACCGCCGGCGATGATCTGTTCGGTGGTGCGGGCGCGAGCGATGACTCGAAGCCCAATCCCCATACTGATGGTGAGGTTGAGCTGGACGGCAAGAAGATCCAGGCCCTGCCGATGGCCGGGAACCCTGGTCTGATGAAGACAAATGCAGCCTGCATGGGTTGTCATGACAAGCGAAACAATCCCCATGGTGTGCCTCTCTGCCAGACTGGCAACGAGTATGCGGGCAGCAACGTCAACTGCCAATCCTGTCATATGCCGGTTGCTAACGGTATGGTGGATCACGGCATGGGCGGTGGCCACGACAACGCCATGCTGAAGCGCAGCGTGGTTTTCACCCTGGACGCGGTGAAACAGGGGGATAGCCTGAATGCCACGGTGAAGCTGAAGAACATGCAACCTCACAGCCTGCCCACTGGTGCGCCTTTCAGGAATATCTACCTGAAACTAGCGGCTTATGATGCCTCGGGCAATGTCATCTGGCAAAACGCCGAAGGTCACCCCGCAGGCAGCGACTCCAAGGCCTATTTCGCCTACCTGCTGGCCAATGACAAGGGCGATCCGGCAATGCCGCCGACGGCTACCCAACTCGGTGTCGATTCACGGCTAAAACCCTATGAAGAGCGGGTCCTTTCCTACAGTATCCCCGCCAAGGGTGCCGTATTGGTTCGTGGAGAGCTGTTCTATAACCTGCTCTGGCCGGTGCTCGTAGAAAAATTCAAACACCTGCCGGAAGATCTGGTTGCTCCGACATCGATCGCTGTTGCAGAGGTTAGCCTCTAGACAAGCAGCAAACGCCTCACATCGGCAACAGCCGATGTGAGGCAGATTTTACTTCCTGGTTCAGGGGGCGTTATGTGCTCATTTAGAAGCTGTATACGTCCGGTCTTACTGTTGCGGTTGTTCTCTTTGCTGCTGTTTGTTGTCAACATCGAGGCATCTGAAGAGAGTATCAGTTCAACGGCCGATCACACTAAGTTCGAAGCACTTCAACAGGACTTTACATCGGGTCCGGAAGTGACAAAAGCCTGCCTTGAGTGCCATACGGAAGCGGCCAGGCAGATTCATAAGACCAAGCACTGGATCTGGAAGTTCACCCATCCGTCTACCGGCGAAGAGCTGGGTAAGCAGACTATTGTCAATAACTTCTGTGGTGCCATCGAAACCAATTTTGCGCGTTGCACCAGTTGCCATGTAGGCTACGGGTGGAAAGACAACAGTTTCGATTTCAGTTCAGAAGTAAATGTGGATTGCCTGGTCTGTCATGACACAACGGGCAGCTATAAAAAATTCCCCACCGGGGCGGGACATCCACCCTATGTGGATAAACCCTTTCCGCCAAAGAGCAAGAAGATCTGGAAGGCACCTGATCTCAGTCACGTTGCCCGGAACGTAGGCAAGACCAGTCGTGCAACCTGCGGCGCCTGCCATTTCTACGGCGGGGGTGGCGATGGGGTCAAGCATGGTGACCTCGATTCGAGTATGACCAATCCAAACAAAGCCCTGGATGTCCACATGGGGACGGACGGATTGAATTTTGTTTGCAGCACCTGTCACCAGAAGGATGGCCACGATGTATCGGGCAGCCGCTATACCACCCAGGCCAAGGATACGCAGGGTATAGATGTGCCGGGTCGCGGCGACAATACCCGCTCGACCTGCGAATCATGCCATGGTCTAACGCCCCATCCCTTGACGGTTAACAACAAGCTCAACGATCACATCAACAAGGTCGCCTGTGTCACTTGTCATATTTCCACCTATGCAAGAGGCGGTAAGCCGACTAAGACCTGGTGGGATTGGTCCACCGCAGGGCGAATGAGCAATGACGGCAAGCACATCAAGAGCAAGGATGCCCAGGGTTACATCGACTATGTGACCAAAAAAGGCTCGTTCGAATGGGGAGAAAACCTGGTTCCCGAATATGCATGGTTTTCCGGCAATATCCGTTACAAGCAACTCGACGAACAGATCGACCCCACCAAAATCGTTGCAATCAATACCTTTGAAGGCAGCTACGATGATCCGAATGCAAGGATATGGCCCTTCAAGGTCATGCGGGGCAAGCAAGCCTATGACAAGGGCAACAATACACTGGTAACGACACATCTCTTCGGCAAGGACAGCAACGCCTATTGGAAGTCCTTTGATTGGAACCGGGCGATCAAGGTGGCCATGAAGGCGAATAACGCACCTTACAGCGGCAAGTATGGTTTTATTGAAACCACCTATCACTGGCCGTTGGCGCATATGGTCGCACCCAAAGAGGAGGCACTCGACTGTGAGGCATGTCATGCAAAGGACGGACGGCTCAGTAAACTGCCAGGTTTCTATATGCCAGGACGCGACAGTTATCGTTGGGTCGACCTGATCGGCTGGCTGGCGGTCTTAGGTACCTTGGGTGGAATTTCCATCCACGGACTGGGACGCATGTTCATGAAAGCCAAGCGGAGATAAGTCAATGAGCCAAATCTACTATTTCTCACTCTTCGAGCGTTTCTGGCATTGGTCTCAGGCACTGCTGATTGTCGGCATGCTGATAACGGGTTTTGAAATACACGGTACCTATCAATTGTTGGGCTTCGAACAGGCCATCGACCTGCATACCATAATGGCATGGGTATTGATCGGTTTATGGCTGCTCGCACTCTTCTGGCATACAACCACCGGGGAATGGCGGCAGTATGTACCGAGCGATCCAGACAGTATGTTGGCTATGGTCAAGTACTATGTCGTCGGTATCTTCCTGGGTGCGCCGCATCCCTTCCACCGCAAACGGGCGGAGAAGCACAATCCGTTGCAAAGAATGGTTTATCTCATGCTAACCATGGTTATCGCACCCATTATCTGGATCAGTGGGTTGCTCTATCTCTTCTATCAGTATTGGTCATTGATCGGTCTTGAAGGGATACCGCTGGGCTTGGTTGCAGTGGTGCACACAATCGGTGCGTTTGCGATTCTTTGCTTTATTCCCATCCATCTCTATCTGGCATTGACAACAGGCGAGAAGCCATTCAGTAACCTGATTGAGATGATAGTCGGGCATGAAGCTGAGAAAGGCTGAAAGGCCTGATGACTGTGTGTGACATAAGGATCATACGGCCTGCCAGCGCAGGATCCTTTCGTTCACAACACGGGTAAGCGAGGGTGATTCAATCTCTAGAGGCGGGGACAACTCGAAGTGTCAGTGTTTTGCCGTCCCTGATAATTATCATCTCTGTCTCTTCACCGGATTTCAATCCTCCCATTGCATTCATGAAGTCATGAATGGTCTCTATCTCAATGCCGGCAAGTCCGATCAATAGATCGCCATTCTGAATCCCGGCCTTCTCGGCAGGAGCGTCTTTCACCGCTCCCTGCAGTTTCACGCCCTTTGTCTTTTCGTCCTGACCGTAAGCGGGAATCGTGCCCAGGTATGCACGCAGGTGTTTACGCGAGAGTCCGCTCTTTTTACGGCTGACCTCGATGTAGTCCGGATCCGTCTCCGATCTCGCCAGGGAGCGGGTGATACCCGACATCAAGCGGGCGATTTTTTGCATCCCCCGATAGTTGAGTTGCTCGGCCCTGTCCCTGGGGGTGGAGTAGTCTTCGTGGGCGCCCGTGAAGGCGTTGAGGACTGGCACGCCTTTCATGTAGAAAGGCGTGGAGTCAGTCGGCAGATAGGGATCGGCCTTGGTGGCGATGGCTAGACCGACAGGCACGTTGCGCCGTTCTATCTCGCGGGGCCAGGTGTTGCTCGACCCCGTCCCCTGCAGGTAGAGCTTCTCCCGCAGATGACCGATCATGTCCATGTTGAGATAGGCGCTTATCTTGTCATGGAGCATGGCGCCGTCGGCAAACTTATCAACGAAATGAGTTGATCCGAGCGTGCCGAGCTCTTCGCCCGACCAGGCCGCAAACAGGATATCGCGCTGGCTACCCAGCTTGCCCGATTTTTTCAGACCGGCGAGATATTGCGCGCTCTCCAGCAGGGCGGCAACCCCGGAGGCATTGTCATCCGCGCCATGGTGGATTTCCCCGCGCTCATCCTCACGCGCAAGGGAACCCGAGACCTCCCCGCGTCCCAGATGATCGAGATGCGCACCCAGAACGACTGGTTCACTGCCGGAGGCTATATCGGCAGTCAGCCTGGCGATGACATTGCGGCCCTGGCCCTTTTCGCGCTGAATCGCCAGATTGGCAGCCAGCTCCACCCCGGGGACGACGAAACCTTGCATCGGCTCCCCATCGTCAAGCTGTTGCTGCAGCTGTGCCAGGTCCTTGTCCGCAACTGCAAGGATACGCGCTGCGAGGTCGTCGCTGATAGAGATGGCCGGGATTGAACTGCTCACGCTCTTTGCCTCCATCTCCAAATCGATCAACTGTTGTTTGGCTTCGGCGTTGGGTCCGGTGACGACGATCAATCCGGCCGCACCCCTGCGTTTCGCAACCGATGCCTTGTAAGCCAGATCGGAATAGTGAAGCAGATGACGCCTCCACGCCGGCGGCACCGATTCAGGTTGAAAACGGAATACCATGACCCACTTGCCCTTGACCTCCAGATCGCCATAGGCATCGTAGTCAGGGATATTATCCAATCCTGGGGCGTCTATTCCATATCCGGCGAAGACGATGGGCGCACTCTCAACCGGTCCGCTGTGACTGATCGCCAAGGGGAGCCAGTCCTGATTCAGCCTGATGGACTGACCCGTTGCCAGGGATGAAAATTGCAGGCGGTTTCCATCAGCCAGTTTTGCACCGGCGTTAAATGTGAAGGATTGAAAATAGCCATCGTCACCCGCCGGTTCGAGTCCCAGCTGCCGGAACACGGAGGCGATATAGCGCGTCGCCCGCTGCTCACCTTCGCTTCCGGTAAGCCGTCCCTCCATCTCGTCACTGCTGAGCTGAACGACATGCTGGCGAAGATCCTGGCTGTCGATGGCTGTGGAGGTCGATGTCAGGTCGGCGCTGGCGACTGCATTGTTGTTGTTCCCGTCCCTATCAACCAGTCCCAGCAGGCGACGGGCTTCGGTATCGTCCCAATCGGCAAGAAAGATCTGGCTGTTGTTGTCAGCGCCACGGTTTGATGTCCATGAGAGACTGCCGCCATCCGGTGAGAAAACAGGAAGTCCGTCAAAGCCGTCGGTAAATGTGACACGGACCGGTTCCCCTTTGCCCAGTGCATCCACCAGGTAGAGCTCGAAATTCGCAAAGCCCTGCCGGTTGGATGCAAAAATGAGATAGTCGCCACTGGGGTGAAAGAAGGGTGCCCAGGACATCACCCCCATCTGGGTAAGCTTTCGCTCTTTGCCGGTGGCGAGGTCCATGGTGTAGATCTCGGCCTGACTGCCATCCATGGAGAAGCGGCGCCAGGTGATTTGAGTGCCATCGAAACTGAAAAAGGGGCCGCCGTCATAGCCGGGTGAATCGGTCAGTCGACGCAGTTGTGTGCCGTCTGCATTCATCATGTAGAGATCGATCATGAACGACTTGTCGTGTTGGAAAATCCTCTTCTCCACATCGCTCATCGCTTCCGAGTAGGCGAGCCTGTTGGAGGCGAAGACGATCTGACGTCCATCGGGGGAGTAGGCCGCCTCTGCGTCGTACCCAAGTGATCGGGTCAGATTTCTCGCAGTTCCGGATGCGGTAGCTTGTTCGTATATATCGAAATTCGGGTCGTAATCCCAACTGTAGCGCCGCTCCTTGCCCGATGCCCTGAAATCCAACTCCTGCTGCATCTTGTTGCGGGCCTCCGGGTCTTCATGGGTGGAGGCATAGAGCACCTTGTCGCCGCTGGGGTGGATCCAGGCACAGGTGGTTTTGCCATAACCCGGGGATATCCTCTCCACATCCCCGGTCTCCAGATCCAGCAGGTAGATCTGATAAAAGGGATTGCCATCATCCCGTTCGGATTGGAATACCATGCGTCCGCCGTCGGCGCTGAAATAGCCTTCGCCGGCGCGACGCCCCTCGAAGGTGAGCTGGCGAACATTGGACAGCAGGCGCGTTTCCTTTTCTGCCGGGGTGTCAGCGTACAGGGGCCATGGGCTAAGCAGTGAGATGAGAAAAACAGCACTGATCAGACGCTTCAGCATCAGCAGACTCCTCGATCATTTATCAGATGTTAAGCCACGGAATCTAACCTATTTCGCCATGCAAAGCAGCATGCACGGCGTAAGGTAATTTATCACACTGGATTAGTGAAACAGATGGCTATCCCTAGCCATTCTCGCCAACCAAACTTGAGGTAGATAAAAATTAGCTAACCGGGAGGGGGAGAGTGACATGGGTGATACCACATTGGGGGCTGGCAGTTATCGGTTTAATCTCGGTAACCATCGTTTGCGGTTAGATCCGAATATCGAGGCGCATATGTCTCAGCTGAGGGCTGGAGTACTTCCTCCACGGCTTCAGCATCTTTTTTTGCGCCCAAACTGGATCACCTTCGACTGTAATGCGCTCAACCTGATGCTGCTGCAGTTGCCCGGATCGGCAACACCATCGAGGTCGCCGGCAGCGGGTCCCGCGACGCCCAGGCCGGGGCAGGTCGGTGATGTGATGCGTGCGGTCTGGTCGTTACCGGCGGTGCAACAGTCCGTCAATCGACTCCTGCGTGAGAGCGAGAGAAGGCTTAGGCGGGAGTGGAATCAGGGCGGTACCGCGCATCGGGCAATGATGGTATCTGCGGCAACCACTGTCGTCGGAACATCCCTTACCGCATTGCTGGTCAATCCTTCAACGAGGGATATGGTGCTCAATTTTATCGATGGACGACAACTGCCGGTGCCCGGTCTGCGAGGTCTGTCGGTGCAGTTGCGAGGACGTGGCCGGGGTGGGGGCATGCGACTGCGCAATATCGGCGGAACCGGGCTGGCTGTGAACGGCGGGGCCTCGCGTTCGTCGACATCGGGGCGAGTCGACTGGGATATTGGCATAACGCTCGATCTCACCCAGATGGTGCCGGCGTTACGCTAGGGGAATCCCGGCACTCCCCCTCGCGGGGGAGTTGATTGGGGCCCTATACAAAGAGATTGACGTCGGCCTTCATTGCCCGCGGCAGAAAGCTGGCAGCGCCGACCCACTCCTCGATTTCCGCGATAAAGTCGCTCTTACCGTAGTCGAAAAGATCCACGGTCATCTGGCAGGCGATCAGTTTGACATCCGCCTCAAGGCACAACTCGCGCAGCTGTTCGATGCTGGCGACGCCTTTATTGACCATTGTCTTTTTCATCATCGTGGTCGCCATGGACTCAAAGCCCGGTATCAGGCTCATTACCGAGGTGGGCATTGGAAGGTCCTTGCCCTTGATCCATGTGGGTCCCTGCGGCAGTTTCAGCGGCATGGCGGGATTGCCAAGGGGAGTCACCTTGAGATCGAGTTCCTGTTTAAGCAGGTTGAGGCCGTAAAAGGTGAAGAATATGGAGACATCCCAACCCAGGGCAGCCGCTGTGGAGGCAAGAATGAAGGGGGGATAGGCCATGTCGAGGGTGCCCTTGGTGGCGATGATCGTCATCGAGGGGATATGTGCGGCCTCCCGTTCCGCCATCTTTTCCGCGAAACGCTGGTCAAACCAACTGTCCAGATCTTTCCCAGGGAGGTCAACGAGGGGGGCTGTAGTGTTCATGATAGGCTCCTTTGGGTAATGCTCAGGCCTTGCGGATTCTGAAGAAAAAGCCGCCATCCTGCTCTTCGCTGGTGATTAGCTGGTGGCCCGTCTGGATGCAGAATGAGTCCAGATCCTTCACTGAACCGGGATCTGAGGACATGATCTCCAGGACCTCTCCCGAGCTCAGGGCGGCGATCGCCTTCCTGGTCTTGAGGATGGGCAGGGGACAGCTCAGGCCCCGTGCGTCGAGGGTGTGTGTAGTCTCACTCATGATAACGCTCCTTTCTAAGTCACAATTTAATAGATGACCGGTCGGTCAAGTATTATTTAAAAAATATAGCCTCAATTCGGCGGCTTCAGTTCGATACGTATGCTCTTGATGGCAGGGCCGAGTTCTCTCACCACATCCGGGTCGTTGCGTGTCTTCGCAAGCAGTATGACTCCCTCCAGGTAGGCCAGCATCGCCGTTGCGGTAGTCTGGGTGTCCAGTGGTGGGATATCGCCTCGTTCAACCGCCAGTTCAAGGGCCTCGTGAAACCGGCTGCTGGCATTGATGAAGATGGCATTGATACGGGCCCTGATGACCTCATCCCGGGTGCTGATCTCCAGGGCCAGATTGCCGAAGAGACAACCGGGCATGCGTCCCTCCAGGTTTTTTGCCGCCTTTTGCCAGTAGTAGACCGCATCGACCATGTAGTCGAGGCGTTCCAAGGGGGGCAGCTCATCGTCGAAGGCCTCGGCGACGAAACCGTGGGCCCAGTCGTCTGCCATGTCATCGATAACCGCCATCGCCAGGTCACGCTTCGAGGGGAAGAAGTGGTAGAAGCTACCTTTCTGCACATTGGCCAGGGTGCAGATCTCCTTGATGCCCACATCTGCATAGCTGCGTCCGTGAAAGAGTTCACGGGCGGTGGTCAGGATGCGGTCCTTGGTGTCTGCGGCGACATTCATGGATTAACAGTATATTAGACCGGTCGGTCAAGTCAAGCCCTTGCACTACTATTCGGCAATGCCGGTACTATCTGGTTGACAGGAACTTTTACGCTATCATCATCTCGTACAAATAATCAGAGCAATACTGGATACCAGCAACTCGGCTGAAAATGCGCCTGTTTACAAAAAAAAGCCTATTGGCAGTGGTGGTTCTCTCCCTCGTTCTGCTCCCGATGAGGGGAATGTTTGCCGGTGCGCTGCAAGTCAGTGACCCGCAGCCAACTCATGCCGGGAGCGAACATCATACGGGCGTTTCTATCGGGGAGATGGCCATGGATGACTGTCACTGCGCTGAAAACGACCATCAGGGGTGTTGCACAGGCGATTGCCCCGCAAGCCACTGCGTCTCTACACCCTTTATAGCAACCTGGCAGCATAACAATGGATCACTGGCCAAAACCATTGCCCCGGCCGGCCGCGTTGATCAAACATTGCTGCAGCAAGCCGCATCGCCGCCCTACCGACCGCCAAGGGCCTGATTCCACTGCGCTGCGACACTGATACCAGTGTCGAGTCGATAATCGCACGTTACCAGGTAACTACGACGACGCACCGTCGTTGAATCGCATAGGTATTGATTAATCATGAGAAGGTATAACGATCCCCTGTTAGGTAGTCGTTGGCTTAAGGGCCAGGCTTTGAGGTGTCAATCATGAAAAGAGAAAAACGCTTATCACTAATGGTCATATGTCTCGTCCTATCCGGTTGCGATCGACCACAGAACGAATCGGCTGCCCCGACAGCTGCGATTTCACCAAGGCTGTCGATGCCAGCGGAACGCTGGTACACCGGTCAACAGGTTGCAAGGGGAAGCGAACTCTACCGACAGTTTTGCGCGGAGTGCCATAAACCCGATGCTTCGGGTACGCCCGATTGGCAACAGCTCGATGCAAAAGGCAACTACCCGCCGCCACCGTTAAACGGCACGGCGCATACCTGGCACCATCCGCTTTCGGCTTTGAGAAGAACGGTCATGTTTGGCGGCGTGCGCCTGGGGGGCACCATGCCGGGATTTGGTGACAAGCTGCAGCCACAGCAGATTGATGACATTCTGGCCTGGGTGCAGTCCAACTGGAGTGACGAAATCTATGCTATCTGGTACCAGCGTGACCAACAGGCCGGAAAGAGGCCACCGGCACAGAAAAAAGGGTAAAAACCCTATCGCCATTCGTGAGGTAAAATTCATGCAAACAGAGAATTGCAAACTCAACAACAACCGGAGTCTTCATCATATGAACACCCGCTTTTTCGGATTACCGATATTCTTCCTGGCGGCAATGCTACTGTCACCCCTTGCCATTGCCGCTGATATAGTTGTCTATAAGAGTCCCACCTGCGGCTGTTGCAACGACTGGGTCGGTCACCTGGAAAGCAATGGTTTTTCCGTACAGGTGCATGACAGAAGGAACATGCAGCTGGTAAAGCGCACACTGCATGTCCCCGAGGGTCTGCAGTCCTGCCACACAGCGGTGATCGGCGATTATGTCGTCGAGGGTCATGTGCCAGCCAGGGATATAGTTCGCCTGATGCGAGAGAAGCCTGCTGTAAAGGGGATCAGCGTTCCCGGCATGCCGATGGGTTCTCCAGGTATGGAAGGACCCAGAAGGGATAACTACGACGTACTTATCTATGACGAGACGGGTAAGACGAAGATCTATTCAAGTTACTGAGCTGAAGGTAGTGGAGCAAGTAATGCGTGAATTTCCTCTGCAAACAGCCGTTGCAATTGTACTTTATCTCATCACAAATCTTGTCGTTGCACACACTCCGCCAGAAGATGCTCGCGTATTCTTCATCGGCATTGAGGATGGTGCCGTGGTAAGTTCTCCTGTTACCTTGAAGTTCGGTATCGAGAAATTTGGAATCACGCCTGCCGGCACCAAGGGAAAAGTCCGCCACACAGCAGGCCATCACCATCTCTTGATCGACCTGAAACAACCACCAGATTTAGATGAGCCGATCCCCAGGGATGCCCAGCATTTACACTTTGATCAGGGAGAGACCGAAGTCCAACTGGAACTCTCCCCCGGTCGCCACACCCTGCAACTGTTGTTGGGTGATGAAACTCATGAGCCCCACGATCCGCCACTGATCTCGGAGAAGATCACGATTATTGTCGAATGAAGGAAAACAGGGTATTCGATTCTCGACTTGAAAAATCGCAAGCCTATCCCAATCTACTAGGCAAGCTATCGATTTATTGCATGACAAATGCAAGGAGACGAGAAAAATGTTGCCAAGAATACACGGCTTTGACAGAGGCCTGTTCAACGACTTCAGACGCTTGGAACGGGAGATGGATCAGCTCTTCAGTGCAGGTTTCTGGCCCGGCACGATGCGCCCTGTCGCCAGTGACAGTTATCCTCCCATCAATGTAGGGGTAACTCCCGATGAGGTCGATGTCTATCTGTATGCCGCCGGTTTGGATACTGAGAAGCTGGATATCACCATCAAGGAAAATCGCCTTTCAATAAAAGGCGAGCGTACGCTGGAGCGTGATGATGAGAGCAGCTATTTCAGAAAGGAACGGTACGACGGCGGCTTTCATAAGCTAGTCAATCTGCCGGAAGATGTGGATGCGGACAAGGTAGAGGCCCGCTACGACAACGGTGTGCTGCACCTGGTGGTTAAACGCCGCGAATCATCGAAACCACGACAGATCACGGTTCAGTAATCGTTAGGAGGCAAACATCATGAGTAACAGCAAACAGCTAAGTAAACCTGGTGTGCAAACACGACAGCAACGTAAGCTGCCGCAAAGAAGCATACGACCCGAGGTCGATATCTACGAGGACGCGACAGGCATTGTATTGAAGGCGGATCTTCCCGGCGTCACCCGGGAGGGATTGGACATCCAGGTGGATAAGGAGACCCTATCGATCGACGGCAAGGCGGAGATCGAGATGCCCGAGGCGATGCAGGCGCTCCACGCGGATGTTCGTGCGACCCGTTACCAGAGAAGCTTTTCCCTGAGCGGTGAACTGGATGGCGACAGGGCCGAAGCAAGTCTCAACGACGGTGTATTGTCGCTGCGGATTCCGAAGCGTGAACAATACCAGCCGCGTAAAATAGAGATCCGAAATAACTAAGCGAACTCCTGTAACCTTCATTTTAAAAAACCCCGGACAGATAGGGCCCGGGGTTTTTTTATGAACTGTTACACAGCTGTAAATGAACACTAAATACCGCCAACATGCGCAAATTATTTACTCACAAAGAGATAGTTGGATCACGATTTGCGTTCAAATCGCCATATTTCTAAAAAACCTCCAGAAGGGTATGTCCAAAAGCTGGCTGAGCGGGAGATGGGGAGTGTGCCTGACAGGGGGAGCGCCAAGCCATTCATAGCCACTGCACTAATCCTGTAGCGGTCACTTGCTGTAAGTAAAAAAATAATAAAAACATAATATTATATGTTATTATTTATAATTTACATTATATATTTTCAAGCGGTTGCGGTCAGCTGATTATGCCGCTACCGAAAGCTCGAACAGGCCTCTCCGACAGCACACAAAACTGAAGTATCCATCACTACTTGAAAACAGAAAATCACACCCCTATATAGAAATCGGATTTCCCAGTTAGATCATTTGAAATTCATTAGGAGGTAGTGAAATGTTCAGACATCTGAGCAGTTTGGAAGGCAACCTGTTTGATGATTACCGGCGCATGGAGCAGCAGCTGGATCGAATCTTCGGGGAAGCCTATATGCCGAACGGGATCCGTTCGGTGGCACGGGGCACTTTTCCTCCGATCAATATCGGCGGAACTCAGGATCAGGTCGATGTCTATCTGTTCGTGGCCGGGGTTGATCCGAAGAGCCTGAGTATATCCATTCAGCAAAATCTGCTGACGATTGACGGCGAACGCGCAACCCATAGAGATGATTTGTCGTCCGGTTACTATCGGCATGAGCGCTTCAGTGGCACGTTTCACCGTGTGGTAACGCTGCCTGATGATGTCGATCCCGATCGAGTCGAGGCCGGCTATCGCGACGGCGTGCTGCGTATCACCGTTCAACGCCGTGAAGCAACCAAGCCAAGACAGATTGAAGTCAATTGATCATCAGGAGGTAGTGACAATGGCCAATGATAACAATGTATCCGAGAACAAACAGGAACTCAGGGATCAGGAATCCGCAATCCGCCCTCCGGTCGATATCTTTGAAGACGAGAGCGGTATCACCCTGCTGGCCGATATGCCCGGCGTATCCAGGGAGAGGCTGGAGATAGAGATTGATAAGGACACCTTGTCCATCGAGGGTAAGGCGGAGATCCCGATGGCGGAAGGGATGGCGGCGCTCTATGCCGATGTTCACTCCACCCGTTACCATAGAAGCTTCTCACTGAGCAGTGAACTGGATGGCGAAAAGGCCAATGCCAATCTGAAGGACGGCGTGTTAACCCTGCAGATCCCGAAACGTGCTCAGTACCAGCCGCGCAAGATAGAAGTACGGATCGAGTAATCCGCCAATCACATTTGTTCATCAGTTCGTGCTCCGTCTCAATACGGGCGGAGCACGCGCTGTGACACTGAACTTTCCAAAAAAATCAGAGTCAATCTGATCGTTAAAACCAGCGGAGATATATTAAACATAAAATTGCAGGAGTCTTCAGATGATTCGAGTTGACGATTTGATTCGAACCTATGGCGATCTTACTGCGGTTGACGGGGTTTCCTTCGAGATCAACCAGGGAGAGATCGTCGGCCTCCTCGGACACAACGGGGCAGGCAAGACCACCATCATGAAAATGCTCACGGGTTATCTGGAACCCACGGCGGGACCCATAGAGATCGATGGCCTGAATATCGCGAGCAACCGCAGAGCCGTACAACAGCGTATCGGGTATCTGCCGGAAAACGATCCCCTCTATCCGGAGATGACGGTAATCGACTACCTCGACTATGCCGTCGAACTCCACGGTGTTGCTCCTGATCAAAGCCTGGATAGCATCTGGAGCGCCATCGAGCGGACCGGTCTCACCGACAGGGCGGCGGATCGTATCGCAACAATCGAGCAAATCGAGATGGCGGGGAAGCTTTCCCTGCAAAGGCAGCAGGGGGATATGCAACTTGCCGGGCTGGAAACGCAGGAAAGCACGAATCTTGAAGAGGTAAACAACCTTGTTAGCAAACTCGATGACCTGCGAATCCAGTCGCTGCTCGGCGAAAAGGAGAGCGCGGTTTGCCAACATAGGGAACCTGGTTTCAGTGTGGAAGTGAAGCTGAAGGATGGCAAGCTGTTGAGCTATCAGTTCTACGAGGTGGAAGACGAGTCCGGTTACATTTTCAAGTGCTCTGACAGGGACCGTTACTTCGAGGTGGCCGCCTATCTGGTCGATCCCCTGAAGGAGGCGTCACGGGAGAAACTCGTTGTCTCCAACGAGCAGTAGCAGAAAGCAGCGCCTGAGATCAAGACTAGCCAAAACGAAATCGAATAGAAGTTGAAGACCATGACGAAACGTTATTTAGCAACTAAATTATTTGTTCTTCTCTGTTTGGTAGCCGTCAACCTCCATGCCCAACAGGGAGGTATAGAGAGTCTGCGACAGACGGGTAAAGCCTTCGCCTCGGTGGCGCAGAAAGTCTCCCCATCTGTCGTCTATATCCAGGTTGAGAGCATCAGGGAGAGTGCACCAAGAAATGAACTATCGCCATTTGATTTCGGTTCGCCCTTCAACGATGAACTGTTCCGGCGCTTTTTCGGCCAGCAGTTCCCCGGCATGCCGAGACAACAACAGAAACCACGCAGGCATCGCTCGGTAGGGCAGGGGTCTGGATTTGTCTTTTCCCATGAGAAGGGCCTGCTGTCGAACAAGACCTATGTTCTGACCAACAACCATGTTGTCGAAGGGGCGGACAGGATAAGCGTGAAGTTCAAGGATGGACGTGCGTTTCAGGCAGAGGTCAGTGGCAGGGATCCCAAGTCGGATATTGCGGTGCTGGAGATCGAAGCCGAAAATGTACCGGAACTCGTGCTTGGCGATTCCAACAGGCTCGATGTCGGCGAGTGGGTGCTTGCCTTCGGCAATCCATTCGGTCTCAGTCACACCATGACAGCGGGCATCGTAAGCGCGAAGGGGCGTACCGGTCTCGGCATCAACGATTACGAGGATTTCATCCAGACCGATGCCGCAATCAATCCAGGCAACTCGGGTGGGCCCCTGGTGAATCTGGATGGCGAAGTCGTCGGCATCAACACGGCGATATTCAGCCGCAGCGGTGGTTACATGGGTGTGGGTTTCGCCATTCCCATCAACATGGCCAAGGGCATAGCCAACCAACTGCTAGACAAAGGGGAGGTTACCCGGGGATTCCTGGGTATCGTGATTCAATCTTTGACCCCTGAACTGGCTGAATCTTTTGGTGCGGGCAAACAAAAAGGTATACTCGTGGCTGAAGTCAACGCTGATTCACCTGCCTACAAAGCCGGTCTTAAACAGGGTGATTTGATCACCAAGCTCGGAGAGGAAACGGTGGACAATGTCGGTGACTTTCGCAACCGGATATCTTTGACAACACCTGGCAGTGAAGTGGAGCTGGAGATTATACGGGATGGCAAAGCCCATGTCCTGAAAGTAACCATTGGTGAGCTGAGTGATCAAGCAATCGCCGGATTAGACACAAACACCGCGGAAGAGCTGGGTATGACTGTACAGACCTTGAACAAGGAACTGGCGCAATCCTTTGATACCAGCACCACTCGAGGTGTCGTGGTCACCAGTGTCTCCCAGGGTTCGATGGCCGCCATGGCGGGGATTGACGCAGGTACGGTGATTACACAGGTCAATCGTAAACCAGTAACAAATGCCGAGGAGTTTCGAAGATTGGTGACCGAAGGAAAGAGCAAGGGGCAGGTATTGCTTCTGATCACCAAAGGCGGGATGTCACGTTTCGTTGTTCTTCGCTGGTAATTGAAGGTCGCAACAAACCAGGTCTTGTTTTAGATCTGGTTGTTGAGCGCAATCGAGAACAATCATGGATAGGAATCAATTTCTTACTCATGGACCCCATTCATCCAGAATGAGATTCCGAAATCGTCGGCATTGTTTACAAGTTCATGCCCAAGAAATTGCTAAGCCTATGATTTGATAGCGCTGGCATGGTTACTGCTACTTATTTCCAAACGACACAAAGTATGGGAAGAGGCATCATGCACGGACTGGAATCTTATTCTCCTCTCGCAAAAAACAAGTGCGACTACTATCGACAGAAGATTGCAGAACACACACCGCCTGTCACCGAGACCGACGAGCTGATTGTCCGTACCTATCAGCGTTTTCTGATCAGGGATCGTTCACTTCAATACAATCTCGAACTGGTGAAGATGATAGAGAGGATGCGCATGCGGGGCACGTCGGAAGAGTTTGGCATGCCGGCCAGTTTCTCCAACACCTCGGACGAGCTGGATCTGGATGAGTTCAAGGCGCTACTCGATGAAAGCTCGGATTAGTTGAAGAGGTACGTGACCGGTTGAAACCTCTCCCCCCGGCAGGCGTCCGGGAACCAGACCGGATTAGCGACAACCATTCTGACTCTTTTCATAACAAGCACCACATTCGCTTCTATGGTCCACGCTCGCTTGCAGTGCCTGGCAGGCTCCATTGGCTAAAAACAGTACCCAGTACCTTTACACGGACATCAGTGGCGTTAACCTCACCGCCTGTTTGTGGCACACGGAGTGCAAATGATCAAAAAGCAGCGCATGGTTTCCACAGCTTGCATCCTGGTGGCCGGCATGGCATTGCTCTTCATTACAGATGAGGCCACAGCAAGAGCGGGTGGCGGCATCCTGGGGCTTGTACTTTGGCCGTTTATCCTGATCTACTCGGGTATCTTTACCTACATTGCCGCAAAGAAAAACAAACAGGTGAAAGCTCTTCTCAGGAAGATATCCGGCAGAGATCCAATGTGGGATATGGATCAAATTAAAACGAGATTCGAGGAAGCCTATTTCAAGGTTCAAATGGCATGGCGAGACCGCGATCAAAATATTGCCAGGGAATTTTTAAGCAACCGATTATACGCCAAGCACAAGATGCAGACCCATGACATACCGAAACGTGGAATCAGGAATGGCATGGAAAGCATAAATCTCGAGGAGGTTGCTGTCGTCGAAGTCCTCGATTACAGGGATAACTCCAAAGATGCCTTTTGGACTTTGATCAAAGGTTCGATGATCGATAACACGATTGTCGAAAAGACCGGAGATGTTATCGACGGTGAAAAGAAGAAGCTCTCTTTCAAGGAATTATGGCGATTCAAACGTGCAAGCCATGGATGGGTCCTGGATGAGATTGATCAGGATGTTTCTATTTCCGATCTGCGTGGCTTCAATCACCTTCAGTGAAGAGACGGCTTAGTGATCCGCATACCTGGAAACTCCTGCCGGTGCATAAGACTGCTTGAGCGTTAAACATGGATGGTGGCTGTATCTAGGGAGCTCGTGTCAATGAAAATCGGAGGGCTATTAGGCAGGGCAGCGTTACTTGCCGAGCAGCTGAGGAAAAGGCCATGTAGACTTTGCGGCCTGCCGTACAACCCCGGGGAAGAGACGACATGCCCATACTGTGACCTGCTTGACAATAGAGGCATTGCGGCACTCCTTGAAAGGAGGGAAGAGAGCAGGGAGTTGGGATTTAGGTTTTTTATTTCCGGCCGTTGCCTTGCTGCTTGCCACATTGCTTGTCAGTGGCATTGCGAACTCGGAATGAAGGAGATAGGGGTGAACGCGGCCCGCCCCTGTCATTTGAACGACAGGAAGTGATCGGGAATGGGGCAGAGTCAAATCTTAGACGCGCGGGTGATCTGACAGGCAGTCCAAACTCGAACACCACCTGTCGCGTTTCACTGAAACGCTGACTGATCCGGGCTGTTTCTCCAGGGAAGAACAGGACAGCAGGGTATCGTCTACCCTGCGTCTTCTGCTGGCGTGTCCCTTGCGGGTAATTGAGCGGGTATCAGGTTCGGCTTTTCCTTCCCAATAAACCCCGGACCTGGCTAATGCCGACACCGAGAACGGTGGCGATGCTCAAAGCTGTTACAGCAAATACGAAAACCGCTGATGCCATGATCAATATGGGCACTACATTCATGTTGATCTCCAACTAGCAATCTGAAATTGAAAACATCTACAATCTCGATACCTATATTAGCATTCCCTGAAATAATTGAAAACTATTTCAGTAATTTATTTTTTAATTGATCAAAGTCAATACACACCTGTCGGATTTCTCTTAACTTGTTGAATGTCGTAGAATCGACCTTGATCTGTAACAAATACTGGACGAGATTTCGACCTACTTGGATTGTCGGTCCGTTCGGCACTGTAGTTCCGCTGTTGGCTCTGTTTGTCAATAACCTATAAGCCTCGTTGTAGCGGTTGTGCACTTGACCAGCGAGGAAATAATAATGAGATATAAGGCACTCAGATCGCCAGTCTGGATTTTCGTTTCTTTTCTTATAAGTATCTGTTTCTTGACTCCTGTTCAGAGTGCAGTGAGTGAGATGACGGTGTTGGGTGAGACGCCGCCCCCGGGTTTCGACCCGGTCACGGGAAAGCGCATCATTCCCAACAAGCGCTGCCTGAAGTGCCATGGCGATGCGCACGAGAAGACAGATATGCGGGATGACGGCAGTATCGTCGATATCTACGCCGATCCGGAGATGATCAAAGAGAGTGTGCATGGCGAGCAGTCCTGCACCAACTGTCACGCAACCATCGAACGGGTACCCCATCGGGAATCTCCGGAGGTGGTCGTCGGTTGCGTGGAGTGTCACCGGGAGACCTGGGACAGGCATCGAAACGACCCCGATGAGAAATACAAACGCCTCGGCGTGGTGTTGGAGACCATCGAGGCCTACTACGACTCGGTACATGCACTGCCCAACAAACACGACCAGTCGGAGACCAACGCCACCTGTTACGATTGCCACGACGCGCATAACGTCGGCACCCTGGGCAGTCACCAGCGCGAGGAACACCGCCTGAAGAATCCCGAGGTATGCGGCGAGTGTCACAGGGAAGAACTCCACAATTACCGCGAGTCGGTACACGGCAAGGCGGTACTGGAAGAGGGGGACAGTGAATCGGCGGTCTGTTCCGATTGCCACACGACCCATGAAATCGCATCGCCGGAGAGCGACCCTGCCAAGCTTGTGATTACCAAGAACTGCGGTGACTGCCACGAGGATGCGCAACGCACCTACTTCGACTCCTACCACGGCCAGGTGCATCGACTCGGTTACACCAACACCGCCAAGTGCCACGATTGTCACGGCAGCCACGAGATCAAGGGCGAAGACGATCCGACATCCGAGATCCACCCCAACAATCGTCTGGAGAACTGCCGGGTATGCCACGAGGATGCCAACGACAACTTCCTCACCTTCTGGCCCCACGGTGATGCGGACGACAGGGAGAAGTATCCGGGTCTCTGGTTCTTCAAGATGTTCATGCAGACCCTGATCCTGGCGGTGATGGCCTTCTTCTGGGTCCACGTGATGCTGTGGCTCTACCGCGAGGTGATGGACCGTATCCAGGGTAAGGGTTTTAACGAGGATCTGAACAGCCCCGATGTGGTCTATTTCCGCCGTTTCCCCACAGTCTGGCTCTGGATTCACGCACTCTTCGCGGTATCCACCATGACCCTGATCCTGACCGGAACCACCCTGCTGTTCTCCCATACAAGCTGGGCCAAGGCGGTAGTGGTGTTCCTCGGTGGCCCGGAGATGGAGGGGATTATCCATCGAACCGCCGCCGTCATCTGGTTGGGAATATTCCTCGCCCATCTCTCCATTGCGATCAGCAATATCTGGAGCAATCGCGACCGCTTCAAGTGGTTCGGCAGTACCTCCATGCTGCCCAACTGGAAGGATTGGGAGGACCTGAAGCGTATGTTCAAGTGGTTCCTCGGTTATGGCGAACGGCCCGAGTTCACCCACTGGACCTACTGGCAGAAGTTCGACTACTGGGCGCCTTTCTGGGGTGCCGCCGTAATCGGTACATCCGGTATCATGCTCTTCGCACCGGAGACGACGGCTATTATCCTGCCGGGCTGGATGTTCAACATCGCCACCCTGGTCCATGCCGAGGAGGCGCTGCTGGCGGCCATCTTCCTCAACTCCGTGCACTTCTTCAACGTGCACTTCCGGCCAGAGCGCTTTCCAATGAGTACCACCATCTTCACCGGCAAGATCCCCATCGAGGAGTTCAAGCACGACCATCGGCTTGAATATGATCGACTCGTCGAGTCAGGTGAGCTGGACAGGCACCTGGTCAGACGTCCCTCGCGGCGTGCGGATCTGGCGGCCTCCTTCATCACTACCGTGCTGATCATGACCGGTTTGGCCCTGCTGACCCTGGTGCTGATCGGTGTGATGACCAAGCCAAGCTGATAGGGATGGAGAAGATGATGAGAAAAAACAGTATAAGCAAGAAAGTTCGCAATCTGCTCCTGGCTCTGCTGGCGGTGCTTCCTTTGGCCGCCCAGTCGGGACCGTCGGGCCAGGCCCTTGCCTTCACCTGTGCCGGCTGTCACGGCACCGATGGCTCCAGCGTCGGTCCCTCCAGCCCCTCGATAGCTGCGATGGACCCGGATATCTTTATCGATGCCATGAATGCCTACAAGCGTGATCAGCGCAACTCCACCATCATGAATCGCATCGCCAAGGGCTACAGCGACGAACAGATCAAGGCCATGGCCTGGTTTTTCGCCAAGCAGGAGCTGCGGCTGCATGTGCAGAAGACCGACCAACAACTGGTCGAGATCGGCAAACAGCTGCACGATACCCATTGCGAGAAGTGTCATGAGAACGGCGGCCGCGCGGGGGACTCCGGTACCCTGGCCGGTCAATGGATACCCTATCTCGACTACAGCATGGAGGATTTCATCGAAGGCAGGCGTCCCTATCCGAGAAAGATGAAGCGCAAGGTGGATGCCGCCATCGAAGAGCAGGGCGAACAGGCTATGCCCGCGTTGATCCACTACTACGGCAGCAAGCACTGATCGCGGAGAAGGAAGACATGAAAAAAATCAATCGCAGAGATTTCATCCGCGTGGGTGGCGGACTTACCCTGGCAGGCAGTTCGCTGTTGTTTCCAACCCTTGCCCTGGCCAACAGCCCCAGGGTGGTGGTCGTGGGTGGCGGTGTCGGAGGCAGCACAGCCGCAAAATACCTGCGCAAGCTGAATCCCAATGTAAAGGTCACTCTTATCGAGGCCAATAAAAACTACACCTCCTGTTTCATGAGCAACGAGGTATTGAGCGGCGATCGCACCATCGAATCCATCACCTTCGATTACCAAGGCCTCAAGCGACATGGGGTGGAGATAGTCATCGACCGGGCCGCTGCCATAGAGGCGGATAAGAAGCAGGTTGTCACCGAGAAGAGCGGTAACTTCGTCTACGATGCCTGTATCGTCTCACCCGGCGTCGATTTCAAGTGGGATGCCATTGAGGGCTATGACGCGGAGGTCGCCGAGACAATTCCCCACGCCTGGTATGCCGGCCCGCAAACGGTGACCCTGCGCAGGCAGATCGAGTCGATGCCGGAAGGGGGCAAGGTGATCATCGTCGCACCGCCCAATCCCTACAAGTGTCCCCCGGGACCCTACGAACGGGCGGCGCAGATCGCCATGTACTGCAAGCACCATAAGCCGAGGGCGAAAATTCTCATCCTCGATCCCAAGGATGCCTTCTCCAAGCAGGGGCTGTTTCGGCAGGGCTGGTCCCAGCTCTATGGCTTCGGCACCGGGAACTCCATGATCGAATGGGTCGGTGCCGCTGGCGGTGGCACCGTGGAGGAGCTCGACCCCTCAACCCGCACCCTGCAGGCCGAGATCGAGGAGTTCACCGCCGACGTGATCAACATCATCCCGCCGCAGAAGGCAGGCAAGGTGGCCTATGCCTCCAACCTGGTGGAGGGTGACTGGTGCCCGGTCAACAAGCGCACCTTCGAGTCGACGCTGCATCCCGATGTCTATGTGCTGGGTGATGCCTCCAGTGCCGCCAAGATGCCGAAGTCGGCCTATGCCGCCAACTCCCAGGCCAAGGTCGCCGCTGCCGCCATCGTCGCCAAGTTAAACGGCATGGACCCCGGCGATCCCACCTTCGTCAACACCTGCTACAGTATCCTCGGCGAGGAGCACGGTATTTCGGTGGCAGCGGTCTACACCCTGGACGAGGGAAGCAACACCATCCTGCCGATCAAAGGCTCGGGTGGGCTTTCACCCATGAATGCATCGGCCGTACAACGGAAGCGCGAGGTGAGTTACGCGCACAGCTGGTTCAAGAATGTAATTAATGACATGCTGGAGTAGGGGTGGTTCAGTGCATGCCAAGGATGGCATCAGAATCCGGCTACCTGGGATGGATCGTTAAGACCGAACCTACTACCGTTTCAACCGGCCTGTCATGTGTCTGCATGGCGACTATCCCACGATGTTGTGAATCGTATGCCGGTGTCAGTGGTTAAAAAGATCGCATAAACGAAAAAAGCCCTGACATTGTCTGCCAGGGCTGATTAGTGTGCGGAAAAAAGCACATAGTAGCTATGCGAATCCTCACTCAACCATACCGCCCCTCAATGTAATCCGCAGTCTCCTTCTTTTCCGGGGTCACAAACAGATCCTCTGTGGCCTGGTGTTCCACCACCTTGCCCATCAACATGAAAATGCACTCTTCACTGGCGCGTCTCGCCTGTGCCATGTTATGGGTGACGATGAGTATGGTGTATTGCCCGCGCAGCTCCCAGATCAGCTCCTCTACGGCGGCGGTACCCTTGGGGTCGAGGGCGGAGCAGGGCTCATCCATCAACAGCACAGTGGGTTTCACCGGCAGCAGTCGCGCGATGCAGAGTTTCTGCTGCTCTTCCAATGAGAGTTCCGTTGCCTTCTGGTTGAGACGGTCTTTTACCATATCCCAAAGCAGTACCTGTTGCAGTGCCGACTCGACGATCTCTTCATCATCGGTCTTCGCCGATCTATTGTTTTTGGAGTGTATTTTGTGGCCGAATAGAATGTTGTCACGGATCGAGATGGGCAGGGGGTTGGGGCGTTGGAAGACCATGCCGATCTGCTTGCGTACCTGGACCAGCTCCACATCGGGGTCGTAGATGTTCTTGTCCAGAACATCGATATTGCCTTCGATACGCACATAACCGAGGCGTTCGTTGATGCGGTTGACACTGCGCAGGAATGTCGACTTGCCGCAGCCGGAGGGCCCGATCAGGGAGGTGATCATACCGTTGCGGATGTTGAGGTCGACATCGTAGAGGGCCTGAAAGGTCCCATACCACAGGTTGAGCTTGCTGGTCTTGATGGCGTACTCGGGTGTCGCTTGGTTCATTGCTTCTGCGGTGGCGTTCATGGCTTTCTTCTAGGCTATGGATTAATTGTGGTTGGTGATTAGCCGAATTTACCTTCTACATAGTCCCTGGTTCTCTGATCTTCCACCTCCCCGGTGAAGAGATCCTCGGTCACACCGATCTCCACGCACTTGCCTTCAAGAAAGAAGGCGGTTCGATCGGCCAGTCGTCTTGCCTGCTGCACCAGGTTGGTGACCAGGATGATGGTCATGTCCTGCTTCAGCTCTTTCAGCACATCCTCGATGCGCATGGTGGTCACCGGGTCGACGGCGATGGAAAATTCATCCAGCATCAACAGGTCCGGTTCCTGGGAGAGGGCGCGGGCGATGGTGAGGCGCTGTTGCTGACCGCCGGAGAGAAGGCTGCCCAGGGAGTTGAGCCTGTCTTTTACCTCGTCCCAGAGCGCGGCCCGGGTGAGGCAGCGTTCGACGATGATATCCAGGTCGCTTTTTTTGTTGATGCCGCGCAGTCGAGGTGACAATGCGACATTCTCATAGATAGTCAACGGCAGCCCCACAGGGAGCGGGAAGACCACACCGATGCGGCTGCGCAGGGCATAGATGTTCTTCAGTTTCTGTACATCGAGCCCGTTGAAGAGAATCTCGCCCTCCACGCTCATGTTGGCGTTGAAGGTGTCCATGCGGTTAAGGGCCTTGAGAAAGGATGTCTTACCGGCGTTGGCAGGCCCGATGATGCCGAAGATCTCGTGCTCGCGAACCTGCAGATTGACACCGCTCAGGGCGGCTGTCCCGCCATACTTGATGGTCAGATCGCTGACCCCGAGCTTGACGGGGGCGGGGGAATCGGTAATCTCAGCCGGCATGGCTTCGGCCACTGCGGTGTTGAGGCTCATGTCTACCATTTCTTTTTACCTCGCAGATACATGCGGAAGGCGATGGAGATGCTGTTCATCAGCAGCACCATGGCGATCAGCACCAGGGCGACACCGTAGGGCAGGTTCTCCGGTACCCCCGGTACCTGGGTGGCGACGACGAACAGGTGTAGCGAGAGGGCCATGGTCTGGTCGAAGACGCCCTGGGGCAGGAAGGGGAGGAAGAAGGCCGCTCCGGTGAACATGATGGGGGCGGTTTCGCCGGTGGTGCGGGAGACCTCCAGAATCACACCGGTAAGTATGCCGCTGACCGCGTTGGGCAGCACTACCCGCCGTATGGTCTGCCAGCGGGTGGCGCCCATGTTCCAGCAGGCCTCTCGGAAGGCCTGAGGTACGGCGCGTAACGACTCCCGGGTGGAGACGATCACCACCGGCAGGGTCATAATCGCGAGGGTAAGGCTGGCGGCCAGGATGCTGGTGCCAAAACCGAAGAAGATGACGAAGGCGCCGACACCGAACAGCGCATGCACGATGGACGGCACCCCGGCGAGGTTGATGATCGCGAGCTGGATAAGCCGGGTGAACCAGTTGTCGGCGGCATATTCGTTGAGATAGATGGCCGCCGCCACGCCCAATGGCACCGATGCCAGCAGCGCCACCGCGACGATCCACACCGTGCCCAGCAGGGCTGGAAAGATACCCCCAGCGGTCATGCCGTTGGTAGGATAGGTGAACAGAAAATCGATGGAGATTATGCTGCCGCCTTTGGTAATCAGCATGCCCAATATGATGATTACCGGTATCACCAGTAGCACGGTCATCATCAGAAAGAGGATGCGGAACAGGTTCTGAACCCGTTTGTTGCGTATATTCAATTCAGATTCGGCGAACATTGCGACTTACCCCTTGCGAATGCCACGAACGATGAGATCCGCGGTGAGGTTGATCAGGAAGGTGATGATGAAGAGAAAGATGCCGATGGTGAACAACGCCTGGTAGTGAGGCGATCCCACCGCGGTTTCACCCAACTCCGCAGCGATGGTGGCGGTCAGTGCGCGTACCGGGTCGAACAGGCTGCCGGGGATGTTCACCGCATGCCCGGTGGCCATCAGCACCGCCATGGTCTCGCCGAAACCTCGTCCGACACCCAGCAGCACTGCTCCGAGGAGGCCGTTCTTCGCCGCGGGCAGTACGGTCTTGAAGATCACCTGCCAGCGGGTGGCACCCAGCGCCTCCGCCGCCTCCCGATAGCGGTCGGGCACCGCCTTCAGCGCATCCTCCGCGATTGAGGTCATGATCGGCGCCGCCATCAGGCCGAGGATCACCCCGGCATTGAGAACGTTCAGACCGACCGGCACATCGAAGAGATCGATGATCAACGGGTTCATGATGGAGAGACCGATAAAGCCCCAGACCACCGAGGGGATGGCGGCCAGCAGCTCTACCAAAACCTTGAGAAACTCTCTCAGCTTGCCGGTGGCGAACTCGCCGATAAAGATGGCGGCACCGAGGGAGAAGGGGATTGCCACCACCATCGCCAGTCCGGTGACGCTGGCGGTACCAGCCACCAGTGCGAGTATGCCGTACTCCGGCGCATCCTCATCGGAGGGTTCCCAAAAGGGAGAGAGAAAAAACTCCCTGAAACTGAAGTCCTCGAGGAGAAAACCGAAACCTTCTATGGTGATGAAGACGAAGATACCGATGATGAAGATGATGGCCGATATACCGGCGAAGAAGACGACGGATTGGACCAGTTTATCGATGTACCAGTCCAGGTTGCGACTGTCGAAGTCTGCGGACATCGTCTGTTGGAGCGTTTGTATCTCTGACATCAGCTTGCTCCTTCACCACGCAGCAGCTCCATCAGGTCCTTGATCAATATAGCCAGTTCACGATAGATCGATTCGTATTCATGGGCGTCCTCATCTTCAGGCGCCTCACCCAGACCCCACTCCAGGGCCGAGGTGTGAAAGGGTATACGCGGCAGGTAGGTAGCCACCTCTCCCTGCAGTGAGACGACGACATGCTGTTCGGATATCTCCTTGGCGGTCAACTCCTCGATGGCGGTAGGATTGAGAGCGTCGTGATCTATACCCCTCTGTTCCAGGAATTTGATCAGCGGGGGATTGAGTGCCTCGGCTTTTACCCGTCCAGCGCTTCGATAGTTGCCAACGTTTGGATGATTAATCTTGGCGATGGCTTCGGCCAGCTGACTCAGGCCGCTGTTGTCTTCGTCGACAAAGAGGATGTTGAAGGTCTTGGGCGCTTTCTGTTCTCCGGTAACCGCGAACACGGTCTCTTCGCAGAGGTTTTTCGCCTGATCCGCCACACGCTTGAGTTGGTTGAAGACGACAAATATGGCAAGCACCTCTTCCACCTTGGTCCGATCGTCATTCTCCATTATCTCGGTATAGACACTGTCCAGGTTGTACTCCATCTCATTAGCCAGGGTCATGGTGCTCTTGGCGCTTTCGGCATTGAGTTCCGTAAACGCGCTGATCGCCAACTGCAGCATGTTCATGGTCTGGCTGGCGACACGTTCGAGCTCCTTGCCGAGTCCGCCACTGGGCGGCTGCGAGAGTTGCGCACCTTCACGGGCGATGGTGACGGCATAGTCGCCAACGCGTTCCAGTTCGATATTTGCACGAATTACAGAGGAGAGCAGGCGCAGGTGTCCGCCGCTGGGTATGTGGATGGCGAAAAAGCGGTGGCAGATCTTGTCGATCTCGCGCATGCAACGGTTGATGGGGTTGTCATTCAGCACCGTGGCGTAGGCGAGCTTATTGTCCCCCGTCTGCAGGGCCTTAACGGCGTTCTTCACAGCTTCCTGTACCTGTGCGCCCATCTTCGCCACGCGATCGTGGATATCTTTGAGGTCTTGTTCCAGTCGTTCTTCGAGATGGCCCATTATTTTTTGCTCCCCATTGAGCGCCGTCACTGGTGACAACGGATTTTTTATGATGCAAGCCTGTCTGACACAGGCAGTTGCGGCTTAGAAACCCAAATCCACGGGCAAACCCAAGCCACCTGGCTGATCCCAATCCCGGCGGGTTTTCGGCTGCCGGGATTGGCGACAGGCTATGTCAATCTGCACAATCCAGGTTGTGCCATGACGCTTAATTGCAGCTTACGCTACGAATCGGTGCATAGCCCTTTTTCAGCAGAATACATTGGCCGGTATCGCTCTTGACCCAGTCCAGGTAGGTCTTGACGGCACCCTTGGGTTCACCGTTGGTATACATGAACAGGGGGCGCGCGATGGGATAGCTGCGATCGCTGGCTGTCTCTACGCTGGGAGCCACACACTCGCCAGCCTTTTTTGAGACACAGGCCATCTTGATATGGTCTGTGGCGTAGGCGAGGCCGCTGTAACCAATTGCACATGGCGTTTTCTCGACCAGATCGACAACATCCTTCGAGCCATGCATGTCCAGGGTGCCCTGGCGAAACTTGCCTTTCTTACCGAGCACCTCTTTCTTGAAATAGGCGTATGTGCCGGAGTTGTTTTGGCGGCTGACGACAACGATCTCGCCGTTTTTACAGCCTGGGACCTCAAGGCCGATATCAGACCATTTCGTGGCCTTGCCGCCACGCGCGTAGATCGCCTTTATCTGATCGTAGTTGAGGGTATCGGCCGGGTTGTTCTGATGTAGAAAGACGGCGAGAGCGTCATAGCCGACCACGTGTTCGATTGGATCCTGGCCTTTCGATTTCGCCAGTTTGATCTCTTTATTTTTCATCTTGCGACTGGCATTGGCGATATCCACGGTACCGTTGATCATCGCGGCTATACCCGTGCCCGATCCGCCCCCGGATACGGCGACTGCCACATTTGCATCGACCTTGCCGTACTCCTCCGCCCAGGCCTGGGCAACGTTGACCAGGGTGTCAGACCCCTTGTTCTGGATGACGGTTCGGTCGGCCGCCTGTGCGGAAAAAACGCAAAGCAGGCCGGTGGCCACCACAGATGTGGCAAAAGAGAATTTACTCATTATGATCACCCTCGAATGTTGTCTATCAATGTCCGCAGTAAAAAAACAGAAACCCCGATCATCAACGCGACATTGGTTACCTTTACTTGCCGCTGTTTATGGTGATAGGACTGTAATCTAGTGAAGACCGAATTATTTATTACAATGAGATTACAAATATATTCTTCGATTATTACAGTATTGTGACAATTCGCGGTCGAATGAATATTTATTTCGTTCAGTGCGTCTGGTGACGAATTACGTCGTGGAATGGAGAGGATATGCCCGACATTGTAGTGGGCGTAGTTTTTGGAATTAGCCTGACAGTTTAACTAACTATCTATCAATAAAGGCATTGAATTGTCATCATTCGATTGTGTCGAAGCAAACCAAATAGCCTGTCAAGGGTCTAGAATATAGATATCAACATAGCGAGGTGGGTTGTGTCTCGATATGCGCTGTCTCTATTTCTACTTATCTGCCTCTGCGGCTACGGCCTTACCCAGCTCTCTGCCGATGCGCAAACTCCCAGAGGGTTCCTGCTCGAGGTCTCGGGGGCCATAGGCCCGGCAACCGCTGACTACCTTGATAGGGCACTCGAAAGGGCCGAAAGTGAAGCCGTGGAACTGGTGGTTCTGCAGATGGATACCCCCGGCGGCCTCGACACTTCGATGCGGGCGATTATCAAACGCATCATCGCCTCCCGGGTTGCGGTGGTAACCTATGTCGCACCCAGTGGCGCACGTGCCGCCAGCGCCGGCACTTATATTCTCTATGCCAGCCATATCGCAGCCATGGCACCGGCCACCAATCTGGGGGCCGCCACCCCCGTATCGTTGGGTGGCGTACCGAAAACAACACCTGAAAGGAGCAAACCCGAAGCGGAGAAGGAGAGCGATCAACACCCGGCGACTGATGCCAAGACAAGCAAAGTGGTCAATGATGCCGCCGCCTATATTCGCAGCCTGGCGTCTCTGCGCAAGCGCAATGCGGAGTGGGCGGAAAAAGCGGTGCGGGATGCCGCCAGCCTCTCCGCCGAGGAGGCATTGAAACAGGGTGTGATCGACCTGGTAGCCGCGGATATCGACAGCCTGCTCTCCGCACTGAATGGTACACAAGTGGAGCTTCCCCTCGGCAACAAGATCCTGAACACCGAGAACATGGTCATAGAGAAACACCTGCCCGACTGGCAGAGTCAGTTGTTGAGCATTATCAGCAATCCGAACCTGGCCTATATCCTCATGCTGGTGGGTATCTATGGCCTGATTTACGAGTTTGCCAATCCAGGCTCCATCGTTCCCGGAACCGTGGGCGCCATCTCACTGTTGCTGGCACTCTATGCATTTCATCTGCTTCCCATCAACTACGCCGGCGTGGCGTTGATTCTGCTCGGACTCTCGTTAATGGTTGCGGAGGCCTTCGTGCCCAGCTTCGGCACCCTGGGTATAGGTGGTGTGGTTGCCTTCACCATCGGCTCACTGATACTCATCGATACCGACCAGGCGGGATTCGGTATATCGCTGCCGCTGATCCTGTTTGTCGCCGTGAGCAGCGCATTCCTGATGGTGTTTATCATCGGTATGGCCGTTAAATCCCGTAACCGCCCCGTGATTAGCGGGCGTGAGGAGATGCTGACCAGCGAAGGGGTTGTGGTGGAGGGCTTCACCGGTGAGGGTGAGATCAGGGTGCATGGTGAGATATGGCGGGCCCGCTCCGAATATCCCCTGCAAAAGGATCAGCTGGTCGAGGTCACCGGTCGAGAGGGTTTGCTGTTGACGGTAATGCCGGTTGATAAGGAGAAGTGATCATGACGCTCTATTTCTATGCGGTTATACTTTTTCTGATCGTAACCTTTCTAGCCTCTGCGCTGAAGATTCTTCGCGAATACGAGCGCGGCGTGGTATTCATGCTGGGACGTTTCTGGCGGGTCAAGGGGCCGGGCCTTATCATCATCATTCCGGTGATCCAGCAGTTTGTCAGAGTCGATCTGCGAACCATCGTTCTTGACGTGCCATCCCAGGATGTGATCTCCCGGGACAATGTTTCGGTAAAGGTCAACGCCGTGGTCTATTTCCGCGTCCTCGACCCGGAACGCGCAATCATCCAGGTAGAGGACTACATGGTTGCCACCAGCCAACTGGCCCAAACAACCCTGCGCTCCGTGCTCGGGCAACACGAACTGGATGAGATGCTGGCAGAGCGTGAACGACTCAACGATGATGTGCGCAACATTCTGGATAACCAGACCGACACCTGGGGGATCAAGGTCTCCAACGTGGAGATCAAGCATGTCGACCTGGACGACAGCATGATCCGCGCGATCGCAAGGCAGGCCGAGGCGGAACGGGCTCGGCGTGCAAAGGTGATCCATGCGGAGGGTGAACAGCAGGCGGCGGAAAAACTGGTCGAAGCGGCAAGGACCCTCGCCGAACAGCCCCAGTCGATACAACTCAGATACCTGGAGACCCTGACCGAGATAGCCGGAGACAAGAGCCACACCCTGGTCTTTCCCTTACCGATGGATCTGCTGGAACCCCTTCTCAAGACCAAGGAGCCGTCTTAAGCGCCGTTCAAGGCATCTTCGTATAGACCTTGCCCGACGGCGCTTAATCCGGATCGACTAAAAAAATGCCCTCTGTGACTAGGGGATAGTCACAACAAGGGCACTAAGGTTGGAGGAAAGACTTGTAACAAAATCCATGATCAAACCCTGATCCTGCACACTCTTCAGAAAATCGTTGAGGTGAGGTGATTCTCTCCATGCAGGCATTGACGCGGCAGCCGGATCTTGGCCGGGGCATGTAATTCATAAAGCAGAATATGGGCCAATTGTTTATACTGACATGTCAACTTGATGAAATAACAACAAAAAAATAACAACCATAAAATAATCGTGTCTCCAGGGTGCCTTTTGGGTCATCTCCCGCGCAATAGCTGTAACGGTTGTGTCACACCCTCTGTGCTGTTTTTAACAGTCGACGTTCATGCGCCGGCGTCACCCGGACTGCACAAAATTTGAACTCGGGTATCTTGGCCGCGGGATCGAGCGCCTCGTTGGTCAGCAGATTGGCAGCCGCTTCGTGGTAGCAGAAGGGGAGGAAGACCTGCCCCGGTGAGACCCCTTCGTCAGCCCGGGCATGGGCGGTAACCGTCCCGCGCCTGGAGTGCAACTGAATCAGCCCGCCGGGTTGGAGATCCATCTTGGCCAATTCGTCGGGGTGGAGGCTGGCCACCGGAACCGGTTCGATGCTGTCGAGCACCACCGCTCGACGGGTCATGGCCCCGGTATGCCAATGCTCCAGCTGGCGGCCGGTGATCAATACCCAGGGATATGCCTCGTCCGGCAGTTCATCCGCATTGGTGAAAGGGGCGGGGATCAAACTCGCCCTGGCCGATACAGTGGGGAATTGCCTGGTGAATATCACCGGCTCGCCCGGATCCCCTTCACGTTCGCAGGGGTAGGTGACGGCGCCGCTCCGCTCCAGGCGTTCCCAGGTGATACCTGCAATACTGGGCATGCACTTGCGCATTTCGTCAAAGACCTCCCTGGGATGGCCGTAGTGCCAATCGAGACCCAATCTCCTGGCCATCTCCTGAATGATCTCCAGGTCCTGACGGGCCTGGCCCGGGGGATCGATCGCCTGGCGTCCCAGCTGTACCCGGCGGTCGGTGTTGGTGAAGCTGCCGGTCTTTTCGGCAAATGCGGAGGCGGGCAGGACGACATCGGCATACCATGCGGTTTCAGTCATGAAGATATCCTGTACCACCAGGTGCTCCAGGCTTGCCAAGGCCTTGCGCGCATGGTTCAGATTGGGGTCCGACATGGCCGGATTCTCGCCCATGATATACATGCCCTTGATGACACCTTCGGTAATGGCATGCATCGTTTCGACCACGGTAAGTCCCGGCTCGGCATCGAGGGGCGTGCCCCACAAGGCCTCGAACCTGGCGCGCAGATCCGGATTGTCCACCCGTTGGTAATTGGGAAAGACCATCGGGATCAAACCCACATCGGAGGCACCCTGGACATTGTTCTGACCACGCAGCGGGTGGAGACCGGTGCCGGGTCGGCCTATCTGTCCGGATATCAGGGCCAGGGATATCAGGGCACGCGCATTATCCGTGCCGTGGACATGTTGCGAGACGCCCATGCCCCAGAATATGATCGAGGCCTTGGAGGAGGCGTATACCCGGGCCACCTCGCGGATCGTCTGCGCATCGATGCCGCAGATCCGCGCCATTTTTTCCGCTGTGTAGGGGCGCAGGTGCTCCTCAAGCTCCTTGTAGCCGGTGGTACGCTCGGCGATGAATGTTTCGTCGACAAGCCCCTGTTCGATTACCGCATGCATGATGGCATTGAGCAGGGCCACGTCGGTGTCGGGCTTGAATTGGAGATAGTGGCTTGCATGCCTTGCGATGACGGTGCGTCGGGGATCCATCACAATGAGGGTTTTACCGCGCTCGACCTCGTTCTTGATAAAGGTGGCCGCCACCGGATGGTTCTCGGTGGTGTTGGAGCCGATGATCAGGATCACCTCGGCCCTGTCCACATCCGCCACCGGATTGGAGACGGCGCCTGAGCCGATCATCTCCAGCAGCGCGACCACCGATGAGGCGTGACAGAGGCGGGTACAGTGATCCACGTTGTTGTTCCCAAACCCTGTACGCACCAGTTTTTGGAACAGATAGGCCTCCTCGTTGGAGCCCTTGGCGGAACCGAAACCGGCGAGCGCGGCAGCCCCGTCCCGCTGTTTGAGTCTGCTCAGTCCGCCTGCGGCAAACGTCAAGGCCTCTTTCCAGCTTGCTTCGCGAAAGCCGGCGAAGGGGTTTTCGTGGTCGAGCCCCAGCTCCCCCTGTTTGGGGGTGCCCTCACACCGTATAAGGGGGACGGTCAGGCGGTGTTTATGGTGTACATAATCGAATCCGTAACGCCCTTTGACACAGAGGCGGCTGTTGTTGGCGGGCCCGTCCCGGCCGCTGACATAGCGGATCCGGTTGTCACTGACATGGAAGGTCAGCTGACAACCCACACCGCAGTAGGGGCAGACAGAGTCGACCGCTTTTTCGATCCGCTCGAGCCCAACGTTCCCGGATGGCATCAGGGCACCCGTTGGACATGCCTGAACACACTCGCCGCAGGCTACACAACTGCTCTCGCCCAACAGCTCACCGGCGTCGAAGACGATACGCGAAGCCGCCCCCCGATGCGCATAGCCGATTACATTGTTGACCTGTACTTCACGACAGGCACGCAGACAGCGTGTGCACTGGATGCAGGCGTCCAGGTTGACGGCGATGGCAGTATGGGAGGTGTCCGCCCGGGGTTGGGTACGGGCGGGAAATCTCGGCTTTCCCAGATCCATCTTCCGCGCCCAGAGGTCGAGTTCGTTGTCAGGGGTGTAGCGGTTTTCGCCCATGTCGGACTGAAGAAGCTCAAGTACGAGGCGCTGTGCCTTGCGGGGACGCGCACCCTGGCTGCTGACCGCCATGCCATCACTCGGCACGCGACAACAGGAGGCGGCCAGGGTGCGTTCGCCCTCGATTTCGACTACGCAGGCACGGCAGTTGCCGTCGGCGCGCAATCCATCCTTGTGGCAGAGATGGGGGATCTCGATACCGGCCCGCTTTGCGGCCTGTAGAATGCTCTCCCCCGGACGTGCTTTGATCGACACACCGTCCAGGGTGAAATCGACGCCTGCGAGGGGCCGAGGATCATGCGCCATGTTCGAGCTCCTGGGGGAAGTATTTCAGTACGGACAACAGGGGGTTTGGCGCTGCCTGCCCCAGGCCGCAGATGGAGGCGTCGATCATCACACTCGAGAGCTCCTCGAGTAGTTCCCTGTCCCAATGAGCCTGTTGCATCAAGACCACCGCCTTTTCGGTACCGACACGGCAAGGTGTGCACTGGCCGCAGGATTCGTGGGCAAAAAATCGCATGGCGTTGAGCGCAGCCTCACGGGCACTGTCGTGCTGCGAGAGCACGATGATCGCCGCGGAACCGATAAAGCAGCCGTAGGGTTGCAGGGTGTCGAAGTCGAGGGGCAGGTCTGCCAGGGAGGCAGGAAGGATGCCGCCGGACGCACCGCCGGGAAAGTAGCCGTAGAGTTCATGCCCCTCGGGCATGCCATCGCAGTACTCGTCGATCAGCTGTCGCAGGGTGATACCGGCCGGGGCCAGATGCACGCCCGGCTTGTTTACCCGACCGCTTACTGAAAAGCTTCGCAGACCGTGACGACCGTTGCGTTCCTGCCGGCTGAACCAGTCGGCACCGCGCTCGAGCAGTTCCCGTACCCAATGGAGGGTCTCCATGTTGTGCTCCAGGGTTGGACGGCCGAAGAGTCCGACCTGGGCCAGGTAGGGAGGGCGCTGACGCGGCATCCCGCGTTTTCCCTCGATGGACTCGATCATGGCCGTCTCCTCGCCACAGATATAGGCACCGCCCCCCCGCCGCAGGTGGATCGGCGGCAACGGGGAGGGAGGATCAGACTGCAAGGCATGCAGCTCTCTCTCCAGCAGGGTGCGCAGGGCGGCGTATTCATCCCGCAGATAGAGATAGATCTCGGAGATCCCAACCACCCGCGCCGCGATCAGTGCCCCCTCGATGAAACGGTGTGGATCGCTCTCCAGGTAGTGCCGATCCTTGAAGGTGCCCGGCTCGCCCTCATCGATGTTGATGGCCAGCAGGCGGGGGGCGGGCTGCTGCCGCAGGATGCGCCATTTGCGGCCGGCGGGAAAACCCGCGCCGCCCAGCCCCCTGAGGTTGGAATCCTCGAGACATTGAATGACCTCTTTCTCGGAGAGTCCCGTGTCGGTGCCGATCCCCGTCAGCAATCGGTAGCCTCCTGCGGCCCGATAATCGCTGTAACCCAGACAAGCCGGCAACTCGGGATCACGCTCACCTGACGCGATCAGATGGCCTACCTTTTCCAGATCGGCCTGGGGCACAGGTCGTCTCCCGACAACCGCAACGGGTGCCTCCTGACAGCGGCCGATGCAGGGCACCCGCTGGATGCGCACACCTTTACCCAGGTCGGCCTGCAGATCCGCGATAAGGGATTCGGCCCCGGCCAGGCAGCAGGAGATGGAGTCGCAGACACGCACTGTCAGGGTTGGGGGCGGGGTCTGACCATCGGCGATGAGATCGAAATGGCTGTAGAAACTGGCCACCTCGTAGATATGCGCGTTGGAGAGGTTCAACTCCCGGGCGAGGGCAGCCACCTGGTTGACGGTGATATGGCCATGGGCATCCTGTATCCGGTGCAACATTTCGATCAGCAGTTCCGGCTTTCGTGGCGTATCCCCAAGCAGATCCCGGATATCTGCCAGGACGGCCGGTGCCACGCCCCGGCCTTTGTTGCGGCCGGACCGCCTCTGTTCTGGTTTCATTTTTGAGGGCAACTCTCCATACCTGGTAACGAGTGATTGAAGCGCGTGTTGCTGTCGGATGATCGCACGCTCCGGCGTTTAGCCGATCCCGTGCGTCGTCGCAACTCAGTCGAGGTTTCTCTGGATCACGGGTCCGCCGGCAGCAGCGCCATCTCTTTTTCGTGGACTGGCCTGTAGATGTAACCGCGCCAAGAGAACGAGCTTGTCACTGATCAACTATAGAGCAGGCGGAAGCATGTTGGCGATAAATCCGCATGTCCATAAGGTGGATGATAAGAACAGAGAAGTAATACAAGCGCTCACGGTTGCCGATAGTCGTTCGTCGATGACCGCCTGTTGAACGCGGGAACCGCAAGAAGTGTGTGGAAAACCTCTTATCCGGGCAATGCAAACTGGACTAATATGGGAGGACCGGGTGCTGGCCGAGGTCAAAATCTGTACAAGTGTGAGAAATCTGTAACGCTAAAGTGTGTCACCATTGACACTTGGTGATTCGGTCAATGAGAGCGACGATGCGATTTTGTGCCTGGTTGGTGGTTATCCGGAAACCTGTATTCAATGGTATGGAATTTGCTCTCAGTACTACTAATCGATAATCCTAGACACTGTCCAAGGAGCTGTCTTGAGTAGATTGGAACCGAAGAATAAAAAAAAGAGACCCCACGCATTCCCGGCTATCCTCTTTCATCTCCTCGCTGGACTTTTACTCTATGGTGCGGCCACTGCCACTGCCGCTGCCACTCTTGAAATCCAGATCGCACTGTTGTCCATGGAGGAGGAACGACATATTCCTCTATCGCTCTTGGAACCGAGCATCGATGACACGGGCCAGATGGGGGCCGAGCAGGGAATCAGCGATAACAACACCACCGGTCAATTCACCGGGCAGTCCTTCACCCTGAAGGCGGAAAAAATCAAAGCGGACACCTCACCGGATGAGGCCTTCGAGAAACTGCATGCGCAAGGTGTCAGGCTGTTCCTCGTCAATCTTCCCGCCGCCAAGCTGATCGCACTCGCGGATCTGCCCCGGGCCAAAGACAGCTTGCTGTTCAATATCGCCGCCATGGATGACCACCTGCGCTCCCATATGTGCCGGCCGAATCTGTTGCACACCATACCCAGCCGGGCCATGCTGGCTGATGCCTTGGCGCAATACCTGACCTGGAAACGCTGGAACGAGTGGTTCCTTGTGGTCGGGCGCCATTCCCGGGACAAGGCCTATGCAAAGGCCTTGAGGCGTGCGGGCAAACGCTTTGGCCACAAGATCACCGAAGAGAAGGAGTGGACATTCGTCCCGGGTGCACGACGCACCGATTCGGGTCATACCCGAGAGCAGCAAGAGGTCAATGCCTTTACCCAGGTGGGGGATTACGACATTCTGATCGTGGCCGATGAACTGGATGAATTCGGGGCGTTCCTCAGTTACCGCAGTTATCTGCCACGACCCGTGGGCGGGACCCATGGTCTCTCATCAGCAGCCTGGAGCGGCGCCCATGAGCAGTGGGGTGCGACCCAGTTCCAACGCCGCTTCCATGAGAAAAATGGCCGCTGGATGACAGAGCGTGACTATTCGGCCTGGTTGGCGGTGCGCACCATCGGCGAGGCGGCAACGCGCACATCAAGCAACCTGGCGGAACAACTGCAGCGCTACATCATGAGCGCGGATTTCAACCTCGCTGCCTTCAAGGGCAGAGCTGTTTCCTACCGGGATTGGAATGGCCAGCTGCGACAGCCCCTGTTGATTACCTCGCCAAGGCTGATGATCTCCGTATCGCCGCAGCAGGGCTTTCTGCACCAGTACTCCACCCTGGATACCCTGGGCTACGATCGTGCGGAGAGCAGTTGCAAAAAACAGCAACCCGGATAAGCGGAGGCCGGTAATGCGCATCGGGCCCACAACAAAGCCGGTCGATGTATAGACCATATACGACGCAGGAGTCCTAACATGTCTATCATGTCTTCGCGATGCAGTTTCGGCATCCCTCTGCCATTGATCGCAATGGTTCTTTCCCTTGCCGTGTCAGCGAGTGGAAGGGTACAGGCTTACACCATCTACGTGAGCAGCGAGAAGGACAACACCATCTCCGTGATCGACGGAGAGAGCCTTAAAGTGAAGCATAAGGTCAAGGTGGGGGAACGCCCCAGGGGCATTGCGCTGAGCAAGGATGGCAAGAACCTCTACGTCTGTACCAGCGATGCCGATCATATCGAGGTGCTGGATCTCGAGACCTTGAAGGTCACCCATATACTCCCATCCGGACCGGATCCGGAATTGCTGGTGCTCGAACCGGCGGGTAAATATCTCTATGCCGCCAACGAAGACGACAATATGGTGACTGTGGTCGATGTGCAGAAGCGGCAGAAGGTGACTGAGATCAAGGTGGGTGTGGAGCCCGAGGGCATGGGAATCAGCCCCGATGGCAAGTGGCTGGTCAATACCTCTGAAACCACCAATATGGCACATTTCATCGATCTCGAGACATTGAAGATAGTGGATAACGTACTGGTCGACCAGCGCCCCCGGGTGGCGGAATTCACCAGTGACAGCAAGCAGGTCTGGGTCTCTTCAGAGATTGGCGGCACGGTGAGTGTGATCGATGTGGCAAGCCGCCAGATTATCAAGAGGATCGGATTTGAGATTCCCGGCATTCACAAGGAGTCGATTCAACCGGTGGGCATCAAGATCACCAGGGACGGTCGCCTGGCTTTCATCGCCCTGGGACCTGCCGCCAGGGTGGCGGTGATCGATACCGCAAAAATGGAGGTTGTGAAATATCTGCTGGTCGGTCAGCGGGTCTGGAACCTTGCCTTCTCCCCCGATGAAAAGCGCATCTTCACCACCAACGGTGTGAGCAATGACATCTCGGTGATCGATGTCGAACGGTTGAAGGTCAAGAAATCGATCCAGGTGGGACGCCTGCCATGGGGAGTCGTGGTTCGTCCATGAGTGCAGCCGCCCTAGCCTTGCAAGGTGTCAGCTTCTCCTATACCAAACGCCGGGTGTTGAATGATGTCAGCTTTGTCCTGGAGCCTGGTGAATTCTGTGTCCTGTTGGGTATCAACGGCGCCGGCAAGACAACACTTTTCTCCCTGATCACAAGGCTCTTCGTCAGCCGTGGCGGCACTATCGAGATCTATGGCCACGATTTGCAGGACCAAACCCGCAAGGCCCTGGCGCAGTTGGGGGTGGTGTTTCAGCAACCCACCCTGGATCTGGATCTGAGCCTGATGCAGAACCTCCGCTACCACTGCACGCTGCAGGGATTGAATGCCGCCGCGTTGGAGAGTCGGATGCAGACAGTGCTCAAGGAGATCGGGCTGGACGAACGCGCAGACGAGAAGGTGAGGGCACTGAGCGGTGGACAGCGCCGCCGCCTGGAGCTGATCCGGGCGCTGTTACATCAACCCCGTCTGCTGCTGGCCGACGAGCCCACGGTAGGGCTCGATATCCACAGCCGTCAGGCGATTCTGCAGCAGGTGCGCGAGCGTTGCCGCGAGGAAGGGATCGGTGTGCTTTGGGCAACCCATCTCGTTGACGAGGTGGAGCCGGATGACCGCCTGGTCGTGTTGCATGACGGCAAGGTGCTCGCCAGGGGGAGTGCCCGTGAGATCATGCGGCAGACGGCGACGGAGAGTGTGAAAGAGGCCTTCAACAGCCTGACCCGGAGCGATAGGTCATGACCCTGCTGCAGTATCTTCGCTGTCTCTGGGGCATAGTTATTCGTGAATCGTTGCGTTTTCTGCATCAACGGGAGCGTTTCTTCGGCGCCCTGGTCCGTCCCCTGGTCTGGCTCTTCATCTTCGCCGCCGGGTTTCGCTCGGTGTTGGGTGTCTCCATCATACCGCCCTACGAAACCTATATTCTCTACGAGGAGTATATCGTCCCGGGACTGGCAGCGATGATACTGCTCTTCAGCGGCATGCAGAGTTCCCTCTCTATGGTCTACGATCGCGAGATGGGCAGTATGCGCATGCTGATGGTCAGTCCGTTTCCGCGCTGGTATCTGCTGTTGAGCAAACTCGTTGCCGGTACCCTGGTCTCCATTGCCCAGGTCTATCTGTTTCTGGCAATCGCCTGGTGGTGGGATGTGCAGCCGCCGCTGATGGGCTACCTGATGGTTTTTCCCGCGCTGCTAATCTCGGGACTGATGCTTGGCGCACTTGGACTGCTACTCTCGTCGGCGATCAAGCAGCTTGAGAATTTCGCCGGGGTGATGAACTTTGTCATCTTTCCCATGTTCTTCGCCTCCTCCGCGCTCTATCCCTTGTGGCGGATCAAGGACTCGAGTCTCGTTCTCTACGAGATCTGCAGGTTCAACCCGTTTACCCATGCCGTGGAGTTGATCCGCTTCTCACTCTATGGCGGGGTGAGTTGGGTTGCCCTCATGGCCGTTGTGGCATCCCTGTCGCTGTTTCTTGGTGGCGCTATCTATGGCTACGATCCGGCTCGCGGGCTGATGACGCGTAAGCAGGGAGGCGGGTAGAAGACGAATCGATCGTCTCGTAAGAGGCTGCGGAAAATCGGCAACAAGCAGCTGTTAAAGGCACAGGATTGCCATCACCGGCGGGTCGGTCGGCCCGTTTTCTCATCCAGTACGCACGAATAACCGGTAGTTTCAGATTGCGCCAGTCGACTGGACCGGCTCTGTCAACTGGGTCTCCGTGGCCCGCATGAGAGACTGCAGCCTGCCTGGCCCGCTTCGCTGACAAGCAGCTGCTGACATGCGACTATAGCAATTATCAGCACTTAAACGGTCAATCCCCGGTCTATACCCCTATCGCCTCTAGCGTGCTGATAGTGATTGACGAGAAGGCGCCTTGTATCTGGAAACCGGATTTATTCGATGGCTGAGCATTATTTAACGACTGTGGATGTCTACCATCTGAACGCCTGCATACCCGGGGCTGCCGAACCGCGGCCCTATACGGGTAAAGGTGAAAAGAGCCTGACCGGCCACGGCCGGGGATTGGCCCGCCTGTCGGGATTGGATCTCGATACGGAGTTTGCGGGATGAGTGTCGTGGCCATCGATTTTCCCTACCGGGAGGATAGTGCCGAGCTCTTCGAGGCCATCGCACATCGACCATGGTCGGTGTTTCTCGACAGCGGCCGACCCCACAGTCAACAGGGACGTTACGATATCATCTCGGCGGATCCCGATAGCGTTATTATCAGCCGTGGCGAGCAGACCCGGATAGAGAGAAAGGATGGCACCTCACAGGTCTCGGCGGAGGACCCCTTCCAGCTGGTTCGCGAAGCACTCGGACCCGTTATCCAGGGCATTGACGGTATTCCATTCTGCGGCGGGGCAATAGGCTATTTCGGTTATGACCTGGGGCGTCGTATTGAACGCCTCCCCAGTCTCGCAGAAGACATGGAACAACTCCCGGAGATGGCCATCGGTATCTATGACTGGTCACTGGTCGTGGATCATCAGGAACAGCGAAGCTGGTTGCTCGGTAAACAGACTGCGCGCTTAGAGCGGTATCGCAGAATTCTCCTTGAAGCCGCGGAACGGCCCGCGAAAATCAATCCCGTAAAGACGTTTCGGGTACTTGGCGAGGTCTGTTCGAATATGACCAGGGAGGAGTATCTTGCGTCCGTTGCAAAGATAAAGCGTTACATTCTTGATGGAGATTGCTACCAGGTCAATTTCGCCCAGCGTTTCTCCGCCGCAACCGAGGGCGATACCTGGCAAGCCTACAGACTTTTGCGTCAACTCAATAGTGCGCCGTTTTCGGCTTACATGAATATGCCTCATTGTCAGGTATTGAGCACTTCCCCTGAACGCTTTCTCGAGGTTCGAGGTGGCCTTGTGGAGACCAAACCCATCAAGGGAACAGCACCCAGGAGAGAGGACCCGACAGAGGATGAATTGCTTGCCGAAAAATTGAAAAACAGCGCCAAGGATCAGGCGGAAAACCTGATGATCGTCGATCTGATGCGTAACGATCTGGGAAAGGTCTGTGCCATCGGCAGTGTGGAGGTGCCGGAGCTCTTCAAATTGGAGAGTTTTGCGCGTGTGCACCACCTCGTGAGCAGGGTGCGTGGGCGCCTGGCTCAGGAGAGGGATGCACTCTCCCTGATACGCGCCTGTTTCCCCGGTGGATCGATCACCGGCGCACCGAAGCTCCGCGCGATGGAGATCATCGAAGAGCTTGAGCCTCATCGGCGTGGCATCTACTGTGGTTCCATCGGCTATATCGGTTTCAATGGCGACATGGACAGCAATATCGCGATTCGTACCCTGGTGCATTCAGAAGGCATAATCCGCCTCTGGGCGGGTGGGGGCATAGTCGCCGATTCCGATCCCGAGGCGGAGTATCGCGAAACCTATCACAAGGCCTCCGCACTGTTGGAGTTGCTACGGCGTACGGGAAGGACTAACAGCGAGAGTTGCGGCTAGCCGATCGGCGCGTATGGCGCAGACCGAATCACTGGTTATGCTTGGATTCGGTTATCGGGATTCAGGTAAGGGACTCCCGGCCGGAGGTGCTGTTGACGCAAGGCGACAGCATGGCGATCAAGTTGCCGTCATGTGTTTTTTTCCAGGCTTGTTTGTTAATCTACGATGAATGAAACAGATCGAAACCACCCGTGATCTTGCCATCAATGGCGCCGAGCCGGCGTTTACCGAACCGCTCCATGTCGGGCGCCCAACGGTAGGTGATCGCGAACTGTTTCTGCGTTACACGGAAGAGATTCTGGATCGGTTGTGGCTGACCAACAACGGACCTCTAGTGCAAACGCTTGAACAACGAATCGCTGCATACCATAACGTCAACCACTGTGTGGCGATGTGCAGTGGCACGGTAGCCCTGGAAATCGCTATTCGCGCGCTACAACTGCAGGGCGAAGTCATCATTCCCTCCCATACATTTGTAGCCACCGCGCACGCGCTATATTGGCAGGCGATAACACCGGTATTCGCCGACATCGATCCCCACACCCACAATCTGGATCCAGACGCGGTCCGCAACATGATTACATCCCGCACCACGGGCATTATAGGCGTCCATCTTTGGGGACGTCCTGCGGCGGTGGAAGCACTGCAGGCGATCGCGGACGAGCACGGCCTCAAGCTGATGTTCGATGCCGCCCATGCATTCGGCTGCACCCATGGCGGTCATAAAATCGGCAATTTCGGCAGCTGCGAAGTATTGAGCTTTCATGCCACCAAGTTTTTCCATACCCTGGAGGGGGGTGCGGTTCTTACCAATGACGATGAGCTGGCCGAAGCCATGAGATTGATGCGCAACTTCGGTTTTTGCGGTGTCGATAGTGTCATTCACCCTGGCACCAACGGGAAGATGAATGAGATATCGGCAGCCATGGGATTGGTCAATCTGCAATCCATTGAAGCGGTGATCGATCATAATCGCACTCTCTACCATGCCTATCGAAACGCGCTGCAGGACGTTACAACAGTGCGCCTGCTCGAGTATGACGAGAGTGAATCAAGCAATTTCCAGTATATTGTTCTGGAAGTTGGAAGCGACTCGGCGATTACGCGCGATCAGCTGGTCGATGCCTTACAAGCTGAAAACATATTGGCCAGGCGCTATTTCTGGCCCGGATGTCACAGAAGCAGGCCCTATCTTGAACTCTATCCAAACGCCGGTCGTTTTCTTGCCAACAGTGAAATGATTTCCGATCAGGTGATTGTATTGCCGACAGGACCTGAAATGGATGAGCGCAAAGTGGATGCCGTGATCTCTCTGATCAGAATCCTTACCGCCGGGTGAGCCGACGCTGACGATTTGCCGATGGCTCAGCCCATGCCCGAATAGACAGCCCCGAGGGATTTTATACCTTCGGTATAAGGTCCGTTGCTGTTAGCGAAGCCTGCCTGACCCTGGTAGTTTGCGGGTAGCATGTAGCCCTGGCTGTTCAGTTTATCCTTAATCATTCCGTATACAGCCCCGGGATCTTCGCAGAACGCTTCATAGTCGACGGTCAGGTGACGCTCGACTGCCAGCGTATCGAAGCTGTTGTTTATGGCACTTCTGGTGTAGTGGATCTGCGCTGCCACCTCTTCCTCCGGGGTGTTCAGGTGAAGGGCCTCGTATTGCGGCGGTTTAAAGCCCCACCACAAATCGCGGTTGCCCCTGAATCGCTGACGTGCATTGAGGATCGAGTGCATCTGAAAGGCTGGGGTACGGCGCATATGTATGAACAGGATTTTCTTGAACAACTGCCCGATAAACTCCAGGTTCCAATTGACGATGATGCCCTTCATCGCAAAAGGCTTTTTAAATACCGACTCAACAGCAGCCAACTCCCTGACAAAATTCAGCTTATCCGCCGATTGCTGTTTCTCTTCGTCAAGGTAGGTGCAATCATTGAAATCGAAGAAACGTCGCCAGAAGTACCAAAACACGTTCGGTGCGGCGAGGCCATAGGTTTTGCCGAGGTCGGAGGAGAAGCTGCTGTTTATCGTATATGGGTGAACATCCTCGAAATCGTTCTTGTAGCGGTATTTCGGATTGATCAGCATTTCATGGATCAGGGCGCCGATATAGGGTGCCTTGTAGAATCGCGCGATCAGGTTCGAGGGATAACCGAAACAACCGCTGGCCGCCAACCATTGCATCATCAATGTGGTTCCTGATCGTGGCCCGCCAACCACTAGAATCAGGGGTAATTCGGGAGACCCGAAGCGCTCGAGCTCTGATTCCGCGCGGCTTTGCAGCATGTTGTTGAGATGCTCGATAAGCGACTCTAATTCGGGGTTGCGGCGAAACGTATCGGTTCGCGATTGATTACCCATTTCCTGCGACATAGTTGAATCTCTTGTTGTCGGTATTGGCGGCTATGGCCAATAGGCCAGAAACCCCTCGGTTGCCTTCAGCCCCGGCGACTCTGCCAGTTCCGGCCATTGTCTCAGCAGCTCGTTCATTGGCTTGCGGAAGCAGATCCATAATCGCGCATTCACGGCATAGATGGACGAGATGAAACCCCATTGCTCGAACAGCCTGGCCATCCCCTCGTTGGTATAGAAGATGGTATGCACCGGCAGCAGATAGAACCAGGATGGATTCCGCGGAATCTCCCCGCGGACCAGGGTGTGGAGGGCGAGACAGCCACTCCCGGCGCTAAGCCCGGCGATGGCATCCATGCTCAAGCGGTCGCGCAGGTGTTCCAGGGTGGAGGTGGACACGACCACGGTGAAATGGCCGGGAATCAAATCCGGCTCCTCGATGTAACCGTCCCTATGCCAATACCGATCGTAGCAGGCGATCTCATCGACTCGCTGGCCAAGCAGGCTGGCAAGTTCTCCCTCACCGCAACCATAGTCGAGCCAGGGCTTGCTTGTGTCCAGCAAACCGTTGTCGCCTAGCCTCAACAGAACCTTCGCCTGTTGCTCCAGACGCACCCGCCAGTTGGGATCATCAGGATTTTCACCACTGCCGCGGTAGCTGCTGTGGTAGGCTTCGCAAACGTGGCGCCATCTCTCTTCGGTTAGCTGCAACAGGGTCTCCGCATAAACGGTGCCGCACTCGATACAGCGCCAGTAATCCACGCTATCGAGACCGAAGCGGTCGAATCTCTTGCGGAAATAGTGACGTGTCGGGGCCTTGCATATATAACAATTCATTGTTGGTATACTAGCATCATGATTTATCATATGACCTGTAAAGATGCATTCGCCCAGTGAGCTTTTCTGGGATGAGCAACGGGAGACACTTGCTGCCGATGAACGCCTGGGCTTGATCTTCGCTCGTCTCAAACATCAATTGAGCTACGCCTATTCGCAGATAGCCTTCTATCGCCACCTCTATGATGCCAAGGGCGTGCACCCGGATGACATCGGGGACCTGAATGACTTTGCAACCAAGGTGCCGGTAGTCACCAAGTCCATGCTGCGGCAATCGCAACGCGATCATCCACCCTTCGGTAACTATTTGGGGGTCGACTTTAGAGAGATCAAACGCATCCAAGGCACCTCCGGGACCACGGGAAATCCCACCCTGTTCGCGATAAGCGGGGAGGATTGGGAACACATCACCGAGGCCCAGGCCATGCAGTGCTGGGCCGCCGGACTCAGGCCATCGGATATCGTGCAGATCGTATTTCCATTGAGCCTCTATGTCGGTGGTTGGGGATTGCTCGAGGCGGCCGAACGCATCGGCGCGAAGGTGCTGCCCATGGCGGGCGGTAATACCGAACGACAAATCGCGATGCTGCAGCAGGTGGGGGCAACGGTGATCTGCGGGACACCCTCTTTTTGCCTGCATATCCTGGAAACGGCCCGTGCCAGGGGAATCGAGTTGGCATCGGGCAGTCTGCGGCTGGGTTTTTTCGGCGGTGAGCCGGGGGCGGCAATTGCAAGCGTAAGGCAAAGGCTCGAATCGGGTTTCGGCCTACGCGCCATCGATTTCGGCAATGTCGCCGAGCTCCACCCCTGTTCTAACATGGAGTGCTCCCACGGCGGCGGCATGCATGTCTATCAGGATGTGGACTATACCGAGGTGGTTGATCCGCACGATCCGAACCGCCCCCTCGGTTACAATCGCAGGGGAGCGGTCGTCTATACCCATCTGTGGCGGAAGTCACAACCCATGATCCGTTATTTTCCCGGCGATGAAACCCTCATCAGCGATGAGCCCTGTGGCTGTGGCCGCACCTATCCGCGAATGCCCCACGGCATCATCGGACGACTTGACGATATGATCATTGTCCGCGGGGTAAAGTTCTATCCGGGTGATGTTGAGCAACTGCTGCGCGACATGGAAGGCATGGGTACCGAGTTCAGGATAGTACTTGAACGCGAGGGTGAACTGGATGAAGTCCGAATCGAGGCAGAATATGATGGCACTGTGAATGCCAAGGATTTTCAGGTAGAGGCCGAACAGCGCCTGCAGGGCGCATTGGGCTTGAGGGTAACCCTGGTGCCAATGGAGTCGGGCAGCTTTCCACGCAGCCAGTTCAAGGCACGCCGGGTAATAGATCGCAGACCAGCTCCTCGACAATGAACAGTAGTGAAAATGACAAACCACTGGTGATCATCGGCAGCGGCGGCCATGCAGGCTGTCTACTGGACGTAGCCCAACTCGCGGCGTTTACGGCTGCGGGATTCATCGACCGTACCCGAAGGGCAGGGGAGCTTGTCAACGGAGTGCCGGTACTCGGCGGGGATGAATTGCTGTTCGATGCCGCGTTTACCGCCACGCACTGTTTCGCCGTTGGTATCGGCAACCCGGTGGCACGTCGGCGATATGGCGAGCTGCTGTTGCAGAAGGGGGCCGATTGCCCGGCCATCGTCAATCCATCCTCCTACGTCTCCGCACACGCCAAGCTGGGTAGGGGTGTGTTGTTGATGGGGATGAACGCCATCAATCACGGGGCCAGGCTCGATGATTTCGTCGCTCTGGACTGGCAGGTCACCATCGGCCACGGTGCCCATATCGAGCGCGCGGTGTTCGCAGGGCCGGGGAGCCGGGTTGCCGGTGATGTGGTGTGCGGCGAGGATAGCTACCTGGGATTGGGGTGCCAGGTCATCGAGCAGATCAGGATTGGCCGTGGCAGTCTCATCGGGGCCGGTTCGACCGTCACCCGCGACATACCCGATCATGTGATCGCAGTGGGATCTCCCGCGAAGGTGATTCGGGAACATATTCAGACGGCTGAGGATTTGGGGCCAAGTCTCCGGTGATTGCGCGATCCGGCGAGCGTCGTTTAGCCTTTTCTCAGATAGAGCGTATCGCCCAGGGTAAAGGAGTGATCGTATCGCCCGCTTGCCAACAGCTCGTCACCCGCCCGCTTGGGGCCATCGCCGAATGCCCACCGGTAGTCGTCCAACAAGACCCAGCCGCCGGGCATAACACTGGGCTCCCATGTTTCGAGATCCTGGCACACGTGGTTATATTCGTGATTGCCGTCCACGTGGAGCAGCGAGATCTTCCCCGTGACAGTTACGCTGCCAAGCCAGGGGCTCTCCAATACCCCCTCGGCAGCGGCCCGCATGTAAGCATCGATCGCCTTGACCGATATGTCGCGGATATATGCCGCATTGGCCAGTATCGAGATGTTGCTGATATAGACCTGGAAGATCCTTTCGAAGCCGATACCCGCCATATCCCGGTTGAGAATCTCCGCCGCTGGGCCCTGATCCTCTATCGCCCGGTTTGACCAGGGATCGACACTGACCAGGCTGCCCAACCCGTAACGTTCGGCCAGCCAGGCCAGGGCGAATGCAGAACGACCGGCGAGCGATCCGATCTCCAGTAAATCCCCCTCCGGCAGGCAGCGTGCCAGGTGGACGAATGCCGTCAGTTTCTGCAGATCGCATTGCCCGGGTATCTGGAAAAACTGTTTATAGAGTCCGGCATACTCTCCAGGAGTGAGCGCCGGCTTCAGATTGCCGTCCGTTGACAGCAGTCTCTGTGGAAAGGGATCGGTCAGAATCGTCTCTGCCCAGCTATAGCCTGCCTCGGCATCCTGCCAGATCGACTGGTAGGGAGAGGGCTGGCAGAGGGTGAAGCGAAAATCGGGCGACTGTTCCTGCAGCAACTCGTTGAGCAGCGTCCATACCCCTGGGTGGGGTGTATAGACATGGGTGACCTGGTACTCCTCTAGGCGGGTTTTCAAGGTGTCTAAAAATCCGGAATCTGAAATGTAGGGCAGATGGATCAGTGTCTCCAGTGCTTCTTTGGCCGGAGGATCTTCGACAGAACTGGCACCGATGATCCTTATACCCAAGGCAGCGGCAACTGACAGGAATCGATCAGCGGCATCCATGTCGACAGGAAATACAAGCAGCGTGGTCGCAACGTCGCTATTCAATGTTCAAATGCCTGTCTTTGTGGCTGTGGCCATATCCCCTGCGGCGAGGTTTTTTAACCTGCTCCAAAGGGCTTCAGGAAGCGGCAGGGTGCCCCGGTCCAGGAGTGCGCGCCGCCTCGACTCACCATGGCCGCCAGGGATGCTTTGCCAGTCAAGCTCCCGGGCAATACGCTCGATCACCGAAGTGGCGGCCTCGGGATGCAGTCCCGGCAAGCGGTGGGGATCGAAGGCGATCAGCACCAGGCCGCCGGTTGTGGTTTTTCCGGCAAATAGCGAGGTCATCAATTCGATCGCCATGATCAAGGCATATTGGCGTCGACCCATAGCACTGTCCATGGACTGGATGATGCCGCCGCTGAAGCTGCCCCGCTCATCGAACAGCTCACTGAGCGCTGCGGGCGGTTTGCCAGCGGATGTCACCAGGGTTGCGTCACTCAGATCGCCCTCGAATCCGGAGAGCATGGCCAGCAACTGCCCGAAGGTTGTGGAGGCAGGTGAAACATCGGCAACAAACGCAGGCTTGCCCGCCGTTGCCGGCATCGCGACCCCAAGGGGGTTTGTGCCAAGTGTCGGCGCGGTATCCCTGTGCAGGGAGAGGAGGGGAGGGCTGGTGGCGAAACCCACAGCAACCTGTCCCGATTCTGCCAATGGCCTCAAATAGTCACCCAGCACGCCAGTGGGGAAGGCGTCCCTGCATACCGTCACCGCGAAGTCCCGATCCGATAGCATGCGCAACATGCGCTGCTGTGCCTCGCGAGCCGCGAGATACCCGAGGCTGTGTCGACACTCGAGGTGGTGTAACCAGGGCAAGGGTTGAGATATCTGCGGTGTCCGATGATGAAAATGGCCGATGCGCCCTTTCAACCAGGGGATGCGTACGACACCGTGAGAGTGCTTCCCTCTGAGTTCCGCGTCCAGCAATTGCGCAGTGACCTCTTCGGCCGCGGCAAGGGGTTCGATGAATCGTGACAGGGCCTGCTTGCAGACTGCCTCGGCCTCGGGCAACGCTATATCGATCGTCGCTTGAGGTTGAGTCTCAACTGTCAAGTCGATCCTCGCTGCTGGTCCCGCAACAGACCCTCAAGGCCATCGACAAAGGACGCCAGGTGACTGCTGCTTTCACCGCTTGCCACTGCCAATGCCTGCTGCAATCCACTACTGCGGTCGCTGAAAACAGGACCGGTCACACTGTCGAGCTTGGCACCATCGAAGATGGTCTTTACCAGGCTGGCGCCAAACAGGGTGGATCCGGTCAGGTCCGCATCCGTCAGGACCGCCTGGTTCAAACGCGCATAGACCATCAACGCCCCGCGCAGGTTGGCACCACTCAGGTTTCCGGCGATGTAGGATTGGACCAGGGTTGTCTCAGAGAGATCGGTCTCCATCATCGACATCGATTTTGGCGGATCGCCGGTAATCATGGCCCGGTAGAGATAGGCATTGCGCAAACTGGCAAAGGATAGATTGCAATCCCTGAAGTGGGCGCACCTGGCGGTAAAACGGGCCATGTTCGCATGTTGGAACGAGGACTCCCTCACCGCGATATTCTCGCCGGTCGCGCCACTGAAGTCGCCATGGTCCGCCATGCAGTTGGTGAGTAGGGCGTTATCCAGTTTGCAACCGCTGAAGCGGGCGTTTTCCAGAGTGACATTGATCAGTCTGGCATGCTCCAGATCCGCGGTTGTAAAGTCGCATGAGGGCATGGAGACGGCGGATATGTCGGCTTCCCGGGCGGCCAGGCTTTTCGCCTTGAGCCCGGAGAGGGTGCAGCCGCGAATCCTTAATCCGGGGAGGTTTGCCTGCGACAGTGTCAAACCTTCGGCATCGAGCAGACGCTGCAGGGTAAAACCCTCGCCACTTGCCTCGTAGAGGGTGGCGCCGCGCATGTCGCATTTTGTAATCGCCAATTGGGAAACCTGAGCGGCGGTTAAATCTGCGCCACCCAGATGGCATTCGTTAATGGTCGAGCCCTGCAGGTTGCTGCGTACGAAGCGGGTCTGATCCATGATGCATTGGTAGAAAGTGGTGCCGGCAATGGCAGCGCCGGAGAAATCCACGCCGGTCATGAAGCAGCCGTGAAAAAGGCTGCCGGTGGCATCCGTGAGATCGCGCATGTCGGCGCCGCTGAAGTCGCAGACCTGGGCGGCAAATGCATGCATGTAGACACCGCGCATGTTGGCTCTCTTGAGCAGGGTCCTCTCCATGCCGGCACAGACTATGGTTGCGCCGGCAAGGTTGGCATCACTGAGATCGGTGCCATGGAGCACCGCACGGTTCAAGACCGACAACCGCAGGTCGAATCCGGAGAGATCCAGCCCTCTCAGGTCGGCCTCGCGCAATAACATGCCGCGCCCGGTCTGTTCGATCAACTGCTCTGTGTAGGCCTTGACCTCGTTGCTGGCTTGCACACGATCCTCGGCATTGGCCCAGCGCCGCAGTCGAGTCACAATATCGATTTCAGGGATTGTCGCCTCGATTGATTCTGCGTTTTCTGACATGTTCATGGTTTTACGGGTACTCCTGATTGAACAACTACTAGTCGAGGTGATCGTTTATGAAACCTTATTGTTGGTGTTATTGCCACTGGCTCCGTACAGCATGCTCCAACCGTTCAACAAAGCCATTTCTATGTTTGCGGCATGCTGTCTATAGTCCATGATAGACGAGTTTTCCACCTCCATGCGCAACTCCCTTCGAATCGACACCAGCGCATCCGTATCCTGTGCCAGGGCCAGCGCTATCTCGATATATTCAGCGAAATCCCTGGCGATCCATTGCGCTCTGTTGATCGCCGTGAGGATTCTTGTGGATATATTGCTGGCGGTTGACTTGCCGGCTCTCGAAACCAGCGGCAGGCCCATCAGCAATGAATTGAAGGAAGTAGTCTGACCATGATAGGGGTAGGGATCCAGGGCTATGTCGACTTCACGATGGGACTGCAGATATTCCATGATCGGCAGCCTGGGGTGAAGATATACGGACGAAACGTCAACATCGTGCCGCGCGAAGATCTCATGGATATGATCACGCATCAGACTGTTGTCGTAGTCATCGATGACCATGCGGATCCTGGAGCCTGGTGACTTCTGTAAAAGGGTTGCCCAGGCTTCCAGGGTTTCACTGTCGACTTTTCGAAGCACATTGAATGAGCCAAAAGTGACAAATCCATTCTTTACACATGGTGGCTCGGTCAACGGCGGAAGCTCGAAAAGTGATTTATAGAAAGTCAAATTGTCAATGGGTAGTATCTTTTCGCTGGAGTTCTTTTCAAGGTCGCACAGTTCAATCAGGGAACTGTCCTTGATCGAAAAATCGATACAGTTCATACCTGTCGTTACCGGCAGCCCAAGCCATGACACCTGCATCGGGGCAGGCCTTTGATTGAAAGCGGTAAGTCGATTGCCGAGTGAATGATTGGACAGATCGATAAGGATGTCGATTTTATCCGCACGCACCTGATTACAGAGTTGTTCATCGCTTAATAACTGGCATTCGCACCAGCTATCCGATTGTGCCCTGATCTCCCGAGTAATATCGTCGTACAAGGTATTATTATAATAAAAGTGTATTGAAAACCTGCTTCTGTCCATCTCATCCAGGATGGGTTTGAAATAGAAGGCAATGGCATGGTGACGCAGATCCGCGGAGACGAATCCAAGACGCAGTTTTCTGCCGGGTGTTCTGTCAACCGTGCCCTGGTAGCGTTTTTTTGCCTGTTTGTTTAACGATTGCGTTATGTTTTTTATTTCACGAAACAGAACGGATTGGTCATCTATTGTGTATACGAGCTGAGCAATATAGTTTTGCTTGGCGATATTGTGCTTCGGATCTATCTCAATCGCCTTTTTTATGCAGTTGAGTGCATCTTTCTGCCTACCTTGGTTGGATAGGGCATTGCAGAGATTGATATAAACCTCTGCGGTTTCATGACCGTTCGTCAAACAGTAATCCAATGCCTGGATGGCTTCTTCGTATCGCTTTTGCAGTATATAGAGTCCACTCAGGCCCAAATAAGCGACAAAGGCGTTTGGTTTTCTACTGATCAGGTTGGCATAGTAAAGTTCAGCCTTCGAGAAGTTTTGCGTTACGTTGGTGTGGAAGTTTCCTAACATGTAGTACATGCGGTCATCATCACAGCCCGACATTTCAGCCAGGTTGTAGGATTTCTCGGCGTCTTCGAACAGGCCTTTCTGTTCAAGTGCCATGCCGCATATCACATACCAGCAGGGTTTTGCCTGGCCGCTCGCTAACGCCTGTTTCAGATACTCGAGCGCCGGATCCGCCTGGCCCTGGAGCAGAAGTGTTTCACCGATCAGGTATTGCAGTTCAGGATTATTCGGGTCTTTTTTCAATGCCCGCTCGATCAGCTTGTAGGCTTCACTGAGCTTGCCTTTACGAAGTTTCTTTTCCGCGTTAATGAGGAGATTTGACATGCTTTGCTTTGTGGTTGTTACCGACAGCGCTGTATTCAGCGACATTGACTGTGTCCCGGTTAGTGTACCAGGCGATGACCCGGATGCTTAACCCTGAATCTGTTAGACTATAATACTGATATTAATCAGTATTAACAATTACTTATTATGAATTATTAATCAAAATTATTATTAAAACGAAGGGGAGCGGAAGCGGGGAAACCCAATCCTGCGGATACCTTCAGTAAATAGAACGTCAGGCAGCGCATGTGGCCGGAGAGAACCACCAGGAAGAGCGCCTTGCAGGTTGGGGCTGGAGTGCCTTGGCCGATCTCCCCTAAAAATTGACAAACAGATTGAAAATAGATTCTTAATTATCTGTTAATAGTGAATAATTTAGAATAAAAGTATTTTATCGCTCACTTTTTTGCCCCCATCCTATCCACTCGGACGGGATAGGCCGGGGGCCTCCGTTTCAGCTTCGACCCGGTAGCTGCTCAATCGTTGTTTGTCGTCCCGGTCGTTTCAGTGTCGATGTTGCCGGCTCGGGATACGGTCTCTTCACTGTTTTCATTGACTGGAGTACCTGCTTCGAAGGCGGCCTGGTCGGAGGATGGGCTCCGCACTTCAGTATTTGCTGAAATGTCAGGTTCTGCCACTCTATCCTTCGTATCCGTGGTTATCGACATTTCCGCATTGTTGGAATTTTCACACGCCGCCAGAGCAAGAACTGTGCTTATGGCGATGACGCCAGTGATTTGTTTCATCGGTTGGTTCCTCTAATCCATGATTTCGGGTTAAACGCCTTGGCTAATCCTTGGCTTGATGTGGTATACAATCTTTCAGTAACCCAGGCTGTGACCTGGGCAGCGTTATTAAATAAACACTCGATAGATTCAACCGACGTGTTGACAGCTTCAATTCGTCACTGTCCATCAAACGGGTTCAGTAATTACTCATATATAATAGATAGTGGCCGCCGGGTAGGAACGGCAATTCCTTGCACATGGAGTACGTTCAGATGAAGAGAATCGTTATATGCGCTGACGGTACCTGGAATATCAGGGACCAGGTCGATAAAAAAACGGGGCGCCGTCATCCGACGAATGTTACCAAGATTGCACGAGCAATACGTCCGCGGGATAGCAACGGTACATACCAGATCGTCTACTATCACGAGGGTGTCGGCACTAACGGTCCACTGGACAGAGTAACCGGCGGGGCTTTCGGCAAGGGCATGGAGGAGAATATCCGTAACATGTACCGGTTCATTGTTTACAACTACGAGCCCGGGGACGAGATCTACCTTTTTGGCTTCAGCCGTGGCGCCTTCACGGTAAGGAGCCTTGCCGGTTTCATGAATCTGATCGGTCTCATCGAAAAGGATGACGACTACTATGTGCCGGAGATGTATCTTTGCTACGAAAAGAGCAAGGGGCCCGGTTCGCCCGAGTGGGAAACGGCGTTTCACAACGTCAAGGGGACACGGCCATGCCCGCCGATAAAACTGGTCGGGGTTTGGGATACCGTGGGTGCGCTCGGTGCGCCTGGATTCATCGGTCAGATCTTCAATAAGAAAAAATACCAATACCACGATATCGATCTCAATCCGAATATCGAGAATGCAATGCACGCGGTTGCCATCGATGAGCGCCGTAAACCCTTCAAGCCTTCGTTCTGGCAAAGGCCACTCTCCTGGGAGGGCGATCTGCAGCAGTCCTGGTTTGCCGGTGTGCATAGCAATGTGGGCGGCAGTTACTCCCCCGACGGACTGGCCAACGAAGCGCTTCACTGGATGGTGGAAAAGGCTGAGGCGCTGGGACTCGAGTGCGACAAGGACTACCTTGACCACTTCTGGCCATGCTTCAATTCGGTGTTAAATGACTCGATGACCATGGCCTATCGGGTCATGGGGCCCTATGAGCGGCAGATTGGCAGGCATATAAACGATGGCGAAGCGATCCATCAGTCGGTATTGGATCGCATGAAACTTGCGAAGTGCGAATACGATCCACCGAATATCAAGGGCTATCATGAGCATCAGGCGGATATTCCCGTGGTTAATACCAGCCGCATCAAACGCGGTGAACCCTGTCCCGATATATAAACGGCCGATACGGGGGTTGATCGCTTACAAGGCTGATCGGCGCTATGTCCCGGGGTTTTCAGTAGGTGATTTGCAGAAGCTTTTTTGAGGAGATGCGTGTCTCCGAGGGATACCCAAAGGCGTTATTTATATAGTCAATACCTTCAATCCTGACCTCGCGATTGACATGGCTGTGTCCGTAGATGTGTATCTTTGAGTTCAGGGTGCGTATCTGACGGTCGAGCAACGGACTGCCTAACACGGGATAGATTTCTCTATGCCTGTGCGGGATGTAGCTGGGCATCAGATCGATGCGCGGCAGAAAATGCGAGAAGGTTATTACGGTGTTATCGACCGGTTTCTCATCAAGACTGTTTTGTTGCAGAAAATAGCGGTTCTGCTCCATTGGCGTAGCCAGGGTTTCCGGCCACCTGCAGTGGAAAAAATCCATCCATTTTCCGAACAGCTCGTCACTCACTTCGCCGAAGCGGAGGTCGTACCAGGAAAACATGGGCCTGATCGTGAGCCTGTTTACACTCCTTTGTTCGGTGACAACGCCGCAATCGCGACATAGTGCCAGGAGCTCGAAAAACTTGTCGATGGAATCTGCCTTCGATGGCGATGCGCCACGGACCCAGAGGTCGTGATTGCCCGGCACATAGAATAGCGTCTTGAACTTGCGCTTCAGCTGATTGAAGCAGTCGATTACCCGCGGCGTGGAGTCGGATATGTCACCGGCCAGAATCAGAATATCGTCTACATAATCCGAATTCGATAACGATCTCACCCAGTGATCATTCTCTCTGTAGTCTGTATGGATGTCTGAGACAGTGAAGACTCTCATGCGGCTGTTATTGTCTGGTCAAGATGAGGTTGAGTCGGTAACAGGGCAGAAGCAATATAAAACCGGCTATTTAACAAGACAGGGGCGGGATTGCCGGTCTGGACCACATCTTACCTTGTAGGGGCCTGTGCGGAACAGGATTATAAAACCATCGCCGCCTCAGATTGGTGCGCAGGTTGCACATTTGCAGTGCGATAGGCCTTCGTCGGCTTAGGTGCCGATATTTCTAACTCGCTGAATAGTAGTGATTTCTGGATTTGGCACAAGCCTTGCCAATAGATTTCAAGACTTGGATATTACGCTGTGGCAATGGCGCTGCGGCTCCGGTTAACGACATAGCCAACAAACAGGTTGGCAAGGGTAACGAAGCCCTGAGTGTCTCAGATCTATCTGGTTTGAGCGCTTGGGGCTTTTTTTATTGTTTGAGGTAATGACCCGATGCAGAAAGAAAAACTCGTGCTGATCGGTAACGGCATGGCCGGGGTGCGAACCCTGGAGGAACTGCTCAAGTTGGCACCAGACAACTATGAGATCACGGTGTTCGGCGCAGAACCGCATCCCAACTACAATCGCATCATGCTCTCGTCGGTATTGGCCGGGGAGAAGGGTGTGTCGGACATCATGCTCAACGAGCGCGATTGGTATACGGAGAATGACATAACCCTGAAAACCGGGGATGCCATTACATCAATCGATCGGGTTGCTCGAAAGGTTATCAGCGAAAACGGCGAAGAGACCGGCTATGACCGTCTGTTGATCGCCACTGGCTCCAATCCGTTCATCATACCTATACCGGGACACGGCAAGAACGGTGTGATCGGCTTCCGTGACATCGCCGATGTGGAGCAGATGCTTGAAGCGGCAGGACGCTACAGAAAGGCGGTGGTCATAGGTGGCGGCCTGCTTGGACTGGAAGCGGCAAACGGCCTGCTGAAGAACAGCATGGATGTCACCGTGGTCCACCTCATGGACAGCCTGATGGAGCGCCAGCTGGATAAACCCGCGGCCGAGCTGCTCAGGGCCTCACTGGAGACCCGCGGTCTGAAATTTCTGATGCAGGCACAAACCACCGAGATAATCGGCGGCGAACGCGTGGAAGGGGTGCGGTTTGCGGATGGTTTCGAGGTCGAGGCCGACCTGGTGGTGATGGCGGTGGGTATACGCCCCAACATGGCATTGGCACAGGATGCCGGCATCCACTGCGACAGGGGTATAGTGGTCAACGACACCATGCAGACCTTCGATCCGCGTATCTATGCCGTGGGTGAGTGCGTGCAGCACCGTAACATTTGTTACGGTCTGGTTGCTCCGCTCTTCGAACAGGCTAAAGTCGCCGCCAATCACCTGGCCAATCTCGGTATCGCGCGCTATCAGGGTTCGATCACCTCGACCAAGCTGAAGGTGACCGGTATAGATCTCTTTTCCGCCGGAGACTTCAATGAAGGAGAGGGTGACGAGACCCTGGTCCTCCAGGACCCGGGGGCCGGTATCTATAAAAAACTGGTGCTTCGTGATAACCGGGTCAAGGGGGCAGTGATGTATGGCGACACACTGGATGGTAGCTGGTATTTCCAGTTGCTGCGTGAAGGTACAGATATCAGCGCCTTTCGCAGCACCATACTCTTTGGTCAGCACGATCTCGGCGATGCGGGACACGGCGATGGGAAGCACATTGCCTCCCTCGGTGCCGAAGCGGAGATCTGCGGCTGCAACGGAGTCTGCAAGGGGGAGATCGTCGATGCCATCGTGAAAAAAGGGCTCTTCACCCTGGAGGATGTGCGTGCCCATACCAAGGCCTCGAGTTCATGCGGTTCCTGCACGGGACTTGTGGAGTCGATTCTTGCGAGCAGCGTGGGCGAGGGCTATAGCGCAGCCCCCAGTAAAAAACCCATGTGTGGCTGTACCGATTTCAGTCATGACGAAGTGATCGCCGGCATCAGGGAGTACCAGCTCAAGGGGATGGCTGCGGTGCGGGAGTTTTTCGAATGGAAGACACCCGATGGATGCGCCAGCTGCCGTCCGGCACTCAACTATTATCTGTTGGCCAGCTGGCCCGGAGAGTATGAGGATGATGCCCAGTCGCGATTCATCAACGAGCGCGCCCACGGCAATATCCAGAAGGATGGCACCTATTCGGTGGTGCCGCGTATGTTCGGCGGTCTCTGCACTCCATCGGATCTGCGTGCCATCGCCAATGCCTGTGATAAATACGGGGTGCCTGAGATGAAGGTTACCGGAGGTCAGCGCATCGACCTCTTCGGGGTCAAGAAAGAGGACCTGCCGGCCATCTGGAAGGATCTCTCCGATGCCGGCATGGTTTCCGGTCACGCCTATGGCAAGGCGCTGCGCACGGTAAAGACCTGCGCAGGTAAAAACTGGTGTCGCTTCGGCACCCAGGACTCCACCGGCCTGGGGGTGAAACTCGAGGAGCTGACCTGGGGTTCCTGGATGCCTCACAAATTCAAGATGGCGGTATCGGGCTGTCCGCGCAACTGTGCCGAGGCGACGATCAAGGATTTTGGCGTGGTCTGTGTCGATTCAGGCTATGAACTCCACGTCGGCGGCAACGGCGGTATCAAGGTGCGTATCACCGATCTGCTGTGCAAGGTCGAAACCGAGGAGCAGGTGCTCGAATACAGCGCCGCATTTATCCAGAAATACCGTGAAGAGGCGCGTTACCTGGAGCGCACCGCACCCTGGGTTGAGCGGGTCGGCCTGCAATACATAAAGGATGTGCTGTTCGATGAGGAGCAGCGGATTGCGCTTGTCGAACGCTTCCGTTATTCCCAGAAATTTTCCCAGATCGATCCCTGGAAGGCATGCGTCGAGGGCGATCAGGCCCACGAGTTCCGCAACATCAAGTTATGCGCTGCCTGATCGCCGGCAACCGGCATAAAGAGGACAAAACATGAGTAACTGGATAGAGATTGCAGCACTGAACGACATCCCCCGACTGGGATCGAGGGTGGTGAAGAGCGATAGCCTGAAGATCGCCGTATTCCGCACCGCCAGCGATGAGGTGTTCGCCTTGAAGGACGAGTGTCCCCATCGCAAGGGACCGCTGTCCCAAGGCATAGTTCACGACAGCACCGTCACCTGCCCGCTGCACAACTGGAAAATCGATCTGGCCAGCGGCGAGGCCAAGACGCCTGACGAAGGTTGCACGCGCAGTTACCCGATAAAGGTGGTTGAGGGGCGGATCTACCTGGATCTCAATAACCAGGTGGCGGCGGCATAGGTTTGATATACAGACGTGGCTGGCACGGTTCGGTGGGATATCTGAGGATTTCCCGCCAAAATACCCGGCTTCTCCCGATCGCGACTTGCTGTGAACCTAACAGCGCGACTGCATCAAGCGAGTGAGTCCAGGTCCTAGGAGAGTGACAGGATGGATTCGGCCACATCCGCCAAACGAATGTTCTTATCCATCGATGCCGTTCTCATCTTTTTATAGGCCTCATCCTCGCTCAGGTCATAGCGGGCCATCAATAGCCCCTTGGCACGCTCGATGATTTTGCGTTCATTCAAGGTCCGCTTTGCCTTTTCCAGCTCCACCTCAACTTTTTCCAGACGTAATGACTGGGCCTGCAGCAGATCGATGACGGCGTGGGAGCCGTCCTGACCCGTGCCTGAAACCTGACCGAAGCCCAGTGACTGTTCCACCGGCAATTCGGGATCGAAAAAACGCTCAATGGCATCTGTCCTGGCCGGTGGGCTCTCGCGTAGCGCCTGCAACAATCCCTCGGAATCAAGCAGTTCCTTTTCCGCTGCTGTTATCAGGGCGGCACATCCTGTCTGAAGTCTTCCCACTATCTCGCGCTGCATAGACCAGATGGCGGTGATGCGTTCGCTGCAACTGTCGAACCATCTGTCGCTGAGATTCGGATCGATTGAGATGTTGGCTTCAGCCCTAGTCAACATGGCGCGCAGGCATTGCAGTTCAACGGCACAGGGCATCTCTTCCGTGTTGTTCCATTGCGTCTGCATCGGCTCTTCCGCGAACTCCAAAAATATACGGAAATTGCGTTGTTGCGCATCGATCAGGTGGCTTATGCGTTGCCGGAGTGGCGGATCGCACCGACCGGAGCCAAAGGCGAGGGCGCCCATGGCGCGCTCCTGTCCCGCCAACTCCTTTCCCTCGATGAGATTGAAAAGCGCAACCAGCAAGCGTGTGGTCCCGGGATCAACTGCCGCGTTTGCCAGCTCGAAGATGAGTGAGATCAAACCGGCAATAAGACGACTGAAAGCGGTGACCGACTCGCTTCCAGAGAGTTGCTGTTGCGTGACCCGATTGCGCAGTTCGGGCAGGGCGTCGAGTCCCAGCAATACCCAGGCCATGAGGGAGATGATCCTGGCATTGGAGTGCGCTGAATAATCGAGCTCGGCCTCGATCTTGTTTCGCAGTGAATCCTCAACCGTTTCCGATTCGGCAATAAGCTCCTGGCGGGTCGCAGCAAAGCGCTTTCCCGAAGAGGCGAGGTAGAGACTGGATGCACCGCGCTCGCTCTGCAGCACATGGATCATATGCCCGATAACCCCAACCAGGTTGGAGCGTGCCTTCAGACGCTTCAACTCCTGGATTTCGAGCTGCTTGGCGACAAAGACGATATAGGGGACGGATAGAGGCATAGGTTCAACTACATGATGGTAAAGCAGTTACATTGCAAACTGCGGGCCAACCAACCATGTAGCATAGTGATATGTTACATTTAAAAACATTTGTAACTATATAATTATAAAAATAAATAAATATCTACCGTGCCTCTGTCTACCGGTTCAGCCCATTTGGGCCGCGCCTTGCCTGATCCGGGTCGGCACCGTGGGTGTGCAGAGAGGTAAGTTACGCACTCTATTGGACCGTCTTCTGTAGCCTGCACGACTGGTTCTGTTGCCGTGAACATGGGAGTGTCCTTTTACTTGCTCAAGGCCGCTTTGTGGCTTTCCCGCAGCTGAGTCTTCTGAACCTTGCCCATGCTGTTTCGTGGCAAGTCATCAACCAGGCAGATCCGTTTGGGCAGTTTGAAACCCGCGAGCCGTTCCCGCAACGCAGCCGTGATATCGCGTTCGGACAACTCGCGGCCACCATCCATCACCACAACTGCGACAACCGCCTCGCCGAAATCGGCATGGGGAATACCGATAACCGCGGACTCCTTGACCCCGGGGATCCCGTCGATCTCGTTCTCGATCTCCTTGGGATAGACATTGTATCCGCCGCTAATGATCAGATCCTTGGCACGCCCGACAATTGTGATGCGGCCCTCCTCATCCATCACTGCCAGATCACCGGTAATGAACCAGCCGTCGTCACGGAATTCCGCCTCGGTCTTCTCCGGCATCCGCCAGTAGCCCTTGCACAGGTTGGGGCCTGTCATCTCCAGCACACCGGTCTCGCCGTGGGGCAGTTCCACTCCATGTGAATCGGCAATACGCACCGAAATGCCGGGCAGGGCAAAGCCGACTGTCCCGGCAAGCCGCTGGCCCTGACAGGGATTGGAGGTAATCATGCCGGTTTCAGTCATCCCATAGCGTTCAAGTATGGAGTGGCCGGTGCGGGCCTCGAAGCGGCGATAGGTCTCGCTCAATAAGGGTGCGGAACCGGAAATAAAGAGGCGCATGTTGCGACAAATATCGGCATTGAAGGCCTCAGTCTCCAATAGTCTGGTATAGAAGGTCGGTACGCCCATCATCACGCTGCACAGGGGCAGATATGCGAGAACGGCATCGATGTTGAAGTCAGGCAAAAAGTAGACCGGCGAGGTGCCGAGCAGGGCGCAGTGCAGGGCGACAAAGAGTCCGTGCACATGGAAGATAGGCAGTGCGTGCAGCAATACGTCATCGCCATCGCGCCAATGCCAATAGGCATGCAGCACCTCCGCGTTCGAGGCCAGGTTGGCATGCGTGATCATGGCTCCCTTGGAACGCCCCGTGGTGCCCGATGTGTAGAGGATAGCGGCCAGATCGTCACCCTTGCGTTCGGCCACGTCAGGATTGGGATCGAGGCTACTCAGGTCATGCAGGAAAGTACCCCTGCCTTCGCTGTCCATGGTCAGGAGATGGGGCACGCCTATAGGTTTTGCAAGCGGTGCCAGGCTCTCATAATTACCTGGCGTACACAGAAACAGTTTGGGGGTCGCATCCTCCATGAAATAGGCGACCTCGGCGGCTGTATAGGCGGTATTCAAAGGAATATAGATTGCGCCGGCCCGCAGGCAGGCCAGATAGAGGATAACCGCCTCATACGATTTATCGACCTGCACCATCACCCTATCGCCCGGTTCGATGCCAAGCTTGATCAGTTGACTCTGTATCCGCCCGGTGGCGCTGTCCAGCTCTGTAAACAACAAGGGTTGCCTGCCCGGCGTCATCAGAAAGGGGCGGTCACCTCCATGGCTGAACCGGTCCCCGGCAAACAACAGATAGAGATTGTCATTGCGCATGTGCGGTACCCAACAGGCAGCTTGGCAGCCGGCGATCGTTCAGCATGGATGCAGTGTGAAGCGTATTGTGCAAGCTGGTTAACATCATCCAGCCCATTTAAGGCTAATGCAAACTGAAACGCTTTTCAGCAATCCGGGCTCTGATCCGATTATCAGCCGGTCATGAAAGAGGATGGAAGCGGAATGGCATCAGGGGAAGCTCAGCCTGCCGCATGCGCAAGTTGATAACCATGGGTGGATCTTCTTCTGTTGATTCGGGCAAGGATCTGGTGTCCCCTGGCTTGGCTCTCCACCAGTTCTCTACGCACTTGGCCATGACTCGTATCCAGGCTTCCCCAACTGCGGGTCAATGTCCAGGCTCCGAACATATCAGGCTGCAGGTGAGCGCGATAGTAACGACGCTTCGCTTGATGGATCCAGACTCGGTTCATTGTCGACTCCTTTATCCTGATATTTGGATTACGCTAGACGACCGCATCTTCCTCATAGGCATGGCTGCAATCGCCGCATACCAGTTTCAGGCCCGGCTTACCCCAGACATTGGTTTGGCAGTGCGGACAGTTGTAGCGGGCCTTGACCTTTTTTCGTGCGGCAAGCTGCAGTTGTTCGCTTGGCACCAGGTCATGAAACAGTTCTTTAATGGGGGAGTGGAGGAGGGTGGCTATATAGTTGTCTTCAATCCTCTCCTCACAACCCGGTTCGGCAGGATCCCTTTCCCGCGGCTGACAGGAAGGGGATAAGGCAGCAACGCGATCCACCCAGGGCAGACCCTTGGAATCACGAATAAATGTCTTGGCGGCACGTTCAAACGCCCCCCCGGGTTTCGGGTAATCGCTTACCTTTTGTCCCGTCTTTCTACCCCCAGGTTGACCCGTACTGCTGGGTATTAGACCGATCAGCGTCATCTTCTCGGCCCACTCCCTGTTGTGATAGCCGTTGCGACTTGGTTTGCCAAAGCAGTGTTGCCAGTTGTGTGCCATTTCGTGAACGATGGTCTGCATGACCTCCATCAGATTGTGGCGGACGAAATAGGCGGGATTGACCGCTATCTCATGCACTATCCGCCCCCCCGGATCTGTCCAGCGATTCGCCGAGAAGTATCCCATGACGTTTTTCTCCCGCTGAACAGTCAACAGGCAGTCAGGAAGTCGCCCGTTGAACAGCGACTTGTTGAAGTGGTCATAGGCCGCTTCCAGGTATCGATAGAAACTGTGCGTAGGTGATTTCATGTTTATGATAAATGTGTCGTACGATACAAATTATAGTATGACAATAACATCGGATCAATATGAAAAGGGACGTTCAGGCCGAACGAATCGCCATTACCTGCAACATATGTACGTTATTTGTTACTGCAGCGGGGATATGCACCAGCGCCGTATTCGTGGACTGGCCTGTTGTTTTTGACAGAAAGTAACGCTTAATCAGATACTGGCAACCCTGTCACGCCCTCCACGCTTTGCCTGATAGAGTGCACTGTCGGCACGCTCCAAGATATCGGAGTAGTTAATGTCGCCAGGATCGATTTCACTGACGCCGATGCTTACGGTTACGGCAATGGGGCCTCGATCGGAATCGTATGGTTGTTCCCTGACTTCCCGGCAGATTCGTTCAGCCAGTTGACGGGCCCCAGTTTTATCGGTCTCTGGCAACAGCATGACAAACTCTTCACCGCCATAACGCGCGAGCAGGTCTTCCGATCTTGTCGAATTTAGACAGATAGTCGCATTGTGTTTCAGAACGTCATCACCGACGCTGTGTCCGTAAACGTCGTTGATGCTTTTGAAATTATCCAGATCGATCATCAGGATCGAGTAATCGCGTTTGAATCTGTATGCGCGTTTAAACTCTGTTTCAGCTACTTTTTTCAGTTCACGCCGATTTGAGAGGCCTGTAAGTTCGTCTTTCGTCGCATATTGTACCAACCTGATTGAGGCGAGTCTTTTCTGATTGGCGTGTTTTGCGAACACCAGACTGATAAGACCTGTAACCAGGAATAGCAAGAGATATATAAGTAGCGAGATATGATTTGGTATTGAAGAGAGCTCATCAAGGCGCTGCTTCGATATATGGGAAATGTAGAGCCAGTATCGATCCTTCGTTAACGGTTGATCCGCATCAGGGCGTAACTGAATATTCTCGACCCTTCCCAGGATCGATCGATTCAACAGGTAGGCTCTCTGAAAAATGTACAATCCGTCTTCAGTAACGATTGAACCGCCATTTTTACTGTTTTCTATTACTTGCCAAAGATCGGGATGTTCTGATGCAAATGTCTTTTCGCTACCGCGCATAAAACCCCAAAGCTTCGTGTCATCCGCTCCCATCAGCCAATAGCCATTACTGTTGAGCATGACGGTATCGCCTGACAGGGTATTAAATCTATCCTCAATCTTCGCGAGCAGCTCAACAGGCGTGAAATTGATGATCAAGACCCCATGTTTCTTGCCGTAACCATCATAAACCGGTGTAGCGAACCGGATAGCAGGTACGAGGGGCTCTTCTATAATCCCTTGTTCAACATTCAGATCCAGCGGTGAAATGTAAATATCACCCTGATTGAGCCTGATTGCTTCTTTAAAATAGTAACGTTGACTCTTATCCTGAAGTGCGGATTTGGGCACTATCTCCGGTTCTTGATTTTTATTGTTGATTCTGATGATCTCTTTGCCGGCAGTATCTATTAAACGGATCTGAATGTAATTTGGTTTGCGTCTTGCGAAAAGGGAGAACTCCCGGGCTGCCTGTACCCAAGTCTGTCTATTGTTATTGTGGAGATACTTCCTCAGTATCTCACCTTCTGCCAATACCAACAGGTCTGACAGCTTCTCCTTGAACAGCGTAGAGGTCAGATCGTTTGCGCTCCTCAAGGCTGATTCCTCGCGGATTTTTATCGTCCGCAATTCATATTTTTGTGTTTGGTTCGAGAAGGAGTAGAAAATACCGCCTAGCAGTAACGAGGCAGGTATGAAAATCTTCATGAAATTGATCAGGAGCGCTCTTTTGACAGCGCGCTCACTGCTCGGCTCTGACTTGGGAACATCCTCTAGGCCCATATCCGCTTCCTGTCTCAACCGATCTCTTCCGGGATGGCAAATGCTTTTGTATTGCCAAATCCTGTAAGGATTTGCTCACGGGAAACAGTGGCCAATACCGTTAGCATATGGCTGGAGGGCGTTGAGTGGCAATTGAATGTTTTCACAGTGGCAGTCAAGTCAAATTATCTCTGGTTAACACCTCCATGTATTTTCGCTTTCGATCTATTACAATCAGGTTAAATTTGAGCCTCGTTTGGCCGATTGACACCTTCATGGCTTTGCCTGCAAGGGGAGAAGGAACTTCGAACCAAACAACAATCAAGCGGTCATCTTCTCCCTAAGCTCGCTTTTGCGCAGTCGGTGCCAGGATCATCTCCATGGTGTTGAGTGATGTTCTGAGCATTTCATTAACTTGAGGAGAGACTTGTTCCGGATCCAGTCCGACAGCATCCCAAACGTCCGGCTCTATGGCCCAGAGCATTTCCTCGGTTGAAAGCCCCGACATCTCGCCGCGAGCTATGGCAAGCGCAATATGGACTATCGCCACATCGAGTTCGAATTCAGTCGCCCATGTTGGGCGGTGATGGTATTTGGCGACGGAAATCAGGCTCTCCGGCAGATGCCAGGACTTCATCAGTGCGGCACCCACATCCATATGGTTGAATTCCAACACACGCTCTTCCGCGTCAATGAGAATCCACTCATCGCCGCTAGTGATCTCCAGAATCTCAACGGCTCGATCGGGCAAGGCCAAATAGATAACCAGTCGCCCTATATCATGCAGCATGCCGGCGACGAACAGCCGTTCACTGTGTAACGCATTGCTTTGGCTGGCTAACATTTGCGACATGACGCCGGTTGCGATCGCATGGCGCCAGTAATCATCCATATTGACCAGATTTTCGGGAATCCCGCTGAATGACCTGACGGCCGCTGCTGAAAATGCCAGGTTTTGCAGTTCATGGGTACCAACGATGGTGACTGCCCTGGAGATGGTATCCACTTGTGATCTGAGGCCATAAAACGGGCTGTTTACCAGCTTTAACAACCTGGCGGATATATCAACATCGGAGGAGATGATTTCTGCGAGCTTCACAGACGAGCAGTTAGGCTGCTCCATCAGCTGATTGACTTGAATTACTACTTCGGGGAGAGATACCAGTTTGCCGATATCTTCAACAAGCTCTTCGGGGGACATAGCAATAACACATCCTAATAGTTAACGAAACCATGGCCGGTAAAGGCAACGGTTTTCACCGAATCATTAGGTCGTTATTACTGTCGCTCAGTTGTAACTTCCAATCCTTAGGATGAGTTTTTGTACTCCTGTTGGGGCAGGGAATATAGCAACTTCGCGTGGCAATGATTATTCCTAAATGGGGATGCTTTCAAGATAATTTGAACTTGGTCACAGAATTTCGCGGGTTAGGTAACTTTCGTTCTTTCCCGGTTTGTCAGTAATTAGGATCCCTAAATCTCTCCATATCCAGCCCGCAGGGCACGCCTCAGAGATGGCTTGACAACGGATCCATACACCTCCGCTGACGGCCTGCTCCCGTGGGCGTCAAGTCAGTACTCTGAAAACCATGTTTGATACTTTGCTGTTTCTCAGATAGCTGTTCGTCACCCTGAAAAGGTTATTCTCCAACTCGAATTCGGTTGTCCATACAGCTTCAAAAATCAGATGGCTGTCCATTTCAATCTCAAACGCATTTGCCACCTCGGCACACCTGATGGTCACGTGAGAATCTCCGCGAACGCGTGCAGGAATAACAAAATGTTTCTTACAATAAGATCTGATTGCTTCTTTTGAAACAGACATGTCCTGCGCAGGTTATGCTTGGCTGTGGGTGAATTGATGTGAAGAGTCTGTTAATTAATCAGTGATGTCAAGTACATGATACTTGGATAAATTAGACCGTCTCTAAATGATGCGCGCTTCTAGAATTAGAACAATTCAAATAGAGGAAATCAGGACAAATAATGAGCCGCAACTGCGGTATTCATAAAGCTGTGACAACCAACAAGACATTTCATCTAAAAAGAAAAGAATCTGAACCTGTTGATGCATTGGTTCGAAATCCAAACAGTTTGAACGGCATGGTGGCTATGAAACTGACCGTAGTGTACGAGTGGTGATTGTTCGCGCTGTGAGTATGAGACACTGGCTTGCGATTTGGCTCAACTACCAGGCCACTTCGGGAAGCCTTGAAGAATAGGAGATGATAAATAAACAAGGCAAAAGCAAACATGTCCGAGAAACAGTGCGCAGTACATTTTTTCAATTTCAGTACGAATAGATAAAAGTACTTGTTGCTATAAAAAAATGGGTTAGGTGGAGAAAAGGCCACAAATTCAAACAGGGTGGTGTAATTTTATTGACTACTGTCAACCGCCTATGAGTAAATCCACAAATATATATGTAATAACAATAAGATATGAATGATATCTAAAGTAATAAATTATTGATTTTCGAAGACGTTATGGAGGGTATATCTGCAAATGTAGGCTTAAATTTCTATGAAGTTATATAAGTCATGGATATATGGTATACGTTTAACCGCAATTACGTTGTTTCAACGGTAATTTTTCCGTAACGACCATGGCTAGTTAACCTTGACGTTGAAGGTTACAGGTAATAGAAACTCAAACACAGCTCCTGCCTGATTGCCTGGTGCTGATGGTTTCGGTGTGGCTCGCTTAAACATGGCAAGCGCTTCACGATCCCGAATGCGGCTGCCTGTCGTGTTGCGTAGTTCCCGTATTAGTACATTGTCGTTTCTATCAATTTAAAATGGCTAACACCTTAGCGGTGTTGGCCAGCGCGGCCTGCCAAACAGGTCGACGCCGGCCGCTGCGCCTAATGCTGCTTGTGAGGTTGTGTCCATGGGGTTCTCCAAGCTCTTCGGTCAGTTCCGCCCACCAAGCAACAGTCCTGCAATCAACCGTTCCACAGGTGCGTAGTCGTCGGTAAGCACAGGCAACTCATCCACGGGTATACCAACTTCCATGAGCTTTTCGGTCACACGAAACCAGGCTCGGTCGAAACCCAGGCGAGCTTGGACCACCTTTGGTGGACGTTCGCTGTTGGTGGCGCTTAGTATGAAGGTGACACGTTCGGCATCGGGGACGCCTTCCATCCACAAGTCCACATGCGTGAAGACCTCACTCAGCGTCTTCGTGATGGCGCGCACCAAGCGTGGATCGGGGAAAGCATCGACAATGTTCATGAGATAAATACCGTCGCGACGCAGTCGTCCACGTACGAGCTCGGCAAACTCACGCGTGACCAGATGTTCGGGGATTGCGACATCATGAAAGACATCACCGACGATGATATCGAACTGTCCGGTCTCGGCGGCCAGGGCCCGTCGCCCGTCCTCATGCAGTATGCGCATACCGTCTGGTTGGAGAAAGAGTTTTTCTACCGCGGTCTGGGTCACATTAGGGTCGATTTCGGCGACCGTGATATGCGAGTCAGGACTCAAGGCTTGCACGGCGCGGGGATGGGTGTAGCTGCCGCCGCCGAGGAAGAACCAGTCCAGTCCCGTGTCGTAGCGATCGCCAAAACGCTCAAAGGCAATCTCATCGATGGCATGGACATAGGGTGCGATGATCATGCGCGGTTCGCTGTCGTGGTTGATACCATGCAGCAAGTGGTCCAGTACCATGCCGCGGGCCTGGCCGAATGGGGCGTCGCTGCTGCGATCGACGACACGGATGCAGAAATAGCTGCTCTCATGATCACAGGCGCCTTTGAGACCATGCTGAGACAGGGTCAGGGACCCGGATAACAGCGCCGCGACGGCCAATACCGCGAGCACCGGTCGCCGAATGCGCAGCAAGTAGGGTGCGGCGAGGAGAATCAGCCCGACACCGGTGGCGAACAGGACCGTACGAGAGCCGAACGACTGAACCAACCAGTAACCGGTTGCGAAGGTACCGACGATACTGCCGATAGCCGCCAGTGCATGCATGCGCCCGACGATGTGTCCTGCGCGTGGGTCGATGTCGAGTGCTCGTGTAGTCAGCAGTGGCGTAACGACACCAATGGCTACGGCGGGCGGGACAAACAGGATCGTGGCAAAAATGAAGCTGGATCCAAGCAGACCCACCTGGTGCGACTCAAGTGCGGCAGCCAGGTGATCCATGAGGGGCAGGGTGAGCATGGCATAGATTCCTGCCAGCGCCATGGCAAGTCCAGCCACGCGTCCGTCAGCACCACGGTCAGCCCAGATGCCCCCGAGCCAGTTACCCAACGACAAACCGGCCAGTATCACGCCAATGATCGATGTCCAGGTGTAGAGCGATACGCCGATGTGCGGAGCCAGCAGTCGCCCGGCCAGAATCTCCAGCACAAGCAATGCCGCCGAAGACAAAAACACGGTCAGGGAAAAACCGAACAGGAGGAGGCGATTCTGGGGGTTTTTATTTGCGCTGGGCTGATCGTTCACGAAGGAGTTCTCGGCTAAGGGTGGAACGCAAAGGTTAGCACCAAGCATCTTCTGGTGTTAACCGAGCGTTTCTTCTTGCAGTTTTCAACATATCCTTATCAGGCGATTTCGTGGCGAAATTAACGAACTGCATTTCCATGATTGCCCTTCAATGTGCAAGTGTTGAAAGCGTGACATCATTCAAAAAAACTTTAAGAATAGTGCGTAAACTCATGAATACATAGATTATATATTCATAATCAACGGCCGATAGGGCGTTGCTTTTCAATCCAAACACCACAAAAACATTGATATAGATAAATGATGCATAATGTATATTATGTTAAATACTAGAATTCCTTTAATTCGGAGATGTCACAACATACTCCGACCCAGCAACAGCGTTTATCCTTTTTCATCCAGCAAGGGTGTCGATGCTCGCTTACCTGAATGACCTGTTGCACCGTTTTGCGCTCAGTAATGTCCATTGAATGGCTTCTCCCTCAGCTTTGCGCTCAGCGTCACCTATAACCATGACCCAGTGGATATAACCCTCAGGATGTATGATTCGGTATTCCAGGTTGTGCTCTCTACATATTATACATTTAAAGCTCCCTGCTCCTTCGCCGATAAAGAAATAGGTTTTTTTATTTATACCGTTTTTCTTTTTGAAATAACCTACTTTACAACTCAAGAATAGAGACGCCTTGGAAGAAGTCATTGATGACTCCTGGTCATACGGCAGTGAGTGACAAGGCTAATTCTGAGATCAATGAAGTTAACTTTTACGAAAACAACTGTCGGATTCACGTTCATTATCTTACTGGTCATCATGGCCGGTATCCTAAACGTTTTTACGCTACGTTCTATTTCAGGTGAAACTGAACGTTTATACCAACATCCCTATGCGGTCAGTAACGCAGCCCAAGAGATCAACTATCATCTGGTAGCCATGCATCGCTCTATGAAAGATGTGGCTCTTGCCAAAGATCTTGACCAAATCAACCGTGCCAGTGCTTTAGTGGAGGAACACGAAAAGAAAGCCATTCAAAACTTCTGGCTGATTTTCGACCGCTATCTTGGTGACCGCAATCAAATCAAGCAAGTCTACGATAATTTTATGGGTTGGCGCGAAATCCGCAATGAAGTAATTGCTTTAAAGAAGTCGGGAAAGCATGAACAGAGCGCTGAAATCACAAAAGGAAAAGGTGCTGACTATGTGGAAAATTTAACCCTCCAGACCAATCAACTGGTTAAGTTCGCCGCATCAAAAGCCGCTGAATTCAGACAGAATGCAATTAAACATAGCAGAAATTCCATCTATCTAATGAGCTCTCTGGCCATTCTGGTCTGTCTTCTGACTCTAACCATTGCTGTATATATATTACGTAGTCAGAAATTTACGGATAAAGAGATAAAAATGCGGACTCACCTGATTGATCAAAACATTATGATTTCGAGATTAAATCTTGATGGAGTAATCATCGATATCAGCAATGCATTTTGCCGCTACCTGGAAATTTTAAGAAGCGATTTGATTGGTACGCCAAGTCATTTTTTTCTGTTTGGCGATGAACAGGGTGAGACGGAAGATTATATTTGGAGAGTGTTAAAGACGGGAGCAACATGGAAAGGAGAAATCACCCGTGTTACAAAAAATGGCAATACGAATTGGGGTGAAATGACGATTGTTCCCGTATTGGATTCTGAGTACGAGATATCAGGATATACATGCATACTGCAAGATACCACCAGTAAAAAAATGTCACTGACTGATAAATTAACCACGCTGGGAAATCGAAGAAAATATGAGCAGGTGA
>JBFNJI010000018.1:0-199528 GCA_040793985.1 Candidatus Thiodiazotropha sp. | reverse complement strand
TTGGTCATTCCTCATATGCCCAGGTTCTGGTGCTTGCCATTTTTATGGGTGGTATGGCAATAGGGTCTGCATTGGCAGCAAGATTGAGCAACCGGTTAACAAACCTTATTTTATGGTACGGCATTGTCGAAGGAATCGTTGGGGTATTTGGTCTCGTCTTTCATTCGTTATTCGTGGCTGTACAAAGTGCGGCCTTCGAGAGCATCTTCCCTAATCTGGAAACTACTTGGTTAGTTCATACTGTTAAGTGGACAATCGGAAGTCTCATGATACTGCCCCAGTCTATATTGCTGGGTGCCACCTTCCCCTTGTTGACAGCCGGATTGCTCAGGCGCTTCCCCGGAAATTCTGGTAAGACCCTCGCTACTCTCTATTTTATCAACAGTTTTGGGGCTGCCATCGGTGTCCTCACAAATGCATTTGTATTAATACCCAATCTTGGACTTCCAGGGGCAGTACTCTCAGCTGGATTGATCAATATTTTTCTTGCCTTTACTGTCTATTTCTTGTCAAAAGGTGATCATTATCCAGCTACTAAACCTGTGATCACGAAAACTGATGTATCCTCTACAACAAGCTCTGTAAACAGTTATCTTTTAGCGATTGCTGCCTTTACCGGTTTGGCCTCTTTTATGTACGAGATCGGTTGGATCCGGATGCTAACTATGGTATTGGGAGGATCCACCCATTCATTTGAGATAATGTTGAGTGCCTTTATCCTGGGCCTTGCAATTGGTGGATTTTGGATTAGAAAGAAAATTGATCGCTTTGAAAATCCATTACTTGTGCTGGGTGTCATACAACTAGTTATGGGAGCATTTGCTGCCATGACCATCCCGCTCTATAACCAAACCTACGAGCTTATGGGTGCGGTTGTGGAGGCATTGAATAGAAGTGATAGTGGGTACCTGTTGTACACCATATTCAGTTACGGAATTTCTTTGATCATTATGCTACCTGCAACAATCTGTGCAGGTACGACATTACCCTTAGCAACATACATCATGTTGAAGGGAAAATCCGGTGACTCAGCTATTGGAAAGATCTACGCCTGGAATACTGTTGGTAGTATTTTAGGTGTTGTAATAGCAATCCAGCTTGTGATGCCTCTTATGGGATTAAAGTGGGTGATTGGTCTTGGTGCTGTGGTTGATATACTACTTGGGTTGTATGTTATTCATCGTGCCCGGATTTCGTTACGTCAACACAAGCCACAATTTGCGTTAGCGTCGCTTAGCCTTGTAATTATACTTACCATTCCGTTTCTGGGACTGGATACTCAAAAAATGGCCTCCGGTGTTTACCGTTATGGCCGATCTGCATTATCTCTGGGCGACATTATTTTCCATAAAGACGGTAAAGCATCAACTGTTGCCGTGAGAGTGGTCGGTGACAAGGTGGCCCTGTTGAATAATGGGAAACCGGATGCGGCTTTGAATTTGAATGGTGATGCAGATGAAGGTACAGCGAAAACTACAGGTGATGAACCAACCATGGTCCTTGCCGGTACACTGCCATACATCTACCAACCAGACGCAACAGATATTGCCAATATTGGACTTGGGTCCGGGTTAACCGCCCATGTATTGCTTCACAATAGGGAACTGGAGCGATTAGACACCATAGAGATTGAACAGGCTGTTTATGAAGCTGCCGAGCTGTTTCGTCCCAGGGTAGAGAATCTATACACCGATCCGAGAAGTCGCGTCATAATTGAAGATGCCAAGACCTATTTTGCAACCTCGGGGCGTAAATACGATGTAATCGTCTCCGAACCATCAAATCCTTGGGTTAGTGGTGTTTCCGGGTTGTTTAGTACCGAGTTTTACCATGATATGAAACGTTACCTGAAGCCAAATGGTGTATTGGTACAGTGGGTCCAGGTGTATGAAATATCACCTGAACTTGTTGCAACTGTTTACCTGGCCTTGAGAGAGAACTTTACAGATATTCACTTATATCAGATTGCAGGTTCCGATATCGCAATAGTTGCAAGTATGGGGGAGCTAAAGGCAGATTACTCGGCGCCCTTTAAGCATGAAGCACTTAGTAAAGAACTCGAAGAAATAAATATTAACCAACCAACGGATTTAGAGTTTAGAAAACTGGCGGGAAAAACTGAGCAGGATATTATTTTTGGTTCCCTCGCTGAAAACCCAAATTCCGATTACTTTCCCATACTGGATATAGGGGCCGCTAAAGCACGTTTTAAGAAAACTGATGCTGGCTCACTTTACATGTTCTACAGGGCGGATACACTGAAGCGTCTTGCAGATGAAAAAAATCAACTTCCTGGCGAAGTAACTGAAGCACCTAGGATAAAAGCCAGTATTTTAAGAAATGAGAAGAAGCAATTTCATCAGAAGTTTAAGCACTATATTGCAAGTGATCATGTTCCATTAGTCACATCGACCTTGGCAGAAGGTACAGCTAAAAAACTTTTTGAAATTCTTGCATATTGCAATTCAAATCTGGAAGGAAAGTCAGTAGAGGAAATTAGTAAGCAGTTAATAAACTTTGTGCAGTGGTCCTATCCCTATTCTACCCGTGAAGAGCTGAGCCAGCTTTTTGATAGTGTAAGCACTTGCAAGCCTTTGCTAAACGAGAGTGGTGTCTTGTGGTATGATGCGCATCGTGCATGGCTTGATGGAGACATGCCAAGAGTTAAGGATCTGACAAAAGAATATCTGGATCGTCTGCAGGTAATTGCGACGACGGCTGATAAACGTCTTCTTATCTTCAATTTAGCAAGTCACATCCTAAACGGTTCGCGTCCAGATGTTAAAAGCTACTACGGGAAAGTCGCGCCTGATATTTCAAAAGATCTAGAGATTAGAGGATTGCTTAATCTTGTTGATTCCACTTTTGTTGAAAAGGAGTGAAGCTATAGATCTATAGCAAACATAATCGGATTAGGCAGCCGTAGTGATTTGTATAAAATATCTGCATAGGGATGATGAGGCTGCGATGTGGTTATTAAAATGATGTCAGGTACATATACGGCTTATTCTACTTGGTATTTTGCGATCTCCAAATAGTTGCTATGGAGCTGTTCTGTAGCTTCGAGTAGTGCTTCCAGAGTGCTGTTATTGATTAAAATATCATCTGCACCCTGCAGGCGCGTTTCACTATCTACCTGGCTCGCCATGATCTGTTTGATTTGATTCAGAGTAATGTGGTCACGTTTGATCACCCGCTCTATTTGTATTGATTTATCGCAATCCACTACTAATATTCGATCGGCAAGTGACGTCAGGCCGGTTTCGAAAAGCAGCGGTATTACAAGCAATACGTAATGTGCCGATTGTTTGGCAACCCAAGACTCGATCTCTTTTACGATGCGGGGGTGTAATATATTTTCAAGGCGTCTCCGTTGATGTGGGTCATCGAACACGATCTTGCGTAAGGCTGATCTGTCCAGCTCTCCACTGCTGTTAACAAGTTCTTCGCCGAATGTCTCTTGAATTTCTAAAAGTGCAGGGGCCCCGGGTCTGACCAATTGATGAGCAAGCATATCGGCATCGATCACCGGCACACCCAAAGACTCAAGGTGAGAGGAGACAGCACTTTTACCGCAGCCGATACCGCCGGTCAGTGCAATGACCAGCATTACATTAAGCCTGACCAGCTTAGATATGCCTGATTAATCTGCTCCCCCCACATCAGACTGATCCAGCCAGCCGCAGCGAGATAAGGGCCGAAAGGTATAGGAATGTTACGATCACGTCCTAGTAAGATGATCAACAAAATCCCAACCACAGCACCTACCAGGGCTGAAAGCAGGATTATTTGTGGAAGATAGTGCCATCCCAGCCAGGCTCCGAGCATAGCCAGAAGTTTGAAATCACCATACCCCATGCCTTCCTTGCCGGTAAGTCGCTTGAAAAGCTGGTAGACACTCCAAAGTGAGAGATATCCCGCAGTCGCACCAATGATCGCAGAGCTCGGATCGGTGAAGATGGTTCCAAGACTTAGCACCAGCCCAAGCCAAAGAAAGGGTAATGTGATGTTATCGGGGAGCAGTTGAACATCGAAATCGATCATGCTGAGTGAAATCAATGCCCAGGTCAGTAGAAGCGCGGCCAAAGTAGCCCAGGTAAATCCGAAGTGGATTGCTACAGCTGCTGACATTATGCCTGTAACAGCTTCAATTATCGGATATCTGGGACTGATGGCGGATTTACATTGAGAGCATCGGCCTTTAAGCATTAGCCAGCTAAAAATGGGTATATTCTCCCAAGGGTGTATTTTATGACCGCAATTGGGGCAGTGAGATGCTGGGCGATTGAGGTTGTAGGGAGGTGTATCCTGCTTACTGGGATTGCCTTCGAGCTCCTGGCAATCCATGCGCCATTGCTGTTCCATCATCTTAGGCAGGCGAAGAATAACTACATTGAGAAAACTTCCCACCGCAAGGCCGATCAGGATCACGCAAAGCAGGAATGCCCAATTGTTTTGCTGGAGAAATTCTACAAGTAACACTGATTGAGCTTCATGAGTTGCAGGTATGTTTTTATCTGTTTTGGCTAGATGACGGCGGCCATCTTGAAAATGGGTAGATACATGGCAACGACCAAGGTACCGATCAAAACACCGAGAATGACCATTATAATGGGCTCCATGAGGCTGCTCATGGCATCTACCGCATTATCTACCTGTTCTTCATAGAAATCCGCAACCTTATTCAACATGTCATCCAGGGCACCTGATTCTTCACCGATTGATACCATCTGTACGACCATGTTTGGGAACAAGTTTCGCTGTTTCATGGCAAGTTGTAGTGATTGACCGGTAGCAACATCCTCTCTCATTCGCAATACTGCATCACTATAGACTACATTGCCGGTTGCACCGGCAACGGAGTCGAGAGCCTCCACCAGCGGCACACCGGCGGCAGACATGGTTGACAAGGTGCGAGAGAATCGCGCAATGGCGGATTTATCCAGGACCATGCCGATAACTGGAATCTTTAGCAGGGTGCGATCAATAGCGTGCCTGAATTTTCTCGATCTTTTCCAGATGTATGTGAACAAGTAGGCAGCGGCTAGTACTCCACCCAACATCGCCCACCACCAATTACGTACTACTACTGACAGATTGACTACGAAACGAGTCAATGCAGGAAGGTCGGCACCAAAACTTGAGAATAACTGTTCGAATTGAGGAATGACAAAGATCAAAAGGATAGTTGTAACCAAAATGGCAGCGATGATTACTGCGGCTGGATAGAACATGGCCTTCTTGATCTTTCCTTTGATTGACTCCGTTTTCTCCTTATAGGTCGCTATTTTGTGTAGTAGGGTTTCCAGAACGCCAGCATGTTCGCCAGCGCGAACCAGGTTTACAAAGAGGTCCTCAAAATGGAGCGGATGTTTCTTTAAAGCATCTGCCAATGCTGTGCCTCCTTCAACATCAGCCTTTATTGTGAGGATGAGCTCCTGCATAGAGGGGTTTTCGTGCCCCCGTCCAACGATATCGAAGGCCTGTACCATGGGTACGCCAGCAGCCATCATGGTTGCCAGCTGCCGGCTGAAAACAGTTATATCAGCACTGGTGATCTTCTGTTTTGTGAGTACAATGTTTGTAGGTTTTTTTCTCACCTTCAGAGGGTTAATCCCCTGCCGCCGTAGATCGGCCTTGATCATATTGACATCCGTGCCGCGACTTTCGCCACTGAGGCGAGAGCCCTTCTTGTCAGTACCCTCCCACTTATAGAGGTGGGATTTAACCTTTGCTTTCTTTCTTGGAGGTGCCATGGGTTAGTCCTTGGTTACCCTGTTGAGTTCTTGAAGGCTGGTGATCCCCTGCATTACCTTGCGTAGTCCAGAGCGGCGGAGGTTATCAACTCCCTCCTTCTCCGCCTGTTCTTCAAGCTGCAGGGAAGTGCCGCCTTCCATAATCATCTTGCCCATCGCTTCGGAGACAGGCATTACTTGAAATATACCAACACGTCCCTTGTAACCACCGGTACACAGGTCACATCCTACAGGTTTATAGATTGTGAAATCGGTTTTGATGTCAGCTTCGGTGAATCCCTCCTCAAGCAGGGCTTCCTGGGGAAGATCCTCGGGTACCTTGCAATGTTCGCAGAGGCGCCTGGCAAGACGTTGAGCCATGATCAGGAGTACAGATGATGCGATGTTGAAGGGTGGCACACCCATATTAGCCAGCCGAGTCAGTGTCTGGGGTGCATCATTCGTATGCAGAGTAGAGAGGACCAAGTGGCCGGTTTGGGCAGCTTTTACGGCGATTTCGGCCGTCTCCAGGTCGCGAATCTCACCCACCATGACTATATCCGGATCCTGACGCAGGAAGGCCCGCAATGCTTCGGCGAAGGTCAGCCCTGTCTTGACATTGGTATTGACCTGGTTGATCCCCGGCACCTGAATCTCTACGGGATCTTCGGCGGTGGAGATGTTGACCTCCGATTTGTTAAGCAGATTCAGCGCTGTGTAGAGGCTGACGGTCTTACCGCTGCCGGTGGGCCCGGTTACCAGGATCATGCCATATGGCTTGTTGATGGCATCGAGAAACTTTTCGCGTTGCTCCGACTCGAACCCCAGTGCTTCGATACCGAGCTGGGCACTGGTGGGATCAAGGATACGCAATACGATCTTTTCGCCATACAGTGTTGGGCAGGTATTGACACGGAAATCGATGGCACGAGACTTGGAAAGCTGCATTTTGATGCGGCCATCCTGCGGTACCCGTTTCTCTGCGATATTCATTCGTGACATAACCTTGATGCGGCTGGAAAGACGACTGGCCAGATTTGACGGTGGATTGGCGACTTCGCGCAGCATGCCATCCTGGCGGTAGCGGACACGATATGTGTATTCATAGGGTTCGAAATGGATATCAGAAACCCCCTGCTTGATTGCATCCAAGAGTAATTTGTTGATGTAACGGACAACAGGTGCCTCATCTACATCAAGCTTGGACTCATCATTGTCGATCTCCTCCTCACCACCCGTGATATCCAGGTTGTCCAGGTCTGCATCCAGCAGTTCATCCATGCTGGTTTCCTGGGCCTCCATAACTTTGTTGATGGTGCGGGTGAGCTTGTTCTCCTCGACAAGAATCGCCTCGGAAGCGAGGCCGGTATTGAATCGGATCTCATCCAATCCCTGGTGATTAGTGGGATCGGAGACTGCTAGAAATAGTCGGTTACCGCGCCGGAAGATCGGCAGTGCATGGTGAGCACGGACCAACTTTTCACCCACCGCATCTGTAGGTATGGCGCTTGGATCAATCACATCGAGATCAAAAATAGGTACGCCGAATCCCCGTGAGGCGGAAATAGCGATATCGATGCTCTCTAAAATACTGTTCTCGACAAGATAGGTGACAAACGGCACTTTGTTTTTCAGTGCCTTAGCAAATGCCGTTTCCGCCTGCTCTTCGCCGATCAGTCCATCCTGTATAAGACAGCGCGCGAGACCGCTCAAATTAACTTTTGGGTTTGTTGTGGCCATTCTATGGTTAATTGACTATCAACAATATCTCCTGATATGTCGGCAGGATTACTGGTTTATTGAGACTCTGTGGAAAATTGTACCTAATCTTTGATGTGAGATCCGGGAAACTGTCGAAATATAGTGCATAAATACCAGACTCAGTATATAAACTATAGTGATCAAGTTATTGATAGTAAAGTAATATAGCCTTGAATGGACATGGAATCAATGTCAAGGATTCTCTGCTCTTTCGTAATGAATGATGGACGCTATTACGGTTGAAATAGGATCTTGGTTTAAACGCATCGGAATTCAACAGTTGTGATGCAGGTGATCCCGAGTGGGCTATCAATCCTTATGAATTTACCATAAATAAGATGTCTGGACCCGGAGAAAAGAAAAAAGGGCCACATTTCTGTGGCCCTTTACAAGCAATGAAGACTCTATGATTGTCTCTGATGCTGAATTATTTAAGTCTAGTTGTTAAACCCGGTATTCGATCTACTACAATCTGTTCCGGATGACTTGATAGTCCATAGCAATGATTCGTTTGTGGGGTTGGGCGTCATTGTAACATCACAACCTCCAACCTCGCTGGTACCGGAAAGTGTAATTGCAGCAGCTTTGACCACTGGAGCTGCATCCATATAGTCTGTTGTTGTATTTGCGATTGTGAAGCCATCAGGTAGATAACCAGCAGCCTCTAAAGTTGTATCGGTTTGACAATCTGGAAATGTTGTATCTTGTTTTTCGTTGATGCACTCGCCAATGGCAACCTGTACTGCACGGACGGCAGATATGTTGTTCGCCCACTTGGTGCGGGAAGCGTAATCTCGATATTGCGGAATGACGATGGCGGCTAAGATGCCGATGATAGCAACCACAATCATGAGTTCAATAAGAGTGAAACCAGATTGTCTATGAATTTTCATTCTCGGAATCCTGATAATACTAATGGTGTTTGTACAAGAAAAGCACTCTCTCTATTGGATGACACCCAAGCGTAACAATGGATTAAGGTTGTCGGTGAAGGATAAGGAGCCACCTTCTGGTGGCTCCTTCTGGTTGAGCTAATTCTCTGTAAGTTGAGAATATTACCTTTATCCGAATTAGTTATTGAAACCGGTGTTTGACCTACCACAATCTGTACCGGAAGACTTGATAGTCCAAAGAACAGCTTCGGTAGTAGCATTCGGTGTCATCGTAACATCACAACCGCCAACCTCACTGGTGCCGGAAAGTGTAATTACAGCAGCTTTGACCACTGGAGATGCATCCATATAGTCTGTTGTTGTATTTGCTATTGTGAAGCCATCAGGTAAATAGCCAGCAGCCTCTAAAGTTGCGTCAGTTAGACAATCAGCATGTGTTACGTCTTGTTTATCGTTAGCGCACTCGCCAATAGCTACCTGTACAGCACGTACAGCAGAAATGTTGTTTGCCCACTTGGTTCGAGAGGCATAGTCACGATACTGTGGAATAACGATAGCGGCCAGGATGCCGATGATGGCGACCACGATCATGAGTTCGATGAGGGTGAAACCAGACTGTTTGCGCATTTTCATACTCCTGTTTATTTGCTGAATCGGTCAGCGCTAAAAAGCAAATCAAGTTGTACTAGGGTTTTTCGGCCGCATTTCCGACATCTTTAGGAAATCGGGGCTCGACTTACCCTCACACCTGCAAGTGAAGTGCCAATTGACAACCAAAGGGAGATTCAAATCACATTTATGGGTGAGTTTGTGATCCCGTTTTGATCTTATTCAGACCGGTATAATCATCGGGTCTTATGCGCGGAATGCCTGAATAATATCAGACAATTCAGAAGGTTATGTGAGTGATGGCTGATGCGTTATAGTGGTTTTCGCAAAAACCTCCGTGACACTTTGCGGCTAAAGATCCTAGGAACTAATGGTGATTTACCCGACTAGTGCACTGGGTTGATTGGGAAAGACAATAACAACGTCACTATCGAGTCAACGTCAGGCATTGTCAAAAAGTGACAATGATTGTCATTTTTACCTTGGGTCAGAGGGTTTTGTATTGTGACGAGGTTCACACTTAATAGTGGCAGGCGGTTGATTGATTGAGGGAATGAAGGCTTGTCCAATTATAAAAAATAGTTGAAGAACATAGATTTGTAGATATTACATTGTCTATCGGACCTGGAGTGTAATCAGTCACGCTTACATTATATTGAGGTCTTATCTATTCAATACCAAACTTCTCCAGCCTATAGCGCAATGATCTAAGGGTCATGCCGAGTTTCTTGGCCGCCGCCGTGCGATTCCAGCGGGTCTCTTCCAGGGCCTGGATGATGGCCTCCCGCTCCACCTGTTCCATTTTATCCCCCAAGGGCCGGTCTGAATCTGCAGGCTGTGTGCCTTGTGTCTGGTGATTTGCAGGCAGATGGAGATCATCCGCTAGCAGTTCCGAGCCTTCGAGCAGGGTGAAGGAGCGCTCGAGGATATTCTCCAACTCACGGATATTCCCGGGGAAACCGTAGGCCTTGAGTTTTTTCAGGGCGGATGAGGAGAGCCTCGCCTTTTTGGTGCCCGACTCCCGGGCCATGCGGGTGAGGAAGTGTTGGGCCAATAGGGGAATATCCTCGCTTCGCTCCCGCAATGGGGGCAAGGGTAGTTCAATAACATTGATGCGGTAGTAGAGATCCTGTCTGAAATCACCGCTCTCAACCAGCTCGGCCAGATTCTTATGAGTGGCGCTGATGATACGTACATCCACGGCGGTCTCCGTTTGGCTGCCCACGGGACGAACCTGTTTTTCCTGAATCGCCCGCAACAGCTTAACCTGCATATGCAGGGGCAGATCGGCGATCTCATCGAGAAACAGGGTGCCGCCGTCGGCGCTGAGAAAAAGGCCTTGATGATCGTTGGTGGCGCCGGTGAAGCTCCCCTTCTTATGCCCAAAGAGCTCGCTCTCCATCAACTCCTGGGGGATGGCGCCGCAGTTGACGGCGACGAACGGGCGGTCGGCGCGGGGGCCCTGTTGGTGGATCAAGCGTGCCGCAAGCTCCTTCCCGGTGCCCGATTCGCCGCTGATGTAGACAGGGGCCTGACTGCGGGCCAGCTTCTTGATCAGCTCCCGGACCCGTTTCATGGGTCGTGAGTTACCCAGCATGGGCGAGCTGTCTCCGCTGATACCGCTCTTTGCAGAGGTGCTTTCTGTCTTCTGTTTGCCAAGCTTGATCGCCTGCTGCACCAGCTTGCGCAAAACTTCCAGGTCAACCGGCTTGGAGACAAAATCGAACGCCCCCGCCTTCAGTGCCTCGATGGCCGATTCCATATTGCCGTGGGCGGTGATCATGGCCACCGGAAGCTGGGGGTAGGTCTCACTGATGTGTCGAACCAGGTCGATGCCGTTGCCGTCGGGCAGCCGCATATCGGAAAGACAGAGGTCGAATTTTTGCTCGCTGAGTATTTTTTGCGCTGCCGTCAGGTCGAAAACAGAGTGGGCATCGATCCCCATGCGCAGCAAGGTGATCTCAAGCAATTCGCAGATATCCGGCTCATCATCAACGATCAATGCTGTCGGCTGGGTCATTTGGTTCGACTCCGAGGCTGCCAATGGTCGAAATGGAGGCGAAAACAGCTGCCTCCAGTCGGCCCTGGAATGTACTCCAGGCGGATACGGTTGGTCTCGCTCAACTCCTTGGCTATATATAGTCCAAGACCGGTGCCCGAATTACGGGTGGTGAAAAAGGGCTCGAATATCTGTCTCGCCACCTTGGGCGCAATGCCAGGCCCGTTGTCTATGACATCAACGACCGGGTGGTCAAATTCCTGAATGATGCCGCCGATGATCTGCAACTTGAGAGCATCCTTCTTACCGTGCTCTCTGGCATTGTTGCAGAGGTTGATGACGACCTGTCTCAATTGCTCGGGGTCGGCTACGATTTCCGTATTCTCCGGTTCGATCTGCAGCAACAGGTCGTCCTTATCAAACCCATGATGCTTGACCAGTTCTTCAACCACCTTTTTCAGCCAGCTTTTGAGTGCTATCTTTTTCGGGCTGCCGGGATCCCGGCGTGAGAGTTGGAGAACGTTTTCGATTACCTGATTCAGGCGTGCGGTATTGGTCTTGATGATCTCTGTCAGCCTTTGGTCAGCCGGATTCTGGTTTGGGGATTCATCGAAGAGCTGACTGGCGTGGCTGATTGCACCCAACGGATTGCGAATCTCGTGGGCGATGCTGGCTGTCAGCCTGCCCAAAGAAGCGAGCTTCATCTGTTGCGCCTCACGGGTAACCTGGGATGTATCCTCCAGGAAAATCAAAATATCCCCCTGTTCCCGCGTCCCCACCGGATTGAAATGGGCCCTCAGTTCAGGCCCCTGTCTTTGGGTACGGAATTTGTAGTACCTGCGTCTCGATCCCGCCTTGTGTTTTCGCAGCATATGCGCAAGTTCCGGAGATGCCTTCACCAGTTGACCTCCGGTTGTCGAGGTGGGCATACCGAGCAGGCGCCAGGCGGGGTCATTTATCATCACGATCTTGCCTGAACTATCCACCACCAACACCCCTGTACGCATGTAGCGGATGACATAGGCATTGATCTTGGCCAGGTGATTCAACTCATTTGCTCTCTCCTGGGATAATTTTTCACTGGCGCGCAGACGGCTGCTCATGACCAGGGTAAGCAGGGCGGTTGCAAAAAAGACGGCACCGAGGAATCCGGCCTGGACGAAACGCGGTGGGATGACGGTATCCTCGAGGTAGACGTAGATCTGGTTGGTTATCACGGCAAGCGCAGCCAAGGCTGCGAAAAGCAGCGCAGCCCGGCCATCGATGATAAGGGCGCCTGCGATAATGGAAACCGCAATCAACATGCCCATTCCCGTCTGTACCCCGCCGCTGGCATGCATCAACAGGGTGATGGCGACTATGTCCACAAAGAGGGCCAGGTATGTCTGTTGCTCCGGATTCGGCGACCGCATGAGAAAGAACGACACGGAGATGAAACTCATTGCCACGTAGAGCGCGCTGGTGATGGTGAACAGCCCGGGAATCACCGAGCCTAGAAAAGAGGGGCCGGCACCCGAGTAGAAGAAGAATATCAAGGTTAGGGAGAGGGTGATCCGATAGAGCAGATAGAGACTCAGGGAGCGCCAATGACTATTGTCGACTCCGCTCTCCACCTGGGAGGTTGTAGTCAGGATATTTTCAAAGGAGTCCAGCCAGTTCAGCATGATTGTCAGGGCTTTTGTTCATTCGCAGCCTTAAGATGTGCTTTGCTGCAGTAGTAACGACTATCGTCGCTTACCGCTTCTTCTTTAGGCAGGTGAAGACCGCAATAGGCGCATTGGACGCTGTCCACCGACTTTACCTGCTTCGATTTCCCCTCGTTCTGCCTGCTTTGCCGCCAGAAATGGCGGACAATGAGGTAGACCCCCAATACTGCCAATGCGAAGAATATATACCTGAGTCCCATCCCTTTGATTCTTAATGATGTATGGAGTCTAGTCAATGGAGATTATTTGGCCTTGCAACAACCACGGCAATAGTCTGCAATGCGCTATGGTAAGAGCGCCCACATGGATGGGATTTCAACGTCGAGGTTAACAGAGAGGTAGGAGTCGTCACTTGGATCTAAAAATAGCGATCGCCCAGCTCAATTTTCTGGTGGGCGATATAGAGGGCAACGCACAACGAATTATCGACGAGGCCAGGGCGCAGGCCGGCAAGGCCGATGCCGTCGTCTTCCCCGAGTTGGCGATAACCGGCTATCCACCGGAGGATCTCCTCTTGAGGGATCACTTCATTCAGCGGGTGGAACTGGCGGTGGCGCTTATATTGTCACGGGTTCAGGGCATTCACCTGATCGTGGGTTATCCGCGCCGCCGGGACGGCAGACTGTACAATGTGGCGGGTGTCTGGCGCGATGGCGAGGTATTGGTGGAATATGAGAAGCATAAGCTGCCCAACTACAGCGTCTTCGATGAAAAGCGCTACTTCACGCCAGGCAGGGAGGCGGCCACATTTGATTTGAACGGTGTTCGCATTGGATTGACGGTCTGCGAGGATATCTGGGAGGTGGAACCCGCCGCCATGAGCCGCGCGGCGGGTGCCCAGCTGCTGCTCAATCTCAATGCCTCCCCATTCCATATCGGCAAGGCGCCTGAACGGGAGGAGTTGGTGCAGAGTCGTGCACGGGAGAACAGCCTCCCCATCATCTATGTAAACCTCGTCGGAGGGCAGGACGAACTCGTATTCGACGGTGGTTCATTTGTGGTGGATGGCGAAGGTGGGCTCGTTGAACGCCTGCCTTTCTTTGCCGAGCTATGTAAACCGATCGATCTCTCCCAGGGGGGTGGCGAGGCAGCGAGGATCACGCCGCTGATGTCCGAGGAGGAGCGGGTCTATCAGGCGCTGGTTATCGGGGTGCGGGACTATGTGCGCAAGAATGGATTCAACGGTGCCATCATCGGCCTCTCCGGGGGGGTCGACTCGGCGCTGACCCTGGCGCTCGCGGTCGACGCCCTGGGTGCCGAGCAGGTGGAGGTGGTAATGATGCCGTCCCGCTACACCTCGGATATGAGTAACCAGGATGCAGTTGCCGAGGCCGAACTGCTGGGAGTGGAGTACCGTTCGATCTCTATCGAACCCGCCTTCGATGCCTTTCTGGAGATGCTGGCGGATGAGTTTGCCGGTAGGCCGGTAGATGTGACGGAAGAGAATATCCAGGCGCGCTGCCGAGGTATCATCCTGATGGCGATCAGCAATAAAAAAGGGCGTATTCTGCTTACCACCGGTAACAAAAGCGAGATGTCGGTGGGTTATGCAACCCTTTATGGCGATATGGCCGGTGGCTTTGCGCCGATCAAGGATGTACCGAAGACGCTGGTCTATCGCCTCTGCCACTACCGTAACAGCCTGACCGAGGTGATTCCCCAAAGGGTGTTGGAGAGACCCCCGTCAGCGGAGTTGGCCCCTGATCAAAAGGATAGCGACTCACTGCCCGACTATGCGGACCTTGACCAAATCCTCGAGCGATATGTTGAGCAGGACCAGTCGGTTACGGAGATAGTCGCAGCGGGATTCGATGAACGGACGGTATTGCGGGTGATCGGCATGGTGGATCGCAATGAATACAAGCGGCGCCAGGCGCCACCCGGCATCAAAATCACCCGCCGCGCCTATGGCCGCGATCGGCGCTATCCTCTCACCTGGACCAAACGGTCGAGTTGAACCCCGTATATTTGGTTTTTCCCATCATATCAGTTAGATGCGGCTGCTTGATAGGCGATTGAACACCCTCTTTCCTATCCTGATAGGGGGCAGGGAGAGGCGACTGTGGAGTCTGATCCCCTATACCGCAGCTGACGATCACGGAGGGAACTTTTTATGCCGTATAGTATAGGGGCTTATTACACTGAAAATGCAGAGAATCGGTCGCTTTTGGCCATATGGAGGAGACCCAAACCGCTACAGGCATGGACGTGCCACTCAAGGGGGCGTTACAATCGCGGCGAGTTGATCACTGATTCACTATGAATTTCCTCAGCTGGGAGCAGAGAAACTAATGAAAAAAGTCGAAGCAATTATCAAGCCTTTCAAACTGGAGGATGTTCGTGAGGCGTTATCCGAGGTGGGGATTACCGGTATGACTGCCACCGAGGTCAAGGGGTTCGGGCGTCAAAAGGGACATACCGAACTCTATCGTGGCGCGGAGTATGTGGTTGATTTTCTGCCCAAGGTGAAGCTTGAATTGGTAGTGGCCAGTGATCAGGTAGCGGCATGTATCGAGGCGATCACGAATGCGGCGCGTACCGGCAAGATCGGTGACGGCAAGATCTTCGTGTCACCCGTGGAACAGGTAATTCGGATTCGCACCGGCGAGGAGGATGAGGCGGCGATCTGATCCCTGTTTAGCGCATCTCAAAGTCTGGGTTTGGCTGTAGGCGCTTTACTTACTCCTGCCCTGTCTCTGTCCCTGCCGCACTATTCAAACGACCACTTTCCAGGTTGTGTGCCAACACCCGCTTCGCGTCATCCGCAAGCTCGGTCATGCCTAGCCGTGTATAGGCATCGATCATGATCTCCAAGGCACCTTTCACCGCATCGGTGCGCTGAAACTGGGTAACGACGCGATTGGCCCTGTTCGCTGCCGCAAGATAGGCTCCGCGGCGCATGTAGAAATCCGCTATGTGGATCTGGTACCTGGCCATGTTATTTCTGAGATAAAGCATTCGTTGCCGCGCATCCGCCGAGTATTTACTCTTGGGATGGCGGCGCACCAGCTCTGAGAAATCATTGAATGCATCAAGTGCCGCTCCCGCATCCCTTTCCGAGGGCTCGGAGGGAAGTATTCGGCTGAAAATGCTCTGGTTCCGGTTGTAGTTGGCGATGCCTTTCATATAGTAGGCGTAGTCGACGAAAGGACTTTGCGGGTTTAGCTTGATAAAGCGGTCTGATGCGGTGATTGCCGAATCCGGCTCCCCGTTCTTATAGTGGGCATAGATGATGTCGAGCTGCGACTGGGTGGCGTAGCGGCCGAAGGGATAGCGGGCCTGTAGCGCGTTGTAGTTCTTGATCGCCTCGTCGTAGTCCCCGTCCATCAACGCACCCTTGGCTTCGGAATAGAATTGGCTGGCACTCCAGTTCTTGGTGACATCGATCTGATCCGGCATGGAGCAGCCGCTCAGCAGCAGGGCGATTAGGGCGATGATCGGGAACTTCCAATGCATGGTGTATCTATACCAGGTTTGATGAGGGACGCTGCAGTATAACGGAACAGGGTGATTCGGTATAACCCGTGAACGCCACAGCTGATTCAGAGCGTCGGTGGATTTTGTAAATAAGCAGCCTCAATGTGACAATACGGATCACCTATGTCGGACGCCAACCCCATTGACAAAGTTCCACCGCGCTCAGTGGTGATCCCTGTGGAATATGCGGGCAGCCGCCTCGATCAGGTACTCGCCGATCAGTTCCCCGAATACTCGCGCAGCCGCCTGCAGCAGTGGATAAAGCTCGGCCTGGTTGAGCTGGATGGCGCTCCATGCAAGGCTAAGCAGCGGATTCACGGCGGAGAGCTGATCAACCTCCGTCCCATACCCCAGGAAGAGGTTGATGACGAGGCACAGGCTATCGATTTGGATATCCTCTACGAGGACGAACAGCTGCTGGTGATCAACAAGCCACCGGGATTGGTTATGCACCCGGCGGCGGGGAATCCCGACGGAACCCTGCTGAATGGCCTCCTCAACCACCACCACCCGCTGCAGCGCATACCCAGGGCGGGGATCGTGCATCGACTCGACAAGGAGACCAGCGGGCTGTTGGTGGTGGCGAAAACCCTGCAATCCCAGCATGCGCTGGTTGAGCAGCTGCAGGCGCGGCGGGTTAAGCGGGAGTATCTGGCCATCGTGCAGGGCCAAATGATCGCCGGCGGTACGGTGGATGCCCCCATCGGCCGGCATCCGGTCAACCGCCTGCGCATGGCAGTCAATGAGAGGGGAAAGGAGGCGATCACCCACTACCGGATCGAGCAGCGCTACCTTGCCCATACCCGGTTGCGGGTCAGACTGGAGACCGGGCGCACCCACCAGATAAGGGTCCACATGCACCACATCCGTCACCCCCTGTTGGGCGATCCTCTCTACGGAGGGCGCCTGAAGATCCCCCCGGGTATCAGCGGAGAGTTGCGTTCGGCGCTGCAGAATTTCAGGCGCCAGGCACTGCACGCCACCCGGCTTGAGCTGCTGCATCCGGAGAGCGGGGAGGCGGTCGCCTGGATGGCGCCGCCACCGCCGGACATGTGCCACCTGATCGACCTTCTGGGTGAGGAGGCGAGGCCATGATCAGCCTGCTTTGGCCTGCTTGGCCCGCGCCTGCCAACGTACACGCAGTGACGACGACCCGGCAGGGCGGTTGCAGCGTCGAACCCTTCGCTAGTTTGAACCTGGCTGATCACGTGGGCGATGCCCCGGCCTGCGTGGCGCGAAACAGGGCCCTGATAGCCGAAGAATGCAACTTGCCCGATACTCCGTCCTGGCTTCATCAGGTACACGGCGCCAGGGCGGTCAACTCACAGAATGTTGAGCCGGGATGCCAGGCCGATGCGGTCTTTAGCGATCAACCGGGTGCGGTCTGTGCGGTGCTCACCGCCGACTGCCTGCCACTGTTGATGACCGATCGAAGCGGCGGGGAGGTGTGTGCGGTGCATGCGGGTTGGCGGGGATTGGCCGCGGGTGTGATTGAAAACGCCTTGCTGCGTTTCCGCAGTCCCATGGAGGAGCTGCTGGTCTGGTTGGGGCCGGCGATTGGACCGGCTGCTTTCGAGGTCGGTGAAGAGGTTCGAGACGCTTTTCTCGGGCAGCATGAGGAGAGCGATCGCTTCTTTACCTGCAACCGGCCGGGCCACTGGCTGGCCGATATCTACGGCCTGGCACGCATGCGTCTCGAGGCGGCTGGTGTCGGTTTTGTTTGCGGTGGTGAGTATTGTACCTTGACCCAGGATGAGCTCTTCTTCTCCTATCGGCGTGAGGGTGTAACCGGGCGCATGGCGTCGATGATATGGTTTGAGTAGATTGTCATCGGACCTCTGTCTGGACGAACGGCAGGCACTCATTTACCCTGATCGATATAATCTCAAGACAAATTTGAGGAGTGATAATGAATTGGCTGATGCTGACCCTGGTGGGTGAAGACCAACCGGGAATTGTTGCCCGGGTGACCGATGCCCTCTATCGCGGTGGCTGCACCCTGGGCGAGACATCGATGATCCGTCTGGGCGGAAATTTCACCATTATGATGATGGTGGATGGAGGGCGGAGCGAGCAGGCGCTGGCGTCTCTCATCGCCCCTGTGGCCGACAGATTGCAGCTTAAATTTCATCTCGATCCAATGCGTGGCGGTCTGCATCAGCATCGGGTGCCCAACTACCAGGTCAGGGTCAATGGCGCTGACCGGGCCGGTATTGTGGCAAAGGTGACCGCCGCGCTTGCAGAAAGCGGATTCAATATTCTCGAGTTGGCTTCGGATGTGGTCGGGGATTCGGACAAGCCTGTCTACATCATGACGATTCAGGGATATGCCGAAGCGGAAATAGAGCGGCTCGAAGCGGCGCTGAAGCCCCTCGCGGCTGAAGAGATCGATGTCTATGTCTCGGCAGTTGAAACCCTGATCGGCTGAATCCATGGCGTTATTGGAAATCTTGAAACTGCCGGATCCCCGACTCAAAGAGATGGCTGAGGAGGTTGTCCGTTTCGATGATGAGCTGAAGGCCTTTATCGCCGATCTCGAGGAGACGAGGCAGGCCGGGCCGGCTGCTGTCGGCATTGCGGCGCCCCAGGTTGGGAGGTCGCAACGCATCGTGATTCTGGACTGCTCATCGACGAGAAAGCCGGTGCCGAACCACGGCCACCTGATCCTGGTAAATCCAGAGATAATCGAGTGGGACGGCTTCGAACTCGGGCGTGAAGGCTGTCTATCGGTCCCGGATTATACCGGGAATGTGATTCGCGCAGAGCACATCAAGGTCCGTTTTCAAGACCCCCGGGGAGAGGAGCAGGAGTTTGAGATGGTGGGTTTCGAGGCACGGGCGTTGCAGCACGAAGTGGATCACCTCGACGGCATACTCTTCATCGATCGCCTGGTGAGCAGGCGCACAGACCTGTTTCAACGCAAGGTCTACCAGAAGGGCGGCAAGAAACGAGAAAAATAGACCAGGCGTGAGGCGTTGTGTGATCGACTGAGGGTCTATTCAACGGATCGCTGACGAATCACCCGCAAATGGATCCCCACAGCTAGCATTTCGATAATCGATTCTGGGCACACCGCAGGCTGTTTGCGTTTGTTTACGGTGATTTGCGTCCTTTATCGGTTACTGATCAGGGGATAAACCGGTACAGAAGTGAAACCACTTTGGCAGTGAATACATTTATCCAGATCCTATTGCTGTTTCTGTCGCTCCTGGCCCTGGTCTTATTGCACAGGCGTTGCCGTGAGGCGCAACAGGCCGACTGGGGTGCATCCTGGCTGAACTGGCTGGATGGTCTCAATCGTCTCTTCTGCCGGGTCTACCACCGCCTGCCGGAAGTGCAGATCCCACTGCCCGAAACCGGGGGGGCGATCGTGGTGGCTAATCATATCTCCGGGCTCGATCCACTGCTGATGTTGGCATCCAGCAGCCGGCCTCTGCGCTTCATCATCGCCCGGGAGCAGTATGAGCGTTTTGGCCTGCGGTGGCTGTTCCGCGCCGTGGGTTGTATTCCGGTGGATCGGGAGAATTCACCGGAGAAAGCGATGCGCCAGGCGATCAAGGCGATTCGTGACGGAGAGGTGATTGCGCTATTTCCGCATGGCAAAATCCATCTCGATAGCGATCCACCGCGTAAGATCAAGGCCGGAGCCGCACGCCTGGCATCGCTCACCGAGCGTCCCCTGATCCCATTGCGCATCAGTGGAGTGAGTGCGCAAGGTGGCGTTATGCTCCCGGTCTTCCTGCGCGGTCATGCCCAAATCCAGCTGCTTCCCGTGATCGAGGTGAAAGGTCAATCGCCGGAAACTTTGAATCAGGTGATCCAACAGACATTGGACCGCACTCCCCGGTGATGAATATCTGGTCACCTGTATACGCAGCAAGTATGATTGTGCGTTGTTTTACGTAGGGTCTGCAAAGGACTAACAATGAAAGTTACTGTTTTTGGTTCAGGATATGTCGGATTGGTTACAGGGGCCTGTCTGGCCGAGGTCGGAAACGACGTCATCTGCATGGATGTGGACGAGCAGAAGATAGCCATGCTCAAACAGGGTGAGATCCCTATTTACGAACCCGGCCTAGAGGCCATGGTGGAACGCAATGCCAAGGCGGGCAGATTGAATTTCACCACCGACGCCGCTGAAGCAGTGGCCCATGGATTGTTCCAATTCATCGCTGTAGGCACACCGCCGGACGAGGATGGATCGGCCGATCTGCAGTATGTTCTCGCGGTTGCTGCCTCGATCGCGGAACATATGGATGACTACCGGATAGTGGTGGATAAATCAACCGTGCCAGTGGGTACCGCGGACAAGGTGAAGGCGCGGATCAACGAAACCCTTAAGGCCCAGGGCAAACAGGTTGAGTTCGACGTGGTCTCCAATCCGGAGTTTCTCAAGGAGGGCGCCGCCCTCGACGATTTCATGAAGCCCGACAGGATCATTATCGGCACCGACAATCCGAGGACCACCGAGCTGCTGCGTGCCCTCTATACCCCGTTCAACAGAAATCATGATCGCCTGATCGCCATGGATATACGGTCCGCCGAACTGACCAAGTACGCCGCCAATGCCATCCTGGCCACGAAGATCAGCTTCATGAACGAGCTCTCCAACCTTGCGGAGAGGCTGGGCGCCGATATCGAGCAGGTTCGCCACGGCATAGGCGCGGATACCCGAATCGGTTATGACTTCATCTACCCGGGTTGCGGTTATGGCGGTTCCTGTTTTCCCAAGGATGTCAATGCACTGGAACGTACCGCACAAGAGGTGGGCTACGATGCCCAGCTGCTGACGGCGGTGGAAGCGGTCAACCATCGCCAGAAACGGGTATTGTTCAGCAAGATCAGTCGCCACTTCTCAGGTGAACTGGCGGGGAAGACATTTGCCCTCTGGGGGCTTTCGTTCAAGCCCAACACCGACGATATGCGGGAGGCGTCAAGCCGGGTGCTGATGGAAGCCTTGTGGGAAGCCGGCTGCACGGTGCGGGCATACGACCCGGAGGCGATGGATGAGTGTCGTCGCATCTATGGGGAGCGTGGGGACCTGGTCTACTGTGAGGATCAGGAGAGTACGCTCCAGGGTGCCGATGCCCTGGTGGTGGTCACCGAATGGCAGGTCTTCCGCAGTCCCGATTTCGATGAGATCAGGCAGGCGCTCAGCGAGCCGGTGATTTTCGACGGCCGCAATATCTACGATCCCAAGCGTCTCAATGACGCTGGCTTCAGCTACTATGCCATCGGTCGTGGCGACTGATGGCGCGGTAACGCACCCTGTCGTCGTGGAAGTTGCTACGGAAGCGGACCGCGCTGGCGGGAAACCGGCATAGGTCCGTATACGCGCATGAAGAAGGGCTATATCCTGCCCGATTGAAGCGCTATATGGTCTTTCAATGAGACACCGGCGTTCTGCTTGAGGCCGCATCGGCAGGGTAAAGTCAGCGTCCTTCCTGTCGCTACTAAAGAGGAAACCCTCACCCCTAGGCAAATGGATTCAGTGATACATCCCGACCCCTATATCAAGCTGGTCACAGAACTTGGTGATATGCGCCAGGTAATGGCTTTTCAAGACATACATAGTGACCAGGGGGTTACCCTGGTGAAACGTGGCGAGTCGGTTGATAGCACGAAATATGATCGGCTGGCGGGTGCTAAGCTGCTGCGTCCGTTGGATTATTCCCTGGCTGTGGACGACAGGGTGACAGCTGAAAGGTTGATGCTTGATGGCAAACGCCTGTTGCAGGAAGAGCCGGAACTCAGAGATGCCATAGACAAACGCTTTATCCAGCGAGATCTGTTGACACCCCTGGGAACTGTTCCCCTTGAGCCTCAGTTGTCCTTCAGGTTGACGGTTTGCCGGGAGCGCTGTGTCGATCGCTACCACCACATGATGCGGGTTGCCCTGGTTGCGCTCTATGTTGCCTCCCGTTTGCGATGGCCGGCTGATGATAGGCAGGAACTGGCAACAGCTGCACTTTTTCTCGATCTTGGCGAGATGCACCTTGAACCCTCGATCTTTACCAGTCGGCAGCCCCTGTCAATGGCGCAGCATCGTCAGATCTACTCTCATCCAGAGATCGCCTACCGGTTTCTGAAATCTTTTCCCAGCTACCACCCCCAGATCAGCGAGGCAGTGCATCAACACCACGAAAGGCTCGATGGCAGCGGCTATCCAAATGGCTTGTCGGGCGATGACGTCATTCCTGCCGCCAGGGTGCTCGGAGCGTCTGAACTGTTGACTGCGATCCGCCTGGAACGCAAAAACAGCAGCAACAGCCTCTTCTCCACTTCGGAGGTGCTGAAGTTCAATAGCGAACGCTTTGGCCAGGACATCATGGGACCCTTGATCGAGGCGGCAACACGTATCGACGAGGCGATTGATAGAGGACCTGCATCTGCCGGCGTCAACAAAACAATCCTGCAGGCACGGATGAAGCTGCTGAACGATATATTGCAGGGTGCGGATGCAATCGACATCAGCGGTAACGATGAGATGGCCAGGTTCATCGTCGAACAGCTGAATCGGCTGACCGGAATGGCCAAGCGCTGTGGTTTCGATATGCGTGCTCCTGTGAAGTTACTGAACATCATCGGTGATGAGGAGCGGGCGCTCTCGGAGCTTGACGCCTTGGTCCGGGAGATGATCTACCTGGTTCAAAGCACCGCACGAGAAGCCCTGCGGCGCTGGGTCACTGATGGCGTGCCCGATCAGGAGCAACCGCTGACGAAATGGCTCAGGCATACCGACCTGGCGCTCTACAGCGCGGGTTTCCTTTCCCATTGACAGCTTGCGGGTTAGACCGTCAGGCCCTATAGCTGAACCTGTAACACAATCTTTTTAAAGCAGATTTAGTATATTGCAGATGTACCGGTCAGCGGCTGGAATCACGGATTAAAGCGTGCTTAACTCTGACCATTAGTCACTGGAGCTATTGCGTGTGCCCCTTGTGTATTTGAGAAAATTTGGACTTCTCCTGCTGGTCCTGATTGTCACCGTGACCATGCTGTTGAAAATCAACCTGCCGGGTGAAAGTCAGTTGATGCACTCGCTACAGGACTCCGGGCATTTTCTTATCTTCGCTTTACTGACCCTGGTGGCATTGTGGTCATATCGACAACTAAGTGCCGGGCCGCTATGGCCGGTCGCGGTGGTGATTTTCCTGTTCGGCATAGCCATGGAGGCGGTGCAGTCCCTTATCGGCCGCGAACCCAGTCTCTACGATATATTTATGGATCTGCTGGGTATCGCTGCAGGCGCCATGTTCTACGCGGGGTTCATAGGGCGCTCCGTATCGATTCGGCGTACCATGGCCGCTCTCCTGATACTCACCCTGGCGGCCTTTTCCCAGCCCATGCAATGGTTGCTCATCTATCAGGTCAGGGCTGATTACTTTCCGCGCCTGATCGATCCTGACAGCTATTTTTCCAGGGCATTGATCGAGGGTGACCAGGGAGGGGAGGTGCGCTATATCGACTTGCCAGCGGAGTGGTCGCTGCCACTCGATACAGGCAGCGATTCCTGTGCTTATGTATCGTTGCACAAAGGCCGCTGGCCAGGTTTGGACATACAGGACCCGGAGCCGGATTGGCGCGGCTATGAAAGTCTCGAACTGAGTATCTATTCCGACCAGTCCACTGCACTACCCCTGGTTCTGCGCATCAACGATGAAGACCACAACAGACTATCCGACGATCGGTACAGTCGCCGCCTGCTGGTTCAGCCCGGCTACAACCACTTTTCCCTTCCCCTGAGTGAGATTGCAGAGGCACCGAGAGCGCGTACCATGGATTTGGGGGATATCTCGGATGTGATGATTTTTACCTCTCCGGAGTATGTTGGCAGCGGGTTTTGCCTGTTGGCGGCGGGCTTGCATTGATCACTGCGTACCACGGCCGATTTTCCTGACGGTAAACCTTTAGGAAGTCGCTGCGCCACCTGTGCGTCGGATTGAAAAGAGGGGAATGAAGTCAATCGTTGATGTTGATTGGTCGGGGTGAGAGGATTTGAACCTCCGGCCCCTGCCTCCCGAAGACAGTGCTCTACCAGGCTGAGCTACACCCCGAATGCAAGAACCTCAGCGGAGCCAGGAGTTTACAGTAGGTCCCATCAGCAAGCAACATCAGGAAATCCTGAGTTATATCCGCTCTTCAACAGTAGCTGAAACAGCATCGATGCCAATTTGCAGCTGGTAAGGGGGCTTGGCCAGTTTCTGCCTGTTGCGGTACATCCTCTCATTCCATGTCAGGACCGGGATTCCAATAGACCTACAAGCTGATAAAAATGATTAATAAACCCTGTAACGGCTTCGTGTTAACCTTCAGGTGAAGGGGTATGTTGGCGTGAATAGGTCATCGGAGCGCCAAACGACCGCACGCCGTCGGTAGCTGTTCGGGCGATGCCCGCACACGAAACATTCAGGACCCGATGTTTCACGGATCGCTCGAAGTGCCAATTATGGCGGTACTCGACACTTCGCCACTGATCAACAAAATAGCTTGAGGGGGATACGGAATGAATAGGACAAATACGCTATTGGCTGGAGGAATCCTGTTAACCATTGGTTCTGCGCTTCCAATTGCCGGAGCCATGGCCCAGGGCGGTTATGCGCCTTACGGCTATGGGCAGGGATATGCGTATCCCGGTCACCATCAAATGCCGGCCATGCCGCCGCATCCCGCCTACGGCGGATACGGTGGTGTCCCGGGATATGGATACCAACCCTACTGGCAACCGTACGGTGGTTACTATCCACCGCCAGCGAAATACGGAATTATGCCGGAGCCGGGTGATCAAGGGAGGCACGGAGCACAGGGCATGTCCGGTATGCAGGGTATGCACGGCATGGAAGGCATGTCAGGAGCACAGGGCATGTCCGGTATGCAGGGTATGCACGGCATGGAAGGCATGTCAGGAGCGCAGGGCATGTCCGGTATGCAGGGCATGGACGGCATGCAAGGCATGTCAGGAGCGCAGGGCATGTCCGGTATGCAGGGTATGGGCGGCATGCAAGGCATGTCAGGAGCGCAGGGCATGTCCGGTATGCAGGGTATGAGCGGCATGCAAGGCATGTCAGGAGCGCAGGGCATGTCCGGTATGCAGGGTATGGGCGGTATGGAAGGTATGTCAGGCATGGAGGGCATGTCCGGTATGCAGGGAGCCCGGGCTTTGCCTGCGGTGCCACTGTTAAGGGGGGTTACCGGTACTTACAAGGTCTCCCCTTCCGGTGAGATTCTCCTTTTCCCCATTGCGTCTGAAACGACCGCGAATCCTACAGCCGAGAATTCGACTGAAACGGGAGATAGATAGTCCTTACTCAAACTACAAGGGCAGTCAATCTGCTGCCCTTGAGTGTGCATGCCTTTCAGCTAACTTCTATATCGGCCTCTTTGTCGTAGTGTTCGCCATTTTGTCCGTACCAGATGAAACGGAAACGCCCGCTCTGGTTGACCCTGACGAAGAAAGAGAGAAAAGGATTGCCGGCGGTACCCGAGTCGAACTCCGCCTTGAACACTTCTGCCCCGTTGAATTGGCAGGAGAACTCCCCGATCAGGTCTTTGGGTACGAACTCGCCATTCTGCCGGCGTCGCCAGCCGGACTCCATTGGGTGATTGAGCTTGGTCATCACCCGGATCACCTCCCCCTTCTTCGCCGTATGGGGAACCTTTACATGTACCTGCTCGTTCATCATCCGCACCCTCCCGCACCACCGGTGATCTTACTCCGCCCCTTGCCCAGGTAGACGCTACCGTCGCTCATTTCAGCCGCCACGACCACCACCTGGGTCTTAAGCAGGCGAATGCGGGTGGAGACCTGGGCCTTGCCATTGGCAGGGCTGAGGTGGAACGAGGCAATCTCCGGGGTTGGATTGCGTTCGGCTACCACATGAATCGCCTTGACGTAGTCGTTTTCGCTCATTGGGCTATCCACAGAAATTCGCATGGGCACGAAGCGACCCTGGTCGGTTACCTTGGGCAGGGTGATATTGATCCGGCCCTTTTTCAATTCAGCGCCGCCGGTCAGTTCAGCCAGGCGTTTCCTGGCATCGCGTGGCCCTGCCTGGGCAGAACCGATCAGGCCATTGAATGAAAATCCCGTAGCCGCCCAGGCACCGCATAAGATCAATAGTTGTCGACGGTTTAACATGCCTGACCTCCGGTTATGCTGCTGTGGTCAGTCATTGGCACTCCCCCTTTCCTGTTTTTGCCCGTCTTCTGCCTCGATCTCCTCCCAACCGGTCAGCATGGCTTTGATGTGGGCCATTACAGTATGTCCGGTCGTTGTCAGGTAGACGTGGCCGATAAAGAACACGGCCAGCAGATAAGCGGCCAGCGTATGCACGAAGGCGACCAAGCCCAGCTCCAGGCCGGTCAAGCCCCATTGGCTCCAGTCGTTGTAGAACAGATAGAGCAGTCCGGATATCCAGACCAAAGGCGCCAGCACCAGTTTGAACAGCAGGTAAGCGAGGCGCTGCAGCGGGTTGTGCTTATGCAGCTTGGTGGCGCGGTAGGGATGGGGCTGGTTCTTGAAGATGTCCACCGAGTAGTACCGCGCCACTGCGAGTACCTTCTCCATGGTCGGAATGTACTGGCGCCATTCGCCGGTTGTGAAATGCCAGAAGATGGCAAACACCCAGAGACCGATCAGCGTCCAGGCAGCCAGCGTGTGCAGGTTCATGGCCTGCTCTGTACCAAACAGGGTGTAGACGCCGTGGATTTCAAAGCCGGTGATCAACATGAACAGGATCAATATTGCCTGCGCCCAGTGCCAGAAACGCTCGAATCGTTTGAAGATATAGATCTTTTGTTGTCGCCGGACAAGGGTCTGCTCACCCTTTGGGCGCAGCAGAAAACGCGCGCCGCCGTGCAGCAGCACGCCAGCCAGGGTCATCAGCAGTAGGGTCATGGCGATCCGGTCCATCCAGATGTTGCCGTGCTGGCCGGGAATATAGACGCCGTCGATATTGCCCAACAGGCCCCCTTTGCTATGGCACTCGTCGCACCCGAGCGCCTCCTCTGCCGGTGCCACCATGTGGGTGATCGGCCACAACATCTCCGTCGTGACAAAGCCGTAGTTGCCGCTATAGGGCCGTTTTACCGCCTGCATACCGAGCTCGATCGACTGTTCCCAGTTGAAGGTTTTCCAATAACCCTTCTCTGTCGTGGTCAAAGGTGCCACCAGGGTTTTGTATTCGCTGTCGTAAGGCTGTTTGCCGCGCATCACCTTGACCGGCCAAATGCGGGTGTCCGGGGAGTCGGTGTCCCCCAAAAACCTGTTGATCGGTACGATGGTTGCCGGATCGATTTTGTCATCGATCAAGGTATATAGCACGGTACCGTTGAACCAACGGTACTCCGGGCGGGTCTGCATCTTCCAGGTGAAGTCGCCTTTTTTCGAGTTATATATCTCGAATCCCATCGCATCTTCGGTGCCGAAGGGTTTGCCCTCCTGGTTCATCTTCCCCGCCTGGGACCAGTCCCACCAGAGTTTGGAACCGTAATCACCCCGAGAGTAGCGCGGTATATGGCAGGTCTGACAGGCAATCCTGTCGCTGTGGTCGTTGAGTTTATCCTTTCCTGTATGGGACCTGGCGTCGTGGCAGGCACGGCAGCTTGCACGGCTCTTCTCCTCCCTGCCGGGTATCTTGATCCTCTGGTTGTCCACCGCATTGGGTGTGTAACGGCTGCCGGCCAACTCGTGTTGGTCGCCCTGATGGCAGGTGGAGCAGGAGAAATTGAGTCCTTCTGCATCCATGTGCACGTCGACAAAGTAGTCAGGCGCCGCGAGGGTGGGGTCGATATCGCCGTGTTTCACCGCTTTGGCGCCACCGCCGGCGAAATGACAACTGCCGCAGCTGCGTCGGCTGGTGGGGCCGACATTCTGGGCGAATTTCTCGAGCTTGGGTCTTCTTTTGCCCGGCTTGCGCAGCTGCTCCCTGGAGTAGAGGCCGGTGGTATCGTGACAAATCAGGCAATCAACCGCCTCTTCGGAAGAGAAGTCGAAGCTGTCGTCTTTCCAGCCGTAACTGATGTGGCAGGCGGTGCAGGCGGCAATGTTGGGACCGGCGGCGATACAGAAATTGTTCAGGACATGCCTCTTGCCCAGTTTCTGTCCGGTTACCGGATTGTCGTACTCCCATTGCCAGTGCTTCGATTTATGGATCTGTTTTGCGGCGTTGGTATGGCACTCCAGGCAGGCCCGGGTGACTTCAGGCCCTGTCTTGAACTTTGTCTTCAGCTGTTCGAACTTGCTGTGATCCGCGGTTGAGTTCGGTGCCGGCGCTGCACCCACCCGCGGTGTGAATATCAGGGCCAATCCCAGCACCAGCAAGAGTGCGGTTGCGCTGATCTGACAACTGGTAAACCTATTTTGCAGAGAATGCATGACTATACCACCAGCTAGTTCATCGGCGGGGGGCGGGTCATGCCCCCCAGTGAGATGCTTCTGGGTCTGAGGCTTGCCCTGTCTAATCAGGCGGCGTTGCATTCGGTACACTGCCATCCGGGTTGAAGGCAACATTGGCATCGAGGAAGTAGATCTTCAAATCCTCCCGTTTCATCCTCACGATGTCATAGGCCTCGCCGCTACGTGCGCCGGTGGAGCAGAAGAAGACGATAGGCTTGTCATTCGGCAGTTTATCGACACTATCCTCCACTTCATCCACGGTCATGATGACAGCCTTTGTAAAGGTTCCGTCTGCCTCCACCTCTTCCGGATCGCGTACGTCATACCAGTGGAAATCATCAGGGTTGTTGGTTGCCAAGCTATTGAAAGAGGCGATGCTGATGGTCCCCTCGTCTTCACCCTCTTCGATCTTCGGTGCAGCTGCAGGCTTGGCTTTCGCTGCCATCTCGACAGTGTCACCATAGGCCTTCTTCCAGGCCGGGAAACCGGCCTGAAACAGACGTACCTTGGTGTAACCCAAGGCAATGGCTTTGGCCGCAGACTTCGGACTCAACGGACATTTGTATCCACCACAGTAGAAGATCAGCGGCGAATTTTTATCCGCAGGCAACTTATCGACCATCTTATCGAACTGCCTCGCTGGGATGTTTATGGCACCGGGCAGGTGACCCTTTTTGAATTTCCTCGCCGGACGCGCATCGACGATGGTCGCACCCTTGTTTTTGTCGATCAGCTTTTTCACGTGCTCTGTGCTGACCCCCGGAGGCAGGCTGCCGTTTTTGACCCAGTCGGGAAAACCTGCAGCGTAAACCTTGACGTTGGTAAATCCCAACGCTTCAGCTTTGGCTGCCGACTTGTGGCTCAGTGGACATTTCAGGCCGCCGCAATAGAAGATCAGCAGGTTGGATTTGTCCTGCGGCAGCAGATGGGTCATCTTGTCGAACTGGCTGTTGGATATATTGATCGCCGGAACGATGTGTCCCTTGTCGTATTTTCTGGCTGGTCTGGAGTCTACTATCAGCACGTCTTTCTTGGGCGGTATCGTTGCGAACTGGCTGACAAAGCCAACATCGACGACCTCGTTGTACCACCAGCTGGGTTTTCCTTTGGCCTGGTCGGCGGCAAAAGCGGGAAGGATAAAAAATGCGGGGATTGCCGTGAAAATAATCCCTAATACAAGGCGTTTCATCGTGCGTCCTCTCTTTGGCTTCACTGATATAAAAAACCTACCCACCGGGTTGGTTTGACGTTAAGAGAAAAGCTTCCAATTTAATTATTTAATACGGCGTCGAGCGCTTTTCTCATCCACCTGGTTATTAAAATACGCATGTTCGATTACTTTATTGACAACGGTCATCTTCAGTACCGATCCAATACGATCGACCCCATTAATACGGTGCTTCGTTGATTTTGATCAACTGGCGAACCGGGAATGCAGGGGGAGAGGAAAGAGATCTATCTGTTTTGTTGTCAAAGACAGATTCTGCGAGTTCGAATATGGAAGTGTGCAGGGAGATTCAACTGGTTCTGGCGACCGAGAAGTCAGCCAGTGCGGAGAGGGCCTGGCGATACGGGGTGTCGGGGAGGGCTTCGAGGGCGCGTTTTGCCGCTGCTGCCTCCTCCTGGGCGAGCTTCTGGGTGTAGGCGATGGCGTCGCTCTCGGCAATGGCCTGCATGACAAAATCGATCTCTTCCAGGCCGCCGTTTTCGATGATCCCGGCCAGGCGTTGACGGCGTGCAGAATCGGCGGTTCTCATCGCCTGGATCAGCGGCAGTGTTGGTTTGCCCTCCGCCAGATCGTCGCCGATGTTCTTGCCGATCTCAGCGTTGCTCGAATTGTAGTCCAGGGCGTCGTCAACCAGTTGGAAGGCTATTCCAAGATGGAGGCCATAGTCTGCCAATGCCTGCTGTTGCGCTGCGTCGATCCCGGCGATGATGCCGCCAAGACGGGCTCCCGCCTCGAACAGTGTGGCGGTCTTGCGCTTGATCACTTCCATGTACTCCGCCTCGCTGGTGTCGGGATTGTGGACATTGAGTAGCTGCAGCACCTCACCTTCGGCGATGCGGTTGGTGGCATGGGAGAGGATGTCCATCACCGGCATCTGCCCCACCTCTACCATCATTTCAAAGGAGCGGGAGTAGAGGAAATCACCCACCAGCACGCTGGCCTCGTTGCCCCAGACCGCATTCGCCGTCTCCCGGTTGCGTCGCAGGTCGGAGCCGTCTACCACATCGTCGTGAAGCAGTGTCGCGGTATGGATGAACTCGATAATGGCGGCCAGATCGATATGCTTCCCGCCCGCATAGCCGCAGGCACGTGCAGCCATCAGCACGATCATCGGGCGTAACCGCTTACCGCCGCTGTGGACGATATAGGCACCGATCTGGTTGATCAGCACCACATCAGATCGCAGTTGCCGGATGATGAGTTTGTCGACAGCTTCCATGTCGTCGCTGATCAGATCGCGAATAGTTGTTATGTCCATAGGCCGTCAAGACTCAATACAAAGTTGACGAATGCTAGGAGGGGTGCAACTGAGTGTCAAGCGGCTTGTTTCTCTTTCAGCGCTGACAAAGCGGACAGTAGAAGCTTGAACGCTGGGCAATGGTCTTGCTGCGAATCGGCTTGCCGCAGCCAGGACAGGGCTCTCCGCCCCGACCGTAGACCCTCAGAGACTGAACGAAATAGCCGGGTTTGCCGTCCTCGTTGAGAAAATCACGCAGGGTGGTGCCGCCCTGGGCGATCGCCTCGGTGAGTACCCTGCGTATCTCATCCGCCAGCCTTCGATAGCGCTGGAGCGAGATCCGGTTGCTGGGACGGCCGGGATGGATGGCGGCACGGAAGAGGGATTCGCAGGCGTAGATGTTACCGACGCCGACCACGATTTTACTATCCATGATCAGTTGTTTGATCGAGATGCGACGGTTTTTGCCGCAGGCATGAAGATAGTCGCCGTCAAACTGCTCGGCAAGAGGCTCGGGCCCCAGGTTGGCGAGCAGGGGATGCTCCATCGCCTCCCGATCGGTCCACAGAACCGCACCGAAGCGCCGTGGATCCCGCAGCCTGAGCAACCGGTCGTTGCTTACCTGGAGTTCGAAGTGGTCATGTTTTTGCGCAGCACTCTCCGGGGAGACTATGCGCAGGCTACCGGACATTCCCAGATGGATGATCAGGGTGCCGTGATGGAATGCCAGCAGCAGGTATTTGCCCCGCCTTGCCACCGAAAGCAGTTTTCGTCCCTTCAGCAGCTGTGGCAGGTCGCCGGGTATGGGCCAGCGCAAAAGGGGCTGACGTATGACCACCCGGCGTATGCGTTGACCGCTGATATGGGGGGCTATGCCCCGGCGGGTGGTTTCGACCTCCGGCAGTTCGGGCATGCTCAGGGCCGCCTTGGGTCCGCCGCCAGCCAGGCCTGCGGTGATGCGGTTAGGTGATGGTAGAAACCGTCGGCGATCAGGTGTATCTCCCCCATGTAGTGGACATAGCGCCAGCCATTGAGGGGGTCGGTGTCACCGAACATCAGGGTCGCCGAATCGAGTCTCAATAGCAGAGGGGCGGGCGCCAAACCGTAGGGCCGCAGATCGTCCGGGGCTCTGAAGCGACGCAGGCTGGGGGTGCTGCAGATCTTCAGCATCTGCCTCACCCGGGACTGATCGGCAAGCTGGTTGTCGATCATCCACTGGCCCTGGGAACGCGATAAGGCGACCTTACGTCCTTCAAGATCGTTGATATCGATACGCCTGACCTGCTGCGGGTCGAGCTGGGTGAGCGGGGGCAGGGTGTCGGGTTGCGACCACCAGAGCAGCAGCCCCAGGAGGCTCACGACCAGGATCAGCAGCAGGTTTACAGCGACTCTTGATTTCATCCCTGGGCCCGGTTCCGCCGCCAGGCGACGAGGGCGCCGGTGGAGAGCAGCAATAGCGGAAGCAGGATCAGGGAGCCGAGGCCGATGGTGCCTATGGCCAACTTCGAGAGGTGGAGTTCGCGGTCGCCGGCTTGGGGTGCGGGTATGCCGACCATCTGATCGTCACCCACCAGCCAGCGGCAGAGGAAGAGACCGAGATCTAGATTGCCTGCATTGTTGAGATAGCTGTTGGCGAGAAAATCGCCGTCACCGATCACTACGATCCGCTGTTCCTTGCCATCCAACTGACGGCTGAGGGCAATGCCGATGGTCAGCGGTCCCGCCACTTCGTCTGCCAGGGGATCATGCGCAATCTCGCCACTCAATGGACCGGTCTCGTTCCAGCTGTTCTCCAGGGTCCGCAGCAGCGGGGTTATCTGCCAGCCCCTTTCATCGGCGGCACTGAGTGCCGCAGCCTGGGGGAACAGGGTCAGCAGGTTGAATCCCTTGGTGGCGTCGTGATCGGTATATTCGGGGACCACGGCGATGGCCGGGTTGTCTATGCCCAAGGCCTTAACGCTGGCATCCACCACCGTCCCGGGTAACTGTTCGATTGAGAACAGCCGCTGCATCAAATCCCCCATGATCCAGTTATCCGGGTCGCTCATCAGCAGCAGGTTACCCCCCCTGCCAATATAGGCGGATAGCCGCTCTACCTCTCCCGAGAGCAGGGGTCGCAGGGGTGTGGCGATTAGCAGCAGCGCTGTGTTGTCGGGTGGTGCATGGGTGGTGGCAAGGTCGAGTCCTGCAATCTGGTACCCCTGCTGTTTGAGGGACTTGCCGAATTCGCCAAGGTCGTGGTTGGCCCTGCCGCTGAGATCGCGCTCGCCATGGCCTGTCAGTCCCGCTATCCAATGGGTGTTTTCCCGGCTCAGGCGCAGGATGGCATTGGTGAACTGCTCTTCATCCACTTTCTGGATTCTCTCTTCCCGCTTCTCATAGCTCAGCAATATCTCTCCGGAGAGACTGATGCCTTGACGACGGGTCTCGTCCGGGCGGCGCAGTGGATCGATGAATATCAGTTCGAGGTTTGGCTTATGGTTTTGATAACGGGCCACGAACCGCTTGATCCGGTCGCGCAGCTTGGCCGTTTCGCCCACATAGGCCGTCACTGTCAGCTGTTCCGGTATGCGTTGCAGGATCTCGATGCTGATAGGGTTGAGGCTGTTGCCGCCGCGTTGGGTCCAGTCCCACTGAAGGTCGAACCGATTACTCAGCCAGGCGACTAAAACCACTATGATCACCATCAGTAGGTGAAACAGCAGGTCGTTTAAGCGTGAACCGATCCAGGCAATCATCCACTGCGCCTCTTGTCGAGTCTGTAGAGGGCGAGCCCGAGAAAGAAGATCGTCAGTACCAGAAAGTAGGCCAGATCGCTGATCCTCACCAGGCCGAGCTGGAGATCGAGATAGTGGGATGGCCAGGCCAGCCAGTGGAGGAAACTGCCACCCTCGGTATTTTGATCGAGCAGTGAAATCAACAGCAGCAGGCCGTAGCTGCCGGCGGCGGCTATCCCCGGATTTTCGTTGAGTGTCGAGAAATAGAGCCCGATCGCGGTGAACACGCCGCTGAGCAGAAACAATCCGAGGCTGGCGGCGAGGAGCAGCCCGTAATCAAGCTCGGTGCCGATGGAGAGGCTGAGGCAAAGGAGCAGTGGCATCAGGGTGAACAGCAGCTGGAACATCAGGATGCCGAAGAACTTGCCGGACAAGATGGTGATGTTGCTGAGCGGTGCGCTGCTCAGCAGGGTGTAGCTGCCGTCGCGGAATGCCTCACTGAAACTGCGGATGGTGAGAATCGGGGTGATGATCAGGATCAGTACCGAGGCGAGTCCGAAGAGCTGCAGTCCCAGATGGTGACTCAGTCCAAGGCTGCGGTTGGATGGCTGCATACCGTTGAAGATCTCGAGGGTCGCGAGAAACTGCCAGCTGAGCAGGCACAGACTGATTCCCAGAATGCTCCAGAACAGTGGTGTGCGCATCAGGCGCCGCCACTCCATCCAGGCCAGATAGGGAGTCATGAATAGCCTCCGGTGGTGGCCTGGATATAGAGTTGCTCCAGACTGATTCTTTCCGCTTTCAATTCAACCAGTCCCCATCCATGGGCCACGATCTGCTGTGCCAGGTCGCTGGGTCGGAAGCCCTTTTCCAGGGTGATGCGATAGCCGTCGGTATGCAAGGGCTCGGCGGCGGCCACCGCGTTCAACGCGATGATGGTCTCCAATGCCTGTTGCTGTTCCAGACAGACCCGATAACGGGTCTGCAGCGGTGGGGTAATCTCCCCGTTGTAGACGCTCTTTCCTTGCTGCAGGATGGTGACCCTATTACAACTGGCCTCTATCTCCGGCAGTATATGACTGGAAAGAATTACTCCCGTGCGTTGCGCCAGCTCCTGGATCAATTCCCGCACCTGACGGATCTGCGCCGGGTCCAGGCCGTCTGTGGGCTCATCGAGAATGATCACCCGAGGATTGTGGATGATCGCCTGGGCCAGGCCGACACGTTGCTGGAATCCCTTGGAAAGCTTGCGTATCAGGCGGCTTCCCGTCTGTTCCAGACCGCAACACCGCTTAGTCTGCTCTCGAGCCTGCCGTGCCTGGTTTCGCTTCAGTCCATGCAGGTGGGCGCAATCCCAGAGAAATTCATCCACCGTCTGGTCGCGATGCAGGGGAGGGCGCTCCGGGAGATAGCCAATGAACCGCTTGGCATGGATAGAACGTTCAAGCAGATCCTCACCGCAGATGTTGATGCCGCCCCCACTGGGTGCCAGGTCACCGCTGAGCATGCGCATGATGGTCGATTTCCCCGCACCGTTGGGACCCAGCAGTCCGAGGATGTCGCCCTGTCGCAACTGCAGATCGATCGGCTGCACCACTGGCGTACCGCCAAAGTGACGGCTCAGTCGAGTTGTTGTTAAAAGTTCAGGCATCGACACCTACTAAGTGGCATGGCATTCGGTATATAGCGGAAGGCTATCATGGCTGAGACGTGCCAAACATATCACCCTCTGTTGCCTATGCAAGGTCCTGTGTTAGAACTGATCCGCAAATCATACGCGTGGAAATGGAGTAATAAAAAACACAGCTGAATTTTTTACCGCGAATTATGCCTGATCTCAGCAAATCACTCGCAGATGGTAAGATGCTGCGCATGGCTATCCCGCAATCCGTTGAACGTTTAGTCTATGCTACGCGGATTTGGTTTTCTTGAATTTACCACTGTTCGTAGTCGCTTCCTCAAGGGGCATTGGAGATGACCCCAACGAATAACGCATATTTGCGGCTTGTCCTATAAAGAGGTGAATGGTCGATGAGCGATGTTGATCGCCAGCTTGAAAAAGGCTCTCTGTTGGGTGTGGATACCGGCGGGACGTTTACCGACTTTGTCCTCTATCAGGCAGACGGGATGCGCATACACAAGGTGCTTTCAACGCCCCATGCCCCCGAGCAGGCGATATTGCAGGGTATCGACGAACTTGGGCTGGATAGCGAGGGACTGGTTATCGTACATGGCTCCACTGTCGCCACCAATGCAGCCCTGGAGGGAAAAGGGGTGCATACCCTCTATATCGGCAATCGCGGCCTGCAGGATATCCTGAGCATCGGCCGGCAGGCTCGCAGAGAACTCTACAATCTGCAGCCAGAGGCCTTGACCGCACCCGTAGCGGCCGACGATTGCCTGCAGACCGGCGGTCGTCTCGACAGCCGCGGAGGCGTGGTGGAGCCACTCACCACTGAAGATCTGGAGGCACTGAAGCGATGGATTGCCCGACGACGCCCCAGGGCCGTCGCCATCAACCTGTTGTTCAGTTATCTCGATCACCGCTTCGAAAAAGAGATCGAGGCGGCGGTGCCCGAGGGAATCTTCTGTTCCCGCTCTTCCACCGTGCTCCCGGCCAGCGGCGAGTATGAGCGGGGCATAGCCACTTGGCTGAACAGCTGGGTGGGGCCGCTGGTCGCAGGCTATATCGAACGCTTGAGCACGCGCCTCACGGGTGCCCGTCTTTCGGTGATGCAGAGTTCCGGAGAGGCGATTGCCGCTGAGCAGGCCGCCCGACAGGCGGTGAGGATGCTCCTCTCAGGCCCCGCTGGAGGGCTGGTCGGGGCCGGCTTCGTGGCTGCGGCATCCCAGCGCGAACAGCTGCTAACCCTGGATATGGGGGGTACATCGACCGATGTGGCGCTGATCGACGGCGGACCCAGGCTCACCCGGGAGGGCCATATCGGACCCTGGCCAGTGGCTGTGCCGATGGTGGATATGCATACCATCGGCGCGGGTGGCGGTTCCCTTGCCTGGGTGGATGCAGGAGGCATGCTCCAGGTGGGACCGGAGTCCGCAGGGGCCGATCCAGGACCGGCCTGCTATGGGCGGGGAGGCAAAGAGGTAACGGTCACCGATGCCAACCTGGTTCTCGGCCGCCTGCGCAGCAGCGCCTTTCTCGGAGGGCGCATGCAGCTCGACCTGGATGCGGCCAGGGGAGCGATGGGGCGGTTGGCAAGGCGGCTGTCGCTCTCCCTGGAGAACACGGCGGAGGGGGTGATCAGGGTTGCCAATGAGCATATGGCCCGGGCTCTGCGGGTGATATCCGTCGAGCGCGGTGTCGACCCCCGTGGTTATACCCTGGTCTCATTCGGTGGCGCCGGAGGTCTCCACGTCTGCGCCCTGGCCGATGCCCTGGGCATGCGCTCCGCCCTGGTACCGGTGAATGCCGGTGTACTCTCCGCCCTGGGCATGCTTGCCACCCGGCCTGGACGTCAACTGGTGCACGCCCATCTCGGATTGCTCGCGGGCATGAGCGACGGTGAGCTGGAAACGGCATTTTCACAGTTGGCAAGGGGGGGTATAGAAGCCCTTGTGGAGGAGGGGGTGGATGCGGATCGGATCGAGGCAGACTATGCCATGGATCTTCGCTATCTGGGGCAATCCTACACCCTTGGTGTTTCCTGGCAGACGTGCTCTCAGGCCGAAGCGGCGTTTCACCGCCTGCATGAGTCGCGTTACGGTCACCGCATGCAGGCGCCGGTGGAGTTGGTCAATCTGCGTGTGGCCCTGCATGGGCCGGAGGCGTCAATTGAGTTGAACCAGCCCCAGAGCGCCCGACCGGTCGAGGCCTGTGAGCTGTTAAACGTCTGCGGAGTGGACTCACCCGTGCCCCGTTATGAGCGGGCGCAGCTGGCCGAGGGAGAGGTTGTGTCGGGGCCTGCGTTGATTACGGAGATGGCATCCACAACCTGGCTGGCGTCCGCTTGGCAATGTCGTTCGGACAGTGCCGGCAACCTGCTCCTGGAGAGGTCTGTGGGGCCATAGCCCGGATTGAGTGCGTCTCATGAAGATACCGAACAGGCTTGGATGAGCTATTCCGATGGCATAAAAAAACCCGCCTGGTGGCGGGTCTTTCCCAGGGAGCTGCGTCGATCTATTTGATCTTCGACTCCTTGTACATGACGTGTTTGCGCACCTTCGGGTCGAATTTCTTGATCTCCATCTTCCCAGGCTGATTACGCTTGTTCTTGGTCGTGGTGTAGAAGTGTCCAGTGCCGGCACTGGAGACGAGCTTGATCTTATCGCGCATGATGCTGTGCTCCTCGTTTAGACTTTTTCGCCGCGGGCGCGCATCTCGGCCAATACCGAATCTATGCCCTTCTTATCGATGACACGCATACCCTTGGAGGATAGACGAAGACGCACCCAGCGTTTTTCACTCTCCACCCAGAATCTGTGGGTATGCAGATTGGGGAGAAAACGGCGTTTGGTCTTGTTATGCGCATGGGAGACATTGTTTCCCGTGACCGGGCGCTTGCCGGTTACCTGGCAGACTTTTGACATGGTCAAAACCTCGAAATAGTTATCCCTGGGTGGGGGGCTTCATTTATCCCCTGGGCGAAAGGCGCGTATTTATAGCAGAGTAGGGGGTGATAGGCAAGTGGTGATTGGGGGGTAAGGCCTCGCTCCTGAGTATCCAATCCGGCGCCTGAGGTGTCTCCGCCATTGCCCTATTTGTTAATTGCTTGGGTGAATCCCTAGCTTGGGGGGCTGTCCCCCAAAGCAGCTTTAAAAATCCACATTTAGATCATCCCCCGCTGCGCCAGGGAAACCGCGTCTCCCTCGCCGATCACGATATGGTCCAGCACGCGGATCTCCACCAGAGCCAGGGCATCCCTGAGACGCTGGGTGATCTGGCGATCGGCACGGCTCGGTTCGGCGACCCCGGAGGGATGGTTGTGGGCGAAAATGAGGGCGGCGGCATTGCGTTCGAGGGCCCGCTTTACGACCTCCCTGGGATGGATGCTGGCGCCGTCGATGGTGCCGCGGAAAAGCTCTTCGTAGCCTATGACGCGATGGCGGTTGTCGAGAAAGAGACAGGAGAAGACCTCGTAGGGGTAGTGGCGCAGCCTGACTTGCAGGTAGTCCTGGGTCTGTTCTGGACTTGTCAGGCTGCCGGTTGCGGTGAGCTGTTCACCCAGATAGCGTCGTGACATTTCCAGCACAGCCTGCAGCTGGGTATATTTCGCCACCCCAAGGCCCCTTCCCCGGCAGAATCGCTGCTGATCGGCGGCAAGCAGATGGCGCAGGCTACCGAAGTCGCGCAGCAGGCCGCGTGCCAGGTCCACCGCGGTCTGCCCGCTTACCCCGGTGCGCAGAAAGATGGCCAGCAGTTCCGCATCGGAGAGCGATCCCGGTCCCCGTTGCAGCAGCTTCTCCCTCGGCCGTTCATCCATGGGCCAGTCCGTAATCGGCATCTCAGACCTCCTTGTCTGATGCGGGCGGCGGCCTACCTCGCCGCTCCATTCAGGGTGATTTCGTCCAGCGTCATGCGGTAGAGGCGCCCGGCCTGTTCGCGTTCGATGCGAACCGGCAGATAGTCGAGTCGAGGGGCGAACCAGATGGTGTAGTCCGGTTCCCGCGTCCCCTTGTTGCGTTTGACACGCAGGCAATGCATCTCGCCATAGGGGGTATTGATCTGATCCTCTCCTTCAACACGGAAGTGGTACTGCTTGATCTTCCCCCCATCCGCCACCTGGTAGGTCATTTGCCTCCTGCCCTGGGCCAGATGCAGGCGGACCAACAGTTGCTGGCTGAGCCTGTCCTGGGTCTCCTGGGCAATCGGTTGCGACCATCTTATACCGCCACTCGTGGTGTGTACCTCGTGCGCCTTCCAGTCAAACTCCAGGATCGAAGATTCCGTTTCGTCGTCCTGATCCCGGTACGAATAGTGGGCCGGCCGGATACTCCCCTGCTGCAGCTTTCCGCGGCTCTCCTCTATGACCTCATCCGCGCTGAACCAGCCTGCCAGCATGCCGGGCTGGGTATGGGCATGATAGACATAGTCGCCCTCTTCATTCAGATCGAGCTCGAGTCTGAGCTCACCCAGGGGCAGTACATTGCGCTTGACGCTGAAGCTGGCAGAAAAGGGCTTCAGCTGTATCAGGGTTTCGGCCTGCGCCGCGGTGAAGCATGCAAGGGCCACCAATCCGATCTGCCAGCCCATGAGGTATCTGAGCCAAGCCATAGCGTGTGCTATCCGATTGGATCCTGGGGGGCGAAGACTACCGGTTGTTCAAGCTTTCTGTGATCCAAATTGACATCTCCATTCGCATCCAGCTGCAATCGGTTTTCCGCGAACCAGCGGATCGCCAGGGGATAGATCTTATGCTCTTTCTGCAGCACCCTGGCGGCGAGGGTGTCGGCGTCGTCCTCAGCCAGCACGGGGACCTGCGCCTGTACGACCGAGGGTCCGCCGTCCAGCTCCTCGGTAACGAAATGGATAGTGGCGCCATGCAGGCTGTCCCCTGCGTCCAGCACCCGTTGATGGGTGTGGAGTCCGGTATATTTAGGTAACAGCGAGGGATGTATGTTTAACATGCGTCCCGCATAGTGGCGCACCAGCGCAGGGGTGAGTATGCGCATGAATCCGGCCAGCGCGATCAGACCGGGATCATAGGTGTCGATAAGATCCATCAGCGCCTGATCGTAGCTGTCACGGTCTGGGAACGCCTTATGATCGAGCACCGCCGTTTCGATGCCGGCCTGCTCAGCCCGTTGCAGCCCGTGGACCTTCGGGCGGTTGCTGATCACGGCGCGGATCTCGATAGGAAGATGATTCTTGGCCCCATCGATTATCGCCTGCAGATTGGTGCCACTGCCTGATATCAGTACCACCACAGGGAGGGGGCTTGTGGCGTTCATGCGAGTGACCCGGTAATTTCCACACCGGGCTCGGCTCCGTTGGAGGATGCGATCTCTCCGAGAAGCCAGGCTGTTTCGCCGCTCTCATTAAGCAGCTTGATGGTTCTCACCGCATCTTTCTTCGCCACGCAGGCGACCATGCCGACACCGCTGTTGAAGGTGCGTAACATTTCACTGTTGGCAAGATTGCCCTGGGTCTGCAGCCAGCTGAACAGGGGGGGGAGGCGCCAACTGTCGCTGTCTACAATCGCCTTGCAACCCTGGGGTAGCACCCGGGGTAGATTTTCAGGCAGGCCGCCCCCGGTTATGTGGGCCAAGGCATGAATCTCCACCGCCTCCATCAGCGCCAGGATGGGTTTGACATAGATCCGGGTCGGCGCAAGGAGGGCTTCACCCAGGGTGGTCTCCTGGAAGGGCTGGTGAAGGTCGGCTGCGCCTACCTGGATGATCTTGCGCACCAGCGAATAGCCGTTTGAATGGGGTCCCGATGAGGCCATGCCGATCAGTGCGTCGCCCTCCCGGACCCGCTCTGGAAGGATAAGCTTGCTCTTCTCCGCGATGCCGACGCAGAAGCCCGCCAGATCGTACTCGCCTTCCGCATACATGCCCGGCATCTCCGCCGTCTCGCCCCCGGTGAGGGCAGCACCGGCCTGTTCGCAGCCCGCTGCGATGCCGCGTACCACATCGGTGGCTATATCGACATCGAGTCTCCCGGTGGCGTAGTAGTCGAGGAAAAAGAGGGGCTCTGCGCCCGCGACCACGATGTCGTTTACACACATTGCCACCAGGTCAATACCGATAGAATCGTGCTGCTTGAGTTCCAGTGCCAATTTCAGTTTTGTCCCAACGCCGTCTGTTCCGGAGACGAGAACCGGCTCACGGTAGCGGTCCAGGGGAAGTTCGAAGAGGGCGCCAAAGCCGCCGAGGCCAGCGAGCACTCCCGAGCGGAAGGTCTGTTTTACGATGGGTTTGATGCGCTCGACCAGCGCATTGCCTGCGTCGATGTCCACACCGGCATCCCGGTAGCTGAGTGACACAGGGCTGCTGGGCTTGGATTCATGCTCCACGGGACGATACTCCGGTTCAGACAAGGGTAGATTCAGAGCGGAATTCTAACAGAAGTAGTGCGACTCAGTGAGAGTTGTGGTACAGCTGATTTTCATCTTTTCAGCTGGCGAGTTAAGATTTCGAATTGTTCGATACTCAGAAACAGACCTTTTCCTCACATGCGATATATAGATTATCTGCAAACGCCAACGATGTGTGACGAGATATGATGCAAACCCGACTGAAACTGGCCTCCCGTTTGTTATTGTTCTTGCTTGCCCTCATTACGGCACCCTGGGTATCAGCCGAAAGGGTGGGAAATCTCTATGAAGCGAAAATAGCGGTAGTCGGCCAGAGTGCGCAAGCCAGAGCGGAGGGGATTCGCAAGGCCTTTGCCAGTGTGATGGTAAAGGTAAGCGGGGATCGCGGATTGTTAAACCAGTCGGGAATCTCCGGCATCCTCAACAAGGCAGCCGCTTATGTCCAGCAGTATCGCTACATGGCGTTGGAGAGCGATGGCGAGGAGGCAGCAGCGGATGCGCCGGATCGCTTGCTTTGGGTTCGTTTCGACCAACGTGCGGTCAACCGCCTGCTGCGTGAGAGTGGGGTGCCAGTCTGGGGTGGCACACGCCCCTCGGTCCTGGTCTGGCTTGGCCAGGAGCAGGGTGCCCGGCGTGATCTGCTCTCCCTGGAGCGGGAAACACGGCTTAGGCGTTATCTCAACCAGGTAGGGCATTCAAGGGGGCTCTCTTTTCTCTGGCCGATCATGGATATCGAGGATCGCAACAGGATTCGGGTAAGCGACCTTTGGGGCGGGTTTGAAGAGAATATCCGCCGTGCCTCGGCACGTTATCAGCCAGATGTCATCCTCGTTGGCCGCATGAGCAGGCAGGGAGGGAACAACTGGCGTGGTGAGTGGTTGCTCTACCTGCCCGATAAGGTCAATCGCTGGCAGGCAAATGCAGCAAGCAAGGCTGAGCTTGCCGGCGAGGGGCTGAATCAGGCCGCAGACGCCTTGGCGTTGCGTTTCGCGCCGCAACAGGTGACCCAGGGCACGGCCGAGATCAGGATTCGCGTGCATGGACTTTCGCGCCTTGAGGACTATGTTTTGGTTAAGGAGTACCTGCAGTCGTTGGCGATCATCGAGAATCTGGATCTGATCTCCGCTGACAGCGAAAAGGTTAGTTTCCTAGTACGTATCCATGGTGGCAGGGAGGCCTTGGAGCGTGGTATTCAACTGGGTGCGGTACTCGAGAAAGCGGAGTGGCAAGACTATGCCGGGACAGACACAACCAAGCCGCTTGAACCAACGGTCGGTGAGAGTCTGATCTACCGCCTGCGCTAACGAAATAAGGGAGTAAGCGTTCAGATGCAGCCTCGTGATATCCCAAATCTGATCAGTGTGCTGCGTATCCTGTTGACCATTCCCACCGTGTGGCTGTTGTTCGAGCATCAGTTTTCATATGCTCTGATACTGTTTGCCGTAGCCGGTTTCTCCGATGGGCTGGATGGCTTTCTCGCGAAACGTTTTGGATGGCAAAGCCACTTGGGTGGATTGCTCGATCCGTTGGCCGACAAGGCCCTGCTGATGAGCTCCTTCCTGGTGCTCGGGGGATTGGGGCTGATTCCCGTATGGCTGGTGATCCTGGTGATATTCCGCGACCTGACCATCATGGGGGGGGCGCTCTACTACAATTTCAGTGTCGAGGAACTCGATGCGGATCCGAGCCTGATCAGTAAGCTGAATACCCTGCTCCAGATTGTGCTGGTGCTACTGGTGGTCACCGATGCCGGACCCTTCAATCTTCCTTCCCAGCTGCTCTTTCTGCTTACCTGGGCCACCGGTTTTACCACCCTGGTAAGCGGTATCGCCTATGTGTGGGTATGGACCAACAAGGCCCGGAGCAAAGGGTGGCACGGTTGATCTTGGCGTGGTCATGCGGTTTACGCAGGAAAACCGGAGCCGGCTGGGGATAGAGAGTGAAATCATGCCTGGGTTGGCGTTTTTACCGGGTGATGTTTAGACTTGACCCAGGAGCATCCGTCGCTGTGGTAAAAAATAAGGGAGTGGGGTGAATGAAATACCTATCTGTTGTTATCGGCTGTCTGTTGTTGTCTAGCCTTGCCCATTCAGAGGAGTCTGTCCGGGGTGCGGGTATTGAGGGCTATCGCTACCTGGGTGCAATGGTCTCTTCTCCGCAATACAAGGAGGATGACTCCAATGCCGATTTTCGTAGTGCCGGCCTGCTTGCCCGCGGCGGTATAGAATTCAACGAAATACTGGCGGTGGAAGGCCATTTCGGTCTGTTCGGTGAAGATACGATCGGTGATGACAGCTACCAGATCGAGTACTTGGCGAGTATCTATGCCAGGGGCAACCTACCGTTGATTGGAGAGAGAATCAGGCTCTACGCACTGGGGGGATTGACACATTTTTCCGGTAACGTGCCAGGTTTCAGCAGCGTGGATGAGACTGCGATCGGGTATGGTGTGGGGATCGAACTCTATGGCGATGAACATAACGCCCTGACGCTGGAATGGCTGCGCCATGCCGTCGGCGACATCCGGGATGTGGACTATACCCTGGAGTCGGCCAGTCTCGGTTTTCTGCATCGCTTTTAAATCCCCCGCCATTCCTGTGAGGATTTTGCGTTATTTCAATTGGTGCCGGGCGGCGACCGTCAGAAACGGTACCTAGCCAAACACTGTCTGCGCATCGAATACCGGGCCGTCTACACAGACCCGTTTCATCGCGGGACCCTCAGGCGTCTGTACCTCCACTACGCATCCGGCACAACCTCCCACACCGCAGGCCATGAACTCCTCAAGTGAGACCTGGCAGGGGATATCGTGGGCGGCGGCCAGTTGCGCCACCGCTTCCAACATGGGGTGGGGTCCACAGGCGAAAATTTCCACTTCCGCCAACGCCTGGAGGTTGAGTGACCTGATCCAGTGTTCGGCGAGCTCCGTCACATAGCCTTGGAAACAGCCTGCAAAGAGCTGCTGGCTGGCAAGCCGGCAACCGACTCCCCAGTCGTCGAGCAACGGCATGCTGGCTATCACACCTTCTGGCAGCCCGGGCACGATGATTTGCGAGGGTGTCGGTTTGAATGGGAAGGGCACCTCGGAACCGAGAATGACAAAGGGCTGCTTATCCTCCTGCCCGCGCAAGGCATCTGCCAGAAATACCATCGGAGGCATCCCGACGCCACCTCCGATCAGCAGGGGTTTGCTGCGCTTTGGCGAGGGTGTGAACGGAATTCCGATAGGCCCCAAAAGGCTGATCTTCTCCCCGGGTGTGCGCTGCGACAACAGGCCGGTGCCCCGTCCCACGCGTTTGTAGAGCAGATCGATCCAACCGGATTTGACCGAGCTGCGCATGATCGAGATAGGTCTGCGTAACGGGAGTTGTGGATCGCATGTGATATGCACAAAGCTGCCCGGCAGCGCTTTCGCGGCACAGTGGGGAGCGAGCAGGCGCATGATGAACTGCTCGCCGGCAAATGCCTGGTGAGAGATGATCTCGGCCTCCTCGAGGAAGATGGTGTCACGGTGCGTCTTATTCATTGCTGATATCAGGTCTCGCATAGACCAGGCGGCCCTTCAAAAGTGTGTGGGTGACCTGTCCGGGCATCTCCCAGCCCTCGAAAGGTGTATTTTTACCCGCGCTGACGAGCCGCTTCCGGTCAATCACCCAGTGTCGGTTGGGATCGAATATACAGACATCGGCAGCATGCGTCGGTGTCAATCGTCCGAGTGGCAGGCCGAGAATGTCTGCCGGACCGCAGGTCAGGCGGGCAATGGCGCTGCTCAGATCAAGCACCCCCTGGTCGACCAGCTTCAGGGTGAGGGGCAATAGGGTTTCGAGGCCGGATATACCCGCTTCCGTATCGGGGAAGGGCGATGCCTTGGCATCTGCCTCATGGGGTTGGTGGTCGGAGCAGATAGCCTGGATGACATCCTTGGCGACCGCCTCGCGCAGGCCGTCCCGGTCGCTGTCGTTGCGTAGCGGAGGTCTGACGTGGTGGTTGCTGTCGAATCCCTCGACATCCAGTTCACTGAGATGGAGTTGATGAATCGCGACGTCCGCGCTGACCCGGCGCCCTTCGCGTTTCGCCCAAGCCATGGTGCGGGCTGCACTGGCACTGGAGAGGGCGTGAAAGTGGATGACCGCCCCCGTGGTCTCCGCCAGGGCCAGGTCGCGGGCAACGGCTACGGTCTCGGCCGCCTCGGGAATTCCCGGTAGTCCCAGGCGGTCGGCGACCTTGCCTTCGTGGGCGCATCCGTTATTGCTCAGATAGTGGTCCTCGGGACGCAGGATAATCAGCAGGTTGAAGGTCGAGGCATATTCCATGGCCCGACGTTGAACCAGGGTGTTGGCCAGGGGGGTATAGGCATTGGTGACGGCTATGCAGCCGGCCGCCTTGAGTGCCGCCATCTCGCTCAGGCGCTCGCCCTTGAGGTCCTGGGTCAGAGCCCCCTGTGGCAGGAGGCGGCAATAGCCAGCTTTCCGCGCCTTGTGGCGAATCTGTCCGACAACGGCGGGGGTGTCTATGACCGGATAGGTGTCCGGTGTGCAGCAGAGGGTGGTGATACCGCTACTCGCGGCCGCCAGGGTTTCACTGGCGATCGTGGCTTTGTGTTCGGCGCCGGGCTCGCGCAGGTTGGCATTGAGGTCGATGAGGCCGGGACAGACCACTTGATTCCTTGCATCGATGCTGACGGTTGGCTTGAATCCATCCGCAGTTTTGCCGAGGGATAGGATCTTGCCGTCGGAGATGTGTAGATCGATGATCTCGTCGATACCGTTGGCCGGGTCGATTACCCGGCCGCCGAGGATAGAGATGTCTTTCTTCTTCTTCATCCCGCCACCTCCTGCATGCGCATGTTCTGGGTGCCGATTACCATGGAGATCACCGCCATGCGTATCGCGATGCCGTAACTTACCTGCTGCAGGATCACCGATTTGGAACCGTCGGCCACCTGGGAGTCCATCTCCACGCCGCGATTGATCGGCCCGGGGTGCATCACAATCGCGTCTGGCTTGGCCAGTGCCAGGCGTCTCTCGGTGAGGCCGTAGAGGTTGAAGTACTCATGCTCGGAGGGGAGCAGCGCACCCTGCATCCGCTCTTTCTGCAGGCGCAGCATGATAATCACATCCACATCCCGGATGCCCTCTTCCATGTTGTGATAGACGTGGACGCCGAGACTGCGTGCGTCAGGTGGCAACAGGGTGCGAGGCGCGACGACACGAACCTCCGAGGTTCCCAGGGTATTGAGTGCAAGAATCTGCGACCTGGCCACCCGGGAGTGCAACACATCGCCGACAATCGCCACTCTGAGCCCGGTGAACTCGCCTTTATGGCGGCGGATGGTGAACATATCCAGCATCGCCTGGGTGGGATGGGCGTGGCGACCGTCACCGGCATTGATCACACCCACACCCCGATCGGCGTGTTGCGCAATGAAATGGGCGGTGCCGCTGCTGGCGTGACGGACGATGAACATGTCGACATGCATCGCTTCCAGATTGCGCAGGGTATCGAGCAGGGTTTCTCCCTTGGAAGTGGCGGATGCACTGATATTGAGGTTGATGACATCCGCCGAGAGACGCTTTGCTGCCAGTTCGAAGGTTGTTCTTGTTCGTGTGCTGGTTTCAAAGAAGAGATTGGCGACCACCTTGCCACGGCAGAGGGGGACTTTCTTTATGGTTCGTTCAGAGACCCCGGTGAAGCCTTCGGCGGTATCGAGGATTTCGGTCAGAATCCTTCTATCCAGGCCGTCAATGGTGAGGAAGTGGAGTAGTCGCTGTTCCTCGTCCAGTTGCAGGCTTTTATTGGTTGAACTCATGCCACGCTACCCTTGTTCATCGCTGCGTGAACTACGATTGGTTTTGGTGCCGATCACCAATTCGAGGGGCTCGGGCCCGATCAGGGTGATGTGCTGATCCTGCGCCAGCTGTGGATGCAGTCCCGCCACATCCGGTTTGATCGGCAACTCCCTGCCGCTGCGATCGACCAGGGTGGCCAGCATGATCGATGCCGGGCGCCCATAGTCAAAGATCTCATTCAGCGCAGCCCTGATCGTCCTTCCGGTCTGTACTACATCGTCTATCAGAACGATATGACGGTCATCGACCGGTGTTGGGAGGTCGGATGGGTGGACCTCCGGATTCATTCCGATACGCGTGAAATCGTCCCGGTAGAAAGAGATATCGAGGGTTCCAAGGGGATCCGCGATGCCGAGTCGGTTGTGCAGGCTTTCAGCCAGCCAGACGCCGCCGGTTCGGATGCCGATCAGTAACGGCTCCTTGACTCCCCTTGTATTCAGCTGATTTCGAATCTTGTCCGCCATGATGTCCACCAGGGACTCCACCTCATTGGCATCCTTAAACGCTTTTCTATTGTTCATTTAACCAGGTTTCCAGTATGAGTTTGGCTGCTACGGCGTCATAGTCTTCCATGCGTTTGGCCTTGTGTCCCAGTCTGTCCCTGGCTTCGAAGGAGCTGAAGCGTTCGTCAGCGAGATGGACCTTGAGCTGAAATCGTCCCTCAAGCTGTCTTGAGAACCGTAATGCAGGTTGTGTTGCATCTGTTTCACTGTCATCTACATCGAGAGGGAAACCGACGACCAGGGCCTCCGGTCTCCACTCATTGATCAGGTCTTGTATGCGTTTCCAATCAGGTTTGTGATTGACCAGGCTCAGGGTTTCCAGTGCGGTCGCAGTACCGGTTACCGTCTGGCCGACGGCTACGCCTATTTTACGGGTACCGTAGTCGAATCCCAGTAGGGTGCCCATCCTGTGCCAGTCACTAGGCGTGGCCAGTATCGCCACTCAGCAGGTTCAGGTCTATACCGAGCAGGTCGGCAGCTGCCTGCCAGCGTTCGTCACTGGCCCTGTCAAAGATGATCTCACTTTCGGCCGGACCACTGAGCCATGCGTTCTGAGAGAGTTCGTTCTCCAGTTGACCTGCACCCCATCCTGCGTAGCCCAGGGCAACGAGGGCACGCTCCGGTCCCTTGCCGGCGGCAATGGCCTCGAGGATGTCGAGTGAGGTGGTGACACTGATCTCCGGGGTTATCTTCAGTGTCGATGCCCAGTCTGTAGATGTGTCGTGGAGTACAAAACCGCGGTCGCTCTGTACCGGGCCGCCTATATAGACTGGCTGTTCGGCAATTTCAGTGGCGCTGATCTTGATCTCCAGCTGCTCGAATATATCCGCCAGATGCAGATCCATGGGGCGGTTGATGACGATTCCCATGGCACCGTCGACGGTATGTTCGCAGATATAGGTGACGGTGTGGAAAAAATTGGGATCCTCTAAACGCGGCATGGCGATGAGGAAATGGTTGGTTAGGTTGGTCTCTGGGCGCATGGGCTATAGTATCCAACTGCTGGCGTCAGGCTGCAACAGCTATTGCGAGTTGAATCTGCCGCTGCGCAGAAACTGCCAGGTACGGGTAATATCGAGAATATCGGTCTCTTTTCTGATTTCATTGGGGAAGGGCGAGAAGGGTGCGGCCAGGCGCACGATGCGAATGGCGGCATCATCGAGGATTTTGTGGCCGGATGAGTGGAGGACCTTGATACGCTCGACACTGCCATCGGTCTTTACCGCCACATGCAACACCAGGTTGCCGTAGAGCTTGCTTCTTTTCGCCTGGTCTGGGTAGTTGAGATTGCCTATTCGCTCCACTTTTCTACGCCAGGCATCCAGGTAGGCGGCGTATTTGTACTCCTTGGTGCTGGCGCTTATCGACTTGCGCTTGGGCATTTTGGAGTAGGCAAGGGTTTTCCGTTCCAGTTCTGCCGTAAGCCTGGCGATTTCCAGCTGTTTACTGCTTAACAGCTGTTTGGCGGAAGGATTTGGCGGCGGCGTCTCCTTGGGCGGTGGTGACTCGACCTGCTGTTCGGAGCGCTGCGCGATGAGTTGGGGCTTTTGGGGTTGCGGTTGAGGTTGCGGTTGTGCAGGCGCTGTTACCGGTGAAGGCTGCGGCAGCGGCGCGGGGGCCTCTGAAACCTGGGGTTTACTCGGGCTGGTCTCTTCACCGCCTCCCTGTTGAGTGGATTGAGCGAGAAAATCGGGTTTTTCATCCGCCTCTGTCTCCTCTGGCGGGTGCCGAAGTACCATCACCTCCAGGCTTTGTTGGCGAAACTCCGGTTTCTCCCTGTCCGCGGGCTTGAAAGTGATGCCCAGTATGATGAAAGCGTGGACACAAGCCGCAACGAAGAGGCTTGCTCCCAAGAGATCAGTCTCTTTTCCTATGACTGACATCCGTCAACGGGCCTTAAGCTTGGCGCTGATCACATCCATTAAATCGCTCGCAATTTCGAGTCCGTACAAAGCGTCAAGCTCTCTGATACAGGTAGGACTGGTGACATTGATTTCGGTCAGGTAGTCACCGATCACGTCAAGCCCGGCAAACAGGATGCCTCTGGATCTGAGTGTCGGGCCGACTTCGTCAGCAATCCAGCGGTCGCGTTCACTGAGAGGCACGCCCTCGCCTCTGCCGCCCACCGCCAGATTACCCCTTGTTTCACCTTGCGTCGGAATTCTGGCAAGGGCGTAAGGCACGGGTCTGCCATCAATCATCAGTATACGCTTGTCACCCTCTGAAATCTCAGGGATGAACCGCTGCGCCATGGCGTAACGGTTACCATGGCGTGTCAATGTTTCGATGATGACACCAAGATTGGGGTCGTTTGCTGCTATTCGAAACACGGATTCCCCCCCCATGCCGTCCAGGGGTTTGACTATTATATCCCCGTACTGGCGATGAAATGCACGGATCTCTTCACCATTCCGGGTTACCAGTGTGGGTGGCGTGCACTGGGGGAAAAGGCCAGTGAAGAGTTTTTCATTGGCATCACGCAGGCTGTTGGGACGATTGACCACGAGGCAACCCGCTGTTTCAGCCTGCTCCAGAAGGTAGGTGGAGTAGATATATTCCATGTCGAAGGGGGGGTCCTTACGCATCAGTACGCTATCCAGCTGATGCAGCGGCATATGGTGTTCATCGCCAAATTCGAACCACTTCGATTTTTCGTCCCAGACCCGCAGTTCCCGGGTTCTTCCCCAGCAGGTCCCCTGCTGCAGCGATAGGTCCTGCTGTTCCATATAGTGGATCCGCCAGTCTCTTGCCTGGGCGGCCAGCAGCATGGCAAAGGTGCTGTCTTTGTGGATTTTTATGGATCCTATTGGGTCCATTACAACGCCGAGCTGAATAGTCATGTATGCATATCTTGGGCTAAAAAAAGAGTGTTAAGTTTTTCAAATTATTGCCGATATAGCGACTTACGTATGGTAGTAAAAAATCCCAACACAAGCTTTAAGTTTATGAATTGGGAAGTATATTCTTGATGCTGACAAGCTGTCTTGCTATTTTGGTGGTGTTGAATGAGGTTAATGGAACTGATCAGGTGTATTGGGTCCGCAGAAGACACGCCACCGTTTGCTAGAGACGGCAGTCTAGGATCTTACTTTTAGACACGATTAGGGGTGTTGCTATGGCGACACGGTATGCCCATGCTACCTGTGCAGTCCGTATCTTGCTGAAATACAAGGTATTTGTACTCTTTATTATGTTCTTGTCTCCACACTATGTTGGTGCTGAAGAGGACCCTTACCTATCAGCGATCTCATCGGAGGCCGAGAAGGTGGAACCGGCCGAGACTACCTCAAACAGTGAGAGCGTCGAGGACGGGGAGAGCGGCGGGCCGAATCTGCAGGCTTTTGAAGAGGATCTCAGGGCTCGCTACATGGGAAGTTTTACTTTCTACAAAAAACTACCGCGGCGTTCTCGTGAAGAGGTCTTCGAGGAGTATAAGGGTGGAGCATCGATCGATGAGATTCGTAAAAAGATCATGGATCGTTTTCTCAACCAATAGGTGTCATGGGGAATTGGATGGTTTGGTTGTTCATTTCATCAAGACGCAGTCAGGCTGAATCGGGAAGGGTATGAATTAATGAATGGGTTCTATCTTGGATTAATGGCGCTCCTGGGCGGTCTCTTTTCACTACAGATTTTCGCGGATGAACTGCAGGTCGGCGAGGAGATGAAGGTCAAACTCGCGGGCGACAAACCCTATCTCCATGTTATCCATGAAGGACGGTCGGTCAAGGTGCAGCGGGTGCAGGATCCGGATTATGTCTTGAAAGGCTACTATGCAAAGACCGCCCGCAAGTGTCCGCCGTTCTGCCTGCAGCCTATGCAGGTGGATCCGAACGTGGCTACAATCGGTGAGGTTGAACTGTTCGAGTTCATGGAGACGAAGTTGCGCGACAACAAGGGCTTTTTGATCGACGCCCGCACTGAAGAGTGGCACCAGCGCGGTACAATACCCGGATCAATAAATATCCCGTTTACCGTACTCAGCAAGGCTGGGACGGCGGAGAATGATGCCGTGTTGAAACGCTTTGGCGGTAAACCCAGGGGAGAAGTGGGAGCCATCTCGAGAAAACTCGAGCAGATGGGTATCCTGGGCAGTGAGGACAAGACAGAGAAATGGGATTTCACCAATGCCAAGGAGCTCGTTCTCTGGTGTAACGGCCCTGAATGTGGGCAGTCGCCCAGGGCGATCAAGGGACTCTTGGGTGTGGGTTTTCCGGCAGACAAGATTTACTACTACAGGGGTGGGATGCAGATGTGGCAACTGTGGGGACTGACAACAGTGGTGCCAGGCGAGTGATGTACAGCCCGTCCTGTTCCATGTTGCAGGCGCGACAATGCATAGAGCAACACAGATTATTCAACCAATTCCGTGACATGAGGATTTTGATGTGAGCGGTGATGATAATGAAATGGACATCTCTGGTGTTAAGGTCATGGTCATCGATGACAGTAAAACAATCCGAAGGACAGCCGAGAGTCTGTTGAAAAAAGCAGGTTGTGAGGTCACAACAGCAACAGACGGCTTTGAAGCATTGGCGATGATCGCCGATCACCATCCGGATGTGATTTTTGTCGATATCATGATGCCGCGGCTCGATGGATACCAGACCTGTGCCCTTATCAAACACAACGATGTTTTTAAAAATATCCCTGTAATCATGCTCTCGAGCAAGGATGGCCTGTTCGACAGGGCACGTGGACGCATCGTGGGCTCGGAACAGTATCTGACCAAACCTTTTACCAAGGATGAACTGCTTGGAGCAATCAAACGTTATGTCAACCATGCAGCATGATGTTTTAAAGACATTCAGACATTAGCCGATAAGGCAAAAAACCACCGGATGTGAGAAAGTCGATGATTAGAAATATATTTCGCAAGGGCAGCGAACAATCTGACGAAGTTGAAGTGCCGGTGTCGAGCAAGACCAAAGCAAAGATTCTGGTGGTCGACGATTCGCCCACCGAGGTCCATATTTTTAAGAAAATTCTTGAAAAACAAGGATATCAGATACTGGCAGCAAAGGACGGTCAAGAAGGTGTCGACATTGCCAAGCAGGAATTACCCGACATCATTCTGATGGATGTTGTGATGCCGGTTCTAAACGGCTTTCAAGCAACAAGGCAACTTAAGAATAATGAGTCTACCGCAAATATCCCGGTAATCATGGTCACAACCAAGGACCAGCAGACGGATAAGAACTGGGGCATGCGCCAGGGGGCGACGGAGTATTTGGTGAAGCCGGTGGCTCCAGCTGAGTTGCTGAGTAAGATCAGGGCGTTGATCAATGCCTGATATGACCCTCGCACCTGCTCTACTGGATACACCGCAGGCGGTGGTTGATCTGATGGCAGAGTTGGAGCAGCGCTGCCGCGAGAGTGCCCACGGATTACCGCAGCGAAAGCTAATCCAGAGTTACTGGGAAGGTGTGATGTTCTACGTGGGCGAGAATCGTTTCGTCGCACCCTTGAGTGGCGTCAAGGAGATCCTCAATCACCCCACTTCCCTGACCCCAGTACCCGGTTCCAAGCCATGGATGATGGGCGTGGCAAACGTGCGTGGTACCTTGATACCCGTGATCGACCTGCAGCTCTATCTGATCGGCAGAAAAACCCGCCGCGGGAGACGTAGCCGGGTACTCGTGTTCACCCTGGGAAGCGGGCTGACCGGCGTTTTGGTGGGGGAGATGGTGGGTATGCGTCACTTTGCCAGGGAGACCGCGAGAAGGACGCAAACCGTTAACGAGAAGTTTTCTAAATATGTTCAATTCGAATTTGATCAGGATGGCATGACTTGGCCGGTATTCAGTCTCTCCGCGCTGGCGGAAGATTCGAACTTTCAAATTGCCGCGACCTGATGCAATGAGGAACACCGGTAAGGACATGGGCATAAGCTTTCGGGAGAATTTAAATGAAAGGTAGACGCGTGGGTAGTACGTTGCCCTCCAACAAGGTCATCACCATTTTCGCCATATTGGTTTTGGTGAGTCTTATCCTTGCACTGATAACCTTCTTGCATACCACCCAGCGTGAGTCCTATGACGAGCAATATCTGATTCGTGCCGCCGAGCAGCAGGTATTGGCCCAGCGAATCGCAAAGTATGCGATTTCCGCCGCACGTGGTCAGCTCCAATCCTTCACGCCGTTGAAGCAGAGCCGCGATCGCTTCGATAACATCATGTGGGAGTTGAAGAACGGATCAAAGAGCGAGGGCCTTCCGGGCTCGCCCTTAGAGGTCATGCCGGCGGTAAGAAACCTAGAAAACAAATGGCTGGAACTTCAGGGCAACATCGATGAAATCTTGAAGGCCCAGGAGAATATTTTGGCCATCGATGAGTTTTCTGCGGTGATTTCCGAGTTCGTCCCACAGCTGCAGGAGCTATCGGAAGAGTTAGCGGAAGTTTTGATTAACAGTAACGCACCAAGGCGCCTGATCTATATCGCCACTGAGCAGGAGATGTTGATACAGCGTATCAATTCGAACGTCAACCTGGTCCTCGAAGGTGGCCAGGAGACCGCTGCGGCCATCGATCAGTTCAGCCGCGACGCTGACTACTTCGGACGGATCCTGGAAGGATTGATCAAGGGCGACAGGGAGCTGGGTATTGCCCAGGTAACCGACAAGATCGCGAAACAGAGATTGGCCGACGTATCGACCCTGTTTGCGACCATTAACGATAATGCGACCGAGATCATCGAAAATATCCCCGATGTTTTGCCGGCTCTTGAAGCGGCTTCCGTGGTCAATACCTCATCGGATAGTGTCAGTACCGCGGCAGAAGAGCTGATTGCCGCCTATGGTGAATCGCCGGGTCGTTTTGCCATTCTCGGGTTGAAGGCCGGTCCGGTCATGATCGCTGTGTTCGGTCTTGTAGCAGTGATCTTTCTGGTGTTGTTGGGTGTGCAGTTGATTCTTGACGCACAGCGTCGGGAGCAGGCAAGCAAGAAACAGAACGAGGCGAACCAGAAAGCCATCCTCCAGCTCCTCGACGAAATGGGCGATCTTGCGGATGGCGACCTGACGGTAACCGCAAGTGTTACAGAGGATATCACCGGTGCGATCGCCGACTCCATCAACTATGCCATCGAAGCGCTGCGTGAGCTGGTAACCACCATCAATACGACTTCCGAGCAGGTCTCCGGGGCGACCCAGGAGAGTCGCGCCACGGCCATGCACCTTGCCGAAGCCAGTGAACATCAGGCTGAACAGATCACTCAGGCCAATGAGTCGATCAAGACCATGACCCAGGCCATCGATCAGATGTCCAATGACGCCACCGAATCTGCGGAGGTTGCGAAACGCTCAGTGGAGATCGCCAGCACCGGCGCCGAGACCGTGCGTAGCACGATCACGGGTATGGACAACATACGTGAGCAGATCCAGGAGACCTCGAAACGTATCAAGCGCCTTGGTGAAAGCTCCCAGGAGATCGGTGACATCGTGGAGCTGATTGACGACATCGCGGACCAGACCAATATCCTGGCCTTGAACGCCGCCATGCAGGCGGCCATGGCCGGTGAGGCAGGACGCGGCTTCGCTGTGGTTGCTGACGAGGTACAGCGTCTTGCTGAACGTTCCATCAACGCCACCAAGCAGATCGAGGCGCTTGTTAAGACCATCCAGGCCGATACCAACGAGGCGGTGACCTCGATGGAAGCGAGCACTTCAGGTGTGGTCAAGGGGGCAACCCTGGCGGAGAACGCCGGTGAAGCCTTGAAAGAGATCGAGAGCGTATCCCAATACATCGCCGACCTGACCGGCAAGATTGCTTCCTCGGCACAGGATCAGTCTGATCAGTCTGTGACGGTGAAAGATACCATGAGTGTCATCCAGGAGATCACCAATCAGACGTCGGAGGGCACACATCAGACGGCGAACTCCATCGGTATGTTGGCGGATCTCTCAGATCAGCTACAGAAATCCGTTGCCGGATTCCGCTTGCCTTCCTAGGGGCGGGGATCATTGATAGATGCATAGGCGTTTGCGTATGGCCACAGAGATCTCATCCACAAACCTGAATGGGGTGCGCCAAGTATGAGTAATGCGCAAGATTTTGGTGCGCTGAATTGGGTAAAGGATGAACTGGATGTATCCATTCGTCATGCCCGCCAGGCCCTGGAGGCCCATGTGGAGTCTCCTGGTGATGGCACCTCCCTTGCCCTATGTGGTGACCACCTGCATCAGATAGCCCGTGTCCTGCAAATGGTTCAGGTATATGGACCGAGCATGCTTGCCGAAGAGATGGAGCTGGTGGTCCGGGACATGGCGGAGGGCGCGGTCCGTCAGGAGGAGGATGCGGCCGAGGCCTTGATGCTGGCGCTTATTCAACTCCCCGACTATCTGGAAAAGTTGCAAGGCGGTGATGTCGACATCCCGATGATCATTCTGCCTTTGCTGAATGATCTGCGTGCGGTGCGTGATGCCCCGCTGTTATCTGAAGCGGCGCTGTTCAAACCCGAGATCGATACAGTCAGGGCCGATGGCGACGCCAATGAGGAGCTGCCGCAACTGGTAAGGCAGATCAGGCAGAAATACCATCTGGGTCTGCTCAGCTGGTATCGCAAGCGGGATACCGTCCACGGTTGGCCCCTGTTGCGGGATGTTTTCGCAACCCTGCATCAAAACTCGGGCACGGAGCAGGCCCACCATCTGTTCTGGGTGGCTGAGGGCTTGATGCAAGGTTTGATCGAGGGAACTATTGCGCCTGGTATTGCCGTCAAGCAGTTGTTCAGTCGTCTTGACCGCAGGATGAAGACAATCATCGACGGTGGCGAGCAGGCGCTGGTGGAAAGACCGCCGGAAGCGCTGCTCAAGAACCTGCTCTACTATATAGCTCGGGCACAATCTGAAAATAGCCTGATCGTAGAGATCAAAGAGGCCTATAACCTCGATTCGGTGATGCCCAGTGAGGATGAACTGACAGAGGGCAGACTGGGCTTGACCGGCTCCAATGCGGAGTTGGCGGAATCGATCAAGGATGCGGTCGGCAATGAACTAACCAGGATAAAGGATATCCTCGATCTCTTTATGCGGGACGAGAAACCCGATATGGAGATGTTGGGGCATCTGGAGGCCCCGATAAGAAAATTGGCAGACACCCTTGGCATGATCGGGCAGGGTGCTTTGCGTTCGCGGCTGAACCGGCAGGCGGACAAGGTAAAGAATTTTGTGGAACAGGAGGTATTGCCTGAAGAGTTCGAACTCATGGAGATGGCGGGTGATATCCTCTATGTCGAATCCTCCCTGAGCACCTTGCATACCTTTCAGCCGCAAAGCGAGGAGTTGCCATCCGAAGACGAGCTGATCCAGAGCCTTCCCGAGGGTGAATACCAGAACCTGATCAAGCAGACGGTCAGGGAAGCGAAGGTAGAGATTGCCAAAGCCAAGGAGGCAATCATCAGTTTTACCGAGGCAACGGACGACAGCTCTGTCTTGCATAACGTCTATGAATGTTTCAAGCGGGTTGAAGGTGCATTGAACATGCTCAATCTGCGCGAAGCCGCCGAGTTGATGTCGCAGACTGGTGAGTTCGTACAGACCTATCTGATCGACAGTGGACAGATTCCGGAACGCCAGCAGCTCAACTCCCTGGCAGATGTGGTCAGTTGTATTGAGTACTATCTCGAGACCCTGGTGGATGGAGCCGGCGATCGACAGGAGATCATGGCGATCGCCCAGGCATCGCTGAGTAGTTTACTGAGTCAGGGCGGTGTTGAAGTATCCCAATACACAGAGCCGGCAGAGAACATCCAAATCGATGAATCCGCGGATCACACCGAAGGCTATGAGCTGAAAGAAGAAGATATCTCCGATCTTGAGATGGGCACCAGCAGCCTGCAGATCGAACAGCCTCAACCGGAGGTCGATATTCTTCCCCGGGATGCCGTGGAGATGCCAGCTACGGATGGGGTTGGATCGCTGGAGAGCGAAGCAGAGCTCCAACGAGAAGCAGAAGTCGAACCGGCACCGGAGCCTGAAATCGCTTCCGCTGATAAGCCAATGCTCGAGGATATAGATCCAGAGATTCTTGAAATCTTCACCGAAGAGGCACGTGAAGAGCTGGCATCGATCCAGCAGTATCTACCGCAGTGGCAACGCGATCAGGGCGACAGTGATGCATTGAATACATTCCGGCGCTCGTTCCATACCTTGAAGGGAAGTGGCCGACTGGTGGGTGCAAAAGTGATCGGTGAGTTGGCATGGTCCGTGGAAAACATGTTGAACCGTGTTATCGATGAAACCATTAAAGTCACGCCCGACATAATGGACCTGCTAAATCGCGTCGTCGATGCGCTGCCGGAGTTGATCAGCTGCCAGGAGCAGGGAATCTACCCCGAGGTGGACGTCGATTTTATGCAACGCCAGGCCTATGCCCTTGCAGACGGCAAGCCTATGCCCGCTGCGGCAGTGGAGCCGGTTGAGGCTGCAGACGAGGCAGCGGAGGAGGCGCCAGCGCTCGAGATCGACACAGAGCCGTCGGCGTTTGACAAAGACGAGACGGTCGAGAGTGTCGCGGAGACCGATGAGGCAGAAGCCGAAGAGGAGGCGCAGGGGGATGTCGAGACGGCTGCTACCGAAAGTCATATCGAAAATGAAATAGAGACCCGTCTCGATGAACTGTCGAGTCTTGAATTTGATACGGATGAGCCTGAGCCAAGTACAGATGGTGCAGCGCTGAGCGCAGATACGATCGCCGCCGAGACTGAGTTGGCAGAGGATGACGAAGATCTTTTGTCACAGCAGGCCGGCGAAGAGGGTTTGCTCGAGGACTATACCGATTCAGACCTGGAGATCGAGATTGATTCCGAACTGCTTGAAGTGTTCGGTGAAGAGTCCGAGGAACATCTGCTTGAGGTCGAAAATTTCATAACCGGGGCTAAGGATGCGAAAACCGAGGTATTGATTTCAGAAGACGTGGTGCGTGCCTGTCACACACTGCACGGCAGCGCTCACATGGCAGGGATCACCCCAATTGCCATGCTCAGCGAGGCGATGGAGGACTATGCAAGGGCGATGCACGAGCGGCGGGAGGTTGCCGATGAAGAGAGCCTTGAACTCCTCGGTGGCAGTGTGGCGTATATCCGCAAATTACTCAGCTGGTTACCGGAAGAGAGTCTGCCCGAACCTCATGTCGATACCTATCTCGGCGGTTTGCGCAGCGCCCTTGAGGAGCTTGAGGGCAGGTTGCCGGTTGAAGATCAGATAGCGCAAGAGGCATCGGCACCCTCCAGCGACGACGCCCAGTCTGAGGCTGAAACCGAAGACCATGCTGACGCCGGTCAGTTCCTTGAGAACAGTGAGTCCGGCGGCGCCGATGAACTGAGTCTGGAAGCGCTTGATGAACCTGAGATCGGGCAGCAGACCGACGATGAGAGTGATTCAGCCTCCGTCGATGAACTGAATCTGGAAGCGCTTGATGAACCTGAGATCGAGCAAAAGTCCGGTGATGGCAATGAGTCAGACGGTGTCGTTGAGCTCAGTCTGGAGGCCATCGATGAGCAGCCGGAGGAGCCGGCCGAAGCGGTTGCGGATGACACCGTGGTACCGTTTCATCTGGATAGCGATGCACATCTGGTCGAGGACAGTGGGCAAGATGAACAATCGCTAGATCTTGCGGCGCAGGAAGCGAGTGAAGCCAATCCCCTGGATCTGGCTAGTTACCAACTCGATGAGGAGCAGTTTGAGGTCGAGGGCGATGAAGAGCTGGTGGATATCTTTGTCGAAGAGGCACGTGAGTTGCTGGAGAATCTCGAACAGCACTACCAGGGATGGGTGGATTCACCCCAGGACAACAGCCTGAACGAGGAATTCAAACGTTCGCTGCATACCCTCAAAGGGAGTTCCAGGTTGGCGGGAATCAATCCGATAGGGGATTTGAGCCACGCCCTGGAACATCTTTTCGAACGTTTGTCACGAGATGAGTTAAAACCTGAAGCATCCATCCAGAACAGGGTGCGCCAGGCCCTCGATGTTCTGGCAACCCAGGTGGATGATACCGCTTCAGGAAGAGACGTACGCTTCTCCTCCTCCCTTCTGGAGACCCTGGAATCGCCGGCAGCAGCTGATGACGCAGAATCGGCGGAGGAGCGGGATGCAATCAAGGAGGCGTCTCTGGCGGAGGAGTTGAAAGAGGTCGAGGAGGCAATTACAGAGACCGAACACATAGAACCGGTAGATACCGCGTCATACTATGACGAGCCGATGAGCTTCCTCCATGATGGTGACCTGTTTGAGGTTAGCGAGGATCCGGAACTGGTCGAGATCTTTATCGAGGAATCCCGGGAGTTATTGGAAGCGCTGGAGACGAGCTACAGTCAATGGTGTGATCTGCCGTCCGATCACACTAGCCTGGACGGCATGCAGCGCGCATTGCATACCATCAAGGGCAGTTCGCGCCTGGCCGGTATTGAACCGGTGGGTGATCTCAGCCACGCCATGGAGTCGTTGATCGATGGTGTGCACAGAGGACAGATTGATACCAGTGATCAGGTCCTCGCGATTACCCGGCAGGCAATCGACCTGATTGCCACCCAGACCGAAAATGCAGCCACGAGCGGCAAGGTTCAGCGTGGCGACCAGTTGATTGAACAGATCCAGGTGATTGTTGAAGGTGCCTCTTTGGAAGAGGATTCCATCGAGGAGCTCATAGAGCAGGATCTGGAAGAGGAGCTAGAGACATCCGAAGAGACTGTCGATGAGGGTGACTTGCCGGCAGTTGATGAGGAGGACCTGGAGATTCCCTTCGAGAGCTTCAACCTCGATGGCATCAAGGATCAGGCTGCCGATGAGACCGATGAATCGTTCATGCTCATGCATGACGAAGTGCTTCTGGATGTGGGTGAAGATCAAGAGTTGGTGCAGATTTTTACCGAAGAGGCTAAAGAGTTCATCGAACATATCGAGAGCAGTTATCAGCAGTGGCTGGACGACGTTGAGGATCACGAGGCCATTGAAGATGTGCAGCGTAATCTGCATACCCTGAAAGGGAGCGCCAGGCTTGCGGGTATCATGCCGGTGGGTGATCTGAGTCATGCCGTTGAGTCGGTGATGACAGCTTTGGCCGAAAAGGAGATCGATCCGATTGACACTGTCACGGATAGCGTTAGACACGCCATCGATCACTTGGCTTCACAGATTGACAGTATTGCCAAATCGGGCAAGGTGCCAGCATCGGAAACTGAAGTTGAGCAACTGCAGAATCTGCTTGGAGGCGAACCCACGCCATCCCATACCGGATTGGTGGAGGCGATTCAGGAAGTGCCAGAGAGCGGTGGCAGCACAGAGGTGGAAGAGACCGCGGATATCATTGCAACAGCCACGGTACTCCCCTTCAACGAGGATATAGCGAAGCTGCTGGAACCCGAGACAAAGGAAGAGGACAAGGAGAGCTTCAAGCCCAGCAAGGAACAGGTGCGCGTCAACGCGGACCTTATGGATCGTCTGGTCAATCACGCCGGTGAAGTGAGTATCTACAGGGCGCGCCTGGAGCAGCAGAACAGCGTACTGGGCTTCAACCTTTCGGAATTGGAACAGACGGTTTCGCGTCTGCATACCCAGTTGCGGAATCTCGAAATAGAGACCGAGGCTCAGATCATCTATCGCTGGGAACGGGAACACGAGGGTGATCGCGATAGGACCGAGTTTGATCCCCTGGAACTCGACAGATTCTCAACCATGCAGCAACTCTCCAGGGCGCTGATGGAAACCGTGAATGACCTGGGCAATATCAACGAAGCCTTGCGAGATCTGCAACGCGAGACGGATACCCTGCTGCTACAGCAATCGCGGATCTCCACCGATCTCCAAGACGGATTACTGCGCACCCGAATGGTACCATTCGCGCAGCTGGTTCCACGGATGCAGCGGCTGGTGCGGCAGACTGCCGGTCAGTTGAACAAGCGAGCCAATCTCGAGTGTTTCGGCGTCGAGGGCGAACTCGACCGCAGCATCCTCAATCGCATGGTGCCGGTACTCGAACATCTCTTACGCAACTCCGTCTCCCATGGCATCGAATACCCGGAGGACCGCCAACAGGCCGGGAAACAGGAGGTTGGCAGGATCTCCCTATATCTCGATCGTGAGGCGACGGATGTACTGATCACGCTCTCCGACGATGGCCGGGGTTTGGATATCGAAGCCATCCGCAAGCGTGCCTTGGAACAGGGAATGATCGACGCCAATGCAGAGATCAGCGATGACGATCTCATTCAGTGCGTGTTGCTGCCCGGTTTCAGTACCGCCAAGGAGGTTACTCAGATTTCCGGACGCGGTGTCGGCCTTGATGTTGTGACCAGCGAGGTCAAGCAGTTGGGCGGATCCTTGGAGATCGATTCCCAACCGGGTCGTGGTACCAGTTTTATCATTCGGTTGCCGCTTACCCTGGCAATTTCAGATGCCCTCCTGGTTCGGGTAGGGGAAGAGGTGTATGCGGTTCCCCATGGCAGTATCTCCGGTGTGGTACGGATTCGCCGCCAGGAACTGATCGCCTGTCACGAAGGGGGACAGGATGGTTTTGCCTATGGCGGCAAGCGTTACAAGGTCAGCTATCTTGGTCGCATGATGGGTATGGGGCAGCATGAGATACCCGAAACCACGCGCTGGCTACCCTTGCTGCTGCTGCAGACCGGTGAACACCAGGCCGCTTTGCAGGTCGACGAACTGCTTGGCAGCAGGCAGGTGGTGGTCAAGTCGATGGGCAAGCAGGTCGGCAGCGTGCGCTGGATTACCGGTGGAACCATACTGGCCGATGGCAGGGTGGCCCTGATACTCGATCTCGCTTCCTTGGTGCGTATGGATGCCACCCATGCGGCATCGCCTCTCAGCTTGGTCAAAGAGGCGTCGGAAAAACGGGCCGAGGGTAGGTTGCGTGTTATGGTGGTGGATGATTCTATTACCGTGCGCAAGGTTACCAGTCGCCTGCTGGAACGCCACGACATGGATGTGGTTACCGCAAAAGACGGTGTGGAAGCGGTAGCGCTGCTGCAGGAGCAGGTGCCCGATATCATGTTGTTGGATATAGAGATGCCACGGATGGATGGCTTCGAACTGGCACGTCATGTCAACAACTCGGTCGACTACTACGGCCTGCCGATAATCATGATCTCCTCACGCGTAGGTGACAAACACCGGCAGCGCGCGATGGATCTTGGGGTCAAACGCTGTCTCGGAAAACCCTACCAGGAGAGCGAGTTGCTGGATAATATCAATGAGGTCCTGGCGGAAAGCAGATTATGAGCCAAGCCGTTGTCAAGGAGGTCAGAAGTGTCCTCATCCCGCTACACGAGCTTCAAATCCTGTTGCCGAACGCGGTGATTGCCGAGGTGATCGGATATCAGCTGCCTGAGCCCGCTGATGAGGGTATGCCGGATTGGCTTGTCGGCAACTATGTCTGGCGTGGTGTGATCATCCCTGTGATCTCATTCGAGGGTATGCTGGGTGAAAGGGTTGTGATACCGGGTAATCGTGGTCGAATCATGGTTATGAATACCCTGGGAAGGAATCAGAAACTGACCCATATCGGGCTGCTGGTTCAGGCTATACCGAGCCTGGTGAGAGTGAGTGCCGACAATATCGTGCCGGTGAATCCCGAGGAGGAGTTCAGCCCACTGATCAAACAACAGGTCGAGCTGGATATGAGTCCTGCGGTTATCCCCGATCTGGATGAGTTCGAACGCCAAGTACTGGATGTCGTAAACTGATTTCGACCTTTCATTTCACCACCCTTGTCTCTCCACGAACACTACCAAGAACAACTGCTACAAAGTGGATTTCAGCCTGATCCTCATCAGCAGCTAGTGGTTGCTGCGTTCGATCGATTGGTCAGTGAGTTGCAGCGCAAGAAAAGGCCCAGTGGTTGGTCGTGGTTGAAGCGCCAGCTTCCCGTGGAAGGCATCTATCTTTGGGGTGGAGTCGGTCGGGGTAAGACCTGGTTGATGGATCTGTTTTTTCAACACCACAGGGATGTTGGTATCGAACGCCATCACTTTCACAGCTTCATGCGCCAGATTCATGAACAGCTACGGCGGCGTGAAGGGGAAAGCGAGCCGATGCTATCGATCGCAGCGGAAATGGCGCAGCGCATTCGGGTGTTGTGTCTCGATGAGTTCAATGTCATCGATATCGGTGATGCCATGCTGATGCGCAGTCTGCTGGAATCACTGGAAAAATCTGCAATCATACTGGTTACAACCTCGAACAAGCACCCGGATGAGCTCTACCGGGGAGGGATTCAGCGCGAGAGCTTTCTACCCGCCATCGAAATCTTGAAACGTGGCAATCAGGTGATCGAATTGGGGGGGGAGAGTGACTATAGATTGCAGCTGTTTGAGGCCTCAACCGTCTACCATACCCCGCTGGGGGAGAGTGCCGAGAAACGGATGGGCAGGGAGTTCGAGCACCTGGTGAGCGGCGAAGTGGAGATTGGCGGTCGTTTTGCCGTTCCCGGACGCGCGATCCGATTTATAAAGCGCGCGAACGGGGTGATATGGTGCGACTTCAATGCATTGTGCGGTCCACCAAGATGGCAGAATGATTACCTTGAGCTGGCACGATGCCACCACACGGTATTTATCTCCGATATACCCCACCTCGACGGTACCTGGGATGATCGTACAAGGCGCTTTATCAATCTGGTGGATGTGTTTTACGATCAAAAGGTGAATCTGGTTATCAGCGCCGACGCAGAGCCTGAAAGTCTCTATACCGGAACCCGTCTCTCGTTTGATTTTAAACGTACTGCAAGCCGCCTGCAGGAGATGCGATCCGCCGCATATCTGGAAACACCTCACATCGGCTGAGACCGGCCAGGTCTGGCAGGTGGCGTAGTCGTTTCAATCGGAGAAATCGCCCCATAGCGTCTGCACCGCGGCTATGGCTGCCAGGGGTGCAGTTTCAGTGCGCAGGATGCGCGGACCGAGGCGAATCCCGACGAAGCCTTTGTCGATTGCAAGTTGGCGCTCCTTACCGGTCAATCCGCCTTCAGGTCCTGCAAGCAGGGTAAGGGAGGTTTCGGGGGCATCGATTTGCTGCAGCGTGAGCTGGCTGCGGTGGTCGAGCAGGATCGCTGACGCGCTCTGCTGCGTATTCAAGGCGTTCCAATACTGCAGCGGTTTGTCGATAGTCGGTATGCGACATCGCCCGGATTGTTCGCAGGCGTTTATGACGATGCGTTGCCAATGGGACAGCCGGCCGGCACGCTTCCTCTCATCCAGTTTGACGACACAGCGGTCGCTGAAGATCGGTGTGATCCGGCTGACCCCCAGTTCCGTCGCCTTTTGCATGGCGTAGTCCATCCGCTCACCGCGGGAGATGGCGAGGATGAGATGGATCTTCAACCGGCTTTGCGCCTCGTGTCTCAACGACTCTCCGACCTCGGCTTGTGCCAGCTTTTTGCTCACCTGAAGCAGATTCGCCGCGTATTCATCCCCATCGTTGTTGAACAGCACGATCTCGATTCCCGGACGAAGTCTCAGTACCTGGTGAATATGGTGTGAGGTTTCTGTCCCGAGTTCGACTCGGTCGCCCTTGTGCAGGGATTGTTGGATGAAGAATCGATGGACACGCATGGGAAGCCGGTCGCTGGCGATCAGGGATTGGCCACGCCTTCAGCCCCCTCGGGGTAGTCGACCCTCGCCGCGGCGCGCGCGGCCAGGCGTCTGTCGATGAGATTTTTCACCATGATCAGGAGCCCCAGGCCGATGAATGCGCCGGGTGGCAGGATCGCGATAAGCATACCGGGGAAATCTTCGATCCGGAGAGTGAGTCCGCCGGCGGCCTCGCCGAACATCAGGTGCGCCTGGTCGAACAGCGTTCCCTGTCCCACCAGTTCACGCATCCCTCCCAGGGTGACCAGGACCAGGGTGAATCCGATACCGACGCTGACAGCGTCTACCAGGGAGCGTGACAGGCTGTTTTTTGAGGCGAAGGCCTCGGCGCGGCCGATGATGATGCAGTTGGTGACGATCAGGGGTATGAAGATGCCGAGTATCTTGTGCAGTTCATGGAAGTAGGCGTTCATACCCATTTCGATGGCGGTAACGAATGAGGCGATCACAAGCACGAACACCGGTAGACGTACCTCCGGACGCACATAGTTGCGTATCAGGGAGACCGTGGTGTTGGAAGCTATCAGTACCGCGGTGGTGGCGAGACCCAGACCGAGGCCGTTGATCGCGGTATTGCTCACCGCCAAGAGAGGACACAATCCGAGCAGGGCAACCAGGGCCTGGTTGTTGTGCCAGAGTCCGTCGACGATGAGTTCACGGTAGCTTATATCGGCCATGGTTTATCCCTGGTTTTCAATCGCTGGAGATCGATCGTAGAGCGCGTCTTTATGATCCCTGACATAGAGCAGTGTCCTTTTTACCGCTTGCACGATCGAACGTGGGGTGATCGTTGCGCCGGTGAACTGGTCAAACACGCCGCCGTCCCGTTTTACCCCCCACTTCTGCAGCGGCGGATCGTTGAGTGATCTGTCATTGAAGCCGAGGATCCAATCGGAGCGGGACTCCTCGACCTTGTCGCCCAGTCCGGGGGTCTCCTTGTGGCTGATTACGCGAACCCCGCCAAGGGTACCGTCGTATCTGACCGCCACCAGCAGTTTGATCGGTCCACTGTAGCCATTGGGGACCACGGTGGTCAGAACAGTGGCAACCGGTTGCCCGAGTTTGCGGCCGCGATAGACGGTCGTTTCCTGGCTGCCGAGATAATCCGCCGCATTCACCGTCGTGACATCCGAGACCATATCGTTATCCACGCTATCCTGGGGCACCAGCGCATAGAGCGAGCGCAACAGGGCCTGGCGCTCGTTTGCGGCAATGCGTTCCTTGGTCATCGCATGGGTGAAGGTCACCAGCGAGGTGCCCAGCACAGCAAATGAAGCAAGGACTGCTGCGGCGATTAATATCGCGTCGCGGTATTTCATGTCTCGCCTCCGCCGTGCCCGTAGGTGCGGGGGCGGGTATAGTAGTCGATGGTCGGTGCAGCCATATTCATCAGCAGTACGGCGAAGGCAACGGCATCGGGATATCCACCCCAGGTGCGGATGATGTATACCAGAATCCCGATGGAGGCACCGTAGATAAGTTGTCCTGCACGCGTGGTGCAGGCGGTGACGGGATCGGTGGCGATGAAGAAGGCACCGAGAATGGCACCGCCACTGAAGAGATGAAACAGTGGAAAGGGGAAACTCTCTGCGTCGAACACCCAGAAAAGCGTCGCCATGCCGACCAGGCCGCTAAGAAAAGCCAGGGGGATCTGCCAGGTGATGGTTCGCTTGTAAACCATCCATATTCCCCCCATGAGGAACCAGTTGCCGACCCATTCCCAGCCCAGGCCGCCGAAATCGCCCCACAACGGGTGCTGTCGGATTTCGCTTATCATGCGGTTGAGATCGAGATTGGTACGCATCTGATCCAGGGGGGTGGCCATGGTGATGGCATCCAGCATCACCCCTTCAGGGAGGACTCCGGCAAACTTGTAGGCCAGGATTTGCGCCGGATTCAACTGCGCTTCTGCCAACATGTAGGGGGGCAGCCAGCTGGTCATCTCCACGGGATAGGAGATCAGTAACAGGACATAGGCCGCCATCGCGGGATTGAACGGATTGTAACCCAGGCCGCCATACATCTGCTTGACCATTATTATGGCGAATGCCATGCCCAGGACTACCAGCCACCAGGGAAGCAGGGGCGGGATGGCGACGGCAAACAGCAGGGCGGTGACCACCGCGCTGAGATCGAGCAGGGCCGGTGTCACAGGTCGTTTACGCAGCCGGAGGACCAGGGCCTCGAAGGCCGTGGCGGAGATTGTGGCCAATACAATGTTGATCAGCACGCCCCAACCGAAGTAGAAGGTCATGGCGATGATCCCGGGTAGCAACGCCAATACGACCTGTAACATTATCTTGTCGACGCGGTTAATGCGCTTGGTATGGGGTGAGCTTACGGTGTGAAAATCCATTAGCTGGGGTTATCCTCTTTTTTCTGCTTCACATCCCGTGCAACCTTGCGTCGTTCATCCACAGCCTTGATCTGTGCCTGTTGTGTGGCGGTCAGGTTTTCCGTGTTTTTCGGTGCATACTGCTGTTTCGCTTTTTTTTCCGCCGCCCGTCTCATCGCGGCTTCGATGGCGGCCTGCTTGGTGTCCTTGTCGCTGGCGCCTTTGCTCTCTGCCCCGGTTTTGGCGGCGGGTTTCTTCAGATCCTCTTTCTTTTTACGCAGCTTTGCCTTGCGTTCCGCTTCCAGTCGCTGCAGACGGGAGACCCTGAAGTCGTGGCGCAGTTTGGCATGCTCGGATTCCCGGCGTTCCTGCTCGATCGCCCAACTCTCCGCCTTGGCGAAACGGTAGTACTGGACAAGTGGGATGTGTGATGGGCAGACATGGGAACAACAGCCACATTCGATACAGTCGAAAAGGTTGTAGTCCTGAACCCGCTCCAGGTCCTTTGCCCGGCTATACCAGTACATCTGCTGCGGCAGCAGATTTGCCGGACAGACATCGGCGCACCGCCCGCAACGTATGCAGGCCCTGGCCGGTTGCGGTGGCGGAATCTCTTTACCGGTGGGGCAGAGCAGGCAGTTGGCACCCTTGGTTATCGGTACCTGGTCACTACGCAGATCAAATCCCATCATCGGACCGCCAAGAATAAGCTGCTGGGGTTGAGATTCAAAGTAGCCACCTGCCTGCGCAATCAGGTCACCGGCAAGCATGCCAATGGGGACCTCCAGGTTGCCCGGTTCATTGATGCCTTCGCCGGTGACCGTGACGATACGGGAGATCAGGGGGCGTCCCTCGAGTACCGCATCGGCAATGGCCGCGGTAGTGGCCACATTGTGGCAGATCACACCCACCTGCGCCGGCAGACCCGAGGTGGGAACCTCTCGCCCGGTGAGGATACGGATCAACTGCTTTTCTCCGCCGCTGGGGTAGAGCGTAGGGATCCGCACAACCTCGATATTCTCCTCCTCCCGCAGCTCTTGAAACATCGCCAGTATCGCTTCTGGCTTGTTGTCCTCAATGGCGATCAGGCACTCTTCACTCTGCAGCATGTGCTGCAGGATACGCGCCCCATTCATGACGCGTTCGGCTTGGTCCTGCATCAGCCTGTCGTCACAGGTGATGTAGGGTTCGCACTCGGCACCGTTGATGATAAGGGTCTTGATCGGTTTCCCCGGATTGAGCTTGATCGCGGCAGGGAAGGTGGCGCCGCCCATCCCCACGATGCCCGATTCTTGAATGCGCCGGCGCAGAGTATGACTGTCAACCGAGCGAAAATCGGTGATCGGTTCTGCCAGTTCGCCCCAGCGATCATCTCCGTCAGGCTCAATCACGATACACTGGCCGTTGAGTCCCGATGGATGGGGAACCATATGTTCCGCGATCTCCACAACCCTTCCCGAGGTGGGTGCGTGCACGGGTGCGGAGACCGGGGCGGTTGAGTTGGCGATGACGTCTCCCTTCAACACCCGATCGCCAACAGTCACCTGGGGCTGAGCCTGGTCGCCGATGTGCTGCAGCAGCGGTAGCACGAGACGGTTGGGGAGCTTGGCCTGCTGCAACGGTTTCTGCAGCGACATCTCTTTCATCTCCGGGAGGTGCAGGCCGCCGTGAAATTGCCACAATTCCCGGGTCTTGCCTTTTTTCGATTCAACGTACATCTGTCAGCCCGTCTTTGTCGCCAATTTGGGGGTTGCGATCTCATCCAGGCCACTCTGCGGGAAGGGCCAGCGCCAATTGCCTGTATCCAGGGGGATCGGTTGCATCAGGATACAATCGACGGGGCAGGGGGGCAGGCAGCGTTCGCAACCGGTGCACTCCTCTTTGATCACCACGTGCATCTGTTTCGCGGCACCGAGTATGGCATCGACGGGACAGGCCTGGATGCAGAGAGTACAACCGATACACTCCTCCTCTTTGATTATCGCGATAGACTTCGGTTTCTCCTCTGCAGTCTCCGCATCCAGGGGCACGGGATCCCTTCCCAGGAGATCGGCGAGGGCAACCATGGTGGCTTCTCCGCCAGGGGGGCAGTGATTGATCTCGGCTTCCCCGCCGGCAATGGCCTCTGCATAGGGGCGGCATCCGGCATAGCCACACTGACCGCACTGGGTCTGGGGCAGGAGTTTTTCGATCTGGTCGGTTATCGGGTCACCTTCCACATGGAAGCGGATATTGGCATAGCCGAGCAGCAGGCCGAACATGGCGGCAAGGGAGGTGATGGTGAGGATGGCAACTAACATGGAACCGTCGACCTTAAGACGCAACCAGACCCGCAAAACCCATAAACGCCATCGACATCAAACCGGCGGTGATCAGGGCAATTGCGTTTCCCTGCAGGGGTTCAGGGACGTCCGCGACGGTGACCCGCTCGCGAATGCCGGCAAACAGCACCAGCACCAGGGAGAAGCCGGCCGCGGCGCCGAAGCCGTAGAGGGCGGATTCAATGAAACCATGCTGTTCCTGTGTGTTAAGCAGGGCCACCCCGAGTACCGCGCAGTTGGTGGTAATCAGCGGCAGGAAGATGCCGAGCACCTGGTAGAGCATGGGGCTGGTTTTGTGCATCACCATCTCGGTGAACTGAACGACAACCGCTATCACCAGGATAAAGGCGATGGTGCGCAGAAACTCCAGGCCGAGGGGGATCAGCAGGTATTCGTTGACCAGATAGGAGCAGATAGCCGAAAGGGTGAGTACGAATGTGGTGGCCAGGCCCATGCCGGTCGCCGTTTCCAGCTTGCGGGAGACGCCCATGAAGGGACAGAGTCCAAGGAATTTCACCAGGACGAAGTTGTTTACCAGCACGGTACTGATCAAGATAAGCGCGTATTCCTGCATAAAAAGGACCGAAATTGAGTAATGGCGTAAGGATAAGCGGCTGTTTAATAGGTTACAACTCGTGAGTATTGGGTAATTTCACGCTACTATGCTCGTCTGTGCCAAATGTCGCATTGATATGCCGCAAATGGCACGGTTTCAATTTTAAGACAAGTCTCCTCCGGTCCCTGTTTCGGACTGGTGACTCCCTGGAGAGGAGATACGAAAAGGCAAGAACACGCGTTGGGCTTGCGTCACCTTGTCCGCTCGGGATAGTTAATAACAGACGCCTGACAAAAAAACAGGCCATTCAATTGTGAGGATGTAGAGTGATGAAATTAGAATCATTGGCGTTACATGCCGGCTACGAATCCGACCCAACCACCAAGGCGGCCGCGGTTCCAATCTATCAGACCACCTCGTACACATTTGACGATACCCAGCACGGGGCGGATCTGTTTGATCTAAAAGTGGTCGGCAACATATATACCCGTATCATGAATCCGACCACCGCTGTACTGGAGCAGCGCCTGACCGAGATGGAGGGCGGTATAGGCTCCCTGGCGGTCTCCTCCGGTATGGCGGCCATCACCTATGCCATCCAGTGTGTCGCCATGAGCGGCGACAATATTGTCAGTACCAGTCAGCTCTATGGTGGTACCTACAATCTCTTTGCCCATACCTTTCCGCGTCAGGGTATCGAGGTTCGCATGGCCTCATTCGACGACTATGAGAAGCTGGAGAACCTGATCGACGACAGGACCAAGGCGCTCTTCTGCGAGTCGATCGGCAATCCGGCCGGCAACGTGGTCGACCTGGAGAGGCTGGCCGAGATCGCCCACCGCCATGGAGTGCCCCTGATCGTCGACAATACGGTGGCCACCCCCTATCTCTGCCGTGCCTTCGATCATGGTGCCGATATCATCGTCCACTCCCTGACCAAGTACATTGGCGGTCACGGAACTTCCATAGGCGGCATTATTGTCGATTCGGGAAAATTCGACTGGGTGGGCAACAGGGATCGCTTTCCCATGCTCAACGAGCCCGACCCCTCCTATCACGGGGTGGTCTATACCGAGGCCCTGGGTCCGGCGGCCTATATCGCACGCTGCCGGGTGGTACCCCTGCGCAACACGGGCTCGGCGATCTCGCCCCACAACGCCTTTCTCATCATGCAGGGTCTGGAGACCCTCGGCCTGCGCATGGAACGCCATTGCGAGAACAGTGTAAAAGTGGCGGAGTACCTGAAACAGCATCCGCAGGTTAAGTGGGTCAACTACGCTGCGCTGCCGGAGAGTCCCCACTATGAACGCTGCCAGAAGATCACCAAGGGCCAGGCCTCGGGCATCCTCAGCTTCGGCATCGAGGGGGGCATAGAGGCGGGTGCCCGCTTCATCGACGCCCTGCAGATGATCCTGCGCCTGGTCAATATCGGCGACGCCAAGTCTCTCGCCTGTCATCCCGCCTCCACCACCCACAGACAGCTCAACGAGGAGGAGCTGGCGACGGCGGGGGTGAGCGCGGACATGGTGCGCCTCTCCATCGGCATCGAGCATGTGGACGACATTATCGCCGACATCGCTCAGGCGCTGGATGCGGCCAAGGGGTGACTTAGCGGCAGCGATCAGCGATAGCCTTTTGCATTGTCCCTCACCTGATTCTCACCCCCGGGGGAGAGGGTCGGGTGAGTGGAGCAATCGAAATAACAGTGTCCGGAGATACATACTGATCCAAGAGTTTTCTTTTCCAGTCAAGTGAAAGGAGCCGCTATCTCCTCCTGTAGTGCGGATTCAGCGGACTTGCCAGAAGAGGGTCGACCTTCCGCGGACACAGCAACTGAGCCTCGCACTCCTCACCCCGTTTTCATTCTGACCCGCGAGTGCGGGCAGGATGTTGTCTGAACCTCAGTGAGTAGCCAGCGCGTGAGTTGGAAGTGGGAGATCTGCCGCCCAGTGATCCCTCACTGCCAATACTCTCCGATGAACTGGGTGACCTGCAGCTCAAGCTGTGAAATCGTCCCTGCTTCCAGTTGCTGCTTCGTCTGTTCCCAAGCCTCGGTATATTGCGCCGCATCAGGTGCGGAAGTTCTTTGTGCCGCCTCACTGCTCAGTGCGGACCATACCAGTGCGGTGAAAATATCCGGTTCGATCGCTTCACCGTCGGAATAGATACGCGCGAGCATGCTGCAGGCACCGGGCGACCCGCCCCTGGCACAGAGCGTATACCAGTAGATCGCGGCTTCGGGATCTTTCTTTACCTGGAGGCCTTGCTGGTGGATTTGGGCCAGGCGAAACATCGCAGTCATGAATCCCTGCCGGGCGGACTCTTCATACCAGGCAATTGCCTGGGTTGGCTGCTGCGGACAGTCGTGACCATTGAAGAGGATTTCCCCCAGGCGGAACTGCGCCTCGGGGTGTTCGTTTCGTGCCGCCCGCTGGTACCAGAAGCTGGCTTCGTTCCAGTCCCTGTCGGTGAGGAAACCGGTCTCGTACTGCCATCCGAGATCGTACTGGGCCTGGGCAACGTCGCGTTGTGCCGCTGCATGCAGCCAGTACAGAGCACGCTTGGCATTGAATTCCGCGGCGAGATGATTGGCATGCAGTGTGTAGAGCTGGTATTGCGCGCTGGCATAACCGCTGTTCGCTGCCTGCGTGTACCAGTAGATGGCCTTTTCAAGCTCCTGTTCACCGGCTTTTCCGGAATGGTACAGATGTGCGAGATTATACTGTGCCATGTCGAAACCCTCGGTCGCGGCCTGCTCGAACCAGTACAAGGCCCGCGTGATATCCGCTTCGCCCCCCTTTCCCTCGGCGAGCAGGTGCCCGAGGCCGTTCTGTGCCTGCGGATCACCCGTCTGCGCCGCTGGCAGATAGTATTCGCGGGCAATTTCATCGTTTCTTTCGACACCCTGGCCATGGGCATACATGGTTCCCAGGATGACCTGGGCCAAAGGGATATTCTGTGCGGCCAGGGGTTGGAGCATCTCCAGCGCCGTGGTGAACTCGCCAGCCTGGTATAACCTCAGTGCCTCTTCCATTGCCTGGTCGGCCATTCTGCTACCCCCCCGGTCAGAGCGAACGGGTCGGTCGGTAGGATTCCCGACCGAGATATTGTTGCCACTCATCGGGGGTCAGGTCACGGTTCAATCGGGCACAGGCCTCAGCGATCAAATCGGCAGGCTGCCACAACCAGACCCTGAGATGGCGGTCACTGCGTCCGCCGGCTGAGGCAACATAACGGCCCTTGCCATAGCTGAATCTGACCGCGCCAACATCGGCATCATGGCTGAACTGGCAGACCTGCTCGCCGCTGACCAAGTCCCAGATGCGTGCATTGAAATCGGAACTGGAGGTGACCAGATAGGCGTCGCTTGGATCAAACGCTGCATCGGAGATGGCGGACTCCTGGTTGATGGTTGTGACTGCTTGCCGATGTGCCAGATCCCATATGGTGATGGCCGATTTGTCGCCTTGACCGAGTACCGCCAGGCGGGTTCCGGAATCGTTGATGATCATCCGCCTCACCTTGTCCTCGAGCGGGATTTCAATGAAATCCTCCGCTTGATTCCAATGCCAGACAAAGAGGCTGGAAGCCTCGGTGGTAACGACAATACTGCAGGATCTGCTGTTGATCAGCAGCGACGCAATTTTTTGCCTACAGGGCGGTGAGCGGAACCGCTCTTCCGCGTTACTGAAGTCATCAATCACTATGGTCGAGCCATCGGTTAGACTGGCGCTGTATTGCCAGTCCTCGCTGACCGCGAGCGGTTTATCTCGGTACCCCCTTGTTGCCAAACCCGTGACCTTGGTCGATGCCATATCGAGTATCAGTTGGCGATCGATCAGCAGTTGTGCCGAGTCCGGGCTGATCATTATCTCCCTGCGTTGCGCCGGGTCGGCAACAGGACCTATATCCTGTCGCAGGACTTCGCTATTTTCGGCGATATCAAGCAGCCGGCAGGTTCGGTCCTGACTGATGCAGGCGACGAAACGGTTGTCATGGCTGAAACAGAGGTCGAGCACGGCATCGTCGAGGCGGAGTTCCGCCGCCTGACGGTGACCGGTGCTCTCCCAGGTACTGAAGCCCCTGTCTGTCACTGCGCTTATGTAGTGTTCGTTGCGGTGGAAGTGCAATTGAGAGAGTCTGCCTTGTTCCGCTTCCAGCAGACGTAAAACCTCGCGCCCCCTTAGGGATTCCCACACACGCCCGGTTTCGTCCCGACTGGTTGTCGCCAGGTATCTGCCACTGTGGCTGAGCGTTACGCTGTTGATACTGTTATTGTGACGTACCACGGATTCGCGCCGGCTGCTGGCGCGACCGCGGAGATGTTTCCTTATCGCTGTCGCCTGCGGATTAAACTCCCAGTAGTGGCCGACCCACCAGGTGCTGGGAAGATAGTAGACCTGCGCATCCCACTCCGGGCTGGCCAGGGCGAAATATTCGGAATTGCCGCTGAACCCGGCATTCCAGTGGCGTTCCTCGAAGATGATCTGCTGCCTGCTTGCGACGTCGTACAAGGTTGCCGTGTAGTTAGAGGGATTCACCTGGGATAGATACCTGCCGTCGGGGCTGTAGGTGAACCTGGTCCCTCCCGTCGCGTCCAGCTCAAGCACGGAGGCCGGCTCACCCGGCGAGGTGAAGACCTCGGCTCGCTCCCGGCCCCATGAAACTATTTCCCTGGCGTCGCGGGCGATTGTCACAGCGTTCATGGATGACTGGTTGCGGTATTGCGCGATATTCTCCCAATTATCGGTATCCCACAGACGGATCAGCCTGTCCTTGCCAAGGGTCGCCAGAAATCCCCCGTCATCACTGATAGCGCTATCGACGACATCCGTCTGTTCGAGATCGGACAACAGTTCACCGCTGCGGTAATCCATCACCCTGATGCCGTCACCCAGCAGGATGAGGTAATCATGAGTTGGGCTGAACATCAGCTTGCGGCTGGCGGGCTGGGTGAACGCGGAGAGCATCTCCCCCGAGAGGGTATTCCAGACCCTGATGTCGCCGTTGTCCAGAATGGCGGCAACCGCATGCCCGCTTGCACTGAATACAGCTTCGCGGATGGAGCGGTCGTGAGGCAGATCTATATCGATGACTTTTCGCGACAACAGGAACAGCGCCTTGCGAATCGCCTGGTCACCTTCCAGCGTCGGTAAACGGCGCATCGACTCGACCGCCAACAGACCTGCGCCGTCCAACAGAACACCCCGTTGGTCGAGCATCACCTGGGACTGCGCCGCAAGTTGCCGCACCAGGGCCTTGGAATAGAGTTGCTCTACCTTCTCTGCCTCCTGCAGATGGAACGCCTCGCTTTCAGTGATATAACGCAGCTGGAGTTGGGTTGGCCCCGGTTCCATAGCGGAACCTTTTTCGATCCAGCTGCGGGCCGACTCCAGCTCCTCCCGCGCCAGGAAGCCCCAGGCCTCTGGTTCGGCATGCCAGTTTTCCGCCCGTCGCAGATAGTCGGATCCCTGTTTGCGCCATTCGCGTTCCTGGCGAATGAGCCTATGGATATGGTTCAGAGCCTTGTCACGGGCCGTATCGTCGAATACCAGTGTCTGCCATCTCGACAACTGCCGTGGTATCGCCGCATGATCGGTGCAACGATACTCTACCGGTATCAGGCGCTTGTTGTGTTCAGCGGCAAACTCCAGTTCCATGCGGCAATATTCCGAGTCCACCGAATCGGGGCTGATGATGAACAGCAGATTGTCGGCGTCTAGGATGGCGCTTTTGAGTTCATCGCGCCAGATGACCGCGGGCGGCAGATCCTTGGTGTCACGAAAATAGGTGATCTGCTGCTGTTCGAAAAATGCAATCAGGCTGTCTACAAAGTCGGTATCTTTTCTTGAATAGGAAATAAATACATCAGCCACTGAAATCCCTCTCTGCCGGTTATTCTATGGTTTCGCAAATGACCGTTTATATCTTTAACGCTGCATTTATTCTGGACAGTTCGGTTAGTACTAAATATAGCCAGCCAACTGCACAAATCAAAACTTCATCACCGGTTCGAGGCGCTGTCGATGCGGACTGATTTTGGTTATGGGGTGTACAACAAATGGATGCGATCAATACATAGTGCAATGGAAACAATAAGCGAGGCATTTTCGATTTTTTAGTTTGTAGCTACCAGCTAACCAACTGCGCTACTGCCTATTTCATCGTCTGTTGAACAGTTATTGATGACTATTCTCCTTCGTGGGCATATCTGTTGTGACACCTTGTGCCCAGGCGCCTGTTTTTCACGCTTGCGATAACGGCCGATTATCCCCCTTTACATCAGCTCAGCTATTCGCGATTTATAACGTTAACCTTTAAATCCACAAATATCTCAACTCACTATCACTGCCTGGGCGGAAGACCGGATGAGTAGAGACTCCCATCGTGGAGATAGTGAACGCTATCCCCCAGGATCACGGACCTGTCATTCCAAACACCCGATGAAACACTGGCTGCACTGTTGTCCCTCACCACGAACCGGTCAACCAGTTCCACGCTGGGTGTGGTGTCCACATGGACATCGAAGGTGTAGAGGCCGGTATGGGTCCAGCCATACGAGTGATGGGGTTGCGGGTCCGCAACTTGGGGTGGCTCGTTATACAGATCCACTGGAATAGAGAAGCGCATCGGCAGCAGATCCGTTTGCGGCAGCGAGGCAAAGGCATGGTGCTCGGTGAGGATATTGGAGCTGGTTCGTCTGCCGCCGAGTACGATTGAATTCACTTCGGTCGGGGTGGTGGGATCGGTGACATCGAACAGGGTGACCTTCAGTCCCTGATACCAGGCAAAGCCAAGCCCGTCCCTGTCAGTGGAGCTGACATCGTCGATTGCCTCTTTGCCAATACCGAGGAGATAGTTCTCTCCCACGGGATGCAGATATTCCGAGTAGCCGGTAACTTCCAGCTCACCCAGGGAGACGGGATTCTCCGGATCGGAAAGGTCGAGCACATAGAGGGGATCGATCTTCTTGAAGGTCACCAGGTAGCCCCGGTCACCCAGGAAACGGCTGGCATAGAGGAGCTCGCCTGGCCGTCCCAGGTTGTCGAGCCGGCCGGCCTCTTCCAGACGGCCGCCATTCGCCGCCTCGCGCAACAGGGCAAGGCTGGTCGAGCTGTTGTCCGCGCCCAGTGTGCCAATGGAGGTCGCGATGCGGAGTACACCCTGATGCTCTCCCATGCGGAAGGATTTATAGTCGGCATTGAAACCAAGATGCCCCGGCACCTGTGCGGACCCCCGGTATTCCGCCGCTTGACTGCTCGCACTGTCACTCAGCGCCAGTTTGTGGATCTCGGTTTGACGGGAGCTCCCACCTCCCGGCAGAAGGGCTTGGGCAGCAGCCTCCGCCGCCAGATAGATGGCATCCCGAGAGGCGTAGAGCACCTCCGATGAGCCGAGAAAACAGGTAGTGAGAAAGTTGTCAGGATCAGCCAGCTGGATGGCAATGACACTGATAATGGTGGGGTCAGGATTGATGGCGGTGGCGCTTGGAGCGAGATAACAATTTTTCGCATCGATGAGAGGGCGCGTGGTTTCGCTGCTGTTTGCGGTTGGCAGCAGCTGGCTCAGCGAAGTGCTTTCCAGCAGGGTTCGATTGGCATCGCGCGCCGCCGCGGTATAGGCAGATTGGTTGAGCCCCTCCAGGGTGGGCGTGTAACGGGTCACTAGGTAGAGGGTGTCCCCGATCACACGACTGGCGATCATTGTGCCGTCGAAACTCAAGCTGCGATCATGGCTGGGAGTGTCTGCCGAATCCAGGTTGAAGAGATCTATTTCGCTTGTGCCGTTAGACCAAAATCTCGGTTCGTCCCAAATCGGCATCACACCTATGAATCCAAAGTTCACATAGTCGTTGTTGGCGTTTCCGCCGGCCGTGACAATCAGATCTGAAAGTCCTTCGCCACGCTCCTTGAGTAGATAAATCCCGCTTGCAGCTATCTCGCCCGGTATGTCGATTTCGTTCACCAGTTGGTTTGTGGGTGGTGACTCCAGGATGCTGTAGACGGAGAGACAACTGTTAGATGCGATGCTGCTGCAGCTGCCCAGGGTATAGAGGTATTGACCATCGGTTTTGATCAGATCCGCCTCGTCAACCCCCTGCTCCTGGAGATTGGTTTGGGATACGGGGGCAGGTAGCCCAACACTGACCCCGACACCGACATCAACATTTCCGGGTATAGGTGCGTCCCGATCAGATGCAAAGGCCTCGATCATCGCCTCAACCAGGTAGTTTTCAAGCATGGTGTCGCTACGGAATCGATGCAGGCTGGGATTGGCGGTGTTGAACACAATGAAGGTCAACGGCTGCTGGTTATAGACAACGGCGCCGCTATCCGCCTCGTAACCGCCATACACGGCATACTCACCCGGAGGCAAGGGTGCGCCATCATGAACCCCGAGGACCTCGGTGGCGGAGAGGGTCTTGTGCCTGAATGGGACCAGGTCATCAATCTGACCGCTCCACACGCGCCAGATTCCCTGGTCATCTCGCATGTACCAGTTATTCTCGAGAAGGGCGGCCAGGTAGAGATTCCGCTCCGCACCCACCGAGTCGGTGTCAACCTGGATGGTCAGCGTCACGGCAACCGAATCGTCTGTATCGAAAAGTGCGGAGTAAGCATTGGTTTCGGGGCCGTCGACTGCCCATGTCATGGTGGCGCTGGAGGTCGCGCCGGCGGTAGTGAGTGTTGCTTGGTTGGTGTGTATGGCCAGGGTGTTGGCTGAGCCGAGCGTAAGCGAAAGCCCCAGCAGGAGCAGAGACAGAGTCGCGAGTCTTTGGGCAGGCATGATCGATCCCTCGAAATCCACTGATACACCTAATCTTACTGGCCAAGTGGACCTATTTCTAGGATGAATATCCCACTCCTCCAACCGGCCATGTTTGCCGGATTCACATACCTATTCGTTTGTCATCGCCAGCAGCGGCCTGATGGAAGGGTAAGCGCTACTTTACCCGCATCCCAGGCTGCGCTCCCGCGTCGGGGTTGAGAATAAACAGCTCCTTTCCCCCCGGCCCAGCCGCCAGCACCATGCCCTCTGATACCCCAAAGCGCATCTTGCGCGGTGCCAGGTTGGCCACCATGACGGTGAGTCTGCCTTCGAGATCCTCAGGCGCGTAGGCCGACTTGATGCCGGCGAAGACGTTGCGGGTCTCACCCTCCAGGTCGAGGGTCAGCTGCAGCAGTTTGTCGGCGCCCTCCACGTGCGTCGCCTTGGCGATCCGGGCGATGCGCAGGTCGAGTTTGGCGAAGTCGTCGAACTGGATGGTGTCGGCGATGGGATCCTTGGCCAGATGTGAATCGGACGCCGGTTTGTCCGCAGCGGCCGGCGCCTGTGCTGCCAGGTCCTCTTTCGAGTGCTCCAACATCGCCTCGATCTGTTTTGCATCGACCCGGGTCATCAGGGGCTTGAATTTGCTGATGGTGTGACCGGTCAGCGGTGTGGCCAGCTGCTCCCAGGTCAGGGGGGCGACCTGCAGGAAGGCCTCTGCCATTTCGGCGGTACCGGGCAGGATCGGGCGCAGATAGCCGATCAGCAGGCGGAAGAGGTTGATGCCGTCGCTGCAGATGGCCTGCAACTCGGTCTCTTTACCCTCCTCTTTCGCCACCACCCAGGGCTTACGATCATCGATGTACTGATTGGCTCGATCCGCCAGGGCCATGATCTCGCGCACGGCGCGGCTGAACTCCCGCTTCTCGTAGTGTCCTGCAATGGTTTCACCCGTCGCGACAAATTCGTCGAACAGGGCCTGCTCGGTCACCTGGTCCGTCAGTTTGCCGTCGAAACGTTTGCTGATGAAACCGGCGCAGCGGCTGGCGATATTGACCACCTTGCCCACCAGGTCGCTGTTGACCCGCTGGGCGAAGTCCTCCAGGTTGAGGTCGATATCGTCGACGCCGGCGCCCAGCTTGGCGGCGAAGTAGTAGCGCAGGTATTCCGGATTGAGATGATCCAGGTAGGTGCGGGCCTTGATGAAGGTGCCCCGGGATTTCGACATTTTTGCCCCGTCCACGGTAAGAAAGCCGTGGGCGTATACCGCACTGGGGGTGCGGAAGCCCGCGCCGTGGAGCATCGCCGGCCAGAACAGGGTGTGGAAGTAGATGATGTCCTTGCCGATGAAGTGGTAGAGCTCGGCCTCGCTTTCCTGCGCCCAGTAGTCGTCGAACTCGAGCCCCTCCGTCTTGTCGCAGAGATTGCGGAAACTGGCCATGTAGCCTATGGGGGCGTCGAGCCAGACATAGAAGTACTTGCCTGCGTGGTCCGGGATCTCAAATCCGAAATAGGGGGCGTCGCGGGAGATGTCCCACTCCTGCAGGCCTGCCTCGAACCATTCGCCCAGCTTGTTGGAGACCTCGCTCTGAACATGGCCGCCGCCTGTCCATTCACGCAGCATGGTCTCGAAATCGGCCAGTTTGAAGAAGTAGTGGTCCGACTCCCGCTGTTCCGGTATCGCGCCGGAAACGGCGGAGACCGGGTTCTTCAACTCGGCGGGGGAGTAGCTGGCGCCGCAGACCTCACAGTTGTCGCCGTATTGATCATCGGAGCCGCACTTGGGGCAGGTCCCCTTGATGAAGCGGTCGGGCAGGAACATCTGCTCCACCGGGTCGTAGGCCTGGGTGATGGTGCGTTTGGCGATATGGCCGGCGTCCCGGTTACGCTCATAGATGGTATTGGCGCAGGCCTGATTCTCCGGTGAATGGGTGGAGTGGTAGTTGTCGAAGCCGACGCGGAAGTCGGCGAAATCGGCCTTGTGCTCCTCCTCCACCCGTGCGATGAGGGTTTCCGGCTCGATCCCCTCTTGGCGGGCACGCAGCATGATCGGTGTCCCGTGGGCATCGTCGGCGCAGACATAGAGGCACTCGTGACCCCGCATCTTCTGAAACCGGGCCCAGATGTCGGTCTGGATATACTCCACCAGGTGGCCGATATGGATCGGCCCGTTGGCGTAGGGCAGGGCACTGGTAATCAGGATCTTTCGGGTTGTCTGGCTCATCTTTGGTTCCAACTCGGCTACGGGTCAGCTAAAACGGAGAATTATCGCACAACGGCCCGTTAAATAAACGTTCCGCGGGCGTAGATGCAACAACTCCGCGGGGGGATTGAAAACAAAGCACTGGCGGAGCGGGGCCTGCCCCATGAACAGTTTCGGAATCGGTGCAGGGTGCGGTTTAGCGTGCCCTGCACCCTGATCGTTTCTCCTGTTCAATTGTCACTTAACTATCATCCAGCTGCAGTCAATTGCTCATATGACTGCAAATGCCGCGTCATCTCGCTTCGCTGGGATTCCCCCATTCTAATCTTCTGGAGATACAGTGGGGTTGAGTGTCGAGCAGGTTTTAAACGACCGATTTCCCGGCATTTTCAATAACAGGCCTCGGTTGTTGACCAAGCCGATGCTGACCCTGTTGCGCCTCTTGTTTCATGAGTTGATAAATCAACTGGCGCTCTACAACGTCACCATACCGACCCTGTTCAAGCAATATACCGAGCTTTGTGAACCGGGCGGTGTCTGCTTTCTGGATTTCGGCAAGGACCCCGATTTTGCCGGTTGCACGGACGGCGTGATCCTGGTCTCCGTGGATAGAGTGAAGGCCGCCAAGCGCAGGCGCTATATCGGGGGGTGACGATGCTTACTGCAGGCGCACCGGATGCTGCCGGGTATCGCAGTCAAAGGTGGTACATGCCTCAATGATGATATGCGCGTCCATGGGCAGTGCGTCGACGATTTCGTCAACGTCGAACTTGGTGGCGTCATCCTCGTCACCGCAGAACATCACCAGCTCATTGGTAAAATAGCACTCTTCGTCATTGCGCGTGTCGTGATCGCATGAACCGAAGGCGTCACAATCGATAAATCCAAACAGGATATCGTTGGACTCATCGAGGTTGCTGTTGAGACTGAGGTAGAACCTGGCGTCATAACCGAAGGCGCCGTTATCGTCCACTTTCCAGATCAGGTCGAACCGGCCGTCGTTGATCGCGGGATCGATGATGGCGCTGCCATCATCCAGGTCAGCGGAAGAGACACTCACGTCAAACTCTTTTATCTCAACGTCGTTGTCACCACCGCAGCTGACGGTGATCAGGCTGAACAAGGCTGCGAACAATAGTTGCTTTATCATATCTAACCCTCCGTCCATGGTTTGGTCATGCAATGCATGAGATCCCATAATCAGTGCGATTTGCGTTGATTATAATTAATTATCGACAGCCTCACTAGCTGCCGGTTCATTCATCTCCTGAATCAATATATGCCATTCGGGTCTCTTCCAGCTCTGCCGAAAGGTGGCAAGGCCTGACTCCAGCGCAAGCTTCTTCTTTCCATGGCCGTCCGGAAACACCACCAGACCGAACTGCTGTTGCAGTGAATCGTAATTTTGATCGAACTGTTTCACGATCACCTTCGCCGGGGTGGCCGGACGCCCAAGGATGTTCACTACCGGCAGTGTAATTCCGTCCTTGTCAGTGCGGGCTTCATAGGCCTTGTAGACCAGCTCCGTACAGACTAATTCACTGTCGGTGAGAAAATCGAAATTGAAATCGTACGCCCTGCCGCTGTAGTGAAAGGCCTGCAGGATCGCCTTTGCCTTGTCCAGTTTGCTCAGTTTCGGACGTAGGGCCGCCAACGAATCAGCGGCGGCGGAGTGTTCCTGGGAGGTGAAGACAACCCCTTCGCCAATGGCTTCGATAACCCTCGTGGCATGGCTATCCTCCCTTGGGTTGAGACTCTCCGCATAGGCCTCTGGATAGCGCCGCTCGAGCAGTGTCTCGAAGGCGCCGCTGGCAACTCCCTGCCGGCGTACCCAGGCCTCGATATCTGCGCCTTGAAAGTATGCCTCACGCTGTTCGGGGGTGCCGATGAAAAGTGCGGCATGAGGCCAGAAACCTGGCAGTCCGATATTGGAGAGATACCACTCGCGTCGCTCCAGCAAGACATCACCTGACCCCTGCCAATGCGAGCTGGTCGTATTCGGGCAATCCCTTTGCTTGGCGGGAACATGGAAGACGACGACCCGGCATGTAGAGCCGGGCGGCCACTCGGGGCAGATTTCAGACGAGGAAAAGCAGAATCAGGCCGCCGAGCACAACGCGGTAGATGACAAATGGCAGCATGCCCAGGGTTTCGATGAAGCGCAGAAAATAGTGGATACACAGATAGGCGGTGATAAAGGCCAAGCCGGCGCCGAGGCCGATGGAGAACCAATCGGTGGCGGTATCGCTGCGCACGAGGTCCAGGGTCAGCAGCCCTCCCGACATCAGTATGGTCGGTATCGAGATTAGAAACGAGAAGCGTGATGCGGCCCTGCGGCTCAGCCCGAGAAAAAGCCCTCCGGTTATGGTGGAACCGGAGCGGGATGTGCCCGGAATGATCGCCACGGCCTGAAACAGACCGATGATCAGGGCGTCGATCCAGCGGATATCGTATTCGTCCCGCTGGCGTTTGCCGGCGGTATCGGCAATCAGCAACAGAATGCCGAAACCGATTGTGGTGATGGCGATCACCAGGGGCGAGCGCAGATCGGTCTCGACCAGGGATTTCATCAGCAGACCGAAAACACCGACCGGCAGGGTGGCGATAATGATCATCCAGCCCAGGCGGTACTCCCTGGATCGGGCGGCAGGATTGAACCAGCCGTGAAGAAAATCGACAGTGATCCTCACCACTTCCTGGCGGAAATAGAAGATGACCGCGGCCAGTGTACCGACATGCACCGCGACATCGAATGCCAGTCCCTGGTCTTCGTAACCTGTTACCAGCGGTGCCAGGATCAGGTGAGCGGAGCTTGAAATGGGCAGAAACTCTGTCAGCCCCTGCACCGCAGCGAGGAGAATGATCTGCAGCAGTTCCATAAAAACCAGTCAGGCTGTCAGTTGTTCGACCAGGGTGTGTCGAGCTGTTTTCTCTCCCAGGCAAGCGCGGAGCTGGCAATAGTCGCCAGGTCGTCATATCGGGGTTTCCAGCCCAGCACTTCACGCACCTTCTCTGCACCTGCAACCAGCTCCGGCGGATCACCGGCGCGGCGCTCCGCTTCAATGATGTTGAGTGCGGCGCCGTTGGCGTCTTCCACCGCCTTCAGCAGCTCTCGTACCGAGTAGCCGTGACCGTAACCACAGTTGAGTGTGGTCGATTCTCCGCCCCTTCTCAGGTAATCCAGGGCCTTTACATGGGCATCGGCAAGGTCCTCCACATGGATGTAGTCGCGTACCCCGGTGCCATCTTTAGTCGGGTAGTCGGTGCCGAAGATATATATTTTGTCGCGTTTGCCTACAGCTGCCTCGCAGGCAACCTTGGTCAACAGGGTCGCCTTCGGTGTTGATTGGCCGATGCGGTTTTCGAGGTCACAGCCGGCGACATTGAAATAGCGCAGGGCCACATAACGCATATCGCTGGCGGCGCCAAGATCGCGCAACATCATTTCGGACATCAGCTTGGAGGTGCCGTAGGGATTGATCGGCTGGGTGGGCTCGTCCTCGAAGGCGATACCCGATTCGGGCATGCCGTATACCGCAGCAGTGGACGAAAAGACAAAATGCTTGACCCCCGCCTCCGCGCAGCATGCCAGAAGGTTTCGGGTGTTACAGGTATTGTTGGCGTAATATTTGAGAGGATTCTCCACAGATTCCGGAACGACTGTGTGCGCGGCAAAATGCATTACCGTATCGATCTCGTGTTCATTCAGTATACGCCTCACCAGCTCGGGATCTCCGGTGTCGCCAACCACGAGCTCGCCATGCAGCACGGCTTGGCGAAAACCGGTGGAGAGATTATCCAGGGTGATCAGCTTCTCACCTGCCTCGCCCAGTTGGCGGGCGGTATGGCTGCCGATGTAACCAGCCCCGCCGGTAACGAGAATCCCTTTTTGTGACATGTCAAACTCTCCTTCTCGGGTGTGGACTGTCGAATTGAAAAACGAGGCACATGATAGCCGGGACTGGTGCCTGAGTCATGTACTTGATTAGCGGACTCTGGCTTTAGATATTAAACAACCGTCGAGTGTTGGCCGCAGTCTGTTCCGCAACCAGCTGCGGGTTTTGATCGCGCAACAGGGCGACCGTGTTGAGGACTTCAGGCAGAAAGGCCGGTTCATTGCGCTGTCCCCGATGGTCAATGCCGGGTTGATCCGGTGAATCGGTTTCCAGCAGAATCGCATCCAGTGGCAGTGCCTTGATCAAACGATGCAGTCGTTTCGCCCGCGGATAGGTGACCGGGCCGCCGAAGCTCAGGTAGAAACCCATGTCGATCAACCTGTGCGCCTGCTGCTCACTGCCCGCATAGCTATGCAGCATGCCCACCACACCGGGGTAGTGGCGCAGGGTGTTGATGACCTCTTCCACCGAGCGGCGTGCATGGATGATCACCGGCAGTTTATGGTCTGCGGCGATTTGCAGCTGGCCTTCGAAGTAGCGCTGCTGTTGTTCGGGTTTGGGATCATCGATGTAGAAATCAAGACCGCATTCACCGATCGCTATGGGTTGTTCCGCTGCAATCCACTCCCGCAAAGCCTGCAGATGTTCGTCCCGGTGATCATCGAGATACATCGGGTGCAGGCCGTAACTGGGGTGGAGTCCGGTGCTGTCATGGCATAGCTTTTTTATCCGCGGCCACCATGTTGCCTTGATCGCAGGGATGATCTGCTCAACAACACCTGCGTCTCGGGCCCGCGCCAAGGCCTGCTCTCGGTCAACCTCGAAGCTGGTATCGTCAAAGTGGCTGTGGGCATCGATCAACCGCGGGTGAATACCCATTGGTCTTCCTTGGAGAGTCGTTTGTGATAGCGGTAGCCGTCACTGTCGAATGCCAGGATCTCCTCCGGATTGCGCAGCCGATTGTCGATGATGAAACGACTCATCAGCCCCCGTGCCCGCTTTGCAAAAACCCCGATCATGCGATAACTGCCGTTCTTCTTCTCCTTGAACTGGGGGGTGATGATTCGACCCTCGATCAGCCTCGTTTTTATCGATTTGAAATACTCGTTGGACGCGAGGTTGATCAGGATGTCATCCCCCTGGGCCTTGAGATCCTTGTTGATGGCCCGGGTGATCTGCTCGCCCCAGAAGGCGTAGAGATCCTTGCCCATCTCATTGGGTAGCTTGGTTCCCATCTCCAGGCGGTAGGGTTGCATCAGGTCGAGGGGGCGCAGCACGCCATATAACCCGGAGAGGATTCGCAGGTGTCGTTGTGCGAAATCGAATCCCTTCCGGTTCAGTGTCTCGGCGTCGAGACCGCTGTAGACATCGCCTTTCATCGCCAGTGCCGCCTGCTTGGCATTCGTAAGATTGAAGGGGGTCTTCCAGCTGTGGTATCGATCGAAATTGAGTTCTGACAGCTTCATGCTCAGCTTCATCAATTCAGCAAGATCCATCGCCGAGTAGTTACGCAGGATGTTGACCAATTGCCGCGACTGCTTAAGAAACGCAGGCTTGGTATGTGTTGTGGTTACCGGCGGGGTCTCGTAATCGAGGGTTTTGGCGGGGGAGATGGTAATCAACATCTAAATTCTACTGTCTTGCTGGTGGTCAATACCTCAATGATCCCCCAGTGTGGGGACTAAAAACAACCGTTTCATCCTCAGGGGTAAAGTGCCGCCAGCCACCGTTCTCGCTCGCGGCTTTTCGCCTTCGCACAAACCAGAACAATCGATGGATAGTTGAATTCATCTGTCTCCTTGCATGGCCACTCTGGGTAAGAACCATATATGCTAGGCTTACTATTTCCCCAGCCTTGTAATCGAGGCTGGGCAGACCATCGAAGATTACAGGCCGTCAGTCAGATGTCCAATGATATATTTCAGCGCTTGCTTCAAGTGGTTCAGGATCTACACGCGGAGACGCTGACCCTGGCTGCCGAGGAGAGTGAACTGCAGCTCTGGTACAACAGGGGTTATGCCGACGGTATGATCGAGGCCATGCGGAGATCGGGTTTCACTCGGCAACTCGAAGCCGCCGGTCTGGGCATTGGCAGTTCACCGATCAGCGGCCAGGAATTGTTACCCTGGGGTAAGGCCTACCGGCATGGATTTGAAATGGGTGAAAAAGAGACCGCAGAGGTTTTAAGATGAGAGTCGTTTCATTCAACACCAACAGCATTCGCACGCGTGAGCATCAACTGACCCGGCTTAAAGCCCGTTATGATCCGGATATCATCGGGATTCAGGAGACCAAGGTACAGGATCCGGATTTTCCTCTTGCCATGATGGAGAGGCTTGGATACCGGGCAGCGTTTCATGGCCAGAAGACCCACTATGGCGTGGCGCTACTCTCCAAGGAGGAGCCAGCGGCTACAGCGAAGGGTTTTCCTGGGGAGAGTGGGGATGCACAACGCAGACTGATTACCGGCCGCTACACTTCCCCCAATGGGCATGCGTTAACCGTCATCAATGGCTATTTTCCCCAAGGTGAGAGCCGCTCCCATGAAGTGAAGTTTCCCGCCAAGCGTCGTTTCTATGCCGATCTGCTTGAGCATCTGCGCCAGGGGCACGATCCCGATGAACCCGTGTTGGTGATCGGCGATATGAATGTGGCGCCCCTCGATGCGGATATAGGGATTGGCGAGGAGAATGCAAAACGCTGGCTGAAGACAGGTAAATGCAGTTTTCTCCCGGAAGAGCGGAAATGGCTTGAGGCATTGCAAAACTGGGGCTTGCATGACACCTTTCGCACCCTCAAGCCGGATGTCAGCGATCTCTTCAGCTGGTTCGACTACCGGAGCCGGGGATTTGAACGCGAACCGAAGCGGGGTCTGCGCATCGACCTGGTATTGGCTACCGCTCCGCTGATAGAACGTTGTACCGATGTGGGTATAGCCTACGATATCAGGTCGATGGAGAAACCCTCTGATCACTGTCCGGTGTGGGCCGACTTCGATATTTGACGGCGGAGTCACCGGATTGAGGTTGAATTGATGCCAGTGGCCAGTCTGAGATTCTACGAGGAGTTGAATGATTTTCTGCCGCAGGGCCTGCGTAAACGCAAGTTTATCCACCGCTATAGCCAAGGAGAGCCTATCAAGCATGTGATCGAGAGTGTCGGTGTGCCTCACACTGAAGTGGAGGTGATACTGGTCAATGGTGAGTCTGTGGATTTCGACTATCTGCTGCAGGCGGACGACCGGGTCAGTATCTATCCCCTGTTTGAGTCCATGGATGTATCGCCCCTGCTGCGCCTCCGCCCCGAGCCCCTGCGTAGACTTCGCTTTATCGCCGATGCCCACTTGGGAAGACTGGCCCGATACCTGCGTCTGCTTGGTTTCGATTGCCTGTTTTTCAACGATGCCGGTGACAGCAAGCTGGTGTCTATTTCGGTTGATGAGGGCAGGGTGTTACTGACTCGGGACCGGGGCTTGCTGATGCATCGCAACCTGACCCATGGCTGTTTCATTCATGCAACCGAACCGAGGCAGCAACTGAAGGAGATACTCCGACGATTGCAACTGGAAGCACTCTGCAATCCCTTTACCCGTTGCATGGAGTGCAATGGCCTGCTGGTGGCAGAGGACAAAAAGCGTATCGAAGCAGAATTGCCTGAAAATGTCAGGCGGCACTACAATGAATTCCGGTGCTGTGATCAGTGCGCTCGAATCTATTGGAAGGGAAGCCACTTTCGTGAACTACAGGCGTTTATCGCCAGCCTGATCCCATCCCCTGGCAAAGAGTAGACAGATTATGTTGATTCAAGGTTTTGTACTCTTGATTGCGTTTGGCCTAATACCTGCTGTTGTTGTCGCAGAGACGCCTGGCGAGAACTGCATGAAGCGGGTGTTCAACCACTACTGCCTGGGGGACAGCCTCTCCCGTTTGTTACAACGGCGTCCGGCCAGGATGGAGCCCATCGTCAACGGCGAGCGTATCGGTCTGATCTACCCCAGCGGCCGGGACAAGGTCTATGTGATGGCCTACCAGGACCGTATCTACAAGGTACTGCAGAGCCATGATGCCTCGAATCAGGTCACCCTGCAGCGGTTGCTGAGCAGACTGAACAACAAATATGGCAAACCCCGGGATCTGAGCCATTTTCCAGGCCATATGCGAAATCTGACGGCGAAGATCGGAGCCGTACGCCGAGGTGAAGGTGAGCTGTTATACCGATGGCAATCAGCGGCTTCTGCCTGGCGAGTCGAACTGACGTGGACTAGAAAGCTGGGCATCTCCCTTGCCTACCTGGTCAATGAGCTGGATCAGCAACAGCGGCAGGCCGCTGAGAGTGGGCTCTGAGGCGGTCTTAGTGTGATGACGGACAAAAAACCGAGAACTCCCGGTTGGCCGGCACTGTATTGCGACCATAAGCCATATATAATTTATGGTTTTCAAATGGAAGGGACTTAAGGCAGTAACACCATGAATAGTTTATTGATTCGCTTGTTAAGCCTGTCTTTGTCACTGTCACTGCTACAAGGATGCGGTGGTGGTGGCGGCAGCGACGGTTCCACCAGCTCGGGTGGCACCAGCTACACCGGGTCGACATCGGAGGCCAATATCGATTCGACCAATGCCAAGGATATTGCCACGGGTGCTGCGTCGGGTTCCCAGCAGGCCGTGGTTTCCGATTCCCTGTCGGGCGTTGCAATGCGCGCGCAAGTCAATCCGGCTGCCAAGCTGGCTGAGGTGGCGCCCAGGATCGCCCAGTGGATAAACCGGCAGCGCACCCCCCTTGCCGCCAAGACAGTCGATGTAAGCGGCGACATATGCGATGCAGGAGGCCGGGCTGTTGCCAATACCAACGATGCCGAGACCGAAGGCACCATTAACTTCACCGACTGTGCCATGAGCGATATGCGGGGCGGCACCCTAGTGCTCGATGGTATCGTCGAATTCACCGTCAATGTCGGCGCCGATACCCTGAGCATGGTATTCCACGTGACGGTCAGCTATATCGGGGAGACTGAGACCATCGACCTTGCTCTTGACTGCAGCAGTATCTCCACAGCGGCCGTCTCCTGCAGCATGACCTCCGATTTTGCCGGTATCGACGGCAGGGTCTATCGTATCGATGATATCTCTGTCAGCGGCAACGAGGTGTCCGGTTTCTATATCAACATGACCTTGTACGACCCCGATCATGGATGGGTCGTTGTGACAACCGGCCAGCCATTGACCTATGGCTGTGCGAATGAAGTCCCCGGCAGCGGCATGCTTACACTCAATGGTGGAAACGGTTCATTCGCTACGGCCAGTTTCGATAGTTGCAGCAGTTTCACCATAACGCTGGATGGTGTGGGCGCCACCTATAACTGGTAAGGCCGTACTGCCACAGGCTGAATGCGTCTTCGGGCGCGTTCAGCCCTATCCCCCTGTGGTAGGATTCAACGGCTAAACATCATCGGTGATGCCCAGGATTTCACCCTGGAGCCGCAACGCCTGTTCGTCTATAGCGCCTATCTCGACCATGACGATGCGATTTTGCAGGTCGATGCACGCTTCAGATGTTGCGGACACGCGCAGATAGTTGGGTGTATAGCCGCCCCAACCCCTTTCATCGCTGCCTTCGATCAATACCGGCAGGGTATGGCCGAGAAAGCGCTCCATCACTTTTCTTTTCAGCGCATCGTTGAGTCGATGCAGGTCTTGACTGCGCTGTCGCTTGACCTCCCGGCTGATTGCGCCGGGCAGGGTCGCGGCCTTGGTACCTTGGCGGGGCGAGTAGGCGAAGATATGGAGATCACCGAACCCGATCTCGTTTACAAAGTCGAGGGTCTGTTGCCACTCCCGTTCGGTTTCACCAGGGAAGCCGACAATGATATCGCTGGTGATATTGATCTCCGGTACCCGCTCTCTGGCGAGCGCTACGAGTCGGCGATACTCATCGCTGCGACAGCGCCTTGCCATGCGCCTCAAGACACTGTCTGAGCCGCTCTGCAGGGGCAGATGGAGATGGGGCATGAAGCGGCTGTTCTCGAACAGCGGCCAGAGATCCTCGGGCAGATCCCAGGGCTCTATGGATCCGATGCGTAACCGGGGAATGGCGGTCTCCAGCAATATGCGTCGAATCAGTTCGGCGATGCTGCAGCCGATGTCGTCACCGTAACCCCCGATATGAACGCCGGTCAGTACCGCCTCCTGCATGCCCTGGGCATGGAGGTGGTTTATTTCCGTAATGATCTCCTCGACCGGGCGGCTGCGCTCCTCGCCCCGGGCCAGGGTGACGATACAGAAGCTACAGCGATAGCGGCAGCCGTCCTGGACCTTGATGAAGGCGCGCTGGCGTCCGCGTGCGAGCAGGCCGGTGGCATCGGGTTCGATAGCGCTCTCCGGCATTATCCCGAGATCGAGTCGTTCCCCGACAATCTCCACCAGGCGCTCTTTATCCTGGTTGCCCACCACCAGGTCCACGCCCTCGATCTCCGCGGTGGCGGCAGGATCCAGCGATGCATAACAGCCACTTACCACGAGACGCGCGTTTGGGTTGAGGCGGCTGTTTCGGCTCAGCAGTTTGCGGGATTTCCGCACCGCCTCCACGGTGACGGCGCAGGTGTTGACCACCAGCAGGTCGGCCTCTTCCGCCGCCTTGGTCAGGGTGTGACCCTGGGCCTGGAAATCCCGGCTCCAGCTCTCCATCTCCGCTTCGTTGAGGCGGCAGCCCAATGTCTTTAGGTGTATACGCATCTGAGATCGATCCTGAAGCGGGGCATTGAATGGGGCGGTGGGAGGATTGGTAACCGCACGGCAAAGGTAATACCTCTGACCGGCGGATGCAAGTAGGGACTCAGGTTTTGAGCCACTGGATGGGGTATAGTGAGGTCCGATTGGATTAGTGCTGACAGGTCCTAGCATGGAATGGTTTACCCAGGCCTCTGTGCCACTGCAACTACTGCTCATTCTCGCCCTGGTCTGCCTGCTGCTGCTTGGCTGGGCAATCTACTGGTTGGCTCGGCTGCTCGACACCCAGCAGCGTGAGCAGCGGGGCAGGCTGCACCATCAGCAGACCCTGCTCGAAGCCCTGCATGAGCAGGAGCGCCGCTACGCCAAGGAACAGAGTGAACTGCGTGAGCTGATGAGTGAGCGCATCGCCCGGGGCGCGCTGGCACAGCAGCGCCTGCTGCACGGTATGCAGCAGACACTGCTCGAGCGTTCCGACAAGCTCTACCAGGGCATGGAGCGGCGCTATGGTGAGATGCAGCAGCATCTCACGGACGATACCGCGCGGTTGCGCCTGGAACTGCTGGAACAGTTCGAAAACCTCAAGAAAACGGTCGCTGATAGCCTGGGAGAGGGCAGGCTGCAGCAGCAGGAGAAGCTGGGTGAATTGCGGGACTCCCTGACCCAGGCCCTGATGCGCCACCGCGAGTCCTTCGATGAGCGCCAGCTGGAGTCGATGCGTCAGCAACATGAAACCCTGCAGTCCGGAATGGGCGAAGTACGCAAGCAGGTGGCAGAGGCACTGGTTCAGCATGCCGACAATCTGGGAAAAAAGGTGGATGGACTGACGGAGAGTACCGATCATCGTCTCAAGGAGATCAGTGGCCAGGTGGAGAAGCGCCTCAACGAGGGTTTCGAGAAAACCACGGAGACCTTCAGCCAGGTACTCACCCATCTCACCCGCATCGACGAGGCGCAGAAGAAGATCACCGAACTCTCCAGCAATGTGATCAGCCTGCAGGAGGTGCTGGCGGACAAACGCTCCCGCGGCGCTTTTGGCGAGGTGCAGCTCTCGGCACTGGTGCGCAATGTGATGCCGGAGAGCGGTTTCGCCCTGCAGCATACCCTGAGTAACGGGCGTCGCGCGGACTGTGTCCTGTTTCTCCCCGATCCGACAGGCAACGTGGTGATCGACGCCAAGTTTCCCTTGGAGTCCTATCAACGCATGCTGGACGACAGCTTGCCTGAATCTGAACGGGTGCAGGCGCAGCGGCAGTTCCGCAACGACATCAAGAAACATATGGAGGATATCGCCTCCCGCTACATCATCCCCGGTGAGACCTCGGACGGCGCCGTTATGTTCATCCCGGCGGAGGCGGTCTTCGCCGAGATCCATGCCCATTTTCCGGAGCTGGTTGAGGAGGCGTTCAGGAAACGGGTCTGGCTGGTATCGCCGACCACCATGATGGCGATTCTCACCACCGCCCGCGCGGTGCTCAAGGATGCGGCCACCCGGGAGCAGGTGCATATCATCCAGGATCACCTGCGCGCCCTCTCCAAGGACTTCGATCGCTTTCAGACCCGCATGGACAACCTGGCAAGACACATCGGTCAGGCCCACCAGGACGTCAGCGATGTCAATATCTCCGCGCGCAAGATCAGCAACCGTTTCGAGAAGATCGAGAAGGTCGAACTCGACGAGGAAAAGGGTCCGGATCTGCCGGTGTTCCGCAAGGCGGCCTTGCCCGATGCTGATGATGAATGACAGAACCTGGTAAGCAGGGAGAGGGCCAGGGAGAGGGGGTATCAATCCTGTGAGCACAGCGAGCACCCCAACTTTTAAAACTCAATCAAATGGGTTTCTTCTTCCCCTCGTCATCCAGGCAGACGTAGGTGATGGTGGTGGTGAAGACGCTATCTTCGCTGCCGTTTTGGGGATTGCTGGCGTAGACATTGACCAGGTACTGCACCGACGTCACCCCCTTTCGGCCCTGATTAATGTCGAAGCGGAGGATGGTTCCCTCTCTCACGCTGCGATGAAACTCCACCCGGTCCATGCCGACGGTGACGAAGCGCCGTCCGGGGTAGTCATGCACGGCGGCGATCCAGGCATACTCATCCACCCACTGCAGCAGGTTGCCGCCGAAGAGGTAGCCGTATTGGTTGAGGTGCTGGGGGATGACCAGCTTGTGATTCTCCATCACATCTCCATGCCTGGGATATGCAGCCCTGGGGGGGGTGGCGTGGGCGAGTTCTGATGCATCAACAGATGCCAGCCATCACCATCCCTGCGGTAGATATTGGTGGCGTAGACCGCCTGGGTTTCGTTTTGTTCAGGGCTCTTAACCAACTCCTCGATGAGGTGAATGGCAAGCTCGGGGGTCTCGATCCATGCCAGGTGCTTGGTCTGGATGTCGAGTGCGATCTCGCCTTGCATAAGCGGTTCCCACTGCCTTCTGATCGCCTCTTTGCCCCGCTGGGCCGCCATCATCGGCAGTAGGCAGAGAATCTCCTCGCAATCCTCCCAGACCGTCATCAACGCCTCCAAATCCTTCTCCTCTATGGCGTCGTAGTAGGCATCCTCGGCTTCTTGTGGTGTTTTATATGGCTTATTCACTGTTTTTCCCATGTGCTAGAACGACTTCAGGGATGTTACCACCAATGACGGAAACCGGGGCAGGGGAGAATGCCTGGACCCTGGACTCCACGCAGAAAAAGCTGACAGCCATGCACTCCAAGAATATCCCTATTCACTAAGCAATCCGCATTACGTATGATCTGGCATCGTTTCCAGGGTCTCAGATATTGATAGAGCATGCGATTTAATGACAGACGACATCGACCACAATCTTGAAGGGATAGAGCAGCAACCCCTCAGCCGGTTCACCGAGCAGGCCTACCTCAACTACTCCATGTACGTGATTCTCGATCGTGCTCTGCCGAACATCGGCGATGGCTTGAAGCCGGTGCAGCGGCGCATCGTCTATGCGATGTCGGAGTTGGGACTGAGCGCCACGGCCAAGTTCAAGAAATCGGCCCGCACCGTGGGTGATGTGCTCGGTAAATTCCATCCCCATGGCGACACCGCCTGCTACGAGGCGATGGTTTTGATGGCGCAGGGTTTCTCCTATCGCTATCCCCTGGTCGACGGCCAGGGAAACTGGGGCTCCCCGGACGATCCCAAGTCGTTCGCGGCGATGCGCTACACCGAATCGCGCTTGACCCGCTATGCGCAACTGCTGCTTTCTGAACTCGGTCAGGGCACGGTGGAGTGGGCGCCGAATTTCGACGGCACCCTTAAGGAGCCGTCGATGCTCCCCGCCAGGGTGCCCAATGTGCTGCTCAACGGTGCCTCGGGAATCGCCGTGGGCATGGCCACCGACATACCGCCGCACAACCTGCGGGAGGTGGTCAATGCCTGTATCCACCTGCTGGAGTCGCCGAAGGCGACGGTGGCAGAGTTGATGATGCATATCCATGGACCCGACTACCCCACCGAGGCGGAGATCATCACCCCCGCAGATGACCTGTTGAAGATCTACGAGGGCGGAAATGGCTCGATTCGGATGCGTGCACGCTATGAACGTGAGAACGGCGATATCCTCATCACTGCCCTGCCGCATCAGGTCTCGGGGGCCAAGGTGTTGGAGCAGATCGCGGCCCAGATGCAGGCGAAAAAGCTGCCGCTCATCGAGGATCTGCGGGATGAGTCGGATCACGAAAATCCCACGCGTCTGGTTATCGTGCCCCGTTCCAATCGGGTGGATGTGCAACGGGTGATGTCTCATCTCTTCGCCACTACCGACCTGGAGCGGACCTATCGGGTCAACATGAACCTGATCGGCATCAACGGCCGTCCGGCGGTGAAGGATCTGCGCAGCCTACTCAAGGAGTGGCTGAAGTTTCGCACAGAAACGGTGCGCAGGCGCCTGCAATATCGTCTCGATCAGGTACTCGAGCGTCTGCACATCCTCGAGGGCCTGATGATTGCCTACCTCAATATCGATGAGGTGATTGCAATCATACGCCAGGAAGAGGATCCGAAGGCCGAGCTGATCAAAAGGTTCTCCCTCTCGGGGGCTCAGGCCGAAGCGATCCTCAACCTGCGTCTGCGTCACCTGGCCAGGCTGGAGGAGATGAAGATCCGCGGCGAGCAGGGCGAGCTGGAGAAGGAACGAAAATCCCTGCAGCAGATCCTCGGTTCCGAGAAACGCCTGCGCACCCTGATACGCAAGGAACTCACGGCCGATGCCGAGGAGTTTGGTGACGATCGCCGTTCCCCGATTGTCGAGCGCGCCCCGGCGGAGGCGTTGGCGGAGACCGATCTGACGCCCAGCGAAGCGGTCACGGTGGTGCTTTCGGAAAAGGGCTGGGCGCGTACCGCCAAGGGGCACGATATCGATCCGGCGGCCCTCAATTACCGTGCGGGTGACAGCTTTCTCGCCGCTGCCCGCCTACGTAGCAATCAGCAGGCGGTGTTCATCGATTCCAACGGGCGCAGCTACTCCCTGCTGGCCCATACCCTGCCATCCGCGCGCAGCCAGGGAGAACCGCTGACCGGCCGTCTCTCGCCCGCCGCCGGCGCCACTTTCAGGGCGGTCGTCGGGGGGGATTCGGATGGCGAATACCTGCTGGCTTCAGATGCGGGGTACGGCTTTAGGGTCAAGTTGGCGGATATGCTGGCGAAGAACAAATCGGGCAAGGCCCTGTTGTCGCTACCCAAGGGGGCTCGGGTGTTGCATCCGGCCCCGGTCCAGGATGCCAAGCGGGATCGAGTGGTGGCCATCTCAAACGAGGGACGTATGCTGGTCTTCGCTCTCGAGGAACTGCCTCAACTGGCACGGGGCAAGGGTAACAAGATTATCAACATCGCGGCGAAGCGGGTCGCCTCAAGGGCCGAGTTCGTGGTGGCTTTGGCCGTGGTGCCTCAGGGCGGCAGCCTGACAGCCCATGCAGGTAAGCGCTATATCGTGCTCAAGCCGTCCGACCTCGACAATTACCAGGGAGAGCGCGGGCGTCGAGGCGGCAAGCTACCCCGTGGCTTTCAACGCGTCGACCGGGTAGAGGTTAACTGTTGAGCGGAAACTCCCGCCCCTCAATCCACCCCCGACCTGTGGATGCACAGTTGAGGAAACAGAAGGTCCCCTCTTTTTGGGGGTGGCGCCGGACAAGGGTGATGGGCTGGATTCCTGGATATGGTGCAATTGGCGTAGAGACTTCCGCTTTTCACCGTTATAATGGGCAGTTCGCAGCAGGGAAATGGTGGCTTTATTCGGCCTCCTCCAGGCTGGCAGGCGAAAGTGGCGGAATTGGTAGACGCGCTGGATTTAGGTTCCTGTGGGGCAACCCGTGAGAGTTCGAGTCTCTCCTTTCGCACCAATTACTCCTGCTAATTGCCGACCACAATTTTCAGGATACTTTCCATTTAATACAAAGAGTTATTGACAGACTGGTCTGTCAGGAGAAGAGCATGCAAGTTTCGGTGGAATCGGGTGAAGGGCTAGAACGACGCGTTACGGTCGAATTGCCGGCAGAGCAGATCGAGGTGGAGGTCACGAAGCGCCTGAAGCAGATCGGCCGAACCGCCAAGCTGGATGGCTTCCGTCCTGGTAAGGTGCCGATGAAACTGTTGCGCCGCAATTATGGCGGACAGGTGCTGCAAGAGGTCTATGGCCAGATGATCGAGAGCAGCTACCAGGAGGCGATCCAGCAGGAGAAGCTCCACCCCGCCGGGATGCCGAAGATCGAGCCCAAGGAGGCCTCCGAGGAGGGACTGTTCAGCTACGTGGCCACCCTCGAGGTGATGCCCGAGATCGAATTGGCCAAGCTTGCGGGTGAGATCAAGCGCCCGCAGACCGAGATTACCGGCGATGACATAGAGGATATGATCGGGAAACTGCGCAAGCAGCGGGCTACCTGGAACAGTGTCGATCGTGCGGCCGCGGAAGGCGATCAGGTCAAGATCAGCTTCAAGGGCCTGGTGGATGGCGAGGCGTTCGAGGGTGGCAGTGCCGAGGATGTGGATCTGGTGCTCGGTTCAAAACGCATGATCGAAGGCTTTGAGCATGGTCTGGTGGGCATGGCCAAGGATGAGAAACGCAGCATCGATCTTAAATTCCCCGAGGATTACCGGGTGGAAGAGTTGGCCGGTAAGCCGGTAACGTTTGAGGTAGAGGTAAGTGAGGTCTCGGAAGAGGTGTTGCCGCCGGTGGACGACGAGTTCGCCAAAGAGTTCGGTTCCAGCGAGGGCGTGGAGAAGCTGAAAGAGGATATCCAGGAAAACATGGAGCGTGAACTTTCCCAGCGGATTCAGGCTCGGATTAAGAGTCAGGCGATGGATATGGTCTATGAGCAGAATCAGATCGAGGTTCCCAAGGCGCTGATAGATGAGGAGATCGAGGCGCTGAGCAAGCAGGCACGGGAACAGATGGGGGCGAACACAGACAGCATTGAGCTACCGCGCGAGATGTTCGAAGAACAGGCAAAAAGGCGCGTGGCCCTGGGCCTGCTGATCGCAGAGATCATTAAACAAAACGGGATTCAGGTCGATAACGATCGTGTACGCAAGACAATCGAGGAGTACGCGGCCAGCTATGAGCAGCCGGATGAGGTGGTCAAGTTCTACTACGGCAATCAGCAGCAATTGGCATCTGTTCAGAACATTGTTTTGGAAGATCAGGTAGTCGATTGGATCATGGAGCAGGTAGAAGTTGTGGACGATAAAACCACTTTTGCCGCATTGACAGCGCAGGGTTGACCCTCAGGTAACAGCAGATATGACAGATCTATCTTCATCACGAATGCCGGATGCAAAAAATCTCGGGCTGGTACCGATAGTCATCGAGCAGACCGCCAGGGGTGAACGCTCGTTTGACATCTATTCTCGACTGCTCAAGGAGCGGGTGATCTTCCTGGTCGGACCGGTTGAAGATCATATGGCAAATCTGGTGGTGGCCCAGCTGCTGTTTCTCGAATCGGAGAATCCGGACAAGGATATACACCTCTACATCAATTCGCCTGGGGGATCGGTCACCGCGGGTCTCTCGATTTACGACACAATGCAGTTTATCCGCCCGGATGTGAGCACTATGTGTATCGGTCAGGCGGCCAGCATGGGGGCGCTGTTGCTGGCGGGTGGCGCCAAGGGGAAACGGTTCTGTCTACCCAACTCCCGCATGATGATCCACCAACCACTTGGTGGTTTCCAGGGACAGGCGACCGATATCGAGATCCATGCGAAAGAGATTCTGCTGCTGCGGGAGCGCCTGAATACCATTCTGGCGCAGCATACCGGGCAGTCCCTGGATAAGATCGCGGAGGACACCGAACGCGATAACTTCATGGGCGGCGAGGATTCCGTGGCCTACGGTCTGATCGATTCCGTACTGAACAATCGCGAGGGAGTTGCAGGCTGATTGAGCCAGCTTCGGTGGCGGTTGAGAGGTGGATTTTTGGCCCGATACCCAGATCAGAGATTTGTGACTGGGTCCTTGCCATCTATGCGCAGTTAGATATGATTGAGTTAAGAGCTGGTTGATTTCGGTTTGAGGAGCTAGATATGGGCAGTGACAAGAGCGGTAAAGGCGACGACGGCAAGCTGCTGTATTGCTCCTTTTGCGGCAAGAGCCAGCATGAGGTACGCAAGCTGATCGCCGGACCCTCGGTCTTTATCTGCGATGAATGTGTCGAACTCTGCAACGACATCATACGCGAGGAGATGCAGGATCCCGGGGAAGAGAGCATCAACAAGCTTCCCAAGCCCCATGAGATCAAGAAGACCCTCGATCAGTACGTCATTGGCCAGCACAGGGCGAAAAAGGTTCTTTCCGTTGCTGTCTACAACCACTACAAGCGGCTCGATACCATCGGTAAAGAGAGCGATGTGGAACTGGCGAAGTCCAATATCCTTCTGATCGGTCCCACCGGATCGGGTAAAACCCTGCTCGCAGAGACCCTTGCACGGCTGTTGAACGTTCCGTTCACGATCGCGGATGCGACAACCCTCACCGAGGCTGGTTACGTCGGCGAGGATGTGGAAAACATCATCCAAAAGCTGTTACAAAAGTGTGATTATGATGTGGAAAAGGCCCAGACGGGCATAGTCTATATCGATGAGATCGATAAGATCTCCCGCAAATCCGATAATCCATCGATCACTCGGGATGTCTCGGGCGAAGGCGTTCAACAGGCCCTGTTGAAGCTGATTGAAGGCACGGTGGCCTCGGTACCGCCACAAGGTGGGCGCAAACATCCACAGCAGGAGTTTCTCCAGGTAAACACCTCGAATATCCTGTTTATCGTCGGTGGTGCCTTTGCCGGGTTGGAAAAGGTGATCAAGGATCGCTCCGAAAAGGGCGGTATAGGCTTTTCCGCGGAGGTGAAAAGCAAGGACGACTCACGATCCATCGGCGATATCATTGTCGATGTCGAGCCTGAGGATCTCATCAAATATGGATTGATACCCGAGTTCGTCGGTCGCCTGCCCGTGGTAGCTACCCTGCAGGAGCTGGATGAGGGTTCGCTGGTGAAGATCCTCACCGAGCCGAAGAATGCCCTTACCAAGCAGTATGGTCGCCTCTTCGAGATGGAGGGTTGCGAGCTTGAGATCCGGGAAGATGCCCTGCGTGCCATAGCCCGCAAGGCGATGGCGCGAAAAACCGGAGCCCGTGGATTACGCACTATCCTGGAGCAGGTGCTGCTCGACACCATGTATGACCTGCCCTCGATGGATGAGGTGACCAAGGTTGTGGTGGATGAAGCGGTTATCGCTGGTGAGTCAGAGCCGCTGATGATCTATGAGAATAGCGACAAGCAGATCGCCGCGTCCGACTAACTCGCCTTCAGGAATAATCGCAGTTACTTCCCAAACAGATCGAAGATTCCCCACCCTGTGTCTGTGAAACCCGGATATGTGTTTGAAAACATAAAATATCTGCTGATTGCAGGCGCTGTTGAACGGGCGTTTTCGAAGCCTGCAATTGCATATTCAGCTTGAAACATCCGGCTTGCACCCTTATATATGTCTTTAATGCATCGATCCGGATCAACGGACACCATTGAACATACCCTACCCGCCAGTATCAAATCCCTGTACTGACTTTCGTACCTGAGTTTGAAGTTGTTGGGCAGAGAGACTGCCGCTAGAGGATAATTTTTATGGGCCACGAGTATACAGATTCCATGAAGACGCTCAGTCAGAGTAACGTCGTCCCGGTTCTACCGCTGCGCGATGTGGTCGTCTATCCCCATATGGTCATACCTCTCTTCGTCGGGCGCGACAAATCGATCCAGGCATTGGATTCAGCGATGCAGAGCAACAAGCAGATCCTGCTGGCAGCACAGAAGAGCGCCGATGTGGATGACCCGGATGTGGGTGATATGTATGCCATCGGTACCCTGGCGAATATCCTGCAGTTGCTGAAGCTGCCGGACGGCACAGTCAAGGTGCTGGTGGAAGGTGGTGAAAGGGCTCGTATTACCGAATTTATCGATATTGAGGAGTTTTTTACCGCAAGGCTGGAGACATTGACCGATACCATCGATGTGGCGGGTCGGGAGAGTGAGGTGCTGATGCGTTCAGCCACCAACCTGTTCGATCAATATGTGAAACTGAACAAAAAGGTACCCCCCGAGGTTCTTACCTCCCTCTCCAGTATCGATGATCCAAGCCGTCTTGCCGATACCATTGCGGCGCATATGTCACTCAAGCTCGAAGAGAAGCAGCATGTGCTTGAGATGCCAAACGTGCGTGAACGGCTGGAGCATCTGATGGGGCTCATGGAGGGTGAGAACGACATCCTGCAGATGGAGAAACGTATCCGTGGCCGGGTGAAGCGCCAGATGGAGAAGAATCAGCGCGAATACTATCTGAACGAACAGATGAAGGCGATTCAGAAAGAGTTGGGAGAAATGGAGGATGCCCCCAACGAGATTGAGGATCTCACGAAAAAGATTGATACGGCGGGTATGACCAAAGAGGCCAAGGACAAGGCAACGAACGAATTGAACAAGCTTAAGTTAATGTCGCCCATGTCGGCTGAGGCCACCGTGGTGCGCAACTATATCGACACCCTGGTCGGATTGCCCTGGAAAAAACGCACAAAGATACGCAACGATATCGGTGCTGCCGATGCGGTATTGAATGAAGACCACTATGGTCTGGAGAAGGTCAAGGAGCGCATACTCGAATATCTCGCGGTGCAGCAGCGGGTGCGTAAACTGAAAGGACCGATACTCTGTCTGGTGGGTCCCCCCGGTGTCGGTAAGACCTCCCTGGGTCAGTCCATAGCGCGTGCAACCAACCGTAAGTTTACCCGCATGGCCTTGGGTGGGGTGCGTGACGAAGCCGAGATACGCGGACACCGGCGTACCTATATCGGCGCACTACCGGGTAAAATCATCAATAACCTGAGTAAGGTAAAGACGCGTAATCCTCTGTTTCTGCTCGATGAGATCGACAAGATGGCGATGGATTTCCGGGGTGATCCGGCCTCCGCGCTGCTGGAGGTGCTCGACCCGGAACAGAACCATACCTTCAACGACCACTACCTGGAGGTCGATTTCGATCTCTCAGAGGTGATGTTTGTTGCCACTGCAAATACCCTGAATATTCCGCCTGCCCTGTTGGATCGTATGGAGGTGATCAGGCTCTCCGGCTATACCGAAGATGAGAAGGTCAGTATTGCCGAACGCTATCTGGTGCGCAAACAGATGGAGAACAATGGTTTGAAACCCGATGAGCTCATCATCCGGGAAGCAGCTATTCGCGATATCGTTCGCTACTACACACGTGAAGCAGGTGTGAGGAATCTGGAACGAGAGATTGCCAAGATCTGCCGCAAGGTGGTCAAAGACATACTGCTGAAAAAACCCAAGGGCAAGATCACCGTTACGCCAAAAAGGCTGGAAGAGTATCTGGGCGTAAAACGCTTCCGTTATGGACGTGCCGACGAACATGATCAGGTCGGCCAGGTAACCGGCCTGGCGTGGACCGAGGTTGGCGGTGAATTGTTGCGTATAGAGGCGGCGCTGATGCCCGGCAAGGGGCGTCTCAGTCATACCGGACAACTGGGCGAGGTGATGCAGGAGTCTATCCAGGCGGCCATGACCGTGGTTAGAAGCCGTGCGAATTCCCTGGCCCTGGAGGAGGATTTCCACCAGAAATGCGATGTTCATATCCATGTGCCAGAGGGGGCAACACCGAAAGACGGTCCCAGCGCCGGCGTCGGTATGTGCACTAGCCTGGTGTCAGCGTTGACAAAGGTACCGGTCAGGGCCGATGTGGCGATGACGGGAGAGATCACCCTCAGGGGCGAGGTTTTGCCGATAGGCGGACTCAAGGAGAAGTTGCTGGCCGCACATCGCGGCGGTATAGCGACGGTAATCATCCCTGAAGAGAATGAGAGAGATCTCGTTGATATACCAAAGAATATTAAACAGAATCTCGACATTAAGCCGGTCCGTTGGATCGATGAAGTGCTACAGATTGCGCTCAAGGAGTTGCCGCAGCCGAGAGAGGGGAAGCCGGCTCAGGAATCACCGGCAAAAAGTGCTGAGCAGCGGGACAGTGAAGAGGTCAAGAAGCGAGGCGCACCGACAAAACATTAGCATGCAGGCAGATGCAGAATCTCTGTCACAACTGTAGCATTTGTAAAGAATCCGGCTCTGCCGTTGCTTGACAGGGTATCTGGCAGCCGGTATAAATTCTGGCGTTTCGGGTCCCTAGCGGGCTACAACATAACGCATCTTAGGGCGGTAATTCCGTCAAGACATCACAGGGGAAATCTATTAATGAATAAGGCCGAACTAATTGAGGCAATGGCGGAATCTGCAGATATTTCCAAGGCAGCCGCAGGGCGTGCTCTTGATGGCATGGTTGAAGCAGTGACCAACGCAATGAAAGCTGGCGATACACTCTCACTGGTGGGATTTGGCACCTTCTCAGTGAAGGAGCGCGCAGCTCGCGAAGGGCGTAATCCGCAGACTGGCGAGACGATAAAAATCAAGGCCTCAAAAATCCCGTCGTTCAAGGCTGGTAAAGCGTTGAAGGATGCAATAAACTAGCGCGCCTTCAGGTGTGGTATCTCTAACTGAATTGTATACCTCACAAGCAGGGTGCTTAGCTCAGCTGGGAGAGCATCGCCCTTACAAGGCGAGGGTCGCAGGTTCGATCCCTGCAGCACCCACCAATCCGGAGCGGTAGTTCAGTTGGTTAGAATACCGGCCTGTCACGCCGGGGGTCGCGGGTTCGAGTCCCGTCCGCTCCGCCAAATTTAGATCATCAACGGGGTATCTGGCAGATACCCCGTTTTTGTTTTTAGTTGTATGGCACCTGGAAGATTTCATTCCAGGTAGAAAATTACGAGTCATTTGTCATGCTTCAGGAAATCAGAGATAGAGCGCAGGGTTGGATCGCATGGGCGATCGTCATTTTAATCTCAATCCCTTTTGCACTTTGGGGTATTCAATCCTACCTGGGGGTGGGATCCGAACCCGTTGCCGCAACTGTCAATGATTTTGAGATCACGGAACGAACCCTGGATAGTCAGTTCCAGCGTTTTCGCCAACAGTTGCGTGAACAGCTCGGTGCGGCATACCGTCCGGAACTCTTTGATGATGCCAAGATGCGCGACGAGGTTTTGAACCGCTTGATAAGGGATGAAGTGTTGCATCAAGCGTCGGACAGGATGGGGCTGCGTGCCGGCAGCCGGATGATACAGTCCGCGATACTGGCCATGCCGATGTTTCAAAAGGATGGACGCTACGACCAGCAGACCTATGAAAGGGCATTGCGGCTACAGGGCCTCTCCACCGCCGGTTTTGAAGAGCGGGTAAGAACTTCATTGGTTGCGGAACAGCTGTCGCAGGCGGTGCAGGTAGGCAGTTTCTTGACCCGGGGTGAAATCTCCGAGAGTGAGCGCTTGCAGAAACAGACCAGGGAGATCTCCTACTTCGTCATCCCCGCCGCCGAGTTCAAATTGAGTGAGCCTCCATCGGATGACGAGATAAATGCCTATTACCAAGCCAACGAGAGTGCGTTTATTTCCCCGGAAAGGGTCAAGGTTGAATATATCTTCCTTGATGCCGAGACCGCAGGAAGCACGGTAACGGTCGATGATGATCTGCTTCTCGGTTACTACGAAAACAATCAGGATGAGTTCGGTCTTCCGGAACAGCGCAAGGCAAGCCACATCCTGATCCAGGCCGCCTCGGATGCCGATCAAGTCGCCGTGGATGATGCGAAATCGAGGATCGAGGCCCTGGCGGAACGACTCAAGAGTGGTGAGTCCTTTGCAGAGCTTGCCAAACAAAACTCCCAGGATCCCGGTTCCGCGACATCGGGAGGGGATCTGGGCTTTTTCACCAAGGGGATTATGGCTCCGGCCTTCGAGACGGCTGTGTTCGGCCTCGAGGAAGGAGCGATCAGCGAGCCGGTGCGTACCGAGTTCGGTTTTCATCTGATCCAGCTGACCGGAATCAAGGATGGGGATGTCAAATCCTTCGACCAGGCACGGGCCGAGGTGGAGGCTGCCTATCGCAAGACCGAGGGAGAGCGACTCTATTTCGAGATGGCAGAGCAGCTCGCAGATATCAGCTACGAGGACCCGGGCAGTCTTGAGCCGGCCGCAGCGGCGCTGGGACTGGCCACCCAGCAGAGCGAGTGGTTTACCCGCGAGCAGGGTACGGGGGTGTTTGCCAATCCAAAGGTAAGGACGGCGGCATTCAGTGAAGATGTGCTGCAGGAGCAGAACAACAGCGAATTGATCGAGATCGACGGCACCAGTGCGCTGGTTTTACGCATCCAGGATCACCAGGAAGCCTCGGTAAAGCCCCTGGATGATGTAGCGGCGCAGATTGTAGAGACCCTGCAGCAGCAGAAGGCAGAACAGCAGGCCGAGGCAGAGGCGGAGAGACGCCTGACGGAGGTCGCTGCCGGCAAACCCTTTTCCGAGGCTGCGGGCAGTTATACCGTCAGCGGACCGTTGAGTGTGAAACGCAATGACACCCAGATCCCACCGGGTCTTTCAAGTACAATATTTCGTGCTGAGAAGCCCTCCGCGGGCGGGTCAACCCAAGGCAGTGCCCGGCTAGCTGCAGGGGATTATGCCGTCTATCTGCTCACTGCTGTGACAGAGGGAAGTGCCGAGGCGGGTGCAAACAACCAGCAACAGCTGGAGAGTATGCGCAGGATACTCGGCAGGGATCATTATGAGATGGTGCTGAGCGACCTGGAATCCCGTGCAGATGTTGAAATCCTGTTGAGTTCCGACAGCGAGTAGGTCGCGCTGCTCAAGGCATCAGGCCATACCGAGGATGTGGTATCCCGAATCCACATAGATGACGTCGCCGGTTATGCCGGTGGCGAGATCGGAGCAGAGAAACGCCGTGGTATTGCCCACCTCCTCGATGGTGACATTCCGGCGCAAGGGATTCCGCTTCTCCACTTCATCCAGCATACCCTTGAAATTTTTGATCCCTGAGGCAGCAAGGGTCCTGATGGGGCCGGCGGAAACCGCGTTCACCCGGGTGCCTTCCGGGCCGAGGGATTCGGCCAAGTAGCGTACACTCGCCTCCAGGCTCGCCTTCGCCACACCCATGACGTTGTAGTTGGGGACTGTGCGCACCGCGCCCAGGTAACTCATGGTGACCAGTGAGCCGTTTCGCCCCTGCATCAGCGGGCGCCCTGCCTTGGCGAGCGCGGCAAAGCTGTAAGCACTGATATCGTGTGCCATGGCGAAACCCTCGCGGGTCAGGTTGTCCAGATAGCCCCCCTCGAGGTGATCACGGGGAGCGAATCCCACCGCATGCACGATTGCATCCAGATAGCCCCATTCCTTCTCCAGGACGGCAAACAGGTCGGCGATCTGTTGATCGTCGGTGACGTCCAGGGGCATGACGATATCCGCAGCAAACTTCTCGGCGGCATCATCGACACGCTTTTTCAACTTCTCCGTCTGATAGGTGAGCGCAAGTTGAGCACCTTCGCGATGCATGGCTTCGGCTACACCCCAGGCGATGGAACGATTACTGGCAATGCCGACAATGAGAATGCGTTTGTTTTTTAGAAAACCCATGGAACAATTCCTTGCAGGAGTCATCGATATAAGCACGGAGAGAGGCCGATGGCAGCCCTCCGTTTGAAGTCAAACTGCGTAACTTACCGGAAAACGGCAGCAGCGGAAAGTAGCGGATGTGTAAAGGTCCAGGGAATCAGCTAGGTTATATCCCCGCAGAGTGTGGCCTCTTTCAAGTCCCGGGAAAGCATAATAGACTCTTTAATCCTTTGTTAAACATTTATCCTGGATCACAGGAGTAACTACATGCAGCGACGCTTAAACGGTCGGGATATCCTCTATTTTGGTGGTCTGGTGCTGGTGTTGATCACCATTCTGTTGGTTATGTATATGATCGATAGACAATGGGAGAAGATGTCCCGCATGGAGCAGCTGATGCGTGAGCAGGCCGGTGATATCAGGGAGATTACTAATCAGGTCAGAACACTGGAGCAACGTGTGCAACAGGGTGTGCGTCTTGCTGACAGTGGTGGATCTGACACGGGTGAGATGGCAGCTGCATTTGAACGCGCCCATGCGGTAACCCAGCAACCCGACTACAGCCAGGGAGACTGGCTGGTGCAGGCCTTCGGTGTCAATCTGAAATCGCTGACACCGTTTATTTCCCAGGACGTCTATGCATCCAATGTACAGAGTTATATTCTGGAAAGCCTGCTGATCCGCAATCCCGAGACCTTGGCGTGGCAGGGCCTGCTGGCCCGCGACTGGTCGGTCAGCGAGGATGGCCTGACCTTTATCTTCAAGCTGCGGGATGGATTGCAGTTCTCCGACGGCGTACCGCTGACAGCTGAGGATGTGGTCTTTACCTTTGAATTCATCATGACCGAAGCCATCCAGGCGCCGCGGGAACGTGCCTACTACGCCAAGATCGAGTCGGTGGTGGCCCTCGATCCCTTGACGGTCAAGTTTCAGTTCGCCGAACCCTATTTCAACGCCCTCTCGTTGGCCGGCGGTATGGAGATCATGCCGAAACATTTCTATGAACCCTATCTGGACGATCCCAATGCATTCAATCAGTCTAAGGGCCTGCTGCTCGGTTCCGGTCCCTATCGCCTGGAAGACCCGAAGGGTTGGGCACCGGACAAGGGAGGCGTGGAACTACGCCGCAATCCCCGCTACTGGGGACCGGTGGAACCACCCTTCGATCGTCTGATCTGGCGGGTAATCGAAAACGACAGTGCGCGCCTCACCACCTTCCGCAACGGTGAGATCGATACCTACTCCTCGCGGCCGCGTGAATATAAACAACTGACAGAGGACAGACACATTCAAGACAAGGCGCAGCACTGGGAGTATATGAGTCCGGTGGCAGGTTACTCATATATCGGCTGGAATCAACTGCGCAACGACACCCCCACCCGGTTTGCCAAGTCCGAGGTGCGTCAGGCAATGACCTACCTGATCGATAGGCAGCGGATCGCCGATGAGATCTATCTCGGTTACGCGGAGGTTGCGGTGAGTCCGTTCAGCGCCAGCAGTAAACAGCACGATCCCGCGGTCAAGGCGAGAGTATACGATCAGGCAAAGGGGATTGAGCTGCTTGCCAATGCGGGCTATGCCGACCGCGATGGCGATGGCCTGCTCGAAGATAGCGAGGGCAAACCGTTTGAATTCGAACTGGTCTATTTTCAGGGTAATGAGGACACGGGAAGGATGGTGCTGTTTCTCAAGGATATGCTTGCCCGCGCCGGGATTCTGCTGCAACCTAAGCCCACGGAGTGGTCGGTGATGCTCGATCTGATGAAGAAGCGCGACTTCGACGCCATCACCCTGGGCTGGAGCAGCGGCCTGGAGACCGATCTGTATCAGATGTTTCACTCAAGCCAGATCGCGGGAGGAGGCAACAACTTCATCAACTACAGCAATCCCGAGCTCGATCGATTGATCGAGGAGGCGCGGGCGACGGTGGATGAAGATACGCGGATGCCCTTGTGGCGTCAGGCCGAGGCCCACCTCTTCCACGATCAGCCCTACACCTTTCTTAGACGCAGCAAGAGCCTGGTCTTCATCGACCGACGCCTGCACAACGTAGTCAACACCAAGGTCGGACTCAACCTGGGACAGGTCCCCCTGGAGAACTATGTCCCAGCCGCCGAGCAGCGTTATACGCACTAGTTCGTAAACCAATCCCAGGATCCAGATGCTGACCTACCTGCTTAGACGCCTGTTGCTGATGCTGCCCACCCTGCTGGGCATCACCCTGGTGGTTTTCGTGGTCATGGCTGCGTCACCGGGCGGTATCAGCGCCCAGAGTCTGGTGGAGGGACAGAACCTGGATCCGGAGGCGAAGAAGGAGATCGAGGCCTACTACAACCGCCTCTACGGGCTGGATGATCCACCCTACCTGCAATACCTGCGCTGGCTCAACAATGTCTCCCCCGTCGGTTTCACCTTCGACGAAGATAACCGCATGAGCGGATTCTCCTTCACCAAGGGCTCCGATCTGGGGCGCAGCTTCCGCTATGGGCGCCCGGTCACCGAGCTGCTCGCCGAAAGGGTGCCGATCACCATTCTCCTGAATGTCCTGAGCATCCCCATCGTCTACCTGTTGGCCCTGCTGGTGGGTGTGCGAGCGGCAACGGAGCGGGGGCGATCCTTCGATATCAGCAGCGGTATGGTGATGCTTGCCCTCTGGTCGGTGCCGACCATGCTCGCCGGGGTGTTGCTGATCGGTTTCTTCGCGAACGAGCAGTACTGGCGCTGGTTTCCCACCGCCGGGTTGAGCGATCGCCAGGTGCTCGATCAGGTGTTCATGCCCCACTGGTCGAGCCTGTGGGACATTGCCCTGCTGTTCCTGGTGGTGACTGTTGCCATCTCACTCTTTCTCGCCCTCGGTCGAATCGCATCGCGACCCTCCAGAGAGATCCTGTTCGGGCTTGTTTGGGGCCTGTTGGGGGCCGCCATGGTGTATCAGCTCCCCGAGGTACAGCGCTCCCTCACCTTATGGATCGGTTTTCCACTCCTCTTCGCCCTGCTTGCCGCCTGGCTGGCAAGCAGTGATTACCGCCTGCTGCGCCAGCTGGGGTTTCTCACCACCGGCCTCCTGGTTGGAATGCTGCTCGCGGTGTACTGGATGCAGGGTACCTGGGTAAGGGGGTTTCTCCTGGACAGACTCTGGCATCTTGCACTGCCTGTCCTCTGTCTCTCCTACGGCGGTTTCGCCGGTCTTGCCAAGCTGACCCGGACCGCGGTGCTGGAGAATCTGCTCTCCGACTATGCCCGGACCGCCCGCGCCAAGGGACTGGCCGAAACGGTGGTGCTCTGGCGTCATGTATTCCGCAACAGTCTGTTGCCCTTGATCACCGTGGCGGCGAGCCTGCTGCCCAGTCTGCTGGCGGGTTCGGTCATCGTCGAAAGCATCTTCAGTATCGAGGGCATGGGCAAGCTGGCTGTGGAGGCGGTGCAGACCAGAGACCGCGAGTTGGTGCTCTCGATCACCCTGATCGGCGGCTGCCTGACCCTGCTGGGCTATCTGCTGGCCGATATCCTCTACGCCCTGGCCGATCCGCGGGTGAGCTATGAGTGAGGCGTTCGGCAAACGCCAGAGCTACTGGCGCAGGATCCTCGGCCAGACTTTCGTGCGCTGGGGGGCCCGGTTGGGTCTGCTCTGGGTGGCCATCCTTGCCCTGGTGGGTGTTTTCGCTCCCTTCCTCGCCAGCAGTTTTCCGTTGCTGCTGAGCCGGCAGGGGGAGCTATCCAGTCCGGTGCTCAGTTATCTGCAGCCGGTGGATGTGCTTTTTCTGGTCGGTTTCATAACCCTTGTGTCGCTCTATCCCTGGCGGATCACAATACTGCGAAAGTTTTTCATCATGCTCGGCGTGCTTGGTATATCTGCGCTCTTCACCTACCTCTGGGTCAAACCCCAGCAGTTGGTGATCTATGAACAGTACCGTGTCGCGGAGACCGCCGGAGATTATGACTGGGTGGTCTATGCCCCGATTCCCTATTCACCGAAGGATTATCAAAGGGATCGCGGCGATACCGGTCTGGAGGCGCCCCTTTCACAACAGTCACGGGCCCATTGGTTCGGCACCGAACAGAATGGCGCCGATGTGCTGAGCCGCATGATCCATGCCTCGCGTATCGCCCTGGGTATCGGCTTCGTCGCCACCGGCATCGCCATGCTGCTGGGGGTCATCATCGGCGGGCTGATGGGCTATTTTTCGGGGGTGGTGGATATGCTGGGGATGCGCCTGGTAGAGATTTTCGAGGCTGTACCCACACTGTTTCTGCTCCTCACCTTCGTCGCCTTCTTCGGCCGCAGCCTCTATATCATGATGGTGATCATCGGTATCACCAGCTGGCCAGGTTATGCGCGTTATGTGCGTGCCGAGTTTCTGCGCCTGCGCAAACAGGACTTCGTCCAGGCCGCCGAGGCGGCGGGCCTGCCGTTGTCCTCGATTCTGTTTCGTCACATGCTGCCCAACGGCATGGGGCCGGTACTGGTGGCGGCAAGTTTCGGGGTGGCTTCTGCGATCCTCGCCGAGGCTACCCTGAGCTTTCTCGGACTCGGCCTGGTGGACGATCCCTCCTGGGGCGAGATGCTCAACCAGGCAGTGCAGTCATCCCGGTTCAACTGGTGGATGGCGGCCTTTCCCGGTGGTGCCATCTTTCTCACGGTGTTTGCCTACAATCTGATCGGTGAGTCGCTGCGTGATGCCATCGATCCCTATCTGAGCAAGTCGGGCTGATGCTGCTCTCGGTGAAACAACTCCATACCTGGTTCCGGCACCAGGATCGGACCATCAAGGCGGTGGATGAGGTCAGCTTCGAGATCGCCCGGGGCGAGACCTTCTGCCTGGTTGGCGAGTCAGGGAGCGGTAAATCGATCACCGCGCTCTCGATCATGCAGTTGCTGCCGAAATCGAATCTGCAACGCCACAGCGGTGAGATTCTGTTTCAACCCCAGGGAGGGGAGAGAGAGGATTTGGCTTCATTGGGTGAAGCCGAGATGCAGCAGGTAAGGGGAGGCAGGATCGCGATGATCTTCCAGGAACCTATGAGTTCCCTGAATCCCGTATTCACCATCGGTGAACAGATCCTCGAGGCGGTGAGGCTCCACTTTGCGGAGCTCTCCGAAGCAGAGGCGTGGCAGCGGGTGATGGACTCCCTGGAGGCGGTACAGCTCCCCGATCCGGAGACCCGGGTCCACAGCTATCCCCATCAGCTTTCGGGCGGACAGCGGCAGCGGGTGATGATAGCCATGGCCATGGCCTGCGAACCCGATCTGCTGATCGCCGACGAACCCACCACCGCGCTGGATGTCACGGTGCAGCGGGAGATCCTGCGCCTGATGAAGAGCCTGCAGCAGCGTACCAGGATGGCGATTCTGTTCATCACCCATGATTTCGGAGTGGTGTCGCAGATTGCCGATCGTGTCGGTGTCATGCAGCGGGGCAAACTGGTTGAAACCGGTGCCACCGATCAGATAATCCATCGTCCGGGCCACAGTTATACCCAGGCATTGATTGCCGCGCTGCCGGAAAATCTGGCCCTGCAGCAGAAGCATGAGCTGCATGATAAAGAGAATCCGTTGATCAGGCTCTCCCGGCTGGAGATCCATTTCCCGGTGCGCAAAGGGCTCTTGCGCCGGGTTGTCGATCAGGTGCGGGCGGTGGATGGTGTCGACCTCGAGATACCCCGCGGCGAAATCCTTGCCCTGGTCGGAGAATCGGGTAGTGGCAAGACTACCCTGGGACGGGGGATCCTGCGCCTCACCGAGCCAACTGCGGGCCGGGTGGCGTTCGATGACAACGATATCACTGAGATGAACAGGGCGCAGCTGAGGCGTTTTCGCCGCCATATGCAGATCATCTTTCAGGACCCGATCTCCTCTCTCAATCCGCGCCTGAGCATCGCCGGGATTCTCTCCGAGCCGATGAAGGTGCACGCGATCGGGGAGAATCAGGAAGAACGGCTTGAGATCGCCAGGGACCTGTTGCGCCAGGTGCAGATGGAAGAGGATGCCCTGTGGCGCTACCCCCATGAGTTTTCCGGCGGTCAGCGGCAGCGAATCGGTATCGCCAGGGCCCTCTCGCTGAATCCTTCCTTTATCGTCTGTGACGAGATAACCAGTGCCCTGGATGTCTCGGTGCAGGCAGAGATCCTGAGAATGCTGTTGGATCTGCGTGCCAAACGTGGGCTCACCCTGCTCTTCATCACCCACAACATTGGTGTGGTTGAGTATGTCAGCGACCGTACCGCGGTGATGTATCAGGGCAGGATAGTCGAGCAGGGCAGAACCGAGGATATCGTCAATCGGCCGCAGAACCGCTATACCCAGCAGTTGATCGCCGCGGTGCCGAGGGTCCCGGTCTGATCCCCCTATGTCCGGACAGCTGTTGAAGATCAGCGGCCTGCGGCTTGTCTTGAAACAGGGCAGCCGCAGGCCCGCCATCGTGGATGGCCTCGATCTGGAGATCGATCGAGGTGAGACCTATGCCCTGGTAGGCGAGTCGGGTTGTGGCAAGTCGCTGACCGCACTCTCCCTGATGCGGCTGTTACCTCCCGCTGTCTCTATCGATAGCGGCGAGATCTTCTTCAACGGCATCGATATTCTCGGTCTGGAGCAGCGCTCGGTGCGGCAGTTGCGCGGTGGCCAGTTGGGCATGGTGTTTCAGGAACCGATGAGCTCGCTGAATCCGCTGATGAGGATTGGTCGCCAGATTGCGGAAGCGGTGACATTGCATAGTGAACTGCGTGGGGGCGCGGTCAAGCGGCGCATCGTTGAGTTGTTACAGGCGGTTGCGATACCCGATCCCGGGCGTTGCATGGAGCAGTATCCCCATCAACTCTCCGGCGGCATGAGACAGCGGATTATGATCGCCATGGCATTGGCGGGCGATCCCAAACTGCTGATTGCAGACGAGCCGACCACAGCGCTCGATGTAACCATGCAGGCACAGATCCTGGATCTGCTGAAACGGCTGCAGCAGGAGAGGGGTATGGCGATCCTGCTGATAACCCACGATCTTGGCGTGGTCGCGGAGATGGCGGACCGGGTTGCCGTCATGTATGCAGGGGAGATCGTAGAGGGCGCTGCAGTGGCGGCTTTTTTTCAAGCAGCCAAACACCCTTACAGCAGGATGCTCTTCTCTTCCCTGCCCGGACGCAGACGTCGTGGGGAGAGATTGGCTGCGATCAAAGGGGCCGTCCCCCCCCTGGATAGCCAATTCACCGGTTGTCGATTTGCCCAGCGCTGTGATCAGCGTCGGCGGATCTGCGATAGCAGAATCCCGGCCTGGCTAGCGCTTGACGGTCGCTCGGGTGTGCGTTGTCTGCTCTATGCGGAAGACGATTCACAGCCAACATCGAAAGCGGACGAGCGGATAGACCGTGACCCGGCATCGGAGCCTGGTGGTGAACGGCTTTTGTCAGTGGAGAATCTACAGGTCCATTTTCCCATCCGCAGCGGCCTGTTGCGGCGTACGCACGCGCAGCTCAAGGCGGTGGATGGGGTGGACCTGCAGTTAGCCAAAGGCGCGGTATTGGCCTTGGTCGGGGAGTCGGGGTGTGGGAAATCCACCTTGGGCAAGGCGATTTTGCAACTTATCGATATAACCCGGGGACGGGTCTCTCTCGATGGCAGGGATTTGACCAGGATGAAGGGTCAGGCATTGCGCAGCATGCGCGCCGACCTGCAGATCATCTTCCAGGATCCGCTCTCTTCCATGAATCCCAGGATGCGGGTGGCCGATATCATCGCGGAGGGGTTGCGCGCACAGTGCAACCATAGCGATCAGGAACTGGGCAGGCGTGTCGAGTCGCTGCTGCAGCAGGTGGGACTGCCGGCAGCGGCTGCAGACAGATACCCCCATGAGTTTTCCGGTGGTCAAAGGCAACGGATCTGCGTGGCGCGGGCGCTGGCGCTCGAACCGCGAATGATTGTCTGCGATGAGCCGACCAGTGCACTGGATCTTTCGGTGCAGGCACAGATACTTAATCTGCTGAAGGGGTTGCAGGAGGAATTCAAGCTCTCCTTTCTGTTTATCTCACACGATATATCGGTGGTCGCCTACATCGCCGATGAAATTGCGGTAATGTACCTTGGTCGAATAGTCGAGCGGGGTCGGACCCATGAAGTGATGGAGCGACCGATGCACCCCTATACGCGTGCGCTTCTGTCATCGGTTCCAGTGCCCGATCCTGACAACACCCGCAGTGTAATCCGGCTCTCGGGAGAGATGCCATCACCGGTCACCCCTCCCAGTGGATGCCATTTCCATCCACGCTGCCCGCAGGTCGAGGCAGGCTGTGAAACGGCCTATCCCGATGAGATCAGGATCACCGAATCCCATCGTGTGTGTTGTAGGTTATTCACATAGGTCTGGCCGCGGTATGGCTGTTTGCCGTGTAGCGGAAAATAGTAGAGAATCGCATCAGATAAAGGCGAGTTGATAACAAGCGATAACACTGTTGTTGTAAACGACCACTACCGACCAGAGGTGCCATTTCGGTTGCTCTGCCAGTCATGCGATTAACCATACAATCCAAGCTGTTCTTAAGCCACTTTGCTGCAATCATTCTGGTGTCCGGTAGCGTTGGCACCTATTTCTATCAAAGCGCCACAGAGAATCTGATGAATGCGCTGCAGTCGAGGCTGAAGAACAGCGCGGCCCTGATCAGTCGGGGAATGAATGTCGGCAACCTTGACCAGATCCGTGATACATCGGATACCAGCCTTCCGACATTCAAGGAAAATGTTGATGTACTGCGTGAGTTCATCAAGGCCAATCCCGATATCGCCTTTATCTACATAATGCGCAAACTGGATGACAAGGTCTTTTTTGTAATCGATTCCGATACTCAAGATCCGGCCTTACCAGGTGAGGAGTATGAGCACGATATACCGGAGTTGATGGAGGGTTTTATACGCCCCTCGGTTGATGAACATATCACTGAAGACAAATGGGGCTTTTTCCTCTCCGGTTATTCTCCCCTTGACGGGGGCGAGGATGATTACCTGGTTGGTATCGACATGCGTGCGGATGAAGTGCATGGCAAATTTGAAAAGATCCGCCTCGCCGGTTTCCTGTCACTCGCGTTTTCTTTAATTCTGGCAACTGTTTTCAGTCGTCTCTTGTCCATTAATTTCACCAAGCGCATAACCTACCTGACAACACGCTTTGCCTCCATAGCTCCTCCTGCCGATGAGGATGTCGCCGACGATCTCCACGGGGATGAACTCGATCAGCTGTCACGCTCCTTCGATCAGATGGCAACGCGTTTGAGTATCAAACAGAATCAGATTGATGCCAGCCAGATTGCTCTGCATGAAGCGCATAGCGAATTGGAACACCGGGTAGAATCGCGTACGACGGAACTGGTACAGGCAAACGAAAAGCTACTCAAGGAGATTGCCGAACGTAAAAACATCGAACGTATCCTGGAAGAGAGCTCCTGTACAGATTACCTTACCGGCCTGCTGAATCGAAGGGCAATGAACGATCGGCTGGAACAGGCTTTGGCGCAAGTGGCGAGAGGTTCCAAGAGTTTCTGTACCATCCTCCTGGATATAGATCACTTCAAGACAATAAACGACCGATACGGCCATGATATCGGCGACCTGGTGTTGAAGCATAGTGTTGATACAATTAAAGGCAGCATCAGGGAATCGGATGTACTTGGTCGTTGGGGTGGTGAGGAGTTCCTGATATTGACACCTGAAACTGATCTTGCCGAAGCGGATAGCTTGGCGCAACGCGTGTGTGTGGAGCTGGCGGCTGCTTCGATAGTTCTCCAGCAGCATAAAATATCCGTCACTGCCAGTTTCGGTTTGACGTGCCATCGGCTGGGCGAAAACATGAGAAGCTGCCTGAAACGTACCGATGATGCGCTCTATGCGGCAAAGGCAAAGGGACGAAATTGCGTGGTGGTATTCGATGGGTGAGCCTATGACGATCGATTGGAACAAGACGATTGCCGCAATCTGGCGTCCTCGCACCGGCTATCTCAGGGCTGTTGAAAATATCGATCGGATTGTGCTTGAGCAACTGGTTGGCATCGACACGCAAAAGCAACAGCTACAGCACAACACCGAGCGCTTTCTCTCCGGGGAGGGCGCGAACAATGCACTGCTATGGGGGAGTAGGGGCACAGGCAAGTCCTCCCTCATCAAGGCGGTGTTAAATAGTTATCATGAGCAAGGTTTACGCCTGATCCAGGTCGATAGAAACGATCTGATTGAACTGCCGGAGATCGTGGATGAGATCAGGGAGCTTAGGCAACGTTTTATCATATTCTGTGATGACCTCACGTTCGACGCCGGAGAGGCCTCCTACCGCGCATTGAAGAGCGTGTTGGACGGTTCGATAGAGGAACCACCTGCAAACGTTCTGATCTATGCCACATCCAACCGACGCCATCTATTGCCGGAGTATATGACGGAAAACCGGGAAGCAAGCATGGTAGGCGACGACCTTCATTTGTCTGATACTACAGAAGAGAAACTTGCCCTGTCGGACAGGTTCGGGCTCTGGCTCTCTTTCTACCCGGTGAACTGGGAGGGGTATCTGAAGATAGTGGACAGCTACTTTCAGAACTATGCCGGTGATCGCCAGGCACTCCACGAGGCAGCGAAGCAGTTTGCCATGGCAAGGGGCGGAACAAAAAGCGGGCGTGCCGCCAGGCAGTTTTTCAAGACCTATTCATAACCCGTATCGGCGGTTTTGACGTTGCTATGAGAAAACCCATCGGAGGAGGCCTGGCAAGTTGGTCGATTCGTCACCCGGTCGGGGTGGTGATGATAACCCTTGCATGCATGGTGCTGGGCCTGCTGGCCCTTGGCCGTCTCAGTGTGGATCTGCTGCCGCATGTGGTCTATCCGACGATTGCGGTTAGGGTGGTTGATCAGGGTGTTCCCGCGAAGATCATGGAGGATCAGATAACACGTCAACTGGAAGAACAGTTGTCGATAACCGAGGATGCGGTTCATATTGGATCCCGGACACTCGAGGGGCGCAGCCAGGTCGACCTGTCGTTCGCCTATGGCACCGATATGGATCAGGCGCTTCGGGACGCAAGCACCCGTCTGGACCGGGCCAAGCGATTCTTGCCAGACACCATCGACCCGCCGATTATCTACAAACGTGATCCTTCGCAGATTCCAGTGGCGGAGTTCATTGTCAGTTCATCACTGCGTGATGCCGTGGCATTGCGCAGTTGGGTTGATTATGAGTTCAGCAGGTTATTTCTCAATCTTCCAGGCGTTGCATCAGTCGAGGTGGGTGGGGGACTGGTGCGCGAGATCAATATATATGCAGACCAGCAGCGTCTGACTGGCCTGGGTATGCAGCTGTCTGACCTGACTGAAGCGCTGAACGCTTCCAATGTGGAGTCCTCGGGTGGACGGCTTGTCACTGAACAGGGGGTGATTAGCGGCCGTACTGCGGGACGATTTGCGTCTGTTGACGAAATTTCACAGCTACCGTTGAGGCGTGCCGGCGATGACGATTCAACAACTCTGATCCGCTTATCGGAAGTTGCACAGGTGGTCGATGGCGCAGAGGACGAACGCATGCGCATTCGCCTCAATGGCCTGCCTGGAGTCAAACTATCGATTCAGAAGCAGCCGACCGCGAACACAGTTGAAGTGGTGGATTCTGTTCTTGCCAGACTAGCGGAGTTGAAACAGCAGGCGGCCATACCCGGGGATATCCAGATTCATGCCGTCGATGACCAGGCAAGATTTGTCCGCCGGGCGTTGGATAATGCGATTGATTCTGCATTGCTTGGCACGTTATTGGCGATGGTGGTTGTCTATCTCTTCCTGGGAAGTGTGCGTCGTACATTGATAATCGGTTGTGCTATACCAATCGCCGTTCTGGTTACGTTTACCTTGATGTCAGGTGCTGGGTTGACACTCAATATCATGAGTTTGGGTGGCTTGGCATTGGGCGTGGGGATGTTGGTGGACAGCACCATCGTGATGTTGGAAAACATTTATCGTCACCAGAAAGAACAACAGGATTCAGACAAGGCCGCGCAAGTCTCCAGCAAGGCCGCAGCTGAGGTGAACAGCGCCATCGTCGCTTCCACATCAACAAACCTGGCGGCGGTTTTGCCATTTCTGTTTATCGGGGGATTGGTAGGGCTGCTATTCCGCGAGTTGATCTTTACCATCTCCGCGGCAATTCTTGCGTCCATGATTGTCGCCCTGACCTTGGTGCCCGCGCTGGCTGGCAGGCTGAGTTTGAACCTGAGCGATAAACTCAGGCAGGCGATCGACCGTATCATGTCCAAAGTTCAGTCCAGTTACTCGAGGCTGGTCGGTTTTTTATTGCAACGTGCGTGGGTAACACTCGCAGTATTTGTCCTGTTGCTGCTGTTTGCATATTTCAAGTTGCTGCCGGAGAAACAGATTTTTTTACCAAAGATCGATGAAGGGCGGATCAGCATCCATATGGTGGCAGACAGGGGTATCAATCTGGGTGGTATGGATGAACTGGTGACCCGGATCGAAGAGATTGTCAGGAACCAGCCTGAGACGGAGACTGTGTATTCTCAGGTCGGTGGATTTGTATTCGGCCGTTCTCTCTACGAGTCTGCGAACAGAGCAAGTATCAAGGTTATCCTAAAACCTGCAAAGCAGCGAAAAATCACCAGCAGTGAATGGGTGGAGCGGGTCAACCGGGAGATCAAGCAAGCGAAGCTGCCCGGACTGACGGTAAGAATGTGGGTGCGGGGTGTTCGTGGTATCCGCCTGAATTGGGGCGATGACGATCTCAGTTTACGTATCAAAGGTCCCGATCTGGACACGCTCAATCAACTCGCGGAAGAGATAAAAAGCAAACTTGCTGAAATATCCGGGTTGCGAAATATCCAGACCAGCAGTGAAGAGATACTGCAGGAGATTGTGGTCTCGGTTGATAGGCAGAGAGCCGCCTACTTTGGGGTAAACATCGATCAGCTGGGAGAGGTCGTGAACATGGCAGTCAGTGGCAGCGTGGTCACCGACTACTTGGAAGGCGATCGGAGCATAAATGTAAGAGTTAGATTGTCGAAGTCGGACATGGCCACAGCGGGCGACCTGGAGTCGATTGTGGTCTTTAGTCAAACCGATCCGCCTGTACCGATACGCTTGGGAGAGCTGGCTGAGATAGAGCTAGCACCGACATTTGCATCAATCAAGCGTGAACAACAACAGCGAATGTCCGAGATCAGCGCTTCTCTGGGAAGCCAGGTTAGCTTACAGGAGGCTGTGGCGGAAGCGAGGGGAGTCGTTGAATCCGTTGATCTGCCGGCAGGCTACAGCGTAAATTACGGCGGCAGTCTTGAGACGATTCGAAAAAGCGAGGAAAACGGAATCTTCCTCTTGGGCCTGGCGCTTTTCCTGGTGCTGGTGGTGATGTCGGTTCAGTACGAATCGTTACGGAATCCTCTTGTCATAATGTTCTGTGTACCTTTCGGCCTGGTCGGTGTCGGCATGGGGTTGTATTTGACTGGCCTGCCGATCTCCATGCCGGTGTGGCTGGGCCTCATCATGCTGGCGGGGATCGTGGTGAACAATGCCATTGTGATGGTTGAGTATATCTCTTTGCGAAGAGACGCCGGGCAGGAGAAGAGTGACGCGATAACGGCTGCCGCGCAATTGAGGTTGCGACCGATATTGATGACAACCCTGACAACCGTTGCCGGGATGCTGCCATTGGCGTTGGCGCTGGGAGATGGGTCGGAGATGCTGCAGCCATTGGCTGTGACATTGATATCTGGGTTGACCTTCTCGACTTTTGTCACGCTGTTGCTGATACCTTCAGTCTACCGATTGATTGGCCGTTAAATGGCGCAGGCGCTCACTCCATGGTTAACTGCTTCAACCCTTCACAGGCGGTTATTGACAGCTGATTCTGTTTCTACCCTGTTGCTTGGATATGTAGAGGGCATCGTCGGCTCGCTTTAACATCGAATCGGCATTATCCCCAATCTGATAGCTGGTTACACCGAAGCTGCAGGTGACATTCTCATCGATCTTGAACGGGGTCTCCTCGATCGTCCTGCGCAGGCGTTCAGCGATGCTGAATGCGGTGTCGGCTTCGGTTTCGCGACAGATGATAATGAATTCTTCGCCGCCCCAACGTCCAATGCTGTCGTTGCCTCGGGCGGATTTGGTAAGAACCTGAGCGACTGTGCGAATCACGTCATCGCCCGCCTGATGGCCGTATTGGTCGTTATAGCGCTTGAAGCGGTCTATATCGAGCAGGATCATGGCCAGAGGAAACGGGTGGTGACTGGTCTCTGCGAGATTCTCCACAATGATCTGATCGATCTTGCGTCGATTGTACAGCTGTGTGAGGGCGTCGACTTCGGAGAGTGTGGCCAATTCGCGGTTTTTTTCTGCAAGCTGCTTTTGTGTCGCCCTGAGTTTATCGAGGGTGAAGTTCAGCTCGTCGTTGCGCGCCTGCAGGATCTGTTTGGTTAGCGCCTTTGAAGCGATCACCCGGAAGACCATGGCAATGTAGACCGAGAGCACCACGAAGGCCGAGAGAAATACCAGCTTGAGAACAATGTTGACCCCGCTGACGCGTTCCGAGATAAAGCCTTGGGTGATGGTGCCGAGTTCGATCGATTGCGCCTGCAGTGCCAGTGCAACGATAAGTATGTATGCACTGATACTGAGCAATCCACTGGCAAGGGTCAGCATAGGTGAGAAGCGCAGTGTTGAAAGGCCGATCCAGAGGTAGTAGAGAAGGAAGGCTTCGGTCTTGAAGGTGCGAAATGTACCGAAACTGTAGATGACGAGGGAGAGCAGCAGTATATCGATACTGACGGATGGGTATTTTATCCAGCTTGGCGGGTTTGTGCTCTGTAGTTTGAAATAGACGAAGATCCCGTAACAGAGGTTGATCAGGGATGCCAGCAGAATGGCATTGAATGAATGAGTGGGGAGTTCATTGCGGATGCTGAATGCTACCGCGAAGTAGAGGAAGGTCAGCAATAGACGGACATAGTTCGCGTAACGCTCACTCTTGCGTTCCTCATGCTGCAGGAGTTCCTTGAGCTGCGACTCGGAGACTGTATTTTCAGCAGCGCGTGCCACTCATGTCTCCAAAGATCTTATCCCTGGCAGAATTCACCTGATACTACTCCTTGGGTCTCGAGCCTTTACATTTCAGTTTGCACTGTCAAGTTGCATTGTTGGGCCCATGCCTCGATGCCGGTGTTTAGCGGTATTGACGTAAGTACCACCATTCAAACAGTCGCTTCAGCCAGTGGAAGATTGCCATATTCGGCATCACGATGTTTCTCTTTTCCGTTCGCGCGACCAGCATCCCGCTTGTTTGGCTGTCGACAATACAGACAAGCTCGACCTTGAAGGTCTCTGCGGCAGCCTCGCCCCTGAATTCCGCGGCCAGGTTTTTCGCTGCGGCTGCGGCCTGCAGATCGGCCATGTGGGCCTGTTTCGGCATCCATTCCGGGCCGGGAAAACTGCCGGAATCGCCAGCCACATAGACGCGCTCCATCGCTTCCACCCGGCACTGGGCATCGGCCTTGATCAGGCCTCCGGGAGAGCGCGGCAGCTGGGTATTGTCGAACCATTGGTTGCCTGTCATGCCCGGCATAAAGAGAATCATGTCGGCATCGAAGCTGCCGCCTTCCGTGACTACACCCGTCTCGGTGAACTCCACCATCTTGTGTCCGAGATGGGTTTCGATGTTGCGTTTCGCCATCTCCTGAACCAAGCCTGAGACCGCCTTCGGTCCCAGCCTCTGTCCGGGGCTGGCGGCCGGGGTAAAAAACACCAGTTTGAATTTGTCCCGACGTTTCTCCAGCCTCAATTGGCGATCGATGCCGAAGAGATATTCAAACATCGGCCCGCCGCGCATCGCGCTTGGTTCTTTCGGATTGCCGGCAAAGCCTATGGCGATGGTGCCGCCTTCCAGCTGCTTGAGGCGATCGCGGATTCTTACCGCTGCCGCAATGCCCTCACAGGGTGTGATGGCATGTTCAATCCCCGGCAGTTTTTTTATGAAACGGCCGCCTGAGGCGATGATCAGTCCGTCGTTTTCGATCTCGCCGTCGCCGGTCAGCAGAATCCTGCCATCGTCGCTGAGCCCGTTCGCCTCGGCAGGCCTGTGATCGACTCCCATGCGTTGAAAGAAGGGGGTCAGGGGAATTATCAGGTCCTGGGGCTGGCGTATCCCGGACGGGATCCAGATCGAACCGGGTAGATAATGGAATTCCGCCTTCGGGCTGACGACGCTGATATCGATCGATTTATCGTTGGACCTTAGGGTCTTGATGGCGGTCAATGCGGCAAAGCCGCTGCCAACAATGGTAACTCTATGCATTCATCAAACTCCGAAGGGGTATTGGCCGGCGTTTCGGTTGCGGGCACTGCTTGAGCCGAAACGGTTTCTACTGAGATTCAGAATATACGTGATTCTGCGCTCATCGGGAAACCCTTGTACCACAGACCTGCCCTTGGGGTTGATGCGGACCTCCGCCAATAGCTATGGCGCCGGTTAAAGCAAAAAAACCTTGCCGGTTTCAGAGGCCAATCAGCTCTGCATGCAGTCCCTGATAGTGGGTGATCGCCAGCAGGTCCTGGCTGTTCACCCGTTCGGGGTTGTATTCGATCACAAACAGATGGGGGCGTTTGGGATCGACATGAACCGAGACTACGCCATCGCGAAGACGAAATGCGTCTTCCAGCTGTGTCAGGCCGTTTGCATCCAGGGTTTCATCGACATGTAGAGTCACATCGGCGAGATCGATGTTCATGGGTCCTCCCTAACGGATTCTTGGTGTGATTATAGGGTTATTGTTGAACCGTCAATCGAAGCAGTCATGCTCCACGCAGGATTTACAACTCAAGCTGTTGATTTATGACCAGCTCTACCAGGCTTGTCATGGAGACGCCGGCAGGATCAACGATTAGCCCATACATTTAGTATAGGAAATGATTTGTTTCAAGGATATTCCCTGTGAAATGAGAGAGTCCCCGATTCTGGATCAATTTACCGGTTCAACCTTGGTCCCTGGATCGAGATCGTTGTGGCCCTTGGTAATCACCTGGTCGCCCGTCTCCAGCCCCTGCAGGATCTCGACTCTGTCAGCGATCCGCAGCCCGCTTTCCACAGCGATCCGCTGTGCCTGTTGTTGCGTATCCAGACGATAGACGAACTCGCCCTCCGCATCACGCTGGAGCGCGTTAAACGGGACCGTAATTCTGTTCTGGCTGGCCGTCTGCAACACCACCCGGCAAAGTTGGCCCGATCGGGCGCCATCGGGTATGGGATCGAGGACTACCTCTACCGTTCCCATGCGGGTCTTCTCGTCAAGCTGTGGATGGATACGCAGAATCCTGCCGGCGAAGGGTTTCTCCCCGAGACCGTCTATTCGCACCGTCACAGGGTCACCGGTCTGCAATTGCGGCAGTAGCAGATCGGAAACGAGAATCCTTGTGACCAGGCTGTTCGGATTGATGATTGTCATCAGGTGGGTGTGGCGGGGGACGACATCCCCAGGTTCCACCAGGCGCTCGCTTACCAGCCCGGAAAAGGGGGCCAGGATACGGGTGTAACCCAAGCGGGTCTGCAGCACCCGTCGTTCGGCTTCAGCTACCCGGAGATCGGTCTTTGCCTGAGCCAGTTCGTCCTGGGAAACAGCCAACCGTTTTGCCAACTCCTCCTGGCGCTTGAGGTTTAGCTGCATCTGTCTGGCGGTGGCCTGGGCCTTCTCCAGTTCCGACTTCAGCAGTTCCTCATCCAGGATGACGATGGGCTCCCCCATGACCACCTCATCACCTTCGAAAAAAGGGAGCGATGTGATTTTTCCCTCCTCCTGATTGAAGATGCGGACATGCTGGCGTGCCTTCAGGGTGCCGTTGCGCTCGTGGAGGATGGCCGACGGGTGTGACTCGATAACCTCAATCGCAACCAGATGGGCCCGCTTTTCATCCTTGTGCTGTCTGTTGCCGGCACTATCCCCCGTTGATTGGGAACAGCCTGCAATCAAGAGTGAAAGCACAAGGAGCGGGAGTGCAATTGGGCAAAATGGAGCGCGCTTCATCTCCGCGTCGTTTTTCAAGCCATGCCGACCGGTTTCGGAGGCGTGCCATCGGGTACATAGGGGTGGTAGTGTTTTATCTTCCGTCCCAGGTTACGCTGCACGACAACACCGACGATCTTGAATTCACCCTCGCTGAGGTGAATGTCAGGATAGCCCGGCTTAAGCGCCACCAGTCGCTTTCTGGACTCCCCCTCGGATATGTACTGACGGAACCAGCGCTCACCCTCCGCCTCGGCTACGACATAGGCGCCGGTGGCGCAGACATCGGAAGGCTCGATAACTATAATACACTTCTCGGGGAACTCCGGCTCCATACTGTCATCCAGTACCTGCAGCGGGTAGAGTTCGTTATAACTACATTCATTGCTCATAAACAATCACTATCTGTATGTAAAAGCACTCATTGGCGCTAATTTCGATAAAATTCCACATTCAGTCAACTCTCTGTTCAATATTAGCATGGTCCACAAAACCAGAACCCAGCCCCAGGTCCACAAGGATCGGCGAGATTATCGAAATCTGCGCAACATGCTGCCGTTCCTCTGGGAGTATCGCGGGCGGGCCCTCCTGGCCCTGGGCTGCCTGGTGCTGGCGAAGTTTGCCAACGTGGGCATTCCGCTTGTGCTGAAAGAGATAGTCGATGTCCTCGACAGGGACGACCGGACACTATTGGTGCTGCCGCTTTTTCTGCTCCTCGCTTACGGTGCATTGCGCCTGAGCAGTTCTTTGTTCAACGAATTGCGGGACGCGATCTTTGCCCGGGTGCGCTATCACGCGATGCGTAATCTCTCCAACCGGGTGCTGGCTCATCTCCATGATCTCTCCCTGCGGTTTCATCTCGAGCGCCAAACCGGGGCTATCAGTCGCGATCTGGAGCGGGGCACTCGCTCGGTGAGCACGATACTCAACTATATGGTGTTCAGCATCATTCCCATGATGGTTGAGTTCGCGCTGGTGGCATTGGTCCTGTTTAGTCAGTATGAGATCGTGTTCGCCCTGGTCACCTTCGGTACGGTAGTCGTCTATGTCGCCTTCACCCTGGCGATCACCGAGTGGCGGATGGATTTTCGTCACACCATGAACCGCCTCGATTCGGAAGCCAACAACCAGGCCATCGACAGCCTGATCAACTACGAGACAGTTAAATATTTCGGCAATGAATCCCTCGAGTTGCGACGCTTTGACGAGACCCTGGCCCGCTGGGAGGATAATGCGGTAAAGAGCCAGACCTCGATGTCACTGCTCAATTTCGGCCAGGGTGGGATCATCGCCGTCGGTGTGACAATCATCATGCTGCTGGCTGCGAACAGCGTGGTCACGGGAAGCATGTCGATAGGTGATTTGGTGCTGGTCAACGCCTTCATGCTGCAGCTTTTCATCCCGCTTAATTTCCTCGGCATAGTCTACAGGCAGATCAAATACTCCCTGGCCGATATGGATCTCATCTTCAAGTTGCTGGAGGAGCGGCCCGAGATAACCGATACCAGGGATGCGCTCGAGATGGAACTGACCGCGGGCGTGGTGCGATTCGAAGCGGTCGATTTTGCCTATCAAGCGGAACGGCAGATTCTGCACAAGGTCGATTTCACCATTCGCAATGGCGAAAAGCTGGCCGTGGTAGGCCATAGCGGGGCGGGAAAGTCGACCCTTTCACGCCTGCTGTTCCGCTTCTACGATGTCGTAGGCGGACGCATCACCATCGATGGACAGGATGTCCGTGAAGTTACCCGCAGCAGCCTCCGGTCGGTGATCGGCATCGTGCCCCAGGATACGGTGCTGTTCAATGATACGATTCTCTATAATCTTGCCTATGGCCGGCCGCAGGCGAGTCGAGAGGAGATCGAAGAGGCGGCACGCATAGCCCATATTGCCGATTTCATCGAGCAGCTTCCGGATGGCTATCAGACGGTGGTGGGTGAACGTGGACTGAAGCTCTCCGGTGGTGAAAAACAGCGGGTCGCCATCGCCCGGGCGATGTTGAAGCGACCGCGGATCCTGATCTTCGACGAGGCGACATCTTCCCTCGATACCAAGACGGAACAGGCGATTCAGGAGACCCTCAGAGAGGTGGCGAAACACCATACCACCCTGGTGATCGCCCACCGTCTCTCAACCGTGGTCGATGCAGACCGCATACTGGTCATGGAGGGAGGGCGTATCCGGGAGCAGGGTACCCATGAAGAGCTGCTAGCGTTGCATGGTCTCTATCAGCAGATGTGGCAGCTGCAGCAAAGGCAGAGACAGGCCCTGGAGATGATGCCGATGACGGATTCGGTAGCGTGAGACAGCGATGAAAATCTACCTGGTGGGTGGCGCAGTTCGCGACAGCTTGCTCGATCTTACCGTCACTGAACGTGACTGGGTGGTGGTGGGATCGACGCCCGAGGAGATGCTGGCCGCAGGCTATCGGCGTGCTGATCGAGAGTTTCCGGTGTTTCTTCATCCCGAGAGCGGAGAGGAGTATGCACTGGCGCGTACCGAGGAGAAGACAGGGCCTGGCTACAAGGGCTTTCGGGTCGACTTCGGCCCCCATGTCACGCTGCAGCAGGATCTGCAGCGAAGGGACCTGACAGTCAACGCCCTGGCACTGGATGAAAAGGGTGACATGATCGATGTCTGTGGTGGGCGGGACGACCTCGATAACGGCATGCTTCGCCACATCACAAACGCCTTCACCGAGGACCCGGTACGGCTGCTGCGCGTTGCCAGGTTCGCCGCCAAGCTAGGCTGTTGGGGATTCAGGGTGGCTCATGGCACCCATGCCCTGATGAAAACCATGGCCGCATCGCCGGAGTTGATGAGTCTGAATGCGGAGCGTGTCTGGCGTGAGATGAACAGGGCCTTCGCAACCCCCCAGCCCTGGCGTTTTTTCCAGGTTTTGCATCGCTGTGGTGCCTTGCAGCGACTGCTTCCCGAAGTGGCCGAAGGGATTGCTACGACTGCCCACCACAGCGCCGACGACAGCGGCTTCATGGAGCCGCTGAAACGGGTTTCCCGGCAGAGCGAAGCGCCTGCGGTTCGATGCGGCGTCGCACTCTTTGCCGCGGCCAGCCGCCTTCAGCATGCCGATGAGTGGATGCGGAGATTGCGCATCGACAAACCGGGAAGGCAGCTGTTACAGGACCTGTTGCGCTTTCATCGCCTCTCTCTGGACGCCACGCAGAGCGAGTCCCTGCTGCGCTTCGTCAGCACATTCAATCCACAGCAACAGGCCCTGCGCTTCCGTTACTTTATCGAGGCAGCCCAAGGACTTTGGCCGCAGCGCCTGCAGGCGCTTCTACCCTATCTGCTGGCCGCGGAAGAGATACTCGCCTCTCCGGTTCCGCAGGAACTGGTCAAGACGGGTTTGGCGGGCAAGGCGCTGGGCGATGCCCTGTTTGCCTGGCGAGCGCTCCGCTTGAACGAGGCAGCGGGCCGGTTCGGGGCCTCAAACTGAACCGATTTCCCAGGTTCGTGATAGAGTCTGTGTATGCAAATCGAAGAGAAACAGCTGCCGATGAATGGAGCCCCCGGTGAAACAGGGGAAAACGACCTCCCGCAAGGCAAGTTGACCTGGATCGAAGGTTTTATCGATTCAAAGCACTGGCCGAGTCTGAGGATCCTGTTTACCGGTAATCTGCTGCTGCCCATTCTGTTTCTTGGCGGCAGCATGCTGCTGAGCATGGTTACAGTGATCCTGCTGGTTGCGCAACAGCAGCGGCAGACATCCCTGCAGTTTGTGTTGCTGTTGAGTATCCTTTTCGCGCTGTTTTCCCTGGTTCTGGTGCTGATTCGCCTGCGCAGTCAACTGTTGCGTCCCCTGGCATCGATGGAGCAGACGGTGAATCAGGTCTGCCAGGGTGAACCGGTTGCCAGCAAGAAGCATGAACAGACAGGTGTGCTCAGCCGCATGGCCCGGGATATAGACAGTCTCAGCGAGGAGCTTACCGATATCTACGAGGATATGGAGGTTCGCGTGGCCCGGCAGACATCGAGGCTGGCGCAGAAGACCACCTCCCTGCAGGTGCTCTACGATGTGGCGGCGGGTATCAATCAGTCGGAAAACCTCGACGAACTGTTGCTCGAATACATGGGTGTCTTCAAGCGCATGGTGGATGCCCGCTCAGCCACCGTGCATCTGGTCCTCCCGGATGACAGGGTGCGCCAGGTGGGATGCATCGATCTCCAGGGCAGGCTCTACAATGAGCAGGAGATGTTGCCGATAGAACTCTGTAAATGCGGCATCGCCTTGTCGCCGGGGGATATTCTCTGCAGCCAGGATGCCCGTATCTGCTCGCGCAGGAATAAACGCACCATGTTCAGTGCGGAACAGGTCGAGCGGGTCTCCGTGCCCATGTGGTACCACGGCGATGTCCTCGGCTTCTACCATCTGTATGTAGATAAGCCCGGTATCTATGACGGCCGGGAGGATGTACTCGATATTCTCAATACCATCGGCAGTCACCTGGGCATGGCTGTGGCGAAACAGCGATCGGACTCCGAGGCTCGACGCTTGTCGATCGTGGAGGAGCGGACCTCGCTGGCCCATGAACTGCACGACTCGCTGGCCCAGACCCTGGCCAGTCTGCGTTTTCAGGTGCGGATGTTGGAGGAGACGCTGCAGAGCGATGCGATATCCGACAAGGCGGTCCAGGAAGCGCATCGGATTCACAATGGCCTCGACGAGGCCCATGACGAATTGAGAGAGCTGATCTACAGTTTTCGCGCCCCTATCGATCAACGGGGCCTGGTGCCGGCGCTGTCAAAATTGGTCGAACGCTTCAATCAGGAAACCGGCATACCCGCCTTCTTTCAGCCTGATTGTATCAAGACCGACCTGGAACCGAATCAAGAGATGCAGGCGCTGCGTATCGTGCAGGAGGCGCTGGCAAATATCCGCAAACACGCCAAAGCCCACACAATCCGTGTCTTGCTACGCTGCCGCAGTCCCGGTAGTTATCTGATCCTGGTCGAGGATGACGGTGTTGGTTTCGAGGGAACCGTGCCCCAGGGCAATCCGGGGGAGCATATTGGGCTGTCGATCATGGAGGAGCGTGCTCGGCGAGTCGGTGGCGAGTTGTCGATCGAGAGCGAGCCTGGCGAGGGCACCAGGGTTGAGTTGGTGATCCGCAATGAGAAGAGCGAAGCGAGTCTACAGAGGTAAAACAAGATGCGGGTATTACTGATAGATGATCACGCCCTGTTTCGTATCGGACTGCAAGAGCTGTTGGAGCGTCGCGGTATAGATGTCATCGCCATCGGTGATTGCCTGAAGGGGATTGAAACCGTGGCGACGAACAGACCCGATGTGGTGCTGCTCGACATGCGCATGCCCGATATGACCGGTACCGAGGTGTTGAGCGTGTTGCGCAAACACTACCCGGAGATGCCGATCAGCATGTTGACCACCAGCCGTGAGGAGTCGGATGTGATCGAGGCCCTGCAAAACGGCGCCCAGGGCTACCTGTTGAAGGATATGGAACCCGATGAGCTGATCGATGCACTGCAGCAGATCAAACAGGGCCAGACAGTGGTTGCCAAGGAACTGACAGGCATCCTGGCCAAAGCGGTACAGGGAGAGAGTCAAAGCAGTGCGCCGCCGGCCTCTTCCCTGGACGACCTGACCCCTCGGGAGCGGGAGATCCTCTGCCATCTTGCCGATGGGCAGAGTAACAAGGTCATCGCCCGCAACCTGGGTATATCAGACGGCACGGTAAAACTCCACGTTAAATCGATACTGCGTAAGCTCGAGGTTCACTCCCGGGTCGAGGCGGCTGTAATTGCCGTGGAGCAGAATCTCTGTTCAAGGGGACAGCTTTAGCCAAATCATGACTCAGTGTGCAACCCAGATCATTTATCAGCGCAGGGAATCGAAACATAGGTTTATCCGGCTTTCCTGACATTACACCCTGAAAGCGACCGACTACCGCACCCTACTCCCATCCAGCAGCAGCCTTTCGTTTTCTCAGGGGTTCCCTAAACAGTAACAGGCAGAACAGACACAGAAAAATAGATGAAAAACTTCCTAAATTTGATCAGTGACAGTCTAAGTGACGTTGAAGAGATAATGCCCTGGGACCTTGAAGAACGGATAGCTGCCAATCCCGATCTGCTGGTCGTGGACGTCCGCGAGCCCTATGAATATGACGCAATGCATATAGAGGGCTCCCTTGCGGTTCCCCGCGGGATTCTCGAGTCGGCCTGTGAATGGGACTATGAGGAGACGATCCCGGAACTGGTGAACGCGCGGCAGCGTGAAATCGTCGTCGTCTGCCGCTCCGGTTACCGCAGTGTGCTAGCCACTTTCTCCATGCATGTGCTCGGTTACGAGCAAGTCGTCTCACTGAAAACCGGACTGCGCGGCTGGAATGACTACGAACAACCCTTGGTGGACAAGGATGGACAGGTTGTGGAGATCGAGGAGGCGGATGACTACTTCACCCCGAAGCTGCGCGAGGAGCAGCTAAGACCAAAACTGTAGTGTTTTGAGTTAGACATAGGGTGCGGCTTGCCGCACCGAAACAATCTACAAAACTGACCTGACATCGAATTATGCAAACCTATGGAGCGGCAAGTCGCACCCTGCATTGGTTTGAATTCTATTTGCGTCTGTTAGCGTTCATTTGCGGACTAATAATCGATTGGGGATGTCGCCCCCTGTTCGGAGTGGGGCGGGGCCTCATACCATGAGAGCTTCTCCTGCAGTTCGACCACGCGACCTACGATGATCAGGGTTGGCGGTTTCGGGCGCTCCTGTTCGACCAGGTCGAGGATTGTCGCCAGGGTACCCGTGAACACCCGCTGCATATGGGTGGTGCCCTGCTGAACCAAGGCGATCGGCATGTCGTCGGCGACACCGTGGCTCTTCAGCTCTCTGCAGATTACTGGGAGGCCGACCAATCCCATATAGAAGACGATGGTCTGATTCGGCTGCGCCAGCATTTTCCAGTTCAGGTTCATGGTGCCATCCTTGAGATGGCCGGTGACGAAGGTTACCGACTGGGCATAATCCCTGTGGGTCAGGGGTATGCCTGCGTAGGAGGCGCAGCCAGAGGCAGCAGTTACCCCCGGAATCACCTGGAAGGGGACGCCCTCGACGGCCAGGGTGTCGATCTCCTCGCCCCCGCGCCCGAAGATGAAGGGATCGCCACCCTTCAGCCGCAACACCCGCTTTCCCTGCTTGGCGAGCTTCGCCAACAGCTGATTGATCTCCTCTTGGCGCAGGGTGTGCTTGTCGCGCTCCTTGCCCACATAGACGTGCTCGGCATCGTGGCGGGTCATATCCAGGATCGGCTTGGCCACCAGGCGGTCATAGATCACCACGTCGGCCTGCTGCATCAGCCGCAGGGCACGTAAGGTCAACAGATCCGGGTCGCCCGGGCCGGCGCCGACCAGGTAGACCTCCCCCATCTTCTGCCGCGCAAGCGGGGTGTTGAGGATCCTTTCCATCAACTGATCGGCTTCTTCCTCATGGCCGGAGAAGACACGCTCGGCGACCCCGCCTTGGAGTACGCGGTCCCAGAACAAGCGCCGTTCCACAGGCTCGGCGAAGCGCTCTTTCACGCGCTGGCGAAAACGGCTGCAGAGTTTGGCCAGGCGGCCGTATCCTGCGGGGATCAGGGACTCGAGACGGGCGCGTATCAGGCGTGCCAGAACGGGGGAGGCACCACCGGTGGAGATAGCAGCGACCACCGGGGAACGGTCGATGATGGAGGGAACGATGAAGCTGCAAAGCTCGGGTTGATCGACCACATTGACCGGGATACGGCGGCTGGTTGCGATCTCGGCAATCCGTCGGTTAACCGCCGGGTCATTGGTGGCCGCGATGGCGAGATACTGTCCATTCAGGTCAGCATCCAGAAACGCTCTTTCCAGGTGTGTAAAGCGTCCCATATCGCGCCAGGTGGTGAGGTTATGGCACAGATCCGGTGAAATCAGGGTCACCTCCGCGCCCGATCTGAGGAGCAGGGCGGTTTTTCTCTCGGCGATCGAACCGCCCCCCACGACCAGACAGGGACGATTCTTTAGATCAAGGAAAATGGGAAAAAAATCCATATATTATCAATTGCTTGGTTGTGTTGTACCTGATGCGTAAGCAGCTGTGAGTGACTCTATCATGACTCAATCATGCCGATAAACCAAAGGCTAATTGAGGTAATCCAACTTGCAATATTTAAACACATTAATATACTAATTTATCCCGTTATCTGTTTTAAAAGGCGAACCGGCAAGTGATGATAAAGGAAATTGATGCACACGATCTTCAGGCCCGTCTCAATGAGGGCGATAATTTTCTGCTCCTGGACATTCGCAGCGCGGGTGAGCTCGCCCAGGGTGCGCTGCCCAACGCAGTGCACATGCCCATGCATCTAATTCCCTTGAGAATCAGTGAATTGCCTAAAGACAAAGAGATCATACTCTATTGTCACAGCGGTGCGCGTTCCTATCATGCCTGCGCCTACCTGGCACAGCAGGGTATAGAGAACGCGATCAATCTGCGCGGTGGCATCTTGGGTTGGGCGAGATCGGGTTTTCAGCTGGCCGCCAGAATGGCGAGCTAGCGATCCACGGCGGCTGCCGACTGGGTGGTGCTGTGGAGGGTAGCATTCGGATTTGTCGACGACTTGCGTTTATCAGACGCATGACATATAAAGGTCCGTCTGTTTTTAACGGCATACAAAACACATTAAATTAAATAGCTGGAGGTCATACCATGGCAGATTTTGATCAAGAACTGGACGCAAGCGGGCTCAATTGTCCACTGCCAATTTTGCGTGCTAAGAAAACCCTGAATGGTATGGAATCCGGAAAAGTACTGCACATCATCGCCACCGATCCCGGTTCCGTGAAGGATTTCGAGGCGTTCGCCAATCAGACCGGTAACGAGTTGATGGAATCGAAAGAAGTTGGCGGTAAATTTGAATTTCTGATCAAGAAGGCCTGATTGGAGTTTTTTCAGGAGACTTAACGATGTCAGACGAAAAAAAGCTAGCCATTATCGCCACCAAAGGCTCACTCGATTGGGCCTACCCGCCATTCATCCTGGCTTCCACCGCGGCGGCCCTTGGCTATGAAACAGAGATATTCTTCACTTTCTATGGCCTGCAGCTACTAAAAAGGAATCTCGATCTCGAGGTTACACCACTGGGAAACCCGGGCATGCCTATGCCCATGGGTATGGACAAGTGGTTCCCGGTGCTGGGTTTGGCCCTACCGGGCATGCAGGGCATGATGACCGGTATGATGAAAAAGAAAATGGCCTCGAAAGGGGTAGCCGACCTCGCCGAGCTGCGTGAGCTCTGCCAGGAGGCTGAAGTCAAACTGATTGCATGCCAGATGACGGTCGATCTGTTTGAGATGAACACCAGCGAATTTATTGACGGTATCGAATATGCAGGTGCCGCACGCTTCTTTGAATTTGCCGGCAACAGTGATATCTGCCTTTACATCTAACCCGTTGTAAAATGCAGTCACGGCGCCGCCCCACAAGGGCGGCGTTTTTTTTGGCGGCTGGAAAGCAGGCACCGAATCGGATCAAGTATGATTTCAGGACGCAAAAAAAACCCCGAGTGGATACTCGGGGTTCGGTTGCCGAAAAAGCCGTATCTGCCTACATGAAGCTTTTCTTGATACCGATGCCAAGCAGGTGGACACTCGATTCATAGTCACCGTTGACCGCGCTGGTGCCGTTGGTCTCGCTCGTATCCGGTGCCGCATGTACGAAGGTCGGATCGATATCCAGGGTTCTGTCGTCGAATTTGACATACATGTAACCTGCATCGATGGTCCAGCCGTTATCCAGGGTATGTCCTACTCCCAGGCTGAAGAGCTGGCGATCAGCGTCGGGTATGCGCGGGCTGTAGAACTTATCGTCCTGGGGAGTTTCATCCAGGGTGTATCCGATTCGCAGCTGGGTTGTCGGCGTAAAGTCGTAGCTGATGCCGATCCGGTAGGCGTTGGCGTCATCCCATTGGTTGCTGCTGGTGACGATATCTACGTCATATTGGTCATGCTCGACCACAAGGTTGTCGAAGGAGCTCCACCCCGTACGGGTAATATCGAACTCAACGGCAAGTTTTTGGGTGGCTTGGTTCCTCACCCCTACCTGCAGACGCCAGGGTAGTTTGAGCTCTGCATTGACCCTGTTAGAGAAGAATGACGGGAGGGCGCCGGCAGGGAGGTCGACTCTGCCCTCTATCGGGATATTCGCCTCTGAGTGGTAGCTCGCTCCGAAACTCCAATCACCCTGATCAACCAACAAGCCCAGGTTGAAACCTACACCGCGACCATCCCCCTCCAGATCGGCTGCGGGATTGGAGCCTGGCATGCCTGCATTGATGTCACCGTTGAAGATGACTTCGCGCATCCAGTAGTAATCGACACCACCGGAGATGCTGGTTTTGTCGTTGATTTTGTAAGCGACACTGGGTGAAAAGGCGACGATCTCCAGTTTACTCTGGGTTGGTATGGTGGAGCCGGGGGGGTACTGGGCATCGAAGGTACCTGCAGGCCAATCGGTTTCCAATCCGAAGGGGGCGTTGACGGAGACACCGAGTGACCAGATTTCGTTGAGCGTCATATAGGCCGTAAAGGCCGGTATCGCCACTACTTCGTTGGCCTCGCTGTCCACGCTGCCGGAGCCGGTGTTGACACTCAAGTCGGGTTCAACCAGCAGCAGGCCCAGCTCAACGGCACTGCCTTCGTGAAAAGACATCGCAGCCGGGTTGTAGGCGATGGCTGACAATGAATCGGGATTGGCGACCAGGGCGTTGGAGAGTGCAAGGCCGGTGATATTCAACTCGGGGACCGCAAAACCCGATGCCTGGGCTGTCTGATTCATAGTCAACAGGGCGGCACTGCATGCCAGCGCCAGTCGAGTAATTTGAAGCTTCTTGTTGAAGTGCGTCCGCATAGTTCCTCCACCGTAGTTTCTATTATTCTTGGCCTGTCCCTATCTTCCCGGCAGTGTTCGGGCTGGGCCAGACCGTTGCACTGCGACACTGCTATCCAGTTGCTGCCGCAATGGGTCAGTTTCATGAGGCTAGAGGATTTTTCACTGAATTACCATGTTTTCTGGGCAAGCAATTGCAATTAAGGGTGTTTTTACTATTTGCCCCAGCCAACCCCGCCTCGACTTTAACTGTTTTGTATAACAGCTCCCATAGCCTGTTGAGTTATGGTATAAATTGAGTTTATCCATATTAAAGACCGGTTGATTGGACCCATAAATACAATGGCGGATCGAAGATTACAAGTTTTTCATACAGTTGCACGTCTGCTCAGTTTTACCAAGGCGGCTGAAACACTGCATATGACTCAACCTGCAGTGACCTTCCAGGTCCGACAGCTGGAAGAGTATTTCAATACCCGACTCTTCGATCGCACCCATAATCGGATCAGCCTGACTGAGGCGGGCGAGCGGGTTTATGAGTACGCCGACAGAATTTTCGATCTCTATGCCGATATGGAAAACTCCGTGCGTGAGATGACGGGTGAGATCAGGGGTGCCCTGACCATCGGCGCCAGTACCACGATTGCCGAATATATGCTGCCCGCCCTGCTGGGGGATTTCGGTGCACGCTTCCCGGAGGTCACCATCCACCTGCGTGTCTCCAACTCTGAGGGCATCGTCTCGATGGTTGAGAACAACACCATAGACCTGGGCGTCGTTGAGGCGCCGGTGGGAAATAAGAACCTGGTGGTGGAGATGTGTCGTGAGGATCACCTGGTGGCGATCGTGCCCCCGAACCACGATCTCTCCAACCAGGAGTCCGTGGAGATCGGACAGCTCATTGAATACCCCTTCATCTGTCGCGAAGAGGGGTCCGGAACCCGTGAAGTGATCAACGAATATCTGGAAAACAACTCCTGTGACTCGGCGTTGAATATCTCCATGGAATTGGGCAGTCCCGAAGCCGTCAAGGGTGCGGTCGAGGCAGGCATGGGCGTCTCCGTGGTCTCCCGCGCGACTATCCAGAAAGAGCTGAAGTTGGATACCCTGCGGGCAATCAATCTGGAGCCGAAACTGGAACGCCCCTTCTCGTTTGTACACCAAAAGCAGAAATTCAGGCTGCGCGCCATGGAAGAGCTGCTCGACTTTGCCAGAGGCTATTGCGAAGATCACGCCGAGGAAAAGCTCTAATAGCTTTTCCGTTGCTGATGACTGGCTGACTCTGCGCATAGAACATCTTCAGGTGGAACCATTGTGCAATTCGTTCCTACACAAAAAAGACTAGACGCGGATCGGCAGCGACTGCTTGACCTCTTCGGTCGGCTCGATCCGCAACAGCAGCAATCCCTGCTCTCTTTTGCCGAATTTTTATCGAGCCAGGAAGCTGCCGAGAGCGCAGCGGAGGAGCAGCAGGTTCATCAGCCGAAGCCGATCGACCGACCTCAGCAGGAGTCGGTGGTGAAGGCGATCAAGCGACTCTCGGAGAGTTATTTCATGCTCGAAAAAGAGCATCTGCTGGATGAGACATCATCATTGATGATGGCCCACATGATGCAGGGACGCGATGCGAAATCGGTGATCGACGAGTTGGAGGCGCTGTTTGCCCGTCACTACCAGAGCTATCTGGATGATCGCTGAGATGATGGCGCCGTCGAATAGGTAGTCCTATGCAGGTAGTAACAAACTGGTTCAAGCGTTACTTTTCCGATCCCCAGATCATCTTCCTAACGCTCTTTCTGCTGCTGTTTTTTGGCATAGTCATCACCATGGGGGATATGCTCGCTCCGGTCTTGGCGAGTATCGTCATCGCCTATCTGTTGGAAGGAATCGTTGCCCTGCTGAGAAAGCGGTCATGGCCAAGAACCCTTTCAGTGGTGATCGTTTTTATCCTGTTTCTGCTCTTTGTGGCACTGTTGCTGTTGGGACTGCTGCCGCTTTTATCGCGACAGGTAACCGACTTTTTACAGCAGCTGCCGGTAATGATCTCCATGGGACAGCAAGCACTGATGCAGTTGCCCGAACGCTACCCGGATCTGATACCTCAGGAGCAGGTTGACGAGCTGATCCAGCAGATACGCAATGAGATCGCCTCATTCGCGCAGCAGGCAGTCACCTGGTCGCTTGCCTCGGTGGTCGGTGTCATCACCTTGATTGTCTACCTTATCCTGATGCCGCTCCTGGTGTTCTTCTTTTTGAAGGACAAGCGCCTGATCATTGATTGGTTTGTGACCTATCTACCCAGGCACAGGCGCTTTGCCGGCACGGTTTGGGAAGATGTGGACAAGCAGATCGCCAACTACGTACGGGGCAAGTTCTGGGAAATAGTGATTGTATGGGCGGTCAGCTTCGTCACTTTCAGGCTGCTTGGGTTAAATTATGCGCTACTGTTGTCGATGTTGGTGGGTCTCTCTGTGATCATCCCCTATATCGGTGCTGCGGTTGTCACCATCCCGGTCCTTTTCATCGCCTGGTTTCAATGGGGGTGGAGCAGTGATTTTGCCTGGCTTGCTGTCGCTTACTTCATCATCCAGGCATTGGATGGCAATGTGCTTGTACCCCTGCTTTTTTCCGAGGTGGTGAATCTGCACCCGGTGGCAATCATTGTCGCCATTCTGGTATTTGGCGGTTTCTGGGGCTTTTGGGGTGTGTTTTTTGCAATCCCCCTGGCGACTCTGGTACAGGCCGTGTTAGTGGCATGGCCGAAGAGCAGCGAGCGGGAGATCGAAACTGAGGCCTAGCAACCCGTCAACCCGATCGAACGATCTCATCTGGTTGACGGGCTGTCGCGGAGTATCGAGAAGTTACAGCTCAGGCGGTCTTTTTCGTATTGATGCCGAAGACGGTCCATAGCGGACAAAAAGAGACCAAGCCGGTTACCAGCGGCACGGCACCGATCGCGCCCCACCAGTTGATCGGGTCGCTCAAGAGGAACCCCCAGGCAAGAATTGCCAATCCGGCAACTATCCGGATTATCCGTTCAATACTACCAACATTCTGAGTCATGATCCGCTCCTTTACATAGAGTGATAAGTCACAAAACGCCTGCACATGAATAGCTTTTCTCATCGAGAAACGGCGCTACCGGCGGATAACCTTACCCGCAAGCAGGGGGCAAGTATGTGACTAAGTCACAGAGTGCGATGCGTGGCCGTGAAGCCGGGTCGGTCAGCTATTCGGTGAGTTTTTCGCTCAGGCGATGCCGGTCCTCCAGGGTTATAGTGCCGCGGGAGGTTGAGATCATTCCCTGTTGTTCAAAGTCCTTCAATATTCGACTCACCACTTCGCGGGAAGTGCCCAGGTCGGATGCGATCGACTGGTGAGTGACCTGCATGTGCATGCCGTTGTTCTCGATATGCTGCAGTAGGTAGCTGACGAGCCTGCGATCTACCCGCCGGAATGCAACCTCCTCGACCACGCTTATAACATCACCGAGACGATCGCTGATGAGTTGGAACAGATAGTCTCTCCAGGTCGCTTCCTGGTTTGACCAGCGCACCACGTCTGCGCTCGATAGGATCAAGGCCTTGATCGGTTCTTCGCTGATGGCGAATGCAGGAAAGGGCTTACGGCTCATAATGCATGAAGCGGTGAGGATGCAGCTCTCGCCGGGGCCGATCCGGTAGAGGGTGATTTCACGCCCGTTTTCACCGATTTTGTAGACACGCGCCGTACCTTCAATCACCAGGGCCAGGTGGCTGCAGTGCATCCCCTGTTGGCAGATCGGTTGGTCAGATGCAAGATGCGTGATTGTGCTACTGTTGAAAAAATGGCGAATGAAATCTGCGTCTGCTCCCTGTAAGAATCGAAACCGGGCGGTTATTTGATCGATGATGCTTGGATCGGATATCACGTGAGTGTGTTCTGCTATCCAGGTTCGGAGAGAAAGGATAGAATCGAGTCTAGTATAAATAGTGGTATTGCAGAATAAGATGTCACGGACGGTGGATGTGCGAAGGACGGCTCTACCTGTACGTCAAAGTTGCACAACTTTGCTACACTTTTGCAGGGTTAATGTGTTAATTTAGACGCACTTAGCGGGGGTTTATAAGCCGGGCATCGGGCATGACTGATCCAAACGAAGAGGCGGTGAAAATAAGAAAAGAGCGGGTACGCTTGCTTTACGCAAACGGTACCACGCTTATTATTGCCAACCTCATTGCCGGCGTAATTTTTTTCTATCTGAATAGGGTCTGGGAGACACCCCTGGGTGTGATCTGGGGTGGCTTGCTTGCGCTGGTTCTGATTGGTCAGACCGTACTCACCATTATCGTCCGTAAAAGCAGTCTGGAACGGATCCAGATGTGGCGCTATGCGCTACTCCCCGGCATATCCTTGCTTGGCTTGTTGTGGGCCTCCGCGCTAATCTACCTGCTGACCAACACCATGGATACCGATTACCTGGTCATCGACCTGGTTCTGATCGGGACCGTCTTTCTGCTCACAGCCCTGTTGCTTACCATCGATACCTTTTTCAGTATCGTTTTCGTATTGGCGGGAACGGCGCTGGTGGTATTCAGCATCTCCGGTGATAAAGATTTGGTGCCCAATGAGTTTCTCATTGGCATGATCGCCTATGCCCTGGCGCTGTTGATTCTGTCGGCATGGATGATGGTCTACCAGCAGGGATATCTGCTGCTCGCTGCGAACCGTGTATTACTGCATGAACGGATGGTCGCTTCGGAGACCGAACTCAGTGAAATGCGCAGTCGCCTGATCGTGGAAAATGACCAGCGGCAGTCTGTTGAGCAGGAGCTGTTTCTGGCGAAAGAGGCGGCGGAGAGTGCGAATCTGGCGAAGTCGGAGTTTTTGGCCACAATGAGTCATGAGATCCGTACGCCGCTGAACGGCATTCTGCCGATTCTCGATATGCTGCTGGAAACCAAACTCAACAACGAGCAAAAGCAGTTTGTCACAACCGCGCTCAATTCGTCCCAGGTTCTTCTAAGTATCATCAACGATATCCTCGATTTCTCCAAGATCGAGGCAGGCAAGCTCGATTTGGAGTTTATCGACGTCACCCTGAAGGATGTTGTCACCCAGGTGACATCACTGATGAAAAATGCCGCTGACCGTCGTAACTTGAAACTCAACTACAACATTGCACGGGATGTACCGAGGATTGTGCGTGGCGATCCGATCAGACTCCGCCAGATTCTCACCAACCTGGTGAGCAACGCAGTCAAGTTCACCGAGAAGGGAGAGGTTTCGGTGGAGGTCTCCACCCGCCAGTCGACACGCACAGAAGTGGAGTTGCTGTTTGCTGTCAGGGATACCGGGATGGGAATGTCGGAGGAGCACGTAAATCGTCTCTTCGAGCCCTTTACCCAGGCCGATGCGTCCACCACCCGCAAGCATGGTGGTACCGGATTAGGCTTGGTTATCTGCAAGCGTCTGACCGAATTGATGGGTGGACGAATCGGAGTAAAGTCCCAACTGGGCAAAGGATCCTATTTCTGGTTCATCCTGCCGATGCGAAAATCACTGCAGGAGATTCCGTCCAGTCGACGCAATCTCAACGATATCCGTACCCTGTTGCTGGCGGCGAAGAACAGTGCCGAGACCGCAGCATTGGCGAACTTACTGAAAGAGCAGGGAATGATTCTGGAGCAGACCGATGACCAGTATGACGCCCTTTCCAAACTGAAGACATCTGCCAATCTTGGCGCCAGTTGGCGTTATGAGCTGATTGTGATCGATGCTGCATTTTCCAGTGTCAATCTGCTTCAGGTTGTCAATTCCGCGCGTGAGATCTCGCATATGCGTGATGTCCACGTGCTGGCCATCAATGTCCCGGAGGAGAGTATCGAGACCCTCGAGGCACTCGACATCGAATGCTTGAGTGGCGGAGGCAGGAGCAAGGAGATCACTCAACGACTGAATAGGGTATTCGACGTGGAGCAGGTACCGGGGGTAACAACAACACCTGAAGAGGCGCCGATTCCGCGTCTCCCCGACGACCACATGAATTGGCTCGACAAACAGGGAGAAAGCGAGAATCAGCTTCCCGGTAGCGAACGTGCCGATGACCGTGAAGCGGTAAATCGGCATACCAGGCTTGCGGGACGGGTTTTGGTGGTTGAGGACAATCCCGTGAATCAGGCGGTGGTGAAAAAAATGCTGGAAAAAGCGGGGCTCTCGCCGATAACAGCAAACGATGGCGTAGAAGCGATGGATGCCATGCACGAGGAGCAGTTCGATGTGGTCTTGATGGACTGCCAGATGCCGCGAATGGACGGTTACGAGGCCACAGAGGCGATCAGGGACCGGGAAGTGACGCAGGGATTGATGCGTACGCCGGTAATCGCGATGACCGCGAACGCGATGGCAGGGGATCGGGAGCGCTGTCTGGCGGTTGGGATGGACGATTATCTCTCAAAACCCGTGAAACCGGCACAACTTGAGAATATGCTGCGTCAGTGGCTGCCCATGGAAGAGATGATCAGCCAGGGCGAAGAGAGCGCGCTGGCAGAGGAGAGCGGTGGTGATGAGAATTTGGCGGCGCCATCCGGCATAATCTCAAGTGAAGATTTAGAGAGCACGAGCACAGGAGACCTCAATATGTCTTCAGGCGGCATGATAGACCGCAGCGTTTTGGAAGAGTTATATGAAATTATGGAAGATGAGTTCGTCTCTGTTCTCGAGAGTTACCTGAGCAGTGCACCGGGGCTTATGCATGGTATACGTGATGCAGTGAAGGATCGAGACCTGGACGCCCTGGTGAAATCGGCACATCCGCTTAAGTCGAGCAGTGCCAATGTGGGAGCGATGGAACTCTCGATTCTCGCCCGTGAACTGGAATTCAAAGGTCGTCAGAAAGACACCTCGGGATTGGTAAGCAGTTACAATCAAGCCGCCGATGTCTACCGTCGCACCATTACCGAGCTGAAGACCATCGTCGATCGAGGCAGTATTCACTAGGACGCTTGTTCGGGTATTGTTCAGGCTCGCTCAGTTGTGGGGTAAGGCACCGTCAATAACCCAGCCGAGATCACCTACCTAGAGATTCTCTGAGGCATAATCCGCAAGTCTCGAGCGCTCACCTCTCTGCAGGGTGATATGCCCGCTGTGCGGCCAGTTTTTAAACCGATCGACGGCATAGGTCAGGCCCGATGTGGTTTCGGTCAGGTAGGGGGTGTCGATCTGTGCCACATTGCCGAGACAGACGATCTTTGTCCCTGGCCCGGCTCGTGTGACCAGGGTTTTCATCTGTTTCGGGGTCAGGTTCTGGGCTTCGTCGAGGATGATGTACTTGTTGAGGAAGGTGCGGCCGCGCATGAAATTGAGTGAATGAATGCGGATGCGGCTGCGCAACAGGTCCTCGGTGGCGGCTCGCCCCCACTCACCGCCTTCCGTCTGGGTCAATACCTCAAGGTTGTCCATCAGCGCACCCATCCAGGGGGTCATCTTCTCCTCCTCAGTGCCGGGAAGAAAACCTATATCCTCACCCACCGGAACGGTTACCCGGGTCATGATGATCTCGCGATAGAGATTGAGATCGAGGGTCTGTACCAGCCCCGCGGCAAGGGTCAGCAGGGTCTTGCCGGTACCTGCCGTACCCAACAGCGAAACAAAATCGAGATCGGGATCGAGCAGCAGGTTTAGGGCAAAGTTCTGTTCCTGGTTGCGCGCTGTGATTCCCCACACGGAATGCTTGGGGTTGGTGTAGTCCTCCACCAGCTCGATGATGGCGCTCTGCCCCTCCTTTTTTCTGACGATGGCATGGAATTCGTCTTCCCCGGGCAGGTGCAGGCACTGACTGGGATACCATGCCTCTGTATCGGGTCCGGCGATGCGATAGAAGGTCCGTCCCTGCTCCTGCCAGGACTCGACCTCCCGGGTGTGCTGGTCCCAGAAATCCACCGCCAGACGCTCATTGCCGCTGTAGAGCAGATTGACGTCCTCCAGGACCTTGTCATTTGAGTAGTCTTCGGCATGTATGCCCACCACCGCGGCCTTGATCCGCAGATTTATATCCTTGGAGACCAGAATGATCTCTCTTTCGGGATACTCAGCCTGCAGGTTGAGCGCGGTTGCGAGGATGGTGTTGTCCGGTGTGTTTCCGGGTAGGGTCGATGGCAGATCTCCACTCAAAGGCTTGGTCTGGAAAAAGAGATGGCCGGTGAGTGTTTCGATACCTCCGTTCAACTGCAGGGTATTGAGAGGAATACCGTCGCAGATGGCGGATTGAGGCACATTGCTCATCAGTTCGTCGAGAAAACGGCTGGTCTGACGCACATTCCTCGCAACCTCAGACATACCCTTTTTTCCCTTGTCCAGCTCCTCCAGCACCACCATCGGCAGGTAGATATCGTGCTCCTTGAAACGGAACAGGGCTGAGGGATCGTGCATCAGCACGTTTGTATCGAGGACGAAGAGACGGGTTTGGTCGGGTCGTTTTTCGGACATATGCAATTTTTGGCTAGTCAAAATGGTTTACAGCAATCCGCAATCCGCGCTGTGATACGGTTGTGCAGCACAAGATTGCGTGGGTGTTGTTTGAGATTGTGTATAGCTGTTGTTGATGTTCAGGCTAGTTTACCGGCGCGCATCGCCTTCAAGGTCTCCAGGACCTCATCCACGTGTCCCTTGACTTTGAGCTTGCGCCATTCCCAGCGCAGCTTGCCGGCCTCATCGATCAAGAAGGTACTGCGCTCGATGCCCCGAACCTGCTTGCCGTACATCGATTTCATTTTTATGACATCGAATGCCTGGCACAGTTTCTCCTCTGTGTCGGCAATCAGATCGAAGGGAAACCTTTGTTTTTGCTTAAAATTTTCCTGGGCCTTGAGGCTGTCCCTGGAGACTCCGAGGATCACCGCCGACTGGCGTCGGAACTTCGCAATTGCGGCACTGAAATCGAGCCCCTCCTGGGTGCATCCCGGTGTGCTCGCTTTTGGGTAGAAATAGAGAACGATGGGTTTGCCGTGGAAATCGGTGAGTTTGATCCTCTTGTCGCCGGTGGCGAGTAACTCAATTTTGGGCACGGCCTTGCCTATGGTAATGACGGGCATGGTTTGTCGGTTTCTCCTTACCCCTTGATGGGTTCGATAACGGCATCCAGATTCAGTGCATCGCAGTAGTCCATGAACTCCTCCCGCAATGCCGCGATGTGAATCTCCGAGGGAATGCCGACACTCATGTGAACTGAAAACATGGGGGTACCGGTGTGGGCTGCCGAATAACTCGCGGTGACCATATCCTCAATGTTGATCTCGCGTTCGGAGAAAAACTCAGCCAGTTGATTGACGATGCCGGGATGGTCCATGGAGACGACCTCGACCATGTAGGGCAGTTGGCTGCTACTGCGAACCCTCCCCTCGGTGCGCTTACAGATGATGGTAAGCCCCAGGTCCTCCTGGAGTTCGGGAACAGCCCCCTCGAGCTTGGCTAGGGTGTTCCAGGGGCCTTCGATCAACAACAGGATTGCGAATTCACCTCCCAATACCGTCATTCTGCTGTCGGTGATATTACAGCCTTCATCAAGTATCTTCTTCGAGAGATCTTTGACGATGCCGGGTTGATCTTTTCCAAGTGCTGAGATAACCAGGTAATTCTTTGGCGTGGACATATAAATCGCTTAGTGTGGTGTTTAAGAATGAATTTAAGGGAGAGTGTAACATCTGTTATCTCTGTCAAGCGATATTTTTGCGCCCTCGGCCGGGCACGCATTTCATGCCCCTTGTCATCATTGCAAGCCACAGGATACCATTGCCGATTATTCAGTAAATCGGGGTGAGTGGCGATGTTTCAAGGCAGTATGGTAGCAATGATCACTCCCATGGGGGAGGATGGCAGCCTGGACGATGCCGCATTACGCGCCCTCGTGGAGTTTCACATCGAGCAAGGGAGTGATGCGATCGTCGCGGTGGGCACCACCGGCGAGTCCGCCACCCTGGATGAAGAAGAGCATTGCGAGGTGATCCGGCGGGTTGTCGACTACGTCGGCGGCAGGGTGCCTGTGATCGCGGGTACCGGGGCAAACTCCACCCGTGAAGCGGTTACCCTGACCCAGTGCGCAAAGGCGTCGGGCGCCGATGCCTGCCTGCTGGTGACGCCCTATTACAACAAGCCCACGCAGGAAGGGCTTTTTCTGCACCACAAGGCGGTTGCCGAAGCAGTTGATATACCGCAGATTCTCTATAATGTACCCGGCCGAACGGCGTGCGACATGCTGCCCGAGACAGTCGTGAGATTGGCCGCGGTGCCCAACATAATCGGCGTCAAGGAGGCGACGGGTGATCTGTCTCGCCTGCATCAGATACGTGAGCAGTGCGACGCCTCATTCATCTTGCTCAGCGGTGACGATGCAACAGGCTGCGACTTTTTACTGCAGGGTGGTGATGGGGTTATCTCGGTTACCGCGAATGCCGCCCCCCGCCTGATGCATGAGATGAGCGTAGCGGCACTGGCGGGCCGAGAAGAGGAGGCGCGGGCGATCGATGCAAAACTGGCCGGTCTGCACCGCGCACTGTTTGTGGAATCCAGCCCCATTCCGGTTAAATGGGTAATGATGAAACTGGGTTTGGCCAAACGCGGTATCCGTTTGCCGCTGACGTGGCTGAGTCCGTCGGCGGAGGATGAGGTCATGCAGGCGATGCACCAGGCCGGGATTCTATGACCGTTTCATTGAGGGTTTGTCCGTCGAGTCGGTTTATGCCTGGGCGGCTCTTCCACGCCATGCTTGAGGGTGTAGCGTGATTCCGCATCAAACTTATCACCTGGTTCCGCTGTCATAGGCAACACATAAATATCCAACGATTTCTTAGACATGCAATCTGCTTTAGTTTTTCTGTTAATCACCCTGCTGCCCTTGGCCTTGATAGGTTGTAGCTCTGGCGGCGGTTACTTTTCAGATTCCGAGCGCATTTACCGATCCCAGAAGGAGACGGTTGATGATCTCGAAATTCCGCCCGACCTCACCCGCTCCACGATTCAGGACGCAATGGTTATACCGGACGCGGGCGGTGCCTCTTATGAGGAGTATGCCAACAAGCGGCAGCGGAAAAGGGGTGGGGCTGTGAGCTCATCCGACGAGGTATTGCCGGAGTTTGAAAATATCAGGGTCGAGCGTGACGGCGATCAGCGCTGGCTGGTAATCAATGCCGTACCTCAGTCTGTATGGCCCAAGGTGGTTGCCTTCTGGAGAAACAACGGCCTGCTGCTGCTGGAACAGGACCCGACCATCGGGGTCATGAAGACCGACTGGCTGGAGAGCCGGGCCGATATCAAGCAGGGGGTGATTACCGAGTTCTTCCGCAAGACCCTTGGCAGTATCTACAGTTCCGCCACCCGCGATCAGTTCCGGGTGCGCCTGGAGGCGGGACTCGAATCTGGTACCACGGAGCTCTATCTGACTCATCGTGGCATGGAGGAGAAGCTGAAAGAGGATGTCAGCGGAAATGCGGACACCACCTACTGGACGCCCCGACCCAACGATCCGGGTATCGAGGCCGCAATGCTGCGCAGCCTCATGGTCTATCTCGGAATGGCGCAGGAGAAGGCGGAAACCGCCCTGGCCCAGGGTGAGGAGAGGGAGCAACGCTCGCAACTGGTCAAAACCGAAGAGCATTCGGAACTCTGGATCAATGAAGGCTTTGCCCGCGCCTGGCGGTTGACGGGGGTTGCCCTCGACAGGGTGGGATTTGCCGTGGAGGACAGGGATCGCTCATCCGGCATCTACTTCGTCAGATACAGCGAACTGTCGGGAGCCGATGAGAACAAAGGCTTCTTCTCAAAACTCGCATTCTGGCGGGACGATGAAGAGAGTATCGATAAGGAGACTCAATACCAGGTTAGGCTCTCGGAACTCGACCAAAGAACCCAGGTGGTGATCAGAGACCAGGATGGTGTCGAGGCCGACCATAAGGCAGCAGGACGGATACTGACCCTGATACATGAACAGATTCGCTGAAGCGTGTCTCTGAGTTTCGCGCTGCTCGGCAGCGGCAGCCAGGGAAATGCGCTGATAATCGAAACCCCGTCAGTCAGGGTACTGGTGGATTGCGGGTTTCCTGCGCGTGTCATTGAGGAGCGTCTCAGCGGTTTGAGTATCGACGCGGCATCTCTTTCAGCGATCCTGGTGACCCATGAACACACCGACCATGTCCGGGGCGTGGGCGCCTTGGCGAGGCGTTATGGCATCCCTGTCTGGATGACCCCCGGCACCTTTCATGGCACCAATTATGGAAAGCTGCCGGTGATGCATACGATCGACTCTCATGCCGGTTGGTGGAACATCGGGGACCTGGCAATCACTCCCTACCCGGTGCCCCATGACGCCAGGGAGCCCTGTCAGTTCCTCTTCCGCACCAATGGTTGCACCCTGGGCTTGCTCACCGACACGGGCTACATCACGCCCCATATCGCAGGCATCTTGCAGGCCTGCGATAGCCTGATTCTCGAATTCAACCACGATTCGCAGCTACTCGCCAACGGACCCTATCCGCCCAGCCTGCGGGCGAGGGTGGGTGGATCCCATGGCCATTTGAACAACCACCAGGCGGTGGCACTCTTGAAGCGCCTGCAGGAATCGCGTCTACAGCGGGTCGTCGCTTCCCACCTCAGCGAGAAGAACAACAACCCCGAGCTGGTGACGCAACTTGTTCTTCAGCAGTTACCGGATCTGAGTGATCGGTTTGCCGTCGCAACCCAGCACGGCGTGACTGACTGGTTTCAGCTGGAGCCTTGAGAAGCCGCATGAGAATTGGCATATCAACAAATTACAAATTACTTAAATAATTTTAAATTTCAGGTAGTTGGGTATAAACTTAGCGGGTTTTCCAGACGCGGCTCAAGCCATCTCTCCTGGCGATGCCGCAATCCAACAAATTCGGAGAGGATGGAGGTTTAGTGAATGGCGCATATCGTTATTATGGGCGCCGGTACCGGGGGGATGCCCTGTGCCTATGAGTTGCGCATGGAATTGGGGCGCGAGCACGAAGTCACCATGATCAATGAGCGTGATTACTTCCAGTTCGTACCATCCAACCCCTGGCTTGCTGTCGGCTGGAGAGATCGATCGCACATCACTTTTGACATTCGACCCCATCTGGAACGCAAGGGAATCAATTTTATCGCCAAGCGTGTGGAAAAAATCGACCCTGACACCAACCGACTGACTCTCGATGACGGTGATACCGTCAACTACGATTATCTCGTTATCGCCACCGGCCCCCGGCTTGCGTTCGAAGAGGTGGAGGGCACGGGCCCGGAGGGGTTCACTGAATCGATTTGCACCGTGGATCATGCGGAAAAGGCATACATTGCCTACCAGGATCTGCTCGATGACCCTGGCCATGTGGTAATAGGCGCATCACCCTTTGCCAGCTGTTTCGGCCCCGCCTATGAATTTGCATTCATCATGGATTCCGATCTGCGCAAGCGCAAGATGCGTGACAAGGTACCTATGACCTTCGTGACATCCGAACCCTATATCGGCCACCTGGGACTGGGCGGCGTGGGAGATTCGAAGGGTTTTCTCGAGAGCGAGTTCCGCAGTCACCATATCAACTGGATCACCAATGCCAAGGTGATCAAGGTTGAGCAGGGCAAGATGTTCGTCGAGCAGTATGACGATTCCGGACATAAGCTGAAGGATCATGAGTTGGAGTTCAAGTACTCGATGGTACTGCCCGCATTCAAGGGCGTCGATCCGGTCGCCAATGTGGAAGGTCTGTGCAATCCTCGTGGCTTCGTTTTTGTGGATGATCACCAGCGCAATCCGAAATATCCGAATATATTCGCCGCAGGCGTATGTATCGCGATACCCCCGGTGGAGGCCACGGCGGTTCCCACCGGCGCACCCAAAACCGGCTATATGATCGAATCGATGGTAACCGCCATCGTTCACAATATTGCCGACGAGCTGGCGGGCAGGGAGGGGACAACCCTGGCTACCTGGAACGCCGTCTGTCTAGCCGACATGGGAGATACCGGTGCCGCGTTCGTTGCCCTGCCGCAGATCCCGCCTCGCAATGTGGCCTGGTTCAAGAAGGGAAAATGGGTGCATATGGCCAAGATTGCCTTTGAAAAATATTTCATTCGCAAGATGAAGAAAGGAACGTCTGAACCGATCTATGAAAAATATATTCTGAAGATGCTGGGCATTGGCAAGCTGAAATAGTCGTCGGATGCCCGCTGGGATCAATAAGCCAGGCCGGCGACTCTGCCCTGCTTACTTTTTTCCATTTCAAGAAACCGCGCAGTCTCTCCCGCGCTCTCTTGCCAGCTAGCGGTTTTCGCCCGCCCTGTGGGCTGGGTTTGAAGCGCCCCTCCTTAATACGCTATCGCAATCCAGGTGACCATCGCTATCGCGGATCCCTACACAGGACAGGCGTTGGCGTCCATACATCTGTTTTAGCCTGTTAAATCCTTGCCCGATCTGTGGTCATAGATGACAAAGGGTGATCAGCCGCTGGTGCTTTTTGGTATCCTGTCAATCCAAGTCAACGGTGCGAGGCGTATAGAGGCGTGGAGATCAATAGAAACAGTACCCGGGGTGTGATGGTGGCTGGTGTACGAATCGGCGGGGATGCGCCGGTGGTCGTGCAGTCGATGACCAACACCGATACCGCGGATATAGACGCCACGACAGGACAGGTGGCAGAGCTTGCCAGAGCGGGCTCGGAACTGGTCCGTATCACGGTGAATACGGAGGCGGCGGCCAGGGCGGTGCCGAAGATCCGTGAGCGCCTCGACGTGATGGGGCTGGAGGTGCCCCTGGTGGGAGATTTCCACTTCAACGGCCATCGCCTGTTGAGCGATTTTCCCGCCTGCGCCCAAGCCCTGGCAAAGTACCGCATCAATCCGGGCAACGTCGGCAGCGGCGCGAAGCGCGACAGCCAATTCGCCAGCATGATTGAGATCGCCTGCCGCTACGAGAAACCGGTGAGGATAGGGGTCAATTGGGGTAGCTTGGACAAGGGGCTGGTGGCCCGAATGATGGATGAGAACGCACGCGCCTCAGATCCGCTGGATGCGGATCAGATGACCAGGGAGGTGATGGTGGTCTCCGCCCTGGAGAGCGCCCGACGCGCACAGGACATAGGTCTTGCCGAGGAACGCATCGTTCTCTCATGTAAGATGAGCGGCGTGCAGGACCTGATTGCGGTCTACCGCACCCTGGCACAGCGTTGCGACTATGCGCTCCATCTGGGGCTGACCGAGGCGGGCATGGGTTCCAAGGGTATCGTCGCATCGAGTGCCGCCCTTGCGGTTCTGCTGCAGGAGGGGATCGGGGATACCATACGTATCTCATTGACCCCTGAGCCTGGCGGATCGAGAAGCCAGGAGGTTGTCGTTGCCCAGGAGCTGCTGCAATCGATGGGCATTCGCGCCTTTTCCCCGATGGTTGTCGCCTGTCCTGGCTGCGGCCGTACCACCAGTAGTTATTTCCAGCAGTTGGCGATGGATGTGCAAAGCCATCTGCGGCGGATGATGCCTGCGTGGAAACGGGAACATCCGGGTGTGGAAGCCATGTCCGTTGCGGTGATGGGGTGCGTGGTAAACGGGCCCGGTGAGAGCAAGCAGGCCAATATCGGAATCAGCCTGCCGGGTACCGGGGAGTCCCCTTCGGCACCTGTCTACATCGATGGCGAAAAAGTGGCTACGCTCAAAGGGAGCGACATCTCGGATCAGTTCATGAGATTGGTGGATGGCTACGTAAAGGATCACTACTGAGCTGCTGGTGCTCGGCCGGTAACAGGGAGATGGACGGGATTGGCATGCTCTCACTACTTGGGATAGCATCAACAGCAGAATAATCATACCGGAGGAGATAATGAAATATACAATTGCAGCCGCGGTGTTGATTGCGGGTATATCGGGTTGGGCGGTAGCGGATGAAGCTCCCCCCAGTGTGACGCTGAAGCGTCTGTCTCTGGAGTCGGCGAATATGATTGCCCTCGGAGCGGTAGAGGCCTGCCGTAAACAAGGGATTCAGATCGGGGTCACGGTGGTCGATCGGGATGGAACGGTGCAGGCGGTGATGCGTGACACCATTGCCGCCCAGATCACGGTGCCGATCAGTCGCATGAAGGCCTTCACCGCGGCCAACTTCAACGCCGCCACATCCGCCTTGAAGAGTCGAGCCGGCTCGCCCATTGGTCGGATCGACGGTCTGGTCATGTCGGCCGGTGGATTGCCGGTACAGGCAGGGGGGCAGCTGCTGGGTGCCGTGGGGGTCAGCGGCGCACCCTCGGGAGAGACCGATGAAGAGTGCGCTCAGGCCGGTATAGATACGATCATCGATGATCTGGAAATGGAGATGTAACGTCTCGCCCCGCAGCTTTACGGTGTTGGCAGTGCGTCGCTCTTCTGATCTGAACGGTGAGGTGGGTGCAGTTGCTGTTCCTCATCGAGCAGCAGGGAGTTCGCCCACTGTTCCATGAGCGCGTTGGCTACCGGCATGGGTGCCTCGACAAAGGTGACCGAGATGTGACCGTTGTATTGGCATACGCCGATTGAACGGGGCCGCGTGGCCAGCTGCTCCGAGTCCTGCAGGCTGAAGCCGAAACAGAAGACAATGTTGTAGGCGGCCTCGATATCTTCGGCGATTATGCCTTCCGGCAAATCGGTGGTGTGCTGCAGGTGGTCGAAGGTGGCGATATATCGCACGGCCCTGTGTTTCCGCACCTGCGCCTCGATATAGCTGACGATCTCTTCGATTGAGTCAAATCTGCACTCGTCGAATTCCATTTCGATACTGAAGATCGGTAGAGCGATCTCCCTGACGACTTGTTTCAAGTTGCCTCTCCCCTGCCTAGGTTAACCGGCCAATCAAGTCAGTAGGGTATGGAGAGTGCGTGCTTTTGGCATTGAAAATGGTCAATCTTCAGCGATGCGATGCAGATTCGGTATGTCGAGCAGAAACTGGTTGACGCTGGTTTCGACCAGCAGGCTCTGTCTTTTGAATTCCGCGATGGTGCGGCTCGCGGTTTCGGTGGTGATCCCCAGCATTGCGCCCATGTCTTCCCGGGCGAACAAGCTGCAGCTGCTCTCTTCGGTATCTTTGACTAGGCGCAGCAGGAGGCGGGCTACGCGCTGCTTGGCGGAACCCGTGGAGAGTTCGGTGAGCCAGGCATCGGCCTCCTTCAGGGCGCGTTGCCAACGGTTAAGCAGTTCGTGGTGAAGCGCCGGATTCTCATTGCTGAGATTGTTCACCACGCGCACCGGGAGGGCGCAGACCTCGGTCTCTTGGAGAACCACGGCGTCGTGTTGATAAGTCTCGCCGAGAATGCACTCGAGTCCGGTGATGTCGGTTGAACGGATCAGGCGCACGATACGCTGGCTGCCGTCAGGCAGGTATTGCACCAGCTTGAGGATACCGGAACGCACTGTGTAGAGACGCTCCCCCCTGTCACCCGTGTGGTAGAGCGTCGAGCCTACCGGAAGCGTATATTGATCGATGGGGTCGTGGAGTTGTTCAAAGTCCTTCTCTTCTAATTTTGCAAACAGGACAGACTCGCGCAGAGAGCAGTTCAAGCAATCGGCCACACCATCCCTGGCCTCCTTGAAAGTGACGTTTTTAACCATTGCAGTGTAGAGTCCTAAAGAGATGACCTAGCAGTAACCATCCGTTCCCTGATTAACAGGGTAGCACAGTCAACAATACCAGATTGGTGCGAGAAAGGCAGCTGAGCCCGACAAATAACCTTGGTTTTATAGAGTTGGGGTTGTCGATCCTTTTGTGACAAGATGTATAGCCAGGTCATGCTGATTTGTAGCACCACACATGAGTGAAGCTTCAACCTACTCAATTATGTATCTGATAGGGGTGCTCAACATGGAGGAGGGTGATGGAATCCGAAGCGGAAGAGGCTAAGCCCCAGCAGATCCTGGTGGTCGACGACCAGCCGGAGAACCTGAAAAGCCTCGAACAGATATTGAACTACAATTATCGGGTCGCATTGGCGGCCAACGGCCAATCCTGTCTCGAGCTTGTGGCAGAGCAGGATCCACCACCCGATCTGATCCTGCTCGATGTGGATATGCCGGTAATGGATGGGCTGACTGTCTGCCGTCGGCTCAAGGCGGATCCAGCTACATCCCTAATTCCTGTTATCTTTGTTTCCGCACTCTCACGCCTGAGCGAACGCCTCGCCGGTTATCATGCCGGTGCGGATGACTATGTCACCAAGCCCTATGATGTTGAGGAACTGCTGGTAAAGATCCGCATTGCACTCAACAACCGACACGATCTCGAGGCCGCTCGGGAACGAGCGAATCTGGCCCAGGAAGAGATGGAGGCCTCGCTCGCGGCCTGTACCGAGTTGAATCTGTTGGCCGACTTTTTCGATCGCAGTCTCGAATGCGATGATCTCAGAACACTGGGAGAAAGGCTGCTGGAGACCTTTGATCGCTTCGGTTTGCGGGTGATAGTCAGATTGGTTGAGAGTGGTCACTACTTTTCCCATGCCGGTGAGGTCGGTGTCTTGGACCAGGAGATGATGGAGACTCTCTACGAAAAGGGGAATATCATCGATTTTGGCCACCGTACCCTGATAAACGCCAAGTTTGTCTCGGTGCTTGTGCGCAATATGCCGTTACATGACGAGGCCCGCTACCAGCGCTGGCGAGACAATCTGAAACTGCTGGTCGGGGTGGTGAACAGCCTTATCGACAACCTGCAGCGTAAGAGCAACAAACAGCGGGATCGCGAGCGTCTGCAGTCACTGGTCAGGGGTATTCACCAGTTGATAGAGCAGCTTCAAGGCTCGGGCAATGAGCTGAACTGGGATCAGGCATGCCATGATCTGAACCGATTACGCATGGCCTGGGAGTCACATCAGGCGTGACAACCGCAATGAGACCGGCTCAACCGACCTTAGGCAGATGGGTCAGTGATGCCCTAATCGCCTCATCCGGATAGTCGAAGTCCTCCAGCTCCCCCTTGAAATAGCGGTCATAGGCGCTCATGTCGAAATGGCCGTGCCCCGAAAGGTTGAACAGCAGGGTCTTCGCCTCCCCCGTTTCGGCACAGCGTTTTGCTTCGCGGATCGCGGCTGCTACCGCATGGCATGATTCTGGAGCTGGAATAATGCCCTGGGTCTTGGCAAACAGCTCACCGGCCTGGAAGGTCTCCAATTGGGGGATGGCAACGGCACTCAGCAGGCCCTCGTCATACAGTTGACTGACCAGGGCGGAATCGCCGTGATAGCGCAGACCGCCGGCGTGGATCCCGGGAGGCATGAAATCGTGTCCCAGGGTGTACATCTTGGTCAGTGGCGTGAGGCCCTCGGTGTCGCCGAAGTCATAGGCGTAGACACCCTTGGTCAGGGTCGGACAGGAGGTCGGTTCGACGGCCACCAGGTCGATCTCCTTGCCCGCCGCCTTGTCGGCAAAGAAGGGGAAGGCGATGCCGCCGAAGTTGGAGCCGCCACCACAAGGGGCGTAGATCGCATCCGGATATTCCCCCACCAGCTGTAGCTGCTTTTTCGCCTCCTCGCCGATGATGGTCTGGTGCAGCAGGACGTGGTTGAGCACCGAACCCAGGGAGTAGTTGGTATCCTTGCGCCCCGCCGCCTCCTCCACCGCCTCGGAGATGGCGATGCCCAGGGAGCCCGGGGAGTCGGGATCGCGTTCCAGGATATGTCTTCCCGACTGGGTCATCTCGGTGGGGCTGGGATAGACCTCGGCGCCCCAGGTCTGCATCATCGAGCGCCGGTAGGGCTTCTGATGATAGCTGACTTTCACCATGTAGACCCTCACCTCCATGTCGAAGAGCTGTCCCGCCAGGGCCAGGGAACAGCCCCACTGTCCCGCGCCAGTCTCGGTGGCCAGTCTATTGATCCCCTCCATCTTGTTGTAGTAGGCCTGGGCGACAGCGGTATTCGGTTTGTGCGAGCCCGCCGGGCTCACGGCTTCGTTCTTGAAGTAGATCTTGGCCGGGGTCTTGAGCGCCATCTCCAGGCGTTCAGCCCGATAGAGAGGAGATGGCCGCCACAGACGCAGCATTTCGCGGACCTCGTCGGGGATCGGGATCCAGCGTTCCGCGCTTACCTCCTGCTCAATGATAGCGTTGGGGAAGATCGCGCTGAGGGCATCGGGGGTCACCGGCGATCCGTCCGGGGCGAGGATAGGCGCCGGCGGGTTGGGCATATCGGCCACGACGTTATACCAGTGGGTCGGCATTTCTGCCTCTTTCAGCAGAATCTTTGTCTTCATCGAATAATCTCTCCCGCTACTTGGCCCGAGTCCTGAATAGTGATTTGATAGCCCATCCATGAAGCAGTCATCTATAGAGTAGGTATTGTGCCATCTGTGGGATCTTTTTGCTTGAGATAAGTCATGAACGATAGGAAGTTTCAATGCCGCTGATTACCCTGCGAAACCTGCAACTCAGCTATGGCGACACACCGTTGCTGGATGGGATCGATCTTGTGATCGAGAAAGGCGAGCGGATTGCCCTGCTCGGGCGTAACGGCGCGGGTAAATCGACCCTGATGCGGGTGATCCAGGGCTGTGTCATCGCCGATGACGGGGAGCGCCTGGTGAACGGGGGGGTGGGGATCGCCCACCTCATCCAGGAGGTGCCGGAAGATCTGGCGGGGAGTGTCTTCGATGTGGTGGCGGACGGTGTTGGCGAGCTTGCCGAAAAGATCAAGGCCTACCACGGAATCAGCCATCGGCTTGCGGAAACAGGGGATGAGGGCCTGTTGTCACCCCTGGCCAAGGCACAGCATGAGCTCGAGGCGGTGCATGGCTGGCAGCTTGAGCAGCGGGTGGAGACAGTCATCTCCCGCTTCGGCCTGGATGCGGATGCGGCGTTCAATGCCCTGTCCGGCGGCTTGAAGCGACGCGTGCTGCTGGCCCGGGCCCTGGTGACCGAGCCCGAGTTGCTGCTCCTCGACGAGCCCACCAACCACCTCGATATCGAGGCGATCCGGTGGATGGAGGAGTTTCTGCTCGGTTACTCCGGGGCCATCCTCTTTGTCACCCACGACCGGGCCTTCCTGCGTCGCATCGCCACCCGGATTCTGCAACTGGATCGCGGCAGAATGACCGACTGGCCGGGGGACTACGGCAACTATTTACGCCGCAAGCAGGAGCTGCTGCATGCCGAGGCACAGGCCAATCAGCGCTTCGATAAAAAACTGGCCCAGGAGGAAGTCTGGATTCGCCAGGGCGTCAAGGCACGGCGTACACGCAATGAAGGCCGGGTGCGGGCGCTGCAGGCGATGCGCGAAGCGCGCAGGCAACGCCGTGAACAGGCTGGCGAGGCGCAGATGCAGATCAGCACAGGCGAGCGTTCCGGCAAACTGGTGGTGGAGATGGAAAGGATCAGCTACGCCTGGGAGAACAAAGCGATCGTCCGCGATCTCTCCACCACCATCCTGCGCGGTGACCGGGTCGGCATCATCGGTCCCAACGGATCGGGCAAGACCACCCTGCTCAACCTGCTGCTCGGACAACTCGAACCCGACAAGGGAGAGGTCAAACTCGGCACCAACCTGCAGGTGGCCTATTTCGACCAACTGCGCAGCCAGCTCGATGAGGAGCGTTCGGTACAGGATAATGTGGGCGGCGGCAGCGACAAGGTGGAGGTCGGCGGCAGGAGCAAGCACATAATCGGTTACCTGCAGGACTTCCTCTTCACCCCGGCACGGGCGAGAAGCCCGGTGAAGGCCCTTTCGGGGGGCGAACGCAACCGCTTGCTGCTGGCCAAGCTTTTTACCAAGCCGGCCAATGTGCTGGTGCTCGACGAACCGACCAATGACCTGGATGTGGAGACCCTGGAGTTGCTCGAGGAGCTGCTCGCCAACTACCCGGGCACGCTGCTGCTGGTGAGTCACGATCGTGAATTCCTCGATAACGCGGTGACCAGCTGCCTGGTCTTCGAAGGCGAAGGCCGGGTGGCGGAATATATCGGAGGTTATAGCGACTGGGAGACCTATATACGGAGCAGGCGGGTATCGACGCCGAAGCCAAAGGAGAAGTCGGTTGTCAAGTCTGCCGCCGGGAAGCCGAAAAAGAAGGGTGAGAAGCTGAGTTACAAGGACCAGCGGGAACTCCAGGCGCTGCCCCAGAGAATCGAGGACCTAGAGGAGCAGCTCGGCGAGCTGCAGACCCTGCTGGGAGACCCGGAGCTCTATCGCACCCAGGGGGAGCGGGCCGCACAGCTTCAGCAACGGATGTCCGAGGTGCAACAGCAACTGGATCAGGCCTATGAACGTTGGGAAAGACTGGAATCGATGCAGGCGGGGGGTTGAGCGGAGCGTCTGTTCGCTGCTCCTGCTTGGCTTGACGGCGCTGTTTTGGGCTGTCGAGGTGTCGGCGGGCGCCGGCTGTGCCGTCGCCAAGCGTCTCGGCGATTCACTGGCCATCGAGTGGGTGGCGGCGGCGGATGAGAGCGTTGAATCAGCCATCTTCAAGGCGAAACAGAAACTCCTCGATCAAGGCTACAGAAAGAAGGGACAGGATGTACACGCCCAGGCGAGCACCGGGATGCGCCATGCCTATATGGTGATCGTCAAGACAACATACACCACACTTACCGGTCGCACCCGCACCAGCTACGGCTGCGGCTACAGTCCGCGCTCCACCCGGGAAGCGGAACAGGCGGCCCTCTACGATCTGCGCAACTACTCATGGGGCTGGAAGCCGGAGCTGGGACACGAAGTCGTGGAGTCGCTGCGGTATTGATCAGAAGTGGTGTGGTTAGATCGTGTGCACTTGGTCGAACTATGATGTGGATCTTCAATATTGTAATGTGACTGCTATATTCTAAATGTCTTTTAAATGGCTCTTTAAGGGTAGTTGTATCCGGGACGCGATTTCCGATTTGATAGACTGGGCACCTCGGTCGATGTTCGTTATGAGGAGTTGTAGCTGGAACGCGATTTCCGATTTGATAGACTAAGGGTAGCGAAAACTGCGCAAGCTGATGCGTTGTAGCTGGAACGCGATTTCCGATTTGATAGACTAAACCAGCTCAGCAATTACATGCGTACATTGTTGTAGCTGGAACGCGATTTCCGATTTGATAGACTAACCACCCCGAGAGCAATATTGATACTCTTGTTGTAGCTGGAACGCGATTTCCGATTTGATAGACTCCTTGAAATGAAGGCAATGAAGCTCGACCTGTTGTAGCTGGAACGCGATTTCCGATTTGATAGACTCCAGGGTTTTGTCAGTTGTCCACTTTGGTTGTTGTAGCTGGAACGCGATTTCCGATTTGATAGACTTCCCGCTTACATTCTGAAATCATCACTCCAGTTGTAGCTGGAACGCGATTTCCGATTTGATAGACTCGTCCAGGGACCAAGGAATGTGATCGTCCAGTTGTAGCTGGAACGCGATTTCCGATTTGATAGACTTACCTTGCGTAATGCCGACTCAATCAATTGGTTGTAGCTGGAACGCGATTTCCGATTTGATAGACTAGCGCATCGTGAAAAGAGACGTCAGCAGCTGTTGTAGCTGGAACGCGATTTCCGATTTGATAGACTTGTAATTGTTTATAACTTCATCGCCTTTAAGTTGTAGCTGGAACGCGATTTCCGATTTGATAGACTAAAACACGAAAATAAGAATATACTCCTTTAGTTGTAGCTGGAACGCGATTTCCGATTTGATAGACTTTTACATGCTTTACCGCGACCTCTGTCATCGTTGTAGCTGGAACGCGATTTCCGATTTGATAGACTGTTTCCGCTTCCCTCTACAGCGCCTGGTTAGTTGTAGCTGGAACGCGATTTCCGATTTGATAGACTAAGTTGTCGGCACTCTTGAGCCAAACACTCGTTGTAGCTGGAACGCGATTTCCGATTTGATAGACTTTTTGCGTATGAGGGGATCCGGTCTGACATGTTGTAGCTGGAACGCGATTTCCGATTTGATAGACTTAATCAAATAACCGCCGACCTATCGGAGCAGTTGTAGCTGGAACGCGATTTCCGATTTGATAGACTGCGAGCCATCGGCCCATATCATGCCCATGGGTTGTAGCTGGAACGCGATTTCCGATTTGATAGACTCCAATTATCAGAATGCCATCATGCAGAACAGTTGTAGCTGGAACGCGATTTCCGATTTGATAGACTCCATTTTCCCTAAATCCCGGTTTTTACCGGGATTTTCCGTGAATCTGCAAGGAAAAATCTGTTCTGTTTGATCAGAAAAGCGAATATTGCTCCGGATTTTTTCGTTTTTGCCTGACCTTACCGACGAAACTGATGATATTTTCATATTGTTTGTCTGTAATGGTGATGATGTCGATTCGTCCGCCATCCGGCATATTCTCCCTTATGCGTCGGCAATAGGTTTCTGCCTGTTCCTTGCCTGAGCAGAGCCGCATATAGACAGAATATTGCGCCATTTCAAAGCCCTGGTCGAGCAGAAAATTACGAAAATCCGTGGCTGCCTTACGCTCTACTTTGGTCGTCACTGGCAAGTCGAATAAGGTCATGAGCCACATAAGTCGGTATGCCGATAGCTGAGTCATGTGATTCGTGCAAATGCCGTTAGGTCCGGTAGCGGTTTCTGCAACGGCAAATCCAAAGTTCGACACTCGCCCAAATAATACTGTGCTAGGGAGACGGCCAGCCGTTGAAGGCAACTGATGACCGGTGTGGTACCCGCTTTTGTTTCCAGGTCGTGAAAGAGCAGTCTTGCAAGCTGACGCTTGCTGTCAGAGTCCAGTGAAAACTGTTTCACTTGTACTAGTGCGTAAACCCTCAAATCAACGAGGGGTCTGAATGGTTCTATCAGGTCATCCACCAGGCGCATGGAATTGTAGTTGTTGTGGTGGTGGAGACCGAGGCTGGGATGGAGACCTGCTGCTATGACGCACCGGGCGACCGCGGAGCGGAGTATGGTATAACCGTAATTTAGTTGCTTGTTATGATCATCGCCACTTCGATCACGGCGGAATTCACTGCCGAAGAGAAGGCTCCAATAACGCCTGGCGCCCTGGGCTTCGATATTATCCGGATCACCAGAGCGCACCTTGTCTAGGAGGGCAGTCAAGGGTGCGTGAGGTTGGCCAAGTGATCGTAACGCAGCTGCTTGCATGGTCAGCTTCGCTTTGACGAGGGATTGCCAGAGTCTTTTCCGCTGTGGCAGGTGACTCGCTATTTGTGCGTCAATTCTTTTTGCCTGGTGATAGTGGCCATCTACTGACAGGAGCATACCAACCGGGAGGTGGTTGTCGGCACATAGGACGAATGGCACGCCCCTCTCAGCTAGTGCGACGAGTAGATTACTCGAGTGAGTAGTACCGTGACCTGTTGCAATGACTGCTGCTAGGTCGTCCAGTGGCACCCGCGCGAGTTCCTCGCCGCGGTGGCTGATCACCATGAATCCACGTTTGAGTGAGAGATAACGGCATTTTTCGCCGATTTCGATGATGCGTCCGGGCATCAAGCTTCCCTATGTCCTAAATCGGTTTTACCCCTTAAAACCGGGGTCCTTCACTCGTCCCAGCAGGTCAACGAAAACCCGCCGGGCGCGTAGCTTACGAAGTTTATCGGGTGATTTGGTCAAATACTTGAATTTTGATTGACTGTCCCTGTCTCGTGCATCGACATTTGCCTCAAAATGCTCAGCGAGTACTATCTTGTTTTGGCTCATTTTGACTATGCGCATGATACGTTTTTCACCAGGGTTCTCTTCAAGAGAGATCAGGTCGTCGCGGATCAACCGCATGAGCAGGGGTTTTCCTTCAAATGTTTCTTTCCTGAATAGCTCTTTTTGACGCATGAACTCCTGATAAGCATTCTGATTAGCAGTAAAGCTAGTAATTAGCATACCGTCCCAGCGTCCTTTATCGTTGACGAACAATTCGTAGCAGTAATTAGCGCCTCCTTTATAGAGCTTTGCGGGGTAGGCGGGTCTGCGTTTCGGATCGGGACTGATTGCCGTACCTTTCAGCGGTACTGTTACTCCGGATATTTTTCGCAGCAGGCGGACCTTGTTGGGATAGTCATCCCGGCCTTGTAATGCGGCCAGTTTTACCTGAAATGCCTTGCCATCCAGTCCAATCAGTTGTCGTTCCAGTCGTCGTGCTAGCTTGGTGTTCTCCAGCAGGGCTAGGTCCTTCGGACCTTTCAGGCTTGAAAGCGATACCCGATGGCGAGCAGTATAGACACCTTTTTCGTTGGGGCCGTCTACAATGCCATAGGCGGTCTCTTCATGTAGCTGGCTTTGTGGATTATGATCTGGCTTATGAGAGACAGTGCAACGGGTTAGGGCCTTGTTAAGAGATTGGCGGTACTCAGGCCACGGCATCTCCTGGTCTAAGTCAGCGAAGATGCGCTTGTCCCCTTGAAATTCCGCCCTACCCGCCCTGGTGGCGATGCGTTGCAGTAGTCCAGGATCTGTAACCGCGACGATGGCGGCATCTATGGCATGGTGACGATGGTCGTCACGATTTTTACCTTTACCGTCACTGAGCAGACCGTTGAGACCCCATTTTCCCCGGATCAAGGCGGTCAATCGGCCTGGTGTAACATTGACCCGTTTGCAGACCGATTGCAGATAGGTGCCCGAAACCCGTGAGAGGTAAGCGGTATCGGTCAGTTGCCGGGCAATAAAACCCCTCCCATCTTCCCCAGAGAAGTCAGCAAAGTTTCCTAGCCATTTTATGTAGGCATCCTCATTGAATCGCTTGCGCTTTTCGTATGGCAGGATCTCAGCCCTAGCCTGTATCCCTTGCCAATCAGCACCTGGCGTCTCGGCAGCGAAGGTGTATGGGTCCCTGTTACCCTTGGCAGCATTGCCATCCCGAGTGGAGAGAATCTTGTTGTTGTAGCTGTCATCCAATGATTTGGAAAAAGGAAAAATATGATCGATCTGATATTCGTTGCTGAATAGTAGCGTTGGCTTGATCAATTCACCTGTGTAGACGCATCGGGGTGCAAGTGGTCCCAGCTCTTTAAACAGACGTAGTCGGAGTCGGTTAGCAGCGATAGGGCGTTGTTTCCAGTCCTCTATTAACTCTTTGTTCAGTACTTCGTTACGTATACGATTTTCTGAGTTTTCTCGATTGATACGTCTTTTCTGCTCCTGGCTGAGCTTGAGTGCCCGCGCCAGTTCCACATTGATCTGTGTTGGCCGGCCGTATCGACCAATAATGGCATTCACTAGTTTTCGTAGTTGATTGAGCCCGATATGTACAGTGGGATTGGTAATGCGGCCATACTCTTTTTCATTCGGCTCGGTGGCATTTGGCATCTCCTGAGTGTGGCGCCAGAGAATCTCGCCGTAATAGGGGAGGTATTCTCTCTGACCTCCCTCTTGTTCCACTCGATGATCTTTGTAACCGGCCGCCTTCACAGCCTGATCGTAAGTCAGGTGTTGATTGTCGTCTTCATTCCAGCCCTCGATAAGATGTGGTAATATCTGCCTGATAGCCGTCCTGCCGAATCGCAGATGACCGTCCTCAAGCGAGACATTGGCCAGATATTCGGAAGTCTTTCGGTCCAGTCCGTAGCGCTCACCTAACCACGCTGTCAATGCCGATTCGTCCTCCGTTTTGAGCAACTGTTCGACCAAGTTGTCCTGTTCTGTCAATGAAAGCTCGAACCAAGCTTTACCGAAGCCTTTTTTATTCGCTAGGCGATAGGCACTGTTATCACCATAGAGTTCCTTGCGCAGCCCGCCTTGTTCAATGGTGAAAATAAAGGCGTCACGGTTTTCTTTACCGAATAGGCGCTGCCGCAATTCCTGATACTTGACCTTAGCCCGGCTGGAGAGATAATTGGCAAGGTTGTCTCTTTCATCGTGCTTCAATGCACGCTCTTCACCTGTGGACAGATCAATCAAACGAAGATGGTTGAGTTCCTGGTAGAGTCGAAAGTGTTGGGATGTGGGCAGCGCAAGTGGTGCTCGGTATTCTGTCGGTTCTAGCCAGCATTTACCGATAGGTGGGGATTTTAGCGGGCGTTGACTGAGCAGAATATCCCGCAAAGTCTCCCTGGCTTTTTCATGCAGCTGTTCGGGATGGTAGCTCTGTTGCTTTTTCCAGAGGATATCAAATTCGTTGGCAATCATTTCCCGGGTAACGTAGAAATCATAGGCCGCTTTGACTCCGCTACCTTGCAACCGAGCGCGGCTGCCTTTACCTTCCTGTAAACGATAGTAGAGCGCTTCGCCGACGGTTCGGTATTGTGATAGCTCTTCGGTTGTGAAGCGGTCAGCTGCTTGTTTGATCTTGCCGGATTCATTTGTTTTGCGGTCGGTTTTACGATTACTTTTAAAACCGCGTCGTTGGTTGAGATGGAAAAGAGCACGCCCTAGCTGATGCAATGTTAGTTCGCTATCCAAACCATTTTTTCTTAACATGTACGGATTTAGCGGTTGCAGATTCTTGCGTGCATTTTTCTCTTTTGGCAGGAGTCCATATAGAACAAGATGTTTGAGAAATGCTTGCTGTCGTCGCAGGAAACGATCACGACGACGTCGTTGGGAACGGGGTTCCCGGCGGTTGATCCCCAGGGATTCCCCAGATTGCGGATCTCGTCCATCGGGAAATATCCGTGATCCGATTCGTATCAATGACTTCGGTTTCGGTGGTTCTGAACCATCCAGTTCGACCATCGCCCAACCAATTGAATGGGTGCCGATATCTAGTCCTAGACGATATTTCATCCTATCCACTCCCTTATTTATTAAATTCCCGTAATAAAGATTCCTATCTGCAATTGGAATGTATAACAATCTTTGCTAATGTGTAACCTCAAATCGGAAATCGCGTTCTGTTTCTTGGCTACTAACAAGGCAGAATTGCCAACAGATGAGAGGCCGGGTTTTAACCCGGCCTTTACTTTTATGTACCATTACCACCTTCATATAATTTTGATTCCAGTCTGTACTCAACTCATCTCAGTGTAACTATATTTCTTTGTTGATCTGCAATGGTGCAATATTTATAGCCTAAAATATTGCTGTAGCTGTGCATTTGATTAAAAGGCCTAGATCGCAACAACGAGTGATAATCCTACAAGCTCTTTGTTATCAGGCAGTACAGGAATCATGAGGAGGTATGGTGAGCGTGGTCGATAAAAAGACGCATTGGCAGAATATCTTCCGGGAAAAAGCCCCGACAGACGTAAGTTGGCACCAGTCCGTGCCCATGCTGTCATTGAAACTCATTCATCACAGCGGGATTGGCAGGGATGAGCCTATAATCGATGTCGGCGGAGGTACCTCGCATCTGGTGGACTGCCTCTGTAATGAGGGATTCAGCAAATTGGCGGTGTTGGATATCTCCGGGAATGCGCTCTCATTTGCCAGGCAGCGACTGGCTGGCGTGGCCGAGGGCGTTGAATGGTACGAGGCCGATGTAACCGACTTCACTCCACCCCATCCATTTTCGCTCTGGCACGATCGTGCCGTCTTCCACTTCTTGACAGATAAAACGGATAGGGAGAGATATGTCGAGGCCTTGAACCTGGCACTGCGCCCAAGGGGGCATCTCATCATTGCGGCATTCGCCGTCGGTGGCCCCGAGAAGTGCAGCGGTTTGGAGACAGTGCAGTATGACGCGACGAATATGAAGCGTGAACTGGGAAGCGGGTTTGAACTGGCGGAAGCGGTAGACGAACTCCACATCACCCCCGCAGGCAGTGAACAGCAGTTTACCTACTATCGCTTTGTCAAAACGGAAATCCCGGTGTGATGGCGATGATTTATGTTTTGTTCGCGCTGAACATAATCAGCATTGTCATCTGTCATCGAATTGCCAAATCGCGGGGAGCCAAACCAATGATCTGGGCGCTCCTGGGTGGGCTATTCGGGCCTTTGGCCATTCCCTTCGCGCTGATGATAAAAGCCCGGGTCCAGAGTGGAGTGGAGTAGGTCGGCTGAAACCACTTCCGCCCGGTCTGTCGCCAGCGGCAACAGGCCTTGCCATTTATACCCGGCCCCGTATTCGGCATGAACAAAAAGCAGGGCGAGTCGCATTTGCCCGGTTGAGTGCCTAGCGAGACGCCAGCGAAGCTTGCGTACTGCTCGGAATCACCACATGGGGACAGGCTGCAGCGATCTCATCATATAGCGGCAGCGGTGCGTCCTCGTATCGGCGGGAGAAATGGAATGGGATCAGGTGGCGGACAGAGGCCTGCGTGGCGATTTCGCCACAGGCCTTGGTGGTCAGGTGTCCGGTGCGCCTTGCCTGGTCGGCGTCTCCGCGCATGAACGGCGATTCGCAGAACAGGGTGTGGGCCCCCTTGGCCAGGGCAATCAGTCGATCGCGATTGCCGCCTGTGTCTGCGAGGTCGGTGGCATAGACGATTTTACTGCCCGCTGTGACCCGGGTGAGTTCCTTGGCCAGTTCGTTCACCGTGCTACTGCTGCCGTTTGGCAGCGAGAGCCGGACGTCTGGCTGGCTGTCCAGGATTTGCTGCTTCAACTCGGTCAGCCAGGGGCCGGGCTCAAGGCCATGCGCGATTAACCGCTCCTTGCGTATGTTGATCTGCAACGCAGGCTCGAAGGCATAGGCTGCGACCGGAATGCCGTGATCGAGGGTGATGGCGCGGATGCGAAACCCTGCTTCATCCAGCACAATACCTTCGTTGACCGCAATCTCGCCCAGGGATTGGCGGCCGGGCCTGCCGGCCTGCAGCAGAAAACGCTGTAGGCGATCGCCATGTAGTTCCGCAATCACGAACCTGGGTCCGCGGTCGCCAATGCGGTCCCAGTGGATGCCTTCGATCAGGTGTTCGATGCGGCTGGCCAGTCCGGGCGGCCCGTAGAGCCGACAGCTCTCCCTTTCACCGATGCGCGCCCGCAGCAGCCAGAGAAAGCCGCAGATGTGGTCCATGTGGGCGTGGCTGATGAAGATATCGCTGACCTGATGTGCCACCCGCCCAGGCAGTCGTGTACCGTCGCCAAGATCGAACAGCAGGCTGCGCCGTTGATGGGCCAGGCGCAGATGGAGTTGGGGATCGCCGAAGACACCGTTCATCAGCAACGCGGAGGCGCTGCCGGTCTGTACCATGGGCCGGTATCCACCCTGCAGGGTCTGTGCAAAATCGGGAACCAGATCGCTCGGGGGGAGGTAGCGTACCACGCGGTCGGCAAAGCGTTTACCGGTTACCAGCAAGCCGGATGGGTCGCGGACGGCATCGCGCACCAGTAGCGACGCGGTCACTCTCTTCCCGGGTGGCAAGCGTATGCTGAGTGAATCTCCCTCCATCGCGACGACCTCTCCCATGCCGACACTGCTCCCATCCTGCAGAAAGGCGACCTGTTTGCCTATCCAGGCTTCGGGCGCCTCGCGGGGTGGTGTGCCGAGTCTGTTCGTACGACTCAGGCTTATTTTCTGCACCCTCGCGCCGGCCAGGTAGGCATCCCAGGCATGCGTGCGCTCGCGGTCGCGGCTGTTCTTGCTTGGCCGCCTCGCCCTGGGCGAGGCCGCCACTGCGATGAGTTCGCGTCCAAGCGCCTGCAGCTCCTGATCGAGGTGCGGTATCCGACCCTCACGCACCAGCACCGCGACCAGATCGACCGCGGCCGCGGAGAGAATGGAGGTCAACAGCTCCGCGCCTGCCACACCCCGTACCACACCGGGTGTATCGATCAGCAGTGTCCCCTCGATACGGTTTGCCAACCTGCTTACAGCTTCGCTCAGCGGCAACCGGAAACGGGCGGCATCGAGACTGCAGAGGGCCTCATGGTCCTCCAGTTGCCACTCACCCTGCAGCCAGACGCCAAGGTTAACGGCGCCGGGTGGGCCGAATGCCGGCAACCCCGGATCGGCGCTGAGACAATGGATCTTCCTGTCGGTCTTGCCTAGCTGTTGCGCCAGTATCCACGCCAGGGTGGTTTTGCCGACGCCGGGGGGACCGAACAGCAGCATCCGCCGGTCTCCTGCCGACAGCAGCTCGACCAGGGCTTGAGGATGTTCGGCGGAGATCTGATGGTTCATCTGGGAACCTCTATATTTATACGTTAACCCTGCGAGCTTTTTCGTACTATAGCTTCTTCGACATTTAATAACGGGATGTTCAGCCATGGCCAGTCTAAAGCTCTATAACTTCCCCAGGTCGGGTAACTGTTACAAAGTCCGTCTCTTGCTCTCCATGCTGGGTCTCGATTACGCGCGAGTCGATATCGATCTGCTGAAGGGTGAGTCACTGACTGACGAATTCAAGCGGATAAATCCACGCGGGCAGGTGCCGGTGTTGCTGGATGGGGATCTGGTCATCTGGGATTCGATGGCGATTTTGGTCTACCTCGCCAGACAGTATGCCGCCTCCGACTGGCTGTCGACAGAACCGCTGGGGGAGGCCCGGGTGATGCAGTGGCTGGCGGTTTCGGAAAACGAACTGCTCTACGGTCTTGCGCGGGCCCGTGCGACGCGGGTGTTCGGTAAACCCTTCGACCTGCAACTCTGTCAACAGGATGGCCGAGCAGGCCTGGCGGTGATGGAATCGAGGCTGAAACAGAACGACTGGCTGGCGGCCGATGCAGTCACCATAGCGGATATCGCCTGCTATCCTTATGTATCGCTGGCCGCGGAAGCGGAAGTCTCGCTGCAAGCCTATCCAGGGGTGCGTGCCTGGCTTGAGCGGACTGAGGCCTTGCCCGGTTGGCAACCCTTTCTGGGTGCGTGAAAGTTACATTTCATGGCACCTGACCCCAGCTTGCTTGAAGTCTTTTATATGGCCTTGTAAGGTGCTCAATCAAACAGGCTTTCAGGTAGGGAAGGATCTTGGAGCAGTATATCGGTGAGTTGGGCCAACTTCTGCTGAGCAAGGTAAACAGCGTCTATTCGCTCTTCGACTACTTCGTGTTGGGCGTCAACGCCCTGATATTTATCTTCTCCTCGAAGATTGTTTCGAAACTGGGCTATTCTCAGAACGACCGCCGCTACAATGCCTCTGTCTGGATGCTGCGCATCGTCAACCTGACCCTGTTTGTCCTCTACTTTCTCGCGGTCTTCTTCACCGACAAGGCACGCCCGCTCTCGGTCACCGGTTTGACCCTGCTCTGTTCCTTTCTGCTGGCCCACCTGTTTCAGCTGCATGCCTTGAAGCGCTACGGCCGCTCTCGCGAGATCGCCGACACAGAGGTGGTGTCGCATACCTACCAGTCGGAAGTCATCGGCCTGATCGGCTGGGCAGTCGCTGCCCTGATCTCCTTTCTCATCATCATCAATGTCTGGGATATGACCAGCTGGTTGCACACCACATCGGTGCTGGGTGCGGTGGTGCTCATCGTCTACTCCACCAAGGACGTCTGGGCACCCGACAATATCAATGGCCTGATCCTGCTCTACAACAACGACGTGGAACCCGGTTCGGTAGTCCAGGTGAAGGAGATCGACCTGCTCGCTGTGGTGGTACGTACAACGCTTACCCAGACCGTGTTCAAGGATCTGCGTCGGAAGTACAAAATTCTCCTTCCCAACTCCCGTTTCCGTTCCTGCAAGATCGAGATCCTGACAAGCAACTCCAACGATAACCTGGATTGCTCCGCCGACTTCAAGATCGGTTACGGATTCAACAGCGAGGAGATCGAGTCGTTCCTGACCCAGGTCTGGCAGGCGGTCGCCGATGACGGTTCATTGATAAACGAGGAGCGTGCCCCCAAGGTGCGCATCGTGGAGAACGGCGACCATGCGGTGGTATGGCGACTCTCCTACCGCATCAACAGTGCCTACCGGCTTATCGAGGCGGAGTACCTGATCAACAGGGCGGCCTACGATCTATCCTCCGAACTGGGGATCGGCCTGAATACACCGCTGACTCACACCGTCGAGAATCCATCCGGATTCCGGCTCGCTGAAAGGGGCTGAGCCAGAGACCTTTATCCGTATAGCCGGCCAATCCATCAACCCAGATATCCCACCCCAAAAGGATTGTGATAGTAACGGGTCTGGCAGGGAAAATCAGAAAAAGATAATATAATAAGATTAGCGTATTCCATTCTGCCGCATGGGCCTGGCGTGAAATGAATCAGGCACAGGGGCTGGATGGGCGCAGGCCGTTTGGAGAGTAAACGGATCTCATTACAGGGAGCGGCTGGATCGAGCCAGTCAGGTGCGCGGCGTGCCGCGTCATGGAAGCAGACATGTACGACGTCTTTTACAGGCATTGAGTTGGGAGTTCGCTATGAAACGTATATCGACTATCTTGCTGTTCTTCGTCTCCACTATCGCTCAGGCAGATGTGGCGGTATTGATTCACGGTTATCTGGGGAACGCCTCCTCCTGGGATAGAGGCGCTGTTGCACAGACATTGGAACATAACGGCTGGCGTCGCGCAGGGGTGCTCACACCCCGTGGCCTGATCCCTTTGCAGGAGCCGGGCGGAGGCAACAGCTTCTACAGCGTTGAACTCCCCTCTATGGCGCCGCTGGGACTGCAGGCGGATCTGCTGGGACATATGATCGGAGCCGTGGAGCAACGCCACGGGGATGAACCGGTCATCCTCATCGGTCACTCCGCAGGCGGCGTGGTGGCGCGCCTGGCACTGGTGCAGGGTAGGGTGAACTACCCCAAGGCGCTGATCACCATCGCCTCGCCCCATCTTGGCACCCTGCGAGCGGTGGAGGCACTGGAGGAGACCGACGACCCCTTTCCCATCAGCGTGGTGAAGGAGTTTTTCACCGGTGATCTCTATGGCATCGTGCGTGATTCCTGGGAGGTGTTGCTCGATCTGGTACCCGAACAGCCGGGCAATCTTCTGTTTTGGCTGAATCGTCAGCCCCACCCATCAATCCGGTACATTTCGATTGTACGCACCGGGCCGGTCGGCATGGGTGACGAGCTGGTTCCCGCTTTCAGTCAGGATATGAACAACATACAAGCCCTGAAAGGGCGGTCTGAGTCGCATCTCAATGCGCTCAGCCATGCCCTGCATCCAGTGGATGGCCGCCTGCTGGCAGAATTGATGGCAGAAGAGTAGCGCCTGGCCGGCCCCGTCGGGAAAAACCCCGGAGATGGCTTCTCTAGGGTGGCTGCCTATCAGTTGATATCCAAGACCCGGGTGATCAGGTTATCCCTGCGCCTGTCTTGTTTGCGTCGCTCGTCATCGGGGTTGGTTATCTGCTCCCTGGTCCGCCGGTCGCGGTTTGGGAACCTCCGGTGGTAGCGGTGGGGCTTGAGAAACAAGCCGTTGACAGTTCTGCCATCGAGATTCTCGATAATGGCGTCTGCCAGCACAGGGGACTCAACCTGGACAATAGCGTGGTATTCAGTAGCCTCAGTCTGTAAGTCCTTGATTCGAATTATCTTGGTACGTTTTATGGCACTCTTTTTAGTCACTGGTAACAATGACCAGCTGGGGCGTGTGCCTCTCAACGTGACCTTTCTAATCTCCTTGGTGGAAACCCCACGGGGGAGATGCTTATAAAAGATCCACATGTGCGCTCCTCAAATTGTCATGATGGTCGACGCCATGACATTAAGAGGGATCACCCAGTCCCTACATCTGACCTGTCCATTCTCCTGGTATCCATGAGCAGAGTGATCACCTCTTCTCCTGTAAGGCTGAAGGCCGCGGTACCGCATCGGCCTTGCCAAGACCACCTTCGTTGATTTTTTGTCTCTTTAGCCCTTATCAGTATAACTTTTTATGCCGTTGATGTGAGATTCGTTTCCTCGCGGGTCACAGACCCGTGCAGAGTGGGTTTAGAAAAACCATAACTTATTGTTTTTATAGTTTTTTGTGCATACTATATTGGCTTGGAACCATACCAAACCATGAATGGTGTTCAATATTCTAGTTGTTTTCTAGGACTTAAAAGCCTGTTTTGGCTAAGGTTCGCAGCAACCTTCATGATGCCCGCCCATCGTCGTGTCGGCATCTCATTACAGAGGAGCGGCATGGTTTTCTGAGCCATCAATCCAGACGCGCTGTCAGATTTGGATAGTTTGAAAATAGAAGGAAAAGATGCGAATTATCAACCTGTCATCACTGCTTTTGTGTCTTATTCTGATACCGAACCACAGCTTCGCCGAGACTGACCTGGTGACGGCCAAGCCGGCGTTGCAGCGTGAAATCCTCTCAGGCTTTACCCGTGCTCGTTCAAGGGTCGTGCTATCGGCTGAGAATGCGGGTCGTATCGATTCGGTCAATGGCGATGTGGGCGATCTAATCAAAGAGGACGAACCCTTCGCCTGCCAGGATCAAACCTTCATCAACATGGAACTGCGCAGTAATCGGGCCGAGCGTGACGCCCTGGCTGTGGACAAGGCCTATTTTCGCAAGGAGGTGGCGCGCTACCGTCAATTGCTGAAGCAAAACAGTTCATCTCAAAGCCAGCTCGACTCGGCACTGCGCAGCCTCGACAAGACCAATACCCAGCTTGCCGCTTTGTCCGTTGCGGCTGAGATACTACAGGAGCGTAAATCGCGGCTCTGCATCAGGGTACCTGCAGGCTGGAGAGTGGTGCAACGCTTTATCGATCCCGGTGAGTGGGTCAATATCGGAGAGCCGGTCGTGGATGTGGGGGACTACAACAGCCTGATTGTCCCCTTTGCCCTCAGTATGGCCGAGTATCAGGCACTCCAGGCGATACAGACTGAGCTCAAGTTGACCCTGCCCGAACTGCAGAGCAGGGTCGATGCCTCGATCCTGCGGGTATCCCCCGCCTTCGATGAGGTCTCCCGGAAGATCTATACCGAACTGGAGATTTCGCTTCAACAATCCCTCGCCAGGGGTGGGCTAAGGGCTGAATTGGCGCTCGATATCCCTCAGCGCAAGAATGCCGTGCTTGTTCCCGAGCGGGCGCTCAAGCAACGTTATGAACAGTATTGGTTGAAGCGGGCGGATGGCGAAGAGATAAGAGTGGTCTATCTTGGACGTGTCAGGGGTGACGATGAGGCATGGATAAGGGTAACCGGTCCGGGGATCAAGCCTGGGGATCAGTTTCAACTGGACCAAGGGCTATGATCGATGCATGAGGTAGTCGCGTTTTCTCTCAAGCAGCGGGTCTTCTACAACCTGATGTTTGTGGTATTGATCGTGGTTGGTTTCTTTACCCTGTTCGCCCTGCCTGCGGAACGCTACCCCAACTTCGGCTTCGGCGAAGTGATCATCTCCACTGTCTATCCCGGTGCCTCGCCGGTGGAGGTGGAGACCCTGGTCACGCGGAAAATCGAGGATGCGCTGGAGAGGGTCGATGATGTCGAGTGGATCAACTCCACGTCATTCAGCGGACGCTCCAATATCCGCCTCAAGTTCGTGGACGACTCCGACTACGATGCCCTCTACAACGAAGTCAGGTTCGAGGTGCTCAATATAATCAGTGAGCTGCCGGAAGGTGTTGATCCGCCGTCGCTGCTGAATGCCAAGGTTCAGGACTGGCTGCCGGTAATCGCCATAAACCTCGTTGGCGACCACGGCAATCGCGCCCTGGCTCTGATGGGCGAGGAGCTGAAAACGAGGCTGTTGAAGATACCCCATGTTCAACAGGTCGACTTTTCCGGTAAACAGACCCAGGAGTTTCATGTCTATCTCGATCCGCAGAAGCTGCGCGAGTTCGGTATCGGTTTCGATCAGGTCGCGGCTGCCCTCAACGCAGCCAATCTCACCATACCGGCGGGAAAATATACCAACCAAAGCGGTGAATACCTGGTAAAGCTGGACGAGCGCTTCCACACCCTCGAACAGGTGCATTCGACCGTGGTGCGCAGAGATGCGGACGGTAGCCTGGTTCGAGTCATGGACCTGATTACCCATACCGGGATGGGGTATAGAGACTCCATCGTGATCTCATCCGTAAACGGCAAACCGGCCCTGGGGCTCAAGGTGATCAAATCGGATCAGGGCAACGCCATGGAGATTCGGGATCAGGTCGTTGCCGTGATCGACGAATTCCGGCCCTCGCTGAAGGCACAGGGTGTGAATGTGGTTTTGACCCAGGATTCTACCGTCTACATCAAAGACGGATTGACAACCCTGGGCATGAACATGCTGGTGGGTATTTTCCTGGTATCACTCATCATCTGGTATTTCATGGGTGTACGCAACGCCGGCCTGGTGACCATCGGCATTCCGTTCTCGTTCATGATCACCATGCTGATCATGTACCTCACCGGGAACAGCCTGAACGAGATCACTCTCTTCTCCTTCGTCCTGGTGACCGGTATCGTGGTGGATGACGCGATCGTCGTGACTGAGAATATCTATCGTCACGTCCAGGAGGGGAAGCCGTTGCGGGAGGCGATCATCAACGGCACGGCCGAGGTGGCGCTGCCGGTGATCTCGGCCACCATGACCACCGTGGCAGCATTCCTGCCGATGTTGATCATGTCGGGTTCCACCGGTCAGTTCTTTGCCCTGGTGCCGAAGGCGGTGAGCTTCGCCATCATCGCCTCGCTGGTTGAGTGCCTGCTGATCCTGCCAATCCATTATCTGGATTTCGGTCCCCGCCAGCAGGGTGCCGTAGATCTCATGCAGCGGGACAATGCGATGATGCGGGTGGCGCGCAGGTTTACCGACTGGTTATTGTCGCTGACCATGCGTTTTCGTCTGACCTCCCTGATGGTCGTCACCCTGCTGTTCGGCGTAGCGGTGATGATTCTTGCGCTGTCCGCGAGCGGCAAGGTCCCCTTGATTCGAATCCAGTTCTTCCCCGACGACTACAAGCTCTATTACGTCGATATCGTCGGTCCAAGCAATATCGCGATCGACGAGGTGGACGAACGCGTCAAGCGGATTGCCGAGAGCGTCATGGAGGATGGGCCGGGAATGGCCAGCGCCGCGGCGGGTCTCGCCGGCCTCTATTTCAACGAGGACTACGAACCGATCTATGGCAACAACCATGGATCGGTGATGGTCACCATGCCAAGCGCCTCCGATCAGACCTTTGATGATCCGCTGGCCCATCTGGATCGGATGCGCGAGCGCTTGAAACCGATCTACGAAACGGATGGTTACAGACTGCATATCCACCCGCAGAATGACGGTCCGCCGAGTGGCAAGGACATCAATGTACGCGTGGTGGGAGCGAATGTGGAGGCTGTCTCGGGGTTGGCCAGGGAACTATTGGACTTTATGCGGAAATCCCCCGAGATAGGTCCACATCTGGTTGGCTTGAATGATGACCGTGGGGTTGCCAAGCGCGTATTCCGACTCCATGTCGAGCAGGAGAGAGTGGCGGAGTACGGTTTGGACAACGCTCAGGTTGCGCGTCTTGCTGCGAGCGTGCTCGACGGCCGTTATCTGGGCAAGTACCGGCACATCGATGAGGAGGTCGACCTCAAGCTTCGGATCGATCCGCAAGCGCTGCAGGATCCGGAGAACGCCCTCTATATTCCGGTGGTGGAGGATGCGGAGCATCCTGTCTATCTCGCGGATCTGGTGACCGTGCAGACCTATAACGAGTCCGGTGAGATCAAGCGTTATCAGGGACAGAGGGCGATCAGTCTGAAGGCCGATATCCGGGAAGGCGCTCCCACATCGACACCCGCCGTGGTGAACCGGGTGAAGAACCACTATGAGACCCTGCGTGATCGCTATCCGGGGGCCACGGTGACCTTCGGCGGAGAACACGAGGATACCCAACGCTCCTTCGAGTCACTGGCCTATGCCTTCATCATTGCGGTGTTGGTGATGTACGTGATTCTGGCAACGCAGTTTCAATCCTATCTTCAGCCGTTGATCATCCTCTCCGCCATTGTTTTTGCGCTGATAGGCGTCGTGTTCGGTAAATTGGTGACGCAGTCACTGTTTACCGTAAACAGTTTTATTGCCGTGATCGGCGTTGCGGGTGTTGTGGTCAATGACGCCTTGGTGTTGATCGACTTTATCAACAAACGCTATCGCAAAGGGCTTTCCCGGCGCGAGGCGATTATTCAAGGGGTCAACATCAGATTGCGCCCCATAGTACTGACCACCCTGACCACTTCGCTGGGTCTGCTGCCAATGGCCGTAGGTTTTCCCAGCTATTCACTGATCTGGGGGACCATGGCGTCCACCTTCGTCACCGGCCTGGCGACGGCGACTGCCCTAACCCTGTTTATCATTCCGGTGCTATGGGATCTGGTGCAGGGGCTGCAGGAACGGATAGATCGGCGTCGGATTGGCCGGGTTGGCGGGGATGAGAGGGGATAAAAAAACGCCCACACTAGGTGGGCGTGTTAGATCAAAGAAAGCATGTAACTATCTTTTCTTGCGCCCCAAACGGCTCGCTCCCATGCCCAGAAGTCCCAGACCAAGCAGCGCCAGCGTGGAGGGCTCGGGAACACTGACACCATCGTCGTAGAGATAGCTGACGAAAATGGTACCGCTCCAGCCATTCTCTTTGTTTCTCTGGTAGCAGAAATCCCTGTATCCGCAACGGGTGAGATCGGCGATCAGGGTACGAACAATCCTGAAATCCAGATCGTTTGTGCCGATGAAGTCGCTTAACTGGAAACCGCTCTGGCTGAATTCGCCGATGCCGTCATTGTTGTAATCGAAGAAGAGATCATTGAAGGTGCCAGAACTGCTGGTGCGATCGTAGCAGCTGCCGGTGCCTCTGCAGTTTGAACGCACTACCTCGCGATTTCGCTCGACTTCCCAATTGGGATCGATGAGACGAATCGCCTGTTTGGAGATCGACCTGCCAGCACCGGATGCGGTCCAGGCGCGTGACCTTTCATCGTATGAGTGGACGTTCGATGTCAGTGACCAGTCGGTGGTGAACCAGATGTTGACATCCAGCAGCTCACCGAGATTTGCATCAAAGCGGTCGAGGTTTACCGTCTGTACATCCCGGATCACGGTTCGAATGTTGTCCCCGGCACTGTCGACACCATCGTCCCAATCATAGACAATGTCGTTGGATGCAAAGCTGAAATCAACTGAATCACCGATTGTCATCATGCTTGCATTGGCAACAGCGCTGCAGGCAAACAAGGCTGCAAAAGCCGCTTTGGTAACTACATGTTTCGTGTTCATTACAAGTCCTCTAGACTTTCTATACTACGCTGCCTTATATGAAGCAGTAACTGTGCCAAGTTGTGTATTTTATTTTAAATACAAATAGATAGAGTAATTTGTAATATTTCGGTCGAAGATATGTGTAAAGTGATCCGACATCTTGGATGAATAAATATTATTCTATTAATTCAATGAGTTAGAATTTAACCCTGCGTTATTTGGGAGTTTTGTTTCTAATTTCCCCGCAATCCCGTCACCTACCTGTAAGGCTTTGTAGAAACCGTGAAATTAATTGCCATCGAAACCGCATCCGAGACCTGTTCAGCAGCTCTCTTTGATGACGGGGATATCTATCTGCGCTACGAGTTGAAACCCCGTGGCCATAGCGAGTTGATTCTGCAGATGATGGATGAGGTGTTGGCTCAAGCACAGACGAGCCTCACAGATCTGGATGCCGTTGCATTTGGGCGTGGTCCCGGGTCATTTACCGGGGTTCGCATCGCGGCGGGAGTGATTCAGGGTGTGGCATTCGCGGCAGACCTGCCAGTCGTACCCGTATCCACACTGGCCGCCCTGGCGCAGCGCGCCTACAGGGAGAAGGGTGAGCCCGGGCTGTTGGCTGCATTCGATGCGAGGATGGGGGAGCTCTACTGGGCCGGTTATCGGATCGGAGATGACGGTCTTGTGGTGCCGGTTATTGATGAGCAGGTTGCCAGTGCCGAGCAGGTCGAGATTCCCGGTGAGGGCGAATGGTACGGTGTCGGCTCGGGTTGGGGTGCATACGCCAGACAGCTTGAACAGCGTTTGGGTACGACCTTGCTGGGGTATAAGTCCGATATCCATTGCAGCGCGAGGGATGTTGCGCTTCTCGCTGCCGACTACTTTCAACAGGGAGCGGCAGTCGCCCCGGAGCTTGCGCTGCCCGTCTACCTACGCAATCGGGTTGCCGAGAAGGCGTGACTCAAAAACTGATTCCGATGCTTCCATAACCTCTTCCGCCTGAACTGGCGCCAAAACCGAAATGGATGCGGGGTTTACGCTGCGGTCCGACTTCAGGCCAGAGGGTGAGTTCATCGCAAACCAGGACCGGGAAAGAGTAACGGCTTTCCGCCACCATTCCTTCGCGGACCGCTGAGAATCGACCCGTAGCGGTTACCCTGCGGCCCACCGCGTACTCCTCAAGTTCCAGGTATCCGGGCAGGCGGGCGATGAAGCGGCCGATAGAGGCGCTCTCCGTCTCCGGGCGCCCATCCTCATTCAGCGGGAAGGCGAGAATCTGAACCTCCGTCGATTGCCGCAGGTTTTGGCTTTCGGTAATGAGACCGCCCCACTGTAGCGGTGTGTCTGTAGGCGCAGGCTGGGAGCTGGCTGCCTGTTCTGGTGTGACGGTGCGGTCTGCAGCGGGAACGACCGGCTGACTGCTGCAGGCCTGAAGGAGTGACAGTGTGAAGCAAATGAGAGGCCAGCGGCTCATCGGGATCACCAGTAGTAGTAAGGATATCTACGCCAGTAGGGGAAATAGAATGGATCGTAGAACGGGTCGTAGTAGTAGGGGTGGTGGTAGACCCTCTCTTCCGGCCAGAGGTAGTAGGCCTCTACTTCGACCACGGGATAGGGGTAGGGATAGTCACCGACAGCTTTTTCCATCACTTCAAGCAAGGTGCCGGTAATGGTGATCTGCCTGTTTTTCGGATACTCCTCGGCCTCGAGGTAGCCCGCTATGCGGGCGATGAAGCGGCCAATGCTGCGGCCCTTGTTCTTGGGTTTGCCCTCATCGTTGAGTTGCCGGGAGAGTATCTCGATGCGGGTCTCCTGTGCCAGGTTCTCCACCGAGATGATATCCCCGCCCCAACGTACCCGTGAGTTTGTGAACTGTTGCTGGTGCTGCTGTACCTCGTCAACCCGTATATCGCCGGCCGGGGGCGTACCTATTACCTTGGGTACTTTAGAGGCACAACCCGCGAGCAGGAGCAGTGCGAGTAAGGTCAGGGATATCGGCATCTTGCATCTGGACATTGGCTAAGCTCATCACTTCACGGGTGCTGACACGGGCGATGCCAGTTTTGACTCTGCACCAGCGATTAAATTCCTTATTGCCGGATCCCGGGTTCGGGTTTGCGGCCCTGCCTACTCCACTATTCGCTCCTGTTCCGCCTCTTTCTGGTAGTAGTAGTCGTAATTTTGATGCATATGGTTGGTGAAGGACCAGGCTTCGTTATAGGAGAGGCCGCTGTTTTTCGGGATGATGACCTTGACGTAAAGACTATCATCTTCCTGTTTCAAGCGCTTCATCTCCCGCTCGAGCTTTTTCCGGGATATCGAGGAGAAGCGCTGGTCTTGCGGTCCTTTATAGTCGATGCGGAAGTATTTTCCGGACTTGGTATAACGCACCTCCACCACGGTTTTGCCCTTGGCGGTGCGGGCCGGCCTCAACAGCTTGTTGTATTGAATCTTCAGCTTTGAAAAGTCCTGTTTCAGGTCGACGAGTTGCTGATCCGCCTCCTCGTTGCGGCTCAGGGCGGCCAGCAGCTCACGGTCCTTTTCGCTCAGGGTGATGCGAAGCTGTTCCAGATCTTGCTGGGTCTCCATCTGCCGGGCATTGGCCTGCTCCAGGTCGGCCCGCAGGTTTTCGATACTTCGGTTGGACTCGGTGATCAGGTCTTGCAGCCTGCTGCTTTCCTGGTTCAATCGCGCCACCTGGGAGGTCAGGTTGTCCCGCTCTTGTGTCAGCAGCTGACTCTTGCTTTCGAGCTCGTCCCGCTGGCGACTGAGGTTGGTGATCTGGAAACGCTGACTTGAGATCGCCGCTTCCTGCTCCTCCGAGCGCTCGGTCATACGCATCAGCTGCATGCGCAGCATGGTGATTTCGTGCTCGCGTGCGATCAGGCGCTCTTCCAGGGTTTCGTTCTCTTCGTCTGTGGTGCGGACCAGCGCCAAGGCCTCCTGTTCCGACTCTATGGACATCCTGAGCTGGGAAAGCAGCTCCATGTTCCGCAGCAGCAGGATCACCATTGCCAGCAGGAATATCATGACGATCACGGTCATGATATCGGTGAAGGATGGCCAGAAGCTGTCCTCACCCTGATGGCCTTGTTGGTTGAGACGAAGATCGATGAAGTTGTTATCCATCGGGATCAGTCATCCTCATGCAGACGGAAGCCACGTTTCAATACATGATTGATCTCTGAGATGTCGGTGTGCAGCGCTTCGCTCTTGTCTTCATAGCCCTGCAGCACCTCGAGGATCCGTTGTTCAACAGACTCGAAGGTCTGTTGCGACTGTTCCATCTGGTTGACCAGCTCCTGCAGTGAGCGCACCAGACCGGTGAATTCATAGAGTGCGCTGTCGGTCTGTACCTGGAATCTTGGAATCAGCTCGTTCACGGTAACCTGCTCCACCCCACTGAGCAGATTGGTCTGGACATCGCCCAGCTTGATATTGAAATAGCCGAAAAAGATGAAGCAGACGATCGCGGTGATTGTGGTGGACAGCGCGGTGGACATGCCGTGAACCACCATACCCATGCCGCCCACATTGATCGAGGTGGCAAGCTGATCGGAGGCGCCGATCAGGGCGATGGAGAGCGAGACGATGGTGCCGAAAACACCGGTCAGAATGAGAATGTTGTTGATGAATTTCGGCAGGCTGTTGCGAGTGCTCTCACTGGCGACCAGGGTGGAGGCCAGGGAACCGTGGTTGATCGGGCAGTTCGCCTTGTGCAGGCCAAGCATGGTGCGATAGCGGTTGGCGATAATCGCTTTTTTGTTGATCTTTATCAGTGGATCCTGCTCGCCTTCCCGTAGATTGCGCAGAAACCGGATCAAGGCGTTCTCTTCCCCCATATAGTGGAGGAAGATGGTAATCATGCGCAGAACGCCGATGGCAAACAGGCCGACAATGGTGCCGTTGATGATCAGGCCGGTGCTGGTAAGTTGATTGCGGAAATAGACATCATTGATAAATTCATATTTCCAGGCAATGAGTGCCGCGATCACAGCGGACAGTAGTATCATCCGTATGAGGATGTTACGGCTGAAGTTTCGACGTAACTGTATGCTTCCCAACGCTCTGCTCCCAGGGATAAGGAAATTCGTTTTCAGATGCAAAATGCGGTGAGGTCAAGGGCGGATTGCAGAGTCATTATTCAGTTGGCGAAAAGGGTGGCGACCGCCGCTTCCGCAGTAATTGTTACTTGATTCTTATTCCGCTACTAAATCAATTACTTGCAATGATTTGCCACTTCGAGCTCACTTCTTTCAGCTGCAACAGTGTAACCCAGCCTAATGGACCTCGCCATAAATCCTGTCAATTTTTGCAACATCATTGAGGCATGGCGAGTGCCGGCTCTGGGATAGAGAACGGAGCTGGACCACCCCTCTGCGGCAGATCGAACATCTCCCGGAAACATGGGGAGCGGACGGGGAAGCTGTTGCAGGGTCCATCCAGTATTGATATACGGGGGGGAGAGGGCCGGCTTTTTCCGGGTAGGTTTGTCAATCAAGCATTGGGGGGTGAAATGGGTGTGGAGCAGTCACTGTATCAGGCGGCGAGGCGCTGCCTGCTCTCTGCAACCTTGGATGAAAAACTGCAACTCACCGATGCCACTGCGGATGCCCGGGTGGGGGGTACTCTGGTTGCGAAACAGTGGACAGCCTGCGACGGGATAACCCAGGCGGGGCGTCCGCAACGGCCGCAGCTGGTTCATCCGAGCCGATTGCCAAGGCGAAGCCTGGGCAACGAGAAGGGTCGCCTGGCCTTGATTCACGCTATCGCCCATATAGAGTTCAATGCCATCAACCTCGCCTGGGATGCGGTGATGCGCTTTCCCGATATGCCGGAATCCTATTACGACGACTGGGTTCAAGTGGCGCGGGAAGAGGTCTACCACTTTCGCCTGCTAAGGGAACGGCTACAGGCCGGTGGTGCCGATTATGGTGATTTCCCGGCCCACAACGGTCTCTGGGAGATGGCGCAGAGAACGGCCCACGATCCCCTGGTGCGAATGGCCCTGGTGCCGCGTATGCTCGAGGCCAGGGGCTTGGACGTGACCCCGGGCATCATACGCCGCTTCCAGGCCATCGGTGACGACGAGACGGTCGAGGTGCTAAAGATTATCCTGCGCGAAGAGGTGGGGCATGTTCAGTTCGGCAGCCGGTGGTTTCACTACCTCTGCCAACATCGGGGGCTCGACCCGGAGCAGACCTATTTCGATCTCCTGGAGAACTTCCTCAATGGCGGGATTCGCTGTCCCTTGCATCTACAGGCAAGACGCGAAGCGGGCTTCAGCAATCGGGAGTTGAGCCGTCTGGAGGCACTATGCGCGGGGAACTGAAAAAAACCTGTTTCATCTGTATGGCGATTGTATCGCTGCTCTTGCCGGGGGCGGGATCGGTGGCGGGTGATAGCGGGGCAGGTTTCCTGCTCTATGGCGTGCGCGAGGCAGGCGGTGATGAGGCGGTGAATCGGCTGCTGTTTACCCAGGACATGCTGCGCATCGAGCAGCAGGATCAGGCGGGTGGCTACATCCTCTACCGTAACGATTCGGGAACCATCTATAGCGTAACCCCTGATGAGAAGACGATTCTGGTCATTCAACCCAAACCGGAACCTCAGCAGGTCCCCGGGCATATCAAGTTCAGGCTTGACAGGATAGACGATACGGACCCGCCCGAAATCGGCGGCAGCAAGCCACAGCACTGGCGACTCACTGTGAATGGCGCGCTCTGCCGCGAAGCGATCCTGGCGCCGGGATTGATGACGGAACAGCTGGCTCTCTACCGGGACTATCTGCTGTTGCTTGCCAATCAACACTATCTGGGGCTGGATGCGATCCCTGCCGAATACCGTGATCCCTGCGATGACGTGCTGCATGTCTTCGCCCCGACGCTGCTGCTGGAGAAGGGGCTCCCCATTCGTGTCTGGGATCAGCGGGGATATCAACAGAGCCTGCTCGATTATTCCACTGAGAAGCGGGTCGGTTCCGAACAGTTTCAACTGCCGAAGGGTTATCAACAGGTACCCTTGTCACAACTGGAGTGATGCCGGACGGGCGTGGGATCAGGCCCCTAGACGAACCGCTCTCGGTCGAATCCCCGGGGGGTAACGCATAGCAGCTCGCCATGATCCTGATGCCACTCCGCCAATACATGGCGATAGACCGGTTTGCCGTCGAGTTCAATCCTATGGTCCGCGGGGCGATGGGTATGGCCATGGATCAGGCGTTCTGCGCCCTGTTCGATGATATAGGATTCTACAGTCTCTCGATTGACATCCATGATCGACTCCGGCTTCAGCGACTTGGCCTCGCCGCTCTCTGCGCGATATCGCTGTGCCAGGACCATGCGTTGCGCTATCGAATGGGAAAGAAAGCCTTTTATACTGTCAGGATTGCGAATTTCCCGGCGAAACTGTTGGTAGGCCTCATCGTCGCTGCAGAGAAGATCGCCATGCATCAGCAGTGTCGGTGTACCGTAAAGGTCCACCAGGGTAGGGTCGCGAAGAAGTGTCGCCCCGGTCTCCCGGCAGAAGTCGTCGCCGATGAGAAAGTCCCTGTTGCCATGCATCAGCCATAACCGGGTTCCGGTCAGGCTGAGTTGATGCAACGCCAGTTTGATATCGGGTATGGGTGGGTCGCTATAGTCGTCACCGATCCAGGCATCGAACAGGTCGCCGAGGATATAGAGATGATCAGCTCCTGGGGCCCGGTCGCTGAGGAAACGCAGGAACAACCGCACCCTGTCCATCTGTTCGACAGACAGGTGCAGATCGGAGATGAACAGCGACTGGGTCACTCAGTGACTTCGGCCTTCTCGATGACGATATCTTCCACCGGTACATCCTGGTGGCCGGCACGGTTGGTGGTTGCGGTCCCCTTGATCTGATTGACCACATCCATACCGCTGATGACCTTGCCGAAGACGCAGTAGCCCCAGCCGTCCTGACCCGGGTGATCAAGAAACTTGTTGTTTGCGACATTGATGAAAAATTGGGCGGTGGCCGAGTGGGGGTCCATGGTTCGCGCCATGGCGATACTTCCAATCTCATTCGAGAGGCCGTTCTTCGCCTCGTTTTCGATCGGCTCACCGGTCTCTTTCTGGACCATGCCGGGGAGAAAACCGCCCCCCTGAATCATGAAATTGTCGATCACGCGATGAAAGATCGTGCCGTCGAAGAAGCCGTTCTCCACATACTGTTTGAAATTCTCACAGGTTTTCGGGGCATTGGCCTCGTCCAGTTCAATGACGATAGGCCCGAGATTTGTGGTCAATGTAATCATGGAAGTCCTGTCTGTTAATGCATTGGTGTAAGGGGAACTACTCGAGAATGGTGACCTTCTCGATAGTGATTGGTGATTTGGGAACGTCACGCATTCTATTGGCAACGCCGGTGGGTTGTTCGGCGATGCTGTCCACTACATCCATGCCCGCTGTGACTTCACCGAATACGGCATAACCCCATCCGTCGTGACCCGGATGATCGAGAAAACCGTTGTCCTTGTGGTTGATGAAGAATTGGGATGTAGCGGAGTGAGGTGCCGGTGTCCGCGCCATGGCGATGCTGCCACGCTTGTTTTTCAAGCCGTTTTTTGCCTCGTTTTCAATTGGATCACGGGTTCCTTTTTTGTTCATGGACTCCGTGAAACCGCCGCCCTGGATCATGAATCCTTTGATCACGCGATGAAAAATCGTACCGTTGTAGAAGCCGTCTTTTGCGTACTGACTGAAGTTTTCGACCGATTTCGGTGCCTTCTCCCTATCCAGCGACAACCTGATCTCACCCATCGAAGTCTGCATCAACACCTCTAGCTTGTCGGCCCAGGCGTTGTTGGAGATGAATGTAACGAAGAGTAGGCACAGGAGTAGGCTGGAGTTTGGTTTGTTCATGACGTCCTCGGGGTATTGGCTATCCGGTCGGTGCATCATAACGGTTCGCTGGTGGCATAAAAAGGGGAAATAAAAAAGCCATGCCCATGGGCATGGCTTTTTGTCTATGAAATGGGGTGGGAACAGGGATCAGTTGTTTTTGGCCCCCTGGGTGATCCAGGTTTCTATCATGGCGATCTCCATCTCGCTCAGTGCCTCTTTGCCGTGGGGCATGCGAATCGAGGGGTCGACCTTCCCGGCAATGAGGCGGTAAAAGGAGCTGGAGAGCGGATCACCGGCCACCACGACCGGGCCAAACTTGGTTCCTTTCATGACGTTTTCATAGTTGTCGGTGATGAAGCCGCTGGCTTCCGCACCGGCACCTCCTGGCAGGTGGCACTCGGTACAGTACTTGTCGACCAATGGCTTAACCTCTGACTTGAAGCTGACCGGTGCCGGACCGGCGCTGCACCCCGCCAGCAAGCTGGCAGCGAGAGTAGATGACAGTAAGAGGATCGTGCATTTAGACATTAATCAGCTCCTTAATGAGTCAATTTATAGGATCCACTGGATAAGGGTTTCAGCGATCCACTTCGTATATCCAATCTGTCGAGGTTTTGCCATTACGCCAACCTCGACAGAGGGGAAATCTCGATTGTATGTCCTGCTTTCTCAGAAAAGGGACTGCAACGAACATGTTGTTTACTTAAAGGACATCATCCATGTAATAACGCCTTTTATATCATCCAGGCTTGCCGCGCTGGGAGGCATGGCGGTGGTTCCCCAAAGCAGAGGCTCTCCGGGTGTGCTGCCGGCCTTTACCTTCGCTGCAAGGCGGTCAACGGCGCCTGCCTCACTGGCATATTTCGCGGCAACATCCTTGAACGCAGGTCCGACCAGCTTGGCATCGGTTTTATGGCAGCCCATGCATCCTGAACGCATGGCCAGGACCTGATCGGCAGCTGCTGCTTGGCTGAAGAGGGTAGCAATGGTCAGGGCGGCAATGGCGATTTTACGCATCTGAGTACTCCAAAAATATTCTTTACAGGGCCTCACCCGGTGTATCTGCCCGGCCTGGGACCCGTTGCACTACATACACTGTGTCGGGACATGGAGCGGATTCTTTAACGGAGTGTTGACCGATGCCATCGTACATCAGAGCGATACCGGGCCGAATCAGGGTTCTGCACCGATAGATTCTTGAATATGCACTCTTTTTTGTCCCCCCTGGGCAGCGGTGGCGGTAAACCCCTCGGATAGGCTCACCCAACCCACTGTTTTGCCAGGTTACATTAAGAATTACTCAAGAGATTCCTGGAGTTGCCGAAAAGTAGAGCAGTGTAGGCGAATTATTGTCAATAAGCAGGTTTGACCATGAGTAAATACATCTCGGTTCAATGGAAAATACTTACTCCGATGGCCCTGATCTTCATTCTCATCATGTCCGTTGTGACCGTCTATTCCGCGCATCAGCAGAAGGAACGGTTGTTAAGACTGACTGAGCATCAGATTTTCGATGTCTTGCACGGTTATCTCGATAGCATGAACGCAATGATGTTTACCGGAACCATGGGTAACAGGGAGATGTTGAAGCAGAAAATCGAGAAACGTGATGGCGTGGTCGAAGTGCGGATGCTCCGCGCCGAGACTGTGAACAAGACCTTTGGACCCGGATTTGACCATGAAAAGGCCCTGGATGAGCTCGACAAACGGGCATTGAATGGCGAGCAGATTGTTAAGGTGGATGAGGTCGATGGTGAGCGCATTGTCACCGTTATCGAACCCTTTGCTGCTGTCTCCGATCGTAACGGTACCAACTGCCTGACCTGTCATGCGTTACCGGAAGGGACAATCCTGGGTGCGGGTAGACTGACTTTCAATCTGGGGGAACGGGACAAGGCGATTGAGAACGAACTGCTGTTCAGCGCCGCAATCAACTTTCTTGTCCTGCTGGCGGGTCTTTTCATCATCAACCTGATCATGCGCAAGGTGGTGATCAAGCCGCTTTGCGGACTACGCAGCACCATGGAAAATATCGGCGCCGATTCCGATCTGCGTCCGCGGGTAACGCTTGGTGCCAATGACGAGTTCCGTCAGGTCGGCACAGCTGTCAACCAGATGCTGGACAAATTTCAACCAACAATCACCGATCTGGCGCAAACCATGGATGGCCTGGCGAATTCGGCAGAACAACTCGCCCATGTCACCAAGACGACCCGAGACGGGGTGGATCAGCAGGATAAGGAGACCAGCCAGCTCACCGTGGCCATCGGTGAACTCACCCAGTCGGCGGAAGAGGTGGCGAGGAATGCGGCCGGTGCCGAACAGGCGGCAGTGGAGGCGAAGTCCAACGCGAACGGCGGCAGTGACGTGGTGGCACAGGTGTCCGACTCCATTAAGCGTCTGGCCAAGCGTGTCGACGACGCCGCAGTGGTCGTGCGTCAGCTGGCGGATGGTACCCAGAGCATCGGTCAGGTCTCGGAGTCGATTACCGCGATTGCGGAACAGACCAACCTGTTGGCCCTGAATGCGGCAATCGAAGCCGCAAGGGCAGGCGAGCAGGGCCGAGGCTTTGCCGTGGTGGCCGATGAAGTGCGTAACCTGGCACAGCGAACCCAGGAGGCGACCCACGAAATTCAGGATATCATCGAACAGTTGGTGACCGCTTCCAGGCAGGCGGTGAAGGTAATGGACGGCAGTAAAAAGGAGGCCGATCAGAGCGTCTCCGATTCCAATCGTGCGGGCGACGCCTTGTCTCAGATCGCCAGTGCAGTGGAGTCGATCAGTGAAATGAACTCGGTAATCGCCACCGCGGCCTCGCAGCAGACCTCCGTGGCCAACGAGATCAATAAAAACATCATCGCCATCAACGAGGTGTCACACCAGACAGCCGAAGGAACCTGCCGCACGCTCAAGGAGAGTGAAGAGGTGGCACGGATCTCCTCGCAGCTGGATCAGATGGTCAATCAGTTCAAGGTTTGATGGGTAGAAACGGGACCGCCCGGCGAGAGCCGGGTCAAGTCTCCCGATTCAGACTTCCACGAAGCAGTTGGCGACGGGTTATCAACCTATCGTCGTCGTTCTCCACGGCCGCTGAGCCATGTTTGGCAAGGGCAAAGCCGTCGACACCGTCTTCGATCTCTTCCTCACCCCGCAATATTCTTCCAAGCAGCTCTTCGTCGTAGGGGTCCTCATCCGGTGCTTCGACCTCGACCATCAGCGTCTGCATGAAACTCCTGGCGGCTGCCAGCGCGTGTTCCTGATTGGCGAATTCATGCATCGGCGAGTAGAGGGAGTGGGTCTGGCAGCGGCCTATACCCTCGATTTCGTTGATCATGAACTTGTATTGGTTGGCGGGAAAACGGTGTGGCTGCTTATGACCCAGCTCCATTTCGCTCCAATCCTCGTTTTCCGCGGGGAAGAGGATCAGGTTCATCATCCAGGGTGTGATAATGATGCCGACGCTGCGCCCCCCAAACTGCTGGAAACCGACGGTCTCCACCTTCAGCCGCGGATTGAGCAGAGGAATTCCCTGCATCTGTTCATTCTCAATGCGGCGGAAGGACTCTTCGGTCTTGCGGGAAAGCTCATCAAGGTCGTGCATCTGTTCACTCCATCAGCTGTTCGCTGTCAGGCGTCAGCCAGGCCGGGAAAGTAGTGGTCGACATCGATCTCGGCGTTCTCACCCATGATGGCGCTGAGGCCGTCGAGGGCCAGATCGATGGTGCGTGCGTCCTCCTCGCTGATCACCTCCCGGGCGGAGCCGAGAAAGCTCAGCAGCCAGGTTCCCACAGGCTGGGGTCCGATAAGCATCATATTGATCTGCTCGACGCCGTTACGGCTGCGACAGCGGGCGACAAACTCGCCAGCCTCGATCACCTGGGCCGGGATGCCTACGCACATTGTTGTATCCTCATTTATTGAATAAGTCCGCAAATGAACGCGAATAAACGCAAATACTGCATATGTAGGGTGCGGTTTGCCGCACCGTATGATTCCATGATCTAGGCGTAACGGTGCTGCAAGCCGCACCCTGCGCCTGTTTCGAGATTCGTTGTGGCACAGGGCCCCACCCTAAACAAATACTTGCATTTATCCGCGTTCATTTGCGGAGTGAAATTACTAGCCGACAAGGCCCGCCGCAGCCTCGAACTCGGCCTCCCGTTTCCAGTGCCCGCTGCGCACCCGGGGTCGGGGTTCGAGGTCGATGTCCAGCGAGGCCAATTCGTCCACCAGCATCTGCACCATCGCTTCCAACCCCTCTGCGGCTTCGGGGGTCAGGCCGAGGCGATTCTCCAGGGAGTGGGGCACCATACCGATGATGGTGACCTGTTGCGGTGTCTCCCCCTTGAGCGTGAGTAGTGCCAACAGGTCCGAGACGCCGAGCTGATGGTTGGATAGCTTGGTCTGAAAAAAGGCGGGAATCTCGTCGTTGGCGATGCGCACCAGACTGCCGTAGGGCGCACCGGTATTCACCGCATCGGCGATGATCAGGTTATCCGCCTGGCGCATCGGCTCGAACAGCTCCATACCGGTGGTGCCGCCATCGACGACCTCGACGCCAGCTGGGATAAGGTAGCGGTCCACCAACGCTTCGGCGGCGCGTACACCCACACCCTCGTCCTGCATCAGCACATTGCCCATACCGATGATCAGTGTCTTCTGTGCATAGTGTTTCATCGACCAAACTCCACCTTAGCGCTCACAGCGCCTTTACCCTGACGATCTCCTGCTGCTCGGTATCGACCATGTGGATGGCGCATGCGATGCAGGGATCGAAGGAGTGGACGGTACGCAGCACCTCCAGCGGTTTCTCCGGATCGGCCACCGGATTGTCCAGCAGCGAGGATTCGTAGGGACCTATCTCATCGTTGGCGTCGCGGGGTCCGGCGTTCCATGTGCTGGGTACCACCGCCTGGTAGTTCTTGATCTTCGCATCCTCGATCACCACCCAGTGGGAGAGGGTGCCTCGGGGCGCCTGGTGGAAGCCCACACCCTTGACCTCACCCTTGGGGAAGACCGGGGGATTGAAGGTATCAAGATCGCCGGTGCCAATATTGTCGACCAGTTTCTGCCATTGCGCCTCCAGGGTATCCATCATCACCGCGCAGCGCACCGCGCGGGCGGCATGGCGACCGATGGTTGAATTAACCGCGGCGAGCGGGATGTCCGGGTTTTGCGAGACTGCCTTGAGGACGTCCAGCGCCTTGTTGAGATAGGTGGTGTAGCCTTCATGACCGCTGGCGACGCCCACCAGTACATCGGCCAGGGGACCCACCTCGGCCCGCTTGCTGTAGAAGGTTGGGGCCTTGACCCAGGAGTATTTGCCCTCATCCTGGAAGTCGGTGTACTCCGGCTCGGTCTCACCCACCCAGGGGTGGAGCGCGTCGCCACCGGTGTACCAGGCGTGCTTGGAAGATTCCGCCACACCGTCGCGGAAGTATGCGTCGTCAAAGGTGGTGATCGGCTTCAGGCTGTTGATGTCGCCGTTCTCGATGTAGCCGCCGGGCAGGTCGAAGAGAGTACCCTTGGTGTCCTGGGGACAGTCGGGTACGGTAAGGTAGTTGTTGACCCCGCCGCCGATGCCGGCCCAGTCGAGATAGAAGGCACCCACGGCCGGTACATCGACCAGGTAGGTCGATTTGACAAAGTGGTCCAGCTTGTCGATGAAGCCCTTGATCAACATCAGGCGTTCGATGTTGAGAACCGAGGGGGCATCGTGGCCGATGGAGTTGCTGACACCACCCACCGCCACGTTCTGGATATGCGGACTCTTGCCGCCGAGGATGGCGACGACCTTGTTGGCGTGGTTCTGTACATCCAGTGCCTGCAGGTAGTGGGCCACCGCCAGCAGATTGACTTCAGGCGGCAGTTTCATTGCCGGGTGACCCCAGTAGCCACTGGCGAAGGGGCCGAGCTGGCCGCTGCCGACAAAGGTCTTCAACCGCTCCTGCACCGCCTTCATTTCATGGGGGCCGTTGAGCGGCCAGTCGGAGAGGCTCTCCGCCAGCTTGGCGGTGGCCACCGGGTCGGCCTCCAGGGCCGAGACCACGTCCACCCAGTCGACGGCGGAGAGGTGATAGAAGTGGACGATATGGTCCTGCACTGCATGGGCGCACTGGATGATGTTGCGGATCAGCTGGGCGTTGACCGGCACCTCCAGGTCGAGTGCATTCTCCACCGCTCTCACCGAGGTGATGGCATGCACCGTGGTGCAGACGCCGCAGAAGCGCTGGGTGTAGGTCCAGGCCTCACGGGGGTCGCGGCCCACCAGGATCTTCTCAATGCCGCGCCACATCTGACCGGATGACCAGGCCTTGCTCACCTTGCCGTCATCCACCTCCACATCGATACGCAAGTGGCCTTCGATTCGGGTTATCGGGTCAACAGTAATTCTAGTCGTCACTTGGGAGTCTCCTCAGAAGGTCACGCATGTTTTGCGTCGTGTAGCACGGGGAATTTCTTCACCACGATGAGAAAGATCATGATCTCCAGGGCCACCATGCCGGCGGTGACCATGATCTCCGGGGTGGAGGGGAAGTAGCTGTAACCCGCACCCGGATCGTAGGTGATGAGAAAGGCGTTGAAACGGTAGAGCGAGCCGGCAAAGAGCATCGAGACCGAGGCCCAGAGCAGCAGGGATCCCTGGCCCCGGTATTTTGCCGAGCTCAACACCAGCAGCGGGAAGACGAACAGGGCCGTCTCCAGCAGGAACATCAGGCTGCCCAGGTCGCCGGCGAAGATCAGCCCAAACTTGCCGTTTATGAGGATCTCGCCAAAGCGGAACAGCAGATAGGCGGCGATCAGGCCGACGATCCCCTTGCCGAGACCGGCCAGCAGGGGTGTCTCCGAAGGCCGGCGAAAACCGACACTGCTGAACGATGCCTCGAAAACCACCACCGCGAAGCCCATGGTCAGTGCGGTGAGAATCGCCAGCAGGGGTTGCAGATGGAGCGACTGCCAAAGGGGATGTACCTTCCAGCCCATGGCGATAAGCATGGAGCCGAGGGAGGATTGGTGCATGGTCGGCAGCAGCACACCGAGGGCGATGAAGATGAACAGTACCTTATTGAGAGCCTTCACCAACCCCTTGGCGCCGAACCTCTCCAGCAGGGTGGGGGCGAACTCGATACAGAGCACCAGGATGTAGGTGGCGACACAGAGGCCGACCTCCAGCATCACCGAATTGAAGTTCATGTGCCAGGGGGTGAAGATGTTGTAGAACTGCCAGTAGCGGCCCATGTCGATCATGGCGCCGACACCGCCCAGGCCGTAGCCGAGCAGGCTGGCCAGCAGGGCGGTGCGCATCAGCGGATGGTACTTGCCCTTGTTCATCACATAGACGGTAATGGCCAGGGCGTATCCGCCACAGGCCAGGGCGGTGCCCACCACCACGTCGTAGACCACCCAGACGCCCCAGGCGTAGCCGCCGTTGAGGTTGGTGACGATTCCCATGCCGTGGATGAAGCGCTGGGCCAGGTAGTAGGTGCCGATCAGGGCGATGACGGTGAGTACCAGGAAGGGCAGGGTGACTAGCGGCCGCTTGAGGGGTTGATATGCACTCATGAGTCGTCTCCTCCCTCGTCATCGGTATTGCGCCGGACCACATAGGTAAGACCGGCCAGGGCGATGGCCGGCAGGGCCATATAGCTGTAGAGGGTGTGCTGCACCGTCTCCGAGATGGAGGCGTAGGAACGCTCTTCGAGGGGCGGCATGCCCAGCTTGTCGAAGGGGATGGAGGAGATGTGCAGCACATTGGTACCACCCGCCTCCTTCTCGCCCCAGATATGCTGCTGGTATTCGGGCACCGCCTTTTCATGGTGGCTCTCCGGGTTGCGCACATCGCCGCGAGGGTAGTTGTAGATCTCCCCCGGCTTCAGGGTCATGCGACGCTTGGCCTCTTCCATCAGTGCCTTGCGTGAGCCGAAGAGGGTGGCGCCGGTGGGACAGACCTCGGCACAGCCGGTCATCTCTCCCTGGTCGATGCGTTCCACACCGGCCTGGTTGCACATCTGGCACTTGTGAATCTCACCGAAGGGGTTGTCGTAGTCGAACTGGGGCACGTTGTAGGGGCAGCCCACCATGCAGGTGCGGCAGCCGATACAGGCATCGGGATGGTGGGTGACGATGCCGGTCTTCGGATCGCGCCGCATGGCGGTCACCGGGCAGACCGAGACGCAGCCCGGATCGACACAGTGCATGCAGCTGCGTTTCTCGAAGGTGTAACCGTCTTTTACCGCGTCTTTCAGTTTGCCTGCGCCTTCGCTGTAGACCTTGATTACATTGAGTGTCTCCGCTGAGAGATCGCGAGCGGCATCCCATGCGGTCTCCTCTCCGAGGGAGGTCGGCGGCATGCCGTTGACCTCCTTGCACTTGCTGACACAGGCCTTGCAGCCGATGCATAAGGTAGAGTCGTAGAGCATGCCTATGGCATCCTCCGCCGGCTCCAGGTTGCCTCTCGCCTCGGCAGTGCCGGTGCCCAGCAGGGCGGCACCACCACCGAGGGAGGCCTTGAGAAAGTCTCTGCGTTTCATGCTGCCCCCTTACTCCCCATCGCTCTCTTTGCCCTCGAGTTTCTTCGATGCCATGGCGGTGGCGCCTACCGCCAGGCCTACGGCGGCACCGGCAATAGCCGCCGCACCGGCAGAGATGCCGGTCGTGTCTTCACGCTCATCGATCCCGGGGAACATGTTGGGTGGGGTGTGGGTCTTGACGTCGGCAAGACTGAACAGCGGCTTGTTGAAACCGACTCCCCCTTCGGAGCAGCCGAAGCAGGGATGGCCGATGCCGATGGGCCAGACACCGCCGCCGACGTTATTGAACTCGAGGCTGGGGCAGTTGTTGTAGGTCTCGGGGCCCTTGCAGCCGAGCTTGTAGAGGCACCACCCTTTGCGATGGCCCTCGTCGCCGAACTCCTTGGCGAAGCGACCGGCGTCGAAGTGTGGGCGGCGGTAGCAGTTTTCGTGAATCAGGCGGCCGTAAGCCCACTTCGGCCGTCCCTTCTCGTCGATGGGTGGCAGCTTGCCGTAGGTGACGAAGTAGAGCACGGTACCGATAAAGTTGGCCGGGTTGGGGGGGCAGCCGGGTATGGTCACCACAGTCTTGCCGGCCAGCAGTTGCGGCGCGCCAACGGCACCTGTTGGGTTGGGGGCCGCGGACTGCACGCCGCCCCAACTGGCGCAGGAGCCGAAGGCGACGATAGCCGCCGCATGCTCTGCCGCCTCATTGGTGATGTCGACCATGGTCTCGCCGCCGATCTTGCAGAAGATACCATCGTTGGCGGTGGGTATGGCCCCTTCCACCACCAGCAGATACTTGCCCTTGTTCTCCGCCATGACCCGCTTCTTGATCTCCTCTACCTGGTGGCCGGCACCGGTATCGAGGGTCTGGTGGTAGTCGAGGGAGATAAGGTCGAGGATGAGATGTTCGAGGGAGGGTTGTTCGGAGCGAAGCAGGGCCTCACTCGGTCCGGTACACTCCTGGCCGTGGAGCCAGATGACGGGTGGGCGCCTTTTCGGATCGGCCACTGCCTGGGCCATGGCCATGGCGGCGTTGTTCGAGAGGCCAAGGGATGCCGCCACCCCGGTACAGAACTTGAGAAAGGTCCTGCGAGAGACGCCCAGGCGTTTCTCCACTGCTGAAAAGTCGAAATCGTGCGCTGCCATCTGTACTCTCTCCGGTTGTCTTTACGAAGCCTTGTGGATGCTAGAGTCTGCAAACGAGAAGTCTGTTAATTCGGCAATTTATATGCCGGATTTATTTTGTCCATTAATTTCATAGGCTTAGGGTTTTGGATTGATTGATCAACCAGGAAAAAGTGACAATGCCGATTACATTTCCAATTCCTTAATGGAAAGAAGGTTTACATTTGTCATGGTTTTTGCCGGGCCATTCCGCACTACCAGGAGAGGGTGTTGATCGACAGGGTCGATTGCGACGGAATCAGGGCGTGTGCTTTGTGGAAGCCGCCGCTTTTCGCTAAGATGCGCGGCACTTAATAACCCAGTCGATGTGACGGACTATGCTCAAGCTCTATAACGATCTCAGCAACCGTAAAGAGACCTTCCAACCCCTGGTGGCCGGCAAGGTTCGTATGTATGTCTGCGGCATGACCGTCTATGACCTCTGCCATCTCGGGCATGCACGGGTGATGGTGGTGTTCGATGTGGTCTATCGTTATCTGCAGGCGAGCGGTTACGAGGTGAACTACATCCGCAACATCACCGACATCGACGACAAGATCATCAACCGGGCCAACGAGAAGGGGATCCACTTCGCCGAGCTCACCGAGGAGTTCATACAGGCGATGCATCAGGATGCGGATGCCCTGGGTGTGCTGCGGCCGACGGATGAGCCCAGGGCGACGGATCACATGGATGAGATCCTGGCGATGATCAGCCGCCTGATCGAGAAGGGACATGCCTATGCCGTGGATAGCGGCGATGTCTATTTCGATGTGCGCAGCTTCAACGACTACGGCAAGCTCTCCGGCAAATCCATCGAGGATCTGCGTGCCGGCGCCAGGGTGGAACCCGGGGATGCCAAGCGGGACCCACTCGATTTTGCACTGTGGAAGGGGGCCAAGCCAGATGAACCGGCCTGGGATTCGCCCTGGGGACGAGGACGGCCGGGCTGGCATATCGAGTGTTCCGCGATGTCCACCAAAGCCCTTGGCGACAGTTTCGATATTCATGGCGGAGGTGCGGACCTCACCTTTCCCCATCATGAAAACGAGATAGCCCAATCCGAGGGCGCGACCGGTCATCCCTTTGTCAAATATTGGGTGCACAACGGGTTCGTGCGCATCAACGATGAAAAGATGTCCAAGTCACTGGGTAACTTCTTCACCGTGAGAGAGATCCTCGAACGCTACCGGGCGGAAGAGGTGCGCTACTTCATCTTAACCAGCCACTATCGCTCACCGCTGAATTACGATACCGAACATCTCGACAATGCCCGTGCGGCACTGACCCGCTTCTATACCGCCTTGCGGGGCTTGCCTGAGGTCACCGCGTCCGCTGGTGAAAGCTACGTCGGCCGTTTCCGCGAGGCCATGGATGACGACTTCAACACCCCCGAAGCGCTCGCGGTGCTGTTCGATCTGACAAGGGAGATCAATCGCCTGAAAGAGGCCGACAAAGAGGCGGCTGGGTCGCTAGCAGCCATTTTACGCGAACTGGGTGGGATGCTCGGCATCCTGCAGGACGACCCGGAGAGCTATCTGCGAGGGGCGGCGTCCACGGACGAGGGGGGGCTCGACGACGCGGCGATCGAGGCCATGATCCAGGCACGTATCGATGCCCGCACAGAGAAGAACTGGGCGGAAGCCGACCGTATTCGCGACGAGCTGAAAAAAGCAGGAATCATACTGGAAGATGGGCCGCAAGGCACCACTTGGCGCAGGATTTGATTTGATCGGTACGGCGAGCCGCACCCTACCCCTAGCTAAGATCGTAGGGTGCGGCTTGCCGCACCGTATAGCCAGTGATGGCATCTCTCTTAACTGTACTATGAAGCTCCGTAACTACAATTCCTCAATTGCCAAGGAGGGCAATTATGCCGAATTATCGAAGAGCCCGTGTTCCGGGTGGCATATACTTTTTTACCGTTGTTACGCACAAGCGCAAGCACCTGTTTTCTGACGGTTATGCACGTCAATGTCTGCGAGAAGCGATTTCCAGTGTGCGTATCAAGTACCCATTCGAGATCGATGCCTTTTGTCTTCTTCCAGATCACCTGCATGCGGTCTGGACTCCACCAGAAGGAGATGCAAATTATTCTAAACGATGGAGTGCCATAAAAAGCCTTTTTTCAAGAAGGTTCCGAGAGCTGGCCAATAGGTTTGAGGCTCCAACGGATTCCAGGAAGACTCGAGGGGAACAGACCTTCTGGCAGCGTCGCTTCTGGGAACATCTAATTCAAAATGAAAATGATTTCAGGCGGCACCTTGATTACATTCACTTCAATCCCGTGAAACACGGATATGTGAATTCAGTCTCGGATTGGCCGTGGTCATCCTTCCACCGTTATATGAACGAGGGTGTCTACTCGAATGATTGGGGTGGTATATATCAGGGAAATATAGACCTGGATTATGTCTGTGAATAATTCGGTGCGGCGAGCCGCACCCTACACACTTACTCGTCCCTGCCGTAGGGATAGCGGGTGTGGCCATAGCGGATGGCGAGGATGGTGATCGCCAGCACCAGGGCGGCACCGGCGGTTGCCAGCATGCGCCAGTTATCCATCGCCTTCATGTCCAGGATCATGTAACGCGCCAAGGCCACGATGGCGATGTAGAGCGGAATGCGCACCGGCAGTTTGCCTGAATCGAGGTAGACCTTCACCATGGTGAACACCTCCAGATAGATGAACAGCAGCAGCAGGTCCGCGAGGGTGACTGTCTGCGCTCTCACCATGACCATGATCTCGGCACCGGTGGCGAAGAGGGTGGCGATGGTGATGACCACCAATCCCAGGTCTTCGATCCACGCCAGCATCTGTTTGGCCTGTTTTTTGATCATGTTTGCCCTTCCACGGAGATATTGGCTGGGTTGTCCGGACTCGGTCTCGCCGCTTACTGCTCGCCGCTGTGCAGTTCCGCCGCCTGCAGGGTGTTCTCCAGCAGAGTGGCGATGGTCATAGGTCCGACACCGCCGGGTACCGGGGTGATCCAGCTGGCTCGTTCGCTGGCCTCTTTATAGTTCACGTCCCCCACCAGCTTACCCTGTTCGTTGCGGTTCATCCCCACATCGATGACGATGGCTCCCTCCTTGATCCAGTCTCCCGGGACGAATTCACCGCGGCCGATGGCGACCACCAGGATATCCGCATTGCGCGCCTTCTGCGCAAGATCCTTGGTGCGGCTGTGGCAGACGGTGATGGTGCAGCGCGCCGCCAGCAGCTCCAGGGCCATGGGCCGGCCGACGATGTTGGACTGGCCGATGACAACCGCATCCAGCCCCTCGAGTTTTTGGCCGGTTTTCGCTAACAGGGTCATGACCCCCTTGGGCGTGCAGGAGCGCAGCAGCGGCATGCGCAGCACCAGGCGTCCGACATTGTAGGGATGGAAACCGTCCACGTCCTTGGTAGGCAGGATACGTTCGATCACCGCCTCCTCATCGATATGCTCGGGCAGGGGCAGCTGCACCAGGATGCCGTCGATCGCCTCGTCATCATTGAGCTGATCGATCAATGCCAGCAGTTGATCCTCGCTGGTCGAGGCGGGCAGATCGTGGGAGACGGAGTGGAAACCGACTTCGTCGCAGGACTTCCGCTTATTCCTTACATAGACCTGGGAAGCGGGGTTGTCGCCCACCAGGACTACCGCCAGCCCGGGACGGCGCCTACCGTCCGCCACGCGTTGATCCACGCGCTGCTCGATCTGTTCTCTGAGGTCGGCCGCAATGGCCTTGCCGTCTAAAATCTGCGCACTCATCGGGTTTCCCGGGGCTCTCATTAAAACCAGGGGTCGGATGATACAGAAAGCAGGGCCTACTGTCAGCGCACAGTGCCCGTCACCATTGACCTGACAGGGCTACGCCAGTATTATTCCCCCCCTTTGCTCACCCAGGGTGTAGAGATATACTTTTGGGATGATTTTCGGGGTATAGCGCAGTCTGGTAGCGCGCCTGCTTTGGGAGCAGGATGTCGGGAGTTCGAATCTCTCTACCCCGACCAGTTTTCTGCGCCCGTAGCTCATTTGGATAGAGCATCGGCCTTTGAGCGCACCTGGCCAAGGCCACGTGCAACCAGGAGCCTTTATGGGGAATGCAACCCATAGAGTGGATCGCACTGTATCGGGGAAACCTTAACAGGTGGTGCTGATGGCAATCCCGAGGAAACCTCAGGTTGGGACGTCCTGAAAGAGCGGAAGGGCGAGTCTGCAGCCGGGGGATCCGTAGAGACTATACGTGCGACACCTGAGACGGTGAAGAGATAGTCCAGACCACAAACCCCGAGTGGGGGCGTCGAAAGGCGTAGTTGGTAAGCTAAGCCGAGGGTAGCAGGTTCGAGTCCTGCCGGGCGTGCCAAGTCTGCAGGAGTGGCTGTTACGATACAGCCTGATAGAAACGGTCAATGGTGGACGTAGCTCAGTTGGTAGAGCTCCGGATTGTGGTTCCGGCGGTCGTGGGTTCGAGACCCATCGTCCACCCCATTCATACCTTGGGCCATTAGCTCAGCTGGTAGAGCAGTGGACTCTTAATCCATTGGTCGTAGGTTCGAATCCTACATGGCCCACCAGTTTTCAAACGGTGCATTCCGGAGACATGGTTTACACCTTATTCCGGAGACATAGTTAACACTTTCTCCGGGGCGAAAGGATCAGGAGCCGGTTCCACC
>JBFNJI010000007.1:0-223905 GCA_040793985.1 Candidatus Thiodiazotropha sp. | reverse complement strand
TCCTCTGAGTATTTTCTTCGTTTCTGCATGACACACCTCCTCGGCCATTATCGGCCTTTTTAGATGTGTCCGTAAAATCTGGGTAAAACCCGTGGGATATAACTAGCCTCGAAATCGATCGGGGTATGCTCTAAAACATGCGCACTTCGACCAGGGGGTATAACAGCTGCGAGATTACCTTTATCATCATAACGATAACCGATAATACGCCCATCGGGCAGCTCTCGCTCGATAATCTGGCCAATGGCATCATGTGTAAACCTATGTGTACGCTCGAGAGGATCTATCCATTCACTGATGTACCCATCCGTTCCATAATTGATAGTAATTCGACGCTCATCCGCTCCCTCTCCAGTTCGAAGAACACTAAGTCGGCCACGAGCATCATAGTCAAAATTAATCGGCGCTAAATCTGCTATACGGTCCACAAGCGTATTTCCTTGCGGATCGATTGTTTGCTGATATCTCCTACCTTGCGGTGTAGTATAAGTATAGGTTAGTGACTCAGCATCATAGTGATGTGTGCTGATACGGTTATTTGTAGAGTATCGTGTTGTTGAGCTGATAATAGAAAGCGGGTCTACCACATCCTCTACGACTACCGATTCACTCTTTTCGATTTGCCTTATTCTTCCCTGTGGAGTAGTAAAGTTGAATGTACCCTGATTTCTTGCAATCCAACCAAATCGTTTATTTGTCGAATAGTCTATAATTGTGTTGAGGCCATCTGGGTCAGTAATCTCCTGGTGCGCCCAGCCCCCGATACTATCGATAACCCTTCTTTGTACAGTACCATCTGGGTTTGTCTTTAAACGGATCTCCTCACCCATTTCTGCCATTGTCGCCTGGTATTTGGTCACCTGACCAAGTGATGTCGTGAGTTCAACTTCATAACCTGTTTCTAGTGGCGTCCTATCTAGTAGGTAAACTCCTTCAGCTGCATTCTGATCACTAATCAATCTACCTAATGCGTCGTATCTCATTTGTGAGATGTACTCTTTAGGGTCAGTGACCGATATAAGAAGCCCATCATCAGTGTAATCAAAATGATAACTTTCTTCATTTGGATTAGTTATACTTATCATGTACCCACTGGTGTTCAATGCAGCAGTGGTTCTCTGACCATCGGGAGAGACTATCGCTTCTAAGGTTCCATCCAAACTCCGTTCGACTGTAATTCTATTACCATAACCATCGAAAATCTCTTCCACGAATCCATTAAAGTCATATATAAATCTAAATAGATCTGCCCCAGTTATCGTAGAGATTGTTCTAAGATGCCGACCTAATTCATCGAATTCATATAGCTCTTCACCATCTTCAGATGGAATATAAAAGCCATTGCCTGTATACCCATCCATTGTTAACGTCATTTGCCGAATTCGTTGATTTATAGAATCTACGAAAATCAATTTATCATCATTGTCAACTAAAATGTCTGTGGGCCTGTTAAGCTTAGCTTTACTCGCAGGGCCTAAATCACCTGAATCACCACTTTCACCATTTCCTGAGATAGTAGTTATTAAACCCTCCGTATTCACAAATCGAATACGATTATTTGTACTATCAGCAATATAAAAACTGCCATTTTGCATAACTGCAACTGCTGTTGGATTATTCAATTGCGCGTCCAATGAAAACCCATAGTCGCCGCCATAACCCTGCTCTCCATTACCTGCAACTGTTGATATGATCCCTTGACTATTAATTTTTCTAATTCGATGATTTCTCGTATCGGCTATAAATAAAGAGTCATTAGGGCCAATCGATATTCCTCTTGGGGAATTGAGTGAAGCGCTAACAGCATCACCACCATCACCACTGAAACCTTCCGTGCCATTTCCTGCAGAGGTGGAAATCACACCGTCAACTGATACTCGCCTTATACGGTTATTTCCTGTATCCGCAATATAGAGTGCACCCTCACGAGATATCATTAATGCTTGTGGAGAGTTCAGAGACGCGTCTGTTGCTGAGCCTTCATCACCTGAGTAACCTTGTTCACCATTCCCTGCGATGGTACTAATAATCCCATTTTGGTCAATCATTCGGATTCTATGATTTCCCTGGTCCGCAATATAGATATTTCCGTTAGGCCCAAGTTCAACATCAGATGGAGAGTCCAATCGTGCCTCAACTGCTAAACCACCATCACCGGTTGACCCACGGTCACCCGTTCCAGCAATAATGGTACGATTACCCGAGGGGGTTACCTTTACTATTTGGTCATTAGACCGTTCCGCAATATATAGATTACCTGAATCATCGACAGTTATTTTACCGATGTAGGTATTCGTTCTTAGCTTGTTTTCAATAATATATCCTATGTTCTCTGCATCCAGTCTTTCACCAGTCCCTTTTAATAATATTTTATTAACTGGATTATAATTATGATGAAAATTGAAACTCCATCCACCTAATCCAAACCTGATTGCATCATCGGGAATATCACGAACATCCGCATATAAATCTGCTCTCCATTCTGTCGCAAAAACAATTTCGCGATTGACCACATTTCTACCGATGTTAATTCTGTTGTCAGAACTAACTATGCGATCAAAACTTCTTTCAAAAGGACTTGGCGACTCTACACCATAGTACTGTGCTGCATACACATATTTTAGTGATACATATATCGGTGTAGCACTAATGGATCTACCGTACGCATCCGAACCATCAGCTGTAATTGTGTAGATCAGGTCGGGTTCTGGATCTAATACAATTACTTCTTTTTTACCTGCAGCAATTACAATTAACTCAATCCGTTTTAGTGATGGAGGAGGAACATTTTCTATCAATTTTATAACGTGTCGATCATTTGTTATCCAACCCCTTGCACGATTACTACGATAATTTAGTGAATAGGGTGTTCCAGCAATCGACATAGACTCACCCAATACCTGACTTTGGCATTCAATAATAGAATTACATTCTTTTTCCGGTTTTGTCTTGTTTTTCTTCTTTGTTGGTGGTGGATTTCTTGGGGGTGGAGGCGGCGGTGGTGACGCATCAACCGGTGGTCCATATGGCCAATTGCAATCCCATGGTGTGAAATGTGAGACTTGTGATCTCCAAAGTGTTTTTCCTTGCTGGTAAAGCCCACCAAGCATTAACAACTCCTGATCTGTTACACCAAGACTTGTCAAAACATCAACTGTAGCAGGTTCGCCACCTCCCTCAGTATCCAGTACAGCACGGCCATTTTCGATACGTAAGATCTGTACAATACGGCCATCATCAGAGGGCGCCCAGGCCGATTTATCAAAGTCGTAGTAGCCTAGTGGCACAGGCTGCCCTACAGGAAAGTCTAGAAAGTTATCAACATAGAGCGGGAGCGATTGATTGAACTCAACCTGTTTGGCGCCCACGGCGATAGCTTCATCAGCAGAAAGTTCGATGGCATAAGTATAACCCGATGCTGGTGGTAGTAGTGCAGGCATTGCCGCTGGGCCGTTTTCTCCAATAGTATATTCCGTTGCCCGCACATTGAGGGCTGTTAATGGCTGTGTTGAACCATCCGGCATCGTCATGGTTGCCGAAGTCCCACTGGGAAAGAGGACGGTAGCTTGACGTGTACCATCCTCGTCAGTGACGGGACTACCCTGGGCGACCTGCATAGGTGCGTTGGGATTGCTCAGATCGATGGTGGAGACCTGCTCATCCAGCCGGATCATGACCACATCCTCGGCCCAGACGTAGTCCTGCCAAGGGGCATCGACCTTGCGCTGTACCGGCAGATAGCCCGCCTTTTCATAGTTGATGGTCAGCAAACCACCGCCGTTGACCGTCACGGCGGGTCAGGGTCTGGCCGAATTCCGGGTGGTTCTTGATGGTGATTTTTACACCGGGCAGTGGGTGGTTATTGCGGTCGAGCACTAGACCGCGCACCACAGCGATCCGCTGCTTACTGATGGTTGAGGGATCCACACCGGTTTGCACGGGAGGCGTGCCGTTGTAGAGAAACTCGCTGGACGCAAACATGGTAACAGGTGCACTGGGACTGAAGGGTGGCGCAAGCTGTGCGGGATCGGGAGGGATAGTACCGACACCCGGCACAACATCGGTCACAGCTGTCCTGGCTTCGTCACTGTCATTACCTGCCTGATCGGTGACGAGGACTGACAATTCATCACTATGCTCGGCGGTTATTACAAGGATAAAACTGCCGTCTGTGTTGGCCGTCGTGGTAACCGTCTCACCTGTCCGTTGATTTTCTATGGTCACCTTTGACTCGGGTTCGACACTCGAGGGTTCCCCAGTGACCGTCACTTCGCCATCAATGATATCGCTGACATGCATCAACTCCAGGTCGACCGCTGCCGGCGATAGGGTATCGAGCACCACAAGCACGCTAAGGTCAGTGGTATTTCCCGCCAAATCCGTCGCCTGCAGATCGATTGAATTGTCGCCTGCGATGAGGGTCAGTGTTTCTGTAAATGTGTGGTCGATGGTCAGCGTGAGTGGTTCGCCATTGAGGGTTACCATGGCCGCTTCGTTCACACTGCCGCTGACAGTGAGTACCGGCTGGTTTGTCAACAATCCATCCACGGGCGATTGCAACGTGATTTCCGGTAGTTGTGTATCGATCGTAAACGTAGTTTCAACCGGTTCCGAGCGATTACCCGCATTGTCGGCTACTGTCACACTAAGGCTGACCGGATCATCTTCGAGAGCCACTGTCGGTGTACAGACCCACTCGGGCAGTGTGCCACTGCACTCGACTGGTAATGCTTCACCCTCTGCCAGGATCTCCAGGCTCTCGACATCCACGCCACTTCCATCGTCGACCAGCTCGAATGCTATTTGCGGTTGTTGCGAATTGATATAGCTGGCATCAGCTGGTGAAAGAACAGTAAGTTGTGGACCTACGGCGTCGGTATATATGGCAAGATCGCGGATTTTTGCGCGTCGAATGCCCCTTCCTTCCATGACAAAGGTATGCAATATCTGGCCATCTCGATCGATATGTTTGATTGCGTGCTTGTTTGCAACCCAAACCGTATGGTCCGTGTGATCAGCGACAATATCGATAAGACGCCTCAAGCCTAACCCTTGAAATGGCCCCATTTCAAAATGGATCAGGCCTGATGCATCCACGCGATAGAGCTTATGCCGGCCTGCGAGCCAAACACCGCCTTGACCATCGGGAGCCACTTGCCTCAAGTGGCGTAGTGATTGAACAAAGGTTTGTTCACCATTGCTAGTGTAGCGTTGCAGTTCCCTACCGGTGACAACCCAGATTTCATTTAAGCTTTCATCATACGCAAGGTCCAATATATGCTGTCTTCGGCCCAGCGCTATGACTTCTATTGTCGAGCCATCGGGCGTAGTCGTCACAACTTCATTTGCGACGGCAATCCAGAGCTGGTTAGTAGCAGTTTCGTGGGTAATTGAACGTATAATACTGTCGAATGCGATTGAGTTCTGAAGTGTTCCTGTGTGATCGAACTGGTATAGCGTTTTAAATACGCTTAGCCATACTTCTCCATCGTTTTTACCAACGGCAAGATTGACAGGCCAGATCCCCAATATAGATCTGACATGTTCGAAACAATCCGCACCAGACCCGTTTAAACCACCCAGATTCAGCAATGAGGTCAGTGCTTCGTGGCAGGAAGTGTTCTCATCACTTCCATTTATTGAACTGACTTGTGTTTGAGACAGCAGTGCACCATCAAAACCATACGCGCGAAGTGTGTCATTCCCATACACCCATATCCTGGCATTTGCCTGGTCCACAGAGACAGCCCGCGGGTCGCCATCATCTTCTATTTCCAGCAAAACAGACCCGTCTGCTGTGGCAACCTTGATGATACCGGTTGACTCTGCCACCCAAAGTGCATTGACTTGGTCATTGGCAAGAAGATGGCTGGAAAAACAGATATACCAGAGAAGGGTTAAGGCAAGCGAAAAAACCGCAAATGGGGATCTTTTTTGGCGTCCCTGCATTGTGAATTCCTTAAATTACTACGTTTAAATAATGATGTTCATTACAATTCCGATGAAACTTATTTGATTCCTCGCTACGAGTAAATTGACTTGGATCAATGGAATGCCATCTATCACAAAATAGCACTTAAAAGTCATTTCAACTTAAATATCATATATCCGCATTCAATTTATCCCGAGCGTTGACCCAGTGACCATCAACATACATACCGCATATCAATGCTAACGTTGCCGCATGACTATGGAGCATTGGATTGTTGTTTATAGTTCGCAAACCTCTCTCCTAAGGCACCAAGCAACTTCATCATAACTCCTTCCATGGGACATCTAATCCCCGTTTCCCATCTTGAAACTGATCCCGGATCAACCTTGAGTAGTTGTGCTAATTGCCTCTGAGTTACCCCTTGATATGTGCGGTGCAGCATTATTTTCATCCCAAAAGTATCACCCCTCTGATATGGACAGTACCCAAGAATATCCATGATGACTGGATAGTACGGAACACGCGGCTTCGTCCTATTATGCTCCCAATTTCTGAGTGTCCAGGGATTGACATCCAATCTTGCAGCAACGTCAACTTGCCTGAGACCGCGTTCGACTCTCATACGCTTAAGAAGGTCTCCTAGCCTTTTACAATCATCCAAACTCGGGTAACTCTGTGTTTTTCTTACTTTCAGGGCTATATGGCAAAAAGGCAAAGCAAGGGTGCCCCTGCGGCCACCTGGGGGACGGCAGCGACCGCTGCCACTGCACCCTCGACCGGATCAACCGCTACCGGATGCGTATCTCCGGGCCCCTGCTGGATCGCATCGACATGCATGTGGAGGTGCCGAGGCAGCCGCCGCTTCAGCTAAATCACAAATCGCCGCAGAAGCAAGAGGAGTCGAGCGAGTCCATTCGCAGCCGGGTCATCGACGCCCGAGAAATACAACTAGAGAGACAAGGCTGCACCAACCAGGCGTTGCAAGGGGTACAGATCGAGGAGGTGGCGACACCCGGCAAGGCGGGCAATGAATTGTTGCACCGGGCCATCGAAAAGCTGGGACTGTCGATGCGCGCCTACCACCGCATCCTCAAGGTGGCGCGCACCGTCGCCGACCTGGAGGCGCGTGCGAAGGTGGAGACATCACATATCAGCGAGGCGATCGGCTACCGGCGTCTGGACAGGCGGTAGCGGGAGATCCGCCAGCAACCTCAATCTTTCCGCAAGCGCACCCCACGTACCTCCTCCATCGCCACCAATACCCGCAACTCCTCCGGTGTCACCCGTGCCATAAACGCATGGGCGGCACCGAGCCATTTGACCTTGCGGGTTATGATCTTCGGGAGTTTGTCCCTCGCCGCCGCTTCTATTTTCTCCATGTTAAGCTTCTGTTGCGGCGAGAGTTCAAGCACACGTCTTGGGCGTAACCTGCCAAAAAGACTTTTTTTTACTTCCACGCGGGGAAAATCCACAGCCAGCTCAATCACCACCGGGCGCGTCTCGTCGCTGTTGCTCAACGCAAACTCACGCAACGCCAGGAGGGTGATCTTCTTCTCCATCAACTCACTGTCAGGATTGGTATCGCCCATAGCGCCTCAGTAACCAAGCTCTTTGGCATAGCCTATCGCTTTTAGGATGTTAATGCGCCCCAGTCCAAAGCGATGATCCTGTCCCGCCTCGCCAAGCTCCTCCACCGAGCCCATGATCAGATCCTGGATCAGATAGGCGCGTTCGTTTGCGGCAACGCTGTTACGAATATCGGTGGCGCTGAGCAGCAGGGCGATCGCGCCGGCGATATGGGGTGTCGCCATGGAGGTGCCGTTCCAGGCCTCGTAGCGGCCTCTGGGAACAGCCGACTCTACCCCCACCCCGGGTGCCGACACATCGGGTTTCGAATAGACAAGGGGCAGCGCATCCGATCGGATGTAGCTCGACTCCGTTATCACCTGGGTGCGCCCGCCGGAAAAACCGGCGGCCCTGTCTTCCGGGTCGGTGGCGCCAACGGTGAAAGCGAAGTAGTCGTTGCCGGGGGCGCCCGAGGTCTGGCTTCCTTCGTTGCCGATAGCGACGACCACCGATATACCCAGGCGGTTGGCGGTGATGATCATCCGCGTGTAGGTGTCGAGGACCTCGGGGCTCATGCTCAAACCACCCAGCGACATGCTGATGACGTCGACATCCCGGTCGATGGCCCACTGCATACCGGCAAGGATCTGGGCATCCGTACCGCGCCCCCGTGGCAGTACAACCCCGGCCGCCAATGAGGCCTCCGGCGCCACACCGATCCAGTGACCCGATGCGTTACCGCCCGCGACCGTTCCGCTGCAATGCGTTCCGTGCTTGCCGGTGTCACGCACCGCCGCACCGTCTACAATATTGCCATCCAGGTCGAACTCAGCGAAATCGCTGGCGCTGATTCTGCCCTGCAGGTCGCGGTGACCGGAATCGATACCGGTATCCAGCACGGCAACCTTGACGCCGCTACCCCTTGCCCCATAGGCACCCCAGGTTGCCAAGGCCCCTATGGCCTCCACTCCCCAGGCCGATGTCTTGTTTTCCTGAACACTTCGGGGAAGACGGGCGGGATCGACCCGGACAACCGGTGGCAGGGCAACCTGTCGGTTGACAAATACATCCCGGATACCCGGTACACTGTTCGGTAACCGTGCGAGATCGTCTTTGGTGAGCTCGAGCACCGCACTTGCGGCACTCCAGAAATGGCCTATCTTTGCACCTTTGCGGTCGCTCACGAGCCGTTTTGCGATATCCGACTCAAGCAGTGGCCTCAACGAGCGCCTCGCAACCCTTTCGATCGACTTCTTGCTCGCCTTGAAACCCATGGTGGCGACAAATTCGGCCATGCTTTTGGTATCCGGAAGCCGGCGTCGACGGCTTTTCCGACCCCGTGAAGCCTTTACGGTCCGTTGCAGTTTTTCAGCGGGAGGGGGGAGTGCATCCCGGGCACTGAGAAACATATTGCGGCCGATGACGGCCTGGCTGGCTATGGAGATGAGTTCCTCGGTCTCCTCCTTTCCCGTGTCCATTTGAATAATCACACTGCGCGCTTTTCCCTGACCCTCGTCGATTATCCTTTCGATCTGATTTCGCAGCTGCTTCTCCATTTCATCTCCCTCCTTTTGAGTCTGGACTCAACATTCTGAATCGCAAGTATAGCAACTGCCCGACAGGTCAAATCCGGTAATATCCACTACGGTGGGTATGGCTGACAGAGTCGGAGACGAGGCCGGCAGCCGGGAGATCACAGACCGTGTCGCCGACCGCCTGCGCCCTCACCGGGCCATGGCATTCCCTATCGACACCTGGACTAAATATGAATTTGCTGATTCAGCGGACGGTCAGCGCACCAGCCCCTGCTCGACCTGGTCCCGAATCTCCCTGCCGCTCAGTTTCTCGATCAGCTCCAGGGCGAAATCCATCGCCGTACCCGGCCCCCGGGAGGTGATCACCCGGTCGTCACTGACCACGGATTCGAGCTGCACGTCAACCCTGGGCAGCTCCATGCTGTCCAGCACGCCGGGGTAACTGGTGGCGCGACGGCCATCGAGCAGGCCGGCCCCGGCCAGCACCTTGGGCGCGGCGCAGATCGCCGCGGTAAACCGGCCCTGCCGGTTGAGGCGCTGCAGCAGCTCATGGATACGGGGATCGGCATCGAGATGGTCGGCGCCAGGGAGACCGCCGGGCAGCACCATCATGTCGAACTCCTCATCCAATACCGCATCGAGGGTGGTGTCGGGTACCAGGGTGATACCCCGCGAGGCCTTCACCGGACCCGCCTCCAGTCCTGCGGTGACAACTTCGATGCCGGCCCGGGTCAGTAGATCCGTAATGGTGACTGCTTCGAGCTCTTCACAGCCTTGGGCGAGGGGTACGAGTACACGTGCCATAGTGGTCTCCCTGAGTTGACGAGTTCAGAAACGGGTACCAGCTCAACACCCTGCTTTTGCAGCCTGGGTAACTCCTGCTGCAGCAGGGCCAGGGTTTGGGGGTAGGGGTGGGCAATACCGATCGCGCTTCCCTGTTCGCGGGCCATCTCGATCAGTGTATCCAATTGCCCTCTGATCGCAGACGCCTGGAGCTGGTTGTCGAGAAAGACATGCCGGCGAGAGGCTGAAACCAGTGCCCTGTTGGCTATCCGCTCGGCGACGGTGGAATCGGTGGTGCGGCTGTCGATGAAGTAGAGACCGCTGTCACGCAGCTCACTCATCAGCCAACGCATCGCCGTGGGATCCCGGGTCAGGAGAGAGCCCATATGGTTGTTCACCCCGGCGACGTAGGGAATGGAGGCGAGATTGCGCCTGAAGGTTTGGGTGAACTCCTGCTTCGACATGTCCAGGGTCAGTGCGCCATTGCCCAATCGATTGCCGTTGTCCGACTCCATCGGTTGATGCAACATCACCTCTTTATTCAGTTCATACGCCTTGCTGGCCAACTGCCAGGCAAAGGGGGTCTGGGGCAGAAAGGCGTAGGTTATCGCACCCGGCAGGGCCAGCGCACGCTCACCCGCCGTCAGCTGGTTGCCAAGATCATCGATGATCAAAGCAATCTTCACCCTCACTGACGGTGGCGTCTGGCGCCCAACCTCAGCCACGACGGAGTGGGCTGGCAACAAGCAGAGCAGACAGAGCAGCAGCGAGAAACGATGCATTGACCGCACTCAATCAACCTGCGGTTTTTTTGCCATGCAGGATGGTAAGGCCCTTGAGCAGGTTCAGCGCTTCGCCCAATTGATAGTCGTTCCGCACCAGCTCTTCATTCTCATCGCCTGCTACTGCTCCCCCATTTTCACTCTGCTTCGATTCGTCTCCATTGCCGTTCAACAGGTGGCCCGAGAGGTTTGACTCTTTGATCGGCTTGACCTTGCTGTCTTCCGCCTTGGATAGGGTCAGCTCCTCCAGCTCGATATCGGGCTCGATCCCCTCGGCCTGGATCGAACGCCCGGAGGGGGTGAAGTATCTGGCCGTGGTCAGCTTTACAGCGGCGGTATCGGTGATCGGAATAATGGTCTGCACCGAACCCTTGCCGAAGGTTCGGCTGCCCATGATGACGGCGCGGTTCTGGTCCTGCAGCGCACCCGCGACAATCTCCGAGGCGGAGGCCGAACCCTCGTTTACCAGGACCACGATCGGCGCGCCATCGAGCACATCGTCCGGAGCAGCCTCGAAACGCAACTGTGAATCGTTCTCTCTTCCCTCGGTGTAGACGATCAGACCCGATTCCAGAAAGGCATCACTGACCGAGACCGCGGCGTTCAACACCCCGCCAGGATTGTTTCTCAGATCGAGCACCATGCCCAACAGCGGCCCACCGATTTTACTCTTCAGTTTGTCGAGGGATTTCAACATGTCGCTGGTGGTGTTCGACTGGAACTGGGAGATGCGCAGATAGGCAAAGCGCTTATCCAGCAGGCGGCTCTTGATGCTGACCACACGGATGATATCGCGAACAACCGTTATCTTGATCGGTTTCTCTTCCCCTTTTCGCACGATTGTCAGCTCGAGAGAAGTACCGGGCTTGCCCCGCATCAGCGCCACGGCCTCATTCAGGCTGAGTCCCTTGACCGGGGTATCGTCAAGACGAACGATCAGGTCACCGCTACGTACCCCTGCCCTTTGCGCCGGGGTATCGTCAATCGGGGAGATCACCTTGACAAAGCCGTCCTCCATGCCCACTTCTATACCCAGGCCGCCGAATTCTCCCTTGGTACCCACCTGCAGCTCTTTATAGTCGTCTGCATCCAGATAGTTGGAATGGGGATCGAGGCCCGAGACCATGCCGCGAATCGCGTTCTCCAACAGCACCTCGTCATCGACCGGTTCCACATAGTTCGCCTTGATACGGCCAAAGATATCGGCAAAGGTGCGAAGCTGCTGCAGCGGCAGACTCTGCTGTTCCTCTTTCCCCTGTGCCTGTCCTGTCATCAGTACCAGGCCGAGGCTAAGCATGAGAATCCCGAACGCTACCCGGGATGCTTGTGTTACAACTCTAATCATCTGTTTTTCCTATAAACGTGCAGCCAACACAGCAGCTGGCATACGGCTTGTGACTGTATCAAAACCCACGCTGGTCGCGGCACTTTGAAAAATGTGAGTGATTGGATAAAAAGATAGTTCCTTTTGCTTGATTTTACGTCCCCAATCAACAATTTTTCTGCCCCGGACGCGCTGACACCACTGGGTTGGGTTTTTCGCTTGCCCATTGTGCCTGATTCCAAAGTAGATACCGGAGGTCGTCCTGCCGCCGCTGTTGCCGACCTGGGCCACCACCTCTCCCGGCTCCACCCACTCGCCGGTCTCTTTGAACAGACTCTGGTTGTGTCCATAGAGACTCATGTAGCCGTCACCGTGATCGATAATCAAGAGCAGCCCGAAGCCCCTCAACCAATCGGCGAAGGCGACCCGGCCATGGTGGATGGCCCGAACATCCTGGCCCTCGGGGGCGGCAATCAATACCCCGTCCCATTTGAGTTTACCCACCTCCCTCGACGAACCGAATCTCGCCACCAGGCGTCCCCTCGATGGCCAGGGCAGTTTTCCCTTGCGGGAGTTAAAGGGCACGTGGGCAGTGGTGTCGATGGGGATGTCGGAGAGCGCCTGCTGGAGATCTGCCAACAGCGCCCGAAGCTGTTTTTCATCCGATTTAAGGCTATCCAACTCCACCCCTTTATCCTTAAGGTGCCTGTTGAGATTGGCGATGATCTCTTTGCGCCCCAGCCTGGCAGCCTCCAGCTGCCGTTTCTGGTTTCTGTTCTTGGCCAGCAGTTGCTGCAAGCGCTGCTCCTCCTGGGCGATCTCCCGCTCTAAGGACTTCAATTGCGTAAGGCTCTGCTCTATCCGCGCCATTCGCTCGACCCGGGCCGAGTTGAAGTAGTCATAGTAGACCATGACCCGACTGACCACGGCTGGATCCTGCTGGTTGAGCAGGATCTTCAACTTCTCCTGCCTGCCCATGGCATAGCCGGCTCGAATCTGCCCCTCAAGCGAGGCCCGCTGCTGGTCCAGGTGGAGGCGTGCGTCGGCACGCTCCCTCTCCAGTTCTGCCAGGCGACGCTGCTGCCTCTTGAGACTCTGTCCCGTTGTCCGGATGCGCCGGGCGAAATCGCCAATCTGCCGCTCGGTCTTCTGCAGGGCCTGGCTATGCTCCTCGCGCCTGCCCTTGGTGGACCGAAGCTGCTTTTGCAGAATTTGGATTCGTTTTTTAACCTCTTCCAGTCTCTCCTTGGTCTCTTGCGGAGACTCCTGTGCCGGCATGGGTTGGGAAAACAGCGCGATGAGCACAGCAAGTGAGGGGGCAAGGATACCGCTCGCCCTTGCCATCAATCAGGCCTCCCGGGAAAAACTGATCAGGGGATGTCCTTGCATCTCATCCGGTTGCGCCAGCCCCATAATCTCAAGCAGGGTCGGAGATATGTCACACAGGGCGCCGCCTTCGAGCAACTCGGCATCACGCCGCCCCACATAGATCAGGGGGACAGGGTTCGTGGTATGGGCGGTATGTGGCTGATGGTTTTCAAAATCTTCCATCTGTTCCGAGTTACCGTGATCCGCGGTCAGCAGCATCTCGCCACCCGCTTCACGGATAGCCTCGAATACCCTTCCCAGACAGTGATCCAGGGTTTCGATGGCAAGCTTCGCAGCCTCGTAATTACCGGTATGACCCACCATATCGCTGTTGGCATAGTTGCATATGATGACATCATACTTGCCTCCCTCGACAGCACCCACAAGGTGGTCGGTAACCTCGTCGGCACTCATTTCGGGCTGCAGATCGTAGGTTGCCACCTTTGGCGAGGGAACCAGAATCCTCTCCTCTCCCTCGAAGGGACGCTCACGCCCCCCGTTGAAGAAGAAGGTGACATGGGCATATTTCTCCGTCTCTGCCAGGCGCAGTTGACGCAATCCCTGTTTGGAAATCGTTTCGCCAAACACATTGCGCAGCTTCTCCGGGGGAAAGGCCACCGGTATTTCGAAGCGTTTGTGGTAGCGGGTAAGACTGACGAAACCGCCGAGTCTGGGTCGCTGCGGGCGTTCGAATCCTTCGAACTCATCCTCGACGAAGGCACTGGTCAACTGGCGGGCACGATCCGCCCGGTAGTTGAGAAAGAAAATCACGTCACCATCGACCACCTTCACCGGTGCCATCCCGGACGGAACTATCGCCGTGGTCTTTACGAACTCATCGCTCTCACCCCGCTGATAGGCAGAGTGCAAACCCTGCACCGCATCCTCGACCTGGTAGCTGGCCCGGCCTTCGACCAGCATGTCAAAGGCCTGTTCGGTCCGATCCCAGCGATGATCCCTGTCCATGGCGTAGTATCGGCCGGTCAAGCTCGCAATCCGCCCCTTGCCAAGGGCCTGAAAAACCCCATTCGCAGCGATAATCGATGCCTCTGCGCTTTTTGGTGGGGTATCCCTGCCATCGAGAAAGGCATGCAGGTAGACATGCTCGGCACCCCGGTCCACGGCCAGTTTGATCATGGCATGGATATGATCCTCGTGGCTATGCACGCCTCCCGGGGAGAGAAGCCCCATGATATGGATCGAGTTCTGCTTGGTGACCGCCCTGTCGACCGCCTCGGTAAGGGTCTCGTTGGTGAAAAAGGAGCCGGTCCTGATGGATCGGCTGACCCGGGTGAACTCCTGATAGACCACCCGCCCGGCACCAAGATTGAGATGGCCGACCTCGGAATTGCCCATCTGCCCCCCCGGCAGCCCGACGGAGGCGCCAGAGGTATTGACTAGGGTATGCGGATATTCACTCCACAGGCGATCCCAAACCGGTGTCTTGGCATTGGCGATTGCGTTGGCATCTTTCTCCTCGCTATATCCCCAGCCATCAAAGATGATCAGGGCTACCGGTTTGGGTCTCTCCATCATTGCTAGTCTCTGATTTTCAACTGCTACTACTTGAACAAGGGCCTGTTAACGCGAATCCGATGGACCCTGCCGGGACAATTCATCTGTCCAGCAAGGCAGATTGCGCGCTGTGTGGTTTTGCTACATGCGCGAATGATAACGCCGCTGGGCGGAAAAATAGACCCGGCCCTGCGGATTGCACCCCAAAGGAAGCGCCCTTGGGGAGCGTCTGAAGAAGCGCCACTGGGCGTTGCGCGCCGTTCATTGGGAATCAGCAACCATCTCTCCTCGCGCCGTGATGGGCACTTTTTAAGGCTCAACAGGGCCAATCGGTTCCTGTTAACGGGTCCTAGGGTCAGGCGCGCATTAAATCACCAATCCTGGGTTCAAGCCAGAATCGCGGGGGGTCATCGATAGCATGCCAGATTCATCATTCAATTAACCTGAGAATACAAAGGGGTTCTCATTCAGGCAAAAAACAGCGTATTATTGTATTAGTTACTAGTAAAAGGCTGGTTTGAATGGAACATAAATACGACAAGAGTCCACAATCCCTCAACCTCGAGGAGAGTGAGGGGATGGAAAACCTGTTTGCCACCGACGAGGATGTCGACCGTGCTTCGCGTTCGCTCAAAGCCATGTCCCATCCATTGCGGCTGAAAATTCTCTGCACCCTGGGAGGGCAGGAGGTCAGTGTACAGGACATAGTTGAGCAGGTCGGCACCTCGCAGAGCAACATATCTCAGCATCTCGCCATTTTGAGGGATAAGGGCATCCTCGCTTCCCGCAAAGACGCAAATCGCGTCTATTACCGGGTCAGTGATTTTCGCACCCTTAAGCTGATCGGGATGATGCGCGAAGTCTTTTGTACACATAGCTGAAGCAGCCCGCACGTAGCATCCACACAGGTAACTCGCCTGGCAGGTCGCTGCCTGGACCGGGATTTGGATGCATTTCCATCAGGTTATTGGCACTCGGCCCTTAACCAGACAGGACTCCTGTTATAAACTCTCCCCCCCTTGCTATAGATTAACCCAGCACTAAGAGGCGCCAATGCAACAACTCATCGAGTTCGCGATGAATCACTGGATACTTGTCCTTACCTTCGTCGCAGTCGCCGGTTTCCTGATATTCAACCTGATCGCCGGTGACAAAAATGCCGTCGATCCAGTCGCCGCCACCGACCTGATCAATCATAAGGATGCCGTGGTCGTGGATGTGCGGCCAGCCGCTGACTTTAACAAGGGGCATATTATCAACGCGATCAGCATACCCAGCAACGGATTCGCCAACCAGATCGGGGTACTCAATAAACACAAGGAGAAACCGATCATTATCAGCTGTCGCTCAGGCGCCCAGTCCTCTGCCGCCACCGTACAGCTGAAGAAGGCCGGATTCGAGCAAGTCTACAACCTGAAAGGGGGTATACTTGCCTGGCAGAGCGCGAATCTACCGATTTCCCGAAAATCCAAATAACCCCCCATCTCTCCATAGGACGCAGTCATGACCGATGCCAAACAAGATGAGCCGAATCGAGAATTTGCCGTACAGCGGATCTACACCAAGGATGTCTCCTTCGAGACCCCAAACACCCCGACGGTTTTCCAGCAGGAGTGGAAACCGGAGACCGGAGTGAACCTCAACACTGAGGTGAACAAACTCAACGATACCGTGTTTGAAGTGACGCTGAGCGTCACAGTTACCACCAAGGTTGGCGAAAAGACCGCCTATCTGGCTGAGGTGAAACAGGCTGGAATATTCAGTATCAACGGATTTCCCGAACAGGAGATGGGACCGCTGCTCGGTGCCTATTGCCCGAATCAGCTTTTTCCCTACGTACGCGAGGTGATCTCGGATATCATCATGAAGGGCAGCTTCCCGCAGATGGTCCTGCAACCGGTCAACTTCGATATGCTCTATGCCCAGCACCAACAGGAGTTGGCGAAGAAGGCCCAGGCCGAGGGCGAGGCCAAACATTGAAGATTCGAACAGCCTGAAGGAATCCCGAATCCATGGATGAGCAGCAGACAACAACCATCGCCGTACTCGGGGCCGGTTCCTGGGGTACGGCCCTGGCAATCCTGCTCAGTGGCAATGGCCACAGGGTCAACCTTTGGGGGCATCTGCCCGAAGAGATCGAACCGCTGATCAGGCATCGCGAGAACAGACAGTATCTGCCCGGTGTGGAGTTTCCGCCGGCACTCAATCCTGAAACCGACCTCAACACCGCATTGGAAGCTGCATCAGAGATCCTCATCGCCGTTCCCAGTCACGCCTTCAAAAGCATTACAACCAACCTTGCTCCCAAGCTTCATGCCCAACAACCGGGCATTACCTGGGCCACCAAGGGATTCGAGCCTGGTACCCAGCAACTGTTGAGCGATGTGGCTGCCGCGCAGCTTCCCGGTCGGGAACTGGCGGTCATTTCCGGGCCTACCTTCGCCGGCGAGGTCGCGAGGGGTCTACCCACCGCGGTCACGGTCGCGGCAACTACGCCACGGCATGGGGAGCGCATCGCAGAGCTGCTTCACGCCCCCTGGTTTCGCGCCTATACCAGTGACGACCTGATCGGCGTCCAGGTCGGTGGTGCCAGTAAGAACGTCCTTGCCATCGCTGCCGGTATCGCCGACGGCCTTGGATTTGGCGCCAACACCAGGGCTGCATTGATCACCCGTGGCCTGACTGAGATCATGCGCCTGGGTATCAAGCTGGGCGGCAAACAGGATACGTTCATGGGGCTCGCCGGCCTGGGCGACCTGGTGCTGACCTGCACCGACAACCAATCCCGCAACCGCCGGATGGGCCTGGCCCTCGCCGAGGGCCTCTCCCAGGAGGCGGCCCGCATCGAGATTGGGCAGGAGGTCGAAGGGGTACATGCCGCTCAGGAGGTCCATGCCCTGGCGACCAGGCATGGTGTCGAGATGCCGATCTCCGAGCAGGTCTATCGAGTCCTCTATGAGGGCTTGGCACCTAAACAGGCGGTACACAACCTGCTGGAACGCCGGCAGAAGGCCGAGGGACTCTAAACCTCAGACGCCCCCTTCGAAATCCAGTTGACGCCACGCCTCATAGAGGATCAGAGCGACGGCGTTGGATAGGTTGAGGCTTCGGCTCTGCGGGATCATCGGAATGCGTATCCGTTGATCCGCCTGTAACGCATTCAGCATAGACTGCGGCAGACCCCGGCTCTCGGGACCGAAAAGCAGGGCATCGCCCTCCACAAATCCAACCTCTGAATAGCTACGTTGCGCTCTTGTGGTGCAGGCATAGAGAGTGGCGGGTGCAACCCTGTCGATGAACTCTTCGAGCGAGTCATACTCCCCGACATCGGCCCATTCCCGGTAGTCGAGACCGGCACGACGCAACTTTTTGTCATCCAGTTCGAAACCCAGGGGGTGAATCAGATGTAATTTGCTGCCACTATTGGCACACAGGCGTATGATATTACCTGTATTCGGTGGAATCTCCGGCTCATAGAGCACGATGTGAAACACCTTTTACCCCCGGTTGGAGAAATTAACAATATCCATGAACAACAGCGGCCTCTCAACCCTGCATACAGAATTCTGCGGACTCAGGTTCAATACACCCATCGTGCTGCTCTCCGGTTGCGTAGGTTTCGGTGAAGAGTACACAAGGGTAAGCGGTTTCAGCAATCGGGATGCCGGTGCCGTCTGCCTCAAGGGGACCACCCTTGAGCCGCGTCTGGGCAACCAACCCCACCGCATCTACGAGACCCCGGATGGCATGTTGAATGCCATCGGACTGCAGAATCCCGGTGTCGACCAGGTGATCAACGAGATACTGCCCGCCCTCGACTTCACTGAGACCCGCTTTATCGCCAATGTCTCCGGCTCCACGGTTGAAGAGTACTACGAGGTGACCCGCCGTTTCGACGACTCGCCCATCGATGCCATAGAGATCAATATCTCCTGTCCCAACGTGAAAGAGGGTGGGGTAGCCTTCGGCAATGATCCAGCCATGTCTGCACGAGTGGTCGAGGCATGCAGAAAGGCGACACGAAAACCGCTTATCACCAAACTCTCTCCGAACCAGACAGATATTGCCGCCAATGCAAAAGGGTGTATTGAAGCGGGCAGTGATGGCTTCGCCGTGATTAACACCCTGATGGGCATGGCCATCGACATCGGGAGCAGGACACCCTTGATTGGCAACAATCAGGGCGGCCTTTCCGGCCCGGCGATAAAACCGGTGGCCCTGTTGAAGGTCCATCAGGTCTATCAGGTCTGTCGCGATCACAATATACCCATAATCGGACAGGGCGGGGTAGCATCAGCGGAAGACGCCCTGGAATTCATCATTGCAGGCGCAAGCGCGGTAGGCGTGGGAACGGCCCTTTTTTATGATCCGCTTATTTGTAAAACTATCAGTGCAGGAATCCTGGACTACCTCGAGCGCCATAAAATACCATCCATTGATCACCTTGTCGGGACCCTGCAGTTGAACCAATTCCATACCGCGAAGTGCGGCTGCTGAGAAAGGATACTTGCGAGCATGAGTGAAATCGTTGTACACCCCACACCGGAAATCCTGAAACGCTTTCAACCGCTGGGTCAACTCAACGACATTCAGCTTGAGCTGCTTGGACGCTCCATTCAGATTCACTCCGCCGGCAGGGGCCTGAGAATAGTGGAGCAGGGCGACACCACCCCGTTCAGCCTCTACCTCGTTAAAGGCAAGCTGCGGCTCCACTCCTCCGACGGGCGGATCAGCGAAATAGATGACGATTCGCCGCAGGCGGAAAAACCCATCGCCAACCTGATTCCCCGCCGTTACACCGTGGAGGCGATCTCACCCACCGACTATCTTATGGTGGACAACAGTCTCCTCGAGGGCCTGCTGTCCAATGATGATGGCTATACCGCGACCGAGCTCGAGGGCGACAGCCAGATTGTCGACCCTCTCGTTGCCGAAAACCGCATGATGGAGGTCCTGCTGGACGACCTCAATAACAACTGCCTGGTACTGCCCAGTCTGCCCGATGTCGCGGTTCGCGTGGGCAGGGCGATGCGGGATGAGACAACCAATGCAAGGAAACTGGCCAGCATCGTGCAGACCGATCCGGCAATTACGACCAAGCTTGTGCGTGCAGCGAACAGCCCGCTCTACGCAGGGGTGACGCCGGTCGACTCCTGTGCCGCGGCCATCGTCCGTCTCGGTGCCGACACCACCCACAAACTGGTACTTACATTTGCCTTGAGAGAGCTCTTCAACACCCGTTCGAGTGTGCTCAAAGAGCACATGCGCGTATTGTGGGAACACAGCGTCAAGGTGAGTGCTGTATGCTACATCCTCGCCAAGATCTCAGGTCGCTTCAATCCAGAACACGCCCTGCTCGCGGGGCTACTGCACGATATAGGCAACGTAGCCATTCTCAGCTATGCGGAGAAATATACCGAGGTCGCAAACGACCCGGAAAAACTGGAACGGATCATGGACGATATGCGGGGCCGGATCGGTAGCGAGATTCTACGCAGCTGGGGCTTTATCGACGACCTCATACTGGTTACGGAAGAGGCGGAAAATTGGTTCAGAGACCACGAAGGGGAGGCTGACTACGCCGATTTGGTGATAGTCTCGCAACTACACACCTATATCGGCAGCGATGAGATGAGGCAGCTGCCGACCCTCGACCAGGTACCAGCCCTGGCCCGCCTCGATCTGGGTGAGCTGACGCCCAAGCTCAGTCTGAAGATTCTTGACAAGGCGGACGAGAAGATTCTCCATGCCCAGCAGATGTTGACTACCTGAACACTATTTGAATTCGGGAACCTGGCTGTTCAAAAACCACTTCTCCTGGGTTTCGTCATAGAGCCATACCTGCTGGTCGGTTATCTCCCTGACAACCTGATTCTCCTGCAACACATACTGGATTACAGCGGTTTGCACGGCGCGCCTGTCACCCAGCATGGTCGGGCCCTGCACCACCTCATAATGGGTAATCCGTATATCCTTGCGCTGGGGGGCGGTTTCGCTTTGATGCTGCTGCGAATCCCTGAACTTAGCCGCATGCAGCCCGGAACTCCAGCGCAGAGTCGCCTCGTAGCTGCGCAATGTATCCTGCAACGATTGCGAGCGCTGACGCTCCTCCAGGGTCTGGCACGCCGTCAACAGGCAGACCAGAAATGCGGCGAACAACAACTTGTAGGTCAAAGCGGATTCCTCCTTATTAAAACCACTACAAAGGGTGCCTGTTGCTAGACGACCCTGTTGGGAATCACACCCCGCTGTTCAAGGGCCTCGATCAACTCATCGACACACTCGGTAACAGACCTGTCCTGGGTCTCGATGGTGATCTCAGGCTTGTTGGGTACCTCGTAGGGGGAGGATATGCCGGTAAAGTTTGGGATTTCCCCCGCTCGCGCCTTTTTGTAGAGGCCCTTCACGTCGCGGGTTTCACACACCTCGATGGGACAGTTAACGTAGACCTCTATGAAGTCGCCATGCGGAAACAGCCCTCTGGCCCGCTCCCTGTCTTCACGTATGGGTGAGATAAACGCGGTAAGCGCAATCACCCCCGCATCGACGAAAAGCTTTGCCATCTCCCCGATGCGACGGATATTTTCAGTTCTGTCCTCGGTGCTGAAACCCAGGTCCCGGCACAGGCCATGACGCACATTATCACCGTCAAACACATAGGTTCGGCACCCCCGCTGATGCAGCTCCTCCTCCAGAGCGTGGGCCAAGGTCGACTTCCCGGACCCGGAGAGACCGGTAAACCAGAGCAGTTTGGCCCGATGCCGGTTCATCTTTTCGCGCCGCTCACGGCTGACTGTAGCTTCATGCCAATAGATGTTTTGATTCATTACCCTGCGTCCACAATTAAATCAGCTGCCTAAGCTACCCCTAATCCAGACACCCGACAAGCGCCTGCCAGGATTCAGCCCAAGGCAGCGGAGTAAGCCAAACCCTTAGAATTATCCACCCTCTTATACATGGAGACTGTTACAATGGATGGCTTTTGCGACTAAAAGATTCGAAACCATGCCACAAAACGATCGGGAACCACAACGGGAGGTAGTTCTTGGCGACAGCAGGATAACCCTTCTGGGCACGGCCCACGTTTCACGTTCGAGCGCGGAAAAGGTCAAACAACTCCTGGAAACCGGCGACTACGATGCCGTCGCCGTCGAGCTCTGCCCAAGCCGCTACAACGCACTTATCAATCCAGACGCCCTGGCAAAGATGGATCTGTTCAAGGTATTCAGGGAGAAACGGGTAATGATGGTAATGGCCAACCTCGCCCTGGGTGCCTATCAACAGCGCCTGGCCGATCAGTTCGGTATCGCACCGGGAGAGGAGCAGCGGGAGGCCATACGCCTGGCCCAGGAGTCCCAGCGTCCTCTGCTGCTAATCGACAGGGAGATCAGCACCACCCTGCGGCGGGTCGCAGGTAACCTTTCTTGGTGGAAACGCTTTACCCTGTTTAGCGGCATACTCGCCACCATCATATCCAAGGATGAAGTCACGGAAGAGGATATCGAGCACCTCAAGGAGGGTGATATCCTCGAAACCACATTTGCCGAATTCGCCGAGGACCGCCAGGATCTCTATCTTCCGCTGATCGATGAGCGCGACCGCTATATGGCGGCGCGCCTGCAGCAGGAGGTGGAGAGCAAGGGGCATGAGGACCTGCTGGTGGTGGTGGGCGCAGGTCATATGAACGGCATAGCCGGCTACCTGGAGAAACAAGAGACTTCACCGGATGAGCGCATCAAAGAGCTCGAAAAGGAGCCGCAACCGAGCCGCTGGCCGAAGTTCATCCCCTGGGCAATCGTACTGCTGATTCTGAGCGGCTTCGTTATCGGCTTTCAGCGCAGCCCAACCCTGGGCTGGCAGCTGGTCGTCGACTGGGTGGTCATCAATGGCGGGCTTTCCGCCCTTGGCGCGCTCATGGCGGCCGCCCATCCATTGACAATCCTGACCGCCTTTTTCGCGGCACCGCTGACCTCGCTCAATCCTGCCGTAGGCGCCGGCATGGCAACCGCTGCGGCGGAACTTCTGCTGCGCAAACCCACTGTTGCCGATTTCGGTCAGCTACGCAATGACACCACGAACTTTCGCGGTTGGTGGAGAAACCGGGTCTCACGCACCCTTCTGGTATTCTTTTTCAGCACACTGGGGTCTGCCATCGGGACCTATGTCGCCGGTTTCAGGATCTTCGAACGACTGGTCGAGTGAAACGATATCCTTCATTTCTCCCGGGTGCCGAAGCTATGCATCAACTCCCCAATGCGTCCGACTCGCTCCCTCGCGATGGCATCACCGAGCAGTCTGCCCATTAACGAGGCGTCCAGGGTCTCCGCGCTCACCTCCGCTGCAGCCCGGTAGAGCCGCTTCAGATCCTCCCCCTGGGGGTAGGGGCGTTGGCGAAATCCGTCCCGTCCCTGGAAATCGGCCTGACAGACAAGGATGAACTGATCTAAACGCTGCGGTCGACGGAAGGCATCCAGACCCGTAAGCAGCTTGAGCACCGTCTTCGGACGTAGCTCATAGAGGCGATGAAGATAGCCGTGATAGGTGGCGCAGCTTCGCGCCAGCTCAAGAAAACGCCTCGGGGCGCTGAGACGCTCGCAGAGCTGTTCAATCAATCGTCTCCCCCGCTCTTCGTGACCGTAGTGGCTGGGCAGAACCCGTTTCGGTGTGGTCGCCTTGCCCAGGTCGTGGGTCAAGGTGGCGAACCTGACTTCCACGTCATCACTCAATGCAACAGCAACCTGAAGTGCCAACAGGGTATGTTCACCGCAATCCACCTCCGGATGCCAAGCAACCGGCTGGGGCACGCCGAAGAGTGCGTCGATCTCCGGAAACACCCGCCGCAAAGCGCCGAGGGAACGCAGCGTTTCGAAAAACAGCCTCGGCTGTGACTCGCCCAGTGCGCCATACATCTCCTGCCACACCCGTTCCGATACCAAGCGGTCCAGTTGACCTGCCGCCACCATCTCCCTGATCAGTTCATGGGTCTCTGGGGCCAGGGTAAAGCCGAGATCCGCATACCGTGCCATGAAACGTGCAACACGAAGCACGCGAATCGGGTCTTCGGTGAAGGCGTCCGAGACATGACGCAACAGCCGCTGTTGCAGATCCTGTCGTCCCCCGTGTGGATCGATCAGCTCACCCCGCTCGTCCTCGGCCATGGCATTGATGGTGAGATCGCGTCTTGCAAGATCCTCCTCCAGGGTGACCGACGCATCGTGAATGACATCGCCTGCGGCACTCACCCCGCGCCGGTCGCTCCGGGCGAGGGCGTACTCTTCATGGGTTTGAGGATGGAGAAATATGGGGAAGTGGCTGCCGACCTGGCGAAACCCGCGGGCGCGCATCTGCTCGGGGCTTGCACCCACGACGACAAAGTCCCGCTCCCTGACCGGCTTACCCAGCAGCCGATCTCTGACCGCGCCGCCTACCAGATAGATCTGCATGGTTAGAAAATGCCCTAATAACCGCGTATCTCCTTGTAATTTTTGCGTGCGGCCTCGACCTTGTCCTCTGCCTGTTTGATGCGATCGTAGTATTCCGGCCTGATACGGCTTCTTCCCCCGGTAAAGAACTGTCGATCATCATCACCGATCTCCTTGCTCTTTTTCAGGCTCTCCTCGGCCTCATCCAGCGCCTTGCGTGCCTTGCTCAACCGCTCCCCGCGGGACGCCTCTTTTTCAAGTCGCTCAGCCTGGGCCTCTTCCATCGCCTTGCGAATCGCGGCATTACGTCTCTCGGTATCGAGTCTTGAGGCTTCGGAGGGACCGGGGTGAATTTCGACTTTCTCGACCGATGCATCCACATTGGGGGGGCTATCGGTATAGGTCACGTTGCCGTCTGCATCTACAGTGCGATACACATCACCTGCCGATGACAAGGATGGAAGCGTCAAAATGCATGCGGCCAGGAGTGGTGTGCGGATGTCCATACTGCTCCTCAACGGGCTAACGATAGGATTCTGATCTGTTGATACGAAATGCGCCAAGATACTCAACAGTCTCAAATCACATCCTATCCGGATCTTCTTTACTCTGACAATCATTAGACAACAATCTCCCTTATCATTCACGACCGGGAAATTGCATCACGCCCGTCAACCCGTTCAAGTACGGCCGCCACAGATCACCCGCTCCGGGAACATGCACAGTTGCACCTGTCAATTGTTCCATGAATGGCCTACAGTCAATCGAGATGGTCAGAGAATCGGTAACCCTCGGTCAATCCAGGAAGGAAACGACTGACTTGGTGCGGATTGACTCTGCATAGATGACTCTCTGTTGCTACATTAAAGTACTGGGGTTTCCATATCTGCCTATGCCTGGGGGGGAGACTAGATATGAATGAGTTTATTGAAAAGCGCGACTTCTATCGTATGGTGGTGAATGGGGAGGTCCGCTACCGCATCAATGGAGAGAGCCAGATCGCTACCGGCACGGTGAAGAACCTCAGCAATTCAGGATTGCTGATGACCGCCGACAGGGATATTCCACCCGCCACCAAACTGACGCTCGCCATAATACCAGGGCATAGCATCACCCCCCCTCTGCTCGCCGAAGCGAGCGTGATCCGTTGCGATAACGGCGACGACGACCCCTATGACATCGCCTGCACCATCGACCGCATACTCGCTGAGAGCGATATAGGTCCGGAGCTGCTCGAGGATATCTCCACCACCAGCGTATAATCGGGGCCAGGACCCCGAATCAACACACGGCCGATCCAAGCCCGGGTTCAGTTTTTATATTTCTTGTGGCAGGCCTTGCACGCCTTGCCTGCCTTACTCAGGGCCTCGCCAATGGCCCCCTTGTCGCCGTTGGCGGCAGCACTGCTCAGGTTGCTGGCGGCTTTACCAAGGGCTTCGTACTTGGCCTCGAAATCATCGAACTCCATCCAGATTTCCGGCAGGGCATCACTCTCTTCCGATTCGGAGTCCTCAGGGAAGCCTGGCAGCAGGTTCAGCGCTGAAGCCGCAGCCAAGTCGTTTGCGTGTGTGGCAAAGGCCTGTTGGTCATAGGGAATTTTACCCTTCATCATGTTGGACATCGCCTTCATATTCCAACTCAAGACATTCATCAAGCCCTGGCGGTAATCGACGGCCTTTTCGATCTCGCCGGCACCTACTGTCATGAGCGGCAGGAGCAGAGAAACTGACACTAGCGCCGGGGTAAGGCGTTTTCTGAACTTGGAGTTGTGCTTCATCGAACCCCCCTTGGATTAGATCGATTGAATTATTGAGATATTCTATAGTTACAAACTAAAGACCAATACTTATTTGGGTTACAATGCTCGGTCTGTTCCAAACCTCACCATCTGCCTCCTGATCAGGATCAACATGCAGCAAGCGCGACGAATTCGTGAGATCCCTTACAACTATACGTCCTTCTCTGACAGGGAGATTGTAATCCGGTTCCTCGGCAAACCGATGTGGGCACTGATCGAGGAGCTCAGAGGTACCCGCCGTACCGGTCGCTCGGCCAGGATGCTCTTCGAAGTGCTGGGAGACATGTGGGTCATCAGCCGAAACCCCTATCTTCAGGACGACCTGCTGGAGAACCAGCCTCGCCGGGAGGCCCTGATCGGTGCGTTAAAGCATCGTCTCGACCAGTTTGAGAAACGCGCCAACAACAACCCGAAGGCCCTCACCCTGCTGCGTGCGGCACGGGAGTCGGTCGCCGGTTTCGAGCGCCGGTTTGATGAGCTGAACAGCCTACGGCGGCGAACCAGAAACAATCTGGCAAACCTGACCCGTGCGGACAATGTGGATTTCAGCGGTATCGCCCGTGTCTCCCATGCCACGGATGCAACCGACTGGCGGGTAGAGATCCCCTTCGTGGTGATTACCCCCGACTCGGAACAGGAGATCGCACCCATCGTCAAGGCCTGTATCGACACCGGGCTTACCCTGATCCCCCGGGGAGGAGGCACCGGATATACCGGAAGCGCCGTCCCCCTAGATCCCCACAGCGCTGTGATCAATACCGAGAAACTCGACTTCATCGATGAGATCGAGTATCGCCAGCTTCCCGGCGTGGAGCAGCAGGTACCAACCATCCGCGTTGGAGCGGGGGTCGTAACCCGCCGCGTATCCGAACGGGCCGAGGCCAGCGGTCTCGCCTTCGCCGTCGATCCCACCTCCCAGGACGCCTCCACCATTGGCGGAAACATCGCCATGAATGCCGGTGGCAAAAAGGCGGTACTCTGGGGCACCACCCTGGATAATCTCGCCAGCTGGCGCATGGTCATGCCCAACGGGGAGTGGCTTGAGATCGAGCGCCTCAACCACAACCTGGGGAAGATTCACGATCAGGCAGAAGTCGGTTTCAGGCTCACGCGCTATGCAAGCGGCAGTAATCGCCCCCTCGGCGAACCACAGACCCTCAGCATGCCTGGCAGCAGCTTCCGCAAGGTGGGGCTTGGCAAAGATGTCACCGACAAATTCCTCGCCGGTCTTCCGGGTGCGCAAAAGGAGGGCTGTGACGGGCTGATCACCTCGGCTCGGTTTATACTGCATCGGATGCCGGAACAGGTGCGCACCCTCTGCCTGGAGTTTTTCGGCAGTGACATAGGCAAGGCTGTACCCGCCATCGTCGAGATCAAGGAGTATCTCGACACCCATGATACGGTGCTGTTGGCGGGACTCGAGCACCTGGATGAGCGCTACCTGAAGGCGGTCAAGTACTCCACCAAGGCGCCACGCCACGATCGACCGAAAATGGTCCTGCTCGCCGACATCGCCAGCGACGAGATTGACCGTGTTGAGCGCGCGGCTGCCGAGGTGGTACGCCTGACGGAAGCCAGGGAAGGTGAGGCGTTTATTGCCAGCAGCCCCGAGGCACGGCGAAACTTCTGGCTCGACCGCGCCCGCACCGCAGCGATTTCAGCCCACACCAACGCCTTCAAGATAAACGAGGATGTGGTCATTCCCCTGCACAGGCTGGCCGACTACAGCCGTGGGATCGAGCGCATTAACATCGAGGAGTCGATCAACAACAAGATTCGCATCGCCGACGAGGTGCTGGCCTACCTCGCCGCTGACCGCGCCCTGCAGATTGTGGATGACGACGTCGAGGCGAGTGATGAAAATCGATCCATCCTCCAGGCCAAGCTCGCGCTGGCGCGGGAGGCGGTGGCGCAGACCCGGGAACGCTGGCATCTGTTGCTCTCGCAACTCGATGCGGCCGCCGATGCCCACCGACAACTCCTTGACGAGTCGGTGCAAGATGCGATCCAGCCCGGCGACCGGCTCCTCGACCTGCTGCTCAGACGCGACCTGGTCGTCTCCTATCGGCACGAGATCGCCACCCGTCTCGATGAGATCTTTCCCGGGCAGGAGGTACGCCAGATCCGCCACGCCATGCGTGAGATCCACGCCCGCCTGCGCGACGACCGCCTCTTCGTGGCCCTGCACATGCACGCCGGAGACGGCAACGTGCACACCAATATTCCAGTCCACTCCGACAACTACGCCATGCTGCAGCAGGCGGATCGGATCGTCGACCGCATCATGGCCCTGGCCACCTCACTCGGCGGCGCGATCTCCGGCGAGCACGGTATCGGCCTGACCAAGCTGCAGTACCTGGAGACGGACAAACTCAAGGCGTTTGCCAACTACAAGCAAGAGGTCGATCCCCAGGCCTGGTTCAACCGCGGCAAGCTGATCAGCGGTGCAGACCTGGAGATGGCCTATACCCCTTCACTGCGACTGCTGGAACAGGAAGCGATCATCCTGGAAGAGAGTGAACTGGGAACCCTCAACGACGAGATCAAGCACTGCCTGCGCTGTGGGAAATGCAAGCCGGTCTGCATGACCCATGTGCCACGGGCAAACCTGCTCTACTCACCGCGCAACAAGATCCTTGCCACCGGGCTGATTATCGAGGCCTTTCTCTACGAGGAACAGACCCGCCGCGGCATCTCCAGAGACCATTTTGCGGAGATGAACGATGTCGCGGATCACTGCACGGTATGCCACAAATGCGAAAACCCCTGTCCGGTGAATATCGATTTCGGTGAGGTGACGACGCTGATGCGAAAGATCCTCGTCGATAGAGGAAAAAAGAGGCGCAGCATCGGGACCGCCGCCGCCATGACCTTTCTCAACATCTCCCATCCCAGGGCGATCCGTTGGCTGCGCAAGGGATTGGCTGAGTGGGGCTTCAGGGGGCTCAACCTCGGCTATGCGCTTGCCGGCAGGGCAGGGTTGCGCACCCCTGCAGACCGCCCGCCCAGGTCCACCACGGGCACACCGAAACCACAGACGATGCTGCTCGAGATGGTACAGAAGCCAATCCGCGTCGAGGCTCCAAGAGAGACCCTACGGGATGCGTTGAGGCTTGATACCTCCGGTTCGGTGCCGATTCTGCGCTACCCCGACAAGGTCAATGAGGAGAGCGATGCGATCTTCTATTTTCCCGGTTGCGGTTCCGAACGACTGTTCAGTGAAATCGGCCTGGCCACCCTGGCGATGCTGTGTGAACTGGGTGCGGAAACCGTGCTTCCGCCAAGCTATCTCTGTTGCGGCTATCCGCAGAGTGCCGCCGGTCTCCACGATCGGGGACGGCAAATCACCACAGAGAACCGGGTGCTGTTCCACCGTATAGCCAACACACTCAACTACATGGATATAAAGACCGTCCTGGTCTCCTGCGGCACCTGCATGGATCAGCTGCTGCAGTATCAGTTCGAGAAGATATTTCCCGGTTGCAGGCTGCTCGACATTCATGAGTATATGCTGGAACGGGGCGTGGCTCTGCCCGGATCACAACAGACCGAGTATCTCTATCACGACCCCTGCCACACCCCGATCAAGCACTACAATCCACAGCAGGTCGCCAGCAGGCTGATGGGCAAGACCGTAGTGCCGAGCGATCGCTGCTGCGGTGAAGCGGGCACCCTCGGAACCAGCCGCCCCGACATCGCCAATCAATTGCGTTTTCGTAAACTGGAGGAGCTCAACAGAGGCATCGACGGCCTGTTGCAAAAGGGCCGGCAGGAAAAACCGCCGCTGAAGCTCCTGACAAGCTGTCCCGCCTGTCTGCAGGGGCTGAGCCGATACACGGACCAGACTTCATTGAAGCCGGAATATATCGTGGTCGAGACCATCCGACAGCTCCATGGCGAGCAGTGGCAGCAACGGTTTATCGACCAACTGCTACTGGATGGAATCGAAATGGTACTGGTCTAGCCGGGACCAGATCATTGTGCGGCTTATCCAGCTACGGGGCTATCCCGACGTCATCAGGCCACCCGCTTTCCGCAGCCGGAACCACAGCGGGCGGACAGCGACTTGCAATCTGTTGGCTTGTGCAAACGGCAGTGCCACCAGCGCACTGTCATCCCCGCCAATCAAGCGCCCAGCCATAATCCTGCACTCTTTCAAAGCTTAGCTGCTGAACAACTGCCGCCATTGTTCTGCTACTTTTTATTAAGACCCAATAAATAATCACGGCATGAGTTGGCGAGCAAATGACCGATACCTTTACAAAAGCCTGCATCAAACACGACAAAGCACTGCGCCAACGCGTTCACCTGTTCGGGGTCCTGCTGGGTGAAGTGCTGCGTGAACAGGTGGGCAAGGAGACCTACACCGTCGTTGAACGACTGCGAAAAGGCTATATCAAGCTCCACGAAAAAGAGGATCGCCGTCTCTATGACCGGCTCACCCGGCTCATCGAGTCCCTGCAACCGGAGATGTTGAGCGCCGTGGTGCGTGCCTTCAGTCTCTATTTCATGCTGGTGAATATCGCCGAAGAGGCATTTCTGCACAGACAGCGCAGGCGCATCGCCGGCAAGGGCAGCGAACTCTGGGAAGGCTCCTTCGACCATACCCTGCGCAGCTTCCGTAATCAGGGTATAGAGCCGCAGCAACTGCAGAACATTCTCGATGACGCCGCCTATATACCGGTTTTCACCGCCCACCCCACGGAGTCGAAGCGGCTGGTTATCATGAAACTGCTGCGGCGTATATTCCTCACCAGCGAGATGTTGGATGCGCCGAAACGCCGCATCGATCAACGGGCTGCCACTATCAAATCACTGAAGACACAGATTCAGACCCTGTGGAAGACCGAAGAGGTGAGGGCAGTTCGCCCGGAGGTGCGCAATGAGATACGCCTCGGACTGCACTATTTTCAAAACAGTCTGTTCGAGGCCGTACCGCAAATCTATCGTCGGCTGCAGGACGGCATCAACCGCGTCTATGGCAAGCATCAACAGTATCACGGTATTCAGTTGCCGCCATTCATCCATTTCGGCTCCTGGATCGGCGGCGACCGTGATGGCAATCCCTTCGTCACCCCCGATGTCACCCGTCAGGCGTTGAAACATCACCAGCAGACCATACTGGGTGAATATATCCGCCGCATCGACGAACTGATTGCGGAACTGACCTTCTCCGACCGTTTCTGCACCCCGAACTGGTCATTCAGCGAGAGCCTAAAGTCAGACAACGAGCACTGCCAGGAACTGTTCCAGGACAACCCAAGGCGATTCGAGGACGAGCCCTATCGGCGCAAACTGTTCATTATCCGTGAACGCCTCAAGCAGACACTGCAGCGGGTGGAGTCGGCCACTGCGCCAGCAGCCGACAGCAAGAGCCTTGCATACAGCAACGAGAATGGCTTCCAGCGCGATCTCAAACTGATCTCCCACTCCCTCTTGAGTCATGGCGACGAAGTTGCCGCCGAGGGCGGGCTGGAGGACCTGATTCATCTTGCAGAGACCTTTGGTTTCTACCTTTCCCGGCTCGACATCAGGCAGGAGTCGACACTGCACACGAATGCGGTTGCCGAGATCCTCGCGGCAACGGGCGACAGCGACGCCTACATGGATCTGGATACCGCGCAGCGTATCCATCTCCTCGAAAAGGTGATCACCGAGGGCACAAACCAACCGCTGCGCCTGGAGCGTCTGAGTCAGGAGAGCCGTGACATACTCGCCGTATTCGACCTGATCGCCGAAAGCAAGCGGGATATCAGCCCGCTCGCAATTGGCCAGTACGTTATCTCGATGACCCACCACGCCAGCGATATCATGGAGGTAGCCTTCCTTGGCAGCCTTTGCGGCCTTATAGGACTGCAGAACGGCGCCTGGTTCTGCCAGCTCGAGATATCGCCGCTGTTTGAAACCATCAATGACTTGAAACAGAGCGAGTCTATCCTCAAGGAACTCTTTTCAAACAACTGCTATCGCCAGTTGCTGGCGGCGAACAACAATCGTCAGGAGGTCATGCTCGGCTATTCCGATTCCGCGAAGGATGGCGGCATCATGGCATCCGCCTGGAATCTCTATCAGACCCAAAAGCGGATTATCCGCCTGGCGGATACGATGGAAATCCACTGCCGGCTGTTTCATGGCCGCGGTGGGACAGTCGGTCGTGGTGGCGGGCCGACTCACCAGTCGATACTGGCGCAACCCAGCAACACGGTAAAAGGCGAGATTAAATTCACCGAACAGGGCGAGGTCCTCTCCAATAAGTACAGCAATACGGAAACCGCGGTCTTCGAGCTGACCATGGGTATCACCGGTCTCTTCAAGGCCAGCCTGGGCGAGGTGCAAGAGATCAAGGATGACAAGCAGCGATACCACGATGCGCTGAATGAGATCGCCGCATTGAGTGAACAACACTTCCGTCAATTGACCGAAAAGACCCCAGGTTTTCTCGACTATTTCTACGAAGCAACACCGGTAAACGAAATCGGCATGATGAACATCGGTTCGCGTCCATCACATCGCAACAGAGGAAACCGTTCCAAGTCTTCGGTACGCGCCATTGCCTGGGTATTCGGCTGGGGTCAGTCACGCCAGAACATCCCCGGCTGGTACGGCATTGGACGAGCACTCGAAATATGGCGCAGGAATAAACCAGGCCGCCTGAAGACCCTGCAGACTATGTACCGGAAATGGCCATTTTTCCATGCCCTCCTGAGCAATGCACAGATGGCACTGATCAAGTCCGACATGATCATCGCCTGGGAGTATGCCAAGCTCTGCCAGGACCACGATACCCGCGACCTGCTGTTCGATGAAATCCGCCGAGAATACCGGCGGACGACAAAACAGATCCTCGAGATCGCGGGTATAGATAATCTGCTGGATGATGCACCGCTACTGCAGAGATCGCTGAGCCGTCGCGACTCCTACCTCGATCCGCTCAATCATATTCAATTGGCGCTCCTCAGGCGCTATCGCCACAGTGATCTCCGAGAAGGAGAAGAAGAGATGTGGTTACGTCCGCTACTGCGCTCAATCAATGCCATCTCCGCGGGTCTGCGCAATACAGGTTAAACCGCACAAAGGGAATCTAAAGCCTATCGAAGTGGTATCGACTGCCCGCAACACCGGTAACCCGGTTTACCGTTTGTGATACCGTTTCCATATTTGTGAACCAACCCATTGGCGTTATCTATTCGCTGCTGTAGTTTTCCCGGAGCATGCCGACAAATCGAAACACGAGATCGAGCGCCGCCTCTGCTTGGTGACGAGCGTACCCGGTCTGAACATTTACAAGAAACGGCTTGCGATTAGATTATGTGGTTGAAAAAGAACAAGGCTTTATTGGGGATTTCACTGCTACTGGCTGTTGCGCTCAGCGCATGCGGCGGTGGTTCAAGCAACACGTCAAGTACAAACAGTGATCAGGCTACCACCCAGGACCAGACTGATGAGGAGACACCCTCCTCGGGCGATGAGACTCCGCCGGGACAGACACCTGTCAATCAACAGCCCACGGCACGGATAAGCGCCACGCAGACGGTTACCTCGGGTGAAACCGTAACCCTGGATGGTTCTAGCTCCAGCGATCCTGATGGCGACTCCCTGAACTATCTGTGGAGCCAGACCCAGGGGACATCGATCAACCTGGGAGACCTCGCCAACCCGACTCTCAGTTTCATTGCACCCGACGTCGACCAAGCCGGCAGTTTCACATTCCAGCTCAGGGTGGACGACGGCGAACTCTCTCATAGCGTATCGATCACCATCACCGTAACGCCAATGGTGGACACCACACCACCCGCCATCGTCTCCAGAACACCTCAGCCCGATGCCACCGATGTTGCCACCACGACCAGTATCAGCATCAGCTTCGACGAACCACTGCTCGAATCCCTGATCGACAACCAAAGTCTGCAGCTGAGCATCAACTCGACCCCTGTTTCCGGGAGCGTCAGCTATGATGCGCAGAGCATGACCATCACACTGGTCCCCGACAGCGCTCTCGCCGCGGCCACCGGCTACAGCGTCAGCCTCGCCGACGGTCTTGAGGACCTGGCGGGGAACCCGGTGGCAAGCGCCACTTGGGGCTTTACCACCGGATCGGCATACAACCTGGGACAGACCTCGCAAGGCACCATTGACCTCTGTATGAGCACAAGCGACAAGGTGATGCTTACCCTGGTCAACAATGCCAGGGCCGTGACGAGAACCTGCGGCAGCACAAACTACCCCGCGACTACCCTCTTGGCTTGGCACTGCAACCTTGAACAGGCAGCGCAAGGCCACTCCACCTCGATGGCGGATAACGACTTTTTCAGTCACACCGGACTTGACAACTCCAGTCCCGGCGACCGCATCACCGCGGCCGGATACGTCTGGCGCACCTACGGGGAGAACATCGCGGCCGGATACAATAGCGAAGAGAGTGCGATGAATGCCTGGCTGGCCAGCCCGGGTCACTGCTCCAATATCATGAATCCCGGCTTCACAGAGATGGGTCAGGCGGAAGCGCGCAACTCGGCATCTACATACGGCATCTACTGGACACAGAATTTCGGCGACCGCTTTTAAACGGCCGCAAACTGTCAACCGGACCGCATAGAGGCGTGTGCTCTTGCCAACTGCTGGAGACGCATAGCGCCACGTGCGCTGTGTTCGTCGTCTTCATCAAGTTGAACCAGCGCTTCTCCCTGGTGGAGCAGGGCTTCCAGCTGGGACGCGTCAAACAGGGTAATCGCCGCCTCGAACTCTTGGTCATCGGCGCTGAGGAGGACAGGCAAGAGTTCATCCTCGGCGATTAGAGAGGTTGGATCGAGCAGGTCTGCCACCAGCGGATTATCCAGCAACCCATAGTGCAGCCGGCGCGCATCCTCTTCCTGCTGCAGCTCTCGATGTGCCAGGCTATCGTTGCCCGCCCCCTTCCATACGGAACGCATGATCACATCCACCAGTTTTCTTATCGCCTCCTTGTTGGGCGTCTGGTCATCGGCCAGGCGACAGGCCGTTTCATAGGCCTTGTCGAGGCGCTCCTTCAGTTCCAGTATGACATCGCTCTGCTCGTGGGGTCCCAGGGCGACGGCCTCACCGACAAGACTGCGCAGCTCCACGATATAGGCCACCAACTCCTCGTGATCCAGACGCTGGGCTTCCGTCAACTGCCCTTGTGTCAACTGGCGGTCGGTCTCCGCAAAGAGTGGATTCTCGAATTTACGCAGCAGATGGCGCTCATGCCGCCCTGGGCGCTCACTAAACAACAGGTTCATGCTTCACCCTGAGAGTAGAGGGGATCGGACTCCATTTGTACCATGAAACAGCCGCTGGAGTGCAGTTCTCGGATTGCCGGTACTTGTCTAACCTGCATTGTACAAAATGTAGAATCGCTTCACAGGGTCACAAAATAAAAAACAGATTTATTGATATAAATCAGTTGTTTCTATACGGATAGCAATTACCTATTCCCCGCAGTGTTTTTACTGCACGGCTTGAAAACCGGGTTGCGATAACTTTTATGGTCAAAGTCAATTTAGGAGGACGATGCCATGTTAGGCAGTAATCAAGCAATCATTGGAGCCACAGCCATTCTGATACTGGGTATTGTTGCCTCAGTTCTGCTTGGTTGAGTGAAGAGAGGGCGGTGGAATAGGATCCACCGCCATTTGAAACTGACTGATAAGGTATCCTGCCGCGGCTACATCGCCTGGCGTAGAAAGCGCGCCGTCACACTGTCCATGCTTTGCACATGCTGCTCGAACCAGGACCGCCATTCGATAAAGATAAAGTCCGCCAGATCCTCCAACACGAGACCATCGTGCCAGCGCGCCTGAACCATCTCAAGCCTTTCGAGCACTTGCGCATGCTCCGCCTTATGCACGGGATAGGGGGGGAAACCATAACTCTCCATCAACCGGTTCTCACCTTCAAAATGGTCCCGGGTGTGAGAGACCCACTCTTCCAGTGAGCGGCCGATGAGATCGACTACGGATTCGCCCTCAATACCCTGAATGACCAGCTCCCCCAAGCGGTTGATCAGCGCAACCTCTTCCTTATGTACCTCATTCATCGACTCCAGGTCGACACAGGGCATCATCTCAGGATCTATGATCGGCAGCAGGTAACGACTCACCACGAGTCCTCACTGTAATTGACGGAAGTCGGAAATCCTACCCGATGGACCATTGCCCACCATTGATTTCGATCAATCGAGGTACAACCGGCACCAGCACTAGCTGTTCACGGCTGGTGAGATGCATCAAGAGTGCCTATGGAACAAGAAGATATGCTGCATATTCAAATGCCCTGTATTTTCTGGGGGATTCGGCGCCGGCACTTGATATTTGGCTGAATCGCACTAGTTGTTGTTATAGGCTGGGGTTGTGCAGAGGAACAGCATCAGACCCCAGTGCAGAGCCGCTGTAGCTGGTATGCATCAGCTAAAGCGCTTTCACTTTCGTCAGCAACGATTCATGGAGGTAATCAACGATGCTAGGCAGCAATCAGGCCATATTTGGCGCACTCGCGATCTTGGTCCTTGGTGTTGTTTTATCGGTAATGCTCGGATAGGGATCAACCCCAGGCGACCGCACTGATGGCTATCGCCTGGGGCTGCCAGCATGAAGGCCTTTGAGTGAGCCGGGACCCCCCTTGCCCATCTGGCCAGAACTAGCAACCGATATCGGTCTCTGCATCGAATCCCGGATTGATCGCTTCATACAGGGAGGAGTAGTCTTCATCCCCGTAACCGGCTTCCTTGCCGCTGAGCAGAACCCTTAAGGTTGCATTGGCAATCTCACCATTGATGCCAGAGGATTCTGCGACCTGTTGAAACAGGGCGAGGTCCTTGATCAGGTGCCGCAATGGAAAATTGGGATTGCTGTAGTCGTGCTCCATGAACTTCTTCAGTTTCTTGTCAAAGGTGGGGGCGTAGAGGGCGCTCTGCCGCAACAGTTTCATAAACTGTTCCACCTCCACGCCCTGGGCGCGGATCAGCCCAAGACTCTGGGAGAACCCGGTAGTCAACGAGGCGATCAGCTGGTTCATGGCCAGTTTTACCGCGGCACCCTTGCCGACCGGACCAAGATACTCCACCTCCTTGCCAAGGCCCCGCAGTATCAGCAGGGTTTGATGATAGGCTGCCTCTGAGCCGGCCGCCATGATGATCAACTCCCCAGCCTTGGCCTCCGGAATACTCCCCAATACCGGTGTTTCGAGGTAGTTGCCGCCGACAGCCTCGAGACGATCTCCTATGTTTCTGCTCTCATCGGGGGAGATCGTACTCATCTGCAACACGGTCTTGTCTTCAAGGTGCGGTGTCACCGAGCTGTCGAACAACACCTCCTCGATCGCCGCAGCATCACTGAGGGTAAGGATCACTACCTCTCCTTCTGCCACCGCCACTGCAAGCGACGGTTCCACAGGTATCCCCTCATCCTGTGCGATCTTCAATCGCTCCTGGGACCGGTTCCAGGCAACAACATCGTGTCCGCAGTGGACCAGTCTTTGGGCGACCGGCAATCCCATCAAACCCAGCCCAAGCAGTGTTACTTTCATGGCTACACCCTCAGCGGTTAATCATCTGCGTGATAGGGGCGACTCAGTTCGTGTACCGCCTCGACGAAGACACCGGCGTGTTCGGGATCGATCTCAGGGTGTATGCCATGACCAAGATTGAATACATGGCCGTTACCCTTTCCGAAACTCGCCAGAACCTGTGCCACCTCTTCCCTGATCCTTTGCGGCGATGCATAGAGCGTACAAGGATCTAGATTGCCCTGCAGGGCGACCCTGTCGCCCACCCGACGTCTGGCGTCGGCGAGGCTCAATGTCCAGTCGATACCCAGTGCATCACAACCGCTATCCGCCATCTGTTCCAACCAGAGTCCTCCACCCTTGGTGAAGAGTATGCAAGGCACCTTGCGCCCCTCCGACTCCCGTTTCAGACCCTGCAGAATGCGGCGCATATAGGCAAGTGAGAAGGCTTCATAGTGTTGCGGGGTCAACACCCCGCCCCAGGTATCGAAAATCATCACGGCCTGGGCGCCGGCATCGATCTGGGCGTTCAGATAGGCGGTGACCACGTCTGCAACCTTGCTCAAGAGTCGATGCATCAATTCCGGGCGATCGAACATCATCCCCTTCACCTTGGAGAAGTTTTTGGTACCACCCCCCTCCACCATGTAGGTTGCCAGGGTCCAGGGACTGCCACTGAAACCGATCAACGGTACCCGCCCCTGCAGCTCGCGACGAATGGTACGCACCGCATCCATGACATAGCCTAGATCATCCTCCATATCGGGCATCCCCAGTGCCTCCAAGGCGGCTTCGTCCCTTAACGGTCGTTCAAAATGGGGGCCCTCTCCCTCGGTAAAGTAGAGGCCCAATCCCATGGCATCGGGAACAGTGAGTATGTCGGAAAAGAGTATCGCCGCATCGAGTGGATAACGATCCAGGGGCTGAATGGTGACCTCGCAGGCCAGTTCGGGATTGCGGCACAGGTCCATGAAGCTTCCCGCCTTGCCTCGGGTTGCCCGGTACTCAGGCAGATAGCGCCCGGCCTGACGCATCATCCAAACCGGGGTCACATCCACCGGTTCACGGCAGAGTGCCCGCAACAATCGGTCATTTTTCAACGTGGTCACAGAAAGAGTTCCTTAAGTACGATTTAGCAAACTGGGAACGGCCGATTGTACACACAAAACCGGCTCGCTTCCTTTCCCGCGACAACCGGGATGATTCACTGGGATAGCCAGTCTATTTGAGGGTGGTGATAGCAATACCGTTTCGGCGCATCTCGCTGTATGGGATAATAATCACTGACAACACCCTGATAGCGGACAACCATGACACCAGTAAAGCAGATCATCCTGGCGAAAAAGGACGCCTTGGCAACGATGGTAGCCGAACCTTTGTCGCTGCTTGCGAAAAAGAGTATGTCCGTCTGGGATGATACCGATGCATTGGACCAGGTGCTGCTCGATCACATCGATCAGATCACCAACTGCGAATTCATCTACACCTGGGACCTGGATGGCATCGAGAGCTCCTCACTGATCATGCCCGGACGAGCAGATAAAAGCTGGCGGGGCAGGGACCTCTCGAAGCGTCCCTATCTGAAAAACAACCTGCCGTTCAAGGGCATTATGCTCTCTTCCGTCTACCACAGCCAATTCTCCGATCGGGAGTGCGTCACCGCGTTGCAAGCGGTGCGCAGGGGGGATGCCCTGCTGGGATTCATCGCCGCGGATTTTTCCCTCGACAAGCTGGTTGCGGATGAAACGCTCAACCTGGAGCCACAACACTGGCAGCAGTTCAAAGGCGATCCCGCTGTGCGCGGTACCCTGTTCATGCAAGAGCGGATCCAAAGCCGCCTGGATGAGAACATCGACTCTGTGCATGCAACCATCTACGACCTGATGACCCAGCACGGGATATTCCACTGCAAAATCCACTACTCCAGTGGTCGCTGTTCGTTCTGGGTACTCAATGATCCCTACACCTACCAGGTGCACGGGGTTGATGAGATTGTGGATCCGGACATCGTTCTCGCCTATCCCCTGCACCGCTTTCCGGAGAGGGCCAAGGTACTACCCGAAGAAATAAGCAAGGTATTTGCCGAATTCAAGGCATTGCGCTTTGCCGACGAGACAATCTACCTGCGCAGTGCCTCCATCAACATAATGAATGGCATGCTTGGCCTCACATTCTCCTGTGACGGCTCACACTATATGCCCGTGGAAGAGTTTATAGAGAAGAATCTGGGATTCTGGCTCGGGGAGTTCGCCTCGGACCGGAAGTGACCAGGCGGTCAGGGGAGGCGATAGTTGTCTTGAGTCACCAAATCGATGCCGCACTCCAGTCCATCGATCCAATTGATAAACTCGTTCACTGCCTTCTTACCCGCAAACGCCCTGCCATGCTGCGGCACAATCATGTCGATCTCGAGCTGACGAACCATGTTTGCCCAGAGATTACAGACCTTGTTCGAGTTCATGTAGCGCCGATGGAACCCCTCCATGTAGGGGAGTATCTCGGAGAGCTTTTTCACCGGAGTGTTCAAGTCCCCCGGGGGTAGATTTGCGCCGAGGTCTCCCGAGAAGAGAATCCGGCTGACGGGATCGTAGAACTGGAAGTTACCCTCGGCATGCAGAAAATGGGCCGGCAGTGCCATCAGGCGAATATTGCCCAGCTCCAGGTTGATGCCTTCATCGGGAATCGCCACAACCCTGTCCAACAAGCGGCCGGGACGGGTGAAGTGAGGTATGAAACGCTCCCACAACGCAGGCACCACCACTTTGCAGTCGGTGCCGACCAGCCACTTGTTCACCGAGGCGACGATATCCGGATCCTGGTGTGACGCGATCACGTAGTCCAGTCTCTTCACATTCATATAGTCGCTGATGGCCATGAACAGGCGGGAATAGGTCAATTCACCACCAGGGTCGATCAGCGCGGCATGCTGATGGTCATAGATCAGAAATTGATTTGCCTGAACGGCTTCACCCGAAACAAGGTCCCTGAACGCCACACAGATATGACTACCATTGTTAAATAACTCAACTGACATAATCTTTAATAGGTCTACAATAACGGTTGCGAATAGGGCCGAAAGGTGATGAGGCAACGACCGGTATGAGCCTTTTATCGACGATACTCAGAAAAGCTTAACCGGATAAATATATATTTCAATAAAAAAATCAGCAGCTAAGGTAAAAACTCCCCAGTAGAAACGACTTCAGAATCCACCATGTTGTCCCACGATTGGAACCTCACACCCAGCGAAGCTGTCGCCTTGCAGAACAGGTTAAGCGATCAAGTCGTCGCGAGAGACTGCTACGGAACATTACGCCGGATTGCGGGCGTGGATGTGGGCTTCGAAGAGCGTGGCCTTATCACCCGGGCCGCCGTTTCCGTATTGAGCTATCCCGATCTGCAGCCCATCGAAGAGTCGGTCGCCAGACTCCCTACGACTTTTCCCTATATACCGGGCCTGCTTTCCTTCCGCGAAGTACCCGCCATCCTGCTGGCCGTTTCCACACTGCGGAACAAACCCGATATCTTTCTCTGCGATGGACAGGGTATGGCCCATCCACGACGATTCGGTCTCGCTTGCCATCTCGGCGTCTATACAGGAATACCCGCTGTCGGTGTCGCCAAAACCCGTCTTGTTGGCAGCCACGGGGAACTCGGGCAAGAGAAGGGGTGCTGGGTCCCGCTGCATGACAAAGGGGAGACGATCGGTGCGGTGGTACGTACACGAAACCAGGTCAAACCCCTATACATCTCCGTCGGCCATATGATTTCACTGCAGTCGGCAATCGGGCTGGTGCTTGCCGCGACAACCCGTTATCGATTACCGGAAACAACACGTGCTGCCCACCGTCTCGCTTCCGGGTGATCCTTCAACCCGTCGCCCTGAAACCGGTCTTACACCAGTGGCGTCGGGTTATATTGATAGCAAGGATACGTGGGTCGATTGAGTCAGCGGCGTTTAAATATCGCCAGGATCAAGAGCTCCCGGTGTATCGATAGACACCAAACTCCCAAAAATCTCTGCCCGGTCTTGTGGGCCCGGCCCAGCCCTTCCTCAGCAGGGCACGTGCAATCATGTAGTTGAAAAGACCATGGCCCACCAAGACCACGTGCTTACCACCCTCGGCTAGCACGACAAGTCGTTCAGCCGCCTGCTGTGCCCGGCGTTTAGCAATGGACAGCGGCTCACCGTTCCTGGAAAAGCCCAACAACCAGAAGAGTCTCAAGACAACGACCCATATCCCTATAGGCAGGGTGACCGTACCACGGTCAAAGTGTGGAATCGCCGTTTCCGCGAACAGCGGGTCCGCATGCGCTATCTCGCCGATGCCTAGCAGAGCGGCAGACTCCAGTGAGCGGGGCAGATGGCTGCAAACGACAACATCATGACCGGTGATTACATCGAATGTTGCTGCGGGAGGGGTGTCGACAACACCACAGGCATCATAACGGCGAGCGAGCGGCGCTAACTGATCGGCACTGAGATTGCCCCGCAGTCTCACTGCCGTCCTTCCATGTCTGATCAGGGTGATTTTCATTCACCAGTTAACCGTGCCAATCTCTTCTCACCTGCCACGATCGGCAAGCTAAACAAGCCTGTTCTGCATCAGGTGTTCAGCCAACGCCCTGCCCAGCGCCTGGTGTTGAGGCTCATCCAGGTGGATGCCGTCGACACGGCTCGAAGCAGTCACATTCCCCGCGTTGAAATAGTGAACCGACTGATCATCCGCTACCTTAGCGAGCTCATCCGGCAAACCCTCGAAGCGCTTCTCCGCGCCCCTGAACTTATTCGCTATAGGCCCACTTGGGGCAGTGATGGCGGGAGGTGCGACAATCATAACCTGAGGAACCGGCATCCCCGGTTCGATGGGCGCGTGCCTGACAATATCGATCAACGAGGATACCCCCTGCGCAGACAGCCAGGCATTGTTGTCGTGTGTGGATTGGAAGTCGTTGGTACCCAACAGAATGATCACCAGTTTCAGGGGTGAATGCATCTCAATCACCTGGGCCAGTCCACTCGAACCGTCCCGTCCCGGTTTAAAGGGATCAGACCAGACGCTACGCCGCCCATTCAGGCAGTTCTCAATGACACGAACCTCTTTTCCCGCCAATAGAAGTCTTTGTTCAAGAACGCCTGGCCAGCGCTTGTCAAACGCGAGGCGCGCTCGGGTGTTGGGGATTATTCCCCAGGTCAAGCTGTCGGCATAGATTAAAATCTGCTCCATGCGCGCTCAATCCGTTGTGCGGATATGCTCAATGTAACGGGGACGCTCATCCATGACTAACTTTACCCCTTCGGCCCAGGCCTGGAGCCGCTCTTCACTGGAATCGAATTTCAGGTCACAGCGGGCACGGCCTTGGCTCACCAATGGGATCGGGATCATATCCCGGTAGGTATAGACGTTCTCGCCGACATCCCCACCCTCGCAGATACAGGGGTAGCCGGGTACGGCTGACTCGAGGTCGGCTGCTTCGAAGACCAGTGCGCCTGCCTGCCACCAGCGGGTGCGCTCATCCGAGCCACTCATGGTTTTGATGATGATTACCCGGGAAAAACGTATCGTCAGGGTGCCATCTTCAAAGATAATCGATTCGACCTCACTGCCGGGCAGGTCGATAGAGCTTGAATCCATAATTGTTTACCCAAAGAAAAGATATCCGCTTTCATCGCTGCGATGAAGCTGCAATTGCCGCTATCCGCATCTGAATCATATCGCCATGAACTGCTAAGGGAAACCGGTCTAAGACATCAACCACGAGTAATGAATGGCGATTCAAGAGTGTTCCAAACCAAGTTCCTTGATCTTGCGGGTCAAGGTATTGCGCCCCCAGCCAAGCAGCCGCGCCGCATCCTGGCGCCTACCCGCTGTGTGCTCCAGGGCGATTTCGATCATGACCGTTTCGAAATCGGGTCCTGCCTCGCGGAGCAGGCCTTCTCCTCCCTCCTGCAACCGCTTTCTCGCCCAATGCCGTAGCTGTTGGCGCCAATCGTGGTGATAGCTCGCCGGGGTGTCGCTACGCTCTCTCAACTCACTCGGCAGGTCGTCAATATGGATCTCCTGCCCAGAAGCCATGACGGTCAGCCAGCGAGCCGTGTTCTCAAGCTGGCGGACATTTCCCGGCCAATCGAGCTGACTCAGATAGCTCTCCGTCTCCGGCAGCAAGACTTTACTCTCCACCGCCAGCTCTTCCGCCGCACTTTTCATAAAGTGCATCATCAGCAAAGGAATATCCTCCCGACGCTCGCGTAGCGACGGCAGGTGGATTCGGATTACATTGAGACGATGAAACAGATCCTCTCTAAAGGAGCCCGTTTTTACCAACCCTTCCAGATGTTGATGCGTCGCCGCGATTATGCGGACATCGACCTTCACCGGTTCATGACCGCCGACCCGGTAGAATTCGCCATCGGCCAGTACCCGCAGCAAGCGGGTCTGCAGTTCCGCCGGCATATCGCCTATCTCGTCGAGAAACAGGGTACCTCCATCGGCCTGTTCGAAGCGACCGGTACGGCGCGTCTGCGCTCCGGTAAAAGCGCCACGCTCATGACCGAAAAGCTCCGATTCCATGAGGTCCTTGGGGATGGCCGCCATATTCAAGGCGATGAAGGTGCCCGCTGAACGGGTGCTGTGACGATGCAGGGCATGGGCCACCAGCTCCTTGCCTGTACCAGACTCCCCGTTGATCAATACAGTGATATTCGATCGTGCGAGGCGTCCGATGGCACGGAATACCTCCTGCATTGCCGGCGCTTCACCGATGATCACCTTCTCTTGATCGTTAAAATCTGTACCCGGTTTCTCCTCTTCCACAAACAGCTGGCGGCAGGCCCGCCTGATCTGCTGCACCGCCTCGTCAACATCAAAGGGCTTCGGCAGATACTCGAAGGCGCCGCCGTGGTAAGCGGATACAGCGCTTTCCAGATCCGAGTGAGCGGTCATGATGATAACCGGCATTTCGGGATAGCGGGTATGCAGTAGCTCCAACAGTTCCAACCCATCCATTCCCGGCATACGGATATCCGAGACCACAACATCCGGTTGTTCCTTATCCAGATAGCTCAACACCCTGTCCGCGCTGTCGAAACAGGTAACATCCATATCCGCTTTCTCCAGGGTCTTTTGCAACACCCAACGAATCGAGCGATCGTCATCGATTACCCAGACTCGACATCTTCTATCCATCAGCCTGCTCCAGCGGAAGTAATACTCTAAACAGCGTATGCCCCGGTTTGCTTGTGAATTCGATCAAGCCCTGATGCCGATTGATCAGGGTTTGCGATATCGATAGTCCCAACCCCATCCCATCGCTGCCTGAAACCAGGGGAAAAAAGACACGCTCTTGAATATCGAGCGGAATTCCCGGTCCGTTGTCCGATAGTTCAACCGCCACCACAAGGCGGTGGCGGATATTGCCGATTGTGAACTGGCGCAGCACCCGGGTATTTATCTCAATCACACCGCTCGGCCCGGCGGCACGCACACCGTTCCTCAGGATATTGAGAAACGCCTGTATCAACTGATCGGTATCGGCCTTCAGTTCAGGAATGCTCGGGTCGTAGTCTCTGATTATCTCCAGTGCCGGGCCGGTTTCCGCCTGAACCAGGTTGCACACCCGTTCCAGTACCTGATGGATATTCACCGCTTGCATCACCGGAATCTTGTTCGGCCCCAACATCCTGTCCACCAGGCTCTGCAAGCGGTCGGCCTCTTCGATGATAATCTGGGTATATTCCACCAATGCAGAGTCGGGAAGCTCCCGCTCCAGCAACTGCGCCGCCCCGCGCAAACCACCCAGTGGGTTCTTTATCTCGTGGGCGAGGCCTTTAACCAATGCCCGGCTTGCCTGGTTACGTGCAAGCAACTGCTCTTCGCGGGAGATCCTCAACTGCCTGTCGACCTGCTGTATCTCAACCAGGAACTCATTGACATATTGACCCGAGCGTATCGGTATCACCGTACAATCGACGGTGATCTCACTGTTTTCATGCACCACCAGCTGGTGCTCCCGCTCGGTAAAGGGCTGCCCGGTCTCAAGTGACCTGACAAGGTTTTCGTGGACCACGCTTGCCGAGCAGCTGATCAGATCGACGGCAGGGAGACCCAGGACCTTGCGTGCGCTGACGCCAAACAACATCTCGGCCGACGTGTTGATATAGCGCAGATTGAACTCCCTATCGAACAGCAGAATTGCAGTACTTAGATTGTCGAGTACACGCTTCTCCATGCCCGTTGCTACTTGATCTAAATTCATGGGCTATTCAGTGCAATTTGCGGGCCAAAGAGTCAATCTCGATCCTCGCTCTGCTTTGGCTCGACAATCCGCCTCCTATATCTGTGTAACTAATTGATTTCGTTGGATACCTTGCGCTTCGGTCGAAATAGAGGTGGTGTCTGACCAAACAGCCTGGACAAGGTTTCAGCAACCAACGGCACCAACCCCGTTTAAGCTGCCAGAGAAAACGGCACCCATGCACCATTATAGTGCAAGTCGTCCTGTGAACTGTACCCTGGGAGGAGATTCAGCAGCGAAACCTGATGCCCGGAGACGCCAAACCCTGTTGCAGGGTCAACCTCTGTCACGGCTGGTTTTTCTATTCGACAGCCGCCTGGCGCAGATGAAAGGTGATGCTGTTTGAGTCGATCAGGGATTCGCCCTCACTGTTGACGATCTTTGCCTGCAGGGAGTGAGTGCCCCGACTCAGTTGCTGGAGAATGACCTGGGTCTGTTTGACCTCGGAGTCGAGCTTGGTTCCATCCACGTAGAGATGGATCACATGACCCTCGGCCAGATTCGGAGAAAGCGAAATTCCTACCGGAACCGTACCCTCATCGTTGCGGATGGTCTCATTGTCGCTTGGGCGGACAATCGAGAAGTCGGCGTATTCACCCGCCGCCGCTGCAAGGTCCTCGTCGCTCAACTCGGCCTCAGATACTGGGGACACCCGCTTGCTGTCGGTGACCTTAATCCGCTCGGCATCCGGGTGGTAGCGTTCAGAGTAGATAACCTCGCCTTCCTCTGAGATGTATTTATAGACATCCCTGGCGAACAGAGGCAGCGCCATAAGCAGGGTGATTAGTAGGATACCGATACGCATGCACTAAAGCATAGACCAGTGATACCCAGTGAAACAAGCGATCCTGTTCGCATAAACACCAAAAAAGCGCCCCCGGGACGGGGGCGCTCTTTCCGCTCTTCGATCCGACGCTGTCTGTTATAGGCTGTAGTAGAGATCGAATTCCACGGGATGGGTGGTCATTCGCATGGTGGTAACCTCTTCCATCTTCAGATCGATGTAGCCATCGATAAGGTCGTCTGTGAAGACACCGCCGGCGGTGAGGAAGTCGCGATCCGCATCGAGTGCTTCAAGGGCCTGGTCGAAGCTGTGGCAGACGGTGGGAATGTTGGCTGCCTCTTCGGCCGGCAGGTCGTAGAGATCCTTGTCCATGGCATCGCCGGGGTGGATCTTGTTCTGGATGCCGTCCAGACCGGCCAACAGCATGGCCGAGAAGGCGAGGTAGGGATTGGCGGTCGGGTCGGGGAAGCGCACCTCGATACGACGGCCCTTGGGACTGGAGACCCAGGGGATCCGGATGGAGGCGGACCGGTTGCGGGCGGAGTAGGCCAGCATGACCGGGGCCTCGAAGCCGGGCACCAGACGCTTGTAGGAGTTGGTGGAGGCGTTGGTGAAGGCGTTCAGTGCGCGGGCGTGCTTGATGATGCCGCCGATGTAGTAGAGCGCGGTCTCGGACAGGCCACCGTACTGGTCGCCGGCGAAGACGTTGTCGCCGCCCTTGGAGAGGGACTGGTGCACGTGCATGCCGGAACCGTTGTCACCTACCAGGGGCTTGGGCATGAAAGTGGCGGTCTTGCCATAGGCGTGGGCCACGTTCCAGGTGCAGTATTTCTGAATCTGTACCCAGTCGGCGCGTTCCACTAGGGTACTGAAGCGGGTGCCGATCTCACACTGTCCGGCGGTGGCCACCTCGTGGTGATGCACCTCGACGGGAACGCCCATCTCTTCCATGGCCAGGCACATGGCGCCACGCAGATCGTGCAGCGAGTCTACCGGCGGTACCGGAAAGTAGCCGCCCTTGACGCCGGGACGATGACCGATGTTGCCGTCTTCGTAGACACGCTCGGAGTTCCACTCGGCCTCTTCGGAGTCCACCTTGACCATGGAGCCGCTCATGTCGACGCTCCAACGCACGTCGTCCAACACAAAGAATTCGGGCTCGGGACCGAAGTAGGCGGCATCGGCGATGCCGGTGGAAGCCAGATAGGCCTCGGCACGCTTGGCCACAGAGCGGGGATCGCGCTCGTAGCCCTGCATGGTGGAGGGTTCGAGTATGTCGCAGCGAACGTTCAAGGTGTTCTCGTCCGCGAAGGGATCCATGACCGCGGTGGCGTCTTCCGGCATCAGGATCATGTCCGATTCGTTGATACCCTTCCAACCGGCGATGGATGAACCGTCGAACATTTTACCGTCGGCGAAAAAATCCTCGTCAATCTCGCTGGTAGGCAGCGTGACGTGCTGCTCCTTGCCGCGGGTGTCGGTAAAACGCAGATCGACAAATTTCACATCATTGTCTTTGATCATCTTCAGGGCTTTTACGGCCATCGTCATCTCCAGGATTTTCAGTTATTGAATGAGCTGAATCAGCCTTTCGCAGCTTTCGCTCTCCGGTAAAACCGGGTGTTATCGATTTCACAGAAAGGCAGATTTCATGCCACTGGTTTAAATTCGTTTATTGGTTCTGTTGTTAATACTGCCAGCAATCTGTCAAGGCAAATGAAACATGATAAAAATTAGGTTGTTATTCCTAGCCTGTCTTTTCAATTCATCACGGCCTCAAGAACCCGCCGGTTGAGAAACCCCAGGCTTCCGTTTCCAAGCAGCCGGGGCTTCGCACCGTTTTGGAGCTCAGCCCCAGAGGGCGTGCACCAAAATGGTGCTAGCCAAACCAGATCTGCACATCCCTGAAAATCTCCGAATCCTTGAGCGCACGCTGAAACTCTTTGTGTAACGCCACTGCCTGCTGATTAGAGCTGAAGCAGTTTAATGGCAAGTAGAGCTCGATATCAATGCGTCCGGAGAGATAGTGCAGAACCACGCGTGCTCTCTCCTCGTAGCAGGTCACCCCTTTGCATAGGCGGTCGAGTAAGGCCTCAGCCTCCGAGCGCAGGGGAAGGTGGGCACAGGAGGGGCCGGCTTCATCGTCCTCCGGGTCGATATGAACGGTGACATCTTCCAATACATCCACCCCATCGATGAGCCCATACTGCACCACTTCAGCGATGCGATGCCCCTCCGAGACACTGACCCAGGGATCGACCTGGACATGGACATCGGCGATGGCGTGACCGCCCAGTTTCCGGGTGCGTAACATGTGCACGCTTTTGACCCCCGAAATATTGCCGATCACATCGCGGATCTCAGACAGAGACTCCTCTTCGAGACCGGCATCCGCCAGCTCCTGGGAGGCGGACCACCCCAGGTCCCAGCCGATCTTCATGATCATCAGGCCCACCAGTACGGCGGCGATGGCATCGAGGTAGGGGAGTCCCAGCAGGGTTCCGCCTATACCCACCAGCACCACCACCGACGAGACCGAATCGGTGCGGTGGTGCCAGGCGTTGGCGCGCAGCAGATTGGAGTTGATCTGATTGGCGAAGTGACGGGTGTAGAAAAAGAGGCCTTCATTGGCAAGAATGGAAAACGCGGCGACGAAGAGGGTAACGGGCTCCGGCTGCAACAGCTGCTCCGGAGCAAACAGACGCTCTGCTGCATCCCAGACAATGCCAAGTCCGACTGTGAGCAGGAACCCCCCCAGAACCAGAGTGCCGATCGTTTCGAAACGGCCATGCCCATAGGGGTGCTCCTCGTCCGGCGCTTCCTTTGCATGTCGCGCGGTAAACAGCACCAAGGCATCGGTGAGCAGATCGGAGAGTGAGTGCACACCGTCAGCAATCAGGGACTGAGAGTGACCCAGCCAGCCGACAACCAACTTCAGAATCGCCAGCAAGGTATTGGTCAAGGCACCGACAATGGCTACCCGCCGGCTGACATCGTAACGCTCTTCCAGACTCATGAGGCGCCATCCTCAACAACTTCCACTACCACGATATACTCCCCGTCTCTGCATTCGGCCTGCAATATGCGATGGCCGTTGATCCGCGACCAGGCGGGGATATCCTTCAACACCCCCGGATCGGTACAGACTGCCTCGACCTGGCTGCCGCCAGGCAGCCCTTCGATGGCGTTTTGCACCTTGATCACCGGCATCGGACAGAGCAGGCGTCGGCAGTCGATGATCTGCCGACTCAAATCAACCACTCCCGTGGTAACTCATGGGCCGGCATCGGTTTCACCTTCAGTGACCGGCGCTGGCCTTGGGTATCGGTAAAGAGCAACTCCACCTGATCCGCATTGCGGCCCTGACTGTAGCGCGCAACCACACGGGCAATCAGTTCGACCTCCTGATCCTTGACCGTCCCATCGATCAGGGCGAAGGGACCGCCATGGCTCACCGTCGTGATGGAGGGATAGAGCTTGCGGTAGCCCTGCATGTAGTTGGCCTCTCCCTCCTCACGGGCGATGATCACCTTGTAGTGACTCGCGGGTCGCAGATGTCTGCCAACCTTCAGCAACATGATGTCATCGATTTCATAGTTTTTGTCGCCCCGGGCGCGCCATAGATCCTTCAACTTGACCGCATACTGCTCATCGGTGAGAAAGCAGCAGCCGCCGGCGGGCTGGGCATAGTCTTCGATACCGAAATGCGCCGCCAGGGCCATCTGCGGTTTACGGCTGCGTCCGGAAAAATCATAGAGCCCGTCGCGGTCGATCCAACCCTCCCTTTCCGGTCGCGTCAAAGGCAGATTTTTCGCGCAGAGCGGCCGCAGCAACAGGTCATGGGCCCCCGATTCGTCGGAGACGATGGGCATGGTCTCCTTGCGTTGCGACATCGGACGTTGACCGATCACTTCACCGGTAACGATAAAATCGAAGCCTTTCGACTCAATCCACTCATAGGCCTTTTGCACCATGAAGATCTTACAGTCCAGACAGGGGTTGAGGTTGGCACCGTAGCCGTGCTTTGGATTTATCAGTACCTGTTTGTATTCCTCGACGATATCGATTATGTGCAGCTTGATACCCAGTTGTTCAGCCACCCAGAGGGCATTGTTGCGCTTGTCCTTTTTCTGGTCCCGCTTGCGTATCGCATGGGTATGCCCCTCGACACAGAAACCGGTGAAGAAGTTAATGCCTTCCACATGGATTCCCTGTTCCAGGATGACACGGGCAGCCAATAGCGAGTCAAGCCCACCAGAAATCAGTGCCGCCGCTTTTCGTTGCTCGCTCATGGCAAATCATTGATGTTCGAAAAAAGCGGAATTATACCCCCATTTCATGGAGAAGAGGGGAGGTTCTTGCCACACACTGGTTTACAACGCGGTATAAATGATCAGGCAGGATACGATGAATTCCCACCAAGGGCCGTTCAGGTGCCTGCTACCGGCAGACAGATCGCCGCAGGGTCACGCTGTCTGATTCATCCGCTACCGCCGCCGAGGCAAACCTGATCGCAGGGTAGGGGAGTTTTGCCAGGATCCCCACTCCGGCCAACGCCTTCAATCAACCCGGTCTCTCAGCAGACATGAATCACAAATTCACCGCCATCTGTCTCGACGATCTGCAGCAGACCGGTGCACCCGCGTCGTGCAGAGAGTGAAAGTCGCGCACCACCTCCAGAACCGAACCAATCACACCATCCCCTAAAGCCCCACAAGGCAGCGGATTGCACCGCTCAACCCAGCTCACCGATTGGGTTGTTCAACCAGGTTAGCCATAGACTCTGAGCATCGTTATACTTACGCGATTTTCCTCCACATCAACCGGGGTTTGGATGTGAACCAAGCGACTGAACAGAACGGCAGCAAGATCAGCACCTTCCAGGAACTGCTCTTTGCGTTACAAGACTATTGGGCAGAACAGGGTTGCATCATACTGCAGCCCTATGACATGGAGATGGGCGCAGGTACCTTCCACACCGCCACTTTCCTGCGCTCCATCGGCCCCGAACCCTGGTACGCCGCCTATGTGCAGCCGTCGAGGCGGCCGACCGATGGCCGCTATGGGGAGAATCCCAACCGGCTGCAGCACTACTATCAATATCAGGTGGTACTCAAGCCCTCCCCGAAAAACATCCAGCAGCTCTATCTCGGCTCCCTGGAGATGTTGGGCCTCGATCTCAACGTTAACGATATACGCTTTGTCGAAGACAACTGGGAATCACCGACACTTGGCGCCTGGGGCCTCGGCTGGGAGGTCTGGCTGAACGGTATGGAGGTGACCCAGTTTACCTATTTCCAGCAGGTTGGCGGCCTCGATTGCCGTCCGGTAACCGGTGAGATCACCTACGGTCTGGAACGTATCGCCATGTACCTGCAGGGGGTGGAGAGCCTCTTCGACCTGGTCTGGACCGAAACCCCCCAGGGCAAAGTCACCTACGGCGATGTCTTTCACCAGAACGAGGTGGAGCAGTCTGCCTATAATTTCGAACACGCCGATATCGATTTTCTCTTCGGCCACTTCGACCAATGCGAGAAGGATTCGAAGAAGCTGATCGAACTGGGACTCCCCCTGCCTGCCTACGAACAGGCGCTCAAGGCCTCCCATACCTTCAATCTGCTCGACGCCCGGCATGCGATCTCCGTCACCGAGCGTCAGCGTTACATATTGCGTGTTCGCGGACTGGCCCGTGATGTGGCACAGGCCTATTACGATGCCCGAGAACGCCTCGGTTTTCCGATGTTGAATAACAGCAAGGAGGCCGTCAATGGTTGATCAAGCCCATCTGCTGTTCGAGCTCGGCACCGAAGAGCTGCCACCGAAGGCACTGAAGAAACTCTCAACCTCCCTGACCGAGGGCTTCGTCAACGGTCTGCAACAGGCCAACATTGAACACGGTGCGGTCGAGGCCTATGCCACGCCAAGACGTCTCGCGCTGCTTGTCCACGATTGCGCCATGCGCCAACCCGATCGAGAGATAGAGCGACGCGGACCCGCGGTCAAGGCCGCCTTCGATGATACCGGCAATCCCACCAAGGCAGCGGAAGGCTTCGCCCGCTCCTGCAACACCACGGTGGATCAACTGCAGCGAACGCAGACCGACAAGGGTGAATGGCTCAGCTACCGCATCCATGAGACCGGCCAGCCAGCCGCCGACCTGCTCCCGGAGATCGCAACCCAGGCATTGAACAGGCTGCCGATTCCAAAGCGGATGCGCTGGGGAGACAGCGAGGCGCAGTTCGTGCGCCCGGTCCACTGGTTGCTGTTCCTACACGGCGATCAGGTAGTACCCTGCGAGATTCTCGATGCGGAGGCCGATCGGCTGACCTATGGCCACCGTTTCCATCACCCCGCGGCTATAACTCTCTATAATCCCGAGGACTACGCATCGGTGCTCAATGATCTCGGGTATGTACTCCCGGGCTTCGAACAGCGCAAGGCAAAGATCCGCAGCATGGTCGAAGCGTGCGCAAGCGAAATAGACGCCCGCGCCGACCTGGATGAGGAGCTTCTCGACGAGGTAACCGCACTCAACGAATGGCCGGTGGCGATCACCGCCAGTTTCGAGGAGAGTTATCTCGAGGTGCCCCAGGAGGCGCTGGTAGCCACCATGAAAGGGAATCAGAAGTACTTCCCCCTGTTTGTCGACAATGGCGAGCTGATCAATCACTTCGTTACCATCGCCAATATCGAAAGCCCTAATCCTGAGCTGATTCGCGAAGGCAACGAACGGGTAATACGCCCAAGACTCGCGGATGCGAAATTTTTCTGGCAACAGGACGGCAAGGGGCGTCTAGAGGATCACCTGCAGTCTCTGAAACAGGTTGTATTCCAGAACAAACTCGGCTCGATGTATGACAAATCGGAGCGGGTGGCCAATCTCACCAGGGAGATTGCCGCGGCTATAGGTGGCGACCCAGAACTTGGCTATCGGGCGGGACTCTTGAGTCGCTGTGACCTGCTGACCAACATGGTCACAGAATTTCCCGCGATGCAGGGTATCATGGGACGCTATCAAGCACTGCGGGACGGAGAGGACCCCCAACTGGCCCAGGCCTTGGAGGAGTTCTACATGCCCCGCTTCTCCGGCGACCGGCTGCCACAGACGAAGGCCGGAATCGCGCTGTCACTGGCGGAAAAACTCGACACCCTGGTGGGCATTTTCGGCATCGGTCAAAGACCGACCGGGGATAAGGATCCCTTCGCACTGCGGCGGGCGGCGTTAGGTGCCCTGCGAATAATTCGTGAGCACTCACTTTCACTGGATTTGCGGCACCTGCTGACATCAGTAGCCGATAGCATGGCTGATCGACTGAGCGAAGCGGCGGTCGCCAACGAAGTCTACAACTTCATGCTCGAACGACTCAGGGGTATCTACAGCGACCTGGGCGTGAGTACCGATCTGTTTCATGCAGTTGCCGAGGTGGCGCCCAAGAACCTGGCTGACTTTGATCGGCGCATCAAGGCAATGAGCGACTTCAGCAACATGCCGGAGGCGGCGAGTCTCAGCGCAGCCAACAAGCGCATACGCAACATCCTCAAGAAGAGTGATGAAGCGCTGGCACAAGCTGTCGACCCCTCACTCTTCGAAAACGAAGCAGAACGCGCCCTCGCAGACAAGATAGATGAGCTGAAGCCGCAGGCCCTGCCTCTGTTCGAAAACGGCGAATACACCCAGGGATTGCAGGTACTGGCCGCGCTCAGGGAACCGGTAGACCTGTTTTTCGATCAGGTCATGGTCATGGCGGAGGACAGGAACCTGCGCAATAACCGCCTGACCCTGTTGGCTCAACTTGAAAGTCTCTTTCTCAGCGTCGCTGACATCTCCCGACTGCAACACCAGGAGAGTCCAACTTGAAGCAAGACTCCTACCAGGAAATGCTCGCGGAGGTAAAGGCATTTCATGCCAAGCATCGCTTTCGCGAGACGGGTGGCGAAGAGATGGCCTACCGTATCGCCCTGATGGCAGAGGAGCTCGGTGAGATCTCGAGCTGTGTCACCAAGGGCAAGAGTAAACAGGCCCTGGCTGAAGAGGTGGCCGACCTGCTGATTCTTGTCATGGGAACCGCCATCGCCGCGGATTTCGATCTCAATCAGGCCTTTTGGGATAAGATGGAGAAACTGGGCAGACGACAGGCACGCATGATCAATGGTCGGATACGTGTCTCCGAGTTCCATGATGTGGACGGACAGTAAGTACTCACTTTTATGAACCTCATCATTCTCGATAGAGATGGCGTGATTAATCAGGACTCCGATGCCTATATCAAGAGTCCGGAGGAGTGGATCCCCATCGCAGAGAGCCTGGAGGCAATTGCCAAACTGAACCGGGCGGGTTACCGGGTATTCGTCGCAACCAACCAATCAGGTCTTGCCCGGGGTCTGTTCGACATCGAGACATTGAATGCGATCCATCGCAAAATGACCGGTGCAGTGCAGGAAGTGGGCGGCAGTATCGATGCGATTCTCTTCTGCCCACACGCTCCTGATGATGCCTGTGGCTGCCGCAAACCAAAACCGGGTCTCTACGAAGAGATCGCCAGACGCACCCAGCAATCCCTTCGTGGGGTGCCGGTTGTTGGTGATTCAGTCAGGGATATAGAGGCCGCACTCGAAGTAGAGGCCAATCCTGTCCTGGTTCGCACCGGCAAGGGTGAGCGGGCGGAGGTGCAGCTTAAAAAGGCACATCCGCAAGTCGCTGTTTACAAAAACCTCTCCAGCTTCACCGAACAGTTGATTCGCCAGGACAGAACAGACAGATGATCTTTTTACGCTCACTCATCTATTTCACCCTGTTGCTCACAAGCACGATTCTCATCGCAACCGTCGGTACCCTAATCGGTTGGGCGCTACCAAAGAACGGCATCCACTGGCTCGATCACAGCTGGAGCAGACTCAATCTCTGGGGGCTGGCATTTTTCTGCGACCTGGGTTATCGCCTCGAGGGTGCTGAAAACATCCCAGATGGGAGCTGCATCATCTTCGCCAAGCACCAATCCGCCTGGGAGACCATTGCCCTTATCAGCCTGATACCAGGACCAAAGGCGTGGGTTCTGAAACGTGAACTCCTCTATGTGCCGTTCATGGGGTGGGTCATGCACTATTTCAAACCCATCGCAATCGATCGAAAATCGGGACGCAAGGCGGTCGATCAGATCATCGAACAGGGTATAGAGCGACTCGAGTCAGGAAAAAATGTCTTTATATTTCCCGAAGGTACGAGGGTTGCGCCGGGAACGCGCAAGCGTTATGGCATCGGTGGCGCACTGCTGGCGGAAAAATCGGGTTTTCCCGTGTTACCGGTCGCCCACAACGCCGGTGTATTCTGGCGCCGGCGGGACCTCAGAAAGTACCCAGGCACCATCGATGTCCGTATCGGACCACTTATCGATACCAAAGGCCTCACTGCGGCGGAGATTAACAAAGCGGCTGAGAACTGGATTGAGTCAACCGTTGAGAGCCTGCCTCAGAATCGGGATTGAAGAAATCTCTCTGCAAATGACCGTTGATCAAACATCAAGGTTTTCCACGGTCAAGGCGTGGGTCTCGATGAAATCACGGCGTGGCTCGACCTGATCGCCCATCAGGGTCGCAAAGATCTGATCGGCAGCAACTGCATCCTCAATGCTCACCTGCAGCAAACGCCGGCTATCGGCGTTCATGGTGGTTTCCCACAGCTGCTCCGGATTCATCTCGCCGAGTCCCTTGTAGCGTTGAACATGCTGCCCCCGCTTCGCATCGTCCATCAGCCAGTCCAACGCTTGCTTGAAGCTGGCAACAGGTTGCTCCTTCTCTCCCCGTTTCACGAGGGCATCCTCGCTCAGCAGACCGTTTAACTGATTGCCCAATTCGACGATCTTGCGATACTCAACGCTACTGAAAAAATCGAACGGTATCAGGTGTTCGTTACCTATACCGTGTACCTTGCGGATCAGCAGTATGCCCGCTTCATCGGCACTCGATTCGTCGACAATTTGTAAGGTACAGGACTCAGAAATACCCAGATCAGTGTTCAATCTAGACTCTAACTCATTGATCCAAATAGATATTTCAGAAACCTTCTCGATCATCGCTTCATCCAGTTTCGGCATGTAGATCAGCTTTTCAAGGAGTTCTCCATCATACCGGAGTGAGAGTCGTTGGATGCTGGCCAAAACCGCTAGAAAGGCTCTTGACAGCGTTTCAAGACTCTCACCCGCCAGAGGTGGTGCACCATGAGTCACCACCAGCGAAGCATTGTCCAACGCTGTCTGCAGGAAGTAGTTATTCAAATCCTGATCATCTTTCAGATACTGCTCTTGCTTACCTTTCTTCACCTTGTACAAAGGCGGCTGGGCAATATAGATGTGGCCCCTGTCGATCAGTTCCGGCATCTGGCGATAGAAGAAGGTCAACAGCAGGGTTCGGATGTGGGCACCGTCAACATCGGCATCGGTCATGATGATGATACGATGATAGCGCAGTTTGTCGGGATTGAACTCCTCTCTGCCGATTCCGCACCCCAGTGCTGTGATCAGTGTCCCTACCTCCGCCGAGGAGAGCATCTTGTCGAAACGGGCCTTTTCCACATTCAGAATCTTGCCCTTCAAAGGAAGGATCGCCTGATACCGACGGTCCCTGCCCTGCTTGGCCGAACCTCCGGCGGAATCACCCTCCACGAGATAGAGCTCGGAGAGTGCGGGATCCTTCTCCTGACAGTCAGCCAGCTTACCGGGCAATCCCGCTATATCCAGGGCACCTTTACGCCTCGTCATCTCTCGTGCTTTTCTCGCGGCTTCTCTCGCACGGGCAGCCTCCAGCATCTTACCGGCTATATTCTTCGCTTCGGCAGGATTCTCCAAAAGAAAATCATTCAGGTTTTCGGCAAGCAGGGTTTCGACGATTCCCTTGACCTCGGAAGAGACCAGCTTGTCCTTTGTCTGAGATGAGAACTTGGGATCGGGTACCTTCACCGAAAGCACAGCGGTCAACCCTTCGCGGGCGTCATCCCCAGATGTATTCACCTTCTGTTTCTTGGAGAGACCTGTCTGTTCGATATACTGATTGAGGGTTCGTGTAAGCGCCCCACGAAATCCGGCCAGATGGGTACCACCGTCACGCTGGGGTATATTGTTGGTATAACAGTAGATGTTCTCCTGGTAGGACTCATTCCACTGCATCGCTATCTCAACCGACACATCATTGCGTTCATCGCAAAAGCTGAAAACCTTCTCATGGAGGGGTGACTTGTTTCGATTCAGGTGTTCTACAAATGCGAGAATACCGCCCACATATTCAAATATATCTTCCCTGCCCGTCGCCTCCTCCTTGAGGATGACCTTTATCCCGGAATTGAGAAATGAGAGCTCTCTCAGACGCTTTGCCAGGATATCGTAGTGAAACTCGATATTGTTGAAGGTATCGCTACTCGGCATGAAGGTGACACTGGTACCGGTCTTCTCCGTATCGCCCACAGCCTCCAGATCCGATTGCGGTACGCCATGCTCGTAGAACTGTTTCCAGATCTTTCCCTGACGACGTATCTTCAGTTCAAGCTTTTCCGACAAGGCGTTGACCACTGAGACCCCCACCCCATGCAGACCACCAGAAACCTTGTATGAATTGTCATCGAATTTACCACCGGCGTGGAGTACGGTCATAATCACTTCAGCCGCAGACTTCTTCTCTTCCGGGTGCTCATCGACAGGAATACCGCGGCCGTTGTCACTCACGGTCACACTTTGATCGGAGTGAATCGTAACCTTGATTTCATTACAGAAGCCCGCCAGGGCCTCGTCTATGGAGTTATCGACCACTTCGAAGACCATGTGGTGAAGGCCCGTGCCGTCATCGGTGTCCCCGATATACATACCGGGACGCTTGCGAACGGCATCCAAACCTTTCAAGACTTTAATATTCGAGGAATCGTAACTCATGAGAGATCCATTACCTATATTTTGATACAGAAAACAGCGCTGAACACCCTATTATACCTATACTTTCAAATTCCTTTCGAACCATTTGTTAACAGAGATTGGTTCCCTTCACACAACCATGTTCCACGTGGAACACAATCGATTCTTCAGCTCCACTGATTTCTAAAGATGAATCCAAACTCAGCGTTGTGACAAAACTTTGAAGCTTTTGATTGGCTATGAGTGTTAGCACCATTTCATAACTTTCAGCATCGAGTTCTGAATGAAGATCGTCAACGAGCATAACCGGGCTCTCTCCACTGTTCATCTTTGTCATCAGCGTTTGCGACAAAATCATCACTACCGCGGCTATTTTTGCCTCTCCCCTTGAGAAGTTGTTTTTTGCTGGAATCCCATTGTGCATGATTTTTATATCCGAACGGTGGGGCCCGCAACTGGTGAAGCCCCGTTCCTTGTCCCGCTCCAGGTTCTTCTCCATCGCCTCATAAAGAGTCAACTCATCCCTCCAGCCAGTTTTCAGCTCCAATTTTATGGGTTTGTCCAATTGCAGGGTTTCAGATATTTCGCAGATTGTGTCATTCCATAACTTTGTATAGCCGATCATTCGCTGATGAATTTCAGTCCCCAATTCGGCTATTTGCCTATCCCAAACCTTCAGCTGTTCAGTTGATCCTCTCAGCGCCTTGTTTCTCTGTAGCAGTGTCTTTCTATATCTATTCGCAAGATCCCCATATTCATGTTCCACGTGGAACATTCCCCAGTTCAACAGTCTCCTGCGATTTTCTGGATCTTCTTCTAGGACCCTTTGGATATTGGGTGTGATGATTGTGAGGGGTAGTGTCTTTGCGAGGATTGAGCGCTTCCTCAGATTCTCGCCATCTTTGCGTATCTCTATCCGATTGGCGCTTTGTTGTAGGCCAATCTGATGTCTCGTCTTGTCTGATGTTTCAATCCTTGCAAATAGATTGAGCCTTTGCGCATCTTGATTGACCAGGCGTGCCCTTGTCTGCTGTCTGAATGAACGGGCGCGTGCGAGAAGATAGATCGACTCGAGCAGCGTGGTCTTGCCCGCACCGTTTTTACCTACAAGGATATTAAGACATCTACTTGGCGAGAGTTCCGCAGATCTGATATTTCTCAGATTCTCAATTGATAAATAGTCTATATGCAAGGTGTTCTTGGACGAAGCACTTCAATGTTTATCTATATCCTCATCGGCATAACAACATATCTGCTTTCGCTGTTGTCTTTGCCGTAGATGAGTGCGCTGCTATTCGTATCTTTCAGCTCGATAATTATCGACTCTTCACCGATTGCGTTTATTGCATCCAGCAGATATCCCACATTGAAGCCAATTTTCAATTCATCTCCACTGTATTTGACCTCAAGTTCCTCCTCTGACTCCTCCTGTTCCGGATTGTGCGCTTGCAACTGAAGCAGGTTTTCCTTCAAGTCGAAGCGTATTCCGCGATATTTTTCATTTGAGAGTATGGATGCCCTGGTCAAGGATTGCCGCAGGCTTGCCTTGTCAGCTTCCACCTCCTTGTCAGAGCCCGTGGGCATTACCCGTTGGTATTCAGGGAATCTGCCATCTATGAGCTTCGAGGTGAAAACAGCATTCTCCAGCAAAATCCGGATGTAGTTATTGCTCATCTCGATTTTGATCTCTTTGTCCTTATCGGAGAGCAAACGGCCCAGTTCTATTACCGCCTTCCTCGGCAGGATCAGCTGTTGATTGATATCCTCCGGTACCGACTTTTCAGTTTGACTCATGGCCAGCCTATGTCCATCGGTGGCAACCGTCCTGAGATCGCCTTTATTGATCTCAATTAACATACCGTTGAGGTAGTACCTGACATCCTGTTGCGCCATGGCGAACTGTGTCTTTTCGATGAGTCTGTTTATTGTCGATTCCTTGATGGTCATTACACTGTTGCTCGGGGTCGGTTCGATTACCGGATAGTCCCTTGCAGGAAGCAGGCTGAGGGTGAAGCGACTTCTTCCTGATTGCAGTCTGACCTTGTCTTCACTTACATCGAGTGTAATCTGTGCTGATTCAGGCAAGGCCTTGCAGATATCGAGGAGTTTTCTTGCGGGAATGGTGAAATCCGCTTCGCCTTCGCATTCCGCTTTGGCTTCCGTTTTTAACTCGACTTCAAGATCGGTTGCCGTGAGTTGAATGATTCCGTTGCCGGCATTGACCAGAATATTTGCGAGAATAGGTAGGGTTTGGCGCCTTTCCACCACGCCGGAAATCTTCTGTAGGGGTTGGAGCAGGTTTTCCCTGTCTGTAATTATCTTCATCTTTATCCACTCAGCCTTTAATTATTTCTTTTGAAGAAAGTAACTCTGTTATTGTTATTAAGCCTGTACGTAACTTTGGCGAATCTTTATATCTTTTTGTTTTATAAAGATTTTTTTCAGTATTCTCTTGTTATCACTGCCTGCTAAATCCTGCCTGTTTACTGTTGATGAATTGTGGATAGCCCGGCAATTCAATATTACCCGATTTTCCCAACAATTTATCCACATTAACTGCTGAGGGTTCTCAACAGATTGGAATAGTCCTCGGAGATACGGGGATCGCTTTCTCGAAGCTCCTTTACCTTGCGATTGGCATGTATCACGGTGGTATGGTCCCTACCGCCGAAAGCATTGCCTATCTCAGGAAGACTGTGATTGGTCAGCTCTTTGGCCAGGGTCATCGCGATCTGTCTCGGTCTGGCAATGGAACGGCTGCGTTTCGACGAGGTGAGATCGGATGTGCGTATTTGAAAATACTCGGCAACAGTCTTCTGTATATTTTCGATCGTGATCTGTTTGTCATGGGCGGCAAGCATGTCACGCAATGCGTTCTTGGCAAAATCGAGATTGATCTCGCGGCCGGTGAAGGTTGCATTGGCGATGACCCGGCGCAATGCACCCTCGAGTTCACGGATATTCGAGCGTATCCGTTTGCCCATGAAAAAGGCGACTTCGTTGGGCAGTTCCACATTGAGTTGGAGTGCCTTGCTCTGCAGAATTGCGACCCGTGTCTCCAGATCGGGAGGTTCGATGGCGACGGTCAATCCCCAGCCGAAGCGTGATTTGAGGCGCTCTTCCAGTCCGCTCACCTCCTTGGGAAAACGATCGCTGGAGAGGATGATCTGCTGCTGAGATTCAAACAGTGCGTTGAAGGTGTGAAAGAACTCTTCCTGGGAGCGTTCCTTGCCTGCGAAAAACTGGATATCGTCGATGAGCAGGGCATTCACCGATCGATAACGCTTTTTGAACTGCTCAATGGTGTTGTGCTGCAGCGCCTTTACCATCTCGGCGACAAATCGTTCGGAATGAAGATAGACCACACGGGCATGGGGATTCGTCTTCAACATCATGTTGCCCACGGCATGCATGAGATGGGTCTTTCCCAATCCGACACCGCCGTAGATGAAGAGTGGATTGTAGGCCTTTCCGGGATTCTCACCGATCTGTATCGATGCTGCCCGTGCGATTTGGTTCGATTTGCCCTCGACAAAGGTATCAAAGATGAAACTGGGATTGAGATTGCTCTCTACGGTTGACGGTTTGTCGTCATTTATTGGCGCCTTGTTGGCCAGGCTCTTCTCTTGCGGGTTTTGTTGTGGCCGCTTTTTGGTGCCTATCTCTACCTTGACTGTGGGCGGGTTGCCGTCGCAGAGGTTGCTCAGATGGTCCTGAATCGTATCCAGGTAGTGGTTACGTACCCAATCCAGTACGAACCGATTCGGTGCCAGGAGTTTCAGGTTGTCTTGATCTTCAACGATGTGTAGCGGGCGAATCCAGGTATTGAACTGTTGCGGTGATAGCACCTGTTCAAGATGTTCGGTACATCGTTGCCAAAGGTTCAAGTTCTCTCTCCAGCGGCGTTGGATGAGTTGCAAATTAGAGTTTGATTACCAGCCGACCGGCTTTGAGGCGCCCTCTGGCCATCCCGTTTGGAACTGTCAAGTCTACCTCCGGTCGGAGCAGTTATCTATAGGCGATTGGGAATAGAGATCAACTTTTTTTCCTGCGATTCTCTATTGACAGGAGAGGGTGTTTAGGACTAGGCTACGCGTCTTTTTTTCGACCATAAATTAATTTTCGATTTATTGGCGGATCTACCGGTAGAGAGTTATGAAAAGAACCTTTCAACCCAGTAATTTAAAGAGAGCGCGTACCCACGGTTTTCGCGCACGGATGGCAACTCGTAACGGCCGCAAAGTGCTGAAGGCACGTCGCGCCAAGGGTCGTGCACGCCTGGCACTCTGATTATATATACGCTCCTTGGCAACATCCGAAGGGACTTTTCCCCGTCGTTGCAGACTGCTCAAGCCCGACGACTATCGTCGGGTTTTTAATGGTGGGGAGCGCTCTTCTGACAGGTTGTTTCTGGTACTTGGGAAACCGAATCAGCTTGGCTATGGGCGAGTTGGTCTGGCTGTCTCTAAAAAGAGTTGTCGTGCCGCGGTGGACAGAAACCGGATCAAGCGTTTGATTCGGGAGAGTTTCAGAGTCAATCAAGGACTTCTCGAGGGACTCGATCTTGTGGTTGTCTCTAGACATGGCGCCGTAAATGCCGAGAATAGGCAGTGTTTGAAATCCCTTGGGCAACATTGGCGAAAGATGGTGGAACTATGCGCCGCATCGTGATCTTCCTGGTCAGGCTCTACCAAACTATCCTGAGTCCGTTCATCGGCCAACATTGCCGGTTCTATCCAAGCTGCTCTGCATACGCATTGGAGGCCTTGGAAAAGCATGGTGTGATGGCTGGCCTGTGGCTCTCTATCAAGCGTGTCTCCCGCTGCCACCCCTGGCACGAAGGCGGAGTGGACCCGGTCCCTGAACCCGGAAAAAAGCAGTTACATGGATAATCTACGACTGATCCTATTTTTTGTTCTTGCCTTTGTTGGGCTGTTGCTCTACCAGGCCTGGCAGCAGGACTATGGTCCGCAGAGTCAGACCAAGCCGCAAACGTCGAGCGCTCCAGCTCCCGGCACCGGGGCCAAGGAAGACTCGGCAGCCGTACCAACGGTGGAGGTTAAAGCGGAGCTGCCAGCGGCCGCGGGCTCAGATGATTCCGCAGCCACCGGCAAGGCAGCCCGAGCTGTTGTCATACAAGTCAAAACGGACCTGCTGGACCTGGAGATATCGACACAGGGTGGCACGGTGCAAAAGGCCCTGCTTCTCGACTATCCAGTGTCCCTGGATCATCCGGATGTGAAGGTCGAACTGCTGAGTCCCATGGAACCCGATATCTATATTGCCCAATCGGGCCTGATCGGAACGGAACAGGGAAAGGCTCCCAGCCATGAAGCGATCTACGACGCAGAACAGACGAGTTACAAACTGGCCGATGGCAGCGACGAGTTGACCATCCCGCTGACCTGGTCGAGTGGCGATGGTATCGAGATCAGAAAAGAGTTTGTGTTTCGCCGCGGCAGCTACGTGGCGGATGTTCGCTATATCGTCGACAACCAGTCTGCAGAGGGATGGGCGGCAAGAGACTATGGCCAGTTGCAGCGGATGGAACCGAGTAGCGACACCAACGGCTTTACCACCTATACCTACACCGGCGGTGTCTTTTACACCCCGCAGGAGAAGTATGAAAAGGTCGACTTCGACGATATGGCGAAGAAAAAGCTGAACGTGGAGTCGGAACAGGGCTGGTTGGCGATGATTGAGCACTATTTTCTCAGTGCCTGGATACCGCCCAAAGATCAGATGGAGCACTACTATACCAATGCGCTTTCCGGCGGAAAGTACCTGATCGGAAGCTACTCTCCCACGGTAACCGTTGCGGCTGGTGAGACAAAGAGTCTTAGCCGGCAGCTCTATATCGGTCCAAAACTACAGGATCAGTTGGAGGTGATCGCTGAGGGTCTGGAGTTGACGGTCGATTATGGATGGCTGACGGTGATTGCGAAACCGATATTCTGGCTGTTGAAGACCATCAACAATTGGATTGGCAACTGGGGTTGGTCGATCATTATTCTCACCCTGCTGATCAAGGCGGCCTTCTTCAAGTTGTCAGAGACAAGTTACAAGTCGATGGCGAATATGCGCAAATTCACCCCGAGGATTCAGGCGATCAAGGATCGCTACGGTGATGACAAACAGCGTATACAGGCCGCCATGATGGAGCTCTATAAGAAGGAGAAGATCAATCCGTTGGGTGGTTGTCTGCCGATATTGGTACAGATCCCTGTCTTCATCGCCCTCTACTGGGTTTTGCTGGAGAGTGTGGAGCTGCGCCAGGCCCCATGGGTGCTCTGGATCGACAGCCTGTCGGAAAAGGACCCTTACTTTATCCTGCCGCTTATCATGGGCGTCTCCATGTTCGTGCAGCAGAAGCTCAATCCGGCGCCACCCGATCCTATGCAGGCGAAGATCATGATGACACTACCCTTCGTCTTTACCATCTTCTTTGCCTTCTTCCCGGCAGGGTTGGTGCTCTACTGGGTGGTCAACAACCTGATCTCTATTGCTCAACAGTGGTATATCACCCGCAAGATCGAACAAGCGGCGGGCTGATACCGCCAACCTGACCATGCAGCCGGTCGACACCATCGCGGCTGTGGCCACCCCACCCGGCCGTGGGAGTGTGGGCATAGTCCGCATCAGCGGACCCCAAGCCGCTTCCATTGCCGATTCGATGGTGGGTTCCCGTCCGCCGCCGAGAGAGGCGTGTATACGCTCGTTTCTAGATCCCAATGGCGCTGTCATCGACAACGGCCTGGCCATCTTTTTCCCTCGACCCCACTCGTTTACCGGTGAAGATATACTGGAGCTGCAAGGTCATGGCGGACCGGTGGTTATGGATCTGCTGCTGCAAGCCGCCTTGCAACTGGGTGCCCGCCTGGCTCGACCTGGCGAATTCAGCGAACGGGCATTCCTCAATGGCAAGCTCGATCTGGTGCAGGCTGAAGCTATAGCCGATCTTATCGACGCCGAGAGCCAGGCTGCGGTACGTTCGGCCACGCGTACCCTGCAGGGGGCCTTTTCACAGCGCATCAACCAGCTTGTTGAGGCGCTGATCGAACTGCGACTCTATGTCGAGTCGGCCATCGACTTTCCAGAAGAGGAGATCGATTTTCTCAACGACAACACGGTTAGTGAACGCTTACAAACAGTATTGGGGGAGATTGAGTCCACGGTTAAATCCGCACATACGGGGAGACTCCTGAGAGACGGTTTGACCCTGGTAATCGCGGGGCGTCCCAATGCCGGTAAATCGAGCCTGCTCAACGCCCTTGCCGGTGCCGAGTCGGCGATAGTCACCGAGATTCCCGGAACCACCAGGGATCTGCTCCGCGAGCGCATCACCATCGATGGCATGCCGCTGCACATCATCGATACCGCGGGTCTGCGTGAAAGCCAGGATCCGGTGGAAGCCGAGGGTATTCGCCGCGCAAGACAGCAGATCGAGCAGGCCGACCGGGTGCTCTGGGTATTTGACGACCATACCGATCCACGCCATCTTGCAATCGACAGGTCGCAGCTGCCACAGGGGGTGCCGGTTACCCTGGTCCGAAACAAGATCGATATCGCGGGCAGGCCCGCCGCAGTGTCAGAAGACGAGTCCGGGTTTGAGATTGCCCTCTCGGCGAAGCGGGGCGAAGGTATAGATCTGTTGAGAAACCATCTCAAAGAGTCAGTGGGTTTCCAGCATTTGGCCGAAGGGGATTTCATTGCCCGCCGACGTCACCTGGATGCGCTGCAACGTGCCCGGGATCATTTGCTCGACGCTGAGAGAAGTCTGCACCGAGATCAGGCAGGTGAGCTTGTGGCCGAAGATCTGCGCCAGGCCCAACTATCCCTATCGGAGATAACCGGCGAGTTCACCGCGGATGATCTGTTGGGGCGAATCTTCAGTAGTTTCTGTATCGGTAAATAGCCCGATTGCTTCCACCTGTTGCATCGACACCTCTGAACATTCGGGCTATATTGCGATTGCAATCGCAAAAAATAAATGAACGGATACAGAGACAATAAAACTGCCCTGGCGCTCCACTGGTTCTGGTATTTCCTATCGGTGCTGGTGCTCTCGGTTTTAACATTGCTGGTTTCGCAACAGGCCCCCAATCTCCTGCCGTATGAGTCGTCTTTGAACGACTATTTTCGCGTCACCAGGGCGAATGCCCAATTACAAGCTCGTATGCAACCGCTCGATGTGACCCTGGTTGTGGTCAACGAGGAACTGATTAACCAGCTGCCATATCGCTCACCTGTCGACCGCTGTGTACTTGCCCACGGTCTGGCGTCGATCCTTTCATTGGATCCGACCGTGGTCGGTGTCGATTTTCTCCTCGACAAGCGTACCGAAACAACCAAGGACAGCCAGTTAAAACAGATTTTGTTTGAGAACAAAAGCAAGCTTGTTATGGCGGTCAATGCAACAGATGATCCGGTAATTGGCTTGCCAGACGCCAGGGTTGTGGAGGAAGAGTTTCTGAAAGAGGCAAGCAGGGCCAGCGCCCTGTTGATCAAGGATGAGGACTATGTGTTGCGGAATGCAATAATCGCGGATAACGCAGTTCCCACATTTGCGGCCGAGTTGGCAGCCTTTAAAAGCGTCAATACTGTATCTGGCAACGCTGTGTCCATGTTTCAGATCGACTGGCTGGCGAAGGAGAGTGGGCGCGATGATGCGTTTCCGGTTTTACCTCTGCAGCTATTTTTAGATACCCCAGTGAATAGCAATTGCAAGGTCTCCCTGGAACTACAGGAACCGTCGGTGGTGAATGCGGTTAAGGATAGTTATTTGCGCAATCTGATCGAGAATAAAATCGTTATTCTTGGCGCCGACCTAAGCTGGGAGGATCGACATGTCACACCCCTCGATGCGGTTTGGCAGGAGAACATTGCCCTCAGCGGAGCTGCTATTCACGCCAATATCACGCAACAATTGATCGATGGCCGGAAGATAGTGGAAGTAGGCTTTATCTGGGCACTGGCAATACTTGTGTTGGGATTTAGCGGCGGCTTTCTGCTATCAAAGTTTATCGAGAGTGACCCTGTTAGAAATGATCAGGATTTACAGGGTGCTAAAGTAGTTGAGTGGCGTCGTTATCTGGTGTTGTTGGTCCCCGTGTTTGTTGGTGCGCTACTATCGGGAATTAACTGGCTGTTTATTTACTTTTTCGGCCTCATACTGCCCATCGGGCTTGTTGCCATCGCCGTTGGTGCCAGTCTTTTGATGGAACTGTTCAAGGATCTGATAAGCCGTTCTTGGATGGTTGTCCTGGACGCTTGGGTTAAGCCACCGCGGTAGCGATCTTGAAACGGTTTCGAAAAATGTCGTCAATGACGCTAGAATAAATTCATAAGAATGGTATTAATGCGGTTTATTATTAGTTTATTTTCAAATAATTATGTATAACCGATCAGCGATGGAACTGCCTCTCCTTAAGTCTTTTCTATTGAGTCTAGGCCTAGTTTTTAGCCTTTTTTCGGGTACCTCATATGCCTTTAACGAGCAACAAGTGCTCGTCCTTCAATCGGATGATAAGCGATTGAAGGCAGGTGAATCTGTAGCGGTATCCACAGTAGTCCGTCTGGCACCACAGGAAGAGATGCGACTGCTGATGTCAAACGGAAAAACGATCAAGGTCAAGGGTTCTTACACGGGCGCGATCAGCAGTTTCCTGCGCCAGCCGACGGCTACCGACAGTGTGAATCTGGATGAACTGGCTGACGCCGTGTTTGGCCGGGGTGAATCCCGCAAGGCCCTGGGAGCCTATCGCAACCTGAGCAAGCGATCCGATGAACCGCGTTTTCAGGAGAGTGTGGTAAGGGTGGTGCTGGGGGAAAACTCCGCTTACTGTATTGCCCCCGGACAGAAGTTGGCGCTTTGGCGTTCCGAGTCTCAGGCACCGCTTTCGCTGACGTTGCGGGCGGGTAAGGAGAACTACACAATCAGTTGGCCAGGCGGTGCTGCGGAAACCGAGCTAGTTGCTGCGGTGTTGAAGGCAAAGCCACGGCGGCTAGTCATTTCGGGTGATGAGCTAGAGCGCAGTACCCGGGTCCGGCTCTGGTACGGTGAAGCTGGAGAGACACCTGGTGAACAGCTGGTCTGGTACCACAGCCGCGGATGCGATATGCAGTTCGAAAGTGCACTAACCTTTTATCAAACTTTCTAAAGCGGGGCTATGGCGAACAGATGCGGGCTCTAAATTACCTGATGCAGATACAACGCCGATTCATTGCCCTTATCTGCTTGTCTCTCTCTCTTACCAGCTTTGCTGTGGTTGCTAAGCCAGGCACGGACCGTCTCGCACTGGTGATCGGTAACGGTGAGTACGAGCAGTTATCAGACCTCAGGAATGCCGTCGATGATGCCGAACTGGTCGCCCGGACACTCGAAACCCTCGGCTTTAGGGTTACCCTGTTGAAAAATCAGGACGATGCTGAAATGCTCGAGGCCGTACTTGGTTTCGGGGAGAAGCTTGTCGACAGGCCTGCGGGTGAAGCTGTGCTGTTCTACTATTCCGGACACGGCGTCCAGCAAGGTGGTGACAGCTACCTCCTGCCTGTGGACTACGCGGTTGATAGCGTGGAGACGAGTATTACGTTGCAGGATGTGTTGCAGGAACTGCAGGGTGGCAATTTCGACTCGCGCATTATCGTGGTAGATGCCTGCCGCGAAGATGCCCGCCTGGGAAATAATCCGCTTACCTTTCGACACAGCAATGCCTATAAGGTACCGCACGGTACAATCCTCGCGTTCTCCACCAGCAGCTCCGATCCCGCGGTGGATGGTAGCGGGCGTTACAGTCCCTATACCAAGGCGCTCACTACCGCAATGAAACAGCCTGGTCTCGATGCAACGGGTGTTTTCCGTGAAACCGGTAACCAGGTTTTGAAAAAGACCAATGGGCAACAACAGCCCCAAATGACCGGTTTACTGACAAGAGAGTTTTTCTTCAAGCCAGGTGGTAAGCCATCGGCACGGGTCAACTTCATCGAAGAGGAGAGCAGGGCCTGGAAAAAGGTTCGTCTTAGCAACAATGCTGCAGATTATATCGATTTTATCAGTCGCTTCCCCGACGGTGAATTCAGCAAAATAGCGAGAAAAAGATACCAGATACTGGAGACCAACCAAGCCGATGAGGCCTTGGCGCAGTCGCGTTCTAAATATGGTGTGGTGCTGGTGCGCCGGGTAGATGATACCAGCGATAATCTATTAGTCAGAGTCGCTGAGGTCGATAGCGACTCCCTGTTGTCAGGCAAGCTCATACGCAATGACGTCGTGCTCACCATCAATCACAAACCTGTGCCCGATGGCAAGGAACCCAACAATGTCCTCGATCAGGCCTTTGATACCAAGGGGCGGCTGGATCTTCTGGTCAGGCGCGGAGCGAGTGTTTATAACATCAGCGTTAAAAAATAGACCGATGCTATGAGCCTACCGGTGTGGATCACGGTTTATTAAGGAGAAGCTATGTCCAGCATGAGAAAAATAATATTGGGAATAACCGTGATCTTGATCTCGGGTTGTATCTCTACCAAACAGGTCGCAGTGAAAGCGCGCTTCCCCGCCGCGTTCCCGGATGCTGCAGCGTTGAATAAAATATCAGTGCTGGGTTTCAAGGGTTCGGATGGGTCCGGTTTCGCGGATCAGCTCACCGCCGAGCTGAAATCTGCCAATCTAGACGGGCAGTTGATATTTAGTGTCATGAGCAAGGATGTGATCAAGGGTGGCAGAGGCGATCTCAAGACGGCGATGCGTCATGGCAAGGCATTGGGCGTTCAGGGCGTCTACTACGGTCAGGTCGAGCGCATAAATATAGCGAACAAGCACTGGCAGCAGGAGCGTAGCAAATGCCTCGAATACAAAGGTTTTCTTAAATGCAAGAAGTCGAAGAAGTACAAAGTCACCTGTTATGAACAGTTGGCGACCTACACGGCGCAACCGAAACTGGTCAATGTACTGACCGGGAATATCGTATATACAGAGAGTATTTCAAGTACAACAAAGAACCGGTATTGCACAGACTCGGGTAGGAAATTCAACCGCTCGGAGTTTGCCGCTCTGCTACGTAAGGATGTCGCCGCCAAGGTCCGCCGCCGGGTGGCACCCTTCAACGGTGTGTTCAACGTACAGTTGAAAAACGACACAGATGAACTGGTCGGGGATGCCAAGGATAAGTTCAGCAGTGGTCTCTCCTTCAGCGATGCCGGGCAGATGGATCGTGCCTGTGCCATCTGGCAGGAGCTCTCCGCGTTAGACCAGGAAAGCAACAACAGTGTTAGCTTGATCTACAATCTGGGGGTTTGCGCCGAGTTGGTGGCTGATTATGACCGTGCACTCGAGCTCTACAGTAAGGCCGATTCCATGCTGACTGCTCCGGACAAGCTGATATCCGGTGCCAGGAATCGTGCGCTGAAGCTGAAAATGAACGAGAAGGCCATCTAGTGAGTGTTGTCTTCATGTCAGACGAAACCCTAGCGACAGATATGCTGCCGCAAATCATCCAGCATGACACAACCCGATGATTTTAGGACCCCATTGGCGGGGGTCTCGCGGGGTATGTGTTAGATTGTACTTTGAAGTGTATCTTGTTGATATATCCGCCTCTATTTTCGGTAAAATCAATCATGTTCTTGATCGAACACATTGTAGTCGTGGCGAAGTCGGTGCTAATTGTGGTGCAATAGAGTGACAAGCAAAAGAGGAGTGAAACCATGCTGGGCGAACCCCATGACCTACTACACGAGTTTCCGGAGTATGCGGAGAAGATTGCCGAATTACGCGAAAGTGATGATGTCTTTCACAACCTGATGGATGAGTACGACTGGCTCGATGCGCATATCCGCAATCTCGAGGAGCTGCACAATCCGGTGTCGGATTTCCACATGGAGGAGATGAAAAAGCGGCGGGTTCTATTGAAAGACAGGCTGTATGCGATTTTGCACGGTTGATTGCGCCTACCTCTGTCGTGGGCGGAATTGACGAACCAGGCGAGCGAACGACCGTTGCTGTCTCCGGTCTCTCTCCATTGAGGCATAGCGCAGCTTGATATAGAGATCGGATATCGTCGTGATTTGGCTAGCCAAGTCGGGACGGTTGCGGGCCGCCCGTTCGGCGAAATCCATGGGACCCTCGTAGGATCTGCGGCTGATGCCGACACGCGACAGTTTGTGACAAAAACGCCGGTACGCCTGCTGGGTGGGGGAAAGCAGCTGTCGTCCCTGACGGATGATGTTCAATCCCACGATTAACAACAGTATTGCAACGATGCCGAGGGTGATCAGACTCCATTGCATCGCTGTATAGGCATCAAGACCGAAGTTGCGCATCAGGGAAAATTGATGTTCTCTGCTGTAACCCACTACCCAGCGGCGCCATTGGATGTTGGCGTTATCGAGGGCATGAGTGACATGGCGCAGCATCGATGCGACTGCTCCACCACCGTCGAGTTGAAACATCGCGGGAGCGCCCAGCTCGCCGAAGGCACGTTGCAAGGGATATTCTATCCGCTCAGGTGCGACGGCGGCAGTGGGATCGATTCTGACCCAGCCCCTGCCCGCCAACCATACCTCCGACCAGGCATGGGCGTGATACTGACGGACGATGAAGTAGTCGCCCAGCGCATTATATTCGCCGCCCTGATAACCCAGTACCAGACGTGAGGGAATACCTGCAATACGCATCAACTGTGTAAAGCTGGTTGCATAGTGTTCGCAGAAGCCCGCCATTCCCTCAAACAGAAACTCATCCACCGGGTTGATCTGGTATCTTGGCGGAGAGAGTGTGTAAACGAAGTGTTCAGTGTTAAAAAAGCTCAGGGCCTGTTCGACAATCTGCCTGTCGCTGCTGGAATTGGCTTTCCATTGAGCGACCAGGTTGCGCTGCCTCTGGGTCAGATTATCGGCAAGCTTTAATCCCCGCCGACGCAATTCGGGAGAGAGTTGGTCTATACCGAAACTGGTCAGTGAGTGGAGGCTGTAGGTTAGGGGTGTTGTCACCCGTTCGTTGTAGAGCAACTGAAAATCATGGGTGAGCCTGCTTCGCGGCGGCGCTTCGAGGGGTATATCCAGGGCAAACAGCCATTTTTCATCGTGTGGTTCGAGAAAGACCTCGTATTTGATCGGATTATCGATCATCCTTATATGTAAAGTCTCCCTGCCCAGCGGCCGTTTTTCATCTGTGTACCAGCTGTATCCATCTGTGTCCCATAACACCAGGCCGCGCCAGTAGTGATGTTTTTTCGCCGGTGGTGGCTGCTTGAACTGAACCCTGAATGCGACCTCAGAGGATTCGATCAAGTCACTGATAGCACCCGGGGTAACGCGATCGTCTAGGCCTGTTCGGGCGCTGGCTTCTGACGAGAAATTCCACAACGGCTGGGTGATGCGTGGAAAAACCACGAATAAAACCAGTGCGATCGGCATTGCCTGAAGGGTGATCTTGAGCGTTGCGACTATCGGCTGATAGGCCTTAGCCGGGGGTGTAACCCGATTGATCTCCATCAGCAACGAGGTAAGGCCGATAACCACAACCAACAGATAGAGGGACAACGGTGCTGATTGGCTGAAAAGAAATTGAGTGATGACGACGAAATAGGAGATAAACACAGAAACGTAGATATCCCGACGCTTTTTTATCTCATTGACCTTCAACAGCAGCATCATGCCCAAAAGCGCAACCCCGGCATCCCTGCCCAGCAGGGTCTGGTATTGCGTATAGACGATGTAGATGGAGATCATGGTTGCGGCCAGCAGCAGCCAGCGTCCTGGTTGCAGCCTGGTGAAAAGGATGCCCAGGACTCGCCATGCCAATAGCAGCAGCAGATAGAGCGAGATATTGAGCGGAATGTTGGCCGCATGGGGCAAAAGCGCCAGGCCCATCATCAGGCTCAGCTTGGCCATGAAGCCTGGTGTCACGGTGAAGTCAACCGGCTGTTTCATCGTCGATTCCGTAACGAGCCAGCAGAGACAGGCAACGCTGTTGATGAAGTGGTCCCGAGCCCGTGGGTATCTTCTCTTCAGGCATCCGCAGACTGTAGGACTGTTCCCGTTCCTCCGCCTGCAGGATAAACCGGCAAAGCAGGCTGAGTCGCTGTTCTCGATCGAAGGCTTCGAGCAGCGACCAATCGAGTCTGACCTGTTCGCTTCTGTCACCACCGAACTGCTTGCTCAACAATCCGCGCTCCCTGGCGTGTGCCTTCCAGTCGATCTGACGCGGAGAATCACCCAATCGATAGCTGCGCAGGCCGATGAAGTCATCGGCACCTACCCCGCGGTCCCCGCTGTCGCTGTGGTTGTAGATTGCACGGGTCGGTGGTTCGCCCTGTTCAGCCGGTTTCGGATAGACGAGACAGCTGAGGTCGAGTTGGGCATAGCTCCAGGCGCTGAAGAGGCCAAACGGAAAGGTGGTGTGGACTGTGATTTCTGGGATGGGCAGGATCCCCCGGCGCTGGGTCTTGATCGGCAGGTGCAATTCAGCACCGGAGTTGGGAGGAATGTCGACTGTGGCGCCAGGTTGTTTCTTGGTATTCAGGGTAATGCCATAGCGGGTCGAACCGCTGTTGTTCAACACGCGCAAGGTAAAATCGGCGGTCTGCCCGGCGAAGACTGAGGCGGCGTCACCAGGCTGTATAGAGATCCCGAGCAGGTTGCGCCAGGTATGTAGAATGGTGATCAACCAGATACCACCAAGAAGGAAGGTCATCAGGTGCCCCAGGTTACTGCCGTAATTTATCGAGCCGGCCAACATGAGTAGCAGCATCAGGGCCAACAGCATCCCCTGTCGGGTCGGAAGTATATAGATGCTGCGAGACACCACCCTCACCCTGCCGCGTGACTCGGGTTTTGCCCTGCGGCGCAGCTGCTGTAGGCGGTTGGCTAGGGTAAGCGCGGCCATCTCAGGGTATGGGTACGGAACTGATCAGATTCATCACCAGGCTCTCGCCTTGAGGTTCTGCACTATCCCCTGCCGGTTGCAATCTATGGCCGATGGTAGCGGGCAGGACAGCCTGGAGATCTTCCGGCAACACTAGATTCCGGCCCTCGATCAATGCCCATGCCCGGGCACTCTGCAGGATCGCAAGGCCGGCGCGAGGGGAGAGGCCGTGCCGGTAGTCGGGCGATTCTCTGCTGAATGCGAGAATATCCTGGCAATAGTCGATCAAGGCGTCCGAGACATGTACTTCCGTGACCCGATGCTGATACAGGGCAAGTCGTTGAGTATCTATTGCGGCTCCCGCTTTTTTCAGCATCTGTCGGCGATCCTCACCGCTGAGCAGGTCCCTCTCCGCGGCCCTCTCCGGATAACCGATGTGCAGGCGCATCAAGAAGCGATCGAGCTGGGACTCCGGCAGGGGAAAGGTGCCGACCTGGTGGCTGGGATTCTGCGTGGCGATGACAAAAAAGGGTTCGGGCAGGCCGTGGGTGACGCCATCCGTGGTGACTTGTCGCTCCTCCATCGCCTCCAGCAGCGCGCTTTGGGCCTTGGGGGTGGCGCGGTTGATCTCATCCGCCAGCACCAGCTGGGCAAAGATCGGGCCGCGATGGAACTGAAAGCGTTGTTCGCTGCGTTCATAGACCGAGACACCGACAATGTCCGAAGGCAGTAGGTCGCTTGTGAACTGGATGCGTTGATAGTGAAGTCCCAGCATATGGGCCAGGGTATGGGCCAGGGTTGTCTTGCCGACGCCTGGCAGGTCCTCGATCAACAGGTGCCCCCGTGCCAGGAGACAGGCAAGCGATAGTTTAACCACTTCCTGTTTGCCCAACAGGATATTCCCGGCGGCATCGATAACCCTTCGCAGTTCTGCGCTCATAGATTTCCGTGGTGTCTGTGGAATCGGTTAAAATGGTCGATTCCGGTTGTTGAATTCAGTGCCTTGGCGGCCCATGTAGAGATCCATGCTTTATACCAACAGTTATGATGTGATTGTAGTGGGCGGCGGACATGCCGGCACCGAAGCGGCCTTGGCCGCCGCGCGCATGGGGGCGAAAACCCTGCTGCTCAGCCATAACATCGAGACCCTGGGACAGATGAGCTGCAACCCGGCGATCGGCGGTATAGGTAAGGGCCACCTGGTCAAGGAGGTGGATGCGCTGGGAGGTATTATGGCCCATGCGGCCGATCTCGGTGGGATTCAATTTCGCATTCTCAATTCCCGCAAGGGTGCAGCCGTTCGGGCCACACGGGCCCAGGCGGACCGGGGGCGTTATAAGGCGGCGATCCGCCATGCCCTGGAGAATCAACCCAACCTGGAGATTTTTCAACAGGCGGTGGACGACCTGCTGGTGGAACAGGAGCGGGTCACCGGGGTCGTCACCCAGATGGGTTTGAGGTTCAGCGCCAGGGCGGTGGTGCTCACCGTGGGTACCTTCCTCGGTGGCCGTATCCATATCGGGCTCTCAAACTATGAAGGGGGTCGTGCAGGCGATCCACCGGCGAACGCCCTTTCACAACGCCTGCGTGAGCTCCCGTTTCGGGTCGATCGGCTGAAGACCGGAACCCCGCCGCGCATCGATGGTCGCAGCATCGACTATTCGCAACTGCAGGCGCAGCCCGGTGATACACCAACCCCCGTTTTCTCCTTCCTCGGTTCTACCGCGCAACATCCCCCGCAGGTCAGTTGCCACATCACCCATACCAACGAGGAGACCCACGCCATCATTCGCAGCGGCCTTTCCCGCTCGCCCATGTACACCGGCGTTATCGAGGGTGTCGGCCCCCGCTATTGTCCCTCGATCGAGGATAAGATCGTACGCTTCGCGGACAAGGGGTCGCATCAGATCTTCATCGAACCCGAAGGGCTGGATACCCACGAGGTCTACCCCAACGGTATCTCCACAAGCCTGCCCTTCGATATCCAGCAGCGTCTTGTACGCTCCATGAAGGGGTTCGAAAATGCCCACCTGACACGACCTGGCTATGCCATCGAGTATGACTATTTCGATCCCCGCGATCTCCAGGCGTCACTGCAGACCAAATATATCGAGGGACTCTTCTTCGCCGGGCAGATAAACGGCACCACCGGTTACGAGGAGGCCGCCGCGCAAGGCCTGCTGGCCGGGGTTAATGCGGTGCTGCACTATCGGCAGCGATCCCCCTGGACACCGCGAAGGGATGAGGCCTATCTCGGGGTGATGGTCGACGACCTGATCACCCAGGGCACCCTCGAGCCCTATCGGATGTTCACCAGCCGTGCCGAGTACCGGCTGATGCTGCGCGAGGATAACGCCGATCTGCGCTTGACCCAGACCGGTCGTGATCTCGGGTTGATCGATGACCGGCGCTGGGACGCCTTCGCGCGCAAGCGTGAAGCGATAGAACGCGAACAGCAGCGGCTGAAAGGGATTTGGCTGACCCCCGGGGATATCGAACCGGCACAGGCAGAGACGATATTTGGCGGCACGCTTTCGAAGGAGGCATGCGCCATCAGCCTGCTGGCCAGGCCGAATGTGGACTACCGCCAACTGACGAGCCTGGCCAAACTGGCGCCGGGTGAGACCGATCCCCAGGTCATCGAGCAGCTGGAGATACAGGCAAAGTACGCAGGATATATCGATCGTCAGCAGGGGGAAATAGAAAAACAGCGGGCCAATGAAGCGGTATCCCTGCCCCTCGATCTCGATTATGCCAGCGTACGCGGGCTCTCCTCCGAGGTGAGGGAGAAACTGCAGCGCCACCGACCCCAGACCCTGGGTCAGGCCGGGCGCATCGCCGGGGTCACCCCGGCCGCGCTCTCCCTGTTGCTGATCCACCTGAAGAAGCGAACCGCCTGATGGAGGCAGGAATATCCAACGAAAGTGCCTGTCTGGAACGGCTCCTGGCGGGTGCCCGGGAGATGGGACTGGTGATCGACGGCAGGCAGCAGGGGCGCTTGATCGGTTTTCTCTCCCTGCTAGTAAAATGGAACCGGGCCTACAATCTCACCGCGGTGCGTGACCCGCTGCAGATGGTCGGCCGCCATCTCCTCGACAGCCTGGCAGTGCTTCCCCATCTGCGGCAGGGGGAGTGTCTCGATATCGGCACCGGTGCTGGCCTGCCGGGGGTGCCGCTGGCGATCATGCGCCCCGATAGCCGCTTCGTGCTCCTCGATGGCAACAGCAAAAAGATCCGTTTCGTGCGGCAGGCAAAACTTGAACTGGGCCTGGAAAATATCGAACCGGTGCACGCCAGGGTCGAGGCCTACCGCCCGGCCAGCCCCTATCCAACCTTAGTAACCCGGGCCTTCTCGTCCTTGCCGAAGCTGCTTGCTTTGAGCGATGGCTTGTGGACCCAGGGTTCGGAAATCCTTGCCATGAAGGGAGTTGTGCCGGAGCAGGAGATTGCCCAGCTGGGAGCTCGATTCAGTTGTGAAGCGATTGTGCTGAAGGTCCCTTTCGAGGAGGGCGAGCGCAGTCTGGTGCGGATCAGGCAGGCGTCGGAGGATGGCGGCCAGGCGGCTGAAAGTCACCGAAAGTGACAGAAAGGGTACCACCTTCTGCGGCAGTGCCGTTATGATAGGCAGTTCCTGTTATCGCGGAGCCGAATTACGCCATGGGTTACACAATATCGATCGCCAATCAAAAAGGCGGTGTCGGCAAAACCACAACCACCGTTAACCTGGCTGCTTCCCTTGCCGCCATGAAGAAGCGGGTGTTGCTGGTGGACATGGATCCACAGGGCAATGCCAGCATGGGCTGCGGGATCGACAAGCACAATCTGCAAAACTCCAGCTGTGAGGTGCTGTTGGGGGATTCGTCCATGCGGGACGCCATTCAACAGACACCGGAAGCCAACTTTGATGTGCTGCCCGCGAATGGGGACCTGACTGCCGCGGAGGTCGGCCTGATGAGCAGTTCGATGCGGGAGAAGCGCCTCGATATGGCTCTGGCCCCGGCGAAAGCCAACTATGACTATATCCTGGTAGACTGCCCGCCTTCGCTGAATATGCTTACCCTGAATGCCCTGGTTGCGGCGGATGGGGTACTGATTCCGATCCAGACCGAATACTATGCCCTCGAGGGGCTTACCGCGCTGATGAATACAGTGGAGCAGATCCGTTCCCATCTCAACCAGGACCTGCAGATCGAGGGTTTTCTGCGCACCATGCACGATCCGCGCAACAATCTGGCGATCGATGTCTCCGGACAGCTGCTCTCCCATTTCAAGGAGGCGGTCTTCAACACCATCATCCCACGCAATGTCCGGGTAGCCGAGGCACCAAGCCACGGCATACCGGTCTTGCTCTATGACAAACAATCTCGGGGCGCGACCGCTTACCTGGCCCTGGCCAGTGAGTTGTTGAGAAGACACCGCATGCGCGAGATGCAATCCCAAACAGCCTGACGGACAGAGCGATATGGCGACAAAGAAAAGAGGACTGGGCCGAGGGCTCGACGCATTGCTGGGGGGCATGCAGGCCGAGGCCGAAGTGAAACCAAAGACGCCTGGCAGCCCCGGCCGAGACAACCCGCAGCGACTGCCCGTCGACCTGATCCAGCGCGGCCGCTATCAACCAAGACGGGAGTTCGATGCCGACAGCCTGCGCGAACTGGCCGACTCCATCGCCGCCCAGGGAGTGATTCAGCCTGTCGTGGTACGTCCGGTGGAGAACGAGCGCTATGAACTGATCGCCGGGGAGCGGCGCTGGCGCGCTGCCCAGCAGGCTGGACTGGATGAGATCCCGGTGGTTATCAAGGATGTCACCGAAGAGGCCGCGATGGCGATGGGCCTTATCGAGAATATCCAGCGGGAGGATCTCAACCCCCTTGAGGAGGCGAATGCCCTGAGCCGGCTGCTGTTGGAGTTCGGTCTGACCCATCAGGAGGTGGCCAAGGCCGTGGGCAAGTCCCGCACCACGGTGACCAACCTGCTGCGGCTGTTGGAACTCAACGAAGAGGTCAAGAACCTGGTGGAGAGCGGTCGTCTCGAGATGGGCCATGCCCGCAGCCTGCTTGGCCTGAAGGGGGAGATGCAGACCCGGGCGGCAAACCAGGTGGCTGCCCAGGGGCTCTCGGTGCGTGAAACCGAACGCCTGGTGCGCAAACTGCAGAATCAGGAGGAGAAGCCGAAATCTCCGCGTCCAAGCAAGGCCATGGATCCCGACATCCGGCGCCTGGTCACCGACCTCTCTGAGAAGCTGGGTGCCAAGGTCGATCTGCAGCAGGGAAGCAAGGGCAAAGGCAGACTGGTCATCGGCTATAACAGCCTCGATGAACTCGAAGGGATCCTCGACCACATCAAATAGCCGCCATTTATGCGCTGCTCAATGGGCGTGACAGCGCCAGTCGGCAACAGCCGGATTGGGCGGCGCCCGCCAGACCTTGCGGTCGGCGGCATCCTTTTGCAGCGCTGACAGGGAATTGGCCGGTACCTATTTGTTCCCGTGATTTTTTTCTCTTTGACAAAGCGTTGACCGGCTGAGGCCTTGGTTAACATTTGTTTAGTCGTGTTAATTATCGATCACTAGTCGATTATGCTAATCGCATCCCAATACGACGAAAGGTGTTGAAGATGTTTCATCCGATAGAAATTCCGTTTGGCTGCGTGATGCTTTTCAACGTGGTGGACCTCAAATCCGGAGTCAAGGTCGAGGATGTCGAGCTGCTGCTTGGAGAAATGTGCAATGTGGTGAAAAACAACTACGGTGACGACAATGGCGGTTTCATTGGCGGTCAGGTCTACCGCAACGCCGGCTTTATCTCCGAGGAAGGCAGTGTGGGGGCGGATGACAGCCATAAGAACAGGCGCGTGAATCAGAACATGGGCGACATCGTCATCGTCACCTACTGGCAATCCTTTGATCAGCATGAACGCTCCCATGCGGATCGTCTGTTCAAGGAGAAGTTTTCTGCCCTCGCCGATTTTTGTGACGACACCTATGAGGTGGGCTATGAGATGTTGTGGCAGGGAGTGCCCGAGTGATGGATGTGGAACCGTCTCGCCTAGACTATGCTTAAATCCTGATCTGTGGATGGATTGACTATAGAACAACAGAATAGGGAGAACAGGGTGAAGCAAAGAGCCAGAATGTTTTCGTTGTCTGCGGTGTTGCTGTTTTCATCGCAGCCCGGGTTGGCGGCTGATCGTGATGACAATCCTCCTGGGCCTGTGGGGGGGCCGGGGACCAACTGGGAGAATCCTCCTGGGCCGGAAGGCGGACCCGGGGCCTCGCCCGATCGGCGTTATCGCTACCCCGTCAATCCGCCGGGTCCGGTGGGGGGGCCGGGTGCTGGCTGGTATCAACGGCCCTATCGCTATCGTTATTATGATCGTGACAATAACCCACCTGGGCCGCGGGGTGGCCCCGGCACCAACTGGGAGAATCCTCCCGGGCCGAGGGGTGGTCCAGGGGCATCCCCCAACCGCAGGTACCGCCGATAGCCCCCAGTTCGGCCAATACCCAGGGTCAACAGGGTGTTAGATTAGCCCCGGTCAAACACCGGCCTTGGCCGGTGCCGATCTTTGCGGTCGAAAAACCCCGCGATTGCGAAAAAATTTATGCATCTATCCTTTGACCTTATATCTCAGACCCCTTATACTCCTCCCTCCTTGCTGGTTAGGCTCATATTAAGGGTACCGGGAAACCGGAATGCAGCTTACCGGAAACAACCAGATCCGCACTATCGTAGCGCTCCAGTTCGGGGCAGCGCTGGGTGTTGGCTTGGTGCTTCTGGGATTCGGTAAAACCTATGCATTGTCTGGGTTACTCGGTGGCCTGATTGCCGCAGCGGCGAACGGCTTTTTTGCCTACAGGTCCTTCACGCACTATCGCGCCCAGGACCCGCAGAAGATAGCCGGCCGCATGTTTGGCGCCGAAATCCAGAAGTTGATCGTCACGGGACTGATGTTCGGATTGACAATTGTCAGCATCAGTCCTTTGAGTATTGGTGCATTATTGGGTTGTTATCTCTTCGTACAGGTAGCAGTTCCGTTGATTGTGTTGGTTTTTCAAGATAGACAGCATTCATAGGTTTACATATGGCTGGCGACACGCTCACCTCCAGTGAATATATCAAACACCATTTGACCAATCTGACCTTCGGTAAACACCCGGATGGCAGCTGGGGTATAGCGCACTCTGCCGCTGAAGCCAAGGAGATGGGCTTCTGGGCGATCCACGTGGATACCATGTTCTGGTCCATCAGCCTCGGTATCCTGTTTCTCTATTTCTTCAGCAAGGCCGCCAAGCAGGCCACTGTCGGGGTTCCCGGCGGTCTGCAGAATTTCGTCGAATGGCTGGTTGATTTCATCGATGACAGCGTGCGTGGCTCCTTTTCCGCCCGCAACTCCCTGGTCGCACCCCTGGCGCTGACCATCTTTGTCTGGATTTTCCTGCAGAACCTGATGGATCTGGTGCCGGTGGATGTGATCCCCGAACTCGCCAAGCTGCTGGGCATCCACTACATGAAGGTTGTGCCTTCGACCGATCCCAATGCCACCTTCGGCATGGCCATTGGGGTTTTCATTCTGGTTCTCTTCTACAGTATCAAGATCAAGGGTGTCGGCGGTTTCGCCGGAGAGCTGACCCTGCAGCCCTTCTCGTCCAATAACACCCTGGTCAATATCCTCTTTATTCCGATCAACTTCGTGCTCGAATTCGTCAGCCTGATCGCGAAACCCATCTCTCTTGCCCTGCGTCTGTTCGGTAACATGTACGCGGGCGAGATGATCTTCATCCTGATCGCCATCATGTACAATGCCGGGCTGATACTCGGTTTGTTCGGTGGCGTACTCCAGCTGGGCTGGGCGATTTTCCATATCCTGATCATCACCTTGCAGGCGTTCATCTTCATGACCCTGACCATCGTCTATCTGGATATGGCGCATCACGAACACTGATTTAACCTTTAACTATCTAGTTCATTAAACGGGAGACCAATAATGGAACAAGCACTGCTGTACATTGCCGGCGCGATCATGATGGGCCTGGGTGCCCTGGGTGCCGCGGTAGGCATCGGCGTACTGGGTGGCCGCTTTCTCGAAGGCGCCGCACGTCAGCCTGAACTCATCCCCATGCTGCGTACCCAGTTCTTCATCGTCATGGGTCTGGTCGACGCCGTACCCATGATCGCCGTGGGTCTGGCCATGTACGTACTGTTCGCTGTCGCCTGATCCGGGCCATTGAGCGAACTCACTATCATCTCGTCCAACGAGAGGTAATTCCGGGATGAACATCAATCTGACGCTTATAGGTCAGCTACTCGCTTTTGCGGTCTTCGTGTGGTTCACGATGAAATATGTCTGGACCCCGATCATGGGTGCGCTGGAGACCCGTAAGAAAGAGATAGCCGATGGCCTTGCTGCCGCCGAGCGCGGACAGCACGAACAGGAGCTTGCGAAAGAGCGGGCCAAGGATGTTCTGCACGAAGCCAAATCGCAGGCAGCTGAGATCGTGGCTCAGGCGCAGAAACGGGCAGCCGAAATTGTCGATGAGTCAAAGGACACCGCACGTGTAGAAGGCGAGCGCATTCTGACCGCTGCACAGGCAGAGATCGAGCAGGAGTCAAATCGTGCTCGTGAGCACCTGCGGGAAAAGATCGGTGAACTGGCAGTGGCCGGTGCAGAGAAGATCCTCCGCAAGGAGATCAATGCAGCGGCTCACAAAGACATCGTCAGCGAGCTGGCACAAGAGATTTAAGGCGGAATCATGGCAGGCGAAGCAACAACTATTGCCCGACCCTACGCCGAAGCGGTGTTCGTACGCGCTGAAGAGAGCGGCAAGCTCGACGTCTGGTCCGAAATGCTGAGTTTCCTCGCCACCGTGGTGGGGAGCGAAGAGATGGCTCCGATTGTCGGCAATCCGTTGATCGAGCAGGAGGCCCTGGTGTCGCTGCTGTTGGAGATCACGGGCGACAAGATCGACGCAGAGGGCGGCAATCTGATCAAGGTATTGGTCGAGAACGGCCGTCTCGGCATACTGCCGGAGATCGCTACACTCTTTGCAGAGCTCAAGGCCGACAAGGAGCGTGTCAGCAAGGTGCACGTCACCTCCGCCTTCGCGCTCGATGCGGCGCAGGAAAAACTCATTGCCGAAGCCTTAAAGGCCAAGTTGGGACGCGACGTCACCATCACCAGTGAAAGAGACCCCGATCTGATCGGCGGTATTCACATCCGTGCTGGCGACATGGTTATCGACGGCTCAGTCCGTGGACAACTGCAGCAACTGGCGAACGAATTGGGAATCTAAGCGAGAAGCCATCATGCAACTCAATCCATCCGAGATCAGTGACCTGATCAAAAGCAAGATCGAAAAATTCGATCTCAAGACCGAGGCCCGAAACGAGGGTACGATCATCAGTCTGACCGACGGCATTGCCCGTATCCACGGTCTCGAGGACGCCATGTCCTACGAGATGCTGGAGTTTCCGGGGAACACCTACGGTTTGGCACTCAACCTGGAGCGCGATTCTGTCGGCGCCGTGGTATTGGGTGACTACAAACACTTGAGTGAAGGCGACGCCGTTCAGTGTACCGGCCGCGTACTCGAGGTACCTGTGGGCGAAGCTCTGCTGGGTCGCGTTGTCGACTCGCTGGGCAATCCGCTGGACGGCAAGGGCGACATCGCTGCCGAAGTGACCTCTCCTATCGAGAAGGTGGCGCCTGGCGTTATCGAGCGTAAGTCGGTCGATCAGCCGGTGCAGACAGGGGTCAAGGCAATCGATGCCATGGTGCCCATCGGCCGTGGCCAGCGTGAGCTGATCATCGGTGACCGTCAGACCGGTAAGTCGGCGGTGGCCATCGACGCCATCATCAATCAGAAGGGCACCGGCATCAAATGTATCTACGTTGCCGTCGGCCAGAAGAACTCCACCATCGCGCAGGTGGTGCGTAAGCTGGAGGAGCACGGCGCCATGGAGCACACGATCATCGTGGCGGCGCCTGCGGCGGATTCCGCAGCCATGCAGTTCCTGGCACCCTACTCCGGTTGCACCATGGGTGAGTACTTCCGGGATATCGGACAGGATGCATTGATCATCTATGACGATCTGACAAAACAGGCCTGGGCCTATCGCCAGGTCTCTCTGCTGCTGCGTCGTCCACCGGGCCGTGAAGCCTATCCCGGTGATGTCTTCTACCTCCACTCCCGTCTGCTCGAACGCGCCGCGCGCGTCAACGCCGACTATGTGGAGAAGATGACTGATGGCAAGGTGAAAGGCCAGACCGGTTCACTGACCGCCCTGCCGATCATCGAGACCCAGGCAGGTGACGTGTCGGCCTTCGTACCGACCAACGTTATCTCGATTACCGACGGCCAGATCTTCCTCGAGGCGGATCTGTTCAACGCCGGTATCCGCCCCGCGATCAATGCCGGTCTATCGGTCTCCCGTGTGGGTGGTGCCGCGCAGACCAAGATCATCAAGAAACTGGGTGGCGGTGTCCGTCTGGCCCTGGCCCAGTATCGTGAGCTGGCGGCCTTTTCCCAGTTCGCTTCCGATCTGGACGAGGCGACCCGGAAGCAGTTGGAGCGCGGTGAGCGGGTAACCGAACTGATGAAACAGGCCCAGTACTCGCCGCTCTCTATTGCGGGCATGGCGGTCTCCCTGTTCGCGGCCAATGAAGGCTATCTGGATGATGTGGAAGCGAGCAAAGTGGTCGACTTCGAAGCCTCACTGCAGGGCTACATGAAGAGTAGCCAGAAGGAGCTGATGGACAAGATGAACGAGTCCGGTGACTACAACACCGAGATCGAGCAGGCCCTGCACGATGCGTTGAAGGACTTCAAGGCCAACCATACCTGGTAGCCGAGTACGTAACACGAGATAAGGTTCAGAGTTATGGCAGGCGCAAAAGAGATACGCACACAGATTGCCAGTATCAAGAATACGAGCAAGATCACCAAGGCGATGGAGATGGTGGCGGCCTCGAAGATGCGTAAGGCGCAGAACCGTATGTCGGCCACGCGGCCCTATGCGGATAAGATGCGTAACGTCATCGGGCATCTGTTTCACGCGCATCCCGAGTACAAGCACACCTTCATGATCGAGCGTGAAGTGAAACGGGTGGGTTATATCATCGTTTCCTCCGATCGCGGTCTATGCGGCGGATTGAACAATAATCTGTTTCGCAAGCTGGTCAAGGATATGAGAACGCACCGGGAGAGTGGTACAGAGGTCGATTTCTGCACCATCGGCAACAAGGCGCTCGGATTTTTTGGCCGCTTCGGCGGTAATGTGGTCAGTCAGGCGACCCATCTGGGCGACACGCCCCACATCGAGGACCTGATCGGCACGGTCAAGGTAATGCTGGACGCTTATGCCGAGGGCAAGATCGATCGCATCTATATCGCCTACAATCACTTCGTAAACACCATGACTCAGAGTCCTACGGTTGAGCAGCTGGTGCCCATAGCCTCAACCATGGAGGAAGAGCTGAAGCATCACTGGGACTACATCTATGAGCCGGACTCGAAAGATGTACTCGACAACCTGCTGAGCCGTTATGTGGAGTCCCTGGTCTACCAGGCCGTGGTGGAAAACGGCGCCTGTGAGCAGTCTGCACGAATGGTGGCGATGAAGGCGGCCTCGGATAATGCGGGTGATCTGATCGACGAGCTGCAACTGATTTACAACAAGGCCCGCCAGGCAGCGATCACCCAGGAGATCTCGGAGATCGTCGGCGGTGCGGCGGCTGTCTGATGACAGCCTGGATAAAGAATTAGTTTTTTATTTTTTTGAGAGTCGCCTGGAGCGGCAAGAGGAACCAGAAATGAGTTCGGGCAATGTGGTTGAAATCATCGGTGCCGTGGTGGACGTACAGTTCGCACGCGGTGAGATGCCGAAGGTCTACGAGGCACTCAAGATTGAAGAGGCGGGCCTCACACTGGAAGTCCAGCAGCAGCTGGGTGACGGGGTGGTGAGAACCATCGCCATGGGGTCAACCGACGGTCTGAAGCGCGGTGTCACCGTGGAGTCCACGGGCGCCCCGATCAGTATCCCGGTCGGACAGGGAACCCTGGGCCGGATCATGGACGTGCTCGGCAACCCGGTCGACGAGGCCGGCGATGTCAAAGCCGACAAGCTGATGCCGATTCACCGCCTGCCGCCGAAGCTGGAAGATCAGGCCGCCACCACCGAGATCCTCGAAACCGGTATCAAGGTTATCGATCTGATCATGCCCATCGCCAAGGGCGGTAAGATCGGGCTGTTCGGCGGCGCCGGCGTGGGCAAGACGGTAACCCTGATGGAGCTGATCCGTAACATCGCGGTTGAGCACTCCGGTTTCTCCGTGTTCGCCGGTGTGGGCGAGCGTACCCGTGAGGGTAACGACTTCTACCACGAGATGCAGGAAGGCGGCGTTCTCGACAAGGTGGCCCTGGTCTACGGTCAGATGAACGAGCCCCCGGGCAACCGTCTGCGTGTTGCCCTGACCGGACTGACCATCGCCGAGAACTTCCGTGACGAGGGTCGTGACGTATTGATGTTCGTCGACAACATCTATCGTTATACCCTGGCCGGTACCGAGGTATCCGCGCTGCTGGGTCGTATGCCCTCCGCGGTGGGCTACCAGCCGACCCTGGCCGAGGAGATGGGTGCGCTGCAGGAGCGTATCACCTCCACCAAGACCGGCTCCATCACCTCCTTCCAGGCGGTATATGTACCGGCGGACGACCTGACCGATCCCTCTCCCGCCACCACCTTCGCCCACTTGGACGCGACCCTGGTGCTCTCCCGTCAGATCGCCGAGCTGGGTATCTACCCGGCGGTGGATCCCCTCGATTCCACCTCCCGTATCCTTGATCCCAACGTGGTGGGCCAGGAGCACTACAGCGTGGCCCGCGCGGTGCAGGGCACCCTGCAGCGCTACAAGGAGCTGAAGGACATCATCGCCATCCTCGGCATGGACGAGCTGTCGGAAGAAGACAAACTGGTGGTACAGCGCGCACGCAAGATCCAGCGCTTCCTGTCTCAGCCTTTCTTCGTGGCCGAGGTCTTCACCGGTACCCCCGGGAAGTATGTCTCGCTGAAGGATACAATCGCCAGCTTCAAGGCCATCGTCGATGGTGAATACGATCATCTGCCGGAGCAGGCCTTCTACATGGTCGGCGGTATCGACGAAGCCGTCGAACGCGGTGGCAAGGCCTGATCGGCTGGGAGTAGAATAGATGGCCATGACAATCCATGTGGACATAGTCAGTGCCGAGGGTGAAATCTTCACCGGTATGGCTGAGATGGTCTATGCGCCGGCGATAATGGGTGAGGTGGGTATAGCCCCCCGTCACACCCCGTTGGTGACCCAGCTGAAACCCGGTGAGGTTCGTGTCGATACCGGTGGCGGCAAAGAGATGCAACATTTCTACGTCTCCGGCGGTATCCTCGAAGTTCAACCCCATGTCATCACCGTGCTTGCGGACACCGCGATTCGCGCCGCCGATCTCGACGAGGCTGCAGCCCAAGAGGCCAAGCGACGTGCTGAAGATGCCATGGCGAACCGCACCTCCGAGTTCGAATATGCCAAGGCCCAGGCGGAGCTTGTGGAGGCAGCGGCACAGTTGCGCGCCATCGAGCGTATCCGCAAGGGCAAGGGCGGCTGATCGGCTGACCCTCCATCCACACCGGGCCTGACGGATCAGGCCCTGGCGCAGGTCGCTATGTCCAAAGAAACCATTCAGAACGGAAAGTTCGTCTCCCTAACCTACTCAATATCCGATCCCGACGGCAATCTCCTGGAGCAGAGTGACCTCCCGGTCAGCTATATCCATGGCGGTGAGACAGAGCTGATCGGCGGCATGGATCGGGCGGTTGCGGGAAAGCGGCAGGGAGAGGAGATCTCCCTCACCATTCCCCCGGTAGCAGCCTTCGGTGAATACGACCCCGAGTTGATCTTTTCCGACGATATCGAGAATGTACCAGCGCAGTTCCGTCAGCTGGGCGCCGAGGTTCAGATGCAGAACGATGACGGCGAAGTGAAGAGCTTCTTCGTCACCAGGATGGAGAATGGCAGGCTGACCGTCGATGGGAACCATCCCCTAGCGGGTAAGACACTGGTGGTTAAGGTGAAGATCCTTGAAGTCAGGGACTCGACCAAGGAAGACGCCATGAACCTAGCCCTCCCGGATCAGTCGCATACGATCAATTGACAGGGAAAGGCGGGCCTTTCCCCTGCCTGTGCGGCCTGCTTTCGCGAGGCTGTGCAGCTAAACAATCCCGGATTATAAAATGGGCTGGAAGAGCCGATCGGTATTAGGCTATGCTCCTGTCTGGTGAAAGCTATGAGGTGAGTTGATGGATCTAGGTGCACTGATTTTGGCGGCTGGTGAAGGGACCCGAATGCGTTCCAGATTTCCCAAGGTGTTGCACCAGCTGGCCGGCAAACCCCTTCTCGCACACGTGATTGATACCGCGCGTTCAGTCAATCCCCATGAGATCACCATTGTCTATGGCCATGGCGGTGAACTGGTGCCGACCCGACTCGCCGCGCCGGATCTGAGTTGGGTGGAACAGACAGAGCGTTTGGGTACCGGCCATGCCGTGATGCAGGCGATGCCCAAACTGGAGAAGGTTGATCAAGTGCTGATTCTCTATGGTGATGTCCCATTGATCAGCAGTTCCACCCTGACCGGGTTGTTGAGCTGCCTGAAGCGCAGCGACCTTGCCCTGCTCACCGTCGACCTTCCCGATCCCACGGGTTATGGGCGCATCGTCCGTGACGGCATGGACCGGATCGTGCGCATCGTGGAGCAGAAGGACGCGAGTCAGCGGGAACGAGAAATAACCGAGATCAATACCGGAATCCTGGCGGTTAAGCGCGACCGGCTTGAAGGCTGGCTTAAGCGTTTGGACAACAAGAATGCACAGAAAGAGTACTATCTGACCGATATCATCGCCATGGCGGTTGCCGATGGGATTAACATTCAGGCGGTACACCCCGACTCTGAAGAGGAGGTCATGGGGATCAATGACCGTAAGCAGCTGGCCTATCTGGAACGTTTTTATCAGCGCCAGCAGGCGGATGTGCTGATGCAGAACGGGACCTCCCTGGCCGACCCCTCCCGTATCGATGTGCGCGGAACGATCTCCGCTGGCCGGGATGTCTTTCTCGACTGCAATGTCGTCATCGAGGGTAAGGTGACGCTTGGCGACGGGGTTAGCGTCGGTCCCAACGTGCTGCTGAAGAACTGTTCTATCGGTGAAGGGACCGAGGTCTTCGCAAACAGCGTGGTGGAAGATGCGGAGATAGGTAACGGTTGCCGTGTCGGCCCGTTTGCCCGGATCCGCCCGGAGACCCGGCTGGCGGACCATGTCCACATTGGCAACTTCGTCGAGATAAAGAAGAGCCAGGTCGCGAACGGCAGTAAAATCAACCACCTCAGCTATGTTGGAGACAGCGATGTGGGGGGGCAGGTGAATATCGGTGCGGGTACCATCACCTGCAACTATGACGGCGCGAATAAGCACAAGACGGTCATCGGAGACCGGGCCTTCATCGGCTCGGATACCCAGCTGATCGCTCCAGTGGTTGTCGGCGAGGGTGCGACTATCGGCGCCGGCTCCACGATCAGTAGCGATGCGCCCTCTGAGAAGCTGACCCTCAGCCGGGCAAAACAGGTCAGTATCGACGGCTGGGAACGGCCGGTTAAAAAGCCAAAGGCCTAACCAGGGGGAAATTGAATCATGTGTGGTATTGTCGGCGGAATCGCCCAAAGAGATGTTGTTCCGATTCTGATGGAGGGACTGAAGCGGCTCGAGTATCGGGGTTACGATTCTGCCGGCGTGGCGGTCTTGGATGAACGGCAACATCTGCAACGTATTCGTTCGGTCGGCAAGGTCGCCGCGCTCAAGGATCTGATAGACAGTGCCGAGCTCGCCAGCAATCTGGGCATAGCCCATACCCGTTGGGCCACCCATGGGATGCCGGCAGAGAGAAACGCCCACCCCCATATGAGCGGCGAACGGGTGGCGATCGTACACAACGGCATTATCGAAAACTACGCCGAGCTGCGCGAGGAACTGAGCAGCAAGGGCTTTGCCTTTACCTCGGAGACAGACACAGAGGTTATCGCCCATCTCCTGGCGGATGTCATGGAGTCGGAAGCAGATTTCATGAATGCGATTCGAAAGGCGAGCAGCAAACTGGTCGGCGCCTATGCCCTTGCGGTGGTCAGCCCGGACGATCCCGACCAGATGGTGGTGATCCGGGCCGGCAGTCCGCTGGTGGTCGGCCTCGGCGAGGGTGAGAACTTCATCGCCTCGGATGTCTTCGCCCTGCTGCCTGTGACCCAGCGCTTCATCTTCCTCGAAGAGGGAGATCTCGCCCACGTCTCCAGGGACGGGGTGAAGGTGTTCGATCAACAGGATCAGCAGGTGGAGCGCGAGGTTCGCACCTCAAAGGTTTCGGCGTCAAGTGCGGAGAAGGGCCCCTACCGGCACTATATGCTGAAGGAGATCTTTGAACAGCCGGCGGTGATCGCGGAGACCCTGGAGGGGCGCATCCACAAGGGCAAGCTGCTGGAAGAGGCCTTCGGCTTCGAGGCCAAGCAGCTGCTGGACAGGACTCAAAACGTCCACATCATCGCCTGCGGCACCAGCTACCATGCCGGGCTGGTAGCACGCTATTGGCTGGAGGAGATAGGAATTCACTGCAGTGTCGAGGTGGCGAGCGAGTTTCGCTATCGCAAGGTTGTAGTGCCCGGGAATACCCTCTTCGTCACCATCTCGCAATCGGGAGAGACTGCCGATACCCTGGCTGCCCTGCGTGGTGCGGAATCCCAGGGCTACCTGGGCAGCATGACCATATGCAACGTCCCCGAGAGTTCCCTGGTACGCGAATCCAACGTAGCGCTGATGACCCGGGCGGGTCCCGAGATCGGTGTTGCATCCACCAAGGCCTTCACCACCCAGTTGGTGGCCCTGAGGCTGTTGGTGATTGCCCTGGCCAAGCGCAGCGGTTTGAGCAGTGAAGGAGAACGTGAGCTGGTGGAAGAGCTGCATGCATTGCCGCGCCAGGTTGAAGTCATCCTGGAGCTCAATGACGCGATCCAGGAGATGGCAAACGCCTTTGCGGAGAAGAACCATGCCCTTTTTCTCGGTCGTGGTTGCTTCTATCCCATCGCCATGGAGGGAGCCCTCAAGCTGAAGGAGATCTCCTATATCCACGCCGAAGCCTATCCCGCCGGTGAACTCAAACACGGCCCCCTGGCCCTGGTGGATGCGGAGATGCCGGTGATCTGCGCACTCCCCGACGATCCGTTGCTGGAGAAGGTGATCTCGAACCTGCAGGAGGTGCGTGCCCGTGGTGGTGAGCTGTTCCTGTTCAGCGACCAAAAGGTAAAGATCGATCTCGACCACTACCAGAACCTGACCCTCTCCGACATCTATCCCTCAACATCGCCGATCGTCTACACCATTCCGTTGCAGTTGCTGTCCTACCATGTGGCGATACTGAAGGGGACGGATGTGGATCAGCCGAGAAACTTGGCGAAGTCGGTTACGGTCGAGTAGGGTTGATGTGCCCCAAGCAGAGTCAAACGGGAATAAAATCCATCACAATGAGTCTATCCAACTCATCGGTTTTTTGTACGCCTATCTTCACTGTAAAGTCCGTCACGGAAACCCACTAGTTTCTACTGCGCGAACTATATCCTGTATGGCGACGATCAATCGTAATTGCCCTACCGGACGACAGTGAAGCGCTCCTTGTCGACTTCTGCTTTGTGACCCTTGCAGACTGTATGTGGATTTGCAAAGGGAATGCCTGATTTGGCTCGAAGCAGGTATGCAGGGATTTTGGCCAGATAGTTGCGAAGAAAATAGTTCTTTATTCCAGTGCATCCTCTTTGCCCGGTTAAAGGCTATCTCGTATTTTCTGTTTTGATTTATACATAGCTTTGTCTGCTGACTTGATCAATTCTTCTGCATTACTGCCATTATCCGGAAAAACAGCAACCCCGATACTGGCACCGGTATTCAATTCAACTCCTTCATAATCAACAGGCACTTGCAGTACAGTGAGAACACGATTTTCTATAATTTTTATCTCTTCATAGTTGACGATGTCAGTTAACAACAGAGTAAATTCATCTCCACCAAGCCTTGCTACAGCATCGATTTCCCTCATGCTATTTTGCAGCCGCCGAGCAATTTCGCACAGTACGTAATCTCCCACATGATGACCATAAGTGTCATTGATGAGTTTGAATTTGTTTAGATCTATATACAGCAGGGCCAATCTTGAATTATTGCGTTTTGCCCTGTTCAGCTCTTGATTTAAACGTTCCATAAAGGAAAGACGATTACTAATCTTTGTAAGATGATCATAGTGGGCCCTTAGGTGCAACTCCTCTTCTGATTGTTTTTTCCGGGTAATGTCAGAAAACAGACCTACGTAGTGAGTCGGAACTCCTTCACTATTTGTTATCTGTGAAATGCGTAACCATTCAATAATCAGCCTGCCATCCTTGCGACGATTGGTTATATCTCCTTCCCAATATCCCTTCTCGGTCAATTCAGACCACATATGCCTGTAAAAATCCGCAGCATGTATTTTGGAAGAGAAGATTCTGGGGTTTTGACCAATGACCTCTTCCTTGGAGTACCCGGTGAGTTTTGTAAGGCCCTCATTTACAGTAATAATAACAGGCTCTGGCGTAGTTATGAGAATGCCTTCGGTAGAGGTGTTGAAAACATTGGCATGCAGCTTCAGTTGCTCTTCATTTTTCCGCAGTGCCACCTCGACCTGTCTTCTGTTTTCAATCTCATTTTCTAACTTCCGGTTCCACACCAAAAAAATTATAAAAATTGATGTAAGAAGAAAAATGATTGTGACGACAGCCGGCCAATGCTCAATCACTACATTTTTCAGCTCAACCTCTCCATATCCTTGATAGGGTCCTACTTGTAATGCCTTTAATAAATCATGTACCGGTTGGTAGTCATAGGGAAAGGTCCATTCTTTGAAACCCGCCAAACTTGCCTCTGAACTATTGGCCTGCATGGACAACAGCGTAAGAGCGACGGACTTACTAAGATCGTTTGAGACTTTCTTGGTCCTGGCAAAGGCCCACTCGGGGTATAGTTGCGTACTGACTTTCAGATTAAAATCAGGGTGGTTTTTTTCCGCTAGTACGCGAAATTGATCGATACTGATTTTTTCATTGCGGGTAACTTTTTCTAACATGCCGGTTCGTATGACGGCGACATCCACTTCTCGGTTTAGCACTGCATGGATTTGCCTGGGCTGAGTTCCCAGGAAAAGCACTTTTTGTGCATCTATATGGGGATCAAATCCATTGTCGAGCATTTCCTTGTATCCAACAAGCCAACCTCCGAACCCTAACTTGGCAACACCACTCACTATAGAGCCGCGTAAGTCGTGTAGGCTTTTAATGTCACTGTCTGCACGCACAATGATGGTTGAACCAAATTGGGAGTAGCCTCCTTTCTTTACCATGGTCAGTATCTTGCTGATACCAAAGTTGAGTTCAAGGTCAACATAGAAGGCGGGTTGGGTAATGACAAAATCAATCCGATTGTCCCTTACGAGGGACCTGATTTTCTTGTAATTTGAAGGAATGACAGGAGTCAGAGTGAATTCGTGCTGTGAGAGAGTCCTGTTTAGATAATCAATAGTCGGTTGCCATTCAACCCTGGCTGTTTCAATACCTCTCACGGCAACCACTAGTACATTGACCTGCTGCGCATATGCAATCAGTGGAAATAAAAAAATAACAGCTAAAAAAATAAAAAAGCGGAGCATGTCTTTATTGCAAAATACATATCCTATTTAAATTTGGAAGATCTATAGTCCTTAATAATGATAATTCCCAATAGCGGCACTGGCAGAAGTGTTCTATGAAGTTAAAGACTGAGCTAACCTTCCCGAACGGAAATTAACAACACCTCCAGTACTATCCGACCAGGCATTAAAAATCAGATAATAGTCACTGTCCTTTAGACTGTGGGCTTATTGGATGCAGAACCAAGGGATAAGTTACGTATTCGTGCATCCAAGATTTTCCATGTTAGCTTTTTACAGATTGGATTCGGTTGATTTAGGTCAGATTATCTTCTGTCCGCTTTCTCTGCTGGCTACCCCTTTACGTGACTTTTTCGAATTTTTGCTGTTGGTCGGAAATCGACAATACCCTGGAGGCTGGACCGACAAAATAGAATCAATTCTCTATATACTCAGCCATCTCGGGTACGTCACCCACTTCCACCCCAAGTCGGCCCACTGTACTTGCGAGCTTGATATGGCTAAGTAGTACTTGAACGGTATGTAGATTTTTTGTCCGTTTGTATGTAATGACGCGTCGTTGCCCGATTATTCCCCCTTTGTTCCATGTGATATGCCAGTGTCTTCACATCCATGAGTAGTGATTTGTTGTGCCATGATTCTCTTCCTTCAGTCCTGGGAAGGGAATCATAGTTTTGAGAATGAACAGTACGTTCGCTTTCGCGACCGGAGTAGGCACCCGGATCGGTTTACCTGTCAGCCGCTATAGGTTAAAAGTTGGCATGGTGGTTTTTGAGTAATTAGACTGAAAACGGCCAGTTATGCACATTTCAAACAACCCGAAATACACTAGCGTATTTCGGGTAACTGTAATGAAAATCAGGCGGCTTTCAAATAGGCTTCAACGACTTCGATTGCATGCTTGCAAGACTCATAGCAATCCTTGCATTCCTGGTGTTTGTCAATGTGCTCCTTACAGGCGGAAGCACAATCCTTGCAGACCGCCAGGCAAACCTGTGTCATTGCCTTCAGATTCTTGGAATCGGACAACGCCAGTGTCGCCATAGCCTCGCATACGGGGATCATTTCATTGACATTCTTGGAGCACTCCTTCATCGAGGTATCGCCATCGCCAAGCAGTACCAGGCAATGGTTCAAACAGGTCTTGCCGGTTGCGATACACTCTTCGGATGCGTCCACGAGAGCTTTGTGAACGCCATGATGATGATGGTGATGTTCCTGCTTTGCAGAAGCAGTAGTTGGAATAGCGGCCATTGTGAGAGCTGCAGTCGCACCTACCAGGAATTCACGGCGACCAGCCAAGGTATAGTAATTCGACATTTTTATTATCTCCCGATTTTAGATTATTCACTTAAGAGTGGACATGAAGATGTCCAGGACAATTGTAGTCCAGACCCTGGAATTAGCGAGCCATAGCTGTAAGGTTCAGCCCTCTGGAGAGTTAGCTGATTTTGAAACTCAGCGGAATGACCAAGTTAGTTCAGGTCAAGTAGGAATGTATAATATAAGTGCAGACTAAAATGTAGATTTGCGTCCAGAGAATTATTTATTAAGTGTTGATTACATAAAGCTGTCCGGGCAACTAAAAATAATATGCAGAATCAATCATTCTCAGTAGGCTTCAGCATCGCCTTGCTCCCAGGTATATGTTTTTCGCCCCATTGCACCATGGCCCTTAGTACTGGCCCCAGTTCTTTACCCTTGTGCGTCAAAACATACTCATAACGAATTGGACGTTCCTGGTAAGGAGACTTGACAACTATTTCATGCTCAATAAGGCGTTTAAGCCGCTCAGCCAGAATGTTTGTCGGTATCTTTTCAAATGAAGCCAGAAACTCGCCATAGATTTTTTTCCCTGAAAGAAGATCACGTACCACCAACAATGTCCATTTATCACCAAGGATATCCAGCACACATGCAATCGGGCATCGCGAGCGAATAAATTCCTTGTGGCCACTTAGTTTCTTCTTACTCATAGAAATTAGCCTAGCATGACTGATTGTTACTTGCAATTAACAAGTGACATGGCTATGCTTTAGTCACTTTCATATTAAAAGTTACTAAAGGCTTTAACATGAACTCACATAACCTGATGTTGTTTTTTACTATTATATCTATCCCGCTTTTCTTCCAAGGATGCTCGTCAATAAACCACCAAGCCTATTTTGAAAAGTACGAAGAAGCATTCAGAGCAAAAGCAAGCTACAAGACACACCATATACAACGAGGTGAATTTTTTGTTCATGCACGAGAGTTCGGTAAACGAACCAATCGCCCAACCCTGATTATGCTGCATGGGTTTCCAGATAGCATGCACCTTTATGATTGGCTTATTCCGGAACTTATGGATGACAGACATATCATCACATTCGATTTTCTAGGATGGGGTGAATCCGATAAACCGGAAGGTCATAGTTATGATGTCGCAAGCCTGAGGCAGGATTTAGAGGCGGTCGTTGCGAAATTTGAGCTTGAAGATGTAGTACTGGTATTACACGATGCTTCCGGCCAACCTGGGATAGACTGGGCACTGGATAATCCTGAGAATACCGCCGGGCTGGTGCTGCTTAATACCTATTACAGCCCAATGCCTACGTTGAAAGCACCTGAAGCGATAGAGCTTTTTTCAACGCCTGGACTTCGTCGTGACCTGTCTGTTTGGGCTACGAGCCTGAGCGACTCTATATGGCTTAGCCGCTACAATGACCAAATGAGCAAATTTATCAGCACCAAAGCTCTACGTGAACCCTTTCAGAAGATTCTTGGCCATCAATCATTGAAAATCCGCCCTGCCTTTTATGGACTGAATCGGGTCTTGCGCGAGGAGATCAAAAAACGCGAAAGTAGACTGCCCGAACTGGCCGATTTTAGGCCTCCTGTTCTTATCATTTTCGGCAATGATGACCCCTATTTGAACGCTGGCGTTGCAAAAGAATTCCATAATTTGTTTGAAAATTCCGAACTGTTTCTGATTGAAAATGGAGGTCATTTTGTACAGGTTGATAAACCAAAAAGAGTCGCTGACTTGCTTCGAGGTTTTCCTGTACCTAAGAGTCCTTGACAGATCTCCGAAGAGAAGTCCAAGACTCGTGATGCCTGCCATCAGCTGAGCGAAAGGAGCGATAGCGGCTGGAGCGTCGGGTGGTTGTCTTGGTTATGTGTATGTATTATATCTTGATAATTCAATGAGATTGCCATCAGTTTCTGTTAAGTAGAATGACACAATAGTACCAATAGCACCTGTACGTTTAATTGGCCCATCTATGATGTCTCCTCCTGTGCTTTTTACATGTGATATTGCTTCATCTAAATCTGTATCGCTGATAACACACAAATCTTCCGAGCCTGGGACTGGTAATCCGGCTTTTGGCTCATATTCGTTTTGAAATTCATGGAGATTATTTTTTTTGATTTCCGAATCTTAAAGCTACTCTTCCCTCTCCGAATACCTCTTTTTCCATTCCCATCACTGACTCAAAGAGTGCAACAGTTTTTTCTATGCTTTTTACCGTAAGAACAATATGATCAATTCGGTTGATTTTTTATCATTTACTTGTAGGCCGAATATGAGTCATTTATTCATAACGTCTGCATTCAGGTTCCATGGTGAAGCCGAGATCCCTTCCGAAAGGGCGACTGAGTACTTTTTAGCCGCTCAGAATCCATGCTCTTCAACGATGAAGGCACAAGATTTCGAATGGTCAATGAAATTACTCTCATCCTTCTGAAGAGCAGCTCCCAGTTTCTGGCCTTCTGGTGAGCTCATGCCCTCAATCAAGGCTGCTTCCGAGTCAAACCAAACCTCGGCAACTCCATCGTATTCCTGCTGCATGCCTCTAGAGTTACGCAAACCTTCGTTAAGAGGGCTATTCAACGTGTACGATTGCACATACTTCTTTGCGCCCATTGCATCTGCGTTACTCATGAAAAATGGGCCATGGCTGTTCTTCCAATAATCTTGGAATTGTTCCCGTGTCATGCTCGGGTGTCGTGTAATACACATTATGAACTTAATCATGTTTTCCACTCGCTTAAAGTTGATGCATGTTAATTTAGCTAACGACGAAGACCAGCCGCGCCGGTTTTTGGGGTCGGTTGTATTGTTAGGCTATGGATTGACTTGATGCCCACAACTGTTCGAATTCTTCCATGGCCGCTCGATACAGGGGAGTGCCTGGGTCACACGCCCAAGTGGGACCATATCCCCAATCAGTGGATGACATATATTGAGTGATCACCACAAGTTGATCGGACCGAGTTAACGAAAAGTGCGAGATTCCAGGATCAAGTTGCTTTACAGCCACATTGACATGAGAACCCTGTATCATTGAGAAGTCTGAAACGCTATCTTGAATGGCCTGCCGAACTGATTGTAGTTCGTTATCTTGAAACAGCCCCGGAAGCACTTTATTGTCTTGGTGCATCAACAGAAATCGAAATTTACAGCCAGAAGCGGCTTTAGTGAGCACTTTTTCTTTGAACTTGTTGGTTCTCCTCCATTGATCCAGAGTAAGACCAAGAAGATCAAAGTGATCTGAGGTATTTGTTAGAAGGGACTCCCATTTTTTTTCACTCCCGTATTCAGCAGAAGATGCAAAGAACTCTAACCTATGTGGTGATAGCGCTTGCGTACGATGGGATTCCTCCTCTGCATTTTTTAATTCGTTGATTAATTTTGTTGCATCGTTTGCACGCATTGTTCCCTTAAATTGGGGAGGAAGTACTGAGTCCTCAAGGTCGGGATCAGCCATAAACATAAAGACTTTCTTACCTGCACCCCAAAATGCACCAAGCTCAGCTAGACACCACGGTGAATCGATTGAACGTCGAGTTGCAATTAATACACAAATCTCGCATTTTCGTATGGCTGACTGCAACTGGTATGAAAGGGATTCTCCCAAAGACATTGATTTGGGATCCCACCTATCTATACCCGCTGCATCTAGTGCGAGACAAAGTGTTGTATATACCGCTTCATCTTTGAAACTATGACCTATAAAGGTAGGCATAGTACTCCTCTATTGCTCGCTTGCTCTTGAGCCTAACATTCATTCGATAGAATCTTTACTACTACTGCTACGGACGTGGCATATCATGTTATTGGCGGAATCGGCCTATAACGAGATGGGATTCGATTGACCAGGGATAGACGCCCGAAGTGTTAATAGTGAGAGTTGATTTGTATGATTTTATCTTCATCGTCCCTTATCCTATTACCAGTAATTAATATAACTGTCTGTATTGTCCGGAAAAAACAGTCGCTATCCGTGTAGATAGGCATGTCATATATAAGATGATCGAGACCCTAATTAAGGCGTAGAACCGACATTAAATCAAGCGAATATCCTGGTGTGAGTGCGGGTAGCCCTGAAATGATAGGCCGCCAAAGACTTCGGATTCGTTGGGAATTATCAGGTGGGATCGATGTTACACGGATCGTCTGGTACACCTAATCAGTAGACACCTGAGAGTCATTGTGTCGATTCGCAGTGATTTTGACCTAGGCTGCATCTGTGTGATTTCACTCTCGATCACAACCATTCTTAACCGAAGTAGGCATTTGAGACAATGTTTGCGCCAGCTTCTGAGCGGTATCAGCTGCTCAGGAAGGACCAGTTTAACCGCCCATCTAAATCCATGACAGACATTACTTAAGCCAAACAGGAAGTATGTGCGCGGGGAGAAGGCTTGACAAATTGTCACCTACGGCCCTATCCATGGATCGTAAAAGCAATGGCGTTACTCAACCGGTTCTTGGTCAGCAGATCTCTTTACATATTGTAGCTGTCGATGCATAAAGTCAGCAGCTCGCTGTATGGCATCTTTTGCTGCCAGATCGTCGGCAAATGTGCGAATGTTTTCTGGGCGAAAGTCGAAGCCACGGCCAACGCCAGGATAAACAAATAACGTTACAGGTCGATTGTTTGCCAGCATTGACTTGACCGCGGTTTCTATGCTTCGTCTTCTTTGGTACTGCTCATCTTCGCCTATAAAGATGAGTGCGGGGATAACAAGGTCATCGGCCTCGGCGGCATAGCGGTAGACCTGCATGGGTTCAGGTGCATTCGGGTCCTGCATGTGTGGGTAATAAGATACGTAGCAAGCGACGTCCTTGTACTGCCGCTTCAGTGTGACAGCGACTTTCAGTGTAATGTAACCGCCGCGGGTATGCGAATAGAGGCATATTTTATCGGAACTGATATCCGCTAATCGACGTAAGTGATCCACTCCCTTGTCGACGTCTCCCTCCAGCGCATAGTCATAATCTATCGGAAACTTTTCAATAAAACGTGCTGTATGGAGGTCAGGCGCCAGAACCACGAATCCTCGGGCAGCCAGCCTTTTTGCATGGCGTACGACCAGGTCATCCAGGCCGCGCCGGCCATGCTGAAAAAGGACGCCAGGGTATTTCGTGTTGTCGTCGGGTCGGATTACCAAGGCAGGTATTTCAACATCGCCATTTGTGTAGGACGTATGGCGTGTGGTTACTTTTTTGTTGACCGGTACGCTTAACCTCCCATCTGCCCACCAGGCCTCGTCCCACCACTGCTCATTTGGATTTAAGGCATCTTCAGCCAGTGCTGAAAGACAAAAGAACAAAATTAAACAAAGAGTGATTCTTAACATATCCGCATGGGTTGCTGCTTGAATTGGTGTAAGTATGCTGAAGCACAACAGAGCACGTCGAAGTGGAAATCAAACTCTTGCACCTATAGTAATTGTGGAAGATATGTATTGAATAATACCTTGAGAATATTATTGTAATCTATCAGTCCACTATTTCGATAGGACCAGAAAAAATAGATGCGTATGGATCGAAGCATACTCATACGGAGCTGTTAGTGTGACCTGCTCAAGCGGTAACGCACCACCCGGTTGTTGCCGGAATCAGACAGCCACAGATCCGCGCCGCGTGTTTCAACACCTTCCGGTGTTGCAAATTTTCCCGGACCGCGTCCGCGATTGCCATCGCCAAGAACGAGTGGCATGTTCCCGTTTGGTGTGACGAACTTGATTTGGTGGTTGTTCTTGTCCGCGGCGATAAGCGTACCGTCGGCGAGGAGGTCCAGATACCGCACGCCGTTGAAACGGTACGAGTCACGAGCGAGTTCGCGTTGTATCTCGAGATTCGGAGATAGCAGCAGTATGCGATCGTTGCCGGCATCCGCAAGCCATATGTTTTCGCCATCATCAGCTAGTTCAATATCGTGCGGTGCCGACAATCCCCTGAGCTCCATGACGACACTCCCCCGCTCATAAGCGACCAGGTTATTCGACCATGCACCGGCAACGTATAGGAGGCCGTTCGGGTGTTTGAGCACGCCTTCGGGTCCGCGTATGCGCACGCTTAGCTCACCGATCAGTTTTGCGTCCATTTCATTGAGCGCATAGAGGGTCACCCGGCTGTTATGCGTATCGGCAACATAGGCGTGACCTGTTGTATCTATATCTATGTCATGGGGGCCTGAAAGGTGATCGGAACCGAAAGCGCCGATCACTTTCAGAGAATCCGGGTCGAGTATCGCAATCCGGTCGTTGCCCAGGTCCGAGACATACAGATGACGACCATCGGGCGAGAGCTTGAGATCGTGGGGGTTGGAAAGTTCGTCTGGTCCGGCATGCACGAATGTGGCGGTAATATCCGCATGCAGTGGCGTGCAGGTCAACAAGAGCATCAGAAACGCACAACGGGTGATTTTGAATATAGAAAATGACATTTGCGCAATGTTGATGGCTGATATGCTGCAAGTATAGGTTTGTAATCTGCGGGTTCAAACCCGGTAATTGCGGGATGGCTATATTTTCATGAGGAAATAGTGATGCCTTTGAATGATCAATCCTGGTGTTTACTCCGCATTCAGCCTGATACGAAGTATAATGATGGTATCCATTCTAGTAGCCATCCAACTATTTTGATTCGATACCTAGGCGTGTCAAAAATGACGGAAGGCTGGGTGCCTGATTGGAAACGGGCATTTAAACCGTGCCTTCTGTGGCCGGATCCGGAGATGGCGCCGCATAGGATTTCTCAATGGTTATGAACAGACTCATCGGCATTGCCTCGCATGCCATTCTGCTGTCACTGCTTACACTCCCCTTGCCCTGCAACAGCGACGATGGGCAGGCAAAGCTGGCGGATATTCATCTGCACTGGAAATGGAATCAGAAAGAGGTCACAACGCCGAAACAGGCCATCGATATCCTGCGCGATAACAATGTCACGCTGGGGGTGGTGACCGGTACGCCACCGGAGCTGGCACTTGAGCTGCATCGGTTGGCACCCGATATAGTGATACCTATTTATGGGGTCTATCAGGATGGTATCGACTGGTTTAACTGGTATCACGATGAAGAATTGCTGGGTCGTGTGCGATTGGCACTGCAATCGGGTAGCTACCGGGGTATAGGTGAGCTGCACATGATCAGTGGGTTTGTAAGTGATTGGAAGAATCCGAATATCTCCGGTCTGTTTGAAATTGCAGCGGAGTTCGATGTGCCGGTTCTTGTGCACACTGAGTTTTCCAGGGCGGACTATCTGATCGGTTTCTGCAATGCTCATCCGAAAACACGCTTCCTGTGGGCGCACGCCGGTTCTGTTTTACCGCCTGGCGAAGTTACGCGCGCATTGAGACACTGCGCAAATCTAAGTGTGGAACTGTCGGCGCGAGATCCTTGGCGGCATGTGGCAAGGCGTATCGATGAAGGGGGCGTTCTGAAGGCGGGATGGAGAGATCTCGTGATCGCCTACGCGAACCGGGTCATGATCGGCTCCGATCCGGTTTGGCCGGTAGAGCGGCTCAATCCCTGGGACGAAGCGGATACCGGCTGGCAGGAACTCTCCCGTTTCCTCGACTTTCATCGTCAGTGGTTGAAACAGATGCCAGCCGATGTTGCGCGAAGGGTGCGTTACGAAAACGCGTACGAATATTTCAGGAAACAACCATAATCACGACCCGGTTTCGCATAGATTTAGTAGCGTGGTGGGGCTGTTGTGAGGGTGAACCATAGCCTGTACGCCCACTGTGCTATTGGAAAACCCAATCAACCCAGCTATTCATTTTTGCCTAATTTATCGAATGTGTGACAGACGCCTCGTCATATTTAAGTATCCTTTAATGAAGGTTTGCTTGACTTGTCTGCTGCGTAGTGTCCGCTATTATTCACTAGATACTTAATTTGTACCGATACTGATTGACAGCCGCAACAGGCCCCAAATCGATAGATTCGGTATTGAGCGTGGAGTGATCGAAAAATGAGCGACAATGATCCAACCTATCGCCGCTATGAGGATGGCGATGACGAGCATTACGACTGGGATAGCGATGTTGTGGTTCAGGGTGAATCCTACAACTGTCCTACCTATATTCAGCGTACCCCGCCTTGTCAGAATGCGTGTCCGTCGGGTCACGATATTCGCGGCTGGCTGTCGATCGTGCGCGGCTTGGATAAGCCCCAAGGCGACAAGCCGTGGCAGGCATATGCCTTCGAGCGCATGACCTTGGCCAATCCCTTTCCGGCGATCATGGGTAGGGTCTGCCCCGCCCCCTGTCAGGAGGGTTGCAATCGCGGCAGCCTGGAAGGTTATGTCGGCATCAACTCCATAGAGCAGTACATAGGCGATTGGGCGAGGGAGAACAACCTGGCCTTCGCCAAACCCGAAACCGAATCGGGCAAACGGGTGGCGATTATCGGCGGTGGCCCTGCCGGTCTGGCCGCAGCGCTGTTTTTGCGTCGTCTCGGTCACCGATCGACCATCTTTGAGGCCCATGGCGCCCTGGGCGGGCAGATGGTCTTCGGGATTCCAGGCTACCGTATACCCCGGGACGTTCTGGAGCATGAGATCCAGCGCATTCTGGACATTGGGGGTATAGATGTACAACTCAACACACGTGTTGGGCGCGATGTGACGCTGGAATCCCTGGAGCAGGGGTTCGATACCATCTTCTGGAGTGTCGGCACAGTGGTCGGCAAACCGCTGCGTGTAGAAGGCGGGGAGGCGCCGAACTGTGTCGACGGCATGACCTTCCTCAGGGCCTTCAACGACGGCACCCTCAAGTATCTCGACGGCCGTATCCTGGTGATCGGCGGCGGCGATACGGCCATGGACGTGGCAGCGGTCGCCAAACGTATCGGGGAGGTGGCCGGGCTCGATGACTCGGAGCGCCCGGAGGCGGTATTTGACGGTTCCGGCAGACAACTGCATGAACAAACCGCCAGGCGTACCGACTCCGACTGCTGGCTGGTCTATCGCCGTCCTATCGACAAGGCACCCTGCACCAAGCACGAACTTGAGGCCTGCATCACGGAGGGTGTGGAGATCCACGATAGTCTGGCGCCGCTGGAGGTCGTATTGGATGACCAGGGCCGAGCCCGTGCCCTCAGGGTACAGCCGGTGGACTGGTCAAGCGGCAAGATGGAGGCGGACGGCGAACCCTTCGAGATCGCGTGCGCCCTGATCGTTGCCGCTACCGGCCAGACCGGTGACTACGATGGAATCGATGGTGTTGCCAACGAGTGGAACCTGATCGATGCCGAGCGGAGTATGCAGGTCAGGGGCAGGCTGGGCCACTTTGTGGGTGGTGACGCGGTAAATCCCCACCTCCTCACCACCGCCATAGGTCATGCCTCCATCGCGGTAGAGGGAATAGATAAATATCTGAGGGGCGAAACCTATGATGAACGCCCCAAGGTGGAGGGCCACCACTTCGATTTGCTGCAGGAGCTCGATAGCAGGGACCTCGCTCCTCAAGCGTACAATCACGGATCGACCTGGGGTACCAGTAGCGCCAATTGGTCCGTGCATAATTTCGAGAATCGCGCCGAGGCGGACATTATCAAGTCCAGCGCCCTGTTCACCGGGCACTTTGCCTACGAGCCGTTACACGCCCGTGATGAGAAGGACGTTAATGTCTCCAATGTCTTGGGGAGCATGATCGAGCGCTTCAGCGGTCTTGAAGAGGAGACGGCCATCAACGAGGCGAAACGCTGCATGAGCTGCGGATTCTGCTTCGAATGCGACAATTGTGTCATCTACTGCCCGCAGGATGCGGTTTTTCGAGTAAAGAAGAATGAACGCGTCATGGGCCGCTACGTGGAGACCGACTACGCAAAGTGTGTCGGCTGCCACATCTGCAAGGAGGTCTGTCCCACAGGCTACATCGAGATGGGTTTGGGCCAGTATTGAGTCGGTAGCGTCACACAGACAAGTCCAGCGAGTGCTTTGGTACGGGCTTACGCTCCCTGGGCTGCGGCCGTCACATCCGCTACCTTTTTCATCATCAGCGGAGGTGGTCCTGGCGCTGGAAAGGCAGGCTGAGGGCCGGGTATGGATACGGGTTTGATAGTCACCTGAACAGGGTGCGGATTAACCGCACCCTTTAGTCAAACCTGGATTACCGGCTGCGATGTTTGCTCAGTCGCGGATCACGATCTCCACCCGGCGGTTCTTCAGGCGTCCCGCGCTGGTGCTGTTGTCGGTAATGGGCCGGGATTCCCCCAGTCCCATGGTGTCGATCCGGGACCCGTCAACCCCGGCCTGTAGCAGGGCGTTCTTTACCGAGATCGCCCGCCGTTCCGAGAGGTCCTGGTTGTAGGCATCGCTGCCCACGTTGTCGGTGTGACCCTCTACCAAAACGGTCTTGTCCGGGTATTCGGCGAGGAACGAGGCAAGCTTGTCGATTGTGCTCTGGGCACCGGGCAAGAGTTCTGTCTTGCCGGTTGAGAAGAGTACATCGCCCAGGGTCAGGACAATGCCACGTTCGGTTTTCATCGCTTGCAGCTCAGCGAGTTCCTGACGCAGGGACTCTGCCTTGGCAAGGGCGTTCTCCCGTTCCATCAGTGCCGCCTCCTTTTCCCGCAGCGCCTCCGCCTTTGCCTGCTGTTCGAGTTGGATCTCTATCTCCCGGGCACGCAGGCGCTCCTTGTTTTTAATCTCGCTCAGTTCGGCGAGTTTGGCATTGGCGGCCTTGCGGGCGGCGACGGACTCCGCGATGGAGATGCGGGTGGTGCCGACATAGGCCAGCGAGGACATGTCATCGTCATTCTCGGCGGTTGCGGCTCGGCTAAGGGCCTGATTGGCGCGCTCCAGTTCGTCAGGTGCGTAACGCAGCAGCTGCTCCTTTTGCTTGGCCTCGGCATAGACCTGCTCAGCATCCAGCAGGGCCTGGTTCTTTTGCACGGTGCTGCAGGCAGTAAAGAGTAGTGCCAGGGATATGGCTGTGATCAAGTTGCTCATTGTTCGAGACATGATATATCTCCCCCTAATCAATGGGTCTGTATTTTGGTTTACCTGCTCCTGGCACGCATGATCTCTTCACGCAACACCTGAATGCTGTTTTCCAACTCCCTGACAGCCATTTCCGCCTCGGCCTTGGCCGCTATCGCCTGCGCCAGTTCGGCGTCGGCCTGAGCCTCTTCCGCGAGACGCTTCGCCTCCTCATACTCCTCCTTGGCAATTGCGGTCTCCGCGCGTTTCACCTTCTGTTTGGCGCGATCGATGGCGACAGGGGCGTGTTGTATGGTCTCTTGATTGTCCGCGGCCACCAGGGAGGTCTTGGCGGCGGCCATCTCTGCTACCGGTTCGGGTGTTGAGCTACAGCCGATAAGCAGAGCAAAGGTAAGTGCGCTGAGGAGAGGAGTTGTGTATGAGCGCCCCATGCGGGGGGTTGGATCGATCATCATGACGAGGTTCCTTTGGTATATGTGGCGGTCCAGTATGCATATAACAGGTTGGATAGGGTTGATTATTAGAGTCAAAGAGTTGTTCGTCAACCTGTTGGGCGGAGGTGGATAAAAACTTGACGCCTCCTGTCACACTCTTAAACGGTCGGCGTCTCGCTAGTGGCTTCAACCAAATCCCCTTCCATTCAAGGATAAACGAATCGGCTGCGAGTCAGGAGTGGAGCGTTCCGTTGCTTGGCAACAGTAGGTAGGCGCTTATCCGGCAAGGCAAAGTTTACGATATTTAACTTGATCGGCTGTTCCTCTCAGCCTCCCAGGCAATTTATCCATCGCCTGGAAGTCTCATCGGGACAGCTTTGTTCCGCAGCATGCAACGGCGCTGTAATTGCGTCTCAGTGCAGGTCCTTGATCAATGACGCCCGTACCTTGGGGTCTAGGCTTTGCACGTTGTAGTTATAGTTCGGGTGATCTATACCGGCGGAGAGGATCGCGCCATCTTTCAAGGCTCTGATCATCGGCTGTGTCAGTTCGAAACGCAGGAAGTGCACCGCGGAGGTCTTCTCTTCGGTGCTGCGCTCCAAATCCTCGTTGGCGATAGGCCTGACCTTGTCGAAGCCGTCGACCTCTACCCAGATGGACTCCTCGATGCCGATCAGCCTGGCCAGTGCCTGCTTTCTCTCGTCCACATCGTGGTACTCCATCATGAAGGTCGCTTTCCAGTTCATACCATCCGGGATCAACGGGTTATAGACGTCGAGTTCCTCCTGTATACCCTGTTGTTCGAAAATCCTTTCAATGCGAAGCATCTCCTGTATCTGGTACTGCATGGTCAGCTCGTCCTCGAAATAGAGTGCGGCGTGAGGGCCGATGGCAAGGCGGCGACTCTTTTTGTGGTCAATCACCTTGGCCCGGAACTCCTGACGGATTCTTGCATACTCCTCGAGACTGTAGAGATCGTTGTGTGAAAGATGGGTCATTTTTCCCTCCGGATTAATTACAAACAGTCACTTCCGTGTGTTATGAACAGTGATCTTTGTCATCAGCCAATGGTCAGACAGGATTAACACCCGCTTGGCCTCAAATACCGTAAGCGGTACGCAGCAGGCTGATTGGATGTTCCGGTACGCTGCCGTCATTCAGTCCGTTTTCGATATGGTGGCCTGCCATCGGACAGTCGCTGCCATAGTGGTCGGCAGCTGCCTGCTTGACCCGGTTGACCACCGGTTTACCGATTTTCATCGAATGGGCGTGGAACTCACTTTTCACCGCATAGGTGCCGTCGTGGCCCGAACAGCGCTCGATGGCGGTTACCTCGGTGTCCGGGATCAGGCTTAGCAGCTCCTTGGTCTTCGCGCCCACGTTCTGTACCCGCTGATGACAGGCGGCATGATAGGCCACCTTGCCGAGGCCCTGTTTGAAATCCGTCTTCAGGCGGCCATCCTTGTGGCGGATCATCAGGTATTCAAAGATATCGAATATCGCCTCGGCTACCTTTTTCACCGCTGGATCGTCCGGGAACATCAATGGCAGCTCCTGTTTGAACATCAAGGCGCATGAGGGGACCGGGGCGACGATATCCCAGCCGGCATCGACCAGTTCGGCCAGCACCGGGATATTGGCCTCCTTCGCTGCCTCCACGGCCTCGAGATTGCCCAGCTCCAGTTTTGGCATACTGCAGCACTGCTCCTTGTGGGCAATGGTGACCGGTATATCGTTATGCTCGAAGACGGCAACCAGGTCTTCTCCCACATGGGGCTCGTTGTAGTTGCCGTAGCAGGTGCTGAACAGGGCCACCTTGCCCTTGGTGGCGCCGGCGGGAGTGCCCTCGGCGCTGCTGTTTGTCCTTTCGGCTAGCCGTTTGCGTAACGGTTTGCCGTGAAATTCGGGTAGTTTGGCCTCGGGGTGAACACCCAGGGCGTGGTCGAGGATCTCACGAAAGTTCTTAGCCTGGTTGAAGCGGTTCACTACGCCGGCAACCACCGGGATGCCTGCCAGTTTTCCCAGGTTGTCGGTGCTGGTGAGTACCCGGTCGCGTAGTTTGACGTCACCCTTCTTGTACTTGATCGCCTTGGCGCGCAGCATCAGGTGGGGGAAATCGATATTCCACTCGTGGGGCGGCACATAGGGGCACTTGGTCATATAACAGAGATCGCAGAGATAACAGTGATCGACCACCTGCCAGTAGTCCTGTTTATCAACACCGTCGATCTCCATGGTCTCCGATTCGTCCACCAGATCGAAGAGTGTTGGGAAGCTCTGGCAGAGACTGACACAACGCCGACAGCCATGGCACAGGTCGAAGACCCGTTCAAGCTCTGCCATCAGCTTCTCTTCGTTGTAATAATCGGGGCCCTTCCAGTCGATTGGGTGCCGTGTGGGGGCCTCCAGATTGCCTTCTCTCTGGTTGCTGGGTGCTGCCATTGCTACTACTCCTGATTGCGTCATGGGGCGGCCCGGTGGGCCGCCCACGGGTCATCCTGAACCATGGGCTCAGGTTGAGATTGGATGTTAGTCCATCTCGTCCAGTGCCTTCTGGTAGCGGTTGGCGTGGGAACGCTCCGCCTTTGCCAGGGTCTCGAACCAGTCTGCGACCTCGTCGAATCCTTCGTCTCGGGCGGTCTTGGCCATACCCGGATACATATCGGTGTATTCATGGGTTTCACCGGCGACCGCGGCCTTCAGGTTGTCGCCAGTGGCGCCGATGGGCAGACCGGTAGCGGGATCGCCACACTCCTCCAGGTACTCCAGGTGACCGTGGGCGTGGCCTGTTTCACCCTCCGCGGTAGAACGGAACAGGGCGGCTATGTCGTTGTAACCCTCCACATCGGCCTTGGAGGCGAAGTAGAGATAACGGCGGTTTGCTTGGGATTCTCCGGCGAAAGCGTCTTTCAGATTTTGCTCAGTCTTACTACCTTTGAGTTCCATATCTGGTTCTCCAATATGATGGTTGTTGTGGATAGAAACGTCGAGCACTGAGGCCCTTCGTAGGTGATTAGAATAGTTATAAATTGGATTCGGAGCTAACGGTCTTTTCAATGATATTGATAGCTGAAGCCTATTAATATGTGCGCCACAATCGAAGTTGGTGTATGCTTGCCTCACGCTCCCGTACCATCCAGGCAGAGCCCGGACCCACTGTGCCATCGGTTGCTGGATTTCAACCAAGCGATTGGGTGGAAGAGACTTTTTCGCTCCCGGCATTGGCAAATGAGCGGTTCTCTATTTATACTCCGATGATGAATTCGAAAAACGACAGTGCAACTTCCCAGGCAGTACGAATCAATTCGCTTCTCAGCGAAAACGGTATCAATCTGACAAGGCAGCGGCGCATCATCGCCGATACCCTCTTCGCGCGTAATCAACACGTTACAGCCGACCAACTGTTTGACGCCGTCAAACAGGCGGGTGCCCGGGTCTCTAAGGCGACTGTCTACAACACCCTGGGACTGTTTGTCAGAAAGGGGCTGGTGCGTGAGATCTTTATCGACTCAAGCCGCACCTTCTACGACTCCAATACCAGCCACCATCATCACTTCTACAATGTCGATACCGGTGACTTGATTGACGTTAAGGATCGCTTGGCCCATCACTTCATCAATCATGAACTGCCGGAGGGTACGGCGATGGATACCGTCGACCTGGTTATCCGTGTCAGGAACAGTAAACCCGAGGCTAGCTCCAGCTAATCTAGGCTCGGCGCCCACGGCCTGTCTCACTACCCCCCAGCGCCCCTCCTGTTGTTGATCTGCGTCATTGTTTTAGAATTATTCTAATTCTAGCATTACCCGGCAACCGACAGGGTTTTTTGTCACTGCCCACTAAGAGTTGAAAAAACCTGACAACTGACCTTGTCGGCGATTGGCCTTCCCGCCGCCAAATGGCAGCCGGGGTCGGTCTTGCAGAGGATGGTGTGGACACAACTTGCAACAATCGGGTTAAGGAACATGATAGGTAAACAATTGATTACATATTCGCTCATGCTAGGTGTTTCAAACGTTCTATTCGCAATGGATGAGCCGATAAAGCCCATCAAGCCGGTACAGAACATCAATCTCGGCAAGGTTGAATTGGGCAAAAAGCTCTATTTCGATCCCCGCCTCTCCAAGTCCGGGTTTATCTCCTGTAACTCCTGCCACAATCTGAGTATGGGGGGTACAGACAATCTCAAGACCTCGATTGGTCACAACTGGCAGCAGGGGCCCATCAATGCCCCCACTGTGCTCAACTCCAGCCTCAATGTGGCTCAATTCTGGGATGGCAGGGCGGCCGATTTGAAAGCGCAGGCGGGGGGGCCCATCGCAAATCCGGGTGAGATGGCATTTACCCATACCCTGGCGATCGACGTGCTGACATCGATCCCCGAGTATGTCATGGAGTTCAAACAGGTATACGGCAGTGACAAGATCACCATCGACGAAGTCACCCAGGCCATTGCCGAGTTTGAGAAGACCCTGGTGACGCCGAACTCACGGTTTGATCAGTGGCTGCTTGGCGACGCGGATGCCCTTTCCGAGGAAGAGCTGGCCGGTTATATGCTGTTTAAAGAGAGCGGTTGTGTCGCATGCCACAACGGCGAGGCCGTGGGTGGCAACTCCTTCCAAAAGATGGGTCTGGTTGAGCCCTATGAGGCAAACAGTCCGGCCGAGGGCTTGAGTGCGGTTACCGGGAAGGATGCGGATCGATTCAAGTTCAAGGTGCCGACCCTGCGAAACGTGGAGATGACCTATCCCTATTTCCATGACGGTGAGGCGGAGACCCTGACCGAGGCGGTCGATGTCATGGGACGGCTGCAGTTGGGTAAGAAGTTCTCTGACATGGAGAATGCCCAGATCGTCGCTTTTTTGAAGAGCCTGACTGGCGATCAGCCAGCTTTCTTGATGCCGATCCTGCCGCCGTCAACAGACAGCACGCCAGCCCCCAAGCCTTTTGATTGATTGACCGATGGAGGCCCTGAGCAGTGCGCGGCTTCGCATTGTCAGGGCTTCCTAAGAGGCCATGGCGTGGTTAAAGGCACCAAATAGAGCGGTTTTGTCATTCAGAATGACCTTTACAGGCATAGCCCGCATGAGCTTGCTCATCGGTCCCTTGGCGATGAAGGCCTCCATGAAGATATCCTCCTTGAGTATCGGCAAGATCTTGGGGGCGATGCCACCCCCCAGATAGACACCGCCCGTGGCCATGATCTTCAGGGCGTGATTACCCGCTTCCCGGGCATAGAGTCGGGTAAAGAGTTCCAGGGATTCCCTGCACAATGGGTCTGTTGAGGCGAGCCCCGCTGCGGAGATGGCCGGGGCCCTGCCCATTCTCTCCATCTCTTTACCGAGCCAGGGTGGTGTTTGTTGGTGATGGGTCTGTTGAAGATAGTCGTGGATGAGCACGAGCCCGGGGCCGGATACCAGGTCTTCCCAGCTCACCTGCTCGCGGTTTTTCCGCAGGGACTGGAGCAGGCTGAATTCCAGGGGGGTTGTTGGACTGAAGTCGCTATGCCCCCCCTCCGAGGGAAAGGGGTTGTGCCTCTCCCCGTCCCAATAGAGACCCGCCTCGCCAAGGCCGGTACCTGCGGCGATGATCGATCGGTTGCCTGTTGCATTTTCAGCTCCCGCAGCGAGGGTAAAGTAATCGTCCTCCTGCAGCGTCACTATACCCCATGCGTTTGCCTCCAGGTCGTTGATCAGGGAGGTCTGTCCGAAGCTGAAGCGATTGTTTATCTGTTCTGCTGAGACCCGCCAGGGCAGATTGGTCGTTTCACAAACCTGGTCGATGACAGGCCCGGCAATGCCGAAGCATGCAAGGTCGATAGGCGTTTCCGCGACATGGGTCATGAAGCGTTGCAGTACGGCCTCGAAGGATTCATAGGACTGGCTGGAATAGACCTTTTGCAGGATTGGGTCCCGCTGTGCCCCGGGTAGAGCCTTATAGAGCGCTAGTCTGGTGTTAGTGCCGCCGATATCACCTGCCAAAATCTGCATCTACAACCTCGATCGTGACTGTTTGGGGGAGAGGAGTGTCCCAGCCCTGCCTGGAATGTTATCAGTTTAAGGCAAAAGCGCGGAGTGGCAGTGCTGCTATTGTTGGCATATTGCGGTTGAACACGACATATTAAGCTCTCGGATTAACGCCAGTATAGGAGTTTGAAAGATGTTCATCGTCGCCAACAGGGTCCCTGTCGCAGAGGGGTACCAGGAGATGTTCGAGGCGCGTTTTCGCGACCGTGCGGGGCAGATCGAGATGCAGCCGGGTTTCGTGCGTATGCAGGTATTGCAACCGGCGAAACCCGGGTTGCCTTATGTCGTGCTCACCACCTGGCGGGACCAGGCCTCTTTTCAGGACTGGGTGGGTAGCGAGGACTTTCGTATTGCCCACGCCAATCCGATGCCGAAGGAGGCGATCGATGGCGAGGGCGCAATGGAAATGCACCAAGTGATCATCAGCAGCGAGAGTGGGGATTAGGTCGTGAGGCCGGAAAATCACCTCTGCATAGTGGCTTTTCCCGGTCCCGGGTGAGTAAACTATCGCTTATGGATGTTTCTCCAATTCTAGATCCTCTCAACGATGCACAACGCGAGGCGGTAACCGCACCCGTAGGCAGCCTGCTGGTACTGGCGGGTGCCGGCAGCGGCAAAACCCGGGTGCTGGTACACCGGATTGCCTGGTTGCTGGCTGCTGAGTCCGCGTCACCCTGGTCGGTACTGGCGGTGACCTTTACCAACAAAGCGGCGAGAGAGATGCGTTATCGCATCGAAAACCTGCTCGGCCAGCCATTGGGCGGTATGTGGGTCGGTACCTTCCATGGCCTGGCCCATCGCCTGCTACGGGCGCATTGGAAAGAGGCGGGGCTGCCACAAGGCTTTCAGATCCTTGATTCCGATGACCAGTTTCGCCTCATCAAGCGCCTGTTGAAGAACCTCGATCTCGACGAGTCCCGCTGGCCGCCGAGGCAGATTCAATGGTTTATCAATGGCCGCAAGGATGAGGGTCTGCGTGCCCAACACCTGGACGATGGCGGTGATCCCTATCAGCAACAGATGATACGTCTCTATAACGCATACCAGGAAACCTGCGATCGCGGGGGACAGGTCGATTTTGCCGAGCTGTTGTTGCGTGCCCATGAGCTGTGGCGCGAGCGGCCGGATATTCTGCAGCACTATCAGCAGCGCTTCCAGCATATCCTGGTGGATGAGTTTCAGGACACCAATGCAATCCAGTATGCCTGGTTGAGGATGCTTGCGGGGGCGCGCAGCAATCTCTTTGTCGTCGGTGACGACGACCAGTCGATCTATGGCTGGCGGGGTGCCCGGGTGGAGAATATTCAGAGCTTTCAGGCACACTATGAGCGAGCCACGCTGGTACGGCTGGAGCAGAACTACCGATCCAGCGGGAATATCCTGAATGCTGCCAATGCCCTGATCAACAACAACCCCTCGCGCCTGGGAAAGCAACTCTGGACCCAGGATGGCGATGGCGAACCGATCAGACTCTATGCCGCCTTCAATGAGATCGACGAGGCACGTTTTGTGGTGGAGAGGATCCGCCAGTTTATCGATGAGGGCAACACCCAATCGGAAGCAGCCATACTCTATCGCACCACCGCCCAATCGCGTCTCTTCGAGGAGGCTTTGATTCAGGCCGCCATCCCCTATCGTGTCTATGGCGGATTGCGTTTTTTCGAACGCGCGGAGATCAAGGATGCCCTGGCCTACCTCAGGTTGCTCAGCAATCAACATGATGACGGGGCCTTCGAGCGCGCAGTCAATATGCCTCCCCGTGGCATCGGGCCTAAGACCATGGATGCGGTACGAATGCATGCCAGGGATTTCGACTCATCCCTGTGGCAGGCGGCTGCGGAGCTGTTGCAGGGTGAGGCGATGCCGAAACGGGCGGCGACCGCGTTGCGGGGCTTTCTCGATCTGATTGAAGAGCTGCGGATTAATTGTCCGGCCCTTTCGTTGCCGGAACAGGTCGAGCAGGTGCTTACGGCCAGCGGATTACCCGATCACTTCGGTAAAAACCGCGACGGTAAGGGGATCGACCGCAAGGAGAACCTGGAGGAGTTGGTCAATGCGACCCGCCAGTTCGGCTACGAGGTGGATGATGAGAGCGAGATGGATGAACTCTCCGCCTTTCTCTCCCACGCCGCCCTGGAGGCTGGCGAGGCCCAGGGCGATCCCTCGGAATCCTGTGTCCAGTTGATGACCCTCCATTCCGCAAAGGGATTGGAGTTCCCCCTGGTATTCCTGGTCGGTATGGAGGAGGGCCTGTTTCCGCACAGTATGTCCGCGGACGACCCTGCCCGTCTGGAGGAGGAGAGGCGGCTCTGCTATGTCGGTGTAACCCGTGCCATGCAAGCGCTCTATCTCTGTCATGCGGAGAGCCGGCGCCTCCATGGCAGCGACAGCTATCCCCTCCCCTCCCGCTTCATTCGTGAGATGCCGGCAGAGTTGATGTCCGAGGTGCGGGCCGGCCCCGGCATGAGCCAGCCGCTCCATGGCAGCCCGCCCTACCTGGAGGTTGGCGAGCAGAGCGGATTCGAGCTGGGGCAGCGGGTGCGGCATGCAAAGTTTGGCGAGGGCGTGGTTTTGAACGCCGAGGGACAGGGACGCAGTGCCCGGGTACAGGTCAATTTCGAAGAGGTGGGCAGCAAATGGCTGGTGTTAGCCTATGCCAATCTGCTGCCCTGTTGAGGAGAGAGCGTACGATCGACATGGCCGCGGGCGTGCCGGAGTGGTAGGCGATCCCGACGAAGCGGCATATCAATAACATAAACGGAACAGGAGAGAGGCATGAAACGTCGTGATTTTATGAAGCATGCGGGTGGTGGAACGCTGGCGCTGGGTGCCGGAATGGCGGGGCTTCGGGTCGCCGAGGCGAAGGATCAGATCAAATGGAAGATGGTCACCACCTGGCCGAAGAACTTTCCCGGCCTGGGTACCGGGGCCAATAAACTGGCCGAGGTGATCAATGAGATGAGCGGTGGCCGCATGCACGTCAAGGTCTACGGTGCGAAAGAGCTGGTACCGGCCTTCGAGGTGTTTGATGCGGTTTCCAGGGGCACTGCCGAACTCGGGCACGGTGCCGCCTACTACTGGAAGGGTAAGAGTGAAACCGCGCAATTTTTCTCCACGGTCCCTTTCGGCATGACCGCACAGGAGATGAACGGCTGGCTCTATTTCGGTGGCGGCCTGGAATTGTGGCAGGAGCTCTACAAGCCCTTTGGCCTGATTCCCGCACCCGGTGGCAACACAGGGATGCAGATGGGTGGCTGGTTCAACAAAGAGATCAACAGTGTCGGTGACCTCAAGGGCCTGAAAATGCGCATCCCCGGTCTCGGTGGTGAAGTGCTGAAACGGGCAGGCGGAACACCAGTCAACCTTCCCGGCGGCGAGCTATTCACTTCCTTGCAATCCGGGGCGATCGATGCCACTGAGTGGGTCAATCCCTACAACGATCTGGCCTTTGGCCTATTCAAGGCGGCCAAGTACTACTACTATCCGGGATTTCACGAGCCCGGCACCACCCTCGAGGCGATCATCAATCAAAAGGCCTTTGCCGCCCTGCCCAAGGATCTGCAGGCAATTGTAATCAACGCCTGCAAGATCGCCAACCAGGAGATGCTGGCGGAGTATACGGCACGCAATCCCGCGGCACTCAAGACCTTGGTGGAAAAGCACAAGGTCGATATCCGTGTCTATCCCAACGATGTGTTGGAGACCCTGCGTAAATACTCCACCGAGGTGGTCCAGGAGTTGGCCGCCAAGGACGCCTTTGCGAAGAAGGTCTACGACTCCTACATGTCCTTCCTCAAGGGTTCCCGTGAGTGGGGGGCGATCTCAGATTTCGCTTACCTGCAGGCACGCGACAAGGCTTAACGGAATCTTCTTCGCTTTGTTTGTCCAGTCCCGCTGCCCCGGCGGCATGTCGCCAGCCTGCCGCCGGGGCCGGAACAGCACCATGCGGTTGAAGCAGGGTGCGCTTTTCCGGTGGGGCGCCGGATGTTCTGTAACCAGGGAGACGAGATCCGTTGCAACAACCGCCCCTCTCACTCTATATCCATATCCCCTGGTGTGTACGCAAGTGCCCCTACTGCGATTTCAACTCCCATCCAAAACAACAAGTGCTGGACGAGGGTGCCTATGTGGAGGCCCTGCTGGAGGACTTGCGCATGGAGCAGGCAGTGGCGCAAGGACGTCCGATCGAGAGTATCTTTATCGGTGGCGGCACCCCGAGCCTCTTCTCGGCCGAAGCTATCGGGCGTCTGCTGTCGGGGGTTGTCGATACGATAGCCCGGCGTGACGATATAGAAATCACCATCGAGGCCAATCCGGGTGCCATGGAGTCACGGCATCTGTCCGGTTATCGGCAAGCGGGTGTCAATCGCCTCTCCCTGGGAGCGCAGAGCCTCAATGCCGAATCGCTTCAGCGCCTGGGTCGCATCCACGGACCCGATGAGGTCATTGATGCGGTGCAGAGGGCGAAAGCGTCGGGTTTCGAGCATATCAACCTGGATATGATGTTTGGACTGCCAGGGCAGACCCCGGGTATGGCAGAAGCGGACATGGCAGCGGCTATCGACTTGAGTCCCGGACACATCTCCTATTACCAGCTCACGTTGGAACCCAATACGCCTTTCCATCAGTCACCTCCTGAACTGCCGGATGAGGAGAGGCTTTGGCGGATTCAGCGCCAGGGAGTCGAAATGCTGCGCAAGGCTGGATATGGGCAATATGAGGTTTCGGCGTTTGCCCGCCCTGGGGAGCGATGCAGGCACAATCTCAACTACTGGCGTTTCGGTGACTATCTGGGCATAGGCGCCGGAGCCCATGGCAAGGTCACTTCCCGGGACGGCGTGATACGGCGACGCTGGAAAAGACGTCATCCAAATGACTATCTCAGCGCAGCACAAGGGGCGCATCCGCTGCTGCAGGGTGAGCGGCGGTTGGAAGTGCAGGATCTGATCATAGAGTTCATGATGAACGCACTGCGGTTGCGTGAAGGTGTGGAGGCGGAACTGTTTCCCGTGACCACGGGACTTGACCTCGACGACCTCCACGAACCCCTCTCGATTGCGATTGAAAGAGGGTTGTTGTACCCGGTCGAGGGCCGGTTCCATGCCACTCCTTTAGGATACAGATTCCTAAATGATCTATTATCGATATTCGAAGCCTGATAGCCTACTTAAATTGTTCTTTACATATTATGTGTAAGATATTAATTTATAAGTTAACTTATTAGGCTGAAGCTATGCCTATTATTCAGGAGTAGTAACACCCCTCGTCTAATCTGGATACGCGAGCTGTTATGCAGGGAGCGAACCGTAAACCCAAATGATCCGCTGATCGCTTTATTGACCGATCCGGTAATCAAGGGTTTTCTCGATTCCAGTCTAAATAATAAATTACCTCTGGGGGTAAGGCGCTCTTTAGCGCCTGTATGTGTGATGCAGCTGAAGAGTAAATTCATTGCGGCTTTGGCAGCGCTGTTCCTATGCCTGTTCGCTGTGGATATCTATCTCGAATATCGCCAGCTCGGGCTAGAAATAGATGCTGCTGCCGAGCCGCAACAGGCATCGCCTGAGGCAGCAGTGTCTCCGTCCCTGCAGCAACCTCCCGAATTTGACCTGTTCACGATTACGACATCGCCGGCGCAGCCCGCAGTCGCTCTCAGGCTGAAGATGCTGGAGTTGATGAAAGAGCGCGCCATTTTCTACACCCTGGGTTTCCTGTTCAGCTTCATCCTCGTCTCGTGGTTGTTGAACAGAATGCTGCTTACCCCGGTATCGGCGCTGAAAAAGGTCGCCATGGAGCTTGCTCGTGGCAACTATCTCGCGGCGGAAAATCTTCCGGAACAGGATGAATTGACCCATGTCTCCCAAGCATTCAAGCGCATGGCCAGCGAGATTGCGAAACGTGAACAAGCGGTGAATCAACAGAAAGGGCTCTATGCCGCGCTTTCGCAAACCAGCAAGACGATACTGCGCAACCGGTCACCCCAAGTGTTGTTTGAAAGGGTTTGCGATATTGCGGTGACGTTTGGCGGTTTTAATGCTGCTTGGATCGGCGAGGTCAACAACATGGGCAATAGCGTTATGCCGATTGCCTGTGCCGGAATCGGCCTGGATAGTCTCAAGGCCTGCACATTCGACCTGGATCTAACCGATCCCCAGGCTGACAGTCCCTTGGCAGTCTCAGTCTATGGCAAGTGCCCGTCGGTGATCGACGAGATCGATGTCGATCCGGGAAAGACTGCCTGGCATCGGCTGGCACGGCTCAGCGGTAGCCGGTCTGCTGCTGTATTTCCCATCGTCAATCGCCAACAGGTGGTGGCGACGCTCACCGTCTACGCTCAGGGGAGCAACTATTTCACCCTTACGATTCATGACCTGTTGCATGAGATGGTCAACGATCTTGCCTTTGCCATCGAAAACTATGAGCGCAACCAGGCGCATAGGCTGGCGCACGAGTCGCTTGAAAAATCGTCAAACCAGCTAGAGGCAGTGAACAAGAAAATGTCGCTGATACTGGAGTCGACAGGTGAAGGCATCTTCGGTATCGACGAGCTGGGCGCATGCACCTTCATCAATAAGGCGGCAGCGGATATGCTGGGCTATTCCCAGGACGAACTGTTGAACCTGGAGATACATAAAAGCATAAGGATGTTCGAGGAGGCAGGTAAATCCTTCAACAGTACGGTATTGCAGCAAGGTGAGTCGATTCGGGTCAAAGATGAGTCGTTTCTGCGTAAGAACGAGACCTTGTTTCCCGTGGAGTATTCAACCTATCCAATCATGGAAAATGGCCATTTCAAGGGTTCAGTGACAGTGTTCAGGGATGTCACCGCGACCCGTTCGATGATGCGGGAGATGCGTTTTCTCGCTACCCACGACTCCCTGACACATCTGCTGAATCGCCATGCGTTCGATCAACGGCTGCGACAGGCTTTTGCCAAATCCAAGGATAGAGGTGTAGAGCATGTATTGCTCTACATGGACCTCGATCAGTTTAAGCTGGTCAACGACACCTGTGGTCACGTTGCCGGAGATATGATGCTGCGCCAGCTTTCCCATCGCTTGCAACGTACGATAGGCGGCAATGACGTATTGGCCAGACTCGGCGGTGACGAGTTTGGACTGTTGATGGAAAATTGCCAGCTTACGCGGGCACAGCAGCTGGCAGTCAAGATCTGCAGCGTGGTCAAGGATTTTCGCTTCTCCTGGGAAGGCAGATCCTTCTCAACCGGCGTGAGCATCGGCATAGTCGCAATTGGTGCCAATACCGAAAGCCCTCACAGCGCCCTGAGCTCCGCCGATGCCGCCTGTTATGTGGCCAAGGATATGGGGAGAAACAGGATTCATGTCTATCAACCCTACGACGAGGAGATCAAGCGCCAGCAGGGGGAGATGCGCTGGGTAGGCCGAATCGAGAGTGCCATGGACCAGCAACGATTCTCCTTGCTGCAACAGCCGATCATGTCGCTACGCAGTTCCGCCATCGGGGATGAGCACATCGAGGTGTTGTTACGCATGAAAGATGAACGCGGTAAGCAGATCATGCCCGGAGCGTTCATCCCGGCGGCGGAGCGATATAATGTCATGGCCAGTCTCGATCGCTGGGTTATCAGTCACGCCTTCAGATGGTTGTCGGAGAACCCGCAACGCCTGGATGAGCTGGGGCTCTGTGCGATCAATCTCTCCGGCCAGTCTCTGGGAGATGGTTCTCTCCATGAGCACATCCTGGAACAGTTGCGTAAATTCGATCTTCCTGCCGACAAGATCTCTTTCGAAATAACCGAAACCGCGGTTGTCAGTCGCTTGGATCAGGCGGCGCGTTTTATCAGCCTGCTGAAACGCAGGGGATTTCGTTTTGCCTTGGATGATTTCGGTACCGGCATGTCCTCGTTTTCATATCTCAAGCGCCTGCCTGTGGATTATTTAAAGATCGACGGCAGTTTTGTATCCAATATGGTTAAGGACCCGGTGGACAGGGCGATGGTGGAGTCGATCAATGAAATCGGCCACTTGATGGGGCTTCAGACCATTGCCGAGTATGTCGAGAACGACCAGACCCTGGAGCAGCTGATCGATATCGGCGTTGATTACGCGCAGGGTTTCGGTGTGGTTCGTCCCATGCCTTTGGATGTTGCAGGCCGTGGTCCCCTGAACGCGGCCTAGCGCGGACTTGGAAAAAGCGGGGTAAGCCGCCTGGCAGGACCCGCGGACAATGTCATCAATCGAGCCTGCACTGGCTCATAAAGGCCTCCAGGCCAACCTCTTCGGCATAGCGCTTAAGCACCTTCGGTCTTGGGCCTTTCTCCTTGACCTCAATGACTTCATCGGGACTGTTAGGCAGATTGCCGTATCTACCGGCTGGTATCTTGATGGTGACAGCAGGCTTCGTCGTTCGCCCCCCCCGACGCAGACGTCTCTTTTTGTCCGACTTCTTCGATGTGGCCTTGGTCTGCGTGGACTGCCCCTCTATCTTTTGCATGATCCGGCTTATCTTTTTATAGTTGTGGCGCACATAGGTCTCTAAATTGATACCGTTGTCATGCAGAATCTTATCGATCTGTCCGCTGGCGGCACTCAATGCCTTCTTCTGCATTTCCGCCTTTTTCTGCTCCTTTTCCAGGCGTGCTATCTTTGCTCTAAGGCTCTCGATCTCTTTTTCTATGTTCGCCATACATCTAAGCCCTTCTCTGTTTGTTGCTGCTTGCATCCCGACGTCACTTCATAACACTATGATTTTAAGGTGCCTTTATGATCAATAGCAAATACGGCTGTAACAGATGAAAGCAGACTACTCCCCTATTCCATGTGCCGAGCACGAGGCCTACCAATACGCGGTCATGAAACGCACTATGCTGAAGCTGAGTTGGCATGACGAGGCGGGTGCGGAGCATCGGGTTCAGGCGCTGCCAATCGATGTTGTGACCCGAGACAGCGCAGAGTTTTTAGTATTAAAACAGCAAGATGGTTCGACTCTGTCGGTCCGGCTTGATCGCATAATTGCGGCGAACCGGGCCGCAGGCGGAGAGAGTCTATTGCCTTGAGCTCGGTATCGTCAATATATTGTCGTTTGCATGGTTATATCCAAAACACACTGATTTTAAACAAAATTATTATGTGTTCAACCCACCCAGAATGCTATTTTGGGAATTTTCATCGGGGACAGAACCAACATGCTGTGATAACTTTCTAGGAAAGAGCAGCGAGAGCCGATTGATGACGCAACTCAGCAACCGAAGCCTGGATTTCGACCATCTCTTGCAGTTAGCGGAGCGGGACCCGATGCGTTTTGAGGATATGCGTCAGGCGGCCATTGATGACTTCATATCCACCCTGCCCAAGGAGAGGCAGCAACGGATGCGGCGCCTGCAGTGGCGTATCGATCAGGAGCGCAGAAACCGTTCCCCCCTCAGTGCCTGCGTGAAGATCTCCAGCATGATGTGGGAACACATGGTGGGCCCACAGGGTCTGTTGGGCTATCTACAGGGGAATATCAAGCACGAACAACTGGATGACAAGCGCCAGGCGGATATCCTGGAGTTTCCCCTCAGACCTTCACGTCAATAGTCGGGCTTGCCTTAGCCGCCATCTTGGCATATTATTCCGCTCTTTCCCTGCCCCGCTGGGCAGACAGTAAACGATATCCATCTCACAAGAGAGACCGTCATGAAACCGGATATTCATCCTCGTTACGAGGAGATCAAAGTCGTATGCAGTTGCGGCAATGAGATTGTCACCCGCTCCACGCTGGGTCAGGAAGAGCTCCATGTGGAAGTGTGCTCATCCTGCCACCCTTTCTATACGGGTAAACAGAAGATCGTCGATACCGCCGGCCGCGTGGATAAGTTCCGCAAGAAATACAACCGCTGATCCTTACCGGCTTGCGCTGTGTAGGTACATGGCGTTGCTGTTGGGGATGGCCGCTCAGATAAAAAAGGCTCCGCTTCGCGGGGCCTTTTTGCTCTCTATATTACTCTTAACCGTCACTGTTCATGCTGAGAGCTGCTCACCCTGTGATGGCCAACTGCTCGAGGTCGCCTATGTGCATGATGGTGATACCCTGAGACTCAAGGATGGACGTCGACTCCGGCTGGTCGGGGTGAATACCCCGGAGCTCGGGCATGGGGCGGATGCCGAGCCGGGCGCCTTGGCAGCCAAGCAGCAGCTGCAGGCCCTGGTGCGCAGCAGTGAGGGCATGGTCAGGGTCTGTCTCGATGCCGAGTTGCAGGATAGGTATGGGCGCACCCTGTCACATATCTACGACCGTCAGGGTAAGAGCATAAATCGCCAATTGCTGAAGCTGGGCGCCGGCTACCATATTGCAATCTCACCCAACTTGCGAAACCTGCGTTGTTATCAGGATGCGGAGCGGGAGGCAAGAAAGGGCGACAGCGGTGTATGGCGTCGTCCCATTGAAGATGCCGCGGAGCTACACGGCAAAGAGACAGGGTTTCAGGTTCTCACCGCCCGAGTGGTGCGGGTCGGTCGAAGTCGCAGCAGTCTATGGCTAAATCTTGAGGGTGGGCTGGCATTGCGGATCACCTGGGACGACTGGGAGAGATTTCACATTGAAGACCCTGATCTCCTGCTCCATGCGGACATTGAAGTCAGGGGCTGGATCTATCACCGCGACGGCCAACAGCGGATGCGGGTGAGACATCCCGCCTCTATCCGCTGGTTGGATTAGCAATTTGGCCATTGTTGTGGTGTATCATTGCCTCACTGAAAGTGATATTACCGACCCCGCCCAGTAGCAGTGGGTCATCGATTGCAGGAGCCTGAATGACCAAACATATCGGAATATTGACCTCGGGTGGAGACAGCCCGGGTCTCAATGCGGCAATACGCGGCGTCGGTAAGGCGGCCTCGAACTATTACGATATGCAGGTGATAGGCATACGTGACGGTTTTCGAGGTCTGGTGGAAAATCGTTTCATGCAGTTGGATAGCGCTACCCTCTCGGGGATTCTCACACGGGGCGGAACCATCCTCGGCACCAGCCGGGAGAAGCCCCATCGAATGAATTTCAACGGCAAACGCCAGGACATGACCGATGTCATCGTCCAGAACTACCAGGCTCACCACCTCGATGCACTGGTCTGTATCGGTGGCGGCGGCACCCAGAAAAATGCCCTGCAGCTGATGGAGAAGGGGTTAAACATCATTACCCTACCGAAGACCATCGACAACGATGTGGCACACACAGACACCACTTTCGGTTTCGATACCGCCCTTGGTATCGCCACGGACGCCATCGATCGCCTCCACAGTACGGCTCACAGCCACCATCGCATCATCGTGGTTGAGATAATGGGGCATCGTGCCGGTTGGCTGGCCCTCGGGTCGGGTTTGGCTGGCGGCGCAGATGTCATTCTATTGCCGGAAATCGCCTACGATATCGAAATTGTGGCTGAGGCGATCAGAAGCCGGGCGGCTGGGGGCAAGCACTTCAGCATCGTCGCGGTTGCGGAGGGGGCTCTGCCCAAAGGGGATGCCGAACACTACCAGGCGTTGTTGGAAGCAAAGAGTAACGCAGTCAACAAAAAGGAGCGCAAGAGTGTAAAGGCGGAACTCGCCACATTTGAGGCGGCTCATGCCAATCACACGGTTACTCTCTCCCGACAGCTTGAAGAACTGACAGGATTGGAGTCGAGAGTGACTATCCTGGGTTATCTGCAACGTGGCGGTACGCCGTCCGCCCTGGACAGACTGCTTGCCACCCGTTTGGGTACAGCTTGCGCTGATCTGATCTCAAAAGGGGTCTATGGTGTGATGGTGGCGGCAAAAGGGGATCTGGCGGTGCCCGTACCCCTTATCGAAGTGGCAGGAAATAAAAAACTGGTTCCCGCCGACCACCCCTGGGTGGTCAGCGCAAAGCGCATTGGCACCAGTTTTGGCGACACCTGAACCGGAGCCCGGCGGCAGCGCCTAGAAAAACGGCAGAAAATTCCGCATCCCGTTCATGACCGGGCTTACCGTATGCGACATCGCGCCAACATCGTTGGTCATCACACCCACATTGCGGGTCAGGTGCGTCATATTGCCATTCATTCCTTTCACCTGGCTGGTGATAGCCTTCATATTCTTGTTTGTCTGCGCCATCTGCTGGTTCATCTCCACGACGCCGCCTGACATGGTGTGGGTATCGTCGCCAATGGATGCAATGTGGTGTCTGATCTGGTTCATGTCGGCGGACATGCTGGTCATGGAGCGTTCCATGATATGCACCACGTAAAACAGATAGATGAGAGCGGCGATGGCGATCAGCGTGCCCGGCAGGGAGAAGAGCTTGATGCGCTGGATCCTGTAGGACTGCTCTTTTTCTATGGCTTCGAGTCGCTCCAACAGCAGTTTCTCGCGCTCTTCCGTCTCCGTATGGCTCTGCTCGAAGGCGTGGGTCAAACGGTCGCTGAACTCCTCGATGATCTTTTCCTGGTGATCTTCGCGGTCGCGACTATCTTTGTGGATCCTATCGAAGACCGACTGCAATCCCTGCAGCAATCCGGGTAGCACGCGGTTTTCACCGCCCTCTTTTACAGATCCTGCAGCCTGCTTCGCAACTGAGGGGTTGACGCTTTTGGCAGGCTGTTTTTTTACGCTCGGTCTTTTAACCGTTTTCTTTTTCACTGCCTGCTTCTTGCGCGGCGAGGCAGCCTGCTTTTTGGCTGTCTGCTTCTTGCGTGTGGCGGCACCCGGGCGTTTGGCGGGCGCGGCCTTCTTCTTCGTGGTTTGGCTTGCCATGGGACTCAACTGGTTTGGGGCGAGTTATTAAGTTTATAATAATTATCTAATTTAAACCCTGATTCAGGTCACGCTTTCTCAAGGTTCGCCGCCTACTCCGCCAGCAGGGTGTCTATGACCTCTATCACCTCCTGGCTGTCCCAATTGAGGGCTCTGTTTGCTGTGTAGCGTATCCGGCCCTCGGTGTCGATGATGAAGGAGCTGGGGAAGCTAAATACCTGCCACTCCAGGGAAACCAGGCCATCGCTGTCCATAAGGACAGGAAAATCCACCGGCCTGGATTTGAGAAACTCCCCTATCTCCTTGGCAGATTCGCGATAGTCGACGGAGATGATCTCGATATTCTGCCCGCGGTAGTGGGCCTGCAGGCGGTTGAGTGATGGGATCTCCTCGACACAGGGCGGGCACCAGGTGGCCCAGAAATTGACCAGGACCACACGGTCTTTGAGTGACTCGAGATCCAACCGCACACCCTTACTGTCCACGAGGTTTAGCGGAGGCGCAGGTCTGATCTCTGTGGCAGGGATTAGGGTATGGAGATCACCCATTGGTATCACGCTACCCCTGGCAGGTATGTTCGCTTGGGGTTTGGGATGGCTGTGCAATAACCGGGCGAAGTGAGCGATCTGCCTGGGAAGGTTGGCTACCGCTTTTCTCTGCTGCTCATCGGGTGTTTGGTCCCCCATGATGAACCAATCCCTTACCCCGGGCACCAGATATACATAGGTGGGTGAACCGGCCCGCCATAGGGTGGTCACAACCGGTAGCAGACGCCAGCGTTGACTGCCCAGATCGGGTTGAAAGATGACCAGCGGCAGATTGGTCGCCTGCAGTATTGGGTCGAGAACCGGTGCCTCGCCCGCGGCCGGGGCGGGCCCAAAGAGATTCGGATAGAAGAGTATCGCCCCCAGCAGGCGTGATTCGGTTTCGCCCGCCTGCCAGCGGTTGACGCCCCTGAGCAGCGGCAGGGGCATGCGGTCGTAGCTGGCGAGCAGGATCCGTTTATCGCTGCGGGCGTGCGCGGCAGAGAGGAGTGCGGATACGCCTTCACCATCGAGGGTGCGCACGGTCTCGCTGGAACGGGGTAGAAAATAGGCCTGTAGCAGATCGACCCGCCATATCTCTATCCCGGATTCCGTAAGTTTTTGTAGCAGTTCGTCGAACAGGGCACGGGGTTCTTCGTGATCGACCAGCCAGATCATCAGCAGGTCGCCGGAGGCCTGACGGCTATCGATTGAGATATCGTTCCCATTGGCGTCGGTTACGCTAAACTCGTCAGCGGAGAGGGTTGAACAGAGTGATAGCAGCGGAAGCAAAAATATCAGGAGTCGCATCGGCCTGATGTTACCCTTGGAATTGTGTTATGTGTAGCGTGAATAATTGACAGGCTCCCTTGCTGCAAGGGGATGTCTGGATCCGAAGAATATTGCTGAAGAGGAGTGGACAGATGAACAGGCTCGTTGTGCTATTGGCATTGTGCTGTTTTCCCCTGACCCTGTGGAGTGCTGTGGTGGGCGAAGAGGTTGCTTACAACCATGGCGCCACTCAGATGAAGGGCTATATTGCCTATGACGATGGGATTCAGGAGCGGCGTCCGGGTATCCTGGTGGTGCACGAGTGGTGGGGTCACAATGAGTATGCCCGCAGCCGCGCCAAGCAGTTGGCTGGCATGGGTTACACCGCCTTGGCTGTGGATATGTATGGTGAGGGCAGGCAGGCCAGCCACCCCAAGGACGCGGGACGATTCGCGACCGAAGTCAAGAAGAACATGGAGACGGCTGCTGCCCGATTCCAGGCGGCAATGGCGCTATTGCAGTCGCATAAAACCGTGGCCAGGGATGATATCTCGGCGATCGGATACTGCTTCGGCGGCGGGATGGTACTGGAGATGGCGAGGCGCGGTTTGGAACTCGACCTGGTAGGCAGTTTTCATGGCAGTCTACCGACATCAAGCCCGGCTGCCAAAGGCGCGGTGAAGGCCGAGGTGCTGGTCTTCAATGGCGCGGATGACCCTTTTGTCAAAGCTGAACATATCGAGGCATTCATGTCCGAAATGGACCAGGCAGGTGTGAAATACAGTTTCACCAACTATCCAGGGGCAAAGCACTCATTCACCAACCCGGGCGCAGACAAGTTCGGCAAGGCGTTCGATCTGCCGCTGCAATATGACGAGGCCGCTGACAGGCAGTCCTGGACGGCCCTGACGAAGGCGTTGGAAGCGCACTATGGTAAGTGATATTTGCTGAACAACGCCTATTCGCATCTTACCCGGCGGCAGATGCTTTCCGCCCGGTTGGTCGCGTGGCCCTCCAGGTAGGTGGCATAGCGGATCATCTTCGTGTCTATGGCTTCGCCCCGATCGAGCGCATCGAAAATGTCGTCTGGTAGATGTTTCAGCCAGGCGAGGAGAAAGCGATCCCGTCCGCCTTGAATTTCACAGCGCTCGGCTTGGGCCAGTTGATGCAGAAGCGTTTTCGACAAAAGGGGGCGCTGTGGGTCGGCCCAGGCATCGATCTCGCCTCCTCTGGCGCAGAATATCTTCCGGCAGTCGGTGAAGCAGCCTTTCTGCAGGGCCTTGCTGTGACCGAGTTCGATGGTGTTGAGATCGATCGCGGTAAAAAAGATCCTCAATTTTTCCTGGGATGCCTTTGGCAGGCGTATTAACTTGCCGACCTGTCGCTTTTCGATTTCGCTTAAAAGGCGATCAAACTGTTTCAGCAGCTGTGGATTCTTGCCGGCATAGAGGCTGTGGGTGGGTCTGGGGCGTTCGTGCCGCTTGTCGCGGCAGGCGGAAAAAGCCGGGCCTCTGTTGTCGGAGAAGTGCTCGATGACCTCGAATCCGCTGGGGCAATCGTTGCGTGAGACGAAGCAGGGTAAGCGATTGGTTACCCGGTAGTCGTTGCAGACAGTGACTGCCAGCTGGCGATTGCTGCGATGCTCAAGGTGTGTCTCCGCCTGGCAGAATAGGGGACTGAGCAGGGCGATGCAGATTGTGGTGATTTGCCATGGGTGCATGGTTCAAATTCCAGTTCAGCAAGCAGTGTGGGTACCATCCTCAGATGTGAAAAAGGTTTTGCCTATCAGCATAGACCCCAGGGATGTTTATTGCATCCTGTTACCGCTCGCCTTCAAGCAGTTTTCGCATATCAGAAAATCTGGATGCCTCATCCTCGTCGACCTTGGGGTAGTTGGGCTCCATGCTTTCCAGGGTTTTGCGGATTATGCGAGCGACTTGCCAGCGCATATAGGGTTTGTTGTCGGCAGGTATGGCATACCAGGGTGCCCAGGTCCTGGAACTCTCCTCCATGACTTGATGGTAGGCATCCATGTATTCCTGCCAGTGCGCTCTCTCTTCCACATCCTTGACAGAGAATTTCCAGTTTTTTCGCGTTTCATCCAATCGTGACAGAAATCGGTTGCGCTGCTCCTCCTTGCTCACGTTGAGCCAAAATTTGAGGATTGTCGTTCCATTGTCTGATAGATGTCTCTCGTACTGGCGTATCGACTCAAATCGTTTTTGCCACAGCTTATCGAGGTCTTTAGGAAGATCGATGCGCTGCGTCTGCAGATACTCGGGATGGACCCTGACCACAAGCGTCTCCTCATAGTAGCTGCGATTGAATATGCCAATCCGCCCGCGTTCCGGCAGTGCCCGGGTGGTGCGCCATAAAAAATCGTGGTCGAGCTCCTCCTTCGAGGGCTGCTTGAATGAAAAAACCTGGCAACCACTGGGATCTATGCCGGTCATGACGGCGCGTATGGTACTGTCCTTGCCGGCGGCGTCCATGGCCTGGAACAGGATCAGCAGGGAGCGCCTGTCCTCCGCGTAGAGTCTGCGCTGGAGTTCATCCAGCCGGTCGATCTCCTTGGCCAGGGCTCTTTTACAGGCTTTTTTGTCTGCGCTGTTCTTGGGCGGCTTGGTGGTGAAACGGTTCTTCTTCAGTCGTCCGCTGAAGGGTACTAGATAAGGGCTTTGTACAGACTTCATTTTCTGGATTATTTCAGTTGATCAGTTGTGCCATCCGCCGGCCCATCTCCGCAGGTGATCTTACCACCTCTGCGCCGGCGTTTTCCAAGGCTTCGAACTTGGCCTCCGCGGTGCCTTTGCCGCCGCTGATGATGGCGCCGGCATGGCCCATGCGTTTGCCCGGCGGTGCGGTAACACCTGCGATATAGGCAACCACGGGTTTGTTCACATGGTTTTTCATGTAGTCGGCGGCCTCCTCCTCGGCAGAGCCGCCGATCTCGCCGACCATGATGATGCCCTCGGTTTGTTCATCTTTTTCAAACAGTTTCAGGCAATCGATAAAACTGGTGCCGTTTATCGGGTCACCTCCCAATCCGACACAGGTGCTTTGACCAAGCCCGGCCAAGGTCGTTTGATGAACGGCTTCGTATGTAAGCGTACCGGAGCGTGACATCACGCCAACCCTCCCTGGCTGGTGGATTGCGCCGGGCATGATACCTATTTTGCAGGCCCCGGGGGTGATGATGCCTGGACAATTTGGCCCGATTAGGCGGGCGTCATAGGTTTTCAGTGCCTCCTTGACTTTGAGCATGTCGAGTATGGGTATGCCCTCAGTAATACAGGCAATGACGCGGATTCCCGCGTCCGCTGCCTCGATGATCGCGTCTGCGGCAAAGGGGGGTGGTACATAGATCATGGTGGCATCGGCACCTGTGGAGACCACGGCATCGTGCACGGTGTCGAACACAGGCCTGTCGAGGTGTGTTTGTCCCCCCTTTCCCGGTGTTACTCCACCCACCAGCTGGGTTCCGTATTCAATGGCCTGTTGTGAATGAAAAGTGCCCTGTTTGCCGGTGAAGCCCTGACAGATTACACGGGTCTCTTTGTCGACGAGTATGCTCATTTGATTTTTATCCTAGGGTAGTGGCTCAGGCTGCTGCGGTGACGGCTTTTTTCGCTGCTTCGGCAAAATCCTTGGCAGTGTGGAAATCGAGACCACTGGATTCGAGCATTTCGAGTCCCTGCTGGGCATTGGTGCCTTCCAGGCGGACGACCACCGGTACCGAAAGGTCGATACTGCGGGCCGCGGTGATTATGCCTTCAGCAATCAGGTCGCAGCGTACAATCCCGCCGAAAATGTTCACGAGCACCGTCTTCACTTTAGCGTCGGAAAGAATGAGCTTGAAGGCTTCGGTGACCCTTTCTGCGGTTGTTCCGCCGCCAACATCGAGAAAATTTGCGGGTTCGCCGCCATGCAGTTTAACCATGTCCATGGTAGCCATTGCGAGCCCGGCGCCGTTTACCATGCAGCCTATGTTGCCGTCCAGGGTGATGTAGTTGAGATCGTGTTGGGCGGCCGCGGCTTCTTTCTCATCCTCCTGGGTGACATCACGAAGCGCCAACAGCTCCTGGTGGCGATAGAGGGCATTGCTATCGAGATTGATCTTTGCATCCAGAGCGACGAGGCTGCCGGACGCGGTGACGATCAGGGGGTTGATCTCTATCAGGCTGATATCGTTTTCGGTATAGAGCCTGTAGAGGGCCATCATGATCTTGGAGAACTGTTTGATCTGCTCGACGCCAAGGCCGAGGCCGAATGCCAGCTTCCGGCATTGAAACGGCAACATGCCGGTGGAGGGGTTGACGGTGGTGGTGAGGATCTTCTCCGGCGTTTCCGCGGCGACCTCTTCGATGTTCATTCCTCCGGCAGCTGATGCCATGAAGGTAATACGCGATTGTGAACGGTCCAGCAGTGCCCCCAGGTAGAGCTCTCGGGCTATTTCGCTCCCCTCCTCCACCAGGACTGTATTCACTGGCAGTCCCTGAGGTCCGGTCTGATTGGTTATCAGGGTCATTCCGAGAATTTCACCCGCAGCGGCTTCTACCTCATCAAGGCTATGCGCAAGTTTCACCCCTCCTGCCTTGCCGCGCCCACCGCTATGTACTTGAGCCTTGACCACCCAGAGTTTTCCATCAATGCCTTGTGCCGCTTTTCGGGCTTCACTTGGACTCGAGACGGGATGGCCCTGGGGTATAGGTATGCCGAAGCTGGCGAACAGGGATTTTGCTTGGTATTCGTGTAGGTTCATGGGGCAGCCTTAGTCGCTCTATTGATTTGTCTGCAGTCAACATCTTTTTTGTTTATGGGCTTATAAACTCTATTATGAATCTTGAAAAGAAATTTTTATAGTGCTTTGCACAATTGTGCCGTTTTATGATTGCCGGAGATCGTGGGACTTCCAGTCATATCTGTTTAAACTGTTGCACAATTTAATGGTTTGTCAATTAAGTTTTCTATAAGTATTGCATTTTCAAATGCAGTGCAAATAGGCTGTGATTAGGGTTTTAATGTTTCTAATTTACGCGAAAATATCCTAACTTCTTGTATTGTGCATAAGGTTAACTTAAGGTTTTTTTGATGCGGTTGCCATTGTTTGTTAGGGTACGTCTCCTTATGCCCGATGCTCTGGTTGTTTGTGAGGTGTCAGATTGACAAATCGAGTCACTGTCGACTGCCGGTGGTTCTGGGCTGCATTTTCCAACCAGTTGAGGGATCTCTGGCAAGGTTTTTTGTGATTCCTCGAGGAGACGACTATGCCGCTTATTTCCCGATCAACCAGGTCGTTGTTGCACTCTGTCGATTTCGAGTATGCGCCTCAGCGTTTTACTGTCTACACGGCCCGGGATCTGGATCGAATCAGCCAGTTGGATCAACTATCCGACGAGTTGCGCCATGAGATGAAGGTTGTCTCGGCCGTACTCCCCTTCCGTGTCAATGATTATGTCCTGCGGGAGCTTATTGATTGGGAGCGGGTGCCGGATGATCCGATCTTTCAGTTGACCTTTCCGCAGCGCGGTATGCTGTCGGACGTGCACTACAAGCGGATGGAGATGGCAATCCGTTCGGGAATGGAAAAGCAGGGATTGCGGACCCTGGCCAACGAAATCCGGTCTGAACTCAATCCCCATCCGGCCGGACAACTGGATAAGAACATCCCTCGTGACGAAAATGGCGAGCCGATTGCCGGCCTGCAGCATAAGTACAGAGAGACGGTGCTGTTTTTTCCAAGCCAGGGTCAGACCTGCCACAGTTATTGCACCTTTTGCTTCAGATGGGCCCAATTTGTCGGCAACAAGGCGCTTCGCATGGCGACAACCGAGGCCGACAAGCTCTACGATTATCTTCGTCAGCACCCGGAAGTCACCGATCTGCTGGTGACCGGCGGCGATCCGATGGTAATGAAGACCAGGCAGTTGAAGAGCTATCTGGAGCCTTTGCTTCATCCCGAGTTCAGCCACATTCAGACTATCCGTATCGGCAGTAAGGCATTGACCTTCTGGCCGCAGCGATTTATTTCAGATGAGGATGCCGACGAGCTGATTGAGCTGCTTCACCACTTGGTATTGGCAGGTAAACATGTCGCACTCATGGCTCACTACAACCACTGGCGCGAACTCGACACCGACATCGCGCGTGCGGCTATTCGCCGTATCCGCGACACGGGTGCAGAAATCCGTAGCCAGGGCCCTTTGTTAGCCAACATCAACGACAATCCCCATGACTGGGCGAAGTTGTGGAACGAACAGGTTAAATTGGGAATCATCCCCTATTACATGTTCGTGGAACGTGATACAGGAGCCCGACGCTATTTTGAGGTCCCCCTGCATAGGGCATGGCAGATCTACCGTGATGCGATGAAACAGGTCTCCGGATTGGGCCGTACCGCCCGCGGACCCAGTATGAGTGCCGGTCCCGGGAAGGTTGAGGTACAGGGTGTAACCGAAATCAATGGCGAGAGGGTCTTTGTGCTGCGCTTCATCCAGGCGAGGGATAAAGATCTGGTGCAGAAGCCCTTTTTTGCCCGCTACGATGAAAATGCCACCTGGTTCGACCAGCTGCAGCCGGTTCAGGGCCAGGATTTGCCTTTTGCCGAGGCCCTGAATTAAAAAATCGGAATGGACGCTGTGTGCTCCACCCGGAGGGTACCGACCCCTGTGGGTGAGACTAGGGGACGGCAAATTGTTAAACCAATAGTTATCATTTACATAATCTTGTTGAATAACTGCATTGATTTGGGGCTATAATTTTCGCCCCTATAAAAAATAGTTATATTTTTAGACCTGAATTAATACCGCGCACTGTGCGGAGTTTTGACGAAAAGAGGTTCAATACTCAATCATGCGCAAGCCTTGAAGTAACTCATGGAGTCCAACATGGCGGATAATCAAAAGACCTTTACATTGACCAATGACGAGACCGGTGTGTCGATAAAGCTCCCTGTTCGCGAATCGATACAGGGTCCGCCCGCAATCGATGTCTCGGCACTCTATAAGGAGGCTGGGGTCTTTACCTATGATCCGGGATTTATGTCCACGGCAAGCTGCAAAAGCAAGATCACTTTCATTCAAGGTGAGATTGGTATTCTGGAGTATCGGGGCTACCCAATTGAGCAGTTGGCGGCAAACGGCGACTATCTCGAGACCGCCTATCTGCTTTTGAACGGTGAGTTGCCGAACGCTAAGCAGTTGACGGATTTCAATCAACTGATCGGTCGCCACACCATGCTGAATGAAACCCTGACCCATTTCTTCGATGGTTTTCACTTCAATGCGCACCCGATGGCGATCATGGTGGGTGTGGTCGGGTCGCTCTCGGCCTTCTATCATGACTCATTGGATATCAACGATTCAGAACTGCGCCGGGTTGCGGCTCACAGATTGATCGCGAAAATGCCGACTATCGCTGCCGCCAGTTATAAGCACAATGTCGGCGAACCATTCATGTACCCGCGCAACGAGCTCTCATACTGTGCCAATCTTCTGCACATGATGTTCGCTACCCCATGTGAAGACTATGAGGTGGATCCGGTTGCGGAAAAGGCGCTGAACCTGCTCTTCATCCTGCATGCTGATCACGAACAGAATGCCAGCACATCCACTGTACGGCTTGCCGGCAGTTCCCTGGCCAATCCCTTCGCCTGCATCGCCGCCGGTATCGCATCCCTCTGGGGGCCAGCCCATGGCGGCGCCAACGAGGCGGTGCTGGACATGCTCAATGAGATCGGGGATGTTTCGCAAATCGATAAATATATTGCCAAGGCCAAGGATAAGGATGACGGCTTCCGTCTCATGGGCTTTGGGCATCGGGTCTACAAAAAGTACGATCCACGTGCCGGGATTATTCGGGAGGTTTGTCACGAGGTGCTGGAGAAGCTTGCGGACTCGAACAATCCGATGTTTGAGTTGGCGCAACGTCTGGAAGAGATTGCCCTCAACGATGAGTATTTTATCGAACGCAAACTCTACCCAAATGTCGATTTCTACTCCGGCATCATCTATCGTGCCCTGGGTATACCCAACAACATGTTCACCGTGATGTTCGCCATAGCGCGCACCGTAGGTTGGGTGGCCCATTGGCTGGAGATGATGGATGATCCCAGGCAGAAGATCGGACGTCCGCGTCAGATCTATAAAGGCTACGCGAGGCGTGATTATGTGCCCCTGAACGAGCGTTGAAGCAGCTGTCTTAGTCGGTTGATTCGATGAGTTGTTGCAGTTGCTTTATGCTTGCTCCCTGGATCGGTTGATTGTCCAACGGATCCAGCGGGTGGTTGCGCGGATTTTGCGCTGGCAGCACCATAAGCTCAAAACCGACTCCGTCGGCACTGAAACGAAAGCATGGAACCGTCTCCCTTCTGCCGTTACTGAAGTGCATCTGGTGCTGCTTTTCCTGCCAGGGTATATGCAGATCACTCAAGGCAAACAACAGCTCCTCCGGTGTATCGGCAAAGAGATGTAGTCTGACGGTGCTGTTGCTGTCGGCGGTGCCGGCCAATACGGCTCCCACCAGTTTGGGCTGAAACCGTTTCAAGCTCTGCATGGCGCGCAGGGCGCTTTGGCGAAGCGCCTGCAGGGTATCGGCCTGTCCCTCTCCCCGCAACAGGCGCTGCTGTTCGCGCAAGGCGTTTTCAACCTCCTCCCTGGTCGGCAGGAGCTGGCGTTTTGTGATGCCGTACTTTGCGGCCGCTTTTTGGCAGGCGTAGGCGATATTGTCGCTACGCAGTTCGGTAAGAATGCGAGCTGCGTCATAGGCGATGCGCCGTTGTAGTTCACGCTTTCCTGTCCGCATGGCTGTTTAAAAGGGATCTTCTATTGGTGTCAAGACTGTCTGTGGTGTGCTGTCTTCAGCCCTCCCGGCACGGTTTTCTTGGGGTAGTTTAGGGGCATTGTGGACTTCGAACACCTCAAAAATTGCATTCGAACTACCTGCTCCTACAGGCTGCCCGGTGTCTACGTCTATACGCATTGTAACCATCTCAGGGGGCATATCGGGTACGACCTCATTGATACCGTTTAGTGCCACCCGCATGTAGTCTATCCAGGCGGGAAGCGCGGCGCGGCCTCCAACCTCACCACGTCCCAGGGGTTCGACATCATCGAAACCAATCCATGTCGAGGTAACCAGGTAGTGATTGAAGCCGTTGAACCAGGCGTCTTTCTGGTCGTTGGTGGTTCCGGTCTTCCCGGCAATATCCGCTCTTCCGAGCACACGGGCCTTGCGTGCCGTACCCTGCTGGATGACATCCCTCAGCATGGAGTGAATCAGATAGTGATTTTGCTCGGTGATCGCGCGTTTCGCACAGCGAGGTATGACCGCGGGATCAGCCTCGTCGTCCTCTGCTGCGGTCTCGATTTGCACTGCGGTTTCTTGCGCATCGGACTGGATCGCCTGTTCAGCGATTTGTTTCATCGCATCGTCGCAGATCTGTACGGGATTCGCCTGGTAGATGGCTTCTCCCTGATCGTCGTGGATCGACTTGATGATGTGCGGCGGTACATAAAAGCCGCCATTGGCCAGTACGCTGTAGCCGCCAGCCATGGCAAGCGGGGTTACCGAACCGCTGCCCAGTGCCAGAGACAGGTCGTGTGGCAGATCGTTTTTGTCAAAACCGAACCGGCTAGCATAGTTGATGGCGAATTTAATTCCTATTTTACGCAGGAGGCGGATTGAAACCAGGTTGCGTGAGTGGGTCAGTGCGTAACGGAGGCGGGTGGGTCCGAAAAATTTACCGCTGTAGTTTTCCGGACGCCAAACGGCCTCCAGCGCGTCATCCTCAAAGACGACCGGGGCATCGTTTATCAGTGAAGCCGGGGTGAAGCCTGCCTCGAGAGCGGCGGAGTAGATAAATGGCTTGAACCCCGACCCTGGTTGCCGTTTGGCCTGCGTAACCCTGTTGAACTTGCTGAGGTAGAAGTCATAGCCGCCAACCAGTGCCTTTATCGATCCATTTTTGGGCGAGACGGAGATAAGCGCGCCGGATGCCGCCGGGATCTGTGCAAGTCGCCAATAGGGTTCACCCTCCGCCGGGATTTCCCGGTAGAGGTAGATCACGTCTCCGCTTGAGAGAATATCTTGGGTCTGCTTTGGGGCCTCTCCTTTTACATCGTGGTTGATGTATTGGCTGGCCCAAGACAGGGCCGGCCACTCGAGGGTCAGTCGTTCTCCCTGTGCGGTGATCACCTCGGCATTCTGCTCGCCTATGGCGGTGACAATTGCCTTTTTCATACCGGTCACATCCGGGATATCACTCAACAGCTGGACCAGTTCAGCTTGATCTTCTGTTTCGCTGATATCGTGATGGGTGACAACGCCACGAAAACCATGACGCTTGTCATAGGCCTGGACGGCCTGTCGCAGGGCATGATTGGCGGCTTCCTGCAGGTGGCTGTCTATCGAGGTTGTGATGCTGTAACCATGGGTGTAGGCGTCCTGTCCGAAGCGACTGACTGCCTCCGCGCGGGCCATTTCCGCAACGTAAGGGGCCTCCACTTCGCTGGGCGCGGTGTGGAGTTTTGCGGTTATCGGCGCAGCTATCGCTGTGTCGTACTCGAAATGACTGATATAGTTAAGTTCTCGCATACGACCCAAGACGTAATTTCTACGTATCAACGCCCGCTGGGGATCGGAGATCGGGTTGTAGCGGGATGGCGCCTTGGGGAGCCCGGCTATCATGGCGATTTCAGAAAGCTCAAGTTTTTCGACGGGTCGGCCGTAATAGACTAAGGCAGCTGCGCCGACACCGTATGAACGGTGGCCGAGATAGATCTTGTTGAGGTAGAGTTCGAGTATCTCCTCTTTGGAGAGCATCCGTTCTATCTTCAGCGCGAGAAATATCTCATTGAGTTTTCTGGTGTAGGTTTTTTTACTGCTGAGGAAGAAGTTCCTGGCCACCTGCATGGTGATGGTGCTTCCGCCCTGCCTTCGCTCTCCCGTGAGCAGGAGCTGGATGGCGGCACGCATGATACCTTGATAGTCTACGCCGGGATGCTGGAAAAAGCGGTCGTCCTCGGCGGCGAGAAAGGCATTGATCATGATTGGCGGGGTTTGATCGAATTCGAGAGGTTCTCGACGTTTCTCGCCAAACTCAGCGATCAGCAGGTGATCGTTACTGTAGATGCGTAGGGGGACCTGTAGACGCACATCCTTGAGAGTTTCAATGGATGGCAACTTGGGTTCAAGGTAGAGATAGGCGCCAAAAAGAGCTACAGCACCTATCACTGAAAGGCCGAATAAGAAGTAAACGAGGTATCTTAAGAGTCTGTAAAACGACTTCATGCGCTGGTTCACAGAATTAGTTTATCAGGGCGGACCAGAATGGTTCCTATGAAGGTCGATAGTCTAGCAAATAAAATGTGAGCAATATTAGCTCTTTTGTGAAAAAATGTCTTCACAAAAAAATCATTTGCTGCTATATAGTTACTTACTCTATTTAAAGAGAATCCTAGTTAAGTTCTGCGGCATAAGGATTGTTTAGGTAACCGCATGTCACTATTCGGAAGAAAAAAACCGCCTTTGATAGGCATAGATATCAGCTCCACAGCCATTAAGTTGCTAGAGTTGTCCAGGGCTACCGGGCGTAATGGCGCGAGTTACCGGGTAGAGGCCTACGGTGTTGAGCCATTGCCGGGCAATGCGGTTGTTGAAAAGAACATCGCTGAAGTAGATGCTGTCGGTGATGCCATCCGCTCCGCGGTGAGGCGATCCGGCTCAAGGGCAAAACATGCCGCTGTGGCCGTTTCCGGCTCCGCGGTGATCACCAAGGTCATCTCGATGCCGGCAGCGCTCTCCGACCAGGAGCTGGAGAGCCAGATTCAACTCGAGGCCGATCAATACATCCCCTATCCCCTGGAAGAGGTCAACCTCGATTTTGAAGTTATCGGCCAATCCGAGAAAAATGCCGAGCTGGTTGATGTATTGCTGGCGGCATCCCGTAGCGAGAATGTTGATGACAGGGTCGCAGCCTTAGAGTTGGCCGGTCTCTCTGCCTCGATCGTGGATGTAGAGGCCTACGCCATGGAGAACGCCTGTTCCCAGTTGATTGACCAGCTACCGGAACATGGTGAAGACCAGACTATCGCCATTGCGGATATCGGTGCCACGACCACCACCCTGAACGTGCTGCACAACAACAAGATAATCTACACACGCGAGCAGAATTTCGGTGGCAGGCAGTTGACAGAAGAGATCCAGCGTCGTTACGGACTATCCATCGAAGAGGCCGGCATGGCCAAACGACAGGGTGGCCTGCCGGACAACTATGTACCCGAGGTGCTTGAGCCCTTCAAGGAGGCCATGGCTCAGCAGGTCAGCCGTTCCCTGCAGTTCTTTTTCTCCTCCAGCGCTTACAACAGTGTCGATCACATCATCCTTGCCGGGGGCAGCTCATCCATTCCGGGCGTTGATGATCTGATTGAGGAGAAATTGGGGACCCCGGCATCGGTGGCGAACCCGTTCGCCAATATGTCGGTTTCATCAAGGGTAAAACCCCAGGCGTTGAGTGCTGATGCTCCAGCATTGATGATAGCCTGCGGTTTGGCATTGAGGAGCTTCGACTGATGGCGCGAATAAACCTACTCCCATGGCGAGAAGCGGAACGCAAAGAGCGTCAGAAGGAATTCGGGCTGATGGTGCTGGCGGGAGCGCTGTTCGCCGCACTGGTGGTTTTCGGTGTCCATCAGCTTATCCAGAGCCAGATTAGCGCGCAAAAGGCACGTAACGATTTCTTGACCAAAGAGATAAAGGCCGTGGAGAAGGATATCCGCGAGATAAAGGATCTTGACAAGACCAAGCAGAATCTCCTGGCCAGAATGAATATCATCCAAGAGTTGCAGAGTAGCAGGCCGCAGGTGGTCCACCTGTTTGACGAAATAGTCGCCACACTCCCGGATGGGGTTTTCCTCGATGAAATCGAACAAAAGGGTGCCTCGGTCACATTCAGTGGGCAGGCGCAGTCGAATGCTCGCGTATCCTCAATGATGCGTAACGTCGATGATTCCGAGTGGCTGGAGAAACCTGCGCTGGTTTTCATTCAGAGCAAGGAGAAGACGGGCACCGGGTATAGCAATTTCAAACTTATGGTGAAACAAACCTCCCAGAACGCGGAGGCCGAAGAATGAGTATTTTAGAAGATCTCGGTGAACTCGATTTTAACAATGTCGGTGTTTGGCCGATGCCGATCAAGGTCGTTGTGGTCATATTGGCTGCAATCATCGTCCTGGCGGCCGGTTATTACATGGTTGTAGAGAGTGACATAAACAGCTTGGAAAAGGTTGAGAAGAAGGAGCAGGAGCTACGTGCGGATTTTTCGAAAAAGCAGAAAAAGGCATCGAATCTTGAGGCCTATCGAAAGCAGTTGGAAGAGATGAAACAGTCTTTCGGCACCATGTTGAGGCAACTCCCCGATAAGACCGAGGTGGCAGAGTTGCTGGTGGATGTGTCCCAGACCGGTCTCGCCTCTGGTCTGGAGTTCGAACTGTTCAAGCCCCAGGAAGAGGTGCCGAGAGAGTTTTACGCAGAGCTCCCGATACAGGTTAAAGTGAATGGTCAATACCATGAATTTGGCCATTTTATCAGTGGCTTGGCAGCTTTGCCGCGAATAGTGACGATACACGATGTCAAGATAAGCAGGGTCGCCAAAGAGGATGCGAATGCTGATCTGCTCATGGAGGCGACAGCAAAGACATATCGCTACCTTGATGAAGATGAGGAAGGTCAATGAGTATGCGTGTTCTCAACGACAGGGTCCTGTGGCCTCTAATTCTTGTTTCTATTGCCGCGCTTTCCGGGTGTGCAAATCCGAATCTGGATGAGCTGCGGGGATTTGTCTCGCAGCAGAAGGCACAACCTCCCGGTCGTATCGAACCGCTGCCGGAAATCCAGCAGATAGAAACGTTCATCTACACCGATACGGGGCGTAGAAACCCGTTTATCGATATGTTTGGCGATCAGGCGGAAACGGCGAGTGTTGCGGGGAGTGGTATCAGGCCTGATTTCAATCGGCGTAAAGAGGAGCTCGAAACCTATCCGCTTGATTCCATACGGATGGTTGGCACGCTTGAGCAGATTGGGGCCACTTGGGGATTGGTTAAGACCTCGGAAGGCACAGTACACAAGGTGAAAAGTGGCAATTACATGGGCCAAAACCATGGCCGTATCTTGCTGATTTCTGAAGACAGAATCGAATTGACTGAGATAGTCCAGGATGGTTCTGGTGGGTATATTGAGCGTCAGGCTTCGCTAGCGTTGGCGGAATAGTCAAGAGGAATTCGAGATGAGGGGTTTGCCAATGGCACTCAGACACAACTGGAAAAGTCATGCAGAAATGAGAGGGGACCGGAGCTTGAGGTTCAACACCCTGATAATGTTCTTGATCCTGTGGTGCGCACCGCTGATCGTGTATGCCGAGGCCTCCCTCAAATCCATAGAGTTTTCCGCACTGCCCGGCGACAGGGTCCAGATATCTCTAGGCCTGTCGGCTCAGGCCGTGGAGCCGGCGAGTTTTACCACCGAGAATCCCGCCAGGATATCACTCGATTTTGCCGGTGTAAGCAACGACCTGGGTTACAAGACCAAGATGATTGGTGTAGGGCCGGCACACAGTATCACCGCATTGCAGGCGGGTAACCGCACCAGGGTCGTTATAAATCTCACATCGATGGTGGGATACAAGACAGAAGTGGTGGGCTCGGATGTTCTGGTCACCCTTGACGTGAGCAATAAAGGGATTGGCTCCTCGGTTGTCGCGAAAGCACCCAAGGTTGCTCCGACAGCCCCCCCCACGACCACTCCGACAACCCCCAAGGCCGCGATGGCGACACCTGGTGGGACAGAGGTTCGCTCCGAGAGCTACGCCATCACCAATGTTGATTTCCGCCGCGGTGAGACAGGCGAGGGGCGGGTGATGATTACACTGAGCAATACCACAACCCCGGTGGATGTGCGAGAGGAGGGCGGCAAGATCGTTGTGGAGGCCTTCAAGACCAATGTTGATGCCTCGCTGGTGCAGTCCCTGGATGTAATGGATTTCGCCACGCCTATAACCAGAGTGGAGACAAAACCGTTTGGTGAGAACGTGAAAATCGAGATCTCACCGACGGGCGAGTATGATTATCTGGCCTATCAGGCCAACGAGATCTTCATCGTCGAGGTACGCTCGCTGTCGCGTCAGGAGAAGGAGGCCCTGCAAAAGGAGCGCCTTATCTTCACTGGAGAGAGACTGTCTCTTAATTTCCAGGATATCGAGGTCCGCGCCGTACTCCAGTTGCTCGCTGATTTTACCGGCCTGAATCTTGTCACAAGCGATACGGTCGAAGGCAGGATCACCTTGCGCCTGAAGAATGTTCCCTGGGATCAGGCCCTCGATATCATCTTGAAGTCCAAAGGCTTGTCGAAGCGCCAGATAGACAATGTCATCATGGTGGCGCCCACCGAAGAGGTTGCGGCACGCGAGCAGTTGGAGCTTGAGTCCCTGCAAAAGATCGAAGAGCTGGCTCCCCTGCGATCGGACTTTGTGCAAGTCAATTATGCGAAGGCAGAAGATCTGGCTTTGCTGCTGAAATCGGAAGAGAACCGCCTGCTCTCGGAGCGCGGCAATGTCACCGTGGATATTCGCACCAATACGCTGCTGATACAGGATACAGCGGCGAAGCTTGAGGATATCCGACGCCTGCTGCAGCGCCTCGATATACCCGTCAGGCAGGTTTTGATCGAGTCGAGAATCGTGATCGCCAACAACGATTTTGCCAAGGACCTGGGTGTCAGGTTTGGTGCAAACTTCGACGGTTCTTTCGGTGACAACTTCACCCTTACGGCCGGTGCACTGCCGGGCCATCTCGATAATTCGTTCGGCATTGCCCCCGGTATAGAGATCAATAGTGAAGGCGGTGAAAATCAAGAGGGGTTGATGGTCAATCTGCCGGTTACATCACCCTCAGGGGGGTTGAATTTCCTGGTTGGGAAAGTCGGCACCTATCTGCTTCAGTTGGAATTGACGGCGATGCAGACGGAGGGCCGAGGCGAGCTGATCTCGAGTCCCCGGGTGATTACATCGGATCAGACCCAGGCCAGCATCAAGCAGGGTGTTGAAATTCCCTATCAGGAAGCGACATCCAGTGGAGCGACCAAGGTGGCCTTCAAAGAGGCGTTGCTCAAACTCGATGTGACACCACACATCACACCGGATGACAGGGTTCGGATGGACCTGGTCATCAACAAGGACAACCCGGATTTCTCCAGGTCTGTTCTGGGTGTGCCTCCCATCGATACGAGAGAGATCGAGACTACTGTCCTGGTGGATAACGGCGAAACCGTAGTGCTGGGCGGTGTATTTGAAAGAACCAAGCAGAAAAATACCGAAAAGGTGCCGTTCTTCGGAGATATTCCCTATGCGGGTGTGCTCTTCAGGCGCAATGAGAACATCGATAACAACAATGAGCTGTTGATTTTCGTTACACCGAAGATCCTTAAGGAGACGCTTACGGTTCGTTGATCGATTCTCCGATACTGTTATCAAGGCGCACCATCGGGTGCGCCTTTTTTTATTTGGTCGATTAGGGACTGTTTGCGATACTCCGCGCTATAATCTTTGAGCGCCGACTTGGTAGGTTATCTGTCATCCACGCCCAGCGAGTGGGAAGAGTCGAAAAAACTGAAAACGGATGATGCAGTTCTTTCTCAATATCGTAAATAAATAGACCAACTGGCGGGCTCATTCAGTTAAAGACGGCGGCAAATTATTCATGGGTTTAAAAAATCTCTTTCTGATCGGGCCGATGGGTGCGGGCAAGACAACTGTGGGCAGGCAGCTTGCGGAGTACTTCCGTATGGATTTCGTCGACTCCGATCATGAGATACAGCGTAGAACCGGCGTAGATATTCCGACAATTTTTGAATTTGAGGGAGAGAGTGGATTTCGTCAGCGCGAGAGCACGGTAATCGATGACTTGACTGCGCGTGACGGTATAGTGCTTGCTACGGGCGGCGGCGTGGTGATGCGTGAAGAGAACCGTAGTCTGCTCTCTTCCAGGGGCATGGTTATCTATCTGCATTGCTCAGTTCGCCAGCAATTTGAGCGTACCCACAGAGACAAGAACAGACCGCTTTTGAGTACTCCCGATCCGCTGGGAAAGCTCGAGGAGTTGATGGCGCTACGTGATCCGCTCTATCGGCAGACAGCTGATATAGTAGTGAGTACGGAAGGACGGAATACCCAATCCGTGGTTCAGGATATCCGCAAGCTTCTTGATAAGATACAGAACTAAAAACTTATACAGGATCAGATAGTTGAGTAAATGTGAGTGCAAACTGGACGTGGATCTGGGCGATAGGAGCTACCCGATTTTTATCGGTGAAGGGGTCTATGCCGAGGCGCAGTACTACAGGGAGTGCATTCGTGGTAGCCAGGTGATGGTTGTTACCAATGAGACGATTGCACCCCTCTATCTGGATAAAACGCTCGAGGCCTTGTCGGGTTTCGAGGTCAAGAGTTGTGTCCTGCCCGACGGTGAAGAGTATAAGACGCTCGAGATTTTGAACCGTATCTATACCGCCTTGCTGAAGGCGCGTTTCAGCAGAAAATCGACGCTGATCGCACTCGGTGGGGGCGTTATCGGCGATATGACGGGATTTGCAGCAGCAACCTATCAACGTGGCGTGGACTTCATCCAGGTTCCCACTACACTGCTATCACAGGTCGATTCGTCTGTGGGTGGCAAGACCGGTGTCAACCACCTCCTGGGCAAGAATATGATCGGTGCCTTCTACCAGCCGCGCCTGGTGCTCGCCGACACGTCGACGCTGATTACCCTGGATGACAGGCAGCTCTCATCCGGGCTGGCGGAGGTTATCAAGTATGGTCTGATCATCGATGCCGAATTTTTTACATGGTTGGAGGAGCATATGGAGGCATTGCTGGCCCGTGATCCTGTTTCTCTGGCCTACGCCATTCAGCGGTCATGCAGATGCAAGGCCGATGTCGTTGAAGCTGACGAAAAGGAGTCGGGTCAACGGGCACTGTTGAATTTGGGTCATACCTTCGGCCATGCCATCGAGACTGGAATGGGATATGGCGAGTGGTTGCACGGTGAAGCGGTGGCTACGGGTATGTGCATGGCAGCCGACATGTCGAAGCGCCAAGGCTGGCTGTCGGAACAGGCGTGTGATCGCATCTTCCGTTTGATAGAGCGGGCTGGACTTCCAATTGTGCCGCCCAAAGAGCTTACGAAGGAGCGGTTCTTAGAGTTGATGGCGGTTGACAAGAAGGTGGTAGACGGCCGTTTGCGACTCGTACTCCTGAGGGATATAGGCAGTTCCTTGGTAACGGATGGATTTGAGATGCATAATCTGAATGAAACCTTGTCTCAATACGGTAGTTGATAGCCGCTTCAAGGGGGAGTGCTGGCATGTCTGACTACGACTATTTTTCAACCACGGAGATCAGCGCTCGCCTCGATCTGGTACGTCATCTGATCGAGAACAGCGAACTGGTTCCTCTGGTCAGGGGCCCTTCCGGTGTCGGCAAGACTGTTCTGGCATCGAGGATTCAGCAGCTGGCGCCGGAGAACTGGTCAGTTTGCCACTTCGAAGCCGACCCCACCATGCAGCCGGAGCGTCTTCTCGCGACCATTGCACGCTGTTGCGGTCTGCCGGATATCGCGGGTGAATTGCTGCAGCGTCTGGTGGATAGGTTTGAGGTGTTACGCAAGCGGGGGCGTATACCTGTGTTGCTGGTGGACGATGCGCAGATGTTGCCGCCAACCAGCCTTATCACCCTGCTGAGGCTCTTCGAGCGTCAGCTGGATGGAGTGCGCCTGGTTAGCATTGTGCTCTTTGCCGATGAGCAGATCGATCTGTTGCTTTCGACCCCACAGCTGCAGATCATGTCGCCGCAGGCGATTCAGGTTATCGATATGCCGTTACTGACACGTCAGGAGACGACGGCTTACATGCTCTTTCTCATTAAGAATGAAGGCCTGTCTGATCAATTGGCCCTGGATGAGATAAAGCTCAACCGGATCCACCGGGAGACGAAAGGCAACCCGGGTCCGATGACCACAGCCATTTTAAATGCGTTGGGTGAGGAGGGCGATGATAAGAGAGCGGGTTTCAATCTAAGCGGTTATAGAAAACAGTTGCTATTCGGCGGTGTACCGCTGTTACTGTTGCTATTCGTGCTGCTTTTTTTGGGGCCGATCCGTTCATTGTTTGAGCCTGAGCCGGCCCCGGTTTCAGAAAGTCGCGCAGAGAAGGGGATAGAGCCGCTACCCGCTCCTGCATCAATATCGCAGCGGGAAGCGCCACCAGCGAAAATGACCCGGACAGAGGCAACGACACCTGCCATTCTGGATACTTCCGAAGAGGAGCACGCCGAAGTGGGGGCTCTCATTGTCGAAGAACCAGCCACGATTATCGAGATCTCCTCGCCGCCAAAGACATTGCAGGAGATGGCCGATACCCTTGTCGTGGATGAAACAGCGCCTGCCATTGAGGAGACTCGGGAGCAAGAGCATACGGTCGAAGACAATTCCCTGGAGCAAGTGTCAGTCGAGGAGAGCGTGGAGGAGGCGGTTGAGCGGGAGGCTGATACCGTGACGGCAGTGGTCGAGGAGGGTTCGGTTGCGGTTGACAATGAGGAGACTGGGGCGACAGACGTGAGTCAGGAGCCTGCGGCGGTTGTAAAAGAGGAGCTGCCTCCTGCGTCGGATACCGGTCCGGATGAGGTCGCTCTGCAGAGCGCTTCCGCAGGTGACGAAAAAGAACCGGTGACGGTATCGGTTGAACCCGCTGAGGACGCCTCACTGGGATGGGTGATGTCGCGATCGCCCAACAGCTACACATTGCAATTGATTGCAGTGGAAAACCTCGAATCGCTGAAACGCTATATCGCAAAAAACCGACTTGGCAGCGATACCCACACCTTCAAGATGAACCGCAATGGCCGGCCATTGTATGCACTATTATGGGGCGACTTCCCTGATCGAAATCGTGCGCAGAAAGCCGTATCGAGCTTGCCCCCCGCGATTCAGAAAGAGGGTGTATGGGCGCGGACTTTTGCCTCGCTGCAGCGTTCGCAGGCGCAGTGAGCCTGGGACTTTAACTATTTTTTCAGCGAAAGGGCCTGGTAGCTGCCCCGATGGTTTTCATCAGGCCCTGGCCTTGATCGTGAAAACATCCCCATATCGTTGATATTAAAAGAGTTATCTGTGTTAAGCTTTTGCTGGGCGATTACAATTGCTGTCTGTGGGGTTATGTCGATTTCCTGTCCTGTCCGATGATTTCCAGACTGGCTTGAGATTTAATTCTCAAGTATCCTACGATGTTCTGTGTCTTCTGGTACTTCAGCTCATGAAGGTTCCGCGGCTATTTCCCCCGGAGCAATGACTGGCTGAGGCCGCTGGATGTAACCCAGCGACCTGACGGGTCGCTGTGAACTCCTTGTATCAGGTTATTGCATAACCCTGGGTGCGGTGTTTGCCTAGCTGGGGTGTGCTAAATGAGGTTTGCGTAATGAGCCAAGGTGCTTTACCACCGAAACAGGGACTCTATGATCCCGCCAATGAACATGACGCCTGCGGTGTTGGATTTGTTGCCAACATCAAAGGGGTGAAGAGCCACGATACCATTCGTCAGGGGCTTGAGATACTTGATCGACTCACTCATCGTGGGGCTGTCGGTGCCGATCCAAAGGCGGGCGATGGGGCTGGGATCTTGTTGCAGATGCCCGACGCCTTCTTTCGTGGTGTTGTCGATTTTGAACTGCCGCCGGAGGGGGATTACGCCATTGGCATGACCTTCCTGCCGCAAAATGCCGCCAGCCGCGCGGCGTGTGAAGAGACAATCGAGGCCCTGGTCGCTGACGAGGGTCAACGGCTGATCGGCTGGCGTGACGTGCCCGTCAACAACAGCGGACTGGGTGAAAGCGTCATACCCACTGAACCCCGGGTAAGACAGATCTTTGTCGCACGAGGTGAGAACTGCGCTGACCAGGATGCCTTCGAACGCAAACTCTTCATTATTCGCAAGCAGATTGAGAATAGAGTCAGGCAGGCAGAAATGGAGGGAGGCAACGCCTTCTACTTCAGTTCATTCTCTTCCAGGACCCTGGTCTACAAAGGGATGCTGCTGGCCAATCAGGTAGGCGAGTACTATCTCGACCTGCAGGATGAGCGTATGCAGTCGGCCCTGGCCCTGGTACACCAACGGTTCTCCACCAATACCTTTCCCACCTGGGACCTGGCGCATCCGTTTCGTATGATCGCGCACAACGGTGAGATCAATACCCTTCGTGGCAATGTCAACTGGATGCGTGCGCGCAAGAACTCCATGGCCTCGGAAGTCCTGGGAGAGGATCTGGAGAAGATCTGGCCGTTGATACCCGAAGGCCAATCCGACTCTGCCTGTTTTGACAATGCCCTGGAGCTGCTGGTCGCCGGCGGTTACTCCCTCGCGCATGCGATGATGATGCTGATTCCCGAAGCCTGGGGGGGGAACAAGCTGATGGACAAGGACCGACGGTCCTTTTATGAGTTCCATGCAGCTTTGATGGAGCCGTGGGATGGCCCCGCCGCGGTAGCCTTCACCGACGGCCGCCAGATCGGAGCGACCCTGGATCGCAACGGCCTGCGGCCCGCCCGCTACCTGATCACAGATGATGACCTGGTGGTGATGGCCTCGGAGATGGGCGTACTCGACATACCCGAAGAGAAGATAGTGAAAAAATGGCGTCTGCAGCCCGGTAAGATGTTTCTCATCGATCTGCAGCAGGGTCGCATCATTGACGATGCCGAAATCAAGGCAGAGCTTGCCTCCGCCAAACCCTACCAGGATTGGTTGGATCAAACCCAGATCCATCTCGATTCACTGCCGTCGGATGTTGCCCCGATGGCGCCGGATGACGAGGATCTGCTCGACGCCCAGCAGGCCTTCGGCTACAGCCAGGAGGACATCAAATTCCTCTTGACGCCGATGGTCTTGACGGGGCAGGAGGCCACCGGCTCCATGGGTGCGGACAATCCGCCCTCTGTGCTTTCGCTGCGGGCTAAGCATCTCTCGACCTATTTCAAACAGAACTTTGCCCAGGTGACCAACCCGCCTATCGATCCGATCCGTGAGGAGCTGGTGATGTCGCTGGTCAGTCTGATCGGTCCGCGTCCGAATCTGCTCAATATGCTGGATGCGGGCGAGCATATGCGCCTGGAGGTTTCACAGCCGGTACTGACCAACGAGGATCTGGAGCGAATTCGCCATATCGAGGACAACACGGGGGGGGCCTTCAGAACCAAGACCCTGGCTATCGTCTATCCATCGATGAGCGGTATCGATGGAATGAAATCGGCACTGACCTCGCTCTGTGAACAGGCCGAGCAGAAGGTGCGAGAGGGTTACAATATCCTGATACTTTCCGATCGTCGGATCGATGCGGACAATATCGCCATACCCGCGCTATTGGCCACCTCCGCGGTACACCATCACCTGATTCGTAAGGGTCTGAGAACCGAGTCGGGCCTGGTTATCGAGACCGGTGCGGCCCTCGAGGTTCACCATTTCGCCACCCTTGCGGGTTATGGTGCGGAAGCGGTCAACCCCTATCTTGCCTTCGACACCATTCAGGCGCAGTTGCCGACCCTGAGCGAGCCCTTGGCCTTCGCCGAGGCCCAGAGACGCTATATCAAAGCAGTTGGCAAGGGGCTTAAGAAGGTGATGTCGAAGATGGGTATCTCCACCTATCAATCCTATTGCGGGGCACAGATCTTCGACGCGGTGGGTCTCTCCAGCAGCTTTATCGACGCCTATTTCACCGGTACCACCACCACCATTGAGGGTGCGGGCCTGAATGAGATAGCAGCGGAAGCGGTCAAATGGCACGAAAAGGCCTACGGTGACCAGCAGATCTATAAAAAGCACCTGGATGTGGGCGGCGATTACGCCTACAGACTGCGCGGTGAGGATCACAACTGGACCCCTGAGACCATTGCCAAGATGCAGCACGCGGTGCGCAGCAACGACTGGGATACCTATCAGTCATTCGCCGATGCGATCAACACCCAAAACGAGATCCTGCTGACGCTTCGCGGACTCTTCGAGTTCAAACCGGCGGAGCAGCCGCTGTCGCTGGATGAGGTAGAACCGGCCAGCGAGATCGTCAAGCGGTTTGCCACTGGCGCCATGTCTTTCGGCTCGATCTCCTACGAGGCCCACTCCACCCTGGCCAAGGCGATGAATGCCATTGGCGGTAAATCGAACACCGGCGAAGGTGGCGAGGAGCCCGAGCGTTTCAATCCCTTGCAAGATGGTAGCCGCAACCCCGAACGCTCTGCGATCAAACAGGTTGCCTCGGGGCGTTTTGGCGTGACTACCGAGTATCTGGTCAATTCAGATGACATCCAGATCAAGATGGCGCAGGGGGCCAAGCCCGGTGAGGGCGGTCAGCTGCCCGGGCACAAGGTCAACCAGCAGATTGCCCGGGTACGTCACTCCACCCCGGGGGTGGGCCTGATCTCGCCGCCGCCACACCATGATATCTACTCCATCGAGGATCTGGCTCAGCTGATCCATGATCTGAAAAACGTCAATCCCAATGCCCGCATCTCGGTGAAGCTGGTCTCTGAAGTGGGTGTGGGAACGGTTGCCGCGGGTGTTTCCAAGGCCCACGCGGACCATGTGACCATCTCCGGCTATGACGGCGGCACGGGTGCCAGCCCGCTGACCTCGATCAAACATGCCGGCTCGCCCTGGGAGATCGGCCTTGCCGAGACCCACCAGACCCTGGTGCTGAACAAACTCCGCGGACGGATTGCGGTGCAGGCTGACGGGGGTATGAGAACAGGTCGCGATGTGGTCGTCGCCGCGCTGCTCGGCGCCGATGAGATCGGCTTTGCCACCGCGCCGCTGATTGCCGAGGGTTGCCTGATGATGCGCAAGTGTCATCTCAATACCTGCCCGGTGGGCATCGCGACTCAGGATCCGGAGCTGCGCAAGCGCTTCACCGGCGAGCCCGAGCACGTTATAAACTATTTCTTTTTCGTCGCCGAGGAGGCGCGCAGGCTAATGGCCGAACTCGGCTTCAGGAGCTGGAACGAGATGGTCGGTCAGAGCGATCGTCTCGATATGCGCAAGGCGATCAATCACTGGAAGGCGAAAGGCCTCGACTACAGTCGTCTGCTGAAGAAGCCTGAAGCAGGGGAGGATGTGGCCCTCTACAACAGTGAGATACAGGATCACGGACTCGACAAGGCCATAGATCTGGAGCTGATCAAACGCGCCCAACCCGCCCTTGAAAAGGGTGAGGCGGTAAAGACCGAGATCGACATTCACAACTACAATCGCACCTTCGGCACCATGCTCTCGGGTCGGGTGGCTGAAAGGTATGGCCATAAGGGCATGCCCGACGACACCATCTACATCAAGGCCAAGGGTACCGCTGGTCAATCTTTTGGCGCCTGGCTGACGAAGGGCGTGACCATCGAACTCGCAGGCGAAGGCAACGACTATGTGGGCAAGGGTATCTCCGGTGGACGACTGGTGATCTATCCCCCGCAGAATGCCGGTATCGGCAAGGCGGAAGAGAACATCATCGTTGGCAACACCGTGCTTTACGGCGCGATCAGTGGCGAGTGCTACTTCCGCGGCGTTGCCGGGGAGCGCTTCTGTGTGCGTAATTCGGGCGCCACCGCGGTGATAGAAGGGGTGGGTGATCACGGCTGCGAATACATGACAGGCGGCGTCGTGGTTTGTCTTGGCCCCACCGGACGCAACTTCGCTGCCGGCATGTCGGGGGGTATCGCCTATGTGCTGGACGAAGCCGGCGACTTCAATGACCGCTGCAACATGGCGCAGGTGGAGCTGGAGCCGATCGAGGAGGAGGACGACGCCCTCGAGGCCCTGGATCACCAGGGTGGCGATCTTGAGAGTCACGGCTTGGTCGATCTGAGCCGCGATATGACGCGCTACGACGCACTACGTTTGAAGCAGCTGATAGAGCGTCATCTGCACTACACCAACTCGGAGGTCGCGAAGCGGATCCTCAACAGCTGGGAGAGCATGCTGCCGAAGTTTGTAAAAGTCATGCCGGTTGAGTATCGACGCGCATTGAAAGAGATGCAGGCGCAACGTGCCAGTTCGGCAGCCAGTCAGGGGAGTTTCTAAAGATGGGTAAGCCAACGGGATTCAAAGAGATTGCTCGGCAGGATAGGACCTATGCGCCGGTGGCGGATCGTATAATTCACTATAACGAGTTCGTGATTCCGCTGAGTGAGGAGAATGTCAGTCAGCAGGGTGCGCGCTGCATGGATTGCGGCATCCCTTTTTGCCATAACGGATGTCCGGTAAACAACATCATTCCGGACTGGAACGATCTGGTCTATCGCGGTGATTGGCGTGCGGCGATCGATGTCCTGCACAGCACCAACAACTTCCCTGAATTCACCGGGCGTATCTGTCCCGCTCCCTGTGAGGCGGCTTGCACGCTGAACCTGGAAGATGAGCCCGTGACCATCAAGACCATTGAGTACAGCATCATCGAAAAGGCCTGGAGCGAGGGTTGGGTCAAACCGCAGATTTCCGATCACAAGAGCGGTAAGCGTGTTGCGGTTGTCGGGTCCGGACCGGCCGGGATGGCAGCCGCGCAACAACTTGCCCGCGCGGGGCATGCCGTGGTGCTGTTTGAAAGACAGAACCGGATCGGCGGTCTGTTGCGTTACGGTATTCCGGACTTCAAGCTCGATAAGAAAGTCATCGACCGTCGCATGGCACAGATGCGCACCGAGGGCGTCGAGTTCAAGACCAGTGTGCATATCGGTGTCGATATATCCGGCAAGGCGCTGATCGATGAGTTTGATGCTGTGCTGCTCACCGGTGGCGCCGAGAAGCCCCGCGATCTGCCGGTTCCGGGGCGTGAATTAAATGGCGTTCACTTTGCCATGGATTTTCTCCGCAGCAATAGTCACCGGGTACAGGGCGACAAGGTCGACAACTTTATCTCCGCTGAAGGCAAGCATGTCGTGGTGATCGGTGGCGGTGATACGGGATCGGACTGCATCGGCACCTCGAACCGTCATGGTGCCGCTTCGGTCACCCAGTTGGAGATTCTGCCGAAACCCCCCGAGCGGGAGGAGAAAGGCACGACCTGGCCCAACTGGCCGAACAAGATGCGTACCTCCAGTTCCCAGGAGGAGGGCTGCGAGCGCATGTGGCAGGTTGCCACCAAGGCGTTTCTTGACGATGGTCAGGGCAACCTCGCCGGGGTACGCTGCATCAGGGTCGAATGGGAGAAGGATGAGAGCGGCAACTGGAAAATGAGCGAGGTCGCCGGCTCCGAATTCGAACTCAAGGCAGAACTGGTTACCCTGGCCATGGGATTTGTCCATCCGGTTCACGAGGGCCTGCTAGAGGAGCTTGGTGTGGAGCTGGACGGTCGCGGCAATGTTAAGGCGGCGACGGATGGTGCAAATGCCTACAAGACCTCCATCGACGGTGTGTTTACCGCCGGTGACATGCGTCGTGGACAGTCCCTGGTTGTCTGGGCGATACGGGAGGGCCGTCAGGCTGCCCGTGCGGCGGATGAGTACCTGATGGGCACGACCGATCTGCCGCGCTGGTAATTTCTAACAGAATCCCGGTGGGACTATGGCCTGTCGGGGTTCGTCACCTTCTCCATGGAGTAGCACCATGTCAAAGAGCGAGACCTCTGCTGCCAAGCCATTGAAACATGCCTGTGAGCCGTTGGATCCACTGCCACCGCTGGGTATGGACCCAGAGGCGATCTCATTCGATTTTCGGCGCTACTTCGCCCACACCCTGGGACGGGACGATCACTGTACTTCCAGTCACTACCCCTACAAGGCGCTGGCGCTTGCGATCCGTGATCGCCTGATCGAGCGCTGGAAACGCACCCGGTCCACCTACGAGAAAGAAGATTGCAAGCGCACCTTCTACCTCTCACTGGAGTTTCTCATGGGGCGGACCCTGAGTAATGCCATCCTCAATCTGGATGTCAATGAAGAGGTTGTCCAGGCATTCATCGATTTGGGCATAAATCTGGACGATATCCGCGAAAGCGAACCCGACGCCGGACTTGGCAACGGGGGCTTGGGGCGTCTTGCCGCCTGTTTCCTCGATAGCTGCGCCACCCTGGAGCTGCCTGTACGGGGTTACGGTTTGCGTTATGAATATGGCATGTTCCGCCAACATATTGCCAATGGTTACCAGATCGAAGACCCGGATCATTGGCTAAGGGACGGCAATCCATGGGAGCTTGAACGCCCGGAGTACACCCAACGGATCAAGTTCGGCGGCCATACCGAGCATATCAACGGGAGTGTGCGCTGGGTCGATACCCAGGATGTCCTGGCCGTACCCTATGATCTGCCGGTGCCGGGTTATCGCAATGGCACCGTCAACACCCTACGCCTGTGGAAGGCGGCGGCCACGGATGAATTCAACCTGGAAGAGTTCAACGCCGGCAGTTACCCCGAGGCGGTAGAGGCGAAAAACCATGCCGAGCACATCACCATGGTGCTCTATCCCAATGACGCCAGTGAAAACGGCAAGGAGCTGCGACTGCGTCAGCAGTACTTTCTCGCTTCCGCCAGCATCAGGGATGTGATTCGAGAGTGGACCGAGAACCATGCCAACTTCGTTGGCTTTGAAGACAAGAACTGTTTTCAGCTCAATGATACCCATCCCAGCGTATCTGTCGCCGAGTTGATGCGTCAACTGATGGATGAGCATGGGCTCTCCTGGGATCGGGCCTGGGAAATCACCAGCAGTACCATGGCCTATACCAATCACACGCTGTTGCCCGAGGCGCTTGAGCGTTGGCCGGTAAAGCTGTTTCAGTGCCTGCTGCCTAGGCTGCTGGAGATTATCTACGAGATCAATGCCCGCTTTCTTAGCCAGGTCGCCCTGCGGTGGCCCGGTGATACCGATCGACTGCGGCGTATGTCGATCATCGAAGAGGGCGAAACGCCGATGGTGCGTATGGCCTACCTGGCGATCGTCGGCAGTTTCTCCGTCAATGGTGTGGCCGCCCTGCATACCGAGCTGTTGAAGCAGGGGCTATTCCAGGATTTTCACGACTTCTGGCCCCATCGATTCAACAATAAAACCAACGGCGTTACCCCGAGGCGATGGCTCGCGGCGTGCAACCCTGGTCTGCGCAGGCTGCTTGATGAGACGGTTGGTAACGGTTGGATCTCCAATCTGCCGGCGCTGGAGAAACTGACTGCCTGTGCTGAGGATCCGACTTTTCAGCGCAAGTGGCAGCAGGTGAAGCGGGAGAACAAGCAGCGTCTGGCGAAGCTGGTCAAAATCGATTGCGATGTCAGCTTCGATTGCGATGCCATGTTCGATGTGCAGGTGAAGCGGATTCATGAATATAAGCGCCAACTGCTGAATATCCTCCACGTCATCCACCTCTACAACCGCATTAAGGCGGGGGATACAGAGAACTGGACACAGCGCTGTGTGTTGATCGGCGGCAAGGCGGCCCCCGGTTACCAGATGGCAAAACTGATTATCAAGTTGATCAACAGTATCGCCAAGGTGGTGAACAACGACATCCAGGTAGGCGATATGCTGAAGATCGCCTTTCTGCCCAACTACCGGGTCACTGCGATGGAGGTGATCGCCCCGGGAACCGATCTTTCCGAGCAGATCTCCACCGCGGGCAAGGAGGCCTCAGGTACCGGAAATATGAAATTCATGATGAACGGCGCAGTGACCATCGGTACCCTGGATGGTGCCAATATCGAGATACTCGAGGAGGTGGGGGAGTCCAACTTTTTTCTCTTCGGCCTGACCAGCGATAAAGTTGAGGAGATGCGTCACAACTATATGCCCAACCGAATCATCGACAAGGACAACGACCTGAAACGGGTAATGCAGTTGTTGGAGAGCGGATACTTCAATCAATTCGAGCCCGGGGTCTTCGATCCCATTATCGAATCGATCCGCAACCCCTACGATCCCTGGATGACCGCTGCAGATTTTCGCTCCTATACCGATGCCCAGGAGCGGGTCGCATTGGCCTACCAGGACCCAAAAGAGTGGATCCGTATGAGCGTGATCAACAGCGCCATGAGCGGCCGCTTTTCCACTGACCGTACCATATCGGAGTACAATCGGGATATCTGGCGATTGACAAAGAAGTCGATCCCCTCAGCCGAAACAGACATTGTATGACAGACTCGGGCGTGCCCTGCTGGATCTATCGCAGTCCGCGCAAGGATGAGATGTACCTCTACATCGCGCGCGAGGACGATTTCTCCTGTGTACCTGAAGCGCTGTTGGTTAAGTTCGGTGAGCCCGAGCCGGTGATGGAAATCCTGCTGAATACACAAAGGAGTTTGGCCCGTGAGGATATAAATCTGGTCTTGGCCAATCTTCGTACCCAGGGCTTCCATCTGCAGATGCCCCCAAAGATGAGCGTCGAGCTCTATCGCGGTGACTGATTCACATCCGTTTACCATAGATCAATAGGTAGCCAATGAGGATGACCCGGTAAGAATAGAGGCCATTAGGAGGCGCTCTCCCCACCATCAGTGGTGCGGCATTGCGGTCGGTAGCCTGACGAAGCCCGAATAGGGTCAAGTGATCGATGGCCGCATAGGATGCGTGCAGGGATGCCAGTGGTGGAGTGCTGGGCCCTGCATTGATTGGTTTCATCGCTGTTGCGGATATGGTTACCGGTACCGAACGTGGTGGCGGATTTCCCCTGCGCACCACGGTGGACGAGCAATAGTTCGAATTAAGCCGCCGGTTGGCTTTTTGGTGTATTAGTCACATCCGAGGCGATCTGACTGTGTGGCATTTATCGACTAATCTGAAGCGGCATACCTTTCCGAATTCTTCGAATTGATTCGCCATCATGTAGCCACATTACCCACACTCCATTGCGGAATGCACTAATCGAGGGCCATCCTCGATTACAAAGCAGGAGACTATACTCGCAGTGAATGCCAACAGTTGAAACAGCGAGGGCCTGACGTGACAAATATCGTATTGAGTGGCAGTGGCCTCTATACCCCACCCAACAGCATCAGCAACGATGAGTTGGTGCATACATTCAACCAATATGTCGACATCTACAACTCCCGGCACAACGATGAAATAGCAGCCGGCGCGCTCACCCCTCTGGAGTATTCAAGCAGCGAGTTCATCGTCAAGGCCTCCGGCATCAAGAGCCGCTTTGTCGTCGACAAAGTGGGTATACTCGATCCTCAACGGATGCGTCCGATAATCCCCGAAAGGGAGGATGATGAGCTCTGCCTGCTTGGAGAGATCGGTGTGGCGGCAGCACAACAGGCCCTTGAGCGTGCAGGCCGAAAGGCGGAAGAGATCGATCTCGTGATCGTCGCCTGTTCCAACCTGCAGCGCGCTTATCCGGCGATCGCCATCGAAATCCAGCAGCACCTGGGGTGTTCAGGCTACGGCTACGATATGAACGTGGCCTGCTCCTCTGCTACCTTCGGCATAGGGGCGGCAGCGGATGCAATTCGTGCGGGCAACGCCCGGCGCGCCCTGGTGATCAATCCCGAGATCACCTCGGCCCATCTCAATTACCGCGATCGTGACAGCCACTTCATCTTCGGCGATGTCGCTACCGCGGTTGTGGTCGAAGCCGAAGCGGGATGTCGACCGGACAGCGCCTTCCGCATCCTGGGCACCAAGTTCAAAACCGTGTACTCCAACAACATCCGCAATAACTTTGGCTTCATGAACAACTGCCACTCAGAGACCCGGGACAGCAGCGACAAGCTGTTCAGGCAGAACGGCCGCAAGGTGTTCAAGGAGTTGTTGCCGCTGGTTGGCGGCGTGATTCACGATCACCTGCAGCAGATGCAGCTGCAGGCATCGGACATAAAGCGCTACTGGCTGCACCAGGCCAACCTGACGATGAATCTGTTCGCGGCGAAAAAACTGCTTGGCCGTGAACCTGGTGATCAGGAGCTGCCTATCGTTCTCGACCGATATGCCAACACCAGTTCCGCGGGATCGGTGATCGCATATCATCTCTATAGTGATGATTTGCTTTCAGGTGACAAAGGATTGATGAGCTCGTTCGGAGCCGGTTACTCGGTGGGCAGTGTGATTCTTGAAAAGTGTTGAGCCGGGTCGAGAGGGGGACAACAGTCAGTTCACTGTCAGAGGATGGGATCGAGAGGCAGCAGGCCCCAGAGATTCACTTTCAATCGTTTGCTGAAACTGACGTCTTGCTGTTGATCGGAGACTGCCGCTCTCCAACTGTTCTCCGGAGCCATGTCCTCACGGATCGCATCGGCCACCTGTTGTGCAATCCTCTCGTCGTGTATCAGCAACCCGACTTCAGTATTGAGATTTGCCGACCTGGGATCGAAATTGAAGGTGCCGATGTAGCTGACCCGGTCGTCGACAACCAATGACTTGGCGTGCAGGGCAAATACGGGCACAACCTTTCCCAGTGCTTCATGACGGTCGATAAGCTGGCGATAGATGGCTGGATTGGGCTTGAATTCAAAGACCTTGATGCCGAGATCGAGGAAGCGCTGTTTCTGTTTCCGGTACCCTGAATAGGCCTGGAGGTTATCGGTGGATGCGAGTGAATTGGTGACGATCGATATATCGACACCTTTTGCCACCAATTTGGCAAAAAACTCGAAGCCGCCCTCAGGCATGATTAGATAGGGGCTTTCAATCAGAACTTGATGCTTCGCCTCTGCTAAAAGGTTAATCAGTGAAGTGGTGGTTAGGCCGCCGCCATCCAGCTCGTCTGTATTGCTGTTTTTGCCGGGGATATCGCTGACGTATTCCGCGCTGGTCCAGTGCATCATGCCGACTATATCGTCGAAGCGTCTACCCATATCGGTGAGGGCGTCGCGTACTTGCGGTGCAAAATTCTCAGGATTTTCGGCATATTGGTGAAGCCAGTTGGTGTAACGGAGGACTTGCTCTTCGGTCAGTTTTCTCTTCTCCTCAGCCAGCAGAATGTCGAGGGATACCGAAAGCGGGCTTTGCCAGAAGGCGTCGAAGCTCTGCTGGATTTTAGGCAGCACCGCGCCGGCAACCATGACATCGCGATCGCGGAAGTTATAGGCGTGATCGTAATCGTAATACTCGTTCGCCATATTGCGTCCGCCGGTGATGGCGACGGTCTGGTCATAGATCACCACCTTGTCGTGCATGCGTTGATTGGAGCCGCGAAAGTCAGTGACCAGGTGCCAGAGTTGTGAGAGAAATCCCCTGCCCACTGAATGGACGGGATTGTAGATCTTGATCTCGATATGGGGATGGGCGTCCAGCGATAGCAGCGTCTCCGGCTCGGCATCGATCAACAGGTCATCGACGATAACCCTTATCCTCACACCGCGCTCGGCGGCCTTGAGCAGGCTTTCGCTGGCCAGGGTGCCGATGTTGTCGGTGCTCCAGATGAAGTACTGCACATCAATGGTTTGTGTTGCCGTTTGTGCCAGCCATGCCCGGGTGAGGAGGGACTCTTCTCCTTTCTCGAGGATATATACCGCGCTTTTGCCGGGGTGCTCCCGGCTGGATTGAGCCAGGCTGTCCAACACCCCTGCATGGACGCAGGGGGTCAGCAACACGAGTAACAGCAGGGTATGTGGCAGTGAGGCGCGTTTCATTCGTTCGCTATCGGCGTGAAGCTCCACCCCTGTTTTAGGTTCCGCGTCGACTGGCTGCAAGCGGATCTATCACTTAGGTTAAGCGGACCCATGGGGCATTGGATGTTCAGTAGTGAGGTGGAGGCGGATCCGTGTCCCCGTTGTGCAGCGGTGAGGGCTCCAATGCCTGCAGTCGCTGACGTAGGGCGTCCACTGTTCTGTTGAGCGAGTCGATCGTGCTTTGTTGCTCGACCAGGGTTTCACTGAGGGTATGTATGGCCTCTTCCTGAAAAGCCAGGCGGCTCTCCAGGTCGATTATGCGGTCGTCCATCGTTGTCGGTATCGTCTCTATCTTGGGTAACGGTCGTCCAGATTGGCGGGGCAGAGCACATTCCGCATAATCCCGATCAGCTCCAGCAGTTGGTGATTGCGGATACGATAGTATATGCGGTTGGCCTCTTTACGCGATACCACGATGTTTTTGTTTCGCAACTGCTCGAGATGTTGAGAGATATTGCTCTGTGAGGTGCCAGTACGCTCGACGATCTCACCGACAGAGAGCTCGTTCTCCCCCAACGAGCAGAGAATCTTCCATCGCAACGGATGGGCCATGGCCTTGAGGGCATTGGCGGTGAGCGATGTGTCTTCTTCTTCGGTCAGGCGTGGGTCGATAGGCTCGTTCATTGTTTCAAGCTCCTTAGGATGCATTCTGAACTGCATCCGCGTCGCGGATATAACCTGTCATATCCTTTGCGATACATATAATATGGTTGATATTTCCGGCGTTGTCTTTAACAGCGGTACGGGAGAAGAGAATCGGTACACGGCGACCATCCTTGGCGATAAAGCTTGCCTCGATTCGACTCAAGGCCCCGGTCCTGATAAGCGCCTCCAGCCAAGTACCGAAAAAAGCGCCTGCCTGCTCCTCCGCCTCCTCTTCGAAAACATCACCGATCGACATCCGCAGCAGATCCGCCTCGCTGTAGTCGAGCATCTTGCAGGCAGCGGGATTGGCTGATTCGATCTCACCCTCTGGATTGAGTACCAGCAGTGCCTCCCCCATATGGGTCAGGATGTTTTCAAGATGCTGTTTGGCGGCCGCCAGTTCGGCCGTCCTTTCCGCCACCTTCTGTTCGAGAATTTTATTGAGTTCGCGCTCTTTTTCGATGAGGCGGAAATAGGTGCTGATCTTGTTCAGCAGCTGGTTGTCGTCGATGGGTTTGAGCAGGTAGTCGACGCCGCCAACCTCGTATCCCTTGAGCTGAAACTCTTCGGTCTTGAAGGCGGCGGTGAGGAAAATGATTGGGATGTCTTTGGTTTTTTTACGGATTTTCAACATCGATGCGGTTTGAAATCCATCCATCTCCGGCATCTGCACATCCAGAATGATAAGGTCGATACCCGGTTCCTTGACCGCGATATCGAGTGCCTGTTGGCCTGAGGTGGCCTCCAGTATCTCCACGTCCATGTAACGCTCAACCAGGGTACGCAGGGTAAACAGGTTGTGCGCATGGTCGTCAACAATCAGGAGTTTAAATCCGGCGTATCTCTTCATTCTGCCTCTAAATAGTTGCTGAATACGGCCAGAAGCTTGTCCGCGGCGACCGGTTTGGTCAAGACGTCGTCTGCCCCTGCATCCAGGCAACGCTTGCGGTCTTCCGCCGCATTCTTTGCTGTCAGCACAATCACCTTGAGTGACTCGAGCTGCATATTGTCGCGTATGTACCTGATCGTACCATAGCCATCTAGCTCCGGCATCATGATGTCGATCAATACAACGCCGTAATCGGGATCCTCTCTCAATGTCTCGATGGCTTCCTGGCCGTCACCTGCTGCGGTGACCTCAAACCCCCAGCTCTCAAGTAACGGGGTGAGTGTTAGCAGGCTCTGCAGGTCGTCATCGACAATCAGAATGCGCTCGCCCATAAAGGGTCTCTGCCGCGGTGCCTCGAGCGGGGTGCTGACCGGGGTTGGGGATTGATCCTGCAGAAGTTGTGGCTCCTCATCTGTCTGCAGTTCCACCTGGTGGGTCGAGAGGATGCTGTGATCGAGTTCCAGCGGCAGGCAGAGGGTGAACTTGGCTCCAGCACCCTCTTCGCTGTCGAGGTTGACCTCACCCCCTAGCAGATGGGCCAGTTCACGACTGATGCTCAGCCCGAGCCCGGTGCCGCCGAAACGCCGACTGGTGGAACCATCCGCCTGCTTAAAGGCCTCGAAGATCAATTCATGCTTGTTTTGGGGTATGCCGACACCGCTGTCCTCGACGGAAAAACAGATCGGATTCGGACTCTCTTCATGATCCATGTAGACCTGCATTGTCGCCCCGCCATGATGGGTGAACTTGAGTGCGTTGGACAGGAAATTCTTCAGAATCTGGCGGATCTTGTCCTGGTCCGAGAGGATGGTTTCCGGGAGTTCGGGATCGAGTTCGAGGGAGAGTTCAAGGCCCTTGGCGTCGAACTGCGGTTCGACCAGTTCGATCAGATCGGAAACCAGGGGTTGTAGCGGAATCTGCTGCAGGCTGATGCTGGCTTTTCCCGCTTCGATACGGGAGAGGTCGAGAATGTTGTCGATCAATGCCCGCAAGTCACGTCCTGCCTCGTGGATTACCTGCAACTGGCGTTTTTGCTCACTGGTCAGGCTCTCCGGTGCCTCGTTGAGCATCTTTGAGAGCAGCAGAATGGAGTTCAGCGGGGTTCGGAGTTCATGGCTGACATTCGCCAGGAATTGGGATTTGTAACGATTCGACTCCTCCAGTTGCAGGGCGTGCTGCCGTTGCGCCTCGGCCTGTCTTGAATGCTGCTCCGCCAACTCTGAGAGTTGTTGTCCCAGCTGCTTGAGCTCCTGCGACCCTCTCCAATTGAATTTTACCGCCTCGTCCTCGCGTAAAACCCGGCCTACGCCGTCTCGCAGCTTTTTCCCAAACTGTTCCGCGCGCACCGCGATAATGCGCGCCACGACCAAGAGTACCACCAGGGCGATAATCACGATGGTCATCACCCGGCTGATCAGGACGTTACGGAATGTATCCAGGGGTGAGGGGTCGACCGGCCGCCCCACCCACAAAGGTCCGGAACCCTCGGTGCTGAATAGCGGGACCCAGATTACCTGCCTTCCCTGGCCCCCCTCCCAGAGTGCCAGACTCTTCTTTTCGAAAAGCGACTCCAGGCCGCTGAAATCCTCGAAGGCGCGCGGTCTGTCGCTACCCTTGAGTCGCTCGTCCAGGTAAGCGCCGTCGCTGGTGACCCACAGGGTGTTGCGATAGGCGCGGGCCATGCCGCCGACATCGATGTTTATCAGCACCGCGCCCAAGGGCGCCACCCGCTCCTGCCGGTCGGGACCGACTATAGGACTGATCATGCCCAGGGTCATGAAACGCCGTGGATCGAGGTGGGCGACGCCAGGATTGAGGCTGATCTTGCTGACAGCCACCCGCCCGTACTCCTGGCGGATGTTGTGTTGGAAAAAATCGCTGGATGGCATATCGGGCATTCTTATGGTCGGTTCCCACTGCCGGGTTCTGCCGTTCAGTTCGAGCCAGAACCGGGGTTTGCCTTCGAGGTCGAGAAAGAGGATCTGAAAGATATCGAGATGGTCGCGAAGTATCTGGTTGATCCATTCCGTGTAGCGCACCCTGGCGCGATCGATCTGCTCCTTTGCCTCTTCGGTTTCGCTTTCGCCGAGGATGAGCCCCGGCTCTGGAAGTTTCGCCAGCAGCCGCAGCATCTCGTGACGGCTGGCCAGATGTTCATCGAGGTCGCGGAAGTCGGCACGCAGGTTCTGCAGGTAGGCCTTGTGGTAGAAGAACTCGAGACGATCCAGGACGAATGGGAGGTTGGTCAGCACCATCGCGGTAAGCGGCGCGAAACCGAATAGAAACAGCAGGATCAGTATCTGGGTGCGGATTTTCACAGCGAGATCATCTGTTGCCGGTCTTGAATTAAACGATCTTCTTCACCATCTCCAGGACTTGGGCGGCATGCCCCTTCGGCTTTACGTCGTAAAGCGCTTCTCTGATGACACCCGCCTTGTCGATTATAAAGGTCGACCGAAGTATGCCCATGCGCTTTTCACCGTTTTTCTCCTTTTCACGCCAGACATCAAAATCGCCGCACACCTCGCCGTCGGTATCCGCAAGCAACTGTACGGTGAGTCCATGCTTGTCACGAAACGAAGCGTGGCTGACACAGTTATCGCGGCTGATGCCCACGACCTGAGTCTCCAGTGATGCAAACTCATCACTGAGGTCCGAGAGCTCCAATGCCTCGATGGTACAGCCGGTGGTGTCGTCTTTCGGGTAGAAATAGATCACCAGGTTCTGTTTGCCGATAAACTGCCCAGAGTTGACGATCTGCATATCGGCGTCCGGTAGCTCAAAGGCTGGTGCTTTATCTCCGGGTTTGAGCATGTTTTTTTTCCTCAACGTTTTGTACGGGTCGTTTTTTGGTTCTGCCCCGGGCGTGGATACAGGGATGCCTCCGAGGCCTCTATGACATAGGGGCAAGATAGTTGACTCTATGGATCCGGGTCAACCGCCGGTTTCATGCGCTCGATTCCACGATGCAGCGGGACGACAGATGGCTAGGCATGCGCTTTGCGCACACGGGCTGCAGTGCCGCCTGGAGTTGTTCCATGTTCCACGAATGGTAGGCAAAATAGCTGATTCATAGCATAATGTTAGAATTGGCAGGTGCTTGAATACTCGGAAGCAATGGAAAATACCACGCTGAATGTGGTTTTTTGTTTCATTCAGTGTGTGGCGGATTGCCAACACCGGCAAGGACGCGGCGAAATCAGAGAAGGCAGACCCACATGTATGATGATTTTTACAAGCTCGAAGGAAAACCGTTCCAGCTGACGCCGGATCACAAGTTCTTCTTCAACAGCAAGGGCCACAACCGGGCCATGGCCTATCTGCGCTATGGTCTTGAGCAGGGCGAAGGATTCATCGTCATCACCGGGGGGATCGGCACCGGCAAGACAACCCTGGTGCGCAATCTGTTCGATGAATTGAGCAATATGAATGTGATGGCTGCTCAATTGGTTACCACGCAAGTTGATCCGGACGATATGCTGCGGATGGTCTGTGCCTCCTTCGGTCTCGCTCATGAGGGGCTCAACAAGGCCACCCTGTTACACAATCTCGAAGCCATTGCCCGAGCCAGACATGCGGAAGGCAAACAGATGCTGCTGGTGGTTGACGAGGCGCAGAATCTACCCCCCAGGTCTGTTGAGGAGTTGCGCATGCTCTCCAACTTCCAGGTCAACAACAAGGCCTTGGTGCAGACCTTTCTCCTGGGTCAGGAGGAGTTCAAGCGCACCTTGCAGAGTCCGGGTATGGAACAGGTACGTCAGCGTATCATCGCCTCCTATCACCTCGACCCGTTGAGTGTCGAGGAGACGGAAAAGTACATTTTGCATCGCTTGCAGCTGGTCGGCTGGAAAGAGGATCCGCAATTTGCGGAAGGGGTCTTTCCGATGATCTACGAGTTTACCGGCGGCGTGCCGCGACGGATCAACGCCATGTGTGACAGAATGATGCTCTACGGCTGCCTGGAAGAGCTCCACACCCTGGAAAAGGATGCGGTACTTTCGGTGATGCAGGAGCTGGAGCAGGAGGTCAGCTTCGATCCTCCGGTCTCCGAACAGTCGGAAGTTTCGCCTCAGTTGGCCTCGGTGTCACCCATTCACCCACCTGCAGGTAGCGGTACCGGGAATCAGGCGACGGCGGCCCAACCCTCCCCGCAGACAGTTGCCCATGCCGATGAGCTGGTGTTTCGGATTCAGGACCTTGAAAAGGAGATCAGCAGTCTGAAAAAGACGCTGAGAAACGAGCAGAAGCTGCTGCGCAAGGCGATTCTGTTGCAGATGGACCTGGACGAGTACGAGGACCTCGATTGAGGCGCTGAAAACCGGGGTTGCAGCAGCTCAGTCCAAGGTCGGTCCGATCATGGCTTCGACGGGCTCAAAACCTCGTGATTCAAGTGCTTCGGAGATATCTTCCCAGCGATAGTCCCGATTAGTCTCTTCCGCCTGGGCAATGATCCCCGTTGCAAAGCGGTATGCCTCGTTGGTATCGAGATCCTTCGGTACCTTGACCAGCTTGATTTCATCAAACCGTGAGCTGGGGAGTACCATAAACTTGTCTTTCATATCTATTCCATGTCGTATGGATTTAAAGAATAATTTGCCACATTACGCCTTCACATACTAGATCTGTTGCCGGACTCACGCTAAAAAACTGTCTAAAATTACTTTGTTTACAATAATATGACGGCATACAGGTTGAGTGCCGCAAGCGAGTAACGGCCATCCCGCGCTAGGTCGGTGACCGTTCACAAAATAAACGCGAGGGCAACGGGTATCACCATCAGGCTCGCCAGATTGCCGAACGCAACCATCGCGGCGACTTCCTGGGGTGACTGCTGATAACTCTCTGCAAGCAGATAGTTCATCACCGCGGGAGGCAGAATACTGAACAGCAACAGGACGTCCCGCATCTGCTCATTCGGTTGCAACCAGGCAATGGCCAGCCATGCACCGATGAGGCCGCTAAGCGGACATAGCAAGGCCCCCGCCAATCCCGCCTGCCAATAACGCGGTTCCAGGTGGATCAGGCGAACCCCCAGTGATACCAGCATCAAAGGTATTGCCACTTCTGACAGCATTACCAAACCCGGCATTAGCATGCGCGGCGTATGCCAGTCGAACGCGTAAGCCATTATACCGGCCAGGGTCGCGAGGAACACCGGGTTACGCAGCAGCTCGGTGAGATGGACCCGGCCGCTGACCAGCCAGATGCCCAGGCTGAAGTGGAGGCTGGTGGAGACCACAAAGGCTACCACCGCCAAGGGCAACAGCTGTTCACCGAAGGCCAGGGCAGCCAGTGGCAGCCCGAGATTGCCGGCATTGTTGAACATCATTGAGGGCAATAGCACTCTTGGCCGTATACCCAAAAGGCGGGTCAGGGGCAGGGAGACAAGACCCGAGATGGAAATAATCACCAGTGCGCCCCAGGCGATTGTCTTCCACTCCCCGCTGTCGGGTATCTTCTCGGAGAGAACGTAAAACAGAAGCGCAGGTACGAATAACTGCATATTGATGCGGTTGACCGAGAGGATATCGGATCCACAGATGCGGCCGTAGAGATACCCGAGCAGTGCGATGCCGAATACCGGCAGGGCCACCTCTAGGATCTGTATGAATAGCGATGGGAGCATGGCAGTTGTATCCCCGGTCAGAGGGTTGTAGCAGACTCAGGGCTGTGACTGTGGCATCGGTTGCCCGTTACGGCTCACGCTATTTCAACCGATAGGCCGGTTGCGGTCTGGTGATGCCAAGGATGCGCGCCGCCTGGCTTAGATTGCCACTGGCCTTCTTTACCGCGCTCTCCAGCAACAGTGTCTCCATCTCGTCAAGATTCGTCGATAGATCGATCACCTGGCTGGCAAGCGATTCCACACCGGTATCCTCTGTTTGAGTTAGGCTGTTGAACAGCGGTACATCCTGGCTCATGCCGAGACCTGGAAACAGGTCCTTCAAGTCGATTGAATCCCTATTGTTTTCATCAAATCATAAAATTCTGGCGGTGTAAAAAAAACTAACTGAAACAGGATGATTTCAATTTCCGCTCCAAAACTGTGCAAATGCAGTATTGATAAAGTGGCTGCAACGAGGTCTTTCACAGCTCGTATGACTGGTATCCGGATCGTGAACCGATTGCCTGGGCTGCTGATCAACCACGTGAGACCATCCTTGTAAGCTGGTTACGTTGAATCCACTCGGGTAAAGCTGTTGTCCGCGTATTGTGGAATGTGAGATGCAGTAACAGGGGTGTGACGACAAAGGTTCCGATCAAGGCCAGCAGCATAACCAGGGCGCTTAACCGCCCAAATTGCGCAACCGGCGGGAACGAGGAGAGAGACAGTACGGCAAATCCCACACAGAGCGCGAATGCGGTGGTCAATATCGGGATCGACTCCTGCCGAAGGGTTCGCCTCAGCGAGACACACTGAGTGACGCCACTACTGACAAGACGTTGATAGCGTGCCACGAAATGCATGGTGTGATCGACACAGATGCCCAAGGCGATGGCGGCGACCATGACGGTTCCGGTATCGAGCGCGATGCCGAAATACCCCATTACGCCAAACAGGACGATGATGGGAAAAATATTGGATAAGACGGCGATCAATCCAATCGTTGCGTTTGCCAACAGAAAACTGATCAGCAGGAAAATGATCACCAGCATCATCATCAGTGATTGTGTCTGCCCGTCGGCCATGTGATCTGTTGCCTGGCTGTTGAGGTAGCTGCTTCCGGTTACTTTGACTAGAAGTGACGGTTCCAGCGAGATGTCAGCGAACCTGAGAATATCCTCCACGACTTCGTTGAGTTTCTTGGAGTCGTCTATAGCGTGTCTGACGACAATCCGGGCTTGGTTGTAATCAGGTGAGATAAATGCCTTGGCACTCGCATGGCCGAGTAAAGACATATAGCTACTCACGATCTCATCCCTTTCCGGCAGGTAGATCTTGTCTGGCGCCTCTCCATCGATACCGCTGTGAACGACGCTGATGAAGTCGGCAAAAGAGAAGCTCTTGTCGGCCTGCCCAGTCTGCTCGAGGTAGTGCTGCAGCTTTTGGAGTTGGCGAATATTGGCGATTTTAAGGAAGGCTTCGTCTTGACCGCTGACCAGGATGGTCAGTGACTGGATGCCTGACAGTTTATCTCTGATCGTAGAGACTTTCTCCGGCAAAGATGAGGTTGAAGGCAGATATGACATGACATTGTTATTGACCTCGATTTTTGTCGCCCAATAACCATTGACAAACATCACAAGCAACAGACCGGATATCATTGTTTTAGGGTGGCGTGATGACGCGCCAAGTATTTTTTCCATGCATTGATAGAGTCTGGCCGCTGCAGGAATGGATCGCTGAGTGCGATGTGATGCGGTCAGTTGCAGGCATGCGGGTACCAGCATAACGGTTATGATGAAATTCAAGCTCAGGCCGGCCGCTGTCATCAGGCCAAATTGTTGCAGCAGTTCGATCCTGTTCAGTGAAATCGAGAGAAACCCGACACAGGTGGTAATGAAAGTCAGTAGTATTGCCGTACCCATGTTGGATGCCAGGGCGCCAATTCGCCTGGGACGTTTAATGTTTCCGCGAACACCGGCCTGATATTCAGTGATCAGATGAATATCTTCTGTAGAACCGATAACAATCAGCAGCGCTGGGATGATAGACGTCATGATATTGATTGGAATAGAGAGCGCCGCCATCAAACCCAAGGTCCAGATTGTACTCAGGCCCGCCGTCAGGAGTGGGATCACGGCGTAAACGGGTCGTTTCAGAATTATCCATAGCGTCAATGCGAGTGAGATGATCGATAACGGCAGGATGAAGCTGATGTCATTACGTACCTGATTGCTGATCTCGGATCGGATTGAGGTGTTTCCCAGATGGAATGCATGGCGCACCTGACGACGCAAGGGGGCGATAGCCTCATCCAGGGCGGAAGAGACCGTATCGTCAAATCCATGTTCGTATTTTGACGCCTCCAGGTAGACATTGATCGCCATCACCGTACCATCCCTGGAGAGTAGGTTCCTCTCAATCAGGGGATTCAGTTGAGATGCTTCGACAATTTTATTGGCGGACTCCAGTGATTCCGGAATGGCTTCGAAGTAGGGTCCGGTATAGATATAACCGTTTTCGCTGCGCAGATACCTGACCGAAAAGAGACTGGTCGTGTAAGAGACCTGTGGGATCGCTTCAATGCTTGTCAAAGCCTCTTTTATGGCGCTCAATTTTCCGGGCTTAAACAGATCTTCGTCTTCCAGGTAGATCACGGTTATCGTGTCGCTACCAAAGGTCCGTAAACTCTGTTCGTACTCCGCCACGGCGTCCGCATGATCGACCATCATTCCCGTTGCCGAAATTTCTATTCTTAATCTTGGTAGGTAGGTGGCTGCAAAAAGAGTGATAGCCGCCAGCACCGCGATCACCAACCAGGGGTGTTGGGCAGAAGTAGTGATGACCCGCTTCATTGCATGGCTCCTGAGTCTACCGGTTAAGGTAACTTCCATGGGATCAGTGTTTCACGGGTGGAATTAACTTCCTATGCGATGCTTTACATCTGTTGTGTGACTTTTTCACACAGAAAAACGATTCAAAACGCAATGCGCAGCTGGAAGCCCTGAAATAATTCGAATCCTGATCTACTATCAGTTGAGAAGAGGGGTGAAAATTATCTGGATAGGAGTTTTTTCTTAATATTCACAGGGTCTTATATCAGCAAGGATCCAATGATTATTGACCTTTTCACTGATTGTTGATTCTGAAATGCGCTTCAAGGTCACTGGCCATATTCTCATCGTGTCGCTGCTGTTGTTTTTCTGCGGGTCGGTGTCGGGAGAGATTCCTTTAGCCGACAAGCGGATACTGCTCCTCTACTCCTACCATCCGGGTTTCCCGACTTCTCCCAAAATATTGGCGGGAATCCGGTCGGTGTTTAAGTCCGGGGTCCCTCATATCGATATCGAGTATATGGATTCGAAACGACTTCATGACGACCGGAGTCGCGCTCATTTCTTCCGCCAACTTGAATACAAGATTAAAAACCTTGGAGCGTATGATCTGGTTATTACAGCGGATGATAATGCCACTGGGTTTGCCTTAGCTGAGGCGGATATGCTGTTTGGTGAAACGCCCAAGGTGTTCCTGGGAGTCAACAATCTCCCGATGGCAGATGCCATGGCCTCCCGTGCCGATGTGACAGGTGTGGTCGAGGCGCCATCCTTCAATGAGACACTTGCACTGGCCAAAAGGATTTTTCCGCAGCGAAAAAAGGCCTATATATTGGTGGACGGCACCACCAGTGGACAGAGCGACCTGAGCACGCTGAACGGGGTGATCGCCAGGGATTCCGACCTGGAGTTCAAGGTCCTTTCATTGATGGGCCTGACATGGGATGAGTTTGCAATAAGCCTGCGCAGAATGGAATCGGATGCGATGATCTTTCTGGTCTCCGCCTACAGGGACAGTAACGATAAACCGCTCACCTTCGAGCAAAGTCTGCAACAGATCCGCAATGAAACCCAGGTACCGATATTTCACTTTTGGCAGCACGGCATTGGAATGGGTGTGCTCGGTGGTGTGATTATCGACCACTACGAGCAGGGACGACAGGCAGCGCTGCTGGCGAAGAAAATTCTAAGCGGGGCGCCAGTCACATCGCTGCCCGTGATTCGTAAAAGCCCGAATGTGCCGACTTTCGACCATGCACTCGTGTCAGCATACGGGATAGAGCCATCATTGCTGCCTGATGAGACACACTGGGTCAATCCGCCCGAGCAATCGACCGGTCGGTATAAGACCTACTTTCTCTACACCCTGCTGGGTATGGCGTCTCTGTTGGTTTTGGTCATGATTATGCTCCCGGCGCTGAATAAGTACAGGCAGCTCAGCCGGGCTGTTGCAAAGAGCGAGGCGAAGTACCGTACGATTGTCGAGAACAGCCATGACGGCATATGGCAGATCGACGATAAGGGGGTGACGACCTTTGTCAATGACACCATGGCAGAGATGTTTGGTTATGGCGTGGATGAGATGTTGGATCGTTCCATGTTCGACTTCATGGATGAAGAGGCGGTTCAGGTTGCCCAGGACAACATGGACCGCCGGCGAAGCGGTATCAGTGAGTCCCATGAGTTCAGGTTTCAACACAAGACGGGCAAAGCAATCTGGACTCGTATGAATACAAGCCCGATAACGGATCACGACGGCCGGTTTGTCGGTGCCCTGGCACTGGTGAGCGACATCACGGATGCCCGTCAAGAGAGCCGGCGCCTGAAGCAGAGTGAAGAGAAGTTCAATCAGCTGACCCAATCCATCCGCGAGGTTTTCTGGATTGGCACACCCGATTGGCAACAGGTATTCTACGTCAGCCCAGCTTACGAGATGGTTTGGGGTAGAAGCTGCCGTAGCCTCTACGACGATGCCACCAGCTGGATAGAGGCCTTGCCGCGAACGGATCTGCAAAGGGTCGAATCGTTCCTTGCTGAACATGCGCAGAAGCCCTGGGATGAGCTGCATTTTCCAGAGTATCGGGTGATAAGGCCGGATGGCGAGGTCTCATGGGTCGACGCCAAGGCATTTGCCATCTACGACGATTCGGGCCAACTCTATCGGGTCGCCGGCGTAGCAGAGGATATTACCCAGCGGAAACTGAATGAGTTAAGGCTGAACCACCGTCTTGAGCTAGAACAGCTGATTGCCAATCAGACAGCCGCACTCTTGGATAGCCGTGCGGCGGAGCTCGATAGTAAACTCAATGCACTGCTGGAAATGATCGGGGTGTTTTCAGGCAGCGACCGGGCCTATCTATTCCAGTTCAATGAGCAAGGCGACAGGATGTCAAACACCCATGAATGGTGTGCCCAGGGGATCGAGGCGCAGAAGGCGAGACTGCAACAGCTCGATCTGGCTGAATTTGGCTATCTGCTTGGGCAATTTTCGATGAACAAGCCGCTGTTCATCCGCGCTCTGTCGGAGTTGCCTCCGGAGGCAGATCAGTTCAGAAAACACCTGATGGAGCAACAGATCCAGTCCGTTATGGCCGTGCCGTTAAAGATCGATAGAAAAATCGTCGGTCTTATAGGATTCGATGACGTTTCCAATTCATCCGTATTGCAGGAGGAGGACGTTCTTTTATTGCAAACCTTCTCGGATGTGATCGCCAGCGCCATCAAACGTCACCGGGTTGAAGCGGCTTTGCGTGAATCGCGACGCGCCACAAATATGCTGCTCGACAACCTGCCGGGAGCCGCCTATCGCTGCCTCAATGACAGGCAGTGGAGCATGCGGTTTTTGAGCGATGGCATCAAACAGATCACAGGCTATGAACCTGCTGAGTTGGTTGACAACCGCCGGCTCAGCTATGCCGACCTTATCCATCCCTCAGACAGGTCCGAGGTTGCCAGCCAGGTAGCAGAAGCCATCTCGCAGGAGCGTCCATTCGAGATCGAGTATCGACTGTATGATCGATGGCGACGGGAGCATTGGATCTGGGAGAAAGGGGCAATGGTCGACTCGACCGAGTCTCCCGGCCTGTTGGAGGGTTTTATCTCCGATATTACCGAGCGGCAACAAATCGAGCAGGCCCTGCAGATGAGTGAAGAGAGTCTGCAGTTGATTATGGACTCCACGGCGGAGTCTATCTATGGACTCGACGAGCAGGGGATCTGTACCAGCATCAATCGTGCTGGCCTGAGACAGCTGGGGTATGAAAATGAGTCTGAACTGTTGGGTAAACCGATGCATCGCATCATTCACCATTCACATGTTGATGGGTCTGACTATCCTGCGGAGGAGTGTCCAATCTTCAAGGCCTTTCACAAGAATGAGCGGATCCATAAGGACAACGAGGTCTTTTGGCGCAAGGATGGCACAAGTTTCCCTGTCGAGTACTGGTCCTATCCCCTGATTAATGAGAGGGGCGCGGTGGTGACTTTTATCGACATCACGGAGCGAAAATTCAACGAACAGATCATGGAATCCAGGGTCAAGCTGCTAGATTTCGCACCGAATCACGATATACATGAGCTACTGGTTTATGCATTGGATGAAGCGTGTGAGAAGACCGGCAGTAAGATAGGTTTTTACCATTTTCTTGAACAAGACCAGAGAACCCTGACGCTGCAAGCATGGTCCAGTCGCACCACCGCGGAGTTTTGTGATATTCCTGGCGCAGGTTTGCACTACGACGTGGATGAAGCGGGTGTCTGGGCAGATGCGATCAGGGAGAGGCGGCCGGTAATCCATAATGAATATGAAACACTTCCCAATCGGCAGGGATTGCCGCCCGGGCATGCCGAAATTAAATGCGAAATTTGTGTGCCGGTGTTTCGGGGCGGCAAGATTCTAGCCATTATGGGTGTCGGGAACCGAACCTTGCAGAACTATAACGATGCCGATGTTGACAAGGTCAGCAGGATCGCGGACCTGGTCTGGGATATTGTCGAAAACAAACAGATCCAAGTTCAGTTGGAGCAGGGACGCAATCAGCTGAGCACCATTCTGGATACGGTCTCCGAAGCGGTTGCGTTGTGGGACGATCAGGCACGACTGCGATATGCCAATCCCGTATTTTACGCATTGATGCAATTTCCCCTCACTTTGTGGGACAGAGAGGCGAGCATCGGGAAAAAATTGACCGAACTGCTCCCCGACAGAGGCGTGGTGAAGGATATCGAGCAGGCGATTAGTCAATTGCTGATATCGGGTGAGTCGATAGACAGCCGCCAGATACAGATAGAGCGGTTGGGTGGAGAAATTGTCTGGATCAGCATAACGATACATGCGCTCTATGACAGCACCAATAGTGAAATTACAGGGGCGGTTTCATCCATCTCCGATATCACGGAACTGAAGAGTCATGAGCATCAACTCGAACAGCTGGCCCATTTTGATGCGCTGACAGGGCTGCCCAATCGCCTGTTGGCGGTCGATCGGTTGAGACAGATGATAGCCCGTGCGCTACGCAGCGGTGAGCTGATGGCGGTCTGTTATGTCGACCTCGATGGTTTCAAGGAGGTCAACGATACCCAGGGACATGAGGCGGGCGACGAGTTGTTGAAGGAGGCGGCCAGACGGCTCACCCTCTGCGTGCGCGATGGCGATACGACAGCCCGTTTGGGGGGGGATGAGTTTCTGATCCTGTTGGCAGACCTGCATGATCAACAGGAGGCAATACGCATTCTCGAGCGTATCCTCGAATTGACCGCAAAGCCCTATGAAGTTTCCGGTACCCTGCAGGCAACGGTTACCGCCAGCATTGGAGTCACCCTTTTTCCGAATGACAATGCAGATCCGGATGAACTGATACGGCATGGGGATCAGGCGATGTATATGGCCAAGGAGGCCGGAAAAAACTGTTACCAATTCTACAGCCGTGACTTTGAGCAACGGATAAGGGCGCAGGAAAAGACACTGGCGGAGATCATCAGAGCGATGGAGAGCGATCAGTTGATTGTCCATTACCAACCGGTGATCGATTGCAGGGAAGGAAAGGTAGTGGCTGCCGAGGCGTTGATTCGGTGGAATCATCCGATCCTCGGCATTTTGGAGCCTGCGGAGTTTCTGCCGTTGATCAACAAAAGCGATATCATGCTGTCCATCAGCAGGCAGGTGATGGAAAGTGCGGTGAGATTGATCGATCGTATCGATGAATTTGGCATCACCCTCTATGTGGGTATCAACCTGTTCCCGGAACAGAGTTACGATCCCAAATTTCTCGATATGCTGCTAGATTATGCGTCACAGCTCAGTCTGCGCAGGAAGCGGATGTTGCAGATTGAAATCTCAGAACGGGTTACCGCAACCCACTTCAGTCAGACGGAGGCATTCATCAACGCATGCCTGGAGATGGGCATCGACTGCCTGCTGGATGATTTCGGCGTCGGCGACACCTCTATTCAAAAGCTCTCGCAATTGCCAGTCAGAACGATCAAGATCGATCGTGAAGTGACGCAAAAAATGCTTTCGGACGAACACAAGTATGCCCTGATCAAGAGTATATTGAGTATGGCCAAAGCGTTTAACCGATTAGTAGTCGTTCAGGGTGTGGAGGAGGAGCGTCAGATGGCGACGCTTCTCTCGCTGGGTTGTAGCAGGATGCAGGGATACCTCTTTTCCGAGGCGATGTCTGCAGATGAGTTTTCACACTGGCTTGCGTCGACCATCGATTCGCCGGATTGGTTGCAACGTTCTATCACTACATAGAGGATATGCCGATGGCAGCCACAAACAACGCATATACACCTTTCGTCTGGAACAAGTCGATGTCGACAGGGGTTGAGGTGATCGATGCGCAGCACCAGAATCTCCTCAATATGGTAAACGATGCCTATAAGAGTCTCACTGAAACCAGCAACAAGGTTACGTTTCAACGTATCACCAAAGAGCTGTTGAGTTATGCGATTTACCATTTTGAAACAGAAGAGTCGTTGATGAAGGAGTATGGCTACATAAAGGAGCGGCCGGAAGAGGCGGGGATACATATCAAGGAGCACAGGGATTTCTCGGCGAAGGTCGTCGCAGCGAGAAAGACCATGACCTCCGGCGATCAGCGGGAGATTGTCCCGATGCTGGAGTTTCTCCAGTCGTGGATTACCAGCCACACGCAAAACGTGGATCTCAAGTTGGGGCGTTTTATCCAGGAAAAGGAGGCGCAAGGGAGGTATGCGTAATCGCTGACAAAGGAGCCTTGTCCAGGCGGTAAGCGTGAAGACGTCGAGCCGGCTTCGTGGCCAAAACCGAGAGTGAAATTCTCATCTCGGCTCGTTTCAGGTTATCTGATCCAATGCCTCTCCTGTCTGATCCCGTCGATGCATTGTAAGACACATTCCCATCAAAACAACGGGTGTTACGAAACAGCCAGCTTCAAGCAGCCTTCAGGTGCTGACGTCACCATTGATACCAGTTCACTGTCAAGTCTGCCTTCAGCGGCCATCTGACGGATAAGGTCGAGTATCTGTTTCAGCTCCATCGCCTTGCGGTAGGGCCTGTCCTGGGCCAGTGCCTGAAAGACATCGGCCACAGCGATGATCCTGGCCTCTTGGGTCAGCTCCTCGCCGGATCGGCGGAAGGGGTAACCCTGGCCGTTGGGCGCTTCATGGTGGTAGGCAGCCCAGAGGGCGATATCCTCGATACCCTCGATTTCACGCAACACCTGGTAGGTTTCAAAGCTGTGCCGGTGGAGCATAAGCTTGTCATCTGCATCCAGGGGGCCCGGTTTGTCCAGGACCTGATCAGGCACCCGGAGCTTACCCAGGTCATGCAGCAGACCGGCCACTTCGATACGCTCACAGGTGTCAAACGGTAAACCGGATCGTTCAGCCAGGTGGCGTGCTAGGCGCGATACTCCCACGGAGTGCTCGAAAGTGAAGTGGCTTTTGGCGTCGACGATGGTGGCGAAGATACGTGCCAGCTGTTTCAGCTTGTCGAAAGATACCGGTTGGGGTGCGGTGAAACGCTCCATATCGAAGAGGAAGCGCTGCAGATGCGGCGGCTCAAGCATCATCCAGAATGCCTCAGAGTTTGAGACCTGCATGAAAAGCTCTACCAGTTCCGGACTGAACAATGTACCGGAATAGCCCTGGATCGCACTACGTATATTACCGGTCTGCTGCAGCAGATCCTTGCCGTAATGGACGGCGGAGAGCGCATCGACCCGGTCCACCAGGAAGATCAGGTTGGCGTCTTTGGCAACCTCCCGATCCACGTCGCCGTTATCACGTAATTCCTCCCAGGGCGTGTGGTGGTAGCGCACGATTGGGGCATACTCGCCAAAGTAGGAGAAACCTTCGAGCAGGGTGGCGCCGATCTCCGCATGTGCGTCAGCGCCCTCCCAGAGCATCTCCTCCACCAGGTGAGTATGCTCCTCGGTGGAGGAGACGCCGCAATCGTGCAGCATGCCGATGTGGAACAGGCGCTCGCGAGCCGTCTTACCCAAATCTAGGGATTCAGCACATTTAAAGGCCATGTAGCCCACGCGTTTGCCATGGGCTGTTTCATCCACCCCCACCAGATCCAGTGCATCTGCCAACGCATAGACAACCTGCCGCAGGTCGATAGTAATTGTCATGATTGAATCCCCCTTGGTTGGAGGTGTAGCGACCTTGCAGGAAATAACTTAAATTTTATATGGATATTGTTGGCTCGATAACCGAGTGTGTCGTGTTCGAGCTGTGACCCATACGGTCGCTCAGGCTATGCCGGGTATCTCTATCACCTCTGAAGCGCAATCTTCAGCACTGGGAAGACTCCGCGGTGCGCGTGGAGTGGCGCGCGATTGCTGAAAAGGTTGGCGAGCCGCGGCAGGTCGAGACCGTCTCCGGCCTCGAAGCCTGCTTGGCCCAGTGATCTCCGGGTGGCCCGATATGCCGTGACGCCGCTGTTAACCCGGCTTTTCTCCGGTTGGCTCTAGGCAAACAGGGATCAGAAGTGATCCTCCGCCACCCCGAGTCCGCCGGGTGCTTCGACACCCTCGGTGTCGGATAGGCGAATCTTCAACGACAGGTTGTTGCGCGAATCGGCATGGGAGAGCGCCTCTTCCATGGAGATCTTGCCCTCTTTATAGAGTTTGTAGAGGGATTGATCGAAGGTCTGCATGCCGCGCTCGGTGCCCTGTTCCATGACCTCCTTGATGCCGTGGATGTCGCCTTTCTGTATCAGCTCGGAGATATAGGTCGTGAGCAGCATGATCTCCACCGCCGGCAGACGCTGACCGTTGATCCCTTTCACCAGCCGCTGGGATACGACCGCCCTGAGATTGAGGGAGAGATCCATGAAGAGCTGATGATGGGCGGTGTCCGGGAAGAAGTTGATGATACGGTCGAGGGCCTGGTTGGCGTTGTTGGCATGCAGGGTCGAGAGACAGAGGTGACCGGTTTCCGCATAGGCGATGGCGTGCTGCATGGTGTGCATTTCGCGGATCTCACCGATCTGGATCACATCCGGGGCCTCGCGCATGGCATTTTTCAAGGCGTTTTCGTAGGAGAGTGTGTCGAGTCCGACCTCGCGCTGATCGACCACGGATTTCTTATGCGTGTAGAGGTACTCGATCGGGTCCTCGATGGTAAGGATGTGCCCGGTCGCGCTTTGGTTGCGGTGTTCGATCATCGCCGCCAGGGTGGTTGATTTACCCGAGCCGGTGGCGCCGACGACCAGGACCAGGCCGCGGGGCTCCATGATCAGGTCCTTGAGTATGATGGGCAGATTGAGTTTCTCGACCGGCGGGATTACCCCTTTGATGTAGCGAATGACCATCGCCGCATCACCCCGTTGACGGTAGACATTGACGCGGAATCGGCCCAACTGGTTGACCGAGATCGCCAGATTGCACTCATAGGTGGCCTCATACTCCTTGATCTGGTCATCGTTCATGATGCCATAGGCAAGCTTTCTGACCTGATTGGGCTGCATCGGGGAGGTCCCTATCGGGCGTGTTTCACCTTCGGTCTTCAGATGGGGGGCTGCGCCAGTGCTGAAAAAGAGATCTGAGCCGTTTTTTTGCACCATCAGTTTGAGATAGGGCACGATATCCATAAATACTTTCCTCGAAAATGTCTTGAATCCCGCTCTTTCGGCGGGCACTTATTATCAGGTTCAGCCTTCCCTATCGGCAGATTGGCGGAAGAATGTAGGTTTGCGGTGAAATAATTGACAATCTGATGGGTTGATTTCTTCTCAACAGGGATCGGGATTGCGCCAACTGGGACCGGCTTATTCCTTGATAGGTCCCGTCTGATACAGGGTATCTCTTGCTCGAACGGCTGCCGCTGCAAAGGCGATCCTTGGTGATAACCTGTCTCGAGGAATCTGGATCAGCGGCTGAAATCCACCCCCGTCGGGGGGCTGGTTTCGATACGGGGTGTTTGTGGTGCTCTTCAGGCGACCAACTCGACCATTTCGAAGTCCGATTTACTGACGCCACATTCCGGGCACTCCCACTCGTCCGGGATATCCGCCCAGTGGGTACCTGCGGCTATACCCTCTTCGGGTAGGCCCTTGGCCTCGTCATATACAAACCCGCAGACGATGCATTGAAACTTCTTCATCTCATCTCCCTAACCATCTTTGAGTTAATTGAATGGTTTTTCATTAAAATAGCGTCTGCGACCTGGAGACACCACCCTTCAAAGTTTGGGGAAAGGGCGGGTAAGGTATGAGTCGATTTGTATACTGGCGGCGAAATGCCTTCGCCTACTCACGCACCACTGCCAGGGGATGACGCGATTGGGGCAAGTCGAAATGGCGGCTAGTCGTCATATTCCGAGGCGCGCCGGGCGTCGCCAAAGACCTTTTCGGCTGGATAACGCGCCTCGTTGATGGCAATTTTGCGTTCAGCCGCATCGATCAGGTCGATATCCAGGCGCTCTGCGCATCTGATCAGGTAGATCAGGATATCCGCCATCTCCATGGCAACCGCGTCATGTTTCTCCGCGCTGAGATTCATACTCTCATCGGGGCTCAGCCACTGGAAATGCTCCACCAGTTCCGCACACTCGGCGATCATCGCCATGCTGAGGTTTTTCGGATTGTGGAACTGTTCCCAGTTTCGTGTCTGCGCGAACGCCTTTAAGCGGCTGTTGAGGTCATCGAGGCTATCTTTAGGCATTGTTGAATCGATCTCGTTCAAGGTTGTCCACGAGCAATGGACGGGATATATATTCAATACCACATACCATTGCGGTGCCAGCGTGGCCGGTAGGGATTGTGCGCAAGCAGATTACCCAAATTAATGGGTGAAACAACCACCCCCTGCCTTGCGGCGCCGAAAGTCGTGAGTGCCATCAGTCGTTCAATCCGCTCCGCCGTGGGCGGGTGGGTACGCAGCAGCGATGGATCGGGTATGCGTGGACCGGGGTGGAGCAGGCGCTCGAGCAGGCGGTGTCTCGGGGGATCGAGTTGTTTCAGCGCCGATGCCAGGCCGGCCGGGTCTCCGGTCAGCCTGGCCGCTCCCAGGTCGGCCTCATATTCCCGGCTGCGCGACAACGCGAGCTGGGCCAGGGCGCTCAAGGTCGGCGCACTGAGCATCAACAGGATCGGAAACCAGGGGAGGGTTGCCTCACCGAACAGCATCAGAGGCAGATTGATCAGCAGTAGCAGCAACCCGATCATGGAGAGAAAGCCAGTAATCCGGCTGGTGAGATCGGCAAAGGCCATCAATCGTGTATCCTGGTTGATCACATGCATCAGCTCATGGGCAAGCACGCCCGCCAGCTGTCGCCACTCCATGCGGCGCAGCAGGCCATCCGAAACGGCAATAGCCGCCTGCCGTCTTGTACCGGTGGTGAATGCGTTCATGACATCGGACTGCAGATAGTAGAGTGTGGGCATGGACTCAAGACCGGCGCGTGCGCAGAGCTGGGACATAAGCTGATAGAGCGCAGGCGCCTCTTCGGGCAGCAGTCGACGGGCGCGAAACAGACGCATGGCCCACTCCGGCGAGGCGACTGGATTCATTCGATAGGAAATCAGGATCACGACCACCGTTGCCATGGCCAGGGGGAGGCCGCCGAGAAACCACGCCAGCCAGGCACAGAGCCCACTCAGGCTGGCGATCAGGATCAGCGACTGCAGTAGGTTCTTGGCTTTGTGGTGAATATAGGTGGCCTGTTCCATGGTTGCGTTCGCCTGCCAGAGTGCTAAAAAAACCGGTGAACTAAACTATACCCTGTCCGTAGCGGTTCCATGCGGCTTGGGTTGACGCGGCGCTGGCCGTTCTCCCACTGCCGCGTCATGATTGACACCCCGGCTGCGCGATTGTTCATCTTTCAACAGACCATCTTTCTCGAATCTGTGCGACAATCGGTCGAGCATTGTCTCCCAAACCCAAAACGGTGCCTTGGGAACCGGGATGCGTTTAACGATGGCTCTCACGCGTTTGGAATTGCGATGTTTGGAATACATGGAATGCTCACCTGGTTAAGTCATCATGAATATATGATGATGTTGGTGATATTGGTCGCCAGTGTGGCGGGGACGCTGATCTTCGTCGGTAATCTGTTTGCCATCGCCTATGCCTTCGGACAGAGTCTCTGGTGGGGTGTCGGTGTATTGCTGATTCCCCTGTTCAGTGTTGTCTACTGCGCGCGCAACTGGGAGAGGGCGGCCTATCCGGGGAAGATGATCTACGCCGGACTCGCCGCATTGGGGCTGACCTATCTCGCACTGGCCATAATGATGTTTGTCGATCCGGTATAGGCAGCGTTCTCACCCTCGGTCGGCACAACCCTCGCAGGCCTCCCTGTCGAAGCCTCTTGGCTATACGCCAATCAACTCAAGCGTATTCTCATCGGGGTCGCGGCAAAACAGCGCCTGTCGCCCCGAGCGACTGAGGGTGTAGTCGACTCCCGCCTGCTCGAGTTTGGCGCGTATCGCATCGAGGTTGTCCACGACAAAGGCGGTGTGGCGGTCGCGCCCGCCATGTACCGGGCGTTCGCTGAGAGCGTCGGGGTTATCGAGCTGCAACAGATGAATCTGTTGTGTGCCCACCTTCAGCCAGGCCCCGGGGAATCCCAGGTCGGGTCGTGATGTATCGATCTCCAGCTCCAGCAGGCCTTGATAGAAGGCGAGCGAGCGCCGGGTGTCGGCGACAAGCAGGCTGACATGGTGGAGTTCAATCATCGCCTTGCTGCAGACCGAGGCGCTCCCTGGCCCGGGCGATGGCGCTTCTCACCTGATTGGGTGCGGTACCGCCAATATGGTCTCTGGCGGCGAGGGAGCCCTCGAGGGTGAGGACCTCGAATGCATCCTCCCCGATCTCGGCGCTGAATTGCTGCAGCTCCTGCAGACGCAGCTGCGAGAGATCGCGCCCCTCGGCTACACCAAAAGCGACAGCCTTGCCCACCACCTCGTGGGCATCGCGAAATGCCATCCCCTTGCGTACCAGGTAGTCGGCGAGGTCGGTCGCGGTGGCGAATCCCCGCATCACCGCCTCTCGCATCGCCTCTTTGCGGCAGCTGATCGCGGGAATCATGTCGGCGAACACCTTCAGCGACCCCTTCAGGTTGTCGACGGTATCGAAGAGCGGCTCCTTATCCTCCTGGTTGTCCTTGTTGTAGGCCAGGGGCTGGCTCTTCATCAGCGTCAGCAGACCGATCAGGTGGCCGAAAATACGCCCGCTCTTGCCGCGCACAAGCTCAGGTACGTCCGGATTCTTCTTTTGCGGCATGATCGAGGAGCCGGTGCAGAAGCTGTCGGCGAGTTCGATGAATCCGAACTGGGCGGAAGACCAGATGATCAGTTCCTCAGAGAAACGCGAGAGGTGCATCATCAGAATGCTGGCGGCGGCACTGAATTCGATGGCGAAATCCCGATCGGATACGGCGTCGAGGGAATTCTCCGCCGGCCGCGAGAAACCAAGCAGTTCCGCTGTCAGGTGGCGATCGATGGGATAGGTGGTACCCGCCAGGGCAGCGGCGCCCAGGGGCATCACGTTGACCCGCCTGTTACAGTCGGCGAGGCGCTCCCGGTCACGCTCCAGCATCTCGAACCAGGCCATCAGGTGGTGCCCGAACGAGACCGGTTGCGCCGTCTGCAGGTGGGTGAAGCCTGGTAAGATGGTCTCCACCTCCAGTGCCGCCTTGTCGAGCAGGGCGGTCTGAAGGCGCAGGATGGCCTCGCGGATCTGTTCTATCTCGTGGCGCAGCCAGAGCCTGATGTCGGTGGCGACCTGGTCGTTGCGGGAACGGCCGGTGTGAAGTTTTTTGCCTGCGTCGCCGATAGCCTCGGTGAGAGCGGATTCGATATTCATATGCACATCCTCGAGGGAGACCGACCAGGAGAAATCCCCCTCCTCGATGCGTATGCGGATCTGCTCCAGCCCCTGCAGGATGGCGTCACGCTCGGCGTCGCTGAGAATCCCCTGGCGGGCCAGCATGGTGGCATGGGCGATGGAGCCTTGGATGTCATATTGGTAAAGTCGCTGATCGAAGCCGACGGAAGCGGTGAACGCCTCGACGAAGGCATCAGTCGGTTCGTTGAAACGGCCTGACCAGGGTTTTGCGGGCGCGTGACTGTCGCTCATCTAAGGTTGTCCTGAAAGTGTAAGCAGGCCGGATTATAGCAGGCGAGGAATGAATGCAGCAGAGTGATCGACAAGCAGTGCGCAAAGGGCCATACGATGCCGACGGGAAGGAGATCTTCATACCCAATTTCTGCGCGATTCGGACAGTGTTCGCGGTGGTTGTCATCAGCGAACTGCTCGCCATCCTGATGACCCTGGTTGTGATTGAACGCCTGGACAGCTTTTTTTCGGTGTTGAGCCTGATATCGCTGCTGGTGCAGTGGATCGGGCTGAGTACTGCGGGCCTGATCTGCCTGCTGCGCGGTCAGCTCCGCCGCCTGGGTAACTGGTGGGCCGGTATTGGGGTGTTCTTCCTGCTACTCGCCATGGCCTGGATAGTCTCCAAGCTGGTAATCTGGCTGGACAGCGGCTTTGGGCTCTCCTTTTTGCCAGTGAACCATTTCGACCTGATGTGGCGGATAGTGGGGATCAGCGCGATTGTCGGTATCCTCGCCCTTCACTATCTCTATCTGCAATATCTGTGGCGGCGCCAGGAGGAGGCCGAGAACAGCGCCCGGTTGCAGGCCCTCCACTCTCGCATCCGCCCCCATTTCCTGTTCAACAGCATGAATACCATTGCCAGTCTGACACGCAGCGATCCGGCGATGGCGGAAGAGGTTGTCGAGGATCTCGCCGATCTGTTCAGGGTCTCCCTGGGGGATGCAAGCCAGCTCTCCACCCTGGGAAGCGAGATAAGGCTTGCTCGCCAGTATCTCGGTATCGAACACTACCGCCTGGGGGATCGCCTGAAGCTTGTATGGGAGCTGAATGATCTGCCCGAGCAGGCTAAAATCCCACCGATGATCCTCCAGCCGCTGTTGGAAAACGCGGTCTATCACGGGATCGAGCCAGCGGCGAACGGGGGCACAATCACCGTCACCGGCCAATATCGGCGCAAGCGGATAAATCTGAGCATCCGTAATACCCTGCCGGAAGAGGGCCTGCGCAGCCAGCGCGAGGGTAATCAATTGGCGATGGATAATATTCGTGCCCGTCTTGCAGGGGTTTACGACGTCGAGGCGAGCCTGACCGAATCGATTGTTGATGGAGAGCACCAGGTGCGGCTGGTGATACCCCATCCTTGGTGGGAATAGAGGCACTCAGGGAGAATGCTAGGGTGAGAATATTGGTGGTGGATGATGAGGCGCTTGCCCGGCAACGGCTGGTGGCGCTGATCGAAGAGCTTGGCGGCCCCTATCGATTGGCCGGCGAGGCGGCCAACGGCGAGGAGGCCCTGGAGCAGTACAACAGGCTGGGTGCGGACCTGGTATTGATGGATATACGCATGCCCGGGATGGATGGACTGGAGGCCGCCCGGCGCCTCGCCGAAGGTGACGAGCCACCGGCGGTAATCTTCACCACGGCCTATGAAGAGCATGCGTTGCAGGCCTTTGAATCCTCCGCCCAGGACTATCTGTTGAAGCCGGTACGCAGGGAGCGCTTGCAGCTTGCCTTGCAACGTTGTCAACGCCTTACCCGCAGCCAACTTGCCTCCCCCAACCTCAAGGAGCAGGAGATCCCGCAACTCCATGCCAGCTATCGAGGTGGGTTGAAAACCATACCCTTGGATCAGGTGATCTATCTGCGTGCCGATTCCAAATATGTCATGGCAAGGCATGCGGATGGAGAACTGCTGCTCGAGGAGAGCCTGAAGGGTCTGCAGGAGCGCTATGGTGACCGGCTGCTTCGCATACATCGCAACGCCCTGGTGGTGCGTCGCCATCTGGCTGGCCTGGAGAAGGGGAGCGACGGTATTCCCAGAGTGGTCCTGCGCGGATGCGAGGAGACCCTGGAAGTGAGTCGGCGCCACCTCCCGGCGGTGAGGCGGGTGCTGCGGGGTGAGGAGTGAGCGGGCGTGCAGCCACGACCTGGTTGGCTTTGTTATTGGGTGGGGTCCTGCTGCAGCAGACCTCACCAGGCTGCAGAGCAGGCGATGCAGCAGACCCTGCGATCCGCCAGATTCCGTTGGCGGTGCAGTCCTGTTTTCCCTGCCATGGCCCGCATGGGCAGAGCGGATCTCCCGCGATACCATCCCTGGCCGGCTTGCCTCGGGACTACCTGATAGACGTCATGAGGGCTTACCGTTACGGCGGCCGATTCGGTACCGTCATGGGGAGATTGGCTGCTGCCTACGATGAGGCTGATCTGGTTGTCTTCGCGGATTATTTCAGTGATCAACCCATACAGCCGCGCAAGCAGACCACGAAGTGGCGCCTGGCGGATCGGGGGCGAAGGCTGCATCGTCGCTACTGCCGGGAGTGTCATGGCGGCCCCGACGCGCCGGCGAAAACGGGTGTGCCCCATCTGCACGGACGCTGGATGGACTATCTGCGCTGGACCCTGTGGGACTACCTTGTGGGGATCAATCAAGGCGACGAGGAGATGGCCGCAGCCTTGACCGCGCTGATGCGTCGTCACGGTACTGATGGCATGGAGGCGTTGCTGCACTACTATGCACAGGGGAAGCCGTGAGTGTCGGCTGCTCGCTGGTCTCTGAACAGACATCGGCGGTCGACGATTGATTGCGTGGATGTCGCGCAGGCTTTAGCATAGGCCGCCTCGGGTCTGTTGAGAGGCCCTGATGAAACCCAGGTCAGGCTGTAACTGTTGCACTGTGCCTGCGCTGAATTTTTTTGAGGCCCCCCATCTATGTCCCAGACGTTGACCATCGCCACCCGTAAATCACCCTTGGCCATGTGGCAGGCCGAGCATGTTGCCGCGGCATTGAAAAAGGCCCATCCGGGGATCCATGTGGAGTTGCTGGGGATGACCACCCAGGGCGATAAGATTCTTGACACGCCACTCGCCAAGATTGGGGGGAAAGGACTGTTTATCAAGGAGTTGGAGCAGGGATTGATGAGTAAGGAGGCGGACATAGCGGTCCACTCCATGAAGGATGTGCCGGTTGAGCTGCCGCAGGGTTTGCATCTGCCTGTGATCATGCAGCGCGAGGATCCCCGTGATGCCTTCGTCTCCAATCAATACCGCCACTTCGACGGGCTGCCCGAGGGTGCCTGTGTCGGGACCTCCAGCCTGCGTCGCCAATGCCAGTTGGCCGAAATTCGTCCCGATCTGGTGATCAAGTCCCTGCGAGGCAATGTGAATACCCGCCTGCGCAAGCTCGACGACGGTGAATACGATGCCATCATTCTCGCCGCCGCCGGATTGAAGCGCCTGGGATTCGAGGATCGAATCACCGCGCTGATCGGTCCTGAGCAGAGTCTGCCCGCAATCGGACAGGGGGCTGTGGGCATAGAATGTCGTATCGACGACAAAAGAATCAATCAATTGATCGCACCCTTGCACGACCCGGATACCGCACATTGTGTACGCGCCGAACGCGCCATGAACCAGCGCTTGAATGGGGGATGTCAGGTCCCAATCGCCGGTTATGCGATGCTGGAGTCTGGCAATCTCTGGCTGCGGGGACTGGTGGGTGAACCCGACGGCAGTCGCATCATCCGCGGGGAGGTCGAGGGGTCGACCCAGGAAGCGGATGCTATGGGTGAAGGCTTGGCTGATCGGCTGCTGGAATGGGGTGCGGGCGACATCCTGCAGGCGCTCTACCATTCCCATTGAGGGATGGCGGCCACCTCAGGCTTCCGCTTGGAGAACCATGTCGGATTATGACTTCAAGGGCAGGGGTATCCTGGTTACCCGGGCCAGCCATCAGGCCGAGGGTCTCACCCAGGGGATCGAGGCGGCCGCAGGCAGGGCAATCCGCTTTCCGGCCTTGGAGATCGCTGCCAGTGAACAGCCCCAGACTGCAGTCGAGCTTCTGCGGCGCAGCTGGGATCTGATTATCTTTGTCAGTCCCAACGCGGTTCTTCATGCGCGGAAACTGCTAGCCGGTAACCGTCTTCGGGGAGTCCTGGGCGCGGTCGGCGAGGCAACGGCGGCGGCGCTTCGCCACTCCGGGTATAGTATCGACCTGATACCCGGGGAACGCTTCGACAGCGAGGGCCTTTTGATGCTGCCCCAGCTGCAGCAGATGAGCGGAAAAAGGGTATTGATAGTTCGAGGCGAAGGCGGAAGACGAGTGCTGGGCGACAGCTTGAGGGCGAGAGGCGCGGAAGTAGGTTATGCTGAGGTCTATCGGCGACGGCTACCGCAGGCGGATTCAGCGCCGTTGCTGGCGCGGTGGCGGCAACAGGTCGACCTGGTGACCGTCACCAGCGTTGAGGTGATGCGCAACCTGATCACCCTGCTTGGCGAGCCTGGCTGGCCGCTACTGAGCCGGACGCCGATCCTGGTGATCAGTGAAAGGATGCGTCGGGAGGCGGAGAAGCTTGGGTTTTGCTCTGTCATGGTCGCGGCCGGTGCCGATGACGGGGCGATCATGGCGGCGATACAGGCGTGGATCGACGACAGCCGCTGAACGAGATCCCGGGAAACGGATTCGCTATTGGAAAGGGCATCTATAGGAGTTGCTTGAGACAAGCGTTTGGGGCGAGCAGGTAATGAGTAACACAGATAACGAATCTGGCTACGGTCAGAAGGAGAAAGAGGCGGAATTCACCGATGCCATTGAAGGCGAGGTGGAGCGAATCGACGAGTCCGCAGGCAAGGCGGCACTCTCCCGCCTACCGGTGATCGTCGCCGTGGTGGCCTTGCTGGTGGTCGTGGCGGGCTCGCTGCTCGGTTATCGCTACTGGCTCGATATGAAGCAGAGCCTGGTCTCGCTCAACGATGCCCTGGCCAAGGCCAATCAGCAGCAGTCGCAATTCGATGAGCAACTGCAGCAGACCCGGCGCCATTTCCAACAGCAGCAGCAGGCGATTGAGGCGCAGAAGGAGGCTTTGGCCCAGCAGGCGGAAAAGATCCGTCAGCAGCGGGAGGCCTCACGCAAGCAGGGTGACCAACTCTATCAGTCACTGGCCGATATCCAGACCCGCATGGGCGGCAAAGAGGGGCAGTGGCGGGTGGCCGAGGCCGAATACCTGATGCGTGTCGCCAACCACCGATTAACCCTCATGGGCGATCCGGGTACCGCCCTGGAAGCGCTTAAATCAGCAGATGAACGGCTTGCCGCGAGCGGCGACCCCGGTTGGTCCGAGGTTCGGGAGATCATCGCGCAGGAGATCGTTCGGCTGACTGCCACGCCGAAAGTGGACCGCGCGGGGATCAGTGCGGAGTTGACCGCCCTGGCGGAGCGCGTGGATGGTCTCACCCTGGTGGATGCCGGGGTGGCCCTGACGGCACAAACCCCTGAGAGCGATCTCCCGGCTGAGTCTGCCACCGGGGAAGGCTTGCAGATCGACAGGCTGCTTGAGGATTTCTGGCAGGGATTCAAATCGATGATGGTGATCCGCCATCACGAGCGTCCGGTGAGTGCCATGCTGCCGCCTGAGCATCGCTACTTTCTGCTGCAGAATCTGCGCCTCAAACTCGAGAATGCAAAAGCGGCGATGATGGGACGGAACCAAGCCCTCTACAGCGATAATCTCAACAGCGCTCTTGCATGGGTCGACCGCTACTTCCAGGCCTCGGCCCCGGATGTGACCGGGTTCATGTCCCAGCTGGACAATCTGGCTGCAAGGGTGATAGCGCCCCAGTTGCCAGATATCTCAGGCTCACTGCGTGCGCTCCAGGAGCGACGAAAGAGAGTGGGCCGGGAGGGGATCCGGTGAGGACACTGATCGCGGCATTCATAGCGCTGTTTGCTGCGGTGGCGGTAACGCTGCTGGTAAAACAGGATAACGGTTATGTTCTCATCGGCTATGGGACCTGGACGGTTGAGGGCAGCCTGGCTCTTTTTTCTATCGCCCTGCTGGCGCTGTTTCTACTCGCCTATCTGGCCATCAGGACCGTTTCAAGGCTTTGGCAGATGCCTGAGCGGGTTGCCGAGTGGCGACGTAAACGCCGTTCCCTCAAGGCCAGACAGGCCCTGACCCGTGGCCTGGTCGAGCTTGCGGAGGGACGTTGGAAGGTCGCCGAGCGGCACCTGACGCGAAATGTCACCCAATCGGAGACCCCGCTGCTCAACTATCTGGCGGCGGCTCGGGCCGCCCAGCTTCAGGGCGAACACACACGGCGTGATGACTATCTTCACCTGGCCCACGAGAGTATGCCTTCCGCGGATGTTGCGGTAGGCCTCACCCAGGCCGAGCTGCAACTGGCTCATCAGCAGTATGAGCAGGCCCTTGCGACCCTGATGCATGTCCGTTCGCTGTCGCCGAAACACAATTATGTGCTGACCTTGTTGAAAAAACTCTATGAGAATCTCGGCGAGTGGAAAAAACTTGAAGAGATGATGCCCGAGTTGAAGCGCCGCAAGGTGATCGGTGAAGCGGAATATCAAGCGCTGGAGGACCGCGTCTACCACGAGCGCCTGAAACAGGAATCGTCGACAATCGATGACATCGTGCGTTACTGGCAGGGCATCCCCAAAGGCATCAGGCAACAGCAGGGTATGCTGTTAGCCTACTGTGAACATATGATGGCCCTGGATGCCGGCTCCCGGGTCGAACCCTTGATTGCGGCTTCGCTGCAACGACAGTGGAACAGCGAGCTGGTCTCCCTCTATGGACAGATCGAATTGGCGAGTCCTTCTCAGCAGTTGGCAGCGGCGGAAGGCTGGCTGAAAGCGCATCAAGAGGATCCAGTGCTGCTGCTTACCCTTGCCAGGCTCTCCCTGCAGAACAAATTGTGGGGCAAGGCGCGCAGCTACCTCGAGGCAAGTATCGGCCTGTCGCCGACCCCCGAGTCCTATCAGCAGCTTGGCCTGCTGTTGCAACGTATGGATGAGGACGATGAGGCGCTCCGCTGTTTTCGCGCCGGTTTGGCCTTGCTCCATGCAGAGCCTCAGCGGGAACTGCCAAGCATCGGCAGCCGACCGGCATTGACCAACAATTCCACCATCGATGAAGCCTCCAGCAGTGAGGTTTTGAGCGCATCTGTGAGATCATAATTCCCTTATTCGAATGGCCATGTCCTTGTAAATACGGGAATTCAGTAGTTAATCGACTAAAATGATAGGTTGAAGGTGAAGGTCTTTTCCTATATATCACCTACTTATACAGTGGTAATTCCATCTTTCATTGTGTGAACCGCACAAAAGGAGTTGTCGATCAGATACACATGACCGGTGAGGGCTTGCTAAGCCGTGTACACTTTTTGGGTAAGACTATTCAGCGCTGTTTCAATGGCTGTCGCTCCCCTGTCCCACGCGGGTTGGGATTCCGTTGACCTGGAACGTTCGGAAGCGATGAACCTGAATCCGGATTACGCCCGTGGCAAGGCCGTGTACGAGACCTGTGCGGTTTGTCATATGCCGGAAGGCTGGGGAACGCCAAACGGCGCCTATCCGCAAATTGCCGGCCAACACCGGTCTGTCGTGATCAAGCAGCTGGCCGATATCCGTGCCAACAATCGCGACAATCCCTCCATGTATCCATTCGCCCTGCCTGAAGAGATAGGGGGCGCTCAAGCCATCGCCGACGTGGCCTATTACATCGAATCGCTGAAGATGACCACCGCCACGGGTAAGGGTGAGGGCGGTGATCTTGAGCATGGTGAGGCACTTTATAAACAACACTGCATCGAATGCCACGGCGAACAGGGGCAAGGACATTTCGAAAAGGCCTATCCATCCATCCATGGCCAGCACTACAACTACCTTCTGCGACAGCTGATCTGGATTCAGAACGGTAAGCGGCGCAATGGCAACAAAGAGATGGTCAAGATCATCGAAATCCTGGACAAAAGAGACTTCAAGGCGCTGGCCGATTATGTATCCAGAATGCTGCCGGTTACTGAGAGGCGATCTGAGCATACTTGGAAAGATCGCGAGTTACAGGTGAGATGAATAGGCAAGAGATACCTGTCGAGAGCGAAGCTATGCTTCAGGGAAACGGATTTTCTGAGCATAAGGAGTTGATCTTCAGCTTCCTCGCACTATTCATTCCCGCCTCCCTGTTGCTGGCATTTATTTTCTATGCCTTCTCCACCCAGACCGAAAAGTATGAGCTGCAGACCACACTGATTCGTGAAGAGTCGGCGCTGAACAGTGCCAGCGAATTGACCTCGTTGCTGTTCGAACAGAAGCTCTCGGATCTGTTGGTACTCGCGGAGGGGGAGATACTGAGAAACTATATCCATGAACCCAGCCTGAAGAACTGGGTACGTGCCGCACGTGAATTTTCCCTTTTTGCGAGACGCAAGCCCAAATACTTCCAGATAAGATATCTCGACAACTCCGGCATGGAGGTGATCCGCGTCAACAGCGATGGCAACTCCCAGGAGATCGTTCCCCAGAGCGAAATGCAGAACAAAGGGGATCGCTACTATTTCAGGAAGGCGATCGAACTGGCTGCGGGTGAGATCTATATCTCACCGCTGGATCTGAATATGGAAAAGGGCAAAATCCAACAGCCGCATAGACCCACGGTGCGCTTTGCCACACTGGTAACCGACGGATACGGGGAAAAACGGGGTATAGTAATCATCAACTACACCCCGGCCGAACTGCTGAATCGTATCACCGATATTTTCAAAAGCCTGAGTGGTGAGGCGGTGATGCTCAACAGCCAGGGATATTGGCTGCAAGGTGTGCCGGAAGATCAACTCTGGGGTTTCATGCACGGCAACGACAATACCTTCGCGAAAATGAGACCCGATGTCTGGTCAGCTGCCAACAATAGCGATAAAGGTTCATTCTTTACCGATGACGGTGTTTATATATTCAAGAAAGCCTATCCGCTGGTCCGCCAGAGGTTGGGTACGCTGGAGAATGTCGACGAGTCGGTGGTACCCTCGCCAAACAGGGTGGAGAAGAGATACTGGATCTATCTCTCGCATATTTCGAAAAACCTGATAGAAGATCTCACAGCCAAACGCATGATCGTGGCCACCATTGCCTACCTGTTGCTGTTTTTGGTGACAGCGGTGATCAGTGTCCTGTTCGCCAAGAACAGCGTGCAGAAGAAAATAGCCTTTCGCAAACTTCAGCAATACGCCACCACCGATGACCTTACCGGCCTTGCGAATCGGCGCGAATTGGACAAGGTCGCGCTGCGTGAATATAAGCGCTCAACACGTTTTTCGAGACACCTCTCGGTGTTGATGATAGACCTGGATCATTTCAAAACGGTCAATGACAGCTATGGTCATAAAGTCGGGGACAGGGTGTTGAAGCATGTGGCGGATATCTGCGCAAACACGATTCGCGGTCAGGACTTTCTGGCCCGCTATGGTGGCGAGGAGTTTACAATCCTTTTGCCGGAATCGGATGACCAGAGTGCCGGTTTTCTGGCCCAGCGTCTCTGCGATGAGATCGCCGCCAAACCCTATCAAAATGGAGCCCAGGTGATAGCGGTCACCATTAGCATCGGGGTCAGTCAGATCGAGAGTCGAGATGACGATGTCGACAGCTTGTTGTTCCGGGCGGATAAGGCCCTCTACGAGGCGAAGAAGCGGGGTCGCAACCGGGTGGTGATCGCGCGTGAAAGCGGTTTTGTCTCTCACCTGGCCATGGTCAGCGAGTAGCCTGCTCACCAGCCACCGCTGCTATCTCTCGCAGTTCCAAGGTGCCTGCATGGAGTCCCGCCCTGGCCGCCTCATCGAGCAGCTGTTTCGCCATGGGGGCCAGTTCAAGCACATTTTCATCGCGGATATAGCGCGCAAGCAGGCGACCGCGCTCGATATAGAAATCACTCCATGAGAGGGGCTCACTTCGGGTATATTCCGCCAACGCATCCGCATAGTAGAGAATCTTTTCCGCATCTCTGCAACGCACATAGACATCCATCATGTTCTGATAAAAGTGAAGATGGTTGTGGCTGAGACTGCCCGATTCCAGGTAGCGCTCTGCTTCGCGAATCGCGTCTTGGCGCTGCTTCTCGTCAGTGGTAACCCGCGCCAGCACGCCGAGGATATAGGGCGTTATATGGGTCGGTACGGAGTCGAGCGCGGCCTGATGCGCGCGCTGCAGATAGTCTACAGCTGTTTCGATGTCTCCCTTCAGCGCCACGGCTTCACCGATTTCGGCCAGGTTGTCACCGTAGAAGCGGCTGGCGCGGAGTTGCCGTGCGAGCTCGAGTCCCCTATGCCCAAAGCGTTCCGCGGCATCGTAGTCGTCAGTGAATAGATAGACCAGGCCGAGGTTCATATAGGCCGCCATCTCGGCACGCAAGTTGCCGTACTCCGCGGCGAGTTTTGCCGCATCATGCAGGGTCTCCAGCGCCTTGGAGATACTGCCTGTGTAGAGATGGGTCACACCGTACATGGATAGATTGCCGACCTCCTGGGGCAACCGATGTGCCTGCTTCGCGAGCGCCAGGCAGCGTTCGAAGTAGCCCTGCGCAGTCACTATCTGCCCCTTGGCGTAATAGGCATCCGCCATGCCTGCCAGGGCACGGATCTCCAGCAGGGGGTTGTCGGACTGCCTGGCAAGAGTCTCAGCCTCGCTGTGGGCCTGCAGGCACTCATCGGTACGCGCCAGGGCGAACAGAATGTCCCCGCGTCGGTAGTGGAGTTCGGTGAGGAGGGCGCCATCCGGGCCCTGCCGGGCAATGGGCGCGGCTTTATCCAGGATCGCCAGCGCCTGATCCAGGTCGTCCTGGACCGTCAGTCCGGTGGCTTCCCCGATCATGGCGCGACAGCGGGTATTGTCGTCACCCGCCTTGTCAGCGGCGGCAGCGAAGGCCTGGATTGCGGCGGCGATCGCACCCCCCTGTATCAGCAGGTCGCCTTGCAGGCAGTTCAGCTGGGCGCCCAGGTTTCCCGGCGGCGCTATCTCGGCGCCGCGGGAGGCCAGGGAGAGGGCCCGAGTGAAGTCAGCCAGCGCCACTGCCTGCTGGGCGGCCTGCAGATAGGCCTCGGCTGCATCCTGATTGCCGCCGAGGTCGAGATGCTGGGCATGAAGCGCCGGATCACGATGCTGATACCAGGCCGCCGCGCGCAGATGAAGGGCGCGTCGCTGGGATGGCAGTAGCGACTCGTAGATGGCGTCACGCAGCAGGGCATGGACAAAGAGATAGCCCTCGCCTTCGGGTTGCAGCAGGCGCAGGTTCAACAGGGCATCGGGTCGGTAATCGCTGCTGCCGAGAAGCTGCTCCAATGGGTCCAGGCCGAAACGCTGCCCCAGCACCGATGCCGCCTGGACCGCCAACCGGTCCTCATCGGCGAGGAGGTCGAGTCGCGACAGAACCAGGCTCTGGATCGAGTCAGGTACCTTGCCTTCCCGTTCCGCCGCCCCCAGCAACAGCTGTTCGAGAAAAAAGGGATTGCCCCCCGAACGTTCGATGCATCTGTCGACGAAGGCTTGATCGTGGTCGCTTATCCGCTGTGCCAGTCGTTCGGCCTGCTCACGGGGCAGTGGTTGCAGGTCGAGAGTGGTCAGGGGTGCTCCGTGCATGGAGCTGCGCCAGGCGGGGTCGAGGGGTTCGCCTTCGACCCGGGAGGTTATGATCAGCAGGGAGGAGTATCGACTGACGACATCCGCAAGCTCGGCAAGATGGGAGAGGGTGGACGGATCCGCCCAGTGGATATCCTCCACGATCAGCAGGCGTGGTGCCGTGGCGGTGATACTGGCGAGAATGGCTTGGATGATCTGCACGACACCCAAGTGCTGTACCTCCTCACTCAGGCTGTCGAGCAAGGGCATACTCTCGGCTGCGACGGGCAGGCGAAAGAGTTGCCGCAGCGCCACCGGGTGCAGGGCTGGATTCCAGCCGTCACCCAGCAGTGGTTGCAGGATAAGCTCGATCCCCTCCGCAGTTGCGCTGTTGTCGAGTCCAATCAGCTGACGCAGCAGGGAGGGGATGGGCGCCGTGGCGGACTCCATGCCGAAATCGAGCACCAGCGCGCGATGGGGTGTGACGCCCATTTGCAGGGCGTGTTGGGAGATCTCGCCGACCAGGCGGGTTTTGCCGATTCCCGATTCACCGCGCAGCAGGTAGGTCTCCCCAGCCCGGTCCTCGATACAGGCCTCGAGGGCCGTGGTGAGTTGTCTCAGCTCGCGGCTTCTGCCGACGAAGGGAAGCGGGGTGTCGTGCCGCGGCGTATCCGGCGGGGTCGTCGAAATCTTCCAGTTTGAATCGCCGTTTTGCGTCGCAGCGATCTCCATGCGCAGACCGAGATAGGCGGGATTGCTGAGCAGGATCTCGCCAGGTGCAGCGGAGCGTGCCAGCTGTTCCGCCTGTGCAAAGACCGCTCCGGATACTACACTGCGTCCGTCACTCACCACCCTGCCCGTGGCGATGCCGCATCCGACCCCCAGCCGGGTCAGGTCTGTACTGACCGCCTCGGAATCCCCGCACAGTTCGAGCAACAGCTGCAACGCCTTGTCACACTCATTGCCATAGGCCTTTTCAACTCCGAAGAGGATGGCAATTGCCTCTCCATGCTGGTGGTGCAGTGTGCCCCCGTAGTGGGTTATGTGCCGGTTCAACAGCTCCAGCAATTGCCGCATCAGGGCATGCATCGACTCCGGGTCTTGGCTCGACACCAAGGAGAGATAGTGTCCCAGGTGGAGGTGGGCCACGGTCACCGTGCGCAGGTTCTGTTGCGGCTGATCACTCGGGGTGGATGAGGCTTGGGTCGACCGCGGTTGCGGGGTTGCAGTTCTGCCTGTATCGACAGCGCCGCTATTCCCCGCCTCCCCGCTGCGTTGACGAAGAATCTCTTTATGCAGCCGCTCCGTCTCCGGCTCAGGTGAGAGTCCCAGTTCGCGCATCAGCAGACGTCGGCACTTGCGGTATTGGCGCAGTGCGTCGGCGGGACGGTTGAGGCGTGCGTAGAGCCGCATCAGGTTGCGGTGGAACTCCTCCTGCAGGGGATCGCTGGCCAACAGCTTGATCGCGAGACGGATACCCTTTTCCAGCTGCGCGGTCTCCACATAATGGGCCATCAGCTTCGACATGGTATTGATCGCGAGTTCCCGATAGTGGCTGCGTTGGGTAATCAGCCACTCTTCGTAATTGTCGGCGCGGGGATTGAAGCCCTCCAAAAACTCACCACCGTAGAGGGATACCAACCTGGTCATATGCTCGGGGGTCTGTGCCTGCTTCAACAGGCTGTCGAAACTCCCGCAATCGGTGACGACATGTCCGCGCCTCAGCAGCACGCTCGCCTGGTCAGCCACAAGTGCATGGGCATGGCCACCCATTACCTTTCTCAAGCCGCTGAGCGCCTGGCGCAGGCTGTGGCGTGCCTGGGCTTCACTGCTCTCCTCCCAAAGCAGCAGCGCCAACCTCTCCCTGGGTTGGGGTTTCTCCTGATGCAGCGCCAGCCATGCCAGCAGCGCCTTTGTCTTGCGTGCCTTCAACTCTACAGCGGCACCTGTATCGTCAATCAGTTGAAAGCCACCGAAGAGTGACAACTCCATGCAGGACTCCGGGTTCAGGGTGCCGATGTAAGACGTCGAGGCTGTGTCCGCAGCTTGTTGGCCTCAAAACAACGACGGGCCCCTCGAAAAATTCGAATCGGTCGAAATTGACGCTCTTTTGACGCTTGCATGCCGGCCCTGCTGACGTCTGCTTTCTAAGGTAGCACATAACGACTTGGTGAAAGCGCGAAACGACCTATCAATAACCCATGAAGAGGAGATGCCCCATGTGCCAACCTGCCCTGCCCACCGTCGATCCGACTGATGTAAACGATCCTTGCGCCCTCTTTGCCGAGGAGCTGTTGCAGATACTCAACCACGGTGCGACCGCGTTGATGATATCCATCGGCCATCGCACCGGCCTCTTTGATGCCATGGCCAAGCATCCGCCGGGTGACAGCCACGGGGTGGCTGCGGCCGCTGGATTGAATGAGCGCTATGTCCGCGAGTGGCTGGGTGCCATGGTAACCGCCGGTATCGTCAGCTACGATGCGGAGGAAGGTAATTACCGATTGCCTGCATCCCATGCCGCGCTGCTGACGCGCGAGGCCTCGCCGGACAATGTCGCGGTATTCGCCCAGTACATTCCGCTGCTCGGTCAGGTGGAGGACGACATCATCGACTGTTTCTACAACGGCGGCGGCGTGCCCTACACACGCTTTAAGCGCTTCCACGAGGTGATGGCCGAGGATAGCGGCCAGACCGTGGTCAGTGCCCTGTTTGAACATATCCTGCCGTTGATGGAGGGCCAGCTGTCCCGCCTTCGGCAGGGCATCGACGTGCTCGATGTCGGTTGCGGTCGCGGCCAGGCCCTGTTGCTGCTGGCGAAGGCATTCCCCAACAGCCGTTTCACCGGCTACGACTTCTCGCGGGAGGCCATCGATTGGGCGCGGCAGGAGGCGGAGCGGCAGGGATTGGGCAATCTGTTGTTCGAGGTCAGGGATGCGGCTTGCATCGACGAGCTGGCTGCCTATGACTGGATTGTCACCTTCGATGCCATCCACGATCAGAAATCCCCGGACCTGGTGCTGTCCGCGATAAACCGGGCGCTGCGCGATGACGGCGTCTATCTGATGCAGGACATCAAGGGTTCCAGTCATCTGCACAACAACCTGGATCACCCTATCGGGCCGCTGCTCTACACCCTCTCGACCATGCACTGCATGACTGTCTCCTTGGCCCAGGAGGGTGCCGGCCTGGGTACGGTGTGGGGCAGGGAGCTGGCACTGAAAATGTTGCACGAGGCCGGTTTCAAACGCGTTGAGGTGAAGGAGCTGGAGCACGATTTTCAGAACTATTTTTACATCATCCGCAAAACTTGATCCGCTTGTTCGTCAGGCTCGAGAATGGATCTAATCGACGCTTGTGGCGGGGCATCGCCCCGCCACGTGCCGCTGGCAAAGGAGGCCCTTCGCCGCTGTCGCGCCAATCTCCGCCATCAGACCGGTTTCTCAGGTCTCGCTGCAGTCGATACAGCGGGTAATCGTGGGATCGGCCTCGAGGCGGCGGTTATCTATAGCCTCCTTGCAGACGAAGCAGTAACCGTATTCTCCAGCCTCGATGCGCCGCAGGGCGCCGGCGATCCTTGAGAGCTGTTGTTGACGTCTTCTGGCACTCTCCTGTGCCATCTGTTGGGCCTGGAGGGCATCCATGCGGCTGAGGCGGCCGACCCGGCTCTGGTCGAGTTCAACAGTCTCAACCGCTTCCCGGGACGTCCTATCGACGGCCAGCAGTTCCGACCGCTGATGCAGCAGACGCTCCCTGAGCGTTGCAAGTTGTTCAGGTGTCATTGGATTATCGGTATGGTTATGGGGTTATTGCGTGAGCGCCTGCCTGTATAGTGTTGTTAAATCCTTGGGATTACACAGACCCGCAACACGCCGTTATCATCTCCAAAGGTATCTGAATCATAGGTTATTTGCCTGGAGTTTTTCCATGTATCTACTACGCGTAGCAACGATTGTCTGCCTGATCGCAAATGGTGGCAACGCCCTAGCCGAGGATGGAGAGGGCGCAGTCGAGACAATGCAGGAGTATCTTGATTTCGTCGACTATGGTGGTGGCACCATTTTCGCCCAGCAGATCCCCGCCGGGGATTGGGATAGCTTTTTCATCGTCGACACTCGCAGTGCAGCGCAGTATGAGGAAGGACATATCCCCGGTGCGGTACATATCGAATGGCGCCAGATCCTGGCACGGCGTTCGGAGTTGCCGCGGGAGAAGCCGGTGCTGGTCTACTGCAACACCGGCTCGCTGTCTGCCCAGGCCGGTTTTGCCCTGCGCCTGGCGGGTTTCGAGAATGTGAGAATCCTCCAGGGCGGAATACGCGAATGGCGGGCGAAAGGCGGATTCGAGGCCCATGCACGTGCCATGGGTGCATCCCGGCCCGGGGAGTGATCCGGGTGGGTCAATCTGGTATCAATGCCCGCAGCGGCACGGTCCCGGTCTTCTGCCTGGCAGCGGCGGCCCCGTATTCGAAGGAGTCGGAGTAGAGCTCTTCGCCGGCGAGGCCGGCGGCGAGGAAGGCCTGCTTGCCGGCCTTGATCATCGGTGGCGGGCCGCTCATGTAGACTTCGTGACCGCTGAGATCCGGATAATCCGTGATCACGGCATCGTGTACCCAACCCCTTCTACCGTCCCAGTCGTCGTCCGGCTCCGAGAGTACCGGGGTGTAGGTGAAGATGTTGTGTTCCGCTGCCCATCTTTGCGGTAGCTCGGGCAGATAGAGATCACTGCGGGAGCGCACCCCCCAGTAGAGATGCATCTCTCTTTCAACGCCGATCTGGAAGGCGTGCTCGATGATGCCCTTGAGCGGGGCGAAGCCGGTACCGCCGCCCATCAGGATGATCGGTTTTGTCGAGTCTTCGCGCAGATAGTAGCTGCCCAGGGGCGCTTCGATGCGCATGATGGTCTTCTCCTCCATACCGTTGAAGAGGGTGTCGGTGAAGAGACCGCCGCTGACATGGCGTATGTGGAGCTCGATAAAGTCGTCGTCATGGGGAGCGTTGGCGATGGAGAAGGCCCTTTTGCTGCCATCCTGGAGAATGAAGTTGAGGTACTGGCCGGCTAGAAACTGCAAGCGCTCTCCCTCGGGCAGTTTCAGGTAGAGGCGGATGACATCGTCGTTGAGACGCTCGATGCGATCGATCTTACAGGGCATGGTGCGGATCGGAATGTCTTTGGACTGCGCGATCTCCACCACCCCGAGAAGGAGGTCCGACTTGGGGACGGCCTGGCAGGTGTAGCAGATGCCATCGCTGTTATCCGCCATTACCGGCGGTATGCCGTCGGGGTAGTCGACACTGCCCTCGGTGAGGCTTGCCTGGCAATCGCCACAGAAACCGTTGCGGCAGCCGTAGGGCAGGTTGATGCCCTGTCTGATGGCGGCGTCGAGTATCTTCTCATCCTCTTCGGCTGAGAATTCATGGCCGCTTGGTTCAACCTGAATTTTAAAACTCATGGGGTACCTTCTTGTTCATGAGCCGATGCAATCGGGGTAACGATTCGTTATCCTCAATCGACCACATAAATGAGCTATGTTCTGAATTATTCAGAGGTTCTTTTATAATCTGCGGAATTCTCTCCTATTATTGTCAGGAATTAAACCGGGAGTCCATTGGGTTATGGTTGTAACGATAGTCGGATGCGGCGACATAGGCACACGGCTGGCACTGGCACACCGCGCCGAAGGGGATCAGGTAAGGGCCTGGGTACGCACCAGGGAGAGTGCGCAGAGATTGCAGGATCTGGGTCTGGATGCGGTTCAGGCAGACCTGGATGGTGACCTGCCTTCTTCGCGGCAGGCAGTCCATGGTGGTCTCTACTATTTTGCACCACCGCCTCCCAAGGGCGTTCAGGATAGCCGGGTAGCCCGGTTCATCGCCCGCTTGGATCTTGGCCCCCTGCCTGAAAGAGTCGTCTATCTGAGCACCAGCGGTGTCTACGGCGACTGCCAGGGGGCCTGGGTGGATGAGACGCGCACCCCGGCACCCGCTGTGGACCGGGCAAGACGACGCCTCGATGCCGAGGCGCAATGGCGCGCCTGGAGTCGGCGCACGGGGCGTGACCTGGTGGTACTCCGGGTGGCTGGAATCTACGGGCCGGGAAAACTGCCGCTGCAGCGGTTGCACAGTGGTCTGCCCATGGTGGCCGAGGCGGATGCGCCGATCACCAACCATATCCATAGCCTCGATCTGGTGAGTATCGCGCGGATCGCCATGCAGCGGGGTGTGGCAGGGGAGATATACAACGTCTGTGATGGCTCGCCCGAGCCTATGACCTGTTATTTCAATCAAGTGGCGGATTTTCTCGGTCTGCCCCGGCCCCCCGTTATCACCCTGGAGGAGGCGCAGCGACAGCTTTCGTCGGGGATGCTCTCCTATCTCAGGGAGTCACGCAGATTGAGCAACCGGAAGCTGCTGGAGGAGTTGGAGGTTGAGTTGGATTACCCGAGCTTGCTGCAGGGGCTGCCGGCCTCTCTCTAAGGGCGGCTTCTAATTCGATCTCTGCGACATCCCTGTCGCGGCCCCGGGTCACGGCTTAGACCTTGAGCCATTTGAAGAGCGGATCCCAGAGAATCACATCCTGGTAGACCTGGGAAGGGGCGAGTTCGAAGATTGCCAGGCCCCGCTCCGCTGAACGGATATAGTTCTGGCTCTCGCGCAGGTGAGTGATGAAGGGGATCTTGAGGTGTCCCAGATAGGTTTCCAGGTCATGGTAGATACGGGTCTGTTCCCTGGCCCGGTTGGCCACTATTCCGATACGGGTCTGGTGTTTCGAAACCCGTCCGCTGGCCAGCAGTTCGCCGAGGAAACGGTTGCAGGCGCGCATGTCGATGGGGGAAGGGAGCACGGGCAGGATCAGGGTGTCCACTCGCAGCAGCATCTTGTTGATCGCCTTGCCGTGAACACCGGCGGGCGCATCCATGATCAGCAGATCGGTGCCGCTGCGCGGTCTTACCGGATCCGAAGCCGCGTTGATTGACTGAATTTCCGGTATGCCCTCATAGTCCTTTCTCGCTTCCAGCCAGTCGATGGTGGATTGCTGGGGATCAAAATCGGCCAGGGCGACCTTCTTTCCCTCATCGGCATACCAGGTGGCTAGGTTGGTCGCGATAGTGGTTTTTCCACAACCGCCCTTGGCGTTCATCAACATGATTGTGCGCATTATTATTCCCTATCCTCTTAGTGGTTCATGCAAGGTCTTCAAACACAGGCCCTAGTTTAGTCTATCCCGAGCTGATCCCAAATCTCATCGATGCGTTGCTTTACCGCCGCCGTCATGGCGATTGGCCGTCCCCACTCCCTGTCGGTTTCACCCGGCAGTTTGTTGGTTGCATCGAAACCGATCTTTGATCCGAGACCGGATACCGGGGAGGCGAAGTCGAGGTAGTCGATGGGCGTGTTTTCCACGATCGTGGTATCGCGCGCGGGATCCATGCGGGTGGTCATGGCCCAGACGACATCCTGCCAATCCCTTGTATCGACATCATCATCGACCACGATCACAAACTTGGTATACATAAACTGCCGCAGGAAGGACCAGACCCCCATCATCACGCGCTTGGCATGCCCGGGATACTGCTTTTTCATACTTACGACGGCAAGCCGGTAGGAGCAGCCCTCAGGGGGCAGATAGAAATCGACGATCTCCGGAAACTGTTTCTGCAGGATGGGCACGAAGACCTCGTTCAATGCCACCCCGAGGACCGCGGGTTCGTCCGGCGGACGGCCGGTATAGGTGCTGTGGTAGATCGGCTCCTCTCGATGGGTAATGCGGGTGACGGTGAAAACGGGAAAGCGTTCTACCTCGTTATAGTAACCGGTGTGATCGCCGTAGGGACCCTCCTCGGCCAGGTCGTCGGGGTGGATCAGGCCTTCGAGGACGAACTCGGCGGATGCGGGCACCTGCAGATCGGAGTCGAGGCATTTCACCACCTCGGTACGACTGCCGCGCAGCAGACCGGCGAAGGCATACTCGGAGAGCGTGTCCGGCACCGGGGTCACCGCGCCCAGGATGGTGGCCGGATCGGCACCGAGGGCGACACAGACCGGAAACGGCTCCCTGGGGTGTGCGGCCTGCCATTCGCGGTAGTCGAGCGCACCCCCGCGGTGGGCCAGCCAGCGCATGATCAGGCGGCCGGGTCCGAGCAGCTGCATGCGGTAGATGCCCAGGTTCTGGCGTGATTTGTTGGGGCCGCGGGTGATCACCAGGCCCCAGGTAATCAGTGGCGCCACATCCTCCGGCCAGCAGGTTTGAATCGGCAGTCGGGTCAGGTCGACCTCGTCTCCCTGTTGCGAGACGGCCTGACAGGGGGCGTTGCGCAGCTCCTTGGGCGCCATATCGAGCACCTTGCGAAACACCGGCAGTTTCTCCCAGGCATCCTTCATGCCTTTGGGCGGATCGGGCTCCTTGAGGAAGGCGAGCAGCTTGCCCACCTCACGCAGTGCCTCCACAGACTCCTCACCCATCCCCATGGCGACCCGCTCCGGGGTGCCGAAGAGATTGCCGAGCAGCGGATAGGGCGAGTCCTTGACCCGCTCGAAGAGCAGGGCGGGTCCGCCGTGACGCAGGGTGCGATCGCATATCTCGGTGATCTCCAGCTTGGGATCCACCTCGGTGTGAATGCGTTTCAATTCACCGCGGGACTCAAGCTGTTGAATGAAATCACGTAGATCTTTGTACTTCATAGCACGGCGGCTGGTGACAGTATTCAGGAGACATTACCAGAGGCAGCTTTGAGGTCAAGGGATTACAGGGATTTTGCGGCATTTGGGTATTCCCGATTGAGTCGTCGTTTCTCCCGGAGGAGTAAACCATGACTTCAGAGTGGTTGCTTCTGGCCGATACATCTAATCGATACCTCCTATTTTGTCGGAGCCCCTAAGTCATGCGTCTCAGTGAACATGACAAGGAAGTTTTTACAAAACTCTTAAACGCCAGCGAAAACCGACTCATCGATCTGGTTCTCGGATACGCGGATCGCCAAGCCTACACCCGTTACACGTCGACGCTGAAAGAGGCCTGGCGACTCTCGATCGAGGGTCTGAGCCGGGCCATGACCGAGATGCTGGATCGTTCCGATCTGGTCCCCGAGTTGGGGCCGGACGATGATTTTTCCAGCGATCCGGCTGCGGAATTCGGCACTCGGGAGGCCGCTCGCCACCGCTCCAGGGGCGTCAGTCTGAGCATGTTCCTCGGGCTCATGAAATACTATCGCCAGTCCTATCTCGATCTGTTGCGGGAGTCCCAGGGCTTTGATCGGCTCGAGGTTGCCGAACTGCTGGTCAATCGATTCTACGATCGCTGCGAACTGGCCTATTGCAACGAATGGATGGAGACGGGGTCCGAGGCGCAAATCAGGGAGTTGAGTAACAGCAATTTGCAACTGGCCAACGAAAAGAACAAATACCTCACCCTGTTCGAAAGCCTCTCTTCACCGGTCCTGTTGTGCGATGAGAATGGCAAGGTGGATAACTACAACGACGCCGCAGGAAGGCTGCTGCTGGGGAGCACCACACCTGGCAGCCGCTACTACGCAGAGGATCGCCACGACCTGGTCCCTCCACAACTGGGCGATGAGTTCGTCCGCTTGCAGAAGGAGGGGGTCGACTGCCTGGAGGTGGAAAAGAGCTACCAGACACCCGATGGTGAAAAGACCTATGACATAAAGATCGAGCGCATGCTCGATGTGAGCCACAAATTCACTGGATTTACCGTTCTCTTCAATGACATCACCGACAGACTCAGCTGGGCCAGGCAGTTACAGGAAATCAACGGCAGGCAGCAGCAGCTGATCTTGGATCTGCAGCGTACGCGCCAGCAACTGGTGCAGTCGGAAAAGATGGCTGCCATCGGCCAGTTGGCATCCGGCATTGCCCATGAGATCAATACCCCGATTCAGTATGTCGGTGAGAATATCCATTTTTTTCAGGAGGCATTCGAAACCCTGTCCGAAATGGTCGGCATACAGCGAGAGATGATGTCGGCCGCAGAGAGCGGCACACTCGACCAACACCTTGTTGCCGGTATCAAGTCAAAACTGGTGGATCTCGATCTCGATTTTCTGTTGCAGGAGATCCCCGCCGCAATCGATCAGTCCCGGCAGGGGGTGGACAAGGTTTCAACCATTGTCTCTGCGATGAAGGAGTTCGCCAGGCCGGGAACGAAAGAGAAGGTCGATACCGATATCAATGCGGCTATCATGAACACCCTCAGCGTCGCGGCGAATGAGTGGAAGTACCACGCCGAGATCGAGACCGATCTCGATGCCGGCCTGCCCCCGGTGCCGGTGGTCCCCGGGGAGATGAATCAGGCGTTTTTGAACATCATCGTCAATGCCGCCAAGGCGGTTGCGGAAGCGGTGGAGAACGGTTTGATCCAGGGCAAGGGCAGGATCAGCATCCAAACCCGCCGCCATGATGATTGGGTGGTGATCGTCATCAGGGATACCGGCGCGGGCATCGCGGATGAGATCAGACCAAGAATCTTCGACCCCTTCTTCACTACCCGGGAAGTGGGCCAGGGGACAGGACAGGGTCTCACCTTTGCCTACCTGGCGATTGTGAAAAAGCACGCGGGGAAGATAGAGGTGCAGAGTGAGGAGGGCATGGGTACGATCTTCGAGATTCGCCTGCCCATCGAGCCGGCCGTCAACGAGGCCGCGGAACGGGAATTCTGGCGGCGCTCCGGGAGCGATCTCAAGCCAACAGGCTGAAATATGTTCTATGCAAGGGGCAGGGCCGAAATCCTTCGGCCAGGCTACTGTCTGCGCCGATAAATGGGCCAAAATTCGCCGCCAATCGATGGCGGTATCAAGTGATCGTATATGTGACCAGGGTCAGGATTAGCTTCACCTACTGATCCATGTGGTTGAAAAAAATCATCAAGACACTAATATAAGAGAAATCTAATATACTATCGGAGTCCTTTGAAATGAGGCATTTACTGGTTCCATTGATACTCAGCCTGGGAGTGCTGCCCGCTATGTTGGTGGCGGAAACAGGGGAACTCGAAACCGTCACCGCGGTGAAGCGGGAGATGGCGAGGGAGTTCTGGCTCGACGGTGTGGTCGAGGCGATCAACCAGACCACCCTCTCGTCCCAGACCCGGGGCCAGGTGGAGGAGATCCTGTTCGACGTGGATGACTATGTCGAAAAGGGTCAGGTCGTGGTGCAACTGAAAGATACCGAGCAGAAGGCGGGCTTGGATCAGGCCCGGGCGGACCTGAATGAGGCGGTGGCCCGTCTCCAGGAGTCGCAGGATAATTTCAAGCGCACCGAGGATCTGTTCGGGCGCAAGCTGGCTTCCCAGTCGCAACTGGACAAGGCCACCGCGGCGCTGAAATCCGCGAAGGCGCGCAGGGAGGCGGCGGATGCCCGCCTGTCGCAGGCCAATGAGCAGTTTGAATATACCCGCGTCAAGGCCCCCTACAGCGGCATTGTGACCCATCGCCACGTGGAGGTGGGGGAGATCGCCTCTCCGGGGCAGAAGCTGATGAGCGGTATCTCCCTGGATCAGCTGCGGGTCACTGTTGAATTGCCACAGAGCCTGATTCCGGTGATACGCAAACAGGGCAAGGCGCGGGTGTTGCTGTCCTCCGGCGAGGCCATCGAGGGCCAGGGACTCACCATCTTTCCGTTCGCGGATCAGAGCAGCAATACCTTCAGGGTTCGTGTCGATCTGCCTGAGGGCATTGCGGACCTGTTCCCGGGGATGTTTGTGAAAACGGCCTTTGTCACCGGCGTCAAAAAGGAGTTGGTGGTCCCGGTGGGGGCGGTTGTCTATCGTTCCGAGGTCACCGCGGTCTATGTCGTGGGCAAGCAGGGCCGGGTCCAGTTCCGTCATATCCGCGCCGGTCGTCCGCTGGCGGGGGATATGCTTTCGGTGATCGCGGGCCTTGCGGAGGGAGAACAGGTTGCAACCGATCCGGTGGCCGCTGCCAAGCTATTGAAACTGCAGTTGGCGGAGGGAAAGGATGGATAAGTTGGGCCTCTCCGGCGGTGTTGCGAAACGCTTTCTGATCACTGAAATCACGCCGCTGCTGGCCCTGTTGGGCCTGCTGCTTGGCGTCTTCGCGGTGCTGGTGACCCCCCGTGAGGAGGAGCCGCAGATCAATGTCACCTTCGCCAATGTCTTCATCCCCTTTCCCGGTGCCACCGCCACCGAGATCGAGAACCTGGTGGCGTCACCCGCGGAGCAGGTGTTGTCGGAGATAGACGGTATCAAGCACGTCTACTCCACCTCGCGCCCCGGCATGGCGGTACTGACGGTGCAATTCCTCGTGGGCGAGGATCGCGAAGACGCCATCGTGCGTCTGTTCAGCAAGGTCTACGCGAATCAGGACTGGCTGCCCCAGGGCCTGGGTGTGGGACAACCGATCATCAAGCCGAAGGGCATAGATGATGTGCCGATTGTCACCGCGACGCTCTGGTCGGAAGACCCCGAGGTGGGTGCCTTCGAGCTTGGCCAGGTGGCACATGCCATCGAGTCCGAATTGAAACGGGTGCCGGGTACCCGGGATATCTACACCATCGGTAATCCCGACCGGGTGGTGCATGTGCTGCTCGATCCCCAGGCGCTGTCGGGTTACGGTATCGATCTCAGCGACCTGCGCAACGCGCTGCAGGCTGGCAACCATATCCGTGACAATATAAGCGTCACCGCCGAGAACCGGGAGCTGCTGGTGCAGGCCGGTACCTTTCTCACCTCCGCGGAGGAGATCGAGGCCCTGGTGGTGGGTGTGCACCAGGGTAAGGCGGTCTACCTGCGTGACGTCGCCAAAGTGAGGCATCAGCCCGATATTCCCCAGCAGTACGTCTGGATGGGTGTGGGTCCCAAGGGTGCGACCAAGGCGTTGCCTCCCGGGGGCAAGTTCGCAGCGGTGACCATCGCCGTGGCGAAGAAGGCGGGCACCAACGCGGTGGATATCTCCAAGGCGGTGATCGATCGCTTCCAACAGCTCGAGGGTGTGTTCATTCCGCAGGGGGTGCATGCAACCGTTACCCGTAACTATGGGGAGACGGCGGAGGCGAAGGCCAACAAGCTGATCACCAAGCTCGTCTTCGCCACCCTGTCGGTGGTGGTGCTGGTTATCTTCGCCATCGGCTGGCGCGAGGCCTTCATCGTCGGCGCCGCCGTGGTGGTGACCCTGGCGATCACCCTGTTCGCCTCCTGGGCCTGGGGCTTCACTCTCAACCGGGTCTCCCTCTTCGCCCTGATCTTCTCCATCGGCATCCTGGTGGATGACGCCATCGTGGTGGTGGAGAATATTCATCGCCATCTGCAGATGGGGGCCAGACATCTGACTGAGGCGATCCCGAAGGCGGTGGATGAGGTGGGCGGTCCCACCATCCTCGCGACTTTCACCGTCATCGCCGCCCTGTTGCCAATGGCCTTCGTCACCGGGTTGATGGGACCCTATATGAGCCCGATCCCGATCAATGCCAGTACCGGCATGCTGATCTCGCTGATCGTGGCCTTCGTCTTCACCCCCTGGATGACCAACCGCATCCTTGCCAGCCAGGCGGAACGGATCGCCAGCCATGTCCATAACGAGAACGAGGAGACGGCGCTGACCCGTTTCTTCAGCCGGGTCATGACCCCCTTCCTCGCCGGCAGCCGGGGCAATCGCATGCGCTGGTTGCTGTTGGGCTCGATCATGCTGCTGATCGCCGCCTCGCTCTCCCTGGTGGCGACCAAATCGGTGGTGATGAAGATGCTGCCCTTCGACAACAAGTCGGAGTTCCAGGTGGTGCTCGACATGCCGGAAGGGACCAGTCTGGAGCAGACGACCCGGGTGCTCGACGAGCTCGGCGACTACCTGGGGCGGGTGCCCGAGGTGACCGACTACCAGGTCTATGCCGGGACCGCGTCGCCGATCGGTTTCAACGGTCTGGTGCGGCAATACTACCTCCGCGAGGGGGCCCATCTGGGTGACATCCAGGTCAACCTGGTTGACAAACAGCACAGGGATCGCAAAAGCCATGAAATCGCCCTCTCGGTACGTGAACCCCTGCAGGCGATCGCGAGAGAGTACAAGGGCAACGTCAAGGTCGTGGAGGTGCCGCCGGGACCGCCGGTGATGTCGCCGTTGGTGGCGGAGATCTACGGTCTCGACTATGAGGGTCAGACCGAGGCCGCGTGGGAAGTGCGCAAGGTGTTCGAGAATACGCCGGACATCATTGACGTCGATGACAGTGTGGAGTACCCCTCGGCAAAGTTCGTGGTGAGAGTCGATCGGGCAAAGGCGGCGCGACTGGGCGTGGCGCAGAGCACCGTGGCCGAGGCCCTGTCGACGGTGTTGCATGGTGAAGACGCCAGCTATCTCCATGGGGAGAATCTGAAGTACGCCGTACCGATCCGTATCGAATACGCAGAGGCGGACAAGGCCGATCTCGACCAGGTGCTGTCGTTGCGGGTGCGCTCCATGACCGGGGAGCTGGTGCCCCTGTCGGAGATCGTGCAGGTGATACCGCGGGTGCGCGAGTACTCCATCTACCACAAGGACCTGTTGCCGGTGGTCTATGTCACCGGCGACATGGCGGGGGACACCGACAGTCCCCTCTACGGCCTGTTCGATATCTCCGGCCAGTTGGGCGACGGCGGTATGGAGCAGTGGTTCCTGCAGCAGCCGGAGAATCCCTACGCCTACAGCCTGAAGTGGGACGGCGAGTGGCAGATCACCTATGAGACCTTCCGCGACATGGGCATAGCCTACTCGGTGGGCCTGCTGATGATCTATCTGCTGGTGGTGGCCCAGTTTCGCTCCTACCTGGTGCCGCTGGTGATCATGGCCCCGATTCCGCTCACCGTGATCGGCATCATGCCGGGTCACGCCCTGTTGCATTGGTTCACCGGATCGACCCAGTTCACCGCCACCTCGATGATCGGCATGATCGCCCTGGCGGGCATTATCGTGCGCAACTCGATCCTGCTGGTTGACTTCATCAATCAGCAGGTGCGGGAAGGTACGGCGTTGGAACAGGCGGTGATCAATTCGGCCGCGGTCAGGGCCAAGCCCATCGTGCTTACCGCCGTGGCAGCCATGGCAGGCGGGTTTTTCATCCTCGATGACCCGATCTTCAGCGGCCTCGCGGTCTCCCTGATCTTCGGTCTCTTTGTCTCCACCGTTCTGACCCTGGTGGTGATCCCGGTGGTCTACTACGCGGCGATGCGCAATCGCATCGACTTCATCCGCGCCAGCGAGTAGCCCAGCGGCAGGCCGGCCCATCAGAACAGGTGGGCCGGTTGTCTGAGCGGCCGTTGGCTACCCGGATTGGCGCGCGCGTTCGCGGCTTTCGCGCTCCTTTACGGACCGCGCTCACCAGCTGCGTGCATCCAGGCGCATATGGATCAGTGCGGCGCTATCGCCACCGGGCATAGTGCGCCGCTCGATCTTGTAGGGTTTGAATCCCAGCGAATCGTAAAGCAGCAGTGCCGGGGTGTTGATGTTGAAAACCGATATATAGACGGTGGAGGCGTAACGGTCGAAGATCAGGTCGCACATGTGGCGCACCAAGTGCCTGCCGATACCCTGGTCCCGGCAGGCCTTCGAGATCACGACATTGCCGATAAAGAACTTGTCACCCGAGGTGTTTCGGTAGAGATTGGCGAAGCCGATCACCCGCCTGTCATCGAGTACCACGGTAAAGTCGCTGCGCTCCCTGCCGAGTCTCTCGAGCTGTGGCCGGTCGAAGGGCCAGGATCCCGCGGGATAGATAAGAAACAGCTCTTCCGGGGATGTGAAGAGTTCGAGAATTGCCTCGTAGTGCGTGCTGTCTGCGGCTGCTATCCGATACTCCATTGCGTTATCCCTGCCTGATAAGAAAACCGGCCCGACCGCTGATTCGGTCAAACTGTCTCTAAGCGATAAAAAAGTGTCGCTAGAGTTTACACATATACTGGATGGGAATTTATATCCCATTGAATTTTTTAGGGTGGCATATTTTATGCCTCACTAGCCAGACAGAGGGATATACACCGCAAGGTGTAAGAAAGACGAGACAGCTTAAGGACACTGGAGGAGCTGATTATGGATAACAAGACCGGAGTATTCATTCTCACGGGCATGCTCGGCATCGCAGCTCAGGTGCATGCAATCCCGCTCTACTACACCTTTGAAGGATCCGTAGCCTCCATTTGCGACGGCGCCGGCGCCATTGAGGCTGCGGGCCTTAACAGGGGCGACAGCCTGACCTGGACCTTTCTCATCGATACCGAGCAGGATGCAACGCAGACCGGCAACGATGGCACGATATCATCTTTCACCGATACCGCTGCAAGCGATTACTTTCACGCCGCGCTTGTCAGTGGCAATCAGCTCGATGAAGTCGATGGCGGCTTTTTCAACGCATTGAATCAGATCGCGGCATACAACTATGTGCACAATCACCTGGTCGACGGCAACCGGGGGCGAATATTGACCGGTTCAATGAATAACAGAGTGCAGCTCAACATGGGTGTTTTCTTTGAGGATCTGGTCATAGGCACGGTCCTCTCAGGCTATGAAACCGCCGTCGACTCCAACGGACTGTTCAGTCGATACTCTGCGAACATGACGCTCACTTCAATCTGGGGCGAGGAGGTGTCTTCGGTGCCGGAGCCGTCCACTCTGTTGTTGCTGGGTGTGGGGTTGGCGGGTATCGGCGTTGTACGCAGAGGTTCCAAGCGTTGAATGGGTCCTGGTAACAGGGCGCCCCAAGCTCATGGATTCCGGCATCCTCCCGTTCCCACGCGTCAGCGTGGGAATGCGTCGGGCAGCGAAAGCGCGTGATCGATCCTCTCCGGGCGTGAAAAGATCGGTCACTCGCCCACGCTTTCAAGAAACCGCAACTCTATCCACTCTTCCGGATGCATGTTGCTGATGCGTGCCCGCTCGTTGTGGGTTTCATAGACAAACACCCGTTGACCCTGCTTATATCGCGGACCGACCTGATCGGTGGAGTAGGGTGAGGCGGAAGCCGTGACGGATGCGGCAGTGATCCTGTATAGCCTTGGCAGTCGATGATTCATCCTGTGAATGATAGTGCCGGGCCGCGTGCCGGGATCGTATCTGAATGTGTTGTCGTCGCCCTCTGGATTCGACTCGATACGGCAGGTCTTATCGAGTGCGATACAGCCCTTGCCGCATGGCTTGCCCTTGATACAGTTTCGGGCCTGGCTTATTGAGGGTAGGCTGAGCATGAAGCTCGAGATGAGGGTGAGGACGAGTGCTTGCTTGGTCTCCATGAGTGAATCCTTTCACTGTTGTCGGGTCGGGACGATCCGCCGATCGCAGGTTGCTGAATCGCCTTCTTGTCGCTGTAAATAGCTGTCTGCTCACGATAACGTTTGCCTGGCATCCGGGCAAATGCTGAATTGAATTGGCGTTCATTTGCGGTTTCTATCGATTATGTCGGTGCTGCTCCTCACCGGGACCGGTTTCGGCGTTTCCGTCTCTTAAGCATAATCAGGATGCTGTAGCAGCCTGCGGCGGCGAGAAGATGTTTGACGGTGTGTCCGCTCACTGTCTCGCCAGTCATCCGAAACAGTGCCACGTCATATGCCTCCGCGCCTTTTGCCAAGGCGTACAACAGCAGTGCCGTTATGAGCAACCATTGGTGGGTATAACGGCTGTTGAACAGTCCCACGATGAAGGGCAGGGTCAGCAGCGGACTGAACTGTACCCACGCGTACAAACGCAGGTCATCGAAAAAGTGCCAGTGGAGGACGCTGCCGATGCCAATAGTGATCAGCGGGATTAAGAGACTGGACAAACGGCTGTTTACATATTCACTGAGGAGCGCAGTGAGAAGACCCATAAATCCGACACTCATCGCCAACCGGTCCCAGACGAGGGTTTCGTTATTGGGCTTCCAGTGGTAGTAGCCCGATCCAAAGCCCACCAGGCCTACTCCGATAAAGAGGACGAGCCAGCCGCGACGGCCGGGGCCGGAATCGTTTTTCAGGCAGTATACGGTGCCGACAGCACCAACGAGTAGAAAGGCCAGGCTGGATATCACGTCGAAAAAATTGGGTATACCCATGAAGCTGCCGGTATCGACGAAGTTGTGATAGGCCGCATCCTGCGGAATCGGATCGAGGGCCAGTAGCGGGACGAGTGGAAAGAGGAAAAGAACCGCAACGACGGCATGCCTCCAACTGAAATCTTGTGACAGGTTTGCGCTCATCAGCACCTCGATCGATAGCGGACAGGGGTTTGACTCCTTAATTATCGTTTTGTTGTCTCGTCGTTACCCCGGCTGCACTGTTCATGAGGCAGCCTGTCAAGTTATGCCTCACTCTGATTTTCCAAAAACGACCAGAATGAATCACCCTCGATGCTTCCACGTTTCCCGACAACCGCTGTCTCTATATCCACCAGGTATTTGTCATAAACGGTCTCCCGTTCGTGTTTCAATGGCGAAGGACAGTAACAGGTTTCGAACCATTCGATTGTGTTTGCGCCGATGATCTTTGCCTGTTTCATCGATGACACGATCTCCGCGCCGTCTGGTTGTTGATTCGCTACCGTTCCGTCGACCAGGGCCTGATGGAAGGCCGGTAGTCTGCTGAGTACAAATTTTGCTCTTACTCGATATTCCATGGTTGCCTCCTGACGTCTTGCGCTGGCCGAAGACGAAGCACGCTGTGGATGGTTTGTGCCGGTATCTTGAGTTCTGTCTAATATATCGACCAGTCGAAAACAATGAATGCACAGGCAATAAGATATAAGATCCAGAAAAAGAGTGCATAAGGACCTGGGCGGTTTTCAGATTTGAAATCTCTGGCGAAATACTCAGGGAAGCCGAATCCGGAGAAAAAGGCCACGATTCGATAGAAGAGTAGCGGCACTAAAAAAGCGGCGAGAACGACAGTGTGCACCAGGGCCTCATCGAACCCGTAACGCAGGCGGGAAAAGACGATTACCATGACGAACAGCAGCAGGGCGTACTTATGTTGTGTCTCCATTATTCTGTCTATACTCTGTTGTCTGATGTCCGGGAAGGCGATCGTAGCGGAAGCGGGCATTGCCACTCCTCTCTGTCGATAGTTTAAGGGAATATGATCGCGTCTGCCCGCCCCAGGTTCTTAGGGTCTAATTGCCGAACAATGCCGTCCCGCAAGCCGAATGGTGTAATGTGATCGAAGAACAAAAAAACCGTTGGCCTGTTCGCTTGTTCGCAGGGGTTGTGTTGCTGATAACCAATCTCGCGGCCGGTGCTGCGCTCGGGCTGTTATGGGTCAGGCTGTTTGTCGAGGTCGATATGGGCTTCGGTGGCGTGGCTGATACGCTTGGCGGCGCTATGGTCGGCATGTTGCTGGCTTTGCTGCTCACTATCTTCTTCCTGTTGCGGATGTCCCTACCCGCGCAGTGGAGAGGATCGGCTATCTCGCTGGTGATTGCCATGCTCACCTTCGCCGGACTTGCGTTGACGGCACCCGAGCGCAAGCAGTCGTCGGGGCCGGTAGTGAAAGACAGGTTCCGTCCGGCCTTCGTGTTGAGGATGAAGATTTACCAGGCGCGCGCGGATATGGCGGCAACTCAGGCCGACACGCAACTGATGCCGTTTACCGAGGCTGAGGTATGGACGGGCAGCGCCAAGCTGATCCACGCCGGATGGGGCGCGGATGCCGAGCGCTGTGTGACGGTTGCCGCTAATGCTGATTTTGAAATCCTGCTGCCGCTGCTGCAGGCTGTTGCCGAAACAGGGAGTGACTGCCGAACGCCTGAGCATGATCCGGGCCTGAACCTGCGGTGGAATATAGAAAACAGTCCGGGCACTTTGAACATGGATCTTGGCTGCCTCAAACAGAGACCTAAAATCGCGCTCCTTGTCGAGGCGGTTGACAGGCTGGCAATGCGTCTCTGCGGCGGTATGGAGGGAGCGAAGCAGTAGCGCCCGTTGGCTAATTGCCGGCCGTCACGGGAGGTTCGCCGCGCAGCCAGGCATGGTATATCCGCCAGGTTCCAACCTGTGACCGCCCGTCGCTGATCACCTGGCGAGGTTGCGTTTTATCGATCCTGACAGGCGTGGCGCGATCACCGATGCCTGCAATCCGTCAGAACAACCATGCGTAGCTCAGCTCGAGCTCTGTCTGCTCCATGTAGAGCGTGCCCGTCTGTCCGCTGGTATTCGGATTGGTGCCCCTGACCTCTTCCTCGGGTGAATACATCAGCGACAGAGTGATCTCGTGCGCCTTCGAGAGCTGCCGGGTGAAACCGACGGTGTAGTGATCCCGGCCCACGGCCGGCGCCAGGATATTCAGCAGTGCCTGGTTCGGCGGAATGATCTGCTTGCCGTGGCTGTAGCCTGCGCGGAGCACGGTTTGGGGGTCGTACTGCCAGCGGATGCCGGCCTTGAACACCTTCGCGTCCCGCCAGCCGCCGCCGATGCCGTCGTCGGCACCGAGAATCGGGGCCATCAACGGGATATCGTTCGGATTGCCGACCGAGGCGATGTCGCTGTAGTAGATGCGTTGGTAATCAAGCGCCAGCTCAAGGTCGTCGCTGAGCCGAAACGACGCGCCCGCCTGGAAATTGGCGGGAATATCGAAATCGCCCTGTTCCGCGAACAGTCCGCGGTAGTCGTCGAACTCCGTCATCCTCAATCTGGACTGAACACTCAGACCCAGGGCGATACCATCGACAGGCCTGTAGTTCACGCCGATATTGAGACCAAACCCATGGGCATAGTCGAAGCCGTTGTTGGTCACGTCGTCCGGATAGAAGGAGACCGCGCCAAACGGATTCAAACCATTCGCCCTGAAGGCCTGCAATGCAACGATCGGTGCTATGCCCAGCGCGAGGCTGTCGGAGACCCGGTGGGAATAGGCTAGGTGCAGCGCCATTTGATAGAGGTCGACGCCGGTGGGTGCTGTCGCCTCCCACCCCGGACGCTGGAAATACCTGAATATCTCGTCATCGTATTCCGTATTGAGTCCGTTCATGACAAGCGCGGCACCGATCGCATTGGCTTCATCCAGTTGCCGGCTGTAGGCGAACTGGGGAATGAGAAAGAGACTGTTGTCACTGTCGTAAGTCCTGGGTGCGATCTGCACGGGTCCTGTCGCGTCGTCATTGGCACGGAAGCCCCGGTCCGGGAGAAACAGGGAAGCCCCCACCTCCAGTCGCCCGCCCACCAATACCAGATTGGCGGGGTTCAACGCGCCGCTTGCGGCATCCTCCCCAAGCGATACCCCTGCGCCTGCCATGCCCTTGCTTTTCGTGCCGATGCCGTGGGAAAAGTAACCGTTGGTGGCGTGGAGGTTTGCGCTGAACAGCAGCAGGAGAAGGAGTATTCTTTTCATGATTATTCCCGGGGAGATGTACAACCTATAGATTCGATCTTAATATTACCGAATCTCAATAACAAAGACACATACGCCGGATAGGGCATTGGGGTGCCTTCCATAATCCCGCCCCTGACCAGCTTTTGAGAGCAGTTACATGTCGCGTGTGACTATTGGAACCAGAGCAAGCTCAAGCCCACTGCCGCAGGCAATGCCTGAACATAGAGAATCTTTCGGCTGGCAGTGAGCGCGCCGAAAAGCCCGGCCAAAAGCACACAGCACAAAAAGAAAGTCAGGACGCCTATGCCGGCGCTGCCCAGGGTGAGTCCCCACACCAGTCCGGCGGCGAGAAATCCGTTGTACAGTCCCATATTTGCCGCCAGTATCCTGGTTGACCGTGCCTGCTCAAGCGTTTGACTGAAGACCTTCAGTCCCAGAGGTCTATCCCACAAGAACATCTCGAGCAGGAGAAAGCAGAAATGGAGCAGTGCCACCAGGGCAACAGTGATGTTGGTAACGATGGTGATGGTTCCTTCCTCCCTTTGTTCCAGTGCGTCAGCAGCAGTGTGCATGGTTGATGTTGAATGGGGTCTGCCCTGACTTTCAAGCCCGGATCACAGACGCTAGTGAAATATTCTATAATTTTTCACACTTCTGCATTTTATCTACTTTTCATGGTAAGCGATTATTTTTTGCAAATAGCATGAATGACGAGATTCCGCAAAACGGCAGCCTGAGCGTCATAGACGGTGTGGAGCGTATTTTCTACGACGGCTACTGGATCAAACGTTACCATGCGCCGGTCGACAACCTGTCCGATAAAAAACTGCTGATCCAATCCCTCACCCGCCGCCTGTTCAACCACATGGAGCACGGCATCAATATCCCCGGGCGCCTGCTTGACAAGGTACGGGCGGACTACCAGGCTGAAACCGATCCTGGCAAAAAGCGGGTCAGAGGCGCGATGTTGGCTGGCGCGTTGTTCAATCGCGCGGCGGATATCTTCAACCAGCTGGTCGAACTGGAAGCCAGCGGCGTGCATATTAAAACCGACAATGAACTGATGCGCACCTGCGGACAGTGCCTGCAGGAGGCACTGGAACTCGGCAAGATGGTCCGTCATCGTAATGGCAATGCGGGCATCGACGAACTATGGGGCGAACCGTTCAAAGCCTTTATCATGTCGATCGAGGATTTCTACCAGTCACGTTATGTCAAGATCGCCCTCACCATGCGCAATATCGACGAGGTTGCCGAGCACATGGTCGGATGCGTGCGCAGCAATCACGGGCCCGAGGAGTTGGAGAGACTGATCAGGCACTACGCCTGCATGGCGCGGCGCAAGTGCGAAATTCTCAGAACCGACCCCGATATCTTCGACGCCTGGGTTGAGTTTGTCGTCGCGGGGGAGGCGATTACCGGGTATTCGGCAGAGCAAACGGAGGTTGAAACCGGCAAGAAAACCCTCGATGAAATCGATACCCGCTACATGCTCGAACGGGGTGTCGGGCTGATCGCGGACATCACCCGGGCGAGGACTTCTATGCCGAGCAGTACCCAGGAATATTTGGGATTGTGTGAGCAATTCAAGAGAAGGAAAGCATAAACGGTTTAAGATACAATTAGGTTAAACAGGGTCGCTTTGCACGATCGACCAGACTCACCCTTGGGCTTGTCATATTTGATTGGTTGTTCCCTGTTTTTCACTTCGTTGGCCCCGATACCTTCACTGTTTCCCTAATAGCCCCATCGAAACAGCTATGGCCGTCGGATCAATCAGCCCAGCAGAAACCGAATAAAATGCAATCCCATTACCATCCGTGACAATTTTAAAGGCATGATATATCGTTGAGCCAAGCGTTACAGGTACACTTGATAGTACAGCTCGTTCATCATTAACATTCAATGTCAACAATTCATCTCCGAAGGATATCTCAATTGTGTCAGGAGTGGTATTCGTTATCGTCATAGTTTCACTTGTGATAGCAAAACCATCGGATGTATTGCTGAGGTCAGAATCACTACGGACTATGCCTGTCCAGGTTCCTGTAAAGTCTTCAATCGAAACTGGTTCTGTGTCATTACTCCAATTCGCAACACTTACAGATATGTCTGCAGGGTCATTAAGCTCTTGACCTATACCCGTATACACAAGATTATTTCCATCCGATAGCAATAGAAAGTCTAAGAGAACACTACCATCAAGATTGTATGGTTGTGTCGCTATGCTGGCAGTACTATCTGATATAACTAGTGGTAATTGAAATGTGTAAACGCCCTCATCAGGGTTATTTACGCTTGCATCGAGAATTAGATTGCTGTTGTCAACTCTAGTCAATTCAAAATCAATCGTAGCTGTCCCCAATGTAAGACCGTCTGAGATATTAAGGTCGTAGTGTTCTGTTATAGTGTTGTATGTACCAGCATAGTTGAGATAGCTAGGCGGTTTTTTTATTTCACCGCCTGAAGTTACTCCTTCTACACCCAATGGATTTTTTGTAGGGACCGCAACACCTGATGTGGTGTCAACGAAACCTAAATCGATAGTTTGTGCGCTGGTAATTGAAAACACATTGGTGTTGTCTTGATATAATGCACTGACCTTCTCTTCCGGTGTATTTTCATTCTCTATAAAATAAAATCTGTAGGCATTATCGACGGGCAAATCGAGAGAGAATGCTTTTGGAGTGCCCTCTGCTATATCACTGGCCACTTCGTTATTGTCCGCATCCAAGGCAATCACAGTAGTACCTGCAACAGTGCCCATAATAGTGGCATTCGTATTGACCAGGTTTCCATTACCGCCTTCATCTCCAGTATCTTCACCAGTTCCATCGTTGTTTCCACTGCCGCCTCCACCACATGAAACTAGTAACAGAGAATAAACAATAGCCAAAACAGACAACTTTAGTGAATCCATATTAAATATCCCTGCTTGTTTTTTTAAATATAATTTGTTCTGCTGCAAAAAAAGCGAGTTGTCACGATCTCTTTGGAAACGCCGCTAATTGTTAGTACGGCAAGTCATTAACCGGCTTGTCACTGTTAAATATCATAAACGATAAACCATAGATAAAGTACGTTTTTATTATTCCTTTAATATTTTATTTATGTAAACAGTGGGTTAGATAGCTTAATCAAATAGAGCTAATTTATGGGTTATAGCATCCGGCACCTCAGAATGAATGCCGGTCAATCGTGCCTTCGCTCGAGCAGGCCTCCAAGAAGCATAGGAAGGAGACCCGTAAATTGTATCGATTCCGCTGCCCCCTGTTAAATCTGACAGCCTGTAAAGTCATGACTAGACGATAGCAATGTGGAACTTCGCTTTGATATCTATGCCGGCTCTGTTCTGCTCCTTAACAAAGCCTATGATTCGATCGTTTGCACCCGATACGAGGAGTAGTTACGATTTTAGTGTTGTCATTTTATGGACCGGCATCCGGATTCAAACCGATTCGCTTCAGTGCTTAGTTGGGTGTCCATAGCTTTTGGCCGTCTGTTTCCAATGACCATACTGATGGATCAATGTAAATTCTCCCTGACCGGTATATGTGTCCTTTCTCAGGATCGGATCAATTGCCCAGTTTGGGGTATTTCTCGTTATCTATCCAAATGGCAATATAGAACCGTACAAACAAATAGAAAACTGCACGAGGCCCCGATAAGATAACCCTCCACGTGCGATACTCGTATTATTTGTAGGCAGTAACCGCGATGGACGAACAACAAACTCAAGCACCCTGGGCAAGACTGTTCGAGCTTGCCATCCTCCTCACAATCGGGGCCCTGATCTTCACACTCTACAGTCTGGGCTATTTGGACCGTATCCTTGGTAACACCCTAACCCTCTGGTTTTTTGGCATAATCCTCTCCATTGTCTTGCTGGTGGAGGCCTTCGCCTTTAGCGGAAGAAAGACCGACGCACACTTCTGGTCCTGGTTGACGACCGGTCTGGGCATGCTCGGTACGGTACTTGGTTTTTCCATAGCCCTGGCCGGCATCGATGTCAGGGATCTGCAGGATGCCGCCACCCTCTCCGCCGAGATCGGCCAGTTTCTGAAATCCGTCTCCTTCGCCATCGACACCACCATGATCGGCCTGTCCGCGGCCATGATCATGGAAGCCATGAACAAGATCCGGGATATGCTCTACGGTCCCGCAAGATCGGAAGAACCGGTATCCGGGGAAGGGTAGATCATGGCCCGCCCACGCGAAGACAGCATGTCGATTGTTTTTCGTGACCTGCTGATGCTGCTTGCTTTATTGATGCTCACCCTGGTCGTGCTGCTGATCCCTCTGATCAAGGTCAACATGGAGAGCACCCAGACCGATGTCGAGAAGGCCGCCGGTGATATGATCGCTGAGATCTCCTGGGACCCGGACATCCCCGCCGACATCGACCTGTGGGCCAGCGCACCACAGAACGAGAATGTCGGCTATGCCTCCCCCTACGGTGAGATCTTCAACCTGGTACGCGATGACCTCGGCCGCGACGTGGACTTCTCCGGACTCAACTACGAGTTCATCTTCTCCCGCGGCATTCCGGACGGACGCTACCGCTTCTCCATTGTCTACTACAGCGACAACGGCATGGGAAGCACCCCGGTGGACGTCAATGTCTCCATCCGACGTCGGGACGGCCGGTTGATGCATGTCATCTACGAGGATCGGCTGACGTTGGAGTATCCGGGGCAGGAGAAGGGTATCATCACTTTTGAGATGCGGGACAAACTGCTGATCGAGGAGAGCAAATCCTTCGAGCCGTTTGAAATCTTCCACGGTACGCTAAGACGACTGGAAAAGTGACAGTATGTTTTCCGATCTCCTGACAGCAAAATATATTCTGCTCTTTATCGTCGCTATCTGGGGGGTATTGACGATTATCTATGCAGGACGCCGTTTTGCGGCCTACATTCTCGGTACCGTCATATTCCTGGTGATTGCCTATATCGCCCTGGGGTCCGGCTTCTCCATTCGCATACCTTACCTGCACAACAAGATGGAGATCCTCGTCTACACGATTCACAACGACCGGGTACATGCCCTCGCCCACCCCCTGGACAAGCCGGGTGAACCGCTGCACATCGTCTTCAGTATCGACGAGGACACGGAGGGTGGCGGAAAAATGCGCAAGACCTTTTTCGATGCCGTTCGCGCTCGCGAGGGCAAACGGCACAAAACCAATATCGTGATCGACCTGCACGGCCACATGACGGACCATGGCGTCTACCTGTACGAGACCGCACCTCCCTTGCCGCCGAAGTAAAAATAGGGTCAGAGAAATACCAGGGTCAGAGAACAATTGTTTCTAATATTAGGAATAATTGTTCTCTGACCCTGGTATTTCTGGTATTTTTTAAAGTTTATCTGCGGCGATATTCTCAATATTCAACCATTGTTCGTCTGCCTTCCGCAGATTGCCCGGTATATCCTTGCGCCAGATATCATAGACCTGGAGGTTTTTATTGACATACAGCTTCCCGTCAACGACCTTGAAGGCCTTGCCGTTAACCTGAAACTTCTTTCCCAGTGTGGCGCCGTATGCGCAATAACCACCGTAAACTGGTGCATACTTTTGTGGATTTTCCTTGAACAGGTCGCGGTTGGTCGCACTACTGAAATGATAGATGGCGTCGTTGTAAACGGCTGTGAACTTTGTGCTTCCCGGGACAGCCTTGCCCTCGGTGTGGTAAGCAACGGTATCGTACCCCGCCAGGATAACGTCGTTGTCGTCTGTACCGGTATCGACACCGGCCCATAAGGTACTACTCACTATGCTGAACAAAAAAGCTATCAGAATGCGCTTCATCACTATTCTCCTATCGGTTATCTGTCATTGAGTGAAAATCCTCAGTGGCGAGTTCGTATCGCTATGAGCATTGACATCCATGTTAGGAGTCAGATAATCCCAATGAAATGTGCATACCGCCGAAGAAGATGTCCAAAACTCCAAACGCCGGATGTACGGCCTGTTAACCCTCTGGGCAAACCGATTCAGTAGACTGATTATGGACGCACTATCCGCCATTCTTGACACCCTTCGCCTGCAGGTCGAGATTATCCATAATGCTCAATACTGTGGAAATTGGGCGGTCGATACCTCCGGTCCCGGGCATATCAGCTTCCACCTCGTAACGCATGGGCACTGTTATGCGCAATCGTCCAAACTTGAATCCCCGGTGCGACTGGAGAGCGGCGACTTCGTCATGTTCCCTCAGCGCACACACCATACCGTCGCGTCGCAAGATCAGTGTTCGGTTGAGGTCAATATTGCCCACTCTTTGTCTTATGAAGAGGGGTTGAAGAGTGATGGTGTGGGGCTGTTGTGCGGTTATTTTCGTTTTGCCCATGCAGCCAGTGGCCCATTGCTGGATATATTGCCCCCAGTGACGATAGTGCAGGGTCCATCCAACAAGATCGACAGCGTTTCTGCGAATATTCTGTCGTTGATCAGACAAGAGGCGCTGACGCAGGCATCGGGCTATCAGACATCCGTCAATCGATTGGCAGAGTCGCTTTTCGTGGTATTGGCTCGTGAGCGGATAGACGAAGGCGCAATAACCGGGCTGGGTGCGGCACTGTCTGACAGCCGTATCAGCAAGGCGTTAAACGGCATGCACGAGAAACCGGATCATAATTGGACAGTAGAGGAGTTGGCGAAACAGGCCTACATGTCACGCTCCGCATTTGCCGAACTCTTCAAATCCCTGCTTGGTGAATCACCCAAAAGTTACCTCAGTCGATGGCGCATGCAGAAAGCCTGGTTGTGGTTGAGTGAGGAACGCGCAACCATTTACGAAGTTGCCAGACGATGCGGCTACGAAAGCGAGGCATCTTTTTCAAAGGCTTTCAAAAGGTATATGGGTGAGTCGCCAGGGAAGGTGAGGAAGCGGGGTATGACCGATTAATGAGGACACCAGTTAATTGGAATATCAGGGTCAGATTGCAGGTATTTCTAATATTAGAAACAATTGTTCTCTGACCCCGTTTTTTCTCTGACCCCGTTTTTTTTGTAAACTGATAAAGATCCAGTGAATGAACCAGGGTTGTCTTGCGCGATAAATTCAGACATATCCCAGGACTTGCTATGTATGGATGAATTAGGTTTTAGTCTTAATATTTGAACCGGAATCTAGGTAAGCTGATATTAAACCGAATGGCTATTAGCCGGAAAGCGAATATACCGACACCAGCAATAACCGCAGAAAGTGTTACATCAATATCAGCATACAGCAGCCCTATGAAAGCTAAAGATCCGCCCCAAGACACCGTTGCATATAACGGACTTGAGAAGACAACGGGTTGCTCGTTGCAAAGTACATCGCGAAATATACCGCCCATTGTTCCGGTCATGACGCCCATGAAGCTGGCTATCAATGCTGGTGCGCCCGCCATCAGTGAGACCAATGTCCCTGCAACCCCAAAAGTTGCAAGGCCGGCTGCATCTGCTACCAAAAAATATCTAGGTAGGATCTTTACAAACCTGGCAACAAAAAAGATAAATACTGCGCTACCGATTGAAGCGATGAAAAATGTCTGATCTGCTATCCAGAAAACATCTCTATCCAATAGTATGTCACGAAGAGAACTACCGCCTAAACCCGTGGCAATAGCAATTATGATTACACCGAATAGATCGAATTGTTTGAAGCCTGCTTTTAGAACCCCTGATGCTGAAGATACGATGACCGCAAGCAGCGTAATCCAATATAGGTCCTTCAGTAGTTCTGATGTTGTTTCTAACCCCATGAGTGATTATATTATTTTTTTGGTTCAAAAGAGTCAGTGACAATTATTAATACAATATATTCAATTGTCACACCGACCCCTTTAATTCTCGAAAGTGCTGAGACAATCCGTTTCATGGCGTTTACGTTGAATAAATCCCTGTTTTGCGCGAAGCGCTATAGCGGTATGATTCATCTGACCGGTCCTTGACGTTAGGTGGATTTTTTGGCGATTTGAAGTCTAACGTCATGCCGGTCTTTTTTTCAATTAATACATTGGGTTATCTCTTAAGTAAGAGCCATTCGTCACCGACTCCTTTTATTACGAAGGTAAAAAATTGGGTTATCCGTAAGCTTCCCCATCTGACGAACAGATCGAAACTGTAGTTTTCTGGCAAACTACAGCCAGGAGGCTCAGATGAAAAAGTCACGATTCAC
>JBFNJI010000006.1:0-234898 GCA_040793985.1 Candidatus Thiodiazotropha sp. | reverse complement strand
GTCCAGGGGGGCATGTTCGAGGCGCTGCGCGAGCGCTCCCTGCAGGGGTTGATCGATATCGGATTCGACGGCTATGCAGTGGGTGGCCTGTCAGTGGGCGAACCCGAAGCGGACCGTTGGCGTGTCCTCGACTTCCTCGGCACACGCATGCCGGAAGAGGAGCCACGCTACCTGATGGGCGTGGGCACCCCCGAGGACATCGTCGAATCGGTACACCGCGGTATCGACATGTTCGACTGTGTCATGCCCACCCGCAACGCAAGAAACGGCCACCTCTTCACCCACCAGGGCGTGGTCCGCATCCGCCATGCAGCCCACCAGTACGACGAAAGCCCCCTCGACCCGGAGTGCGACTGCTACACCTGCCGCAACTACAGCCGCGCCTACCTGCGCCACCTCGACAAATGCAACGAGATCCTCGGGGCAAGATTGAACACCATTCATAACCTCTACTACTACCAGAAGCTGATGCGGGAACTGCGGGGGGCGATCGAGAGTGGGAGGTTGGGGGAGTTTACTGGGGAGTTTTATGAGAAGCGGGGTGTTATGCAGAAAATGTAAAAAATGCTGAGTCTTCTTTGCGACCAAAGCTTACGATTCAAGACTAACCCAAGAACAAAATTAGATCAGCAAACCGGACATTTCTTTGTTGCGTTGCAATAGGCAGAGAACGACTACGAGTCGTCTTTTGATGCTAAGTCAAAAAACATATATTCGATACTCAAAGTTGACCTTTTTTTTCTACGGCACAATGGGCGAAATCGAACCGGTTGAATGCCAGGTTTTTTCATTAATTGCCGATTGTCTCTTCTTGGCCGATTAGAGACAGTCCGTTGAGCGACCTAAGCAGATCTCAACGAAATTCTAATAGTAGAGAACACAGTGGTCTGGGGTGTAGTACTTAGAGACAGTCTGCATAGTTTAACTTGGACAAATATTGCAGCGGATTTATTCATTACCGAATTCAATATCTTCGCTTACAAGGTCTAACCCTTCAGATGCACATTGGTGGTCAACATCACCTGGAGATTTCTCAGCAGGTGCACCAGCAACTCCAATACCACCGTAAAAGATACCAGCCAGGTTAATGGGTAATCCACCACCCCACGTCATAGCACCTGGAATTCCTTTCATAAATTCTCGACCCATTAAATTTTGAGAAGCAGTCTTAAATGTTGCAGCGGTCCAGGCTTTGCCCTGGCTCACTTTTATGGTGTGCGCCCCTGCTAAAGGATTTCTAACAAAAGCGAGCAACATCCCATCTCGATTCACTACTGCAATTGCTACGTTATAACCCTTTTTGGTACAAACATCGTAGACAGCTAAAGCCAATTTATTGGCCATTGGCCCTGTCAATGAATGCGTAGAAACGGAGACCGGTTCTTCGGAGTTGGCTGAGCTGGAAAGTAGTATCAGAATTAATGCAGTGAATGACAGTGAAGAAAGTCTGCCCATGACTTTTACCTATAATATATGTTTTCTGTTTTATATAAAATAGACCATTATGGGATGAGTACGATGGCCGATAATATCGGATTCAATGACAGCTTATCAGCATGCTCCGACATTAAGGCAGTCTAGCTCAAAAGGCCGCAATTGGCCGTAACCAGTAGTCGTAGTGGTAGGGGTGCCAATTCAATTGAAGATTAAATGCAGTGCATATCTCAGTTTTATAGATTAATCCGTAGGCATGTAAATAAACGGATGAAATCATTTGTTGTTCAATGAGATTTATACTGATTAATGGTGTTTTGTGCATTAGTGAAAATACAAGCACATGAACTTTGTCGTGTTAGGAATAGCTGTGCACACTCCTTTTCAATGAGGTGATCTTCGGGGCAAACCAAGGCATATGATGTGTAGGATAAAAAGAATCACAAATAAATAGGAAAAACCGATTAAATAATTAGAAACAAACGATTTCAACAATCAATCATCTCCCGCTAGATTATACCTAAGCCCACCCCAAACCGGGTGATTAAAGCTGATAATCTAAAAGGAGAAAACGATGTCCGAAAACAAATGCCCATTTCACCACTCAGCGGGCGGTGGTACCTCTAACCGGGACTGGTGGCCGAATCAGCTGCGGCTGGAGATTTTACGCCAGCACTCCTCCAAGTCCGATCCGATGGGGGAGGGGTTCAATTATGCCGAGGCGTTCAAAAGCCTGGATCTGGAGGCTGTTAAGCAGGATCTGCTTGAAATCATGACCGATTCCCAGGATTGGTGGCCGGCGGACTTCGGTCACTACGGGCCGCTGTTTGTGCGCATGGCCTGGCACAGTGCCGGGACCTACCGTACCAGTGACGGTCGCGGCGGCGGTGGCACGGGCAATCAGCGCTTTGCCCCGGTCAACAGCTGGCCCGACAACGTCAATCTGGATAAGGCGCGCAGGCTGATCTGGCCGGTGAAGCAGAAGTACGGGCGCAAGATCTCCTGGGCCGATCTGATGATCCTCGCCGGAAACGTGGCGCTGGAATCGATGGGATTCAAGACCTTCGGGTTCGCCGGCGGGCGTGAGGATATCTGGGAGCCGGAGAAGGATATCTACTGGGGTGCCGAGGAGGATTGGCTGGAGGACAAGCGCTTCTCCGGCGATCACGAGGAGCTCGAGAATCCGCTAGCCGCCGTGCAGATGGGTCTGATCTATGTGAATCCGGAAGGCCCGAACGGCAACCCGGACCCGCTGGCCGCGGCCAGGGATATCCGTGAGACCTTCGCGCGCATGGCGATGGATGATGAAGAGACGGTCGCCCTCATCGCGGGTGGCCATACCTTCGGTAAGACCCATGGCGCGGGTGATGCCGAGCTGGTGGGTGCCGAACCGGAGGCCGCTGCCATCGAAGAGCAGGGTTTGGGCTGGAAGAGCGCGCATGGTTCGGGAATGGCGGGTGACACCATTACCAGTGGCCTGGAAGTGACCTGGACCTCGACCCCGACCAAGTGGAGCAATAACTTTTTCTGGAATCTGTTCGGCTATGATTGGGAGCTGACCAAGAGCCCGGCCGGTGCCCATCAGTGGATACCGAAGAATGGCGCAGGCGCCAATTCGGTACCGGATGCCCACGATCCGGATAAGCGACACGCACCCACCATGCTGACCACCGACCTGTCGCTGCGTTATGACCCGGCGTATGAAAAGATCTCGCGGCGATTCTACGAGAATCCGGATGAGTTCGCCGATGCCTTCGCCCGGGCCTGGTTCAAGCTGACCCATCGTGACATGGGTCCCCGCGCCCGCTATCTCGGTCCGGAGGTGCCTGCCGAGGAGATGATCTGGCAGGATCCGATCCCCGCGGTCGACCATGAGCTGATCGATGACAAAGAGATTGCCGAGCTGAAGGGCAGGATCCTTGACAGCGGACTCTCTGTCTCCGAACTGGTGTCGACGGCCTGGGCCTCCGCTTCCACCTTCCGCGGTTCCGACATGCGCGGTGGTGCCAATGGCGCCCGTATACGTCTGGCACCGCAGAAGGATTGGGAGGTCAATCAGCCGGAGCGATTGGCGAAGGTGCTGAATATCCTCGAGGGTATTCAGGATGATTTCGGCAAGCGGGTCTCCATGGCCGATCTGATTGTGCTGGCGGGTTGCGCCGGTGTCGAGCGGGCGGCGAAGAATGCGGGTCACGATGTGTCGGTGCCGTTCACCCCCGGCCGCATGGATGCAGCGCAGGAGCAGACCGATGTGGCGTCCATCGCCATGCTGGAGCCGGAAGCCGACGGTTTTCGCAACTACATGAAGGCCAGGTACAGGGTTTCGGCGGAGGAGATGCTGGTGGACCGGGCGCAATTGCTGACCCTGACGCCGCCCGAGATGACGGTATTGATAGGCGGTATGCGGGTCATGAATACCGACTATGGAGAGACCCGGCACGGTGTCTTCACCCAACGTCCGGAAGCGTTGAGCAACGACTTCTTCGTCAACCTGCTCGATATGGGGACGACCTGGAAGCCGACGTCTGCGGATGAAGAGGTCTTTGTAGGCAGCGATCGCGTTACGGGTGAGCCGAAGTGGACCGCCACCCGTGTCGATCTGGTCTTCGGCTCGAACTCCGAGTTGCGCGCCCTGGCTGAGGTCTACGCGGCCGCGGATGCCGAGGAGAAGTTTGTCAATGACTTCGTGGCGGCCTGGAACAAGGTGATGAACCTGGATCGGTTCGATATCGACTAACCCAACTGTGAAGGCCACAGGGAGGTGGCCGGATCAACATAGGCGAACGACAGATCGAGGTAAGGAAAATGCTTATCCGGGCGGTCAAATCGATGGTTGAGAATGGCAATAGGGTCTGGAGAGGGAAGCTCTATTGGGCTCTGCCCCTGTTCTTTCTGGTCAAGGGGTTGTTATGGCTGACAATTCCAATCGTTTCAGCATATTACGTGCTCAACTGAGGCTAAACATACTTTTTATAACCCTATTTGTAGATCTTCTAAATACGGAATAGCGAATGATTCACTATAATTGATACAGGTAACTTTGATTGGAGGTGTAATCGCTATAGAAAAACCGATCGATTTATTTAAGGGTATTTACTGAATTTAAGAATTAAAAAAGTCTTCTTCGTGGTGATGCTATAAAGCAATTTGGCGACGAGCCGCTATAGCAGTAGAAGCAGGACAAAAACCAGCTTCCAGTCGTGTTCGAAAAGGCAAACCTGCCGAAAGGTAGGGACGCAAAATCACAGTCTAAGGGCAGCAGTGCTGTCTATGACCGATGGATTGCCGAAAGCGTGACAGTAAAGCCACCCTGTGGGTGGTGTCATTATCTGGTTGTTGTTTCAACAGTGCGTGTCATGTCGGTTCGAGCCCAATTTCAAAGTGGGAGAGGTATGATGCGCAAATCCACAATGTCAGCTCTAGTTATTCAGGGTTTAGCTGTAGTATTGCTAAGCGCGGCATCGAATATATTGGCGGATGATCGATTTACTGACGGGATGATCGGCGCCAATATCCAACAGTTATGGGTGTGTGACTACACGAGGTCGGCAGATGATGTGCTGTATCTTCGTTGTGACGACATGGTGAGTCTGTTCAACGATCCGCTGATCATGGAAGATGCGCCGGAAAGCAGCACGAAATTTATCCCGATATGGCGACGGTCAAATAATGAGCAATCGGCAGTACGACTGGCTGAGTCTGTGCTCTGCAATGGAATGGATCATTGTAGCGCCGAAATGAAATCGCTTTTCTCGCCAGGCAGGTTTGCCATTAGATAGAGCGCAGTTGGACTACTGACAGGTTTACAACATCCGGTTCATATCACCGGCATCTTCTGTGATCGCCGGTGTTAACAGCGCTCTGTTATTTAACAGTTGTTATTCTCAGTTGTTGAGCTTGTAGGCGCCGATTTCGTCATATTCGTTGCCGCCCAAGGGCATCAAGACAAGAAAATAGTCGCTACCGACCCGCTGAAACGAAAGCGCATCGATATTCGCTTGGTGAGTCATGATGACCAGATTACCCTTTCCTGAATATGAGCCGATGCGGTTTTCCAGCGTGGAGAGGTGACTCTCTGTCTGTTCATCTGTGAGCTTTGTGCTCGACATCAGGTAGTCTACGGATTCCGCTTTTCCAAACGCCGTTGTGGCAGTTTCAGTTGCAAGGCAATCGGGACTCGATAAGACAGTTTGTACCGGAACCCCCCTGGATTTAAAAAGCTTGCCGAGTTTGACGGCTTGGGATCGACCCTTGCCAGACAGGTTCACCTTGCTGCCACAGGATGTGTCTTTAAGCAATGCCTGAGTCGATTTTTTATCGGTTTCCAAGGTGGGTGAGTTGATGACAATTACCATGCCTCCATATTCCAGCTTACCCCAGATCTGGTAGAGCAGCCTGATATAACTTACCAGTGCATTGACTTCATTGTTGTCGAGTATGCCGCGCCAGCCCGGCATATAGTCTCCCTCTCCATCGAGGATGCTTTTGGCAAGTGAGTTATTGTCCAGGCTATCGGTTTTTTGTGGATTGGTGTGGTCGATGGGTGAGATTCCAATCAGTTTGGTTAACACGCCGCCGGCATCGCCATCCTTGCCGTGACAAATTGCACAGTATTGTTGATAGAGAGAGTATCCTAGCTCCGGGTCGCCCGGCAGTGTGTGTTTGGCTGTGCTGAGATAGCGCAGATAAGCAACGAGTGCCATGACCTGCCTGGGGGTGAATACAGTACTCCACTTTGGCATGTCCTTGCCAATATCGCCATGACCTGAACGTTTTAAAATAGCGTCACGATCATCACCTGCGATAATGCGTTGCAGGTAGTTATCGCTGTGACCCGGAACATAGTCAATAAGGTCTTCCGGCTCAATGCTCAGCTTCTTCGCAAGAGGCCCGTTTCCCCTACCATCGAAGCCGTGACAGATCATGCAGTGGGAGAGATAGAGCTTTCTGCCTTCAAACGCAGGGGAGGGGGCTGCGTAGGAAATGGGACCAAAAAATACAAAGAGAGTGATGGGCGCCAATAGTTGTAAGAAAGCTTTCATGATTAGTCTCTCTGTTATATTGGATAGCATGAGCATTTGTTAATTTGATTCAAACATCCTGCGTTTGAGGTTGATTTAATAATCCCAACCATCGTGTAACTGTCCATGACAATTGAGCCAGCATGTGCCGCTATGTAATCCATTGTCCAGCCAGGTTGGCTCCGTATAGACCCCAGCGCCAGTCATCTGGCGAAGACTGCCCGCCACATTTGACGAGATGAGAAAGTTGATCAGGTGTTCATTGGTTGCGGAACCATGGGGATCGTGACAATTTATGCAGCCGATGTTTTCATTGAGAATATGTTCACTGTGGGGAAATGACTGGTCGGTATACAGGTTCCCGGAATCATGACATTTAAAGCACAATTCGTTTGACAGCGGTGTGGAATTTTGAGGATTGAAATCATAGGACAACGACAGCATGCCTTCATGTGTCGATCCATGAGTGCCCGAAGGCCCTGTGCTGCCCGCGGCAGGCGATGAGTTGCTGTTATGGCAATCGCTGCAGTAGATGAGACCGCTGTCTGTGGTCAGGGGGATGTCACTACGCAGACTGGGGACCTGACTGTTGTTTGAAGGGTTGTTGGACTCGATGGGGTGATAGGATACCAATAATGGGTTCCCAGAATTTATCTTTTCCCTGATGTTGTAGATACCATCTTGTCGTACCATGTCGTAACTGTCCGCTGTCGAGCAGCGTAGGTTGTTACCACAGGCGCTCGGCCCCAGGACCCCGTGGCACTTGAAACAGATTTCATATTCATACTCTGCTTCCGGCTTGAGACTGCCGTTGATATCTATACCGTTGACGCCGGCAAGGCTTCCATTGATAAAGGGCGCTGTGGAATGGTTGAAATTATTAAAAGGATCGGCCGGATTGAAGGAAATCAACGGTGGTGAGCTGTAGCTGGCGTGGGGATTATGACAATCCTCGCACTCAACATGCAGTGTCATGGTGAATGGATCTTCGATGTGCATGGAATCGTGGCCGATGCTCGGGGTTTGTTCAACGGGGTGGTGATAGAATTTCTGCTGTTCTGAAAGTATGTCAGTCTGGGCTGTAGTGCCATCGTGGCAGAGATAGCATGTATTTTCCTCGAGATCCTTTACCAGTCTCTCGGGAGTGGCTGCATTGTGAGGCGCATGGCAGTTCATGCATGCATTTTCGCTAACTGTCAGACCTGCCCATAAGGGTTTTCTTTCAGACCATGGGCTTACTCCATTGGGGATTGCATTGGAAGTGGCATGCGAGCTTCCGCTCCAGCTCCAGTTGCTTCCATGTTGTTGATGACATGTGGTACAGAGCTCACCGTTCAGGCTCGATTTATGGAGAAAGGGGGGATGGGTGTCATCATGGGCATCGTGACAGGAGGCGCAGTGTAACTCGTTGTTCCAGAGTGGGAGGTCAATAGTGTTTGGATCAACCAGGTCAGGATCCGGACCAGTCAGGTTGAAGGTATAGCGGATGGAAACGGGATGATCGTCCGACAGGTCGGTGCCAACGAGCGCACGTCCCGTGATAAAAGTATTGCCTAAATCACTTGCGGCCGAAGGGGTGATCATGTCCCCCAGTGCAATGGTGCCGTCATGACAGGAGAGGCAGAGCTCGGATGAGGAGCTCATGTTCCCGGCTTCCGCATCCATGGTGCTGCTCTTGTATTCGATGTAAACACCTCCGGATCGCCTGTTCCAGAGCGGTGTGTCTGGTTCGGCAGCGTGAGGTGTGTGGCAGAATATGCAGATCCGGTCCTCAGTGCCACTCTTAAGCGTCTCCGACGGGCCTGATGTGGAGAGATTGTGGACGGTATTCGCGACGTCAGCATATGCGGTGATGCTGGACAACAGCAGTGAGAGCGAGATTAGAGAGGCCTTCTTCATGTCACTTCCCCACCTTGATGTATTGAAAGACCTGGATACGTTGATTGTAAGAGTCGGCAACATAAATCTTGTCGTCCCATATTGCTAGACCGGTAGGCATGCGAAATTGACCCGGTAGATCTCCGCTATCGCCGAATTCAAGTAAAAAGTCGCCCTTTTGATTGAAGATTTGTATGCGATTAGCCAGCGCGTCCGCAACATATATATGACCGTCGGAATCGATTGCAACACCTTTTGACTGGGTAAGGTAGCCGGAGGCATCGCCCTGCTCGCCAAAACTGGACAGATGATTTCCCTCGCGGTCGTAGGACTGAATGCGGAAATTCATGGTATCGTTGATGACCAGTCGATCCTTAGCCAATGCCAGGTGACTTGGGTAATTGAACTGGTCGTTGGCCTCGCCGCGTTTACCGATTGTGCGTATCAGATCTCCATCGGTCTCATATGCATATATCTTGTGTGCAAGCGTATCGGTGACATAAAGTGTCTGCTGCTCCGTATCCAAAGCCAAAGCGGTAGGCCTGGTGAAACTCTCCAAAACTCTTGTGAGTGAGTATTGCCTGTCGAATACAAATACCTTGTTTAGTTTGGAGTCAGCGATAAACAGTCTGTTATCATCCAGTGCAACGCCGATTGGGGATTGAAATAGATGATTTTCAGTATCGTCGATAGTGTGATATGAACGATCGTTCAAGTTAAATATATGAACCCTGGCTGAGTCTGGGTCTGCGACGGCTATTCTTCGACCATGAACGGCAATGGCATAGGGGCGCGATAGGGTGTTTTCTTCGCTTCCGGTAAAGAACTCGGTCAGTAGTTGAACGAACCCCTTGCCGATATTCAGATCCTCGGGTTTGCTGAACGAGGTGATAAATTGAATTCTCGGTCTTTCCGGAGCCGCGGGCCAGACCGGCGTTGACTGGCCGTCCTCTAGGTTGAAAACATAGGGGGTCTTTGCAGCGCATGATGCGATTAACATGGAAAATAACGTAACCAACAATCTGTTCACATTATTCTCCTTTTCAATGTAAGCATTACCCGGTCTTCTGTCAGCTCGGTGTCATCGATATCCTGCAGGTGGGTGACACTGCGTTCATCGTGATGATAACTAAAGTCTAGATCAACTTTCCTGTAGCGATAACGCACCCAGATACCCGCTGTTGCAAATTCATCCTCTCGGCGTACCCCTGCAACAACGCTTCCCTCGTCGGTACGTTTCCAAAGACTTATGCTGGGGCGAACGGTGAGATTGGGTGTTGGTCGCCAGTTGGCTGAGAAGTCAATGCGATAGAGGTCGGTATCTATCTGATCCTGCTCTGTATAAGATTGGATCGCATTGATATTCCAAATTATACCTCGCGATTTTCTGCTTTTTGCGGTTGTCCATGAAAACTGCTGCCGAAAGCTGTACTGGGTCGACTCGAGATCGCCGGTCATGGTGAATCGTCGCTCTGCCCCGATATGTGTGTCAATGCCTGCTGGATTGAAATGAAAATCTATTTCAGTAAAGGTGTTACGAGTATCTTGAAGAAAACTCTCGTTGGCGCCGGATATGAAACTGTCATCAGATTTGCTGTCCGAGTGTGTTAAACGAAACCAGTCAAAATCCAGGGACAGGTTGTAGTTGGTAAACGTAGTAGAGAATTTTTGTGAGGGTAGCTGTTCCGCCTGGTAGCTGATCAGGATGGTTTCGCCAGTGTCGATACGACCGCCAGGTACGATTTGAAGCTGTGTGAAATCACCTGCGATACCCGCTATTGTGTAATCTGACCCGTCGTTATACACAATAGTGCCGGTGGTGTCCGTAACAACGATTGATGCTGTAAAGATGAAGCGTAAATCAAGCACAACTATCCCGTTGAGTGGGACGACCTGGCTTTCGTCGACAACATCGAATAGACCAAGTTTTGATATACGGTCTGTCTCCTGGTAGGAAGCGCGCACTCCCGCGCCGACATTGGCACCATAGAGATTACTCTTGTTGTACTGGGTGCCGGCGCCAATATGCCATTTGTCCTCGTCACTATTGTCAGCTTCACGCTTGTTAAGATTGACAAACACATTGGAATTTAAATTTTTATGCAGTCTGTGGTGAAGTCCAAAGTTCAAGCCTTGTTCTTTGCTTTCAATGGTCTGCTTGGTTGACTGATAGTTGTATGAGGTATGGCTATAGAGGTTTTCCAGGTGCTGTATTCGAATATTCTCGTCCAACGTAAACCGTTCATTGGCATTGAAGCCTTCGCGGTCATAGAAGTTTATATTTGAATGTAACTTACTGTTTAGTCCCCACAAAAAGTTATGCGATACGATTGCTCTATCCAATTCGTAATCCTGGTCTCTCTGAGCAATGCGGTCATCCAACTCCGTGTGTTCAAGATGTACATTAAGCTTGCTGCTTCGACCCTTCAATATCCAACTTTCGAGAATTTCGTCTCGTTCAGTGGCAGTGCTGCTCAGGCTTGAGCGGAACTCCTCATCCAGAGTACTTTGCTGGTAAGTAAGACTTGTGGGAAAGGCGGGATTTTTCCAGCGTAGACTGACTTTGTTGGTGTCAGTGACCGTGTCGAATCGATTGCCAAGTGAACCGGTGTTGAAATTGTCACTTCTTTGTGTGGAAAGATCCAGGCCAAAAGGGCCGGGTGTGCCACGCAGGAGATTGACCTGAAACAGATAATTTAACAGTTCTCCCTCGGTTTCCTGTCGCGTTATCTCACTATCAAAATCACTTCGTCGGATGATCGGTTCAATGTCGACGAGAAACCAGGCAATCTTAGGGTCAAGCAGGTAACCCGTCTGTCCAAATCTCACTCCGGCCTCCCACTCTGATTCGCGGGATACAGTGCCATTTCGGCTTCTGGTGCCATCAAATGCAACGATTACATCGAGTTCGGTAGGGTTGAGTACAAAGCTGTCACTCGATTGTGCTTTGAAACTGATGCTCCATATCACGAATATGAGTGCGAGGCACCAAGCATATATGGGAGCTATCATGGATTTCAGCATGATCTCTCCAGCATTCATGACGACTAGTTACCCTGGGTGACATGGCAGCGATTGCAGTTTGCAAAACCATCGTCAAATGCCTCATTTCCATTATGACAAGTGGAGCATACCTTGCCTTCCTTCATCAGGTCTTTGTTAATCGTGGTGCTACCGGTTTTCATTGCAAAAATCTGGTTGTGACATGCATCGCAACGATAGTTGATACGATGTATCCAGTGAGGGAAGATGGAGGGTGGAAACTGTTCCATTTCTTCAGGATCTCCACCTTCACGCGTGTATTGAATATCTCCCGGTGCAGCAGCATGCAGAGAGGTTTGAATCGAATAGAACAGAAGTATGAAAATTAGAGTGCGATATCTACCCATAACATACCTTCAACATTAACAGCACGAGAGTGGAATAGACTATGGAGCGTAGTCTTTCATTCTTGATTATTCGTCCTCATCCTCGTCCTCTTCATCATCTCCCTCATTGATATGACAGCGATCGCAAGCTTTGAGTGAAAAGGAAACGTTTCTCTTTCCGTGACAGGCCCCACATGAAGCGCCGCGCTTCATCTCTTTCATTGTTGCTGGATTTCTTTTATACGGATACAGTTCTGGGTTGTGGCAATTTTTACAACCTAACCACACTGTGTGTGCGGAATGAGGAAAAAAGGCGTCTTCGTCCGGTTCCTCACCTTTAATCATGAAATCCCATTGAAAAGCCGTAGCCAATAGCGCTCTTGGGTCCTGTCCAACGCGTGGTCTGATCAGGCCTTCATTCAATGCCCTCGACCAGTCGATATTTTTTTTATAATCCTTTGGCAACAGTTTTTTAACCTTCTTCCACTCTGTCACCGACTCGATTTCAGGCCTTGGTGCGTTGTCCTCGAAAGCGAACGCCATACTTCCCATGCCGCCTGGCTCCCTCTTTCCTTGCGCCTTTAAGCGAGCTTCCTCCATTTCAGCCTGACGTCTCTGTTCCTTCTCGGCAAGTTCCTTTGGGGTCGGTGGTTGGATATCGAAAAAGATCTGTTTGGTCTTGGTGCTGCATGCGACAAGGGTCAGCACGCAGAAAAGAATCACTATCTGCTGTGCTGACCCTGTACCAAGGCTTGATTTTATTACCTTGGAGATCATCTGTGAGGACCGTTGCTGAGCTTACTTAGTATGGCAAGACAGGCAAAGGGCGCTACCGGCGTTACTCACACGTAGAAATGGCTCATTTGCATTGTCGTGTACCGAGTGACAGGTGCCGCATTCGACCTGGTCACCGTTAGCACCGAACAGTTGCAGGGTATTTACGGTGTTTGTAGCAGGATCAGGGGCATGGAAGTCGGGATCCTGTGTCACGTTATAGGTAAGTGAGATCGGGTGATCATTACTTAAATCGGTACCAAGGCTGTCACCCAGGGTGAAGATGCCTGCTGTACCGTCCTGGATATTAGCGCTATTCGGATAGTTGATAAGCTGGTCTGCCGCCACTGTACCATCATGACAGCTTAGACAGGCAAGAGAGACGCCTGCAGGTGCACCGGCAATGACCATGTTCATCGAGGGGCTGCTGTACATGGTGTAGTTGGAAGCAGTTGTGTCCTGATGATTCCATAAAGGTGTTGTGGTGTTGGTCGAACTCGCACTATGTGGTGTATGACAATAGGCGCAGAGTTGGGTATTGCCGGCCTGTGTCAACAGGGTTGTCTGAGTCGTCAGATCATGCGACGTACCAGTAATATCCGCCAGTGATGATGCGCTGTAAAGAAAAAGCAAGGCGAATGCGAGCGTAAAGATAGATGATTTTTTCATAGCGGTCCTCCACGAGAGATCGGATGACGCACTAGTTCCTTCTCAGTGCTTGTTTGCTTAGTTATTAGGTACTGCTTAGGTTGCTTCTACTGCAAGGTTGCCATGCTGCTTTGTTTGTCAGCAGCTTTGTGGCTTTCTTAAGGTTTTCTTAAGAAATGGGAAAAAATTACCATATTTTTTTCAAATATTAAGACAGTACCCGATAACCGTCAATGTTTTTATATGATTTAAATCACATATAAAACCAAACTGGGTAATCTGATTCTTATTCAAACAAAAGCACTAAGCACTTTATGCTGCTATTTATTATGTTTTTCTTTGTCTGGAATGCTAAGAGGTAGTAATTGAGAGTGGCTAAGTGCACAACTATTTCTTAAGGATTTCTTAAGGATTTTTTAAGGCAATCAGGCGCACTGATAGAATAAGAGAGTTGATATCAAATAAAAAGATGACAGATAGAACGGGGAAGTTTATATAAACTTCGTAGTGCTAAATGGGTAAAGACTTAGGAGTCCTCTAGGGTTTTTACTCACCCCCAATGTATTCGAATATCTGTATTCTCAGATTTAGTTGGTCGGCAACATAGATTTTATTGTTGTGATCAACATGGGCGCCTGCGGGCAGGTAAAAGCCACCCGGTCCTGTACCGGCTTGACCCAGGGTTAACAGCAGCTCACCCTTGTCATTAAAAATCTGTACATTGTTAAAAGCCGCATCCACGGCATAGATGTGTCCTTCGGAATCGATTCCAATGCCTTTCAGGCGGCTGAACTGACCGCGTCGGTCGCCCAGTTTGCCAAAGTTTGAAACGTGAGTACCGTGCTTATCAAAAATTTGCACACGAAAGTTCATGGTATCGGCAACATAGAGTTGGCCCTTCCGGTCCATGGCGATATTCGTGGGAAAATTGAACTCTCCATTGCCTGAGCCGCGACTTCCAATAGTGAACTCTACTTGACCATTCATATTGAAAACAATAACTTGGTGTTTTTTCGAGTCCACTACGTAGAGCTGCTGTGTTTCTTCGTCAACTACCAGACCCACAGGGGAAATCAGGTGCTCAGAACCACCAAAAGCAGTCAGAAACACACCCTGCTTGTCGAACTTGACAATACGATGGTTGGTGACGTCGCTTACATAGACATTACCCTCTTGATCGGTGGTTACACCGGTAGGTTTTTTCAATGCGCCGGGGCCGGAAGTGCCCCAAAAGACCATCTCTTTCTTATTCAGATCGAAAACGACCAGGCCGGCTATGCCTGTATCCGCTACAAAGACTCGACCTTTTGAGTCGCTATGAACGCCGTAGGGTTTTGTTAGAACGAGTTTCGTCTCCTCCTTGGTCCCTAGAAACCAGTCGCGCAGGCTGCGCTTTTTTTCTCCGGTTAGGGATTCTTCGGAATTAAGTGTGCCAACATAACGAATACGGGGTTTTGCCGGAGGTGCAGGCCAGACATGATCGGTTGCCGAAGCTTGCAGGTTATCCGTGGATTGCGGTTTGTTAGCACAGCCTGAAATATGCGTAATTACGACCAATAACGCGATTGTGGCGGTTAATTTTAGTTTTGACTGATTTAGTGTGTGCGCTAAACGAATGATCGAGCAGTGAAACACATCTATCCTCCGGTTGTTTTGAGTGTAATTATATATTTAAAGCAGTGAGCTCTTCGGCCTGTATAGTATGGTAGCTTACTACAGCTGTTTCAGAAACACAGAGAAAGACTTATCCACGCCTGTATGTTGGCTAGCTGCAAAACCGTATCGACGGCCCCCGATCGGTTGCACGTCTCGAATCCCGATTGCCTATGCCACCTGAAATTAGCCCAATGCTGGACTTCGAAGGCCTTAGCAAGTGAATTTGTCGATGTTTTGGTGCGGCTGTTGAGTTTGGTGAGTTCGCTCACGCTTCCACGGGCGTTATCTGGGTTAAATGCCGTTACGCCATTGGCGATATGCACGGGAATCAATGAATTTTTCAGCGCCTTCAATCTCTGAAAGTCCTGCCGAGTCCAACTGGTAGCCAAACTTTGCCTCTAAAATACGAGCGGTGGCAACGCTGCCTGTGAAATCACCCAGCTGAATCTGGGATTGGAGCATTGGCCAGTAACCGTACTCGTAGTCAGGCTCTAAAGAAATGGCCTTACTGGCTGCAGACAATGCACAGCTTAGGTCGCCCTGCTGTAGACAAAAGTTTGCCTGGAATACGTCAAGGGTGGCATCGCTGTCGCCAAATATCGTTTTTAATCTATGCAAGTTACGGTCGAACTTTGTTTTATCATTGGTGAAAAAATAGTAGTCGAGGAGTACAAAAGAAAGCTTTATATCATTACCATGGTAGCGGTCTAGATTGGCAAGTATCTTTTCGTAAATCTTCATGTTATCAGTTCTGATGGCCGCCTGAAGCGCAATGATGTTCAGGGTCCTGGATTTACGGTAGGCCTTGTCAAGGCGTAAGAAGATACGCGCAACTTCTTCGTATTCTTGATTTCGATTCAGATCAATTATCTTTTTCAGAACTTCTGATACTTCCTTTCGTCCGCTCGCCATGTCAAATAGTTTACCAAGTACCGTGGGTGTTGGTGCCGATAAGCCAACAAGCAGTTTCAGTGTCTCGGTGAAATACTGTCCAGTGCCATAGTTGTACCAATCTACAATCTTTATCTCTCCGCTGGAATCAGGCTCTAGGTACAGATCCATATAGCCATTGCCGATCTCGCCGTAGTCGAGTCTGATCAGTGCCTGGTAGCCTGCACTATTTTGCTTGAGCCTGAGCAATTTCACGTATGAGCCAGGTTTGATCAGGCTGGCTATGTGATTCCCCGTTGTTTTTCGCAAGCTTTTGATTATTCCTTTCTGAATGCCGGTTTTCCATTTAGGATCAGTGACCAAGCCATCGGTAGCGCCTTTGACAATCGCATCTTCATCGATGGCATTTCTAAATGATGTGGCATCACCCCTCTCAAGCCCCGTATTTATGATGTTGATTCTATTTTTGTAGACTTCAATATCGATAGCGAATACGCAGGGTGAAAATAGAAAAAACAAGACGAGTACGCTGAGCTTGATTGGGAAATTGAAATTTTGTTTTAACATCATATATGCCTGTAACATCTCCACTTAAATAAATTATCCTGATTCAGTAACTACAAAAGCGCGTAACACATGAATGCATGAAGCTGTATGGGTCTCATGGCGCGGGCAAGCTGTATGCGCCGGGTTCCATTGCATGTTGGCGGCCAAACTCTACGGGGGACACTGCTGTACCAGTAAACGGCGGTCAGGATAGGCTGCGCTAGAATATACAGGAAAAAGCGGTGAGGAATCCCTGGGATAGTTCGGATCTGATAACCTATTCTACACTCGGAAAGTAGACGCTTTCCAATGCCTGACATGCTTGATTTCCAGGTAGGGCAGCAAGCGATCTCGAGCAGATAAACCGATTTTCCGTACTCCATTCAAGAACTCATCCCTGTGTCGGTAAAAGACAGTAAACAGACTTCATTTATTATAATATTTAATAAACAATCGCAAGGTGACAGGGCTATTTGAGATCTGGTGATGTGCACCAATATCAATCGGTTCTCGATCTTCTTGCTCTTTACCCTGTGTAAAAAAGGAGAAACGAGAGGGGAGGTGGTCAGGCCGAATAATCAAGAATCATACTTAACTGTGTAGGCATTGCGGTTACTTGTCAAATTACACAATATAATTCGTGGGGCTGACTAAGTGCCTCTCTCCGCAAGGCCCTGCGAAGTAATCAACTCACCATCACGATCAATTATCACCGCATCCACATCCTCAAAACGATTGATCAGATCCATTCCCTTCTCCACCCCGAGCACGAAGACACTGGTTGAGAGCGCATCGGTACGGGTTGCATTGGGGCCAATGATGGTGACACTTTGCAGGGTGTCGGCGGAACGGCCGGTTTCGGGGCTGATGATGTGGTGGTAACGTACACCGTCACGCTCGAAGAAGCGTTCGTAATCTCCGGAGGTGGAGATAGCGCTGTCTGCGAGTGGGAGCATCGCGGCCATGCGTTTCTTGTCGCGGGGTGCCTGGACGCCGATGTGCCAGGGACGGCCGCGGTGGTCGCCTAGGAGGCGGCTGTCTCCTCCCGCGCTGATCAGGGCATGTGCGATGCCTCGCTGTTGCAGCAGTTGGATACCGCGGTCCACGGCATAGCCCTTGGCGATACCGCCGAGGTCGATGCGCATACCTCTGTTTTCGAAAAAGACAGTGCCTTTGTCCCTGTTGAGCCGAATATTGCGGTAGTCGATCAGGGGCAGTGAACGGTCGATCAGCGAATCGGTCGGTCTGATACCCTTGCGGTAGTCGTAGCGGTGGCCGATTGAGGCGAAGGTAATATCGAAGGCACCATCGGTAAGTTCGGAGTATTCGAGGGAGGTCTCGATGAGGCGATAGAACTCCTGCGAGACAGGCAGGGGTTCGAGGGAGGCCTTACGGTTGGCCAGGGAGAGCTCGCTGCTCTCTACATAGGGGCTCAGTTTTCTGTCCAGACGGCGGAACTCATCCATTACGGCCTCGACTGCCGCCTCGCCCTGAGCCTTCCCAGGATGCCAGAGTTGGACAGTGATCCGTGTGCCCATGATCGCCTCCTCGCCGCTGAACCAGGCCGCATGCAGCGACTGCAGGCAGGCGAGGCTGGAGAGCATTGCCAACAGCGATAGAATTCTATGAGCGGTCCGCATCGTTCTTCATGGTGCCTTCATGCTTGAAATTGGACTATCAGAGCAGAAAAGGTTCGCGCATATTCGGTTTGCATTTCACAACGCTCCACACAATCGGCCAGGATGGATAGGGCAGTTGGCAATCGTCATCCGCCTGCAAAGCGATGTGCTGTTGCAGGCGGACAGGAGATGCATCAGGAGGGTAGGAAGTCGATGGGGTAGGAGACTACCGCGGTATCGACATCCTTGGCGGAGAATTTGAACAGCTTGATGCGTGAGACCAGCTTGCGTTCAAGGGCCGGGTCATTGAGCTCGGATGAGAGGACGACGCATTTGGTCACCTTGCCGCCGGGGGTGATGGTCAACTCCAATACCACCTTGCCGCGCAGCGATGGGTCCTTTCTCAGGGCGCGGTTGTAGAGGGCGTAGACCGCTCCCTTGTTCTGGTCGAAGACCAGCTGAATCTCTTCCCGGGTGCGGTGACCCTTATAATCCTTGCCCTTGCCGCCGCCTCCACGGGCCGCCGCCTTGGCATCATCCGTGATGGCGGCACTCTCCACCTCGGTGGTCTCCCTGCCTGTGAGCCCGGTGCCTCCGGTACCTCTGCTCAGGGCCGCGGTATTGATGCCGCCGCTGCCGCTGGTGACGCCGGAGGAGATGATCGAGCGCTGATTGGCATAGGTCTTTTTACCTGTGGTCGATAGCTTCTGTACGCCGCGGACATTGGATACGACCTGCTCTTCGCGCAGGTCGGCCAGCTGATCGGCGAAGGCGAGCAGGCCGGCACTGGCCGCCTTCTTGCGTGCATCCGCTTTGGTCGGCTTCTTCTTCGCCACCTGTTTTTCAGGCTTCTTCTCCGGCTCCGGTTTCTTCTTCTCTTCCGGTTTTTTCTTCTCCGGCTTCTTCTTCGGTTCCGGGACCTTCTTCTTGACGATCTTCTTCGGTTTGGGGGGCTCCTTTTTCTGTTCCAGGATCAGTTTAGCCAGACGGGGGGGTAGGGTCTGCTTTTTGAACCGCTCTTTTTCCGGCAGTTCGATCATCGGTATGACGGTGCCCAGCAAAAGCGTGATGATGAGCACCACCAGGGTGATCATCTGAAAGCGTCTCTCGTCGGCGGACGCCGTGTACCAGGGCAGATAGGTGGAGTGACGATAGGAGGCGCTCACAATGACTGTCCTCCGTCGGGTCTCTCATGCTTTCGCAATACCGCCAGGGAGACGTTGGGGTAGTCAGACTCGGCACAGGTCGCCATCACCCTTTTCAGCAGGGTGTAGGGGATGCTCTTCTCACCCATGATGGTGATTTTTCCCCTGAATGGCTCCAGGGTGCTGGTCTTGGATCTGTCGGCATGGCGCTGCAGTTCGTCCTTCAAAGCGGGCAGGGTGGTCCCGGTGGGTAGAGGTTGGGTAAGGTCCATGACCCGATAGCCCTGTACCAGGATCTCATTGTGATTGACCATCACCACCAGGGTCTCCTTGGGCTTCAGCGAGGCCACCGACTCGGGAAGGCTCAGCGCCTTGGCGTTTGGCAACACCTGCACTTCGCCGGAGTTGACCAGCAGGAAGAAGACCAGGATGGTGAAGATATCCATCAGCGAGACAAGGTTGAGCACCGCATGGCCCTTGTTGCGTCGGTGATGGCGATCCATGCGCTTGGCACGGCGTGACATCTTCATGATGCGTTACCTTTATCCTGTTTCTGCGTCCCCGCCGGCGGTGCGTCGCCAATGGCGATGTCGGGGAAGAGCTCATACTGGACCAGGCTGCCCGACTCCATGTTCTCCGTCATGCGCACAGCATCCATCACCTGTACCATGGTCTCGTACTTGGTGGTCGGCTCCGAAAGAATGAAGATGTTGCGCTTATCCTGAAAGCGCACCTTGATCTGGACCAGCAGCTCGTTCAATCCCTCCAGGTCGTAACCCTCTGGGGTGTTCTTCAGGCGTTTGATCAGGCCGCCTTGCCGATCAGCCACTTCGAGGCTGCCGGGGCGGATGATCACTTCCAGCTGCAGTTCCTTGATCGCCTTCAGGGTGCCCTCGCTGGCCGGGGGCAGGTAGAGCTCGATAATCGAGAATCTGGAAAAGGCGGTCGTGATCAACAGAAAGGGAATCAGGATCACCATCAGGTTGAGGAAGGCTGTGATGTTCAGCTCTTCCCCGTGGCGATGGCGTCTCAGCCGCTCTCTCATGCCTTGCTCCGCGAGGTGAATGCCTGTTCGCTGAAGATGTTGAGGAATTTCACCGAGGCCATCTCCAGGCTGTCGACGATGGCGGTGGTCTTACTCTGCAGCAGGGCATAGACCAGCAACAGCGGTATCGCAGCCATCAGACCGAACGCGGTGGTGTTCATCGCCACCGAGATACTCGCCGAGAGCAGATCGGCCTTCTCCGCGGGGTCGGCATTGGAGACCGCGGTGAAGGCCTGAATCAGGCCGATGATGGTGCCCAGCAGGCCGAGCAGGGTGGCGATATTCGCCAGTGTGCTGAGGTAGTGGGTACGTTTCTCCATGCGCGGGATCGCCTCCATCAATCCCTCCTCCATGGCCACTTCCACATCGTCCCGGCGTCTTGCGGTGCGTGCCCGGGCCAGGCCGTAGGTAAGCATGGTGCCGATGGCGGTCTTCGATTTGTTGGCGGCATCCATGGCCGACTTGAAGTCACCGTCGTTGAGATGTGGCAGGACCCTCTTCCAGGTTCGCTTGTTGCTCCCGGTCTGTATGGTCAGAAAGATCCAGCGTTCGATGGCTATCGCCACGCCCCCTGCAAAGATCAGCAGGATCGGGTACATAAAGAGTCCGCCTTCCTGAAAAAATCGGATGATGGGATCAATGAGCTCCATAGGATTCTCCGTTGTCTAAACGCCTGAATGTCGGTTTGCTTTGGGTGTACACGCCCATCTGCCGATGGGCCACATACATACTGTCTGGGAAATCGGATTGTTTTCAGTCATACGGCACCAAGCCCGGGATTCTTTACGGTTTTTCGCTAAAAGTCTGGTACCAATCGATCTGTCTGCGAAATACATCACGATCCAGTGGCGCAAAGAGTTCGTCTCTGCGACCTGTTTCCGGGGGCATCATGTTGGTCTGCCGTTTTGCGGAACGCCAGGGCACCACATAGAGGATGTTGGGCGACTCCTTGTTGCCGAAAATCGCCGTGCCCTCGAGATCGAGACGCTGCTCCGCGTAGAGCGGATGGGAGAGCAGCAACAGGGCGGCTGCGGCTGCTGTCAGTGGATGTCTGTTCGGCCTCTTCAACATGTTTGCGTACCGTTACTTGTTTGCCTTGATTCGTCGTTCAAGATCGAGGATCCAGCCGCCGATCTCCTTGTCTTCCGCAACGCTCAATGTCTGGCAGCGTTTATAGTGTTGCAGCGCCAGTTGCGGCTTGGTCAGGTAGAGATCGTAGAGAATGCCCAGATTGCGATGGGCCATCAGGTAGTCGGGTGCGATCTGCAGTGCCGATTGATAGGCCTGTTCAGCTTCCTGGAATTTGCCCTGCATTCTCAGGGCTACACCAAGCTGGTTTCGGGCGGGCAGGCTGTCAGGCTTAAGTTGAAGGGCGGTGGTGAACGATGCTTCCGCCTTCTCCGCTTCACCCTCGTTCAGCTGGATGATGCCCAGGTTGACATAGGCCCCCGCCAAGCCCGGATTCTTATCGATCAGTGCAAGCAGGCTCTGTTTCGCTTTCACGATGTCATCTTTCTGCATCAACGCCACGGCCGCATTGAAACGCCTCTGTTCCTGCGGATCGGCGCTGCTTGCCTTGGGTTGTTTCGCCGGGGCAGCGGTTGCCTCGGCTGTCTCTGCCGACTTGGCCTGTTTGGTGGGTGTGCCGCTGCACCCGGATATCATCAGAAGGGAGGCAAGCAGGGCGCAGGCGAGGCAGAGGGTTGCCGCTTTTTGCAAAGGGAGATCAGTTGATCGCATCGATCCACGCCTCCCGTTTCTCTTGTTTGGCATAGCGCCCCGGGATCAATTTCGCCAGGGCAGCGAAACTCTTCCTCACCCACTCGTCGTAGATGCCGCTGGCGACCCGTTCGACGTTGGTTTCGTAGAGGTCGATCGCCTTCTCCTCGAAGGGATAGGCCTGCTCTTCCAGGAGGATCTCATACTGTTCCAGCTCTTCCGCGTTCAATCCCTTGGGCCGTTCGGATTCCATCAGGGAGGAACCGAATTGCTGGTACATCCTGGCTATCTGGTAGGTGGCGGTGGTAGTCACTTCCGCGACGCCATACTTGATCGCCTTGTTATAGGCGTTGATTGCGGTCTGCATCTGCTTTTTTTTACGCTTCAGGTTCTTTTCCAATGGCGCCTTCAGCTTGATACGGTGGAATTCCTGAAGGTTCCCCTCGGCCAGGCGCAGGGATGCCGATGCCGCCAGGTAGCGGGTGCGGTCGCTACGCTTTTTCCCGGCACCGGCATCTACCTTGATCAACTGCTGCAACCACCAGTCGCGTTTTCCTGTCTCGCCGCGCTTGTGATAGAGCTCAACCAGCTTCTGCCTCGCCTCCATGGATTGATCGAGGGGGGCGGGAAAGTTTTTCACATAGTTCTTGTAGGCGTCGATCGCCTGTTTGTCCCTGTCGGCCTTCTCATAGAGTGTTGCGGAGCGCCAGCCGGCCTCGCGGCGCAGTTCCGGGGAGGCGGCCTGGGTGGAGAGGGTGGCGAGTTCCGCTGCCGCTTTCAACGGCTGCTTGGTTTCCATATAGGCGACGGCCAGTTTGCTGTTGACCTCCGGTATCAGCTTGTCCTTGGGATACTTCGCTTTGTAGGATTCGAGTATCTTCACCGAGCCCGCCCAGTCCCCGGCGGCGATCAGACTGGCGGCGGCATCGTACTCCGCGGTGGCGATTATGGAGGTCTTGGGGGCTTGTCTGGCGATGCGCATAAAGGCCTGGGCCGCGCCTTTGTGGTCTCCCTGGGAGCGCAGTGTCGTACCCTGTTGGTAGATGCTGGCTGCAAGTCGCTCCTCGAGGGGTTTTCTCTCCTTGACCTTCCCGGGTATCAGCGCAAGTGCCTGTTGATAGGCCTTTTCCGCGGCAGGATAGTCCTTCTGTTCAAAGGCGGCGTGAGCGGCGACTGTCCAGGCGGTCTGGCGCAGCTTCTTCTCCGCCGGCGGTTTCAGATTGGCCACCTGCAGCGCGGCGCCACGGGCGCGTCCGATATCCTTGAGTTCCAGCAGTTGATCGGCCGCCTGGGTCAACACGGCTGGCCTGCGCTTATCCTTGGAGAAGATATCGCAGAACTTCAGCGCGCTCTCCACTCCCTGCCGTTTCCATGCCTGCTTTTCGTTTTTCTTCAGTATTTTAAGCTGTTCGGCATAGGCGAGGAGGGCGGCATAGCCCGCCTCCGCCTGTTTCTCATGGGCCGGGAGCCGGTAGGCGCTGTCCTCGTAGGCGGTGACGGCATCGGGATAGTTCTTCAGCTCGAACAACAGCTCGCCAAGGAGGAAGCTGATGCTCCCCGCCGTAGGATCATCGGAAAAGGTATCCAGATATTGACGATACCAGCGTGCGGCCTCTGCACCCTGTTGGCTGTGTTGCGCGACCAGTTTTTTGTCCTTGCTCTTCTTATATTGCTGTGCCAGGGCGTGGTGGTATTCGGCAAGCTCCTTGAGATAGTTGCGCAGTTGCTGGTTCAACCAGGCCTGGTTTTTCGGCTCCTGTTTTTTCCAGGGATCACCACCCACGGCGTAGTGCTGGACAAACGATTTCTTGCTCTCTATCGCCAGTTTCGGAAAGCCGTTCTCGGTATAGATATCGACCACTTTGACCGACAGGCGGGGCGACTGGGGGTGGTCGGGAGAGAGGTCGACGAAGGCGAGATAGGCGTCTGCCGCATCCTGGATGCGCTCCTGTTTCAGGTAGAGATCCCCCAGTCCCTGGTAGATCATATATTCATAGTTGCGATGGCCCTTGTTATCGAAATAGCGACTGATGCGCTTGGCGCCGCCGAGTTCGGAAAAGGTGAGGCTGATGACCCTGATCGTCTCCTTCATCAGTTTCTGGTCGGCGGGGGAGAGCTTGGCGGTATCGATCTCCGGGGTATCGTCCAGGTTACGATCGAGCAGGCGTGTGAATGAGTCGAGCCCGTTTTCGATATCGCGTTGCTTGAACAGCGACCAGCCGTGTTTGAACAGCGCCCGGTCGAAGTAGGGGGAGTCTTCCTGTTGCTGCAGAATCGCAGCGTAGGCTGATTCGGCACGGTCGAACTGTTGCATGACGAAGAAGTGTTCGGCGCGACGGAACTGGGCCTCCTGCCAGTGCGGGCTGTCTGGATGCTGGGTGATCAGCGCCCGCAGGGTCAGCATCATGGCGTTGATATCGCCCTTCAGCTCATAGGCCCTCGCCAGTTGGTAGAGCACCAGGTCCCGCGAGGCGTAGTTCGGGTCCTTGCGCAACAGGGCTTCGTAGAGATCGATCGATTTGGAGAGTTCGGCGTCGCTGGGGACAGGCTCATCCGTGGCATCCAGCAGTTTGGTCTCACTGCGTTCCAGCTCGAGATCGGCGAGACGCCGGGTGGCTTCACTGTTGAGGCGCTGGTCGGGATTGAGTTCCAGGATGGCGCGGTAGTTTTCGATGACTTCGCTGCGATCGGTGGGTGAGAGTGCCTGCCTTTCGATCTTCACCGGCTGCTTCTGGATATCCGCAAGGGTCGGATCATTCGATTTCGACTTGCCGGGGATACCGGCACAGCCCGCATGCAGAATGCAGAAAAGAGAAATGGCGAGTGACGGCCTCATTCCTGCTCCTCCGCTCTTGCGGTACTGATGTCCAGCAGGTTGGCGACGCCGAACCTGGCCTGGATCAGATAGTTATTGATCAGGTCACGTCGTTGTTCAAGCCTGGTAAGCGCCATTTCCCGCAACAGGTCGGCCTCGTCCCGGCGTAAAATCTTAACCTGGTTATGGAGACCGGGCAGCGCCTTTTCGAGCCGCTCGATGCGGCCGCTGAATGCATCGAAGCGGCCCTTGGCTTCGCTGCGGGCCTTGGCCAATTCACGCTCCTTTTGATGCGCCATTTCGATGTTTTGTTCCAGCTGATTCATCTGCTTCTTCAGCGACCAGATTCTGGCCGGGTGTTCGGTGGCGATCCTCCAGGTGAGAATGCCCTCCATCAGGCGCGCCATCTCCTGTTGCGGGGCCAGCTGCCCACTCCCGCCATGCTGTTTGATTATCTGCTTGATACGGTTGATACGCTCAATCCAGCCCTTCTCCTTTTCTGTGGCGAGGGCAAAGGGGGGTTCTTCGGTTTTGTCGACCTGGGTGTAGAGGGTATGTAACTGCTCTTTCTGTGCGATGAACTGTTCCAGGTTCTCCCCCTTCAGGTGCTCCTCGACTCGGGGCAGTTTCTGTTCATAAGCCGTCTTCTGGTTACTCAGCATGGTGCGATAGGAGCCCATCTTCTGTCGCCACTGCTGCAGGTTTTTGTCGATGTGGCCCAGGTCCCAATAGTCCTGAAGTCGCTCCTGAAACGCATTGCCCGAGAGCAGGTAGGTCAACAGGGAACGCATGGTCGATTTGAGCTCGTCGTTGCTGCCACTGTCTCCCAGGAGGTTGTCGGGAAACTCCTTTCGCCTAACCTCTTCGAGCAGCCGGTCGAGTTGGGTGAGTGACGCATCATAGGTTTCAATGGCATCACGGTAACCCTGCAGTGACTGCTGTTCCGCCGCCAGCTGGGAAAGGACATAGGGGATCGCAAGCTTGGCCTCCAGCACCGCCGGGTCGCTGGCGTTGCGATCGGCCAGGAGTTGCCAGGGGGGCAGCGCCTGCTCCTGTTGCCCCAGCTGGAGCGAGGCCCAACCCAAACCCAGCAGTGCCTGGTTGCTGGCTGGACTGCTCAGGCGGACGCGTTGCAGGGCCAGTTTGGCTTCCTCCGGGCGATTCAGCTCCAGCAACAGATAACCCAGGGCGAGATTGGCCCTGTCCCGGATAGACTTTGCCTCCCGGTCATCATTTTCCGCCGAGCCGCTGCCGATCTCCTGCAGCTTGGCCAATCCCAGCTCCTGCTGATCGTTGCGCAGGTAGGCGATGGCCTGGTTGAAGCTGCCATAGAGTGACCATTCGCTCGCTGTGGAGATCTTGCCGAGATCCGCGAGTGCGGAGGTTTCGTTTTTCTCGGTCAGTTCGATGAGGCCGCGCAAGTGGTGTCGCTCATCATTGGCCTCGGGCTTGAGTCCATCACCGATTTGGTTCAATGCGCTTTTTGCCGCCCGCGAGTTGCCGCGGCGATGCCGGGATTTGCCCAACTGCAACCAGGCGCGATTCATCACGGCCGGAGACTTGCTCTCTTGCAAGACACGGTTGAACAGGCTTTCCGCGGTATCGGGCATGCCATAGGCGAGATAGAGGCCACCCAGCAGCAGTTCGGGCTCATCCGCATAGGCCTGCATCAATCCCTGCTGTCTTGCGGCGAGGAGACGCACGATCGCGGGAAAATAGTTCTGCTGATAGAGATGAAACAGGGCATCCCCATAGTGCAGGTCACGCAGTTCCTGTGGTTCGCCGCTACGGATGTCCGCTGCTGCGCAGAGGGGAATGGCGAGTGAGAGCGTGGCTAGGAGGCGGGAGGTCAGGCCGGATAGCACCCGTATCACTCCCACTCCCGGATCTCAAAATCCGGCTGCTGCAAAGCGACGCTGTCGACGATCTTCAACTCCAGGTATTTCGGGCCGATTCCTTTGTTGAAACTGACAGTGGCACCACGTTTGTAGTCTCTTCCCTTAGGTCCAACCCCGGTGAAGAAGGCCACCAGTTCATGTTCACCCGCCTTGATGTTTCCAAGATAGAGGCGTTGAACGCCACCCCGCTGCAGTGCCTTGACCTCCCGCTCGGTGTAGAGATGGTTGGTAAGCTCCTTGTTGTCGATATGCAACTGCACGGAGTCGAGTTTAAAATAGTTACCGATATCGAGGGAGAGGAAGATCGATACCTGCGTGTTTCCCGGAAACAGCAGCTCCTCTTCGAGAATGAAGAGTTCGCGGTTGAGTTCGATAACCGCCTGTTTCAGATCCTCGACCTGTTTGTCGAGGCCCTTGCCCTTCTCGTTCAGCGGTTCCGCAGAGAGGGAAAAAGCGAGGCAGCACAGGAGCAGAATTGCATTTCGGATTATGGTCTTCAAGATATTGATTCCCAGCACATTTTAAGCAACGTCATGAAACAATAAATCTATATGAATTAATGCGTTGCGTTTGCGATCATAGTCACAGGTTGAAATGTAAAGTTGGTATTTTGTGCCCAAATTCATGATAGGTTATGTGAATTAAAATCGCTACCCGGCAGGCTGTCTAATGATAGTGCCCGGAAGCGGGATTGACCAGTGGTCCGGTCATGGATACAACTTATTGATTTGTAAGTCTGTATTGTTTTTTTATCAAGGGTTAACAATGGATTATCAAAATAGCTGCGAGCCACTGATATGAGAGCTGCGATCTTGATATCCATTCTGCGCCGTATTCTATACCTCATCCCGCTGGCTTACCTCCCCTCGCTCTCTGCGCAGGGGATGGCTGTGGATCCGTTCCATGTGCGCAACATGAATCCCTTCGCCCTGATCTACGGGCTGCCGGCGGCCTCCTCTCCCCATCTCCTGGGAGATGGGGAATCCTATCTGCAACTGACCGCGGACGTCGCCAACAACTCCATCGAGAGCGACGCGGATGGGGAGGGTATCAGGCTGGATGGCGAGACCTACAGGCTGGCGCTGATCTGGCAAAGGGGACTGGCCTCTGCCTGGCAAGTCGGGATTGAGCTGCCCTTGCTCTCCCATCGTGACGGGGTGATGGACGGTCTGATCGAGAATTGGCATGACTTTTTTGGCCTCTCCAATTCCGATCGGGAAGACTGGCCTCGAAACACCTTGATATACCGCTACGAAGACAGCGAGGGCGAGCAGCTCCTGGTGGATCGCAGGAGCAGTGGAATAGGGGATATCGTTCTCTCACTCTCCCATCTCCTGGAAACGGATAACGACAGCAACAGACGAATTGCCTTGCACACGAGCCTTAAGCTGCCCACGGGCGATGCGGATCAGCTGCTCGGCAGCGGTGCCATGGACCTGGCGCTCTGGCTGAGCGCATCTGAACAGCGGAAGTTCTGGCAATGGCCGCTCGATCTCTATGGACAGGCGGGGATACTGATCAAGGGCGAGGGCGATCTGTTACAGGAGCTGCAACAGGAGCTGGTGCTGTTCGGTACCCTGGGGGTGGGTTGGCGACCCGCGGCATGGATAGATCTCAAGGCGCAGGTGGATGCCCATACCTCCCACTATGACAGTGAACTGGACCAGCTCGGTGGTGCCGCCATCATGCTGACGGTTGGCGGTTCGGTTCACCTTGATGGAGGTTCCCGCCGCATCGACATCGCAATCGGAGAGAATCTCACCACCGACTCGGTGCCCGATTTCATGATCAATCTGGCCTACGTGTATCGCTTTTCAACCCTGCAGGGCAATCCTTAGATGGCGACACATTGCCTGTGCAGGGGCTACACGGCAGGTGGGGGAGATCAGCGTATTGCGCTGATGCGGGTGCCGGCTTTGCAGGGGGTGGATTCCTAGCTGGTCTGCCTATCGGACCTCAAGGCCAGATAGAGGAGAACAGCACCCGCCAGGATGAATGGAATGCTCAGCAATTGACCGGTGTTGAGCCAGAGCTCGGTGGCATAGGCGGCCTGTTTCTGTTTCACAAACTCGATGCCAAACCTTGCGCTGAACAGAGTTAGCAGGAATACCGCAAAGAGAAAGCCAGGTGTCTTCGGTCTCTCGTCCCGTCGATAGAGGATCAACAAGAGCAGGAAGATGATGGCATAGGCGACGGCTTCGTAGAGCTGGGCCGGGTGTCGCGGCAGTTTGTCGACGCGTTCGAATACGATGGCCCATGGCAGTGAAGTCACCTCGCCATAGATCTCGGAGTTGAAGAGATTTCCCAGGCGTATGAAAACACCGGCAAGGGCGGTGGGGATGGCGAGTCTGTCGAGCAACCAGAGATAGGACTCGCCCAGCTGACGTTTATAGAGATAGAGGGCCAACAGGATGCCCGCACCGCCGCCATGGCTTGCCAATCCCCCCTCCCAGACGGCGAGTATCTTCAGCGGGTGACTCAGATAGTAGCCTGGATCGTAGAACAGGCAGTGCCCCAGTCTGGCGCCGATGACGGTGCCGATCACAAGATAGAGCGATAGCCGCTCAAGGCTCTGGGTGTTACGCCCCTCACGCTGATAGATCCAGTGGATCAGCTGGTAACCCAGCAGGTAGGCGATGGCGAAGAGTGCGCCGTACCAGCGGATGTCGATGCCAGCGAAGGAGATCAGTGTGGGATCTGCATTCCAGGTGATATAACCTTGGGCCAGTTGCTCCATGCTTAATCGATACGCCTCCATAGTCCAGGTGAGTTGTCGCAGCTGGCGATTCTAAGCAATCGCGAAGGAGATTGGCAGGGGCAATCGATAGGCGGTTGATCCGTTCCCACGCGAAAGCGTGGGAACGGGAAAACAGGGAGAGCGGTGATGGCGTCTTTTAGACGATTGGATTGAATGCAATCAGACTGTCCAGCATGGCTGAGTTGCCGAGGCTGGTGCCAAACAGTGAATTGAACTGTCCCTGCTCTCCGTGCAATGCCAGGTAGTTGAGTGCTGTCGTCAGCACCAGCTGATTGACGTTGTTGGCTGCGGGACTGGAGCCGTTGTCGACTGCGCCATCCGCCGAGAAGTGACCGATCTGCTGACTTTGCAGTTGTGCATCGGCGGTTCCCCCCACGAGTGTCGGTTGAGCTGTGGGGCTGTAGACCAGGAAGAAGGAGGCGGCGGTGGATTGGTTGTCGCCGGTCCAGACCCCTTTGCCGCGCCCATCCGCGGAGTTGTCAATGGTGCCGTTGCTGGAGACCGAGCCGTCGCTGAAGACATAGAGCATCAGCGGCATGCCGATGCGCGCCGCATATTCAATACAGGCCCCCATGCAGCGTCCGGCGCGCAGGTCGCGGATCTCGCCCACCGCACGGTCGCCGGTGTGGTAGTCATAGCCGCCCATGGTGACGGTGCCGGCGCCGGCATAGCCGTTGATGACAAGCTTCATCACCGATGCGGTCTTGCGGAACTCACCGTCGTTGTCGAACTCATCCTGGGTGAAAATCGGTCCAATGATATCGGTATCGGCGGTGACATCGAGGGCGGCCGGGTCACCGTAGCGGTCGACCAGGTCGGCACTCTTGACATAGCCGCAGCGTACCAGCTCCTTGACCACGTCGTCGCTGCTGATGCCGGTGTCCACACTGGCCAGCTTCAGGTCGGAGATACGCTGTATCGCTTCCATCACGGCAACCGCATCGGACTGGTCGAACATGCCCACCAGTTTTCCGGTATCCACCAGGCCGGTGGTGTCGCTGGGGCGATCGACCTTGGTGGGACGTACCGTCAGATCGATCTGATCCGCCGGGGCCACCGAATTGCCGCCTGAGTCGGAAGGGCGGGAGCCGATCAGGGTAAGCAGTTCGCCGTCCGCCCCGCAGCGGTTGATGGCGTACATGGGATTGTGGGGATTGTTGCCGGTATCGTTCTCCGAGCGGGCCGGGATTATGGCGCCGTTGATGTTGGCACGGTTACCCACCGAGACCTTCTCCAGGATGCCGCGGAGGAATGCGCTGTCTGAATGGAAAGCGAGACCGAGTTCGGTATTGATGAAGTCACTCAGTTGGGTATCGGGATTGGTGATGGACGGCACCATGTCGCCCGGCAGGCCGAGACGGTTGTAACCGGCGGTGGTGAGAAAATCGAATTGTCCTCCTGGGCCGCCCGTCAATACGTTTGAGCCGGCGATGTTGGCGCCACCCGCGAGATCGAAACAGATAAAGGGGATCTTGCCACCACCGAGGGTATCGATACCGCAGACATTTTTCAGCGCCTCGAGGTCGGACGAGAGGGCTGCCCTCGCCTCTCCCGGGTTGGCGAATAGGCCGAAGAGCGACGGGGCGGTGACTGCGCCCAATCCAGTCATCAGGCCCTGGCGGATGAAATCGCGTCGCGTCATCGGACGCGGATGGTCAGGGTAGAGCAGGGGGGCGTCGGGAGAGAGGTTGTTCACTTTTTTGCGCATCATATCTTTACCGTTTATCACTCAATCTCTGCAAAGGCTGGTTCATCTGTCTGCCTGCCATCCGTTATTGCAGTAACACCACAGCACTGCCAAGCAGTGAAGCACAGGCTGCCTTGGCCGCCTTTTCGGTTCGGTCCGGGGCGCAGGTGCCGCTGCATCTGGCCAGGCCGACGCTGCCTGTCAATAGATTCATCAATTCAGCCTCCACCAGCGTCGGCGAAGGCTGGCTGGTCAACTGCTCACCCATGAAGCGACTCATCAAGGGGGCCACCAACTCGCTCTGCCAGACGGCTTCTTGTACGCTGTTTGCGTTCGCACTGAAGTCGAATCCGGGAAACAGCGAGGCGCGCAATGCGGTGTCGTCGACCAGTGCACTGCAATACTCGATCGCCAGTTGCGATACCGCTACCTGGTGAGATGAGAGGAAGCCGCTGACATCTTCGGATGAGGGCAGCTGTTGCCTGATCGTGGTGTAGGTGGTCTGTACCCCATCCAGGGTCGGACTGACCCCGGTCAGGGCGGCCATGGTGGCGTTGATCTCATCGAAGGTGCGCAGGCCTATCAGCGATGCGGGCTCGCCGTCCGCGGGCTCTGCAGGAGGCAGCACAGTCGGTTCAGTATAGACGTTGGTGTGTGATCCCAGGCGCTCGAAGGTGAGGAAGAACTGATCGCTGTCGGCACCTTTCTCGGAGGGGATGGTGGTCGCCATGGCCGAAAGCAGTTGCCCATTCGCGGTGTATTCACTGTCGTTGATGGTGGTTTCCAGGCGCGCATAGGCCTGGCCGACGGCGGCCTCTTTGCCGTTGATGCCGATTCGCATGCCCTCGATGGGAATGGAGCCGGGCAGTACGCTTTCGTCGAGGCTGATGAACTTGGGTTGACGGAACATGTAGCTATAGTTGTCGAACTGACTGACCTCGAACATGACATAGCTCTGGGGTAGGTTGAGCAGGTCGGTTACATTGAACAGCAGGAAGTACTTCTCGCCCACACCGGCGTCGAAGTTCTGTTTGATCTGTTCCGCTGTCAGTGCCCGGTTATGGATTGCCAGCAAGCGTATCTTGCCTGCCCAGGGACGGTCGTTGGAGGCCTCGTTGCCAAGTACCAGGGCATAACTGTCATCCCAGTCATTCAGGTTGCCGCTTTCGGTTTCGTCGAGGTCGTCGGTGAAGACGCCATCGACATAAAGGCGACGTCCATTCTCGGGATCGAAGGTGGCGACCACATGCTGTTCGGTTGCCTGCAGGTCCTCATCGGCATCGGCGGTGGAGTGGGCGGGCTCGCCATTGCCGTCCGTGGTGCTGGAACGGTGCAGATGGTCGTAGTTGTAGAGGGTCTGACCGAGGGTGAAGTTACGCACATCGGTGCCGGCGGAGTAGCTGATAATCCGAGCCGGTCCCTCCTGGGTGACATTCGCCGGGACCACCCAGGCCTCGATGGTGTATTCACCCGTGGCCTGTATCAGTTGTGCGATCTTGCGGCTGTCGCTGGTGCTCCCTTGCGCCTTGCCGTCACTGAAATCGAGGCCCCAGCCTTCGACCCAGGTGACAGCGCCGCTGATGGTCAGGTTGTTCGCCGGATCGACGCCACTGGTATCGTAGGCAATGTTGCCGCTTCCGGTCTTGAACTCATAGAGTGCGACGACGTCGTTTTCCTGCCGACTGCCTCCGCTGGCCACGGTTCCCTCCGGCAGGCTCAGCGCCATACTCACCACCAGGTCGGGATCGATTGGCGTGGGTATGATGCTGCCGGCCATCTGATCGATGGCTGTCTCCATCTCCTGCGCATTGTCGCTGCAATCATCCCAGCAGTTGTGGAGTTCGATCAGACGCTGCACAAGGCGGGAATTGGATGGTGTATCGAGATCGATGGAGGTCTTCACCGCGGCATAAGCCACCGCACTGTCAGCCGTGGCGAAGAAGGGCGATTGGGGTGCGGCCGCATCTTCCACGTGGCACTCGGCACAGTAATCCGTCAGCAACGGATGCACATGGCTGGCGAAGAGACCGGGATCGTCGGGAAAGGCCTTGCTCTCTCCCACGACCTTGGTTGGCGGCGGTTCGAGTTCGATCTGTCTGCCGCCGCTGAGGCCATCGCCGAGCCAGGATTCTATGTAGCTGGTGATGATGGTGGCGCAGGCTGTGTCACTGGCCTCCCAGCAGTTGTGGCCGTTGGCGACCTTGGTGACCAGGGAGGATTGATCGGGCTCCTCCCTGTTGATATGGGGATTGGCCGCCTCGTAGGCTTGGTTGACATCATCCTCGCGCACAAACAGGGGTGCCTGGCCCGCGGTGTTGTGGCAGGATCCACAACGGTTTTCCGCACGCAGGGGTTCCCAGACATTGACCCGATAGCCCTGAATGTCGGAGGTGCGGGCGGCAGGTCCGTTATAGGTGCTGGTGGTCACCGTGGTGGCTTGCAGGGATTCGGTGGAGACCCCGTCCTGACAGCCCTGCAGAGCGATGATGGCAAGTAGGGAGAGGGCAATGGTGAGTGAATTGTTATGCATGTTCACGGACTCATTCCCCTGCACAGTAGACGGCGGATTCGGCGAATACGCGTTTCATGTTGTAGTCGGTTTTGAAGCTTTCTGTGATATCAGAAATGTGGGTCCGGTCGGCGCTGTCCACCGGGGCACGCAGGCATACCGCCTGGAAGGCCTTGGTGACCTGGCATTCGGCAAAGGCATGGCTGTTGGCAAGTTCCTCACCCATCGACTTTGCACCTGTACCCGATCCCGGCAGGTTGGGGTCCCAACCCAATACGGAGTTGGGTCCCTCGCGCCAGTAGTTGTCCCATCGGTCGTCCTGGGTGATGTAGCCATCCTTGAACACATTGCTGTTTATCAGGTATTTGGGCTGTACACTGTCGGGGGTGTAGACGAGGCGACCCGCCTCCATATCAGCTTCGGGGTATTCGTAGTTGTAGTAGGCGTAGGCCTGTGCCAGGGGCGCCATGCCGGCATGACAGCCCAGGCAGTTGTTGAACCACACCCGGCTGTCACCCCCGGGGCTGCGGGTGGCGTCCTGGCGGATTCGGTCTGCCGGGCGGGTCGGATCCTTGATCTCCTCGAGTACCTTGCAGAGGTGGTTGAGGAGGGTGAAACTGAACATGGCCCGGTTGGTGCCATCGATGAAAAACGCTCGGGCGGCAGCACGGGTGGTGATAACCCCGGCGGTCCCCTCCGATGGCAGGCTGGTTACGCTCGACTGGGTGACCTGTTGCAGTTCTTCCTTGAGGTTGAGACTTTGGGTTTCCATCGCCGCGTAGTGATCGTTATTGCTGTTCGAATAGGCAGGGGCATTGCTGCCGATATAGAGAATGTCCGCGGAGAGCAACTGATTGAACGGTACCTCATCCCGCACCATGCCGATGACGGTGGCGCTGTAGTCGTTCAATGCAGCGAAGGGTGTCATCTCCTCATTGGTCCAGGGTGTGGCCCAGTTTTTCAGGGTGACGTTGTAGAAGTCCGGATGCTCGGTGGCGATCATGGCTGCCGCCAGCGGATCGCTGTTGTCTTCGATTTCGCTCACCATCTGGGCCAGGGTCTCTGCACTGGGCGGTACCCCGGCAATCCTGTCGTGTATGCGTTTGGCCTGCTCCCGGGGCCCGGCCGTTACCGTCAACGAGAGAAGAGTGAACAGGATGGCTGTTAACAACAACGGTGGTTTGTCGGAAATTGAAAGACTTATTCTGAGCTGATCCTGTAGTGACATAATGAATGTGCCCCTAATCCAATCCCTATTGATCGACCTCGAAGCATCCCCCGGGCCTGTTTGTGAACTGTCTCTTCTCCTTCTATAACCTGGGTGTTTTTTGTCAATCCGAAGTAACGAATCCGTGACTTCTGTTGTATCAGGGTGTGAACTTGCGCACTGATTGGCGACTTCGATGAGGTAGACTCTCAAGTCCATGATTTTACTGGTCGATAGCAGGAGTCAATATTCATCCTGAACAGTGCTCGACGGCATTTTTCCGTGACGTGGTAAGTGCTTGGTAGGCGTGGGTCAAACTCAGTTGGCTGATCGGATGTTTAAGACTGGATTTCCAGGAGGATTCAAGCGACAGATGAAACTGCCCACTCCCATCATCACACGTCCAGGGCTCTGCATGGCCATACTGATTTTTGGTCTGCAGGGGTGTGGCGGCGGCAGCAGCAGCCAGGAACCGGATCCGGTGGTCGTGGATTTTCCTGTCGGCTATGTAAAACGCCCGATTACCGAAACCACCAATACCGACATACGCGTCAGCCAGGCGAGTGAGGCGGGGGGGGATCTCTACCTCAAGGATTTCGCCGCAGCGGGGGCCGATGAGATCAATATCACCGGTTCGGTAACCGGCGGTGAGGGTGATGTCCGTGATGTCAGCGTCTCGTTCGATGGCACCAAACTGCTCTTCTCGCTAAGGCTGCCGCTGATTGAAGATGCCGAGCCGGAAGATCAGCCGACTTGGAACATCTGGGAGTACGATATCCCTTCCCAGGAGCTGAGCCGCGTCATCGTATCCGATATCACCGCGGAAGACGGTCATGATCGTTTTCCCTACTATCTGCCTGATGGGCGCATCGTCTTCTCGTCTACGAGACAGAGACTCGCCAAGGCACGTTTACTCGATGAGGGCAAACCGCAGTATCTGGCCATGGAACAATCCGTCAACGAAGCGGCCATGGTGTTGCATGTCATGAACAGTGACGGTAGCGGCATCACCCAGATCTCGTTCAACCGCAGCCATGATTTCTCGCCAAGCGTGCTTGCCAATGGTCAGATTGTCTTCAGTCGCTGGGACAATGCCGATGGCAACAATGCGATTCATCTCTACCGTATGAATCCCGACGGCACCGAAATGGAGCTGTTGTATGGGCTCAACAGCCACGACACCGGCACCGCGGGCAGCACGGTCCAGTTCCTGCGCCCCATCGAGATGCCGGATGGCCGGATCCTTGCACTGCTGTTGCCATTTGACGGCACCAACGAGGGCGGTGACCTGATCACCATTGACACTCAAACCTATGTCGACAACGAGCAGCCTACCTGGGACAACATGGGTCTTAGCGGTCCGGCACAGAACCAGGCGACCACGCTTCGGGTCACCACCGACGGGAGTCTCTCCCGGGATGGACAGCTGCGCAGTGCCTACCCACTGTTCGATGGCACGGAAAGAATGGTGATCAGCTGGAACCAGTGCCGGGCACTCGAGGATGACACCATCGTCCCCTGTACCGAAGAACGCCTCGCCAACCCCGATACCGAGTCGGCACCGCCTCTCTACGCACTCTATATCTATGATGGTGATGAAGGCACCCAGCAGCCTATCGTCAAGCCCCAGGAGGGGATCATCTATACCGATGCCGTGATCGCGGTGGCGCGCACCGTACCGACGATTCGCCACGACAAGACCGCCGGTATCGATCTCGATCCGACCCTGGTATCCGACAAGGCCGGTCTGTTGCACATTCGCAGTATCTATGATCTGGATGGCGTTGATACCGCAGATCCCAACATCGCAACCCTTGCCGATCCTTCGCAGACCCGGTCGGATCAGCGCACCGCACGTTTTCTGCGCCTGGTAAAACAGGTCACGATCCCCGATGACGATGTATTGGAATTTGCAGGCAGCGCATTTGGCGCCACAGCCCAGTTCGGTATGCGTGAAGTCGTCGGTTATGCACCGGTCGAACCCGACGGTTCGGTGCAGGTCAAGGTGCCTGCCAATGTGCCGGTCAGTTTCGGTATCCTGGATGCCAACGGCAGGCGTATCGAGGAACCTCATGGTTTCTGGCTCCAGTTCAGGCCTGGGGAGGTGGTCAGCTGCGGTGGCTGTCATGAAGCTGACAATCCGCTGACCCACGGGCGCCTGAGTGCTGCGCCACCCAGCGTCAACAGCGGCAGCAGCGGCAGTGGGCTGCCGTTCCCCAATGCCAACCCTGTCTACTGGAGCGATTTCGGCGAGACCATGGCGCAAACCCGCAATCGTATCGATTGTGCAGCCAGTGCCTGTGATCCAAGCATGGATCTGTCGTTCACCGATGTCTGGACAGATCCGGCAATGAGAGCGCCCGATGCCGCCTTCAGTTATCGCTATGCCGACCTGGATACCCCGACACCCCTCAGTGACGCGGTTTGCGCCAGTGACTGGAACGTGCTCTGCCGTGCCATCATCCACTACGAGCAACATATCCATCCCATATGGTCAGTACCAAGGCCTGTCTTCGACGCCATGGATAATCAGATCGATGATCACACCTGTACTGTGTGTCATGATACGGACGATGATGGAGTGACCGTTGTCCCCGACGGGCAGCTCGATCTGAGCGACGGTGCCTCCGAGGATGAGCCCGATCACTTCGCTGCCTATCGCGAGCTTCTCCTTACCGACTTTGAGCAGGAATTGGTTGACGGTCTCCTGGTAGATCGGCTGGTGCCGCAAACGGATGCCAATGGCAATCCGCTGTTTGAAACGGATGAGAACGGTGATCTGGTCCTGGATGCAGAGGGCAATCCGATCCCGCTCCCCGATGCGCCGGTTCCGGTTCCACCCTCAATGCAGGCGGGTTCCGCCAGTGGCGGTCTCTTCCTCAGTCTGTTCGATGCAGGTGGTACCCATGCGGGTTACCTGAGTGACGCGGAGATGAAACTGATAACAGAATGGCTCGATATAGGGGCACAGTATTACAATGACCCCTTTTTGGCACCAGTGGATGATTGAGTTTGAGACTTTATAGGTTAAAGCGGTACCTGTGGACTGGCTGGCTGTTGATCTGGCTTACTCCGGCAATCATTGCAGCAGAAGAGGGCTATCAACGGGTCCAGGTGACAGCCCCCTATATTGAGATGCACACCGGACCGGGTTACTCCTACCCCATTGTCTACGTCGTCGAGCGTTCGGAGTGGGTTGAGATCCGCAAGCGCCGTACCGACTGGTTTCAGGTCTATACCCGTCGCGGACGTTCGGGCTGGGTCAGCCTCGAGCAGATGCGCCAGACCCAGACTGAGGATGGCGAGCGACTGCATCTGGCATCCTACAGCCAGGATGACTTCAGGAATCGAAATTGGGAGTTCGGCTTTTACGGGGGCGACATGGAGGGCGCCACCCTGCTTGGTATATACAGTGGCTATTCGTTCAATGAGAATCTTTCAACCGAGCTCAGTTTTTCCCAGGCCTTGGGTGACTTTTCCAGCGAATATCTATTCGATATCAACCTGCTTTCTCAACCCTTTCCCGAATGGACATACAGTCCCTTCTTCACCCTGGGAGGGGGCGTGATTCGCACTGAACCCAAGTCGACCTTGGTTCAGTCGGAGGATCGCACTGACACCACGGCACATGTAGGCGCTGGCTTGCGTGTCTATCTGACACGGCGTTTTTTCCTGCGGGGAGAGTTTCGCCACTACACCGCATTTACCAGTCGCGAAGACAACGAGGAATTTGACCAGTGGAAAATCGGACTCGGTTTCTTTTTCTGAGTACAACAATGCTTGTGACGGCCCTGATGACGTCGCCATGCATGGCTGAGGAAGCAGTGGCTGAAGAGCCAATCGGAGAGGGTCTGCGTGAAGAGCTGTTGATCGAACCTGAGATCGCGCGCAGGGAGATCGTGGAGCCCGAGATAGATACCGAGGATTTCGAAATCGGTTTCTTTGTGGGGCTGATGAGTATCGAGGATTTCGGTACCAGTGGTGTCTACGGGGCCCGTCTGGCCTATCACCTCAGCGACTCGATCTTTGTCGAGGCGGCGGTCGGTACCACCGAGGCCAAGGAGACCAGTTTCGAACTGTTGGGCGGTGATATTCAGCTACTCACGGATGATGAACGCGATTTTACCTATTACAACCTGTCCGTGGGTTACAACCTGCTGCCGGGGGAGGTGTTTCTGGGCGGTAAATTCGCCTTTAACAGCCAGTTCTATCTGATTGGCGGAGCCGGCAGTACCCGCTTTGCCGGTGATGACGAATTCACCGTCAACCTCGGTGCGGGCTACCGTCTGTTGATCACCGACTGGCTCTCCCTGCATCTGGATGTCAGGGATCATATGTTCGAGTCGGACCTGCTGGGAGAGACGAAGACGATCCACAACTTCGAACTCCACGGCGGCCTGACCTACTTCTTTTGAGAGGGATTAACGATGTTGAGTAAACGCCAAGTTCCAAATCGATTGCAACCACTGTTGTTGGCAGCTGTCTGCCTGGTCCTCGCCTGCGGGGATGTGCTTGCGGCCAAAGAGCCACCCATGGCACCCGATTTCACCCTGAAGAGCAGCGATGGTGTGAACATCAAGCTGAGCGAGCTGAGGGGGCAGGTGGTAATGGTCAACTTCTGGGCATCCTGGTGCGGCCCCTGTCGCCAGGAGATGCCGTTGCTGCAGCAGCTCTTCGAACGCTATCAATCCCTTGGGTTCTCCCTGCTGGGGGTCAATGTGGACGAGAACAGGGCGGCTGCCGATAAGATGCTGAAGGATCTACCCGTGAGTTTTCCGATCCTCTACGACGACAGCAGCCGGGTGAGCAAGGAGTATCAGGTCAAGGCGATGCCGAGCACCTTCATGGTCGACCGGGATGGTCGAATACGCTATCTGCACAAGGGCTATAAGCCGGGCTACGAAGAGGACTACCAGCAACAGATCCGCGAACTGCTGCGCGAGTGATTACCGGGCGGATGAAGACAGTGCGACTCAGAATCTGGCAGCTTTTGTTTTCACTCTGCGTGCTTGGTGCGTCGGGGTGCAGTATCGAACCCTGGGTTCAGCCCTATGAACGGGCTCATCTGGCCGACCCGATCATGAGTTTTGAACGTGATCCCATTGCCGGATCCTACCGGCACCATGTCTATCAGACCCGTGAGGCGGCCCGCGGCGCCGAGGGCGGTGGTGGGGGGGGATGTGGCTGTAACTAGCGGTTATATGACATCTCGGACGACCTCCCTGAAGGGAGGTCATGGCCTCTCACTGGTGCTGTTGCTGTGCTTCAGCATGGGTCTGCATGCCTCGGTGCTTCCGGAGGACCGGGCTGATCTGATGTATCACCGTTACGATGGCGGTGGTGTGGAAGTGGATGGTCCATCGATTCTGGTGCGCAAGTCGTTTGGCGGCAACTTGTCCCTGAACGCAAACTACTATATCGATTCCATATCCAGCGCATCGGTCGACGTGGTCAGTATGGCGTCGCCCTATACCGAGGAGCGTACAGAATCGACCTTGGCAATGGACTATCTGCACAACAAGACCCTGATGAGTCTGGCAGTGACCCGCAGTGACGAGAGCGATTATCAGGCTGAGACAGGCAGTTTCTCCGTCAGTCACGATATGTTTGGTGATCTGACAACCGTCTCCCTGGGCTATGCGGTGGGCAACGACGATATCAGCCGTAACGGCGACAGGGATTTCGGGGCCTCGGTCAAGCGGCAGAACTATCGTATCGGTGTCAGCCAGATCCTGACCAAGGAGTCGATTCTCGGTATCGACTTCGAGACCATAACCGACGAGGGATTTCTGAATAATCCCTACCGCTCCTACCGTTATCTCGATCCGCTCAGCGCAAACGGCTATGGATTTCTACCCGAGCGCTATCCGCAGACCCGTACCAGCAACGCCTTGGCGATGCGGCTGAAATACTATCTCCCCTATCGTGCCGCCCTCAGCGGCGAATACCGCTTTTTCAACGACACCTGGGGGATTGACGCCCACAATCTGGAGTTCGGTTATACCCATCCGCTGCAGGAGGATTGGGTGGTGGATCTCCGTTACCGTTACTACACCCAGACGGCGGCCGATTTCTACAGCGATCTCTTCTCACGCCAGAATGAACAGAATTTTCTCGCCCGGGACAAGGAGCTGAGCACCTTTCAGAGCCATACCCTTGGTCTCACGGTGAGCTATGGGTTCAAACCGGAGAGCTGGCAGTTTATCGATAACGGCAGCCTCAATTTCTCCCTCGACCTGATCCGCTTCCAGTACGATGATTTTCGTGACATCACCCAGGGCGGTGTTGCCGGCGAGGAGCCCTTCTACTCATTCACCGCCCATGTGATCAAGGCCTTTGTCTCGGTCTGGTACTGAATGCATCCTCCGGCAGGCGGCTCCTGCCGTGAGGCTGCATTGGGACCTGTTTAACCCATAAGGTCACTGGAGCCTGCTTCTTTCTGCCTTCTGTGTCATAATCGGCCGCTGATTTTTGAGCGCAGGGCAGAATCTGCCTGACGGACACAGTTTTGAGCCGATAAGAGGTTAGTTGAAAATGAATTTTTTTATATCTGATGCGTTTGCACAGGCGCCAGCCGCCGGGGAGACGAGTGCGATCACCGGGTTGCTGCCCTTGGTGATATTCGGTGCTGTGCTCTACTTCCTGATGATTCGTCCCCAGGTGAAACGTCAGAAGGAGCATAAAAAGATGGTTGAGGCCCTGGCCAAGGGGGATGAGGTGGTGACCGTAGGCGGTATGGCGGGAAAGATCACCGATCTCGGCGAGAACTTTCTGCTTCTCGAGGTATCTGACGGTACCGCGGTGAAGATTCGCAGGCAGGCTGTCGATTCGGTACTGCCCAAGGGTTCTCTGAAGGAGCTTTAGTCGCCTGCTTGTCGAGCCGTTTCCCACTTAGTCCATACATTTTTTTGAAAGTAAGATGAACCAATACCCACTTTGGAAAAACCTGATGGTTTTGGCCGCGGTCCTGCTGGGCGGATTCTTCGCCCTGCCGAATATATTCGATCAGGACCCGTCGATGGAGATCTCCGCGCAGCGTGACGCCGTTATCGACCAGAGCACCGAGTCCCGGGTGCAACAGGCGCTGGACAAGGTGGGTATCACGGTCAAGGGGATGACACAGAAAAAGAACGGCAAGCTGCTGGTCCGCTTCATGAGCTCCGAGGATCAGCTGCAGGCGATCGATCTGGTCGCCGCGGAACTGGGTGAGAACTACACCCCGGCCTTGACCCTCTCCCCCGATCTCCCCGACTGGCTGGTCAGCCTGGGTGCCGAGCCGATGTATCTGGGGCTCGATCTCAGGGGCGGCATACATGTGCTTATCGATGTGGATATGGATGCAGCGATCGAGCAGGCGGCGGAACGCTACAGCGGTGACATAAGGACCCTGCTGCGTGAGAATAAGATGCGCTATACCCGCATCAGCCGCGAGAAAGATCAGGTCGCGGTGAAATTCAAAGACGCCGACAAGCGCGACCAGGCTTCGGACCTGATCGGTAACGAGTTCCGTTCCCTGAACCTGGCAAGTGTCGATGAGCCAGATGCGTTCCTGGTGCGTGTCTCCCTCTCGCCGGTCGAGAAGCAGGAGGTTCAGCGCTTTGCCCTGCAACAGAACATCACCACCCTGCGCAACCGGGTCAACGCCCTCGGAATCGCCGAACCCCTGATTCAGCAGCAGGGTATACGGCGGATCGTGGTGCAGCTGCCCGGTGCCCAGGATCCGGCAAAGCTGAAAGAGATACTGGGCGCCACCGCGACCCTTGAATACCGTCTGGCAGACACCGAGCACAGCGTGGAGGATGCGGTGAATGGCCGTATCCCCCCCGGTTCCAACCTCTATCGCGAGCGGGACGGCCAGCCGGTATTGCTGAAGAAGCGGGTGATTGTCACCGGCAACCAGATCGTCGATGCCTCATCCGGCCTCGACCAGCAGACAGGCCAACCGGCGGTATTTGTCAGCCTGGACGGGATAGGCGCCAAGCGTATGCGGCGCATGACCAACGAGAATGTGGGCAAGCCAATGGCCGTGGTCTTCATCGAGAACCGCACCACCACGCGGATCGTGGATGGCGAGCCGGTGAAGGTCAAGAAACGGGTTGAGGAGGTGATCTCCATCGCCACCATCAGGGAGCCCTTCGGCAGACGTTTTCAGACCACCGGACTCGATACCACGGAAGAGGCGAGGGACCTGGCACTGCTGCTGCGGGCAGGTGCCCTGGCCGCACCAATCGAGATCGTGGAAGAGCGCACCATCGGTCCCAGCCTGGGACAGGACAGTATCGACCAGGGCTTCAAGTCGGTGATCATCGGTCTGGTTTTGGTGATGATTTTCATGGCTGCCTACTACAGGATTTTCGGTCTGGTCGCGGATATGGCACTGGTGATGAACCTGGTGCTGATCGTGGCGATCCTCTCCATGCTGCAGGCCACCCTGACCCTGCCGGGCATAGCCGGTATCGTCTTGACCGTGGGTATGGCGGTGGATGCGAATGTACTGATTTTCCAGAGGATCCGCGAAGAGATAGCCAACGGCAACTCGCCCCAGGCGAGTATACAGGCCGGTTATGAGAAGGCCTTCTCCACCATCATAGACGCCAACATCACCACCCTGATCGCCGCTGTCGTCCTCTTCAGTTTCGGTACCGGACCGATCAAGGGTTTCGCGGTAACCCTGGCAATCGGCATCTGCACCTCCATGTTCACCGCAATCATCGGCACCCGTGCCGTGATCAATTTGATCTATGGTCGCAAGCGCGTCAAAGCGCTGGCGATATAGAGGAGTCTTGTCATGCAGCTCTTGAAAGATGTGAATCTCGACCTCATGGGCAAGCGCAATCTCGCGCTGGTTTTCTCCGCCGTATTGCTGCTAATAGCCGTGGGTTCGATCATCGTGCGTGGACTCAACCTGGGTATAGATTTCACTGGCGGCACCCTGGTCGAGGTGGGCTATCCCCAGGCGGTTGATCTGCCTGTGGTCCGTGAGGCGCTGGCCAAGGACGGGTTCGACGACGCCGTGATACAGCATTTCGGCACATCCAAGGATATCTTGGTCAGACTGGCTCCACGCGACGATATCGAGAGTGCGGTAATCAGTGACCGTGCCTTCAGCGCCATGCAGGGAATAGATCCGCAGGTGGATCTGCGACGGGTGGAGTTCGTCGGTCCCCAGGTGGGTGATGAACTGACCGAGGATGGCGGATTGGCGATGCTCTACGCCTTGATCGGTATCCTGATCTATGTTGGCTTGCGCTTCGAATACCGTTTCGCCGTCGGTTCCGTGATCGCCCTGGTGCACGACGTTCTGATTACCATCGGCTTCTTCTCGCTGTTCCAGGTGGAGTTCGATCTGCCGGTTTTAGCCGCGGTGTTGGCGGTGATCGGCTATTCGCTCAACGATACCATCGTGGTCTACGACCGGATCAGGGAGAACTTCAGAAAGATCCGCAAGGGTGATGCCGTTGAGATCACCAACACATCGGTCAATCAAACCCTATCACGCACCCTGATAACCTCCGGTACCACATTGCTGGTGTTGATCGCCCTGTTTCTTTTCGGTGGCGAGATCATCCACGGCTTCGCCCTGGCGTTGATTGTGGGTGTGGTGATCGGTACCTACTCCTCCATCTACGTGGCGAGCAGTTCGGTGCTCTTCATGGGAGTCAGCCGAGCCGATCTGATGCCGGTGAAAAAAGAGGATGGTGCTGTCGATGAGGTGCCCTGATCGATCGAGGCATTGCTCGATCGCTGCGCAGTTACTCCTGCTTGGATCTCAGTGCATGTTTAAGTGTGCCAGAGGAGAGTGTGGGTTCGTTCTCTTCGGATGCAGTCGCCACTTCGGTTTGTAAATCCAGTGAAAACTCCTGCAACCCGTTCAAGACATCTCGCATGATCAGTTCCAGGGCGTGATCGCTCAGTTTTCTTTTTTTTCTCGGTTCATTAGTCATCGCTAGTGTCTCACATGAATAGCTTTTCAAATCAGCATGTTGCTATTGAAACAACTCAGCCTGATTGATTGCCTACAATCCAACTAACGGTTGTTGGCGGTCAATCTTGAGGTGCTATTCGGCGGTTTGGATGAATCTGTGAACCGGATTCGTCAGGATGGGAATTAAGCGGTCAGTTTGCTGTCGAGGTGGGGCAGAATGCGTTTCAGCATGGCGTTGTGGACCTTGATGTTACCGGCTATGACATTGCCGGTTTCAAGGTAGCGTTCGCCACCGCCGATATCTGTGACCAGGCCTCCTGCCTCGCGCACCAGGAGTGCACCGGCGGCAAAGTCCCACTCTTTTAGGCCGAGTTCCCAGAAACCGTCGGTGCGGCCCGCGGCCACATAGGCGAAATCGAGGGCGGCAGAACCAGGACGACGTACCCCGGCGCTATCCCTGATCAGTGCCTTGAGCATACCCATGTAGTTATCGGTGAATCTGAAGTCCCGGTAGGGCAGGCCGGTACCCAGCAGGGCGCCATCGAGCCCTTTGCGGCCGGAGACCCTGATCTTTCTGTCATTCAACAGCGCGCCTTCGCCGCGGCTGGCGGTATACATCTCTTCGCTCACTGGATCGTAGACGACACCGACCTCCAGACGACCCTTGATCTTGAGTGCGATTGAGACCGCAAACTGTGGCAGGCCGTGGAGAAAATTGGTGGTGCCGTCCAGGGGATCGATGATCCATATGTGGTCATCCCTACCCTGCTTGCCGCTCTCCTCCGCGAGGATGGCATGATCGGGATATTTTTCACGCAGCAGGTTGATAATCACCGCTTCCGCGTTGCGATCGACTTCCGAGACGAAATCGTTGTTGCCTTTATCGCTGACGGAGAGTCGATCGAGGCGATTGAAGTTACGGGTGATGACACGCCCGGCTTCACGGGCGGCACGTACGGCAATGGTGAGCATCGGATTCATGGGCGGCGAGGATACAGCAACTGGGGAAAGGGTTAAACTATTTCCGTAACCGAACAATGAGCAAAGCCAAATTCTGAGTAAAGGATAAATTCCGGATAATGCTCCGCCTATGTCCGTTAGAAACAACGAGTATCTCTCTGACCCCGACGCCCCGACAGTACATCCTCTGTGCCCGAAGGAAGTGCCCCTGGGGTATACTGGCGGGGCTAGCGCGGCATCCCTGCCGTTTCTACGAAAGACAACCCTCAGGCGCCTACGCGCGTTCATGCGTTTTTTCGACAGACACACATCTTGTACTGTCACACAGTCACCATTGCAGTAGGATTTCAATTCACCTATGTTGAAAAACATCAGAATAGTGCTGGTCGATACCAGCCACCCCGGCAATATCGGCGCGGCGGCCCGGGCTATGAAGAACATGGCACTGCGCCAGTTGCATCTGGTCACTCCCCAGCAGTTTCCCCACCATGAGGCGACGTCCCGGGCCTCCGGCGCCGATGACCTGTTGAATGACGCCCGGGTGGCCGGGTCACTCGATGAGGCCCTGGCCGGTTGCCGCCTCGTGGTCGGTACCAGCGCCCGCAGCCGCAGTGTGGAGTGGCCCGTGGTCTCGCCCAGGGAGGCCGCTGCGAAACTGGCGGCGGAGGCGAAGCTGGGGGAGGTGGCTCTGGTCTTCGGACGCGAGCGCTCAGGCCTCAGCAACAGCGAACTGGATCGTTGCACATTTCTTGTCAATATCCCGACCAACGAGGCCTACAGCTCGCTCAACCTGGGCGCTGCGGTACAGGTTTTGGCCTACGAGATCTATCTGGCTCATCGTGGCGCGCCTGACGGCGTTGCCGAGGGCAATAGAGACCTGGCCACTGCCGACATGCTGCAGGGATTCCATGAACACCTGGCCCAGGCACTGGATGACATAGGTTTTACCGATCCGCGCCAGTCGCAGAAGCTGCTGCGCCGGCTGCGCAGCATGTTCCAGCGGGCGCGCCCCGACAAGGATGAAATCAATATCCTGCGCGGAATACTCAGCGCCATGCAGGGAAGAAAGTCGATGCGACGCTGAACGGGAATCGCGGGTTTCGGCTCTGCTGCCCGGGACTGGAATAATACCCTAGTATTTTGTGCGGGATTGTGGATAATCTGCTACCCTCATGCCAACATTAAGTATGTGGCTCCAGAGTTAATTTACACAGATGTAGGTAGGCAGTTGGAAACTTCAGGTGAAGAGAAAGTCTCTCGTTGGAAAGAGGATATCCAGAGCGTTTTCGAGCGGGATCCCGCGGCACGAAACACCTTCGAGGTTATTACCACCTACCCCGGTGTCCATGCCGTGGTATTTCATCGGATGGCCCATGCCTTGTGGGGCATGGGACTGAAGTGGTTCGCCCGGGTGATCTCCAATGTCGCCAGGTTGCTGACTGGCATAGAGATCCATCCTGGGGCGGTGATCGGCAGGCGTTTTTTCATCGATCACGGGATGGGGGTTGTGGTCGGAGAGACCGCAGTGATCGGTGATGATTGCACGCTCTATCACGGCGTCACCCTGGGCGGAACCAGCTGGGAGAAAGGAAAGCGCCATCCCACCCTGGAAGACAACGTGGTTGTTGGCGCGGGAGCGAAGGTGCTGGGCCCGATCGTGATCGGCGAAGGAGTCAGAATCGGCTCCAACTCGGTGGTGGTGAAGGATGTGCCAGCAGGTTCGACTGTAGTGGGTGTTCCCGGCAAGCTGATTACCGCAAAGAAGCCGGAGCAGGCGGAGCATCGGGAGAAGATCGCCAAGAAGATCGGTTTCGACGCCTATGGCGCGACCAAGGATGCAGCCGATCCGGTTGCCCATGCCATCAACTGCATGCTTGACCATATTCACGTAATGGATAAGAAAATGGAGTCGATGTGCGAGGCCCTGAAGCGCCTGGGCATTGAGGAGAGCGAAGAGAATCTGCCAACACTCGACTCCTGCGAGATCATATCAACGGCAGAAGAGCTGCAGAAACTGGATGAAGAGGATCCCGAGGAAGAGAAAACCACCAAATAAACCGGGTGGGATAATCTTGACTATTTTGCTTGGGAATGTATATTAGCGTTTGGATATATTCACGGAGCTCGAGAAGTGAAGCTAACCACAAAAGGCCGATACGCAGTGACCGCAATGCTGGACCTATCCCTCCATTACGGTGAGGGCCCAATAACCCTTGCTGACATAGCTCAGCGCCAGGGGATATCCCTCTCCTACCTGGAGCAGTTATTTTCCCGCTTGCGTAAAAAATCACTGGTCGCCAGCGTCCGCGGTCCGGGCGGTGGTTACAGCCTTGGCAGGGGGGCAAATGAGATCTTTGTAGGCGAGGTGATCTCCGCAGTTGATGAAAATATCGACACCACCCGCTGCAACGGTGCCCACAATTGCCAAAATAACGAACGCTGCCTGACCCACGATTTATGGTCCGATCTGAGCAATCAGATCTACGGCTACCTCAACAAGATAAGTCTGCAGGACCTGATGGATAGACAGGCGGTGCGAGAGGTCGCAGACCGGCAGGACCACCCCAACCAGGAACAACCGGGGCTGGATGTGTCATTGACGGATGGATCAGGCGACATGGCAGGCGCTTGATGAAATCGATGTCGGAGTTTGAGATGAAGTTACCCATCTACATGGATTACTCGGCCACTACGCCGGTGGATCCGCGGGTTGCGGAAATTATGTGCCGTTACCTTACTCCGGATGGTGATTTCGGCAATGCCGCCTCCCGATCCCACGCTTTTGGCTGGACAGCGGATGAAGCCATCAGCAGGGCGCGGCAGCAGGTAGCCGAGCTGGTGAATGCCGATCCCAAGGAGATTGTCTGGACATCTGGCGCCACTGAATCGGACAACCTGGCAATCAAAGGCGTGGCGGAGTTCTATGCCAAGAAGGGACGTCATATCGTCACGGTCAAAACAGAACACAAGGCGGTGCTCGATACCTGCCGGCAGCTGGAGCGCCACGGTTATGAAGTTACCTATCTCGATCCCGAGCCCGATGGTCTTGTCGATCTGAATAAGCTGCAAGCCGCGCTGCGTGAGGACACCATTCTCGTTTCGATTATGCATGTCAACAATGAAATAGGCGTGATCCAGGACATCCAGGCCATCGGCGAAATCACCCGGGAGCGCAAGATCCTGTTTCATGTGGATGCCGCACAGAGCGCAGGCAAGGTGCCTATCGATCTACAGACCATGAAGGTCGATCTGATGTCCTTCTCGGCTCACAAGATCTATGGACCCAAGGGCATCGGCGCACTCTACGTCAGGCGTAAGCCCCGGGTACGCCTGGAGGCTCAGACACATGGAGGCGGTCACGAACGCGGCATGCGCTCGGGTACCCTGGCAACCCACCAGATCGTCGGCATGGGGGAGGCGTTCAGGCTCGCAGGAGAAGAGATGGCGGCGGAAAATGAGCGTGTTCTCGGGTTGCGTAACCGTCTTTGGGACGGGATCAACGATATTGAAGAGGTCTATCTCAACGGCGATAAGGATCAGCGGATCGCCGGTAATCTGAATGTCAGCTTCGCCTTTGTGGAAGGTGAATCACTGATCATGGCGCTGAAGGATCTTGCTGTTTCATCAGGTTCAGCCTGCACCTCCGCAAGTCTTGAACCGAGTTATGTTTTACGCGCCCTGGGACGTGAAGACGAGCTGGCTCACAGCTCGATTCGTTTTACCCTGGGACGGTTTTCCTCCATGCAAGAGGTGGATTACGCAATTAAAAAGATTCAAACCGAAGTGGAGCGCTTGCGGGAGCTTTCGCCCCTTTGGGAGATGTTCAAAGAGGGCATCGATCTGAAATCTATTCAATGGGCTGCGCATTAGTACGCAAGCTCCGTCATTCAGAGGTTGTAGATCATGGCATACAGTGACAAGGTTCTGGATCATTACGAAAACCCGCGGAACGTGGGTAGCTTCGACAAAGACGACACCAGTGTCGGCACTGGCATGGTGGGCGCGCCAGCATGCGGCGACGTGATGCGCCTGCAGATAAAGGTCAACGATGACGGTGTCATCGAGGATGCCCGCTTCAAAACCTACGGTTGCGGTTCGGCAATAGCCTCCAGCAGTCTGCTCACCGAATGGGTCAAGGGTAAAACCCTGGAACAGGCACAGGAGATCAAGAATTCAGACATTGCCGATGAGCTGGCTCTCCCACCGGTCAAGGTGCACTGCTCGGTGTTGGCCGAGGATGCCATCAAGGCGGCGATTAAAGACTTCTCGGAAAAAAAAGAGAAATGACCGCAACTGGACGATGTGATCTGGTAGAGTAGTAGACATGGGAATTACGATTACAGAGGCGGCAGCCGACCGAGTCCAGGCCTTTCTCGCCAACCGGGGCAAGGGTGTGGGCATCCGCCTGAGCGTGCGCACATCAGGCTGTTCCGGGATGGCCTACGAAATGGAATTTGTGGACGAGCTCGGGGAAGACGATCAGGTCTTCGAGGATCGCGGAGTGCAGGTTATTGTCGATTCGAAGAGTCTTGTCTACCTGGATGGCACCGAGGTCGACTATGCCCGCGAGGGCCTGAATGAAGGTTTTAAATTCAACAATCCCAACGCCAAGGGCGAGTGTGGATGTGGTGAGAGCTTTAACGTTTGAGACAGAATCACTAAAGGGTGAAAAACGGCTGCCATAGGGCAGCCGTTTTTTTCGATATGCTGGATTTTTCGAAAAACTATTTTGATCTGTTTGGCTTGCCGGTTACATATATCGTCGATGCCAATGCACTTTCCGAACGCTACCGCGAGTTGCAACGGGTGGTCCATCCGGACCGTTATGCCAATGCAACGGAACAGGAGCGGCGGCTGTCAGTGCAGAGCGCGGCGCTGATCAACGAGGCCTTTGAAACCCTCAAGGACCCGATCGCCCGAGCCAGCTATCTGCTGTCAATGCACGGAATCGAGATGGATGCGTTGAACGAATCGACCCGGGATGCGGCCTTTCTGATGCAGCAGATGGAGTTGCGGGAAGAGCTGGAGGGGGTCCGGGGTCAGGCCGATCCCTACGATGCGATTCTCGATCTGCGTGGACGGTTAAACAAACAGATCAACAGTCTGGTGGCACAGATGGCAGTCTATTTTGAAACGCCAAACGAAGAACAGTTGCAGGCCGCCCGTGAGATACTACGTAAAATGCGCTTTCTGCGGAAGCTGCACACCGAGGCGGAGAGTGTTGAAGCTGAACTGGAAGATGAATTGAATTGAGACATCCGAAGGGTTCGAGATAGATGGCACTTCTTCAGATTTCAGAACCGGGCCAGGCCCAGGCGCCCCACCAACACCGCCTGGCGGCGGGCATCGACCTGGGTACCACCAACTCCCTGGTTGCGAGCGTGCGCAGCGGTCGTGCCGAAACCCTGGCGGACAGCGAGGGCAGGCATCTGCTGCCATCCGTGGTGAGGTACCAGGAGCGTTCCATTACGGTGGGTCATGAGGCAAAGCAGACCGAATCGGAAGACCCTCTAAACACCATCTCATCCGCGAAGCGGTTGATCGGGCGGGGAATCGACGATATCAAGACGATTGGCAACAGGCTCCCCTATCGCTTTGTCCAGGAACACACCGCCGTGCCCCGTATCCAGACGTTAGCGGGGGAGGTCAGTCCGGTTGAGGTCTCAGCCGAGATACTCAAGGTGCTTGGACAACGGGCCGAGGCCTCACTCGGTGGTGAATTGAGCGGTGTTGTAATCACCGTTCCCGCCTACTTCGACGAAGCCCAGCGTCAGGCCACCAAGGATGCGGCGAAACTGGCGGGAATGCACGTATTACGCCTGCTCAATGAACCGACAGCAGCGGCGGTGGCCTATGGCCTGGACCAGGGTGCGGAAGGCGTGCACGCCATCTATGACCTGGGGGGCGGCACCTTTGACATCTCAATTCTCAGGCTCCACAAGGGGGTCTTCGAGGTGCTGGCAACCGGAGGTGACTCGGCCCTCGGCGGTGACGACTTCGATCGGGTCGTCGCCGAGTGGATAATGCAGCAGGCAGGAATCGAGGACGGTGCCGGTCACGCACAATTGAAACGCCTGATGGTGGCGGGTTGCACAGCCAAGGAGGCCCTGAGCAGCGCGCAGGAGACTCCGGTCAGTGTCGTCCTCGATAGCGGTGATGTCTGGCAGGGCCGACTCGACAGAGCCCGCTTCAACGAACTGATCGACCCCTTGATCAAGAAGACCCTGATCGCCTGCCGTAGAGCGCTACGGGATGCGGGGATTGGCGCGGACGAGGTGCAAGAGGTGGTCATGGTTGGCGGTTCGACCCGGGTGCCGAGGGTTCGTGAGAGGGTGGGAGAGCTGTTCGCTACCGAACCGCTGGTGGAGATCGATCCCGACCGGGTGGTGGCGGTGGGTGCTGCGATACAGGCCGATATTCTTGCCGGCAACAAGCCCGATGACGAAATGTTGTTGTTGGATGTGATCCCTCTCTCCCTGGGCATTGAGACCATGGGCGGCTTGAGTGAAAAGCTGGTCAGCCGCAATACCACTATTCCGGTGGCACGGGCCCAGGAGTTTACTACCTTCAAGGATGGCCAGACCGCGATGGCTATCCATGTGGTACAGGGGGAAAGGGAACTGGTCAGCGACTGCCGTTCCCTGGCCCGTTTTGAACTGCGGGGTATACCGCCCATGGTGGCCGGAGCCGCACGGATAAGGGTTACCTTCGCTGTCGATGCGGATGGCCTGCTGAGTGTCAGCGCGCTGGAACAGAGCAGTGGCGTGCAGGCCAGCATTGAGGTCAAACCCTCATACGGATTGACCGACAGTGAGATCGAGACCATGTTGCGGGACTCCATTGTCCATGCCGGCGAGGATAAACAGCTGCGAAGCCTGCGTGAACAACAGGTGGAAGCGGACCGGGTGATCGAGGCGCTGGAGGCGGCTCTCGCTGACGACGGGGATCGTCTTCTCGATAATCCTGAACGTCTGCAGGTGGAGGGGGCGCTGAATGCATTGAAATCGGTCGCCAGAGCCGATGATCAAAAAGTCATCAAAGAGGCCATCGAGCAGCTTGAAGCAAGCTGCGGTTTCTATGTCGAGCGACGTATGAATCAGAGTATTAAACAGGCCATGTCAGGGCATAATGTCGATGAGTTCGAGTAGGTGGCAGTATGACACGAATTATTTTTCTACCCCATGAAGAGATCTGTCCCGAAGGTGCGGTGATCGACGCAGAACCTGGTACATCTATCTGTGATGCCGCTTTACAGCATGGCATAGAGATCGAGCACGCATGTGAAAAGTCCTGCGCCTGTACCACATGTCATGTGATCATACGTGAAGGATTCGACTCCCTTGGTGATGCGGATGAGACGGAGGAGGATATGCTCGACAAGGCTTGGGGGCTTGAGCCGGAATCCCGTCTCAGTTGTCAGGCACTTGTCGGTGAAGAAGACCTGGTGATTGAGATACCCAAATACACCATCAACATGGTTGCGGAGAATCACTGAAACGAGGCCGATCCGATAAGCGTTAACAGGCCCTAGGAGGTTGATATGGGATTGAAGTGGACAGATAGTCTGGATATAGCCATCGAACTCGATGAGCGGCATCCCGATGTGGATCCTCGTTACCTGAACTTCGTCGATCTACGCGACTGGGTTGTCGCCCTGGAAGGTTTCGATGACGACCCTCACCACTCCGGAGAGAAGATCCTGGAGGCCATACAGGCAGCCTGGATTGATGAGCGCGACTAAAAGAATACTGTTACAGTCGTAGAGGTTTCGTACGCCAGGATTCTAGGGCGTTGCCGAAGCGCTCGAACAATATCGTACAGTGGATGGCTTTGCAGACTGCCCCTGTCCGGACTTCACGTGGCAGCTGTTCAACTTTTGTGAGGCAGGGAGATCACGAAACAAACGCCGTCGGTTTGATTCTCCGCCCAGGTGTCGCCCTCATGAAACTCGGCGATTAAGCGCACGAGGTAGAGCCCAAGACCCAGATGAATCTGATTGTCTTCGGCGTCTCTTTTGGATTCCAAGGTATGAAATAGCTTGGAAATGTCACTCTCCGCTATCTTTGGACCTTGGTTCCTAAGCTTTATGTAAACCACCTCTTTTTCACCGCTTTCAACTTCCAGGACTATGGCGCTGCCGCGCCGATGGAAGTCGACGGCATTTGCAACCAGTTTGTCGATTGCCTGGCTGATAAGGTCCGGGGAGAGGTGAAGCCAGAGCGAGTCGCTCGGCAATCTGCAGACAAATTCGACTTCTGGGTAGGTGATGGTGTATCCCTCGCATAGGGCGCCTATGAATGCGCAGAGGTTTAGTTTCTCCTTTTCGCTGTTTTGCAACGCCTGTTCGAGACGGCTGGCTTCACCGATCCGAGTGAGAATCAAATTGAGCCTTCTGGTGCCGTCCAGTGCACGATCGATATAGGGTGATTCAGGTGCCTCGCGTTTCTCTTCCCGAACAATCTCCAGGGAGCTCTGGACCATTGCCAACGGGGTACGGAATTCATGGCTGAGTCTCGATGCCATGGACTCAAGATAACCGGTGTATGCGGTTGAGCGCTTTAGTACAGCGCTGAAATTCCGGTCCAGTTCTCCGAGCTCATCTTTGTCCCTCACAGCCTGGACGCTTTCCATGATTCTTCCGTCCTTGCTTACCGCGCGGTTGTATTTTTGGCTAAGCCTGGTGATGCGGCGGGTCAGGTTGGAAGCGAAAAACAGCAGTGTGCCTCCAGTTATGAGGAACAATATCAGACTGATCAGGAGCAGCCGTTCAAGCGCGCTCTGTTGCAACAGCAAGATCTGTTGTGTGCTCTGCTCAACAACCACCGCACCCAGAACTCTGTTTTCGATGACGATCGGCTGTGCGGCGGACAGGATCAATCGTTTTGATCCGGCTATTTTATAGCGATAGACTGCCCCTTTTCCGGCAAGCGAGCGACGGACCTCCGGACCGTCCAGTCGTCCTACCCCCTTCCTTGCGTCTATCTCTTTTTCCTCAAGTGGAAGCGAGAGCAATTTGATCAGACGGCCCAGCAGGGTAGTGGTTTTTGTCATTGCCTGCTGGACCCTGCCATATCGACCAATGACCTCACGTTCACTGTTTAGCACGGTGTAGCGATGGGTTTTGTCGTCGAGCCCCTGTAAAAGACTGTCGACCTGCATCGTCGGCATGACCAGGCGGGATAGATTTTGATTGCTGTCCCATCCGGAAGTTGAGGCAATCCCGGTAGGATCGGCACCCGCTACATCGATATCGACCGCCGCCATGGAGAGATGACCGGCGGAGAGGGGGCGTGGTATGCGCAGTTCAACTCGGTATCCCTGTTCTGTCTCCTGCCACTCTCCATGAATCGCGGTTTGGCTGCGATTGGTTTCAAACTCATTGACGTTGACCCAGCCTGGCGCGGGGGTGCCAATACGGTATTTTCTGCTCTTCCCAGAAGGGCCGGGCAGGGCAAGCAGCAGGTGATCGCCGTGACTCAATGTCCGCTCCGATTGCGGATAGACCAGTGCCTGGTCACCGATCTCAACCATTATATAGATGGAATCTCCATGAAATCCGGCTAACCAATCAAGACTGACCGCATCCGGATCTGTTGCATTAGCCCTGAAGCGGCGGGATTGTGGTTTTAAGGCGAGCCACTCTTCATCATAACCGTCGATCGTCGGCGGCGTGTTAAGCGGATGGGCATAGAGGGAATGGGTGATTCCCCCCCCATTGACAACACTCTCTGTCAGCCAGCCGCTATCTTTGGTGGCAAGCATGCTGGCGACAACTTCAGCGCGGTTGAGAAGCAGTGTCTCCTGTGCATTGCGCAGTGAATTCTCCATCTCCGAGAGGTAGTGATAACCCGCCCATGGAATCAAGACCAGGCTGAGTGATACCAGCAGGAGTTTGAAGCGTAGAGTTTGAGTGAAAAATAATCTGGTACTTTCAGGCATCGGGATTGCGTAGCTAACTGAGAGCGAGTTAACTGGCCGTAGCTCTTGAATTGCTAGGTGTTCCAGCGATACCCAGCGCCATAGACCGATTCGATCTGCTTGAATTCAGCGTCGACCTGTTGGAATTTCCGGCGAATTCGTTTGATGTGGGTAGTGATGCTGGCCTTGTCAACATATATCTGCGCCTCCTCCATCAGCTGGTCCCGACTTCGAACATGGCCGGGGTGGCGGACCAGCGCGTGAAGCATCCAAAACTCGGTGACAGTGAGATTGATGGGTATCTGCTTCCATTGAATGGTGAGACGTTCACGGTCCAGTTGCAACTCTCCCCGGGTCAGCAGTGTATGACTTGGTTGCTCTTGCTGCATGGCATCGACACGTCGGAACAGCGCAGCTATTCTCGCAATCAGGTGTGGCAGACTGATCTCCTTGGTGAGATAGTCATCGGCGCCAAGTCGCAAGCCGGCTACGGTGTCGAAGTCACTGTCCCGGGCGGTAAGAAATATGATCGGCAGGGTCTTGGAACGATTGCGCAGCTCCCGGCAGAGTTCGAAACCGCCATCGATCTCATCCGCCAGACCGATATCGAGGATGACCAGGTCGGGCAGTGCCTTGCTGAAGGCAGTCAAGGCATGATTCCGATTGGCATAGCCGGTTGCCAAGTAGCCCTGCCGGCTCAGATATTCGATATAGTTGTTACGAATCACCTCTTCATCTTCAATGATGGCGATCTGTTTTTTTGCCACGCTGATCAATTTTCCTCTGAATGCTGACTGTCGACCCTGTAATTATGTACGTTTTGCGTGGTGGAGTGAAACATTCGATCGGCAGACTATTTTGGCTCTCCGCTTTGCCCCGGCATTGGACAGCCCACTGCGCCGGGTTTTGCCCTTGATGTTGTCAATCTCCGGATAATATTGACGAATGGATATCGAGGCTGAAACTCATTTGATAACAGACAGCCTGGATCAGGCAGGTAAGGATTAAATCGAGACAGATGAGTTCAGCTTGGAAACGACGGGAATTTCTGCTGCAGGCCTGCCAATATAGTAGCCTTGAGCATAGGCGACGCCGATCTCCTTGAGCAGCCTCAGCGTAGACTCGTCCTCCACAAACTCGGCAACCGTTACCTTACCCAGGGCACTGGCCATCTGGGTCAATGCCTTGACGAAAACCTGGTCCTTGGGGTTTGTAGTCAGGTTTTTAATGAAGGATCCGTCGATCTTGACAATATCCAGTGGCAGTTCCCTGAGATAGTAAAAAGAGGAGAAGGCAACGCCGAAATCGTCGAGGGCAAAATGGCAGCCCAGGGCTTGAAGCTCATTCATGAGTTCGACCGCCGCGTTGACATCCGCGAGAGCTGCGGTCTCTGTCAGTTCGAACACCAGGTGTTCTGGATTGATGCCGCTGGAGTTGAGAAGTCGCGTCAGTTGTGAAAGCAAATCGGGATCTTCGACAAGCCGTCCGGATAGGTTTATCGAGAGTGTTATATTCTGCTCTTCCTGATTTATACTGGCGAGTTGCTGAATCGAGGCGGTCAGTACATAGCGATTGATTTGATGTATCAATCCCGTTCGTTCCGCGACCGGGATAAATTTACCCGGCATGGCGAGCGAACCGTCGTCCTCAACCATTCTGATAAGCACTTCATAATGGGTTATTTCGCCGGTCGCCAACTCCATGATGGGTTGGTAGTGGAGTACGAACCGGTTGTCAACCAAGGCCTGTTCGATCTTGTCTTTCCAGGTGACCCTGTCACTCATCGCTTCACGGGCCTGTTCGCGACTGGAGAAAATATGCCATTGATCCCTGCCGCTCTCCTTTGCCTGGTACATGGCAAGATCCGCATTCGAGATCAGCTCTTCGGTGGTAGCGCCATGCTTTGGATAGGTGACGATTCCGATACTTGCAGAAATGCGATGGCTGTGACCCTTTAGCGGAATCGTGATCTGTTTAAGCTCGGACAAAAGCTTGTCGGCGAAACGGGTGGCGCCGGAGATACCGGTTTCGGGGATGACTATCGCGAACTCGTCGCCACCGAGCCGGGCCAGGAGGTCGGTGGATCGGGTGATTTCCCTAAGCTTTCTCGCAACAATCTGGAGCAGGGCATCGCCTGCCTGGTGACCGCTTGCATCGTTGACATATTTGAACTGATCAAGATCGAAAAAGAGTAGTGCAGTATCATGGTGATAGCGTTCTGCAAGAGTAATAATCTTTTCAAATTCCGTCTGAAAATTACGCCGGTTGCAGAGTTCGGTCAGCGGATCGTGTTTGGCAAGCCATGCGAGGCGTTCCTCCGCAACCTCCCTGTCGGTAATGTCGAGTCCCACCGAGAGGATCACTGTTTCATCGGAATCGTGTTTTCCCGCCAATGGGGAGTGAACCCATGAGATGGTCTTCTTCTGTCCATCTGAAGAGAGGGCGCTTGCGTCGTGTTGGTAAGAGTTGATCATGCGATCGCTCAGCCGCAGCATGACATGCTTCATCTCTTTTATGTCATCGACATTCATAAAGAGATCGCAGAAATGGCGGGTGCCTGGTTCATAGTTTCTGACGCCGATAAACTCTCCGCCCTCCGGGTTGATGGTAAGTATGGCACCGTTGCAATCCTGGGTCAGGATGATTACCTGGGCACTCTCCATGATGGTATTGAGAAAGTCACGTTCGAGTGCCAACTCCTTGCCGCGTTTAATGAGATTCTCGGTATTGGTTTTGATCTCGTTGTGCAGGTGTTCCAGGGTATGAGTCAGCTGGATAGCGGAATCGCTGGCAATATCGATTTCATCCTGATACCAATCCCGATGTTTGAGGGATAGTTTGCTTCGCACCTCGTGAAACGCGTTTTTGGCCAGTAAAGGAAGGCTGTCCGAGATCATCAACAGTCGTTTCATCGGTTGCCAGAGGAACAGTGCCAGCAGCAGTTCGGATACCGCAAAACCGATTATGCCGATGACTATCGATTGGGTAGTAGCCTGTTTGATCTGGTTTACCACCTGGGTGATATTGCTGGCAACCACGAAGTCTGTGGACATGGCGGAGGTGTCGCTGCCGGCGGGTATCAGGCTGAGCCCGTAGTGCTCGCCGTCCCTGATGGTGGTGAACTTGCTTTTCCGTAATTGTTTCAGCTCGATTTGACTGGCGGCTGACTGTAACAGTGGTATAAGTTGGCTTAAATTGCTGGATCCGGCTATGTAACGCTGCCAATCTGTCAGGAAGCGGTTCCTGCCCGCTAACTTTTCCGGTTCATCGGGACGATTGATGATTGCGACATCGGTCTTCGCAAGCTCCTTGAACTCTATGATTACATCGGCCAGCGACCTGCCGAGCAGAATTACACCAGCATGCTTCCCTCTGTCCAGAAGCGGTACGGCAACGTATTGTCTGCAGCGAATGTCGCAGTAAAGCTTGGTTAACGGTACTTCGAGGCGATTTACCGTATCGATAAGCTCCGTGAATGAGTCGTCAAGAGCTCCTGTTTGCCAATCGAATTGCAACACGCTTGCCTGGTTGTAAAAGGCGGCCTCTTCCAGTCCCCAGTCAATCTCAAGGGTCGCCTCGCTGTGTTGAAAGAACCTTTGGAGTTTATTCCCCAAACTCAAATCATCGGATGCTGTCGCCACATCCGACAAAGCTGGAATCATCAGCGCTATTTGCTCCAAACGGAAAAAGCTGGCGTTGAGCAGAGACTGTACCTGCCTGCTGTGTTGTTGCAGTATCCGTTCCTGATAGGTATCGAAAAGCTTGCGCTGCTGGAGATAGCCCATGCCCGCCAAGCCGGCATTGATGATGAACAGGACCAGGCTGAACAGCAGCACGACCTTCCACTTCAGACTTAGAAAGAAGCGCTGTTTTTGCTGCGTATCAGTCTGGTCCTGTGCGGGCTTGTTAGCTGGGTTCATGTCTAAGGCTCAGAAACTGTAGGAGACAAGCAGAGAAAACAGGTTCCACTTCCGTTCACTACCACCCGGGTCATTTTCCAGATTGGAAAGGAATATGGTGCCATCGATTTGGCTGAATTCTGCGCGCAACATCAGCTGCTCGGTCGGCTCCCAGAGGATACCCATGGTCCATAATTCACTGAAGAATGAATGTGCGGGCGGGCCGAGTTTGGCGCTGCTCTGGCTACCGTCTCTGTCATTCTTGTCATAGTGGCTCTCTTCGTAACGGGCGAATATTTCCCAATCCTCGTGCAGGCGATAGTTCCCTTGAAGGTAGATACCGTCCACGGTGGTATCGGCAATGTCGAGTTGATCGCTGAATCCGATGTAATCTATGGGTTGATCCATATACTCCAGGGTCAGGCTCCATCGACCTTCGTTATATTGTGCCGATAATACACGATAATCGATCTCGATCTCTCCGGGGGGGAACAGGCTTGTACGCGCATCCAGGGTCAGGGAGGCGCCGCTGAAGGCCAGTCTGAACCGGCCGCCGTCCCACTCGTAGAGAAGCCTGCCTCCCAGGGTGATGCCATCTTGATCCATTCTAGGATTAAAGAGTGGATTCAGATAGGAGTTCTCGACATTTTCATCGATGGGGGTTTTCCCTCCGATTAAACGTAATTCAAATAGATGGTTGTCATGTTGCCGTTCAACATGGAGTTGCCCGCCGTCACTGGAGAGCACCATATTGCGCACGCGATCCCAGTAGATGGCCTGGGGCATGAAAATACCTGGTCGGGTTGCCGCCACATCCCGGGTATCATTGTAGAAGCCAAAGCTGTTTTTACTGCGACCGACAATCAAGCCGATACGATCGTTTTCATTCGTGTGGATGGTGTAATCCAGTTGCGCGAAATCCAGATCGGGTGAGCCATCATACATCTCACCCGCACTTCGAGAGAGCAGTTGCGCAGAGGCCAATATCCGGGGTGAAAAGCGGTAGGAGGCATTAATCCCCAATTCGCGAAAATCGAAGCTGCCGTCTTCGCTGTCGCCGAAAAAATGGTTGTCGGTAGACTTCACATAGGCCTGGGTAAGAAACCCGTGAACCTGAAACATGCCGTTGTATCCGTCCGCATGAGCGGTGGCCACGCCACCGCATGGGAGGTGGAATAAAACCAGAAAAGTCATACAACGCCAGCTATTCAATGCTGATCCTCCGTACATGCTCATTTGTAAAACCTTCAGACAGATAACCGATAGCACCGGGAGTGTTTGCAATTTGTTCCCGCATTTCATACTCGGACTCAACCTTTACGGGTGCCTGTCCCATACCGGAGTAGATTTTTCGGTTCCAGGCGCGCCGCAATTGATGGGGAAAGAGTCCAAGCAGCTGTTTACTGAATTCCTTGTGGAGTTTGCTCTTATCACCCATCACGAAGACCTGGATGGGCTTACCATCAGGCCATTGAGTCGTACGCATACTGAAGATCGAGCGTGCGGTATGGCGCGAAAGTGTCTTTTCGGGGACATCAAGATTGATGACGAGATCGATGGATTGTGCCGCTTCGCTAAAACACAACAATAAACCGATAGCAATTGCGAAGTAGGCGGTTTTCATTCTTATAACTGGGGATTCCTTGCGGTTACCTACGGCTTGATAGCATCCTTAAACTGTAACTTTAGCCGAAATCGTATCCATTTTTTAAGAATTAGTTTCCAGGAAGTGGATTCTTATACCTGAAGTGACAGATTGTCGCCATATTCTGCCCCCGTCCTGCCCCGCTTTAGTGCCGTTAATGCCATTTCTATGCGCTGAAATTGATCTCGGTAACAACAGATACCGGCGCTGTACAGGAGTCATCCATTACGCCAGGGATGGCACGCTGGTTCAAGATCAAGAGGTATATCAGATGAAGCGGACAGTCGTAGCATTGGCAATTTCAACTCTCCTGTTTGGCTCGGTTTTACAGGCGGATCAAGGGGAGCAAGAGGTAGAAAAAGGTGTATTCACCGGGTCCATGGTCGGTCTAGTGTTGGGTGGTCTGGTTGGTGGACCGCCAGGGATTGTAGTGGGATTGAGTGGTGGTGCCATGCTTGGTGAGCTGGAATCACGGAAACAGCAACTGGGCGAGTTGGATGCCGAACTGGGGGCGCTCCAGCGGTTGCAGCAGAGAGAACAGCAGGCCGCCTCGGAGCATCAGGCGCTCTTTCAGCGACAGCGTGACAAGTCATCTGCCAGGATCGCGGCCTTGCAGCAGGGTTACACTTTTTGTCTCGGGTTTCGCAGTGACAGTGCCGATATCGAACCTGGAATCGGCGAGCAGCTTAAAGCCCTGGCGCTGCTGCTGCAGGCATTTCCGGAATTGAAGCTGGAAATCCGTGCAGGTGCGGATGTGCGCGGCAGTGATGCGTACAACAAGATGCTCAGCAAGCGGCGGGCGGATGCAGTGGCCGCAGTGCTGCTCGAATCAGGACTACCTGCGTCCCGAATGGAGCTCCACTATATCGGCAAGGCAGAGGCGAGATATCCCATCCAGGACCTGGAGGGTTTGGCCTATGACAGAATGGTTCAGCTCTCTCTGCTGAAAGGAGAGGAGTCGTGAAGTTCTACCGCCAGCCTCTGAGCGAGGAGTTTGTCTACAGCTCCCCTGAGAGACTGACTCGCGACAGTTACCGCTGGGTCTGTAGTGGGTCAGCGAGGCGAAGCCGGCAGCGGCAGGTCTGCAGGGAGGTGCATCGTGCGACAAAAGAGCGCCATTAGTCCGCCGCAGATTTCAGGATCGGGGCTGAGTTTCGGCAACAGATGCCTGTTGCGGGATCTTGTGTTCTCCCTGCTGGCCACTGTATTTGCCGGCCTTTCAGGTAGCATCCTGTTGATTCTAATCGTGTTTGGTTGGAATAACGTTGCAGCGGACGGCCTCAGGGAGGAGGCTGCGATACTCCAATTGCAGGCCTTGGATGGTCAAATGCTGCAGCAGGCACCCCTGTTGCAAAGCGATCTACAGATCGATATCAACGGCATGCTTGCCAGGGTGCGTGTCGAACACCTCTTCCGTAACCCCAGTCAATCATGGATGGAGGGAAGTTATCAGTTTCCCCTGCCAGAATCGTCCGCTGTTGAACGGCTCAGGATGCAGATAGGCGAGCGTCTTATCGAGGGACGGATCGAAGAGCGCAGAGTGGCACAGAGGATCTACACAAAGGCCAGGGATGAGGGGCGTAAGGCCAGTCTGCTGAAGCAGCAGCGAGAGAATATCTTTTCCGTCTCCCTGGGTAACATCGCCCCGTATGAAGAGATTCGTATCGCCATTGAATTTCAGCAACAGGTTCACTACGGGAATGGTCGCTTTGAACTGCGGATGCCGTTGGTGGTCGCACCGCGCTACATTCCGGGGAAACCGCTTGCCTCAGAGAGACTCGCAACGCGGGCTTTCGCCGGATGGGCGCCGGATACGGATCAGGTGATGGATGCGAGTCAGATCACGCCCCCGGTCATGGATCCCAGCTACGGCAAGATCAATCCGCTCTCGATCCGGATCAGGCTGAACGCCGGTATACCGCTGCAGCGTGTCGACAGCCACTACCACCCGATGTTGGAAACCGTGGATGAGCAGGGCGTCGTTAATCTGCGTCTGGTCGATGGTGCAGTGCCAGCGGAGCGGGACTTTCTCTTGAGCTGGCAACCGGAACCCGGCTCTGCACCGAGAAGTGCGCACTTCACCGACCAATGGCAGGGTGACGAATATGCGCTGGTGATGATAATGCCTCCCGAAGGAGATCGGCTTGGAGAACCGCTGCAGCGGGATCTGGTCTTCGTAATCGATCACTCCGGTTCTATGCATGGGCCGTCGATGGATCAGGCCAAGGCTGCCTTGAGACTGGCAATAGGACGCCTGAAAAACAGCGATCGATTCAATCTTATCGGTTTCAATAGCCACAGCCGCTCACTCTTCTCATCGCCTCTGCCGGCCAACAGGGAGAATCTGCGGCGGGCGCTGCGGTTTATCGACAGACTGCAGGCGGAGGGGGGCACGGAGATGCTTCCGGCCCTCGAGATGGCGCTGCGGGACCGAGATGAAGCAGGGCGACTGCGCCAGGTAGTGTTTCTCACGGATGGCAGCGTCGGTAACGAAAAGGCGCTGTTCGAGCTGATCCGCAGAAGGCTGGGTGAGAGCCGGCTCTTTACCATCGGCATCGGATCGGCACCGAATTCGCTGTTCATGCAGCGTGCTGCGGAGTATGGACGGGGCAGTTTCAGCTACATCGGTGATTTGAATGAAGTCGCGGAGCGTATGCAGACCCTGTTTGAGAAACTCGAACACCCCGCGATGACGCATATCGATATCGCCTGGCAGGGTCCCGGCGATATCGAGATTGAGCCGCAACGCCTCCCGGATCTCTACCGGGGTGAACCGCTGATGATCTCCATCAGGGGGAGACGGCTCAGGGGGAGTTTGGTACTCGAAGGCAGTCGGGGCAAGGATTCATGGCATCAGGTCCTCGATCTGGCGTCCAGCGGGGAGGAGACAGGACTGCACGCACTCTGGGCGAGGCGGCGAATAGCGGGTCTGCTGGCACTGCCTGCCGATGAAATCGCTGCGGATGCTAAACGCCAGGCGGTGGTCGACCTGGCACTGAAGCATCAGCTTATCTCCCCCTATACCAGTCTGGTTGCGGTGGAGAGGCGTAGCAGCCGACCCCAAGGAGAGCACCTGGAAGGGGGTTTGATGCCGGTCAATCTCCCTGCCGGGTGGCATGCCGGAGCGGTATTCGGTGAGTTGCCGCAAACCGCATCACGAGCCCCGTTGATGCTGCTGCTTGGTGGAGTGCTGTTACTTGTCTGCCTGGGCCTTGTCCGGCTGGGGCGTAACGAGCGCGCCGCTGCAGGGGTGCTCAAATGGTGATGTCGAAGGCAGCTTCCGGGCGTCTGTTCAAACTCACATCGGTGCTGCTTGTCGCTGCCTGCTGTCTCCTCGCCGACGGGATCTGGATCCTGGCCAAAGCCTGGCTTGCGGAGGGTCTGATCGCGACTGCATGGGGGGTCACAGAATCCCCGGATGAGAGGATCCGGCCCTGGCCCTGGGCAGATACCTGGCCCGTGGCCCGCATTGAGGTGCCTAGGTTGGGGATAAAGCGTTATATTCTTGCGGGTGTTAGCGGGCGGACCCTGGCCTTTGCGCCTGGTTGGGCGATGTGGACCTCACCGCCAGGCGGCTCTGGAAGCAGTCTCATCGCCGGGCACAGAGATACCCATTTCCGTTTTCTCAAGGATCTGCAGTCTGGCGACAGGCTGTTGCTGGACACCCCGACTGGGCGTAGGTTTAGCTATCGGGTTAGCGCGAGCGCAATTGTGGATCGGCGACAGAATCGGTTGGAAGCCGTGGCGGAGGGTGAGGGTCGTGGCCTGGTTCTGGTGACCTGTTATCCTTTCGAGGCGGTGATGCCGGGTGGCGATCTACGCTATGTCGTATGGGCCGAGGCTGAACCGGGAGAGTCATTCGGGTTAGAATCCAAGTCTAGCCATAAAAGAATTACAGGTCTGAATGAAGCCGATTCGAATTTTTCGTCATTTGGTCTGCCAGCATCCCGGCTATCTGGGCGAGTTTCTGCAGTCACGATCCATTCCCTGGGAGATGGTCTGTATCGATGAGGATCATCCCATCCCAGAACGCACGGATGATGTCTCCGCCCTGGTCTTCATGGGGGCAGGTGTCAGCGTCAACGACCAGCTGCCATGGATGGAAGGCGAACTGGAGTTGATCCGCAAGGCGATTGACCTCGATCTGCCGGTGATGGGGATCTGCTTCGGTGCCCAGTTGATGAGCAAGGCCCTTGGAGGTGAAATTACCCGGGGCAAGGGCATGGAGATCGGTTGGTATCCGGTAAACATGTCGGTTGAAGCTGATCAACAGGGGTGGCTTAAGGGTGTTCCCGACACGTTTACCGCCTTTCATTGGCATGCGGATACCTACACTTTACCGCCAGGTGGCCGACATCTGATGCGAAGCGACTGTTTCGAGCAGCAGGGTTTTATCATGGGTGACCACATCGGTATGCAGTTTCATCTCGAGATGACCCGGGAGATGGTTGAGAACTGGGTTGAGCGCTATGGAAGTGATCTGTTGCTTGATTCGGCGTGCAGTCAATCGGCCCAGGTTATCTTCAACGCCCTCGATCGGCAGATCAAGGACCTACACAGCATATCCGATCTCATCTACGGTAGCTGGGTGCAGCGGGTATTGGCCAGACAGGGAGGGATATGAAACATCTCCTGTTGCTGTTTGGGATGGTATTGAATACTGCCTGGGCCGCGCAGAACCCGGAACTCGAAGCGGTACTGAGTCACCTCGGTCCTATTGTGGAGCAGCGGTTGAAGACCCGTTTCGAGCATGTCGCGGTGGATTACCCACCACAGCGGATACAGTTGGTGGCACTGAAAGAGAATCGCCGGCTCGAGCTGTGGGCTTATCAAAACGATCAATGGCGTTTCGTTCACGACTACGCCATTTTCGCGGCCAGCGGAGGCCTGGGACCAAAGTTGCGTGAAGGGGACAAACAGGTCCCCGAGGGTTTCTATCGCATCGTGGATCTCAATCCCAACAGCCATTTTCACCTGTCGATGAAACTCAACTATCCCAACGGTTTCGACTGGCTCAACGCGACCAGGGAGGGCAGAACAGCCCCCGGATCAAATATCTTCATTCACGGCAGTGCCTGGTCGGCGGGTTGCCTGGCGATTGGCAATCGATACATCGAGGAGCTTTTCTACCTGGTTGCTAAGGTGGGTTTGGATCAGTCTGCGGTATTGATCGCCCCCTATGATTTGCGTCGCAAGGCGGTTTCAACGACCGAGGATGGGCCGCCCTGGTTGGGTGAGTTGTACGCCTATTTGAAATTGCGCCTTGCCCAGTTTCCACTGGCGCAAAAGGCCTTCAATTGTGCTTATGATTGCCGGCAAGGGGCAATGGCAGGACACGCTTCCCAACCCTGAATTGCACCCTAGTATAGAAGGGCCGGAAGAGCTGATGGAAGGGATTGAGTCAGATCTATTTCAGGTTCGCCAGATAGGTCGCCACGGCATCCATGTTCCTGTCGCTGAGTCGAATCGCAACACCGGACATCCAGACATTGGTGCGCTTGCCGGTGCGGTCCCGAAACTCTTTCAACATTTTCACGACATAGTCATGCCGTTGGCCTGCAAGTCGGGCGTAACCCTCCTGGCCGCGACCGTTTTCACCATGACATTTGACACAGAAATCCTGGTAGATCTTTTCACCTTCAGGAAGCAATTCGGCATTGCCACCACCTGAGGGTTTCATCTCCATATCGGAATAGTAGAGTGCGATTTTTATCTTGTCTTCAAAACTGAAGGTCTTGGCCAGGCTGCTCATCAGGTAATCATTGCGTCGGCCGTCACCAAAACGTTGGAATTGGTCCACGATATAGACAGGGTTCTGCCCCGCCAGATTGGGAGCCAAGGGTTTCGTTGCTATCCCATCCTCGCCGTGACATGTATTGCAAAGAATCGTTCTGTCACGCCCCTCTTTGACCATCCTGTCACGCAGTTTCTTGTTTTCAGACAACTCCGCAATACGTTTTTCGAGACTTTTGCGCAGCTTGAGATCCTCATCCATGTCGCTTGCAATGACATTCTGCCCCATTAGCATGAATGCCGCTGTAATGAGTGCGATTGTCAGTAGCCAATTTTTTAATGGAATTCCGGATCGCATCTGGTTTTAACTCCCTGCTAAGATGTGCACTTCAAACCAACATATCGGCCACTGATTTTGAGACTTGATTCACGGATTGACAATTTGGGAATCTAATGCATGAGCCCGGGTGTTCATCATGCGGATGGCAAAGCAAGCTCACGATCTTGATGAGCGGCTTGTTTCACCCCACCCTGGTCGGCAGCGTTTGGCTGGGAGATTGAACAGCGGCAGACTATGGCGAAAAAAGTTGTAAAGCGGAGCAAGGCCAGGCGCAAACGTGGTGGCGCGCGGAGATGGAAGCGGTGGCTCTATCTGGGATTGATCACCCTTTTTCTGGGTGCAATACTCTATATCCTCTATCTGGACCAGCTGGTTCAGAGTCAATTTCAGGGGCGTCGGTGGGATATTCCGGCAAAGGTCTACAGCCGAACCCTGGATCTCTATCCCGGCGCGGCTGTGAACAAGGTCCGTCTCCGGCAGACCCTCGACGCACTTGGCTATCGCCGGGTCAAACACCCGGATCGTCCCGGGGAGTACTCCAGTTATCGGGAGCGCTATCTGATCCGTACCCGACCCTTCCGTTTTCCCGATATCGATCGTTCCAGTGACTACCTTGAGGTGCACCTCGACAGTCATGAGATCGTTTCACTGAAGCGCGCGGGGAACGGAGACCCGGTTGGTCACTACCGCCTCGAACCAAGGCTCATCGGCAGTCTCGCTTCGCCGCATGGCGAGGACAGGATACTGCTCAGCCGCCAAGAGCTTCCGCAACTGCTGGTGTCGGGATTGATTGCGGTGGAGGATCGCAATTTCTACAGCCATGCGGGTATAGATCTTATGGCAATAGGGCGTGCGTTATGGGCCAATCTGGCTGCCAAACGGGTGGTTCAGGGGGGCAGCACACTGACCCAACAACTGGTGAAGAACTACTTTCTCAGTGCGGAACGCACCCTCTGGCGCAAGCTAAACGAGATCGTAATGGCGTTGATTCTGGATATGCGCTACGAAAAGGATGAGATCCTCGAGGCCTATGCCAACGAGATCTATCTGGGGCAGCAGGGGGGGAAGGCGATACATGGCTTTGCCCTGGCCAGCCGCTTCTACTTCAATCGACCCCTGCATGAGCTGGACCTGCCACGCATGGCGCTGCTCGTGACCCTGGTGCGTGGGCCCTCGGCCTATGATCCGAGGCGCAATCCACAGCTGGCGAAAAAACGGCGTAGCCTGATCCTGCAATTGATGGCTGATCAGGGCGTGATCACCCAGCGACAGGCACAGCAGGCCGGGCAACAGCCTTTGGGCGTGGAACAGGGCGACCTACAGAGCTCCGGTAGTCCGGCGTTTATCGATCTGGTCAAACGCCAGCTCCGTAGAGACTACAAAGAGAATGACCTAAGTGCCGGTGGTTTAAGAATATTTTCAACCTTGGATCCTTGGTTCCAGAAACAGGCCGAAGAGGCGCTCACGCAACAGCTCAAGGAGCTGGAAGGGCAACACGGTATTGCCAATGGCAGCCTGCAGGGCGCCCTGACCCTGGCGGATACGGAGACAGGAGAGGTACTGGCTGTAGTGGGTGACAGAAATCCACGCTACGCCGGTTTCAATCGTGCCCTGGATGCCGTGCGGCCGGTGGGTTCACTGATCAAACCCGCGGTCTATCTGAGTGCCCTGACGCATCCCGGCGACTATCACCTGCTTACGCCTCTCGAAGACAGACCCATCAGGATCAAGGGTATGAATGGCGAGATCTGGACCCCGAGGAATTATGACAATCTGAGCCGCGAGGAAGTGACGCTGGAACAGGCCCTCACGCAATCATTCAACCAGGCCACCGTGCATCTCGGACTCTCCATCGGTCTCGATGAGGTAATCGACAACCTCCACAAGCTGGGAATACGTCGTCCTCTGCAATCCTATCCCTCGTTGCTGTTGGGGGCGGTCTCCCTCTCGCCCCTGGAGATGACTCAAATGTACCAGACCCTGGCCAATGGAGGCTTTGGCGCAACCCTGAAATCGATTCGTGATGTGACGGATGCCGAGGGCAAACCGCTGTCACGCTATCCACTGTCGATTGAGTCAAGAATCGACAGTCGGGCTGTCTATCTGCTCCGCCATGCCCTTGTGGAAGTGACCCGCAGCGGCACCGGCAAGGCGTTACAGTGGTTGCTGCCGGATGGTGTCGAGGTGGCGGGAAAAACCGGGACAACGGATAAGTTGCGCGACAGCTGGTTTGCCGGATTCGACCAGAAGCGTGTCGCGATTGCCTGGGTGGGGCGTGACGACAACGGTCCCACCGGGCTTACAGGCTCATCCGGTGCAATGCGGATTTGGGCCAGGTTGATGAATGCGATCGGTATTTCGCCGCTGCATAAGAATCGGCCGAGGGGGGTGGAGTTGTTGGCGATCGATCCCGAAACCGGGCTGCTCGGGGAGGGGTGCAGCCAAGCCCGGGAGTATCCTTTTATTCGTGGCAGCGGGCCGACTACCAGGGCACCCTGTGCCCGTTCAGGGTCGCTGGTGGAAGATGGCGTTCTCTGGTTTCAGCGACTTTTCCAATAACAGCCAGAGGCCGTTTGCAACTCGCCAATCACTGGCATCTTGCCTCTATTGTCATCTCAAAAAGGTTGAATTCCCTGATGCGAAAAGGGATTGAGCGCCAGATGCCGAGGTGAATAATTCACAATTTATCACTATTTTTTTTCAAGCTCTCAACCTTGGCGCCGATAATCTCATAATTGAGGATTGACTGAGATATTACAATACTGCCGGGAGTGGCAATAGCAACGGACTATCGATGAATAACCGCAGAAGGCATCAAAGACTGGAGATAGACCTGCCGGCGAGCCTTACCGTCGAGGGTGAGAGCTTCGACGATTGCAAAATTTGCAATTTTTCCCGGGGCGGGGTCTTCCTCTATGCGGGTGACGATAGACTAAATACGCTTCTTCCGGTCGGTTATATCGCTGAAGCCGATCGCCATGAAGCGGTGCTGAGCGTTGCGTCAAAGCAAGTTCGCATTGCCATCGTCTATCTGAATAATCAGGGGCTGGGAGGTAGCATCATCGATCGCGATGAGGGCGAGGCCCTATATCGCTATCTTCAATCTCAACACCAACAGCAGAAGAGCGATCAGGCTGCTGTCGAGAAATCTGCGATCCCCCCGCTTCTTAATGAGATTCGGGAGCGTTTGCTCGGTTATCTCAATCCGCTGCTGGCCTCATTTTTCGCACAAAGCAAAGAGGCGCTGCTGGAATATGTCAATGAGCCCAAGTTCAGTCAACAGGAATCCGGGTTGATTCTGTTGATGACAGCGCTGGAGCAGGAGGAGGCTGAGATCACCTCGGCCTTTATCGGTCAGGTCGAAAAGGGAATTGATGATTTACGCGGCCTGGCAGGTATCGACTCCTCATCGGCAACGGCGGTCAATCAAGAACTCGAGCTGGTTGAAAAGGTTGAGATCGACCATTGGGTGGTTATCAACGATATTGCAAGACGGATTGAAACGGAATTGGCGCGAAATCTCTACCATATTGAGACCTCGCTTACCTACATTACGGCGCACACGATCAAGGATGAGAACAACCCACTCTCACCAATCAGTCTGCTGAACGCGTTAAAGCATGCCCTGGATAGGTTTGACTTGGAAGTCAATGGTTTTCACCTCCTGTTAAGCGTATTTCAGCAGAGCGTTCTCGCGGGGCTGGATGAGCTCTATGAAGCGCTGCTGGAACTGTTCAAACAGAGAGGGATTGATTTTTCCTCACACTACCAGAGCAGCATCAAGCAGAGTCATCCAGCCAAAAAGATATCCCATCCAAACATGGGTAAGGTTATACAACATCTATCCACGCTATTTGACGTCCGGCGTCACCCCGATCAGATCGGAGCGGAATCGGAGGCTGGCGGCATTGGCAAGACCGAGGTCATAGAGTCGCTGAATAACCTGCCTCTGAGATATGGTTCCTCGGTACTCAAGCAGCTAGAACATGAACTGATCGACGAATCCGCCGCACGGCAAAACATAGACCCACTGGTCAGCGCCGCAATCAGTACCGGCGAAGAACTGGTTTCAGCGTTACGTGATGATCCGCTGGTACCAGAAGAGCTGAAGGATCTGTTGAGTCGAATGGAGATTCAAATCATCCAGGAGGTGGTTAACGATCCCTCGTTGCTGGAGAACAGTAAACACCCGGTAAGGTGTCTGCTCAACACCGTTGAGTCGTTGATTCCCTATTTCACACTTAGGACACAGATAGCCCAGGTTCGTGACATGGCGAGAATCTCTCAACTTCTGGATGCCATTGACAGCAAAAAATTAATCAGTGTCTCTGAAGTTACCCAGGCCCTCGAGGCGTTGAAACATACCCAACTGGATAAATTTTATCGCAATCGCCAGATCGCTATCGACCACTGTGAAAAGGATGAACAGCTCATAGCCGCGGAGCACGCGGTCCTCTCCTACCTGCGGAATCTGTTACTGGGTAAATCGGTCACCAGTGCGATAACACGCCTGTTTCAGTTCGGATGGGTAAATCTGCTGGTGCAGACCCACGCGACCGACGGTGAAGAGAGTACTTCCTGGAAGGCCTACTCCCGGGTAATCGAAATTCTTGAGAAACTCTTTCTCAATCGAACTACCGGGCACGAAATGAGCAATAATCAGATTCGCGATCTGGTTTCGCTCATCAGAAAAGGATTTCGCGATTATCCAGTCTACCCTGAGGCGAGCCGGGAATTCGCCATTGAAATACAGACTGCGCTTACCCAGGGAGAGAAGGCCGCACTTCCGTTTATCGAGCAGCGGGTGAAGGTTGATCTGGAGTGGCTACTGGGTTTCTTCAGCGAGAGGGTGAAGGCTGCAGAAAAGGGTGGGGATGACAAGTCAGACGAGACATCGATGGAAGCCGTCAAAGCACTTGCAGTCGATACCTGGATGGTGGCTGGCTCAGGTAAGCGCATGCTCTATCTGGCCTGGAAGAACAGCGATTCGAGTCGTTTTCTGTTTGTTGACGGAGATGGATTGAAGGCGCTTGATATTTCCGCTCATGAATTTGCGAAACTGGTGGCTGGCGGTGACTACGATGTCATGGAGGACAGGGTGCAGCCGATCGTGGACAGGGCCATCGACCGGATCCTGTTAACCAGTTATAACCAGATAAAGGATGAGTCATCCATCGATGAATTGACTGGGCTGTTCACGCGGCGCAGATTCGAGCGAAATCTGCATGAGATATTGGCAGAGACGGAAAATGACAAAACACAGCATGTACTGACCCTGCTTGACCTGGACAAATTTAATGTGGTCAATGATCTCTGCGGATTGGACGGGGGCGACAGTCTGCTGCAGACGGTATCCTCGATACTCTCAAGCTATCTCGGCAAGGACGGCATGGTGGCGCGCATCGGGGATGATGAGTTTGCCCTGTTGATAAAAAACGCAGATCTCGATAAGGGATTCCAGACTGCAGAATCACTGCGTCGCGCGATCGAGGAGTATCGTTTCAGCTGGAACGATCGTCTCATACCTGTCTCGGCAAGTCTCGGAGTGGTGCAGATCGATGCACGGGAGCAAGCCAATATCAGCGAGTTGCTGCAGGCCGCCAAGTCAGCCTGCTTCATGGCCAAGGAGAGTGGTAGAAACTGTACACGGATCTTCTCCGCGTCGGATTCTGCGTTCCAGAAGCACATGCAGACCATCCAGACGATTCCGACCATACAGGAGGCCTTGGCGAATGACCGCATGGTGCTTTACGCGCAACCAATAGTTCCGCTGAAGCAGGGTGCGGGACTGCATCCGCACTATGAAATTCTGCTGCGTATCCTGGATGACAATGGTGAGCCACAGCCTCCTCAACGCTTTATCAAAATTGCCGAGCAGTACGATTTAATGCGGTCAGTTGATCACTGGGTGATCGATCAATTCTTCAATGCAATTACGCCATACGCCGAAAATCTACAACGCGATGTCAGTTTTTCTCTCAATGTTTCGGCAAAATCGGTGGTGGAGAACGAGTTTAAAAAATACTTAAAGGAGTGCATAAGCAAATCCCCCATACCCGCGTTACAGCTTGGCTTCGAAATCACTGAAACCGCCCTTGCCAGGGATATCGAGGACACGGTGGCGTTTATGAAAGATGTCAGGTCGATGGGATGTTCCTGTTATCTGGACGATTTCGGATCAGGCTTTGCCTCCTTCTCCTACCTCAAGGATTTTCCTGTCAATTACGTAAAGATCGATGGCATTTTCGTGCGTGAAATGATTCAGAATACCGCTGATTTGGCGATGGTCATCTCAATCATGGAGCTTGCCCATTTCATGGATAAAGTGGTGATAGCTGAACATGTGAGCGACGCATCTATCGGTAAGGCGTTGCAGGAGATGGGAGTCGATTATGCCCAGGGCTATCACTATGGACGTCCCAAACCCTTTGCCGAGGTTCTGCAAGAGATCGTCGAAGGGCAGCCTCTAATCACCACTGCCTGATATATCCCGGCGATCCCAGGAGAGCTGAAACCCCGCTGGACCTGCGTCTGTGAACGTCAAGAGGCGATGAGCGTTTATTGACGGGTATCAGATAGGCTACAATCCAGGCAGAATCCCATTCCCGCAGAGTGAAGGAGCCGAGGCTTGACCCTTTATGCCGCCGACAAACTGATTGCCCAGGCCCGGGTATTGGCAGCTGAGTATCGCCGTACCATGGGCAAACCGCTGCCCGGAATCAGTAACGAAATTGCCGAATACGATGCGGTCAAGTTACTCCAGTTGGCGCCCAAACCCCAGGGTGAGGGGGGCTTCGACGCCATCGATCCGGCCCGCGGCGACAAACAGATCCAGATCAAATCAAGGACTATTTTTGACGAGAGCAAATCGGGGCAGAGAATAGGCCAACTCAAGCTCGAAAAGAACTGGGACAGCGTGGTGTTGGTACTCATGGATGAGGATTATCAACCCTATGAAATCTATGAAGCGGAACGGGACGATATTGTCGAATATGTGGGTAAGAGCAGCAGCAACCGGGCAAAACGTGGAGCAATGTCGGTGGCCCGATTCAAAATCATCGGTCGACTTGCCTGGACCCGCGAAAACGGCCTCGAGCCCGAGGTTTGGGATAACCAGGCCGACTAGGGTGAGTTGACGGTATCTGGTTGTTCTCCTTAGATCAATGACGGACATAGCTGAGATATTCGGCCCTGACGGCTGGTTGGCTAAGCGTATCGAGGGCTTCTCCTATCGACCACAGCAGCAGGAGATGGCCGAGGCCGTAAGCCGGGTTATGGATCAGAGTGGGGTGCTGATCTGTGAAGCGGGTACCGGCACCGGTAAGACATTTGCCTATCTGGTGCCGGCGTTGATGTCTGGGCTCAAGGTGATCATCTCAACCGGTACCAAGAATCTCCAGGACCAACTCTTTCATCGCGATCTGCCGTTGGTGCGGCAGAGCCTCTCGAGTCCGGTATCAACCGCATTGCTGAAGGGACGTGCCAACTACCTCTGTATCCACCGCATGGAGAATACACTGCTGGAAGAGGTACAGCTTACCCGAGAGCAGTTTACTCAGTTACAGATGATCCGCGAATGGTCCTCGAGCACAAGGAGTGGTGATATCTCTGAGATGAAGCAGATATCCGAGGATGCCGGAATCTGGCCCTATGTCACTTCAACCACCGACAACTGCCTGGGTCAAGAGTGTTCATCATACAGTAGCTGTCACTTGATGGAGGCGCGCAAGCGTGCCCAAGAGGCGGATCTGGTGGTGATCAATCACCATCTGCTGTGTGCCGACATGGCCTTGAAAGAGGAGGGGTTTGGCGAGCTTCTGCCTGGCGCCGACTGTTTTATCCTCGATGAGGCCCATCAGTTGCCGGATATTGCAGGTAATTTCTTCGGTGACAGCGTCAGCGGTCGTCAGCTGGTGGAACTCGCGCGTGACACGATTGCGGAGTACCACCGCGAAGCGAATGATCTTGCCGAGATACCCGAACGCGCGGAACGGCTGCAGCAGGTCACCCGGGATATGCGTCTTGCCTTTGGTCTCGAGCCGCGACGGGGCGCTTGGTCGGAAGTTGCCGGTAACCCGTCGGTACTCGCCCATCTCGATAGTTTGCTGGAAACCATAGAGCAGCTGGCGCAGGCACTGCGTAGCGTCGAGGGACGGGGCAAGGGACTCGACAGCTGCAATGAACGATGTGAGACAGTCTTACAGCGACTGCGTCTTTTGAAAGAGAACAGCGATGAGTCGTCAATCAGCTGGTTTGAAACACACCGCCAGAGTTTTCGTTTGAATCGTACACCCTTGGAGATTGCAGATATATTTCAAAATGTAATCAACGACCATACCGCATCCTGGGTGTTTACATCCGCTACTCTGGCGGTGGGCGGTAGTTTCGAGCACTTTGCCCAGCAGCTTGGATTGACAGATGCGGAAACCCATTGCTGGGACAGCCCGTTCGATTATCCGCAGCAGGCAGTCTGGTATCTGCCGAAGGGCCTGCCGGACCCCGGCAGCCCGGATTTCAATCGTGTCGTATCCGATCTTTCACTCCCCATACTGCATGCTAGTGGCGGTCGCGCCTTTCTCCTCTATACCAGTCACAGGGCACTTCAGGAGGCGGCAGACTATTTAAAGGACAAGCTGAGCTATCCCATGCTGGTTCAGGGTAGCGCGCCACGCAACGAACTGCTCGAGCGGTTTCGTACACTCGGCAACGCGGTACTGCTCGGAACCTCGAGCTTCTGGGAGGGTGTCGACGTGCGAGGGGAGGCGCTCTCCTGTGTCATTATCGACAAACTGCCTTTTGCCTCACCGGGAGACCCGGTACTTCAGGCGCGAATCGATGCGATGCGCCGACGAGGGGGGAATCCCTTCATGGCCTATCAGCTGCCTCAGGCGGCGATTGCCTTGAAACAGGGAGCGGGCAGGTTGATTCGGGATGAGAAGGACCGGGGCGTTCTGGCCGTCTGTGATCCCAGGTTGTTGAGCAAACCCTATGGTAAAATCTTTATTCGCAGCCTGCCCGCGATGACGAAAACGCAGGATATTGCTGTATTGGAGCGTTTTTTCTCGCTGACGGAGGGTTAAAAAAGCGGGACCGACGCGTCGGGGGCACTCGTTGGTCCCGCGAGGATGAAGCCAATTTTTGGCTTGACATCGAAACTGTGGTTGTTTTCAGTTGCTCAATGCGGGGCCGTATAGTTTGTCGATGACCGGGATGTGGTGGTCGAGCCAATTCTTAATGTATTTCATCGTGGCATCCTCGATTTCCATCTCACCGGCATGGAACTTGTTTTGAATGTCGGTGCATGTCCGCACCAATAGATCATGCTCATGTCGATGATGGTCAATGCCGTTGTAGCCGCGCTCCTCCATGAGGCGCTCTTCGGTTTCGAAATGCCTGACAACAAAATCGACCAGATTATCAAGGCGGTTGCCAATATCGATGCGGTCTTTACCGGTGACGGCGTCATTGAGGGCATTGACGCGGTCGAAAAGCTCTTTGTGCTGGGTGTCGCAGAGGTCTACATTGGTGCCGTATCTATCATCGGCCCATTCCATTAATGACATGTTTGAACTCCTTTTCGTTTGAGATATTCCCTATCATTCATAGCTATCCAGTAGCGTGGAACCGTCATACAGTGCTGGTCAATCCTCCATTGTGCAGGTAACTGCCGACTCAATGGCCGGGATTGGGGCGTTCACCTAAAGAGGCTTGAAAAAAGACTGGGACGCTATATGAAGACGGACCCATATCAGGCACAATCCTCGCTACTATTCGGGGCGAAGATGTCGATACATTGAAACAGGGTTTTGAGATTGCCCAACAGTTTCGCCCCTCCATGTGCGCGATGAACATTGCGTATATCGCCAGACTCCCTTCAGTACTGATACGGCCAAAACCGTAACCGGCGCATGAAGTGGATTCTTATACAAATACCTCACTTTGTAAAGTGTTTTTCACCGCGCCGCTTATACCCCGATATCGATATAGGATCGTGCAAGTTTTTGCAGGGCTATCACGTACGCGGCTGTCCGATAGTCTTCAAGTTCCGGTTTTCGATTGCGGATGTCGATAATCTCCTGCAAGGCCAGACGCATGCTGTCGTCAAGCCCTGAACGGACCAGGTCCAACTCGTCTGCACCCTTTGCGAGGTTGGTCTTGATCCACTCGGGGACCTGCTTTCCTGTTGTCTCTTCCAGGGCTGCAACCACATGTCGGCCGCGCGACTCATCAAGGCGGCGCTCGATGCGCCCAAAGCGCATGTGGCTGAGATTGCGGATCCATTCGAAATAGGAGACCACCACACCTCCCGCATTGACATACGCATCGGGGAGGATGGTGATACCCCGACTGCGAAGTATGCGATCGGCCTCGAATGTGATAGGGCCATTCGCTGCCTCGGCGATCAATCTGGCCTGGATTTTTGGTGCATTGTTTTCATTTATGGCTCCTTCGATGGCGGCGGGTATCAGGATGTCACACTCATGCTCCAACAGCTTTTCACCTTCCGCTATGTATTCGCCACCAGCGAATCCCTTCAACCCCCCATGGGAGCAGCGGTGGAAGTGTGCCTCCTCGATGTGGATGCCATCAGGATTGAAGATCGCACCGTCGCGGACGATGATGCCGACTATCTTCGCTCCATCCTCCTCAGACAGGAATTTGGCGGCATGATAGCCTACATTGCCCAACCCCTGGATGATGATGCGTTTACCCTCCAATCCACCATCCAGGCCAGTGGCATTCAGCTCCTCCTTGTGCCTGAAGAACTCCTGCAGCGCAAATTCGACCCCACGTCCCGTAGCCTCGGTGCGGCCGTTTACCCCGCCGTGGGCCACCGGTTTTCCGGTGACACAGGCGAGGGCATTGATCTCTTCCGGATATAGGTGTTTGTAGGTGTCCGCAATCCATGCCATTTCACGCTGCCCGGTACCCATATCCGGTGCGGGTACGTTGGTTGCGGGGTTGAGAAAGCCAGGGGCAGCAAGCTCACGGGCGAAACGGCGGGTGATCAGTTTCAGTTCATCCCGGGTGTAGTTGCTCGGGTCGATGCAAAGCCCGCCTTTCGATCCGCCGAAGGGAACATCGACAATGGCGCACTTATAGGTCATCAGTGCAGCAAGGGCCTCGACTTCCTGCTGATCCACATTCACCGCATAGCGCAGGCCACCCTTTGCCGGCAGACGATGGATACTGTGTACCGCGCGCCAACCGGTAAAAATTTCCAGCTTGCCTCTGATCTCCACCGGGAAGGTTACCTGCAGCACCGAAGTGCAGGCCTTGATGGCGTTGGCAATACCCGGATCCAACTCCATTATTGCCAGGGCGCGATCGACCATATGATCGACGCTTTGTCTGAATCTCAATCCGGATGCAATTTCCGTCATGGTCTATGGCCCTCTTTGTAACCGCATGGCCGATCTGTGATCCATGCTACTGACTGCAGGATATCATTGTTGCAGCGTTCTGCCGCCGTCGACGGCGATAATCTGGCCGGTAACATAGGGGGCATCCCGATAGAGAAACAGCAGGGCTTGGGCGATATCTTCCGGTGTCCCGGCACGCTTCAGCGCAGTGCGTTGAAGAATCTGCTCTTGCATGCCGTCCGCAATCTCCTGTTGCGGCCAGAGAATGGCACCGGGGGCCACACCGTTGACGCGGATTTCCGGGCCCAGTTCGCGCGCCAGGGACTTCACCAGCATGGCATTTCCCGCTTTGGCGACAGAGTAGATAGGGTGATCCTTGAGGGGGCGTTCGGCGTGGATATCGACCAGGTTGATGATGCAGCCTTGACTGCGGTAGAGCAGGGGTGCCGCCGCCTGGGAGAGGAAAAAGGGTGCTTTCAGGTTGCTGCCCAGGAGGTCCTCCCATGCGTCCTCCGTTGCACTGCCAAGGGGGGTTGGATAGAAACTCGATGCATTGTTGACCAACAGGTCGAGACGCTGGCATATGTCGGCGGCCCGGCTGAGCAGAAAATCGTAGCTCTCCGTCTGCTGCAGATCCGCCTGCAGCAGCCATACGGAATCGCCACGTTGTGATTCCAACTCGCTTTTGAGTCGCTCAGCGTTGGCCTTCGAGTTGCGATAATGGAGCAGTATATTCATCCCTTCCCCATGCAACCGACGAGCGATAGCTGCACCTATCCTGTGTGCCGCTCCTGTGATCAGTGCACATTTTCCAGACAGGTCAGGCTGGTTTTGCGTCATAGAGGAACTCCATGGTTGAATGTCACATCTACTCTAACGGATCAGGGCCTGTTACCACTAATCCAATTGGCCCTGTTGTGCCTGAATAAGCGCCAATCAAGACGCGAGGAGAGAAGTTTGGTGATTCCATATGAACGACGAGCAACGCCGAGTGGCGCTTTTTCAGGCTCAAGTCGAAGGATCGGGGCTATTTTTCCGCCCAGCGGCGTTATCATTCGCTCATGTAGCATAACTACACCTCGCTCATTCTGCCTTGCCGGACGAAAAAATAGTCCCGGCAGGGCTAATTGGATTAGTGTTAACAGGCCCTAGGTTTCAAAATATATGCCCGACTGTCTCAGCGACAAGCCCGTTACCAACGGCAGGACACTGCCGTTGCCGGATACCACCTCCCAGGTTGTCAGTGAACGGCTGATGCGCCAGATAAGGCGCACAATTGAAAAGGCGAATGGTGCGCTACCATTCGATCGTTTTATGGAGATGGCTCTCTATGCGCCGGGGCTGGGATACTACGTCGCCGGGAGCCGCAAGTTTGGCGAGCAGGGCGATTTCATCACCTCGCCGGAGGTATCGCCGCTGTTTGCACAGTGCCTTGCACGCCAGGTTGAACCGGTTTTACAGGAGGTCGAGGGTGGCGAGATACTGGAATTCGGTGCCGGTTCCGGGCTATTGGCATGCGATCTTCTCTCAGCACTGGAGCATCTCGAGCGACTTCCTGGTAGTTACCGTATTCTAGAGGTCAGCCCCGAGCTCAGAATGCGACAGTTAGAGACCCTGGAGAAGCGTGTTCCTCATCTGCTACCGCTGGTGCAATGGCAGGAGGTGATGCCGAGGGGGTTCAAGGGGGCAGTGATCGCCAACGAGCTGCTCGATGCGATGCCGGTGAGTCGTTTCCGTATCACGGACGATGGCCTCCAGGAGAGCTTCGTGGTTTGTGATGGAGAGGGCTTGAAGGAGTGTTTCGACCGCCCGGCTACACCTGGGCTGCAGCAGGCCGTGGAGGAAATTACGCTGGCCCACGGCGAAATGGTCCCGGGATATATATCTGAAGTCAATCTCCGGCAATCGGCCTGGATAAACGCATTGGCCCGGGTGATGGAGCGGGGGGCCGCAATTTTGATCGACTATGGCTATAGCGGCGCTGAATACTATCATCCGCAGCGCCGCCGGGGCACGCTGATGTGCCACTATCGCCATCGTGCTCACACTGATCCCTTTCGCTGGGTTGGTCTGCAGGATATCACCAGCCAGGTCGATTTCACTGCCCTCGCCCGTGCCGCGGTTGAGGCCGGATTCAGGCTGGGTGGCTATACCACCCAGGCCCATTTTCTCCTCGCCAACGGCCTCGACAGTCTATTGGCGGATTCAGACCCGAACGATCTGACCAAGCATATGTCCCTGGTACAGGGTGTGAAGCGCCTGACACTGCCTTCCGAGATGGGGGAGCGGTTCAAGGTTCTGGGACTGTTGAAGGATCTGGATATCAACCTGCAAGGCTTCAATCTGCGGGATTTCTGCGAGCGACTTTAGACAGCGGCATGGCGGGGAAAATGGTCGATATTTCACCCGCCACACAGAACTTTGCTGCGATTTCCTCGAATGGCGCCTATTCGAGGGCCTGGAACGAGGCAATCAAGGACGTCTGCAGCAGTTCCAGGTATTCATTCTGAGAGTTATAGCCAACAATGGGATCCGTCAGTGGTTTTCCGTCTGCATCGAGGATGAGCAGCGTCGGAATGGCAAAGATATTGTAGCGGTTCTTGAATTGCCGACTGCGTATGTGATCACCGTTGAAATCGATGATTTTGCCATTTGAGTAGATATCGAATTCCCGGATCAGAGGGAGCTTGCTGTCGTGCTGTCGAGACATCGGCTTTATGATCTCCTCCTTGAGGCGCCTGCAGTAGTTGCAGGTGTCGGCGTTGAAGACAACCACGATGGGTGATTGGGTCGCGCGCGCGCGATCGGAAAGATCGGCCCAATCATCGGTGGTCAAGGAGGTGTCGGCGTAGGCACGGCTGAAAACGAGGAGGAGTGCTGCGAATAGGTACTGCTTAATCATCGTATTCGTACTGCTGTTAAGATGATATATAGTAGTATATATAAAATTTCTAATATATCAATAAATATTCTCTTATCGACGGTGAATTGAACATAGATCAATTGAGTTCTGTGAGGCTTCTCTCACTTTGTGACGTACCATCCGATGAGCTACGTTTCACGCTGCGCCGTGGTTCGTATGAACAGCTGGAAACAGTTACCGGAACTCTCTGTGATTATTTATGTGTATCTATTAATAATCAGTTGGTTAGGACTGGTTTCCATGGGGCATTGTCATACTTTCCGAGGCGGTGGCCGTGAAGCTCAGCCCGGGTTCATTTGACACCCTGGATCAGGGTATAGGGTGGAACAGGAATCGGTAACTGTTTGAAATAGAGAAGGGTGCCTGATTCACTGCGCATCAACATCTTGCCATCCTCGAGGTGATAGTCATATTCCTGGACCAGCTCTGTCTCCGGGTCGAGCATATATAGCTTGCTGCCGACAATCCGATAGCGTCCGTCGCGATAGAGCTCCGAACTGGCATAGATCCGGAAATGGCCATACATGACAAGGACGATTTCGCCACCCCGGCCGATCCAGATGCCGTCCAGTACCGATTTGCGGGTGGTCGGCCTGGCCGAGTGGGGGGGGCGGGGGGAGGGACCATGACCTGGACCGCCATCGAATCCTGGCATTGCGTAGGTGTAGGGAGTGTCACCCATTCGTGGCGGTGCATAGTGCGGATAGTGCCAACCGGGCGATCCCCAGGGCGAACCCCCCAGGCCGTACCAACTGCTGGAGGGTGAAGTGCTGAAATCAAAATCCCAATCGGTATCCCCCTTAAATCTATGTGCAAGATCGCCCATTGTATCCATCATGGCGATCATCGCCCTGCTCATTATCGTGGACGGTGACGTTGCGGCGGGGCTTTCTGGTGGCATGATATAGAGTAGTGGTATCAGCCAAATCCATGAAGGTGTGATGCGCCTAAATCGATGCATGTTGAGGGGTTTCCGAATTAGCTTCAGTCCCAGGGGGCCATAGAGAATCTTATGATAGCCGAATATGGGGTTCGTTATCGACTGTTGCCCTATCCGTAAGATGATGGTTAGTTTATCAATGACTTTTGCTTCATAGGGTTATAGAATCTTTTTCGCAACGTCCTGAATTGACAGGCCGATAGAACAATAGAGTTTCGGTTCGTGGGAGGATCCTGATGAGTTCTCAAAAGGGGAGTGTCGAGGAGCGCAGAACAGTCACGCAAGAGCTGATTGACAAGCTGTTGGCGGAAAGGCAAGAGATGCTTGTTCGTTTCTGTGAGGTTGCGGGACTTGAGCCTTACCATCGCTCCACATCACTTGACCAGCAGCTGCAGGGCTTCTGCCAAGTCTTGATCGATTACACGGCATTTGGCCATTTCGAGGTCTTCGGCCGCATCAGTAACGGCAGCGAGCGACGCAGCGGTGTCATCAGGATTGCCGAAAAGATCTATCCCGAGTTCGTGAAAGCGAGTGAGGTGGCGGTTAATTTCAACGACAAATATGATCTTTCCGATCATCAGTTGATATTGGATCATCTGGCTGAAGACCTCTCACAGCTGGGTGAGGAACTCGCAGTACGTATTGAGCTGGAAGATCAATTGCTGTCTGCGATGTTGGACAGATAGTATGCCCGTTCCCCGGATCTTTCAGATTTTCTTCAAATTTGATCACAGTTCTAAATTTTTGTGATGCGGATTCATCTCAAAGAGTTTAACTGTGTCTGATCATCAACTAGACTCGGATATTGTAACGTCCTGAGTTACAAAAGACTTTTTTTATCTCTCAAAAGCTAGACGGCATGCTGACGGTGTCTGAACAGGGAAGGATGGCTGATGGTCTTATTTTATGGTTACAAAGGTCAGTAGACTGTTGCATATTCAACCGGATGTCGGAGAGTTCTTGGCACCGCTACGAAGTAGTGCAGCACCGCATTGTCAACTCGACCTTTTCCAGATTGGCATAGACAACCACCATATCGACGTCGCACTCAGCCATCAGTTTCGTACCACCCTTGCCGACTTCGTGCGGAAGATTGTCTATGAGGACCTGACCAGGCATGGTTGGGTAAAAATGGACGCACCCCCATCCGGCAGTGATGTTGAAGCCTTCAAATCGATCTACCGAAGCATGATGCAGGGCGCACTGGAACAGGTGCATCGGGATGCAGCGGTGAGGGATCTGCTGAAACTGCTCCATCTGGTACTGTTGAAGCTGTTGCTTGAGTCTCCAGCTATCGTTATTGCAGAGTTGCGCGATAAACTGGATCAGGACGGAAATCTGCCCGTGGGCACTAACGGCGGACGCGCTCTGGAGCTGCATGAGCGTATTGTCGCATTGGCTCGCTTGGAACCGGGTATTCGCTACCGCACGCTGCGCAGGGTGTTCAAGATCGTACAGCGACTCGAATCGAAAGAGCTGCGTAAACTGAGGAAGTCTGTAGTAGGCAGTTCCTGGGCGCTCTCCAAGCAACTCCTGTTCAATCCACTGTTGCATCTGCCCAATCTATCCACTGAAGAGTTCATCATGAATCACTATCCCCTGCTGTGCATGGATAGAGATCATGACAACTACTTTGACATTACCAACCGAATAATTACCGATACCTATCGGGATTTTCTACCGAGTTGGGTGCAACCGCCGGAGCATGATACAGAGGTCAAGGAGGGCTTGGAAGGTAAGGGATTCCAGATAAGAAACCGTGAGCTGCATAGCGGTTTTTCAGAATTTCTTGAAGGACAGAGATTGTTGGAACGGAGTCTCTCTGAAGTGGAGTTCAAGCAGATCGACGTCTCCTGGCTAGATGTGCCCAGAAATATCGATATCCTTCTGCAACGTCCCAGCGGCGAGAGTGGCAGCTGGTTCACCCGTAGCAAACAGGATGTAAGCAAGTCATCGCCGTGGAAGAATCCGGAGTGTGAAGCTGCCCGGAGCGAGCTTCAGTCTCAACTTCTGAAAAGGCTCAATCGGGCAGGGTTGGTACAGCGCGCCATCGCCGCCTATCGAACACCCAGGCTCCACCGGCAGCTGAATGGTCAGATCTCGATCAAAGATATCTACCGGTTTCTTACCGGAGACTTGCCGCGTCGACACCTGGTAAAAAAATTGGCGAATACACCTGACAAGGGTAGCGCGGCATTAAAGGCAATGGACGTTGTGCTGGGTTACATTCGACGTATGCCGGCAATCAAGCAGCAGGACTATGGGATTCGTTATGTTAAGGATTTCCTGACCTTTCGCCGCGATCTCAAGCTTGCTTATTACACCTACCAACAGATGAGTCACCTGCGTGTGCTGCAGGATGGAGAGAGTATCAAGCTCTCCAGAGATAACGGCAGTCTTTATGAATTCCGCCTTGGTCGAGATCCCGACAGTCAGGATTTTGTCAAGGCGCATGTCGTATTGAAGGCTGACATACGAGGCTCTACTGAGATCACCCGCCAATTGATTGAGAAAAGGCTCAATCCGGCAACCCATTTCAGCATGAATTTTTTCGGTCCTATCACGAAACTGCTCGAGCGTTTCGGCGCGCAAAAGGTGTTCGTGGAGGGGGATGCGTTGATTCTTGCGGTCATGGAGACGGGCAAGATTACCACCCAAGCATTGACCGTTGCCAATGCCTGTGGTTTGGCGCGAAAAATACTCTCAGTGATGGACGCTCAAAACAGTCAAAACAGAGTGCACAATCTGCCTAAACTCGAGCTGGGACTCGGCATCGCCTTCAGTAACGACGCACCTGCCTATCTATATGACGAGCAGCAGAAAATCATGATATCCCCGGCTATCAATGAGGCCGACAGGCTCTCTTCTTGTTCTGCTGAATTGCGTAAGGATACGAGTTGGCGAAGAAGCAAGCGTCACCGCGTGGAAGTCTTGAATGAGTATAGCCGGGAAAGAAAAACAGATGCGTCAATCCGTCTCCGCTACAACATCAACGGCATAGAGTTGACTGAAGCGGCATTTATTAAGCTCAAATCGGAAGTTGTGTTGCACAAGCTGAAGATTCACAGTCGTTCCGGTGAGTCTCACTACTATCATGTAGGACGATTTGTCGACAGGCAGGGCAGTTCCCACTGGCTTGTGGTTAGACAAGGTTTGGTAAGAGTCTGGAATGCGGGAAGCATCGAGGAGGAGAGAGGAACTCCGAATGACTACTTCTACGAAATCATCACAGACACTAATTTGATTGGTCGAGTCAAGGACAAACTGCACTCCAGGCGTTCACAGCCTAAGCAGGATGATGCTAGCGATGAATCGCAGCTGTCGCTGGAGTCAGACATCTGAGCCTGTACCCGTACCTTTATTTTGCAGCGACTTCCTGGATTCTATGGGACGCACCCAATCGACAGGAATTGTGATCGGAAGGTCGCCCAACCGGTAGTTATAGATAACGGTATAGGCTAACACACGTTTCAGATACTCTCTGGTCTCCTTGAATGGTACGGTTTCTATCCATATATCGCTTGCCTGAGACTCTTCGGGTAACCAGCTGAGCACTCTGTGTGGGCCTGCGTTATAGGCCGCGGTGGCGAGCACCGGACTCTCCTGCAGTTGGCGGTAGATCCTATTCAGATAACCTGCGCCAAGTTTTATATTGAGTTCAGGTTGGTAGAGATCCTCGGGTTTGCCAAGAGACTGTTTCAACTCCCTTGCCATCTGTTTTGCGGTCTTCGGCATCAGCTGCATCAATCCGCGGGCACCAGCGGATGATTTGGCATCACTCATGAACGCACTCTCCTGGCGTAGGATTGCATAGATCCATGCGCTATCGATACCGTGATCCCTGGCCTGGTCAGTGATGGCCTCTTTGTGTGCCAGTGGAAATCGCAATTCCAGGTCGTTCCATTGGCGTAGCCGGGCGAGGGTAATGATGCCCTGGGACGGCCATTGCCATTTTTCGGCAAGACGGGCGGCCGCTTTGAGTTCATCTGGCTTAGCGCCGTTTAGTGCGAGATTCCACTCCTGGCGAGCCAGTAGGGGACGTTCCAGCTGAATCAATTCACGGGCGCGAATCAGCCCGGGTAGTTTTGCCAGTGCCATGACGAGTTGCTGGTCTGCCTGCAGCGCTGTATGAGAGAGTTTCGGTTCGCCACCGAGGCGCTGCGCGGCGAGAAAGCCATAGTAACTGCGTTCCTGGGCTAGGGTGCGCAACAACTTTCTACCCTCTTCCGCTCGACCCTGCTCGATAAGTGCCCGAGATCGCCAGTAGCGCCACTGCTCCTGATGGGCTTCCTCCGGCGAGAGATTTTCAACAATCTGCAACACCCATTGCCAGTCGTTTTCCTGGAGTGCGGCCTGAAGCTGTTTTTCCGAGAGTCCGCTATCCAGCTGGAGGTGGGTTGGGAGCAGAGATATGAGGCGCTGATTGTGCGTTTTGTCAGGATCTCGTGCCAGGCTGCTTGCCAGGGTGTAGACGATTTTGCGCGCTTGAGCGTCGGAGAAAAGACCCCGGTTATGGAACTTTTCCCATGCAACAAGGGCGTTTTCAAGATCTCTCCAGGCTAGCCTGCGAATCGCCTGAGCCGCCATCTCGTCCCTCATGGGATGGGTATCGTTGAGCAGCGTCATCACCCGCTGCGGATGGTGATAGAGCTTCAGCCAGCGCGCCAGCATGCCGGTCTCAGCTTCAGGCAGATAGCGTTTCAGATAGCGTGCAAGCCGGGTTTTACCGGCGGACATTGCCAGATTGATACGTTGCCAAACCAGCTGGGTATCGAGATTGCCTGCGGCAATCCAGGCCGAGAATACCGGGTCACAGGCCTTCGGCTGCGAGCGGCCTGTCAACCAGATGGGTGTAACCCCTTTAAAGGCCTCATGTTTTCGCCCCGTCTCGATCAATGCCTGGAGGCGGTTACACTGTTGTTCGACGGAGCCACCATGCCGGGAAAACTGAAGGTAGCTGGTCCACAGGCGCTCTTTGGCCAAGAGTGCCAGCCAGTGCGACCTCAGTTTTCTTTCCAGTGGAGTCCCCTCAAGCCATTTGAGTCGATTGGTTATGCTTTGAATCGATTGCTGATCCAGGGTGGTCAGTGTTTCCTGATAATCAAGATAGGGGAGCAGAGGGTAGTCGAGCAGCTTATCTTTATGCTCCAGGTAGGTTTTACTGTCCTTGTTCTTCAGCGCCGCTTCGGCAGCAATGAAAAGTGCTCTCTGCTGCTGCAGGCGGGACTCGTCCACGGTGGCAGCAGCAGCCCCTGAGGAGAGGGTGGTAAGTAGCCAGGCTAACAGAACCGAGAGCAAACTGTGTAATCGACTACGCATCTGTATGGGGTATCTTGTCAGCCATTCAAAGGGTTAAAAACACTGGTATTTTTTTAGCTGGAGCCTGATTGTCTGTTTACAGGTCCTAGCAGAATAGTAGCAGTTACTCGGTGCTTATGGGGTAGGTGCAAGCCTTAGCAGGGGCTCACAATTCGCCACTGTTCAAAAGTTCGATCCAATGGACCACGGGTCGAGAAGCGTGCTTTTGCAGATGGACAAGGCAGCCGATATTGGCTGTGGCAATGATCCCGGGTTCATCCGCCTGCAGCGACCTGGTTTTACGTCGACCCAGCTCATCCGCGAGCTTGGGTTGCAATACCGAGTAGGTGCCCGCCGAACCGCAGCAGAGATGGGAGTCTTCAACCAAGGTCAGGTGATAGCCGAGGCGCTGTAGAATGTTCTCCACGCACCCCCCCAGGCCTTGACCGTGCTGCAGTGTGCAGGAGGAGTGAAATGCGACCCGGGTCCGCTTGCTACTCCACGTTTTCAGCTGCTCAAACTCCTCTTTCTCGATTACTTCCGCGATATCCCGGGTACGTGCGGCCAGGTGCCTGGCTGTCTCCGCATAGTCGGGATCCTCTGCCAGAAGTTGAGCATAATCCTTGACCATCTGGGCACATCCACTGGCGGTGACGATAAGGGCCTCCGCACCCGCCTGTAATTGTGGCCACCATATGTCTATATTGCGTCTGGCGGCGCGCTTTGCTGCCTCCTCGTCATCCAGGTGGTAGTCCACAGCTCCACAACAGCCCGCCGACGGTGTTCTGATGAGGCTGATTCCCAGGCGATCGAGCACCTGTGCCGTGGAGAGGTTGATGGAGGGTGCCAGTGAGGGTTGCACGCAACCATCGAGGATCAACATCTTGCGTTGGTGGTTTGCTGTTGGCCAGGTGCTCGAGATCCGGGTCCGGGGAGGGATGTTACGCCCAAGTTTTTTTGGAAGCAGGGGTTTGAATGTCTGGCCCAGTCCCAATAGGAGTGAGAAGTAGCCCCTGTTGGGTACCAACTTGCGCAATAACCAGCGCTTTGCCCTGTCAGCCAATGGCCTGCGATAGCTGTCCGCCATGTGCAGGCGTCCGATCTCCAGCAAGCGGCCATATTCGACTCCTGAGGGGCAGGTTGTTTCACAGCTTCGGCATAGCAGGCAGCGGTCGAGGTGTTGCTGTACACTGGGTGTGGGTTGCGCGCCCTCAAGAAGCTGCTTGATCTGGTAGATTCGGCCACGCGGGCTGTCCAGCTCGTCACTCAATAGCTGATAGGTGGGGCAAGTCGCCGTGCAGAAGCCGCAATGTACGCAATTGCGCAGAATCGATTCCGCTTTGCGTCCGGCGTCTGTTGAGAGTAGTTGCTGGCTTATATTGGTCTGCATCGAAATTCAATGGTTCTGATTATTGGCTATTGTGATGAGATTCATTGAGAAAACCAACATTTTCCATGTGTTTCCCAAGGGAGTTAATTTTCCCGTGAATGGTATAAGATCTGGCAACATCATATAGCGAAAAGTGACTGAGGCAAGATTGAGTATATGAGTGATTCAACACACGAGATGGAATTTGAACTGAGCAGTGGTGTTGCCGCGTTCGAAGGAAAAAACTTTTCCCGTGCCGCCACGCTGCTTTCACCATTGGCGGAGAATGGTAATACCGAGGCTCAATATAGGATGGCTATCATGGCCCAGGGTGGGCTCGGGATGGTTGTCAATGAGTTAATGGCCTACAAATACATGAAAGCTGCAGCGGAAGCGGGCCATCCAATGGCGCAACACGGACTAGGTTTCATGTACCTGGAAGGGGAGTGCATTGAACAGAATCTTGCCAAGGCGGTGGATTGGTTCAGGAAGGCGGCGGAGCAGGGTTTGGCTGGATCACAGACAACCCTCGCCATGATGTATGAAGAGGGACGGGGCGTGGAAAAGGATCTGGATGAAGCCAAGCGTTGGTATCAGAAGGCCGGATTCTAGTCAGCGGATCTCAACCCTTAACAGGATCTCAAGTCAGGGTCGACCAGAGGCTGTCAAAATCGGAATCGCCACCGGTGTCATCTTCTTTGTCATCCTCGGAGTCCGCAAGATCATCCAGATAGATGAATTGGAATTGAGATATGGAGCCGCTTGACTCGAGCAGCCGCGTCAATTTGATCTCTTTGTCGTTTTCACCATCACTTATCGACACTACCTTGCCGACATCGAACGATTGGGCGCTGCAGATGAAGCTGGTTGGCTGACCCGATGTACCTACTTCGGGCAGGAGCAGGCACTCATAACTCTTATTTTCCATGGGATCGGCGTCGGTTGCGGTTATTGCGAGTGCGTTGGGTGCTATCATCTGCACACCCACCTTCATCGAGTCCTGCTCGGAGCTGCGCATCCAGCGTACTATTCCCACACCAAACTGGGTGGCAGACATGGCCGACTGAACGCCGATCAACTCTCCAACCTGAATCTTAGGAATCTTCTTGCCTCGCCAATCCAGACAGTAACCGCCGGCACTTTCGTTAATGGTATGGAAGAGGCTGGTGGCGCTGTCTAGCTGGTTCTTGTCGTTATCATCCCAGATCTTGAACTCACTCTCCCCGGGGTCCTCGAAGTTGCTGACTTCCGTTGAGTTCGGCCCGAATTCCTCAAAGTCTCCTCGGCGGGGATTGTAGGCCGCCACATCCATCGGCATCAGAGAGAAGTGCTCGGATACCTTGAGTTCGCTGCCATGGGCAAACTGGGTTTCGATCCAGGTACCGTCTTCCACCGATTTATCATCGGTTTGATCGGGTTCGTCACCCAAGGTGATCAGATTGAAGACAGAGCGGATGCCAACGGCTATACGCAGTTCGAAATTTAGTTTTGTGCGCACAAAGGCCCGTTTCTGGGCCTTTGACCAGAGCATGATCAATTGGCGTATCAAACTCTTGCTGAGTTCATTGATGCCGTAGAGAGTGGGGATCTCCTCGGGGCTATCGATAAACAGATCACGCAGACTCGATAACAGGGGGGACACATCCAGTATCTGCAAATACTTGGAATCGGTGTGCTCAATCCTTGTCTCATGGCTGGGTGCCATGTCTGCATCCTGATGAATGGTGATGGTGTACTCTTCCGGTGCGTCGTCGTAGGGACGGATCAAGGTATATCGGCCCCATTCAAGCAGAATGTCGAATAGCTGAAGGTTCTCCCGCTGACGTAACTTATAGGGGGATGACAACGAAAAAAGCAGGCAGCGACGATACATCTCATCGATGCTTGACCGTACTGCGTTCGCCTCGATATGGTCTTCTACGGTTGAAGATCCGACGCCATAGCGGCTGCCCAGCCGATGTAGTGTGTGGAGTTCATGCCAGGTGCGTTTGGGATAGCTGTCATAGACCACGACCGAGAGCAGGATTACCCTTGACAAATAGCTGATACAACGATGAATCGCCAGGGTCAGCTGGGTTTTGTCCGGTGTGCCATGACTCTCCATCAGTAGGTCGACAATGACAGCTTTATAGGCGGTTGCCATGCCGCTATGGAGCTCCCGATTGAGGCTGGCGATCTTATGGGCCTTTTCACTGAGGGGAAAACGCACCCCCATATAGTGCTTGTTCAGGTTTGAGCTGACATAATCAAGAGGCTCTCTCAGCTGTTCTGCGCAGAGGATACGCCTCGAACTCGGTAGCTCGGTTTTGTTGAACGAGCGCAGTGTCTGAAATAGCTTGCGTGCGGTCTCTCCCACATTGGCAACCGGCAATTCCTTGGCCCAGCTGGCAAGCTTCTTTTCATCGAGGAAATGGGAGTTTCCAGACGGGGGTGCCTGTTGCGGAATTCTTAAGCCAGTTGGATTGGTAGTTGCCATATTGTTTGTACTGCGGAGGCTTTTCAGTTACTTACATAATTAGAGAATAGTCACTTTTACGGTCACTACTACAGACATATCTCCTTAATCCGGGCTAAAACCGCGATAGACGGTACAGGAGATGTAACCTCTCGACTGCGACGCCTCAAATCCAGCCTAAGGCTGCCCTGGGAAGCCGCAGAACTCAGTCCATTCGCTGAAGGTCGTAGCGAGAGCATGTTGCTGAAGGAGGTACATCACACCCTGTGAGTGGAACTGCATGAACGTCCGTGAATTTGTAGACTACTGATTTGACAACAAAATACATAATTTGTGACAAATTGTAAAATACCTTGGCGAGTATGGGTTTTATTCTCATTTTAAATTTATAAATATTTGAATAATTTATAAAAATTAAACCCATACAACTCAGGTACCCTGGTTTTTAATTCCCAAGATGCTTGCTAGATTGAACCTATGGGCATTTACTTCCTGGATTTGGTCAGATGCGTAGAATCAAAAGCAGTAAAAAAGCGATAAGTCCGGAAACGGAGATCAAGCTCGTCAGTTTTTTTCTCTGTCCCTTTGTTCAGCGCTCGGTGATTCTGTTGCAGAAAAAGCGGGTTCACTATCAGATCGAATATATCGACCTGGATCGTCCGCCGCCCTGGTTTCAGCAACTCTCACCGCTGGGCAAGGTGCCGCTGTTGCTTGTCGATGGAGAGGTACTCTTCGAGTCGGCGGTAATTCTCGACTATCTTGACGAGAGCTATTCACCCAGGTTTCATCCTGAGAACACCCTGAAAAGAGCTCAACACAAGGCCTGGATCGAGTTCGGTTCCACGCTGTTGGTGTTGCAGCACGGAATGGCCCTGGCAGCGGATAGTGAAGGGGTAGCGGCTAAAAGGGCGGACCTGGAGACCAAGCTTGGTCACCTGGTGTCACCCCTCGAAGATGGATTATTTGGTGATCCCGACCATTTTTCCCTGGTTGACGCCGCTTTTGCGCCACTCTTCATGCGGCTCGAGCTGTTGAGTCGGTTGCACCCGTTGGCAGGCGTAGATTATCCGCAAGCCGTTGCAGGGTGGGCAGAGAGGCTCGCCTCTCTGCCCTGTGTCAAAGACTCGGTTGTTGATGATTTTCCGCAGCGTTTCAGGGCCTACCTGGAGCAAAAGGGGGGCTGGTTTGTCAACAACCGCTAACCTGCGCTAGGGGGTGATTTTGGACTCTTTGTCTACCAAATGTGTGACAACCTCAAACATCTTGTTGTAGCTGCCGGCAAGAGTGCCACTGGTCTTATACTTCCCATTGATACCAATCGCAGGAACGCCATCCAACTGATAGCGCTGTCCCAGTTTTCTTGCATTTTGTACCTTCACATAGACACCGAATGAGTTTAGGGCATCGACAAATTTCTGCCTCTCCACACCATGCTCCACGGCGAAGTCAATCAACGACTCCTTGTCATAGAGTCTCCTTTTCTCATCGTGAAGTGCCTCGAAAAGCGGAATGTGGAGCTTGTCGGTCAGTCCCAGTATCTCCGCGGCATAATAGAACTGGGCGTGGATTGTCCACTTGCTGTTCAATGGTGCGGGTACGCGTATGAACGATACATTCTCGGGTTTCTTCTCCAGCCATGCCTCAAGCTGAGGCTCCATCTGATAACAGTGGGGGCATCCGTACCAGAAAAATTCTATCACCTCCACCTTGCCGTCAGGCGCGGTTGTGGCAATGGGAGGGTCGATCGGGTCCCAGCCTTCTCCCCACTCAGCATAAGCTGTTTGAAACATCAACAAGGGCAGAAGTATTAATATTTTATAGTTCCAGGGCATGTTATGTCCTTCAGTCAGTAATCAAATCGTTGAGGAATGAATCCTATTGGAACCTATTAGAAATTTGAATAGCGTTATGGTTCCCGGTACTGTATATCGGATTCAAATCCTATTTTTTCAGGGCATATACTAACTCAGATTTGCAACAAGTCTATGCGAAACAGTCCGATAGAACAGTACGTCGAAGCGATCTGTGAAAAAGGGTGCAGATCGGTGCGGAATGATATTCGTCTACTCACCCGGGGTGTAGTACTGCCGGAGTTGAGGGATCTGGATGAGCTAAGCCGACAGATGGTGCTCAAGGAGTTACGCTCAATCATGGCTGTTTATGGCGATGGATGCCCGGTTACGCAACCTACATTGAGAGAGAATGGCGGTCCAGAGCATGGCCACAGAAAGAAAAAAACGGCTCGGTAACATAGTCTATAAGGCGCCATCCAAAATCCACGGCAACGGCCTGTTTGCCAAGGTTTCGATCGGCAAGGGGGACTATATCGGCACTTATGAGGGACCAGCCGCACGGCGTGATGGTACCTATGTGCTTTGGGTATTCGAGGAGGGTGAGGAGCCAGTGGGCCGCAGTGGCCGCAATCTGTTGCGCTATTTGAATCACCAGGATGAGGGTAATGCCGAGTTTGACGGATTCGATCTCTATGCCTTGCATGACATCGAGCCCAATGAAGAGATCACCTTCGATTATGGCGGTTGGGAAGAGGTGTAGTTAGTTCTGGAACATGCGCAGCTCCACAGATTTCAACCGTATTGGGGCCTAGGGATTCAACGGCACGAGACTGTCTTTTGCTTTATCCGCTCTCTCTTCCCCCGGGATTTGCTCGATCAGCATGCGTACCTCGTAGTCTGCCCACCCGGGTTCGTCTAGAGGACTGTAGATGGCGCGTTCAAGGCTGAGAACCGCCTGCGCAATCCCTTCGCTGCATCGTGCGGCCAAGCGGGTCAGGTTGTGTGGTGGGTTTTCCGGCCATTGCAATTGCGCCCACTGCAACCAGGCCGACCTGGCGGAAACCGTATCCTTGTCCGCGTAGGCCGTTTCCAGATTTGTCATGGCCTCCTCAATTGCCCGTTTGCCAGGGTCGTCGCCTCTATCGATTCTCTCCCTGGGCTCGCTCTTCTGAAATTGCCTTTGATCGTTACGTCGTGTGTACCACCAGGCGAAAAGCGTGGCGACCCAGGCAATAGCGAATAGCCATACCAGCCAATGAGTACGGTCGGAGGGGCTGTTCACAGGCGAGTGATCGCTGCTTGAAATGGTTTCGGTGGCATCAGCGATCGACTGCTCCAGGGTGAGTTGTGGCTGCTGTGGCTGAGGATCGGATCCGGCCCCGGGATCCGGCAGGACCTCAATGGTGAGTGAGGCCAGGCGGGCGATTTCCTGGCGGTCGGTTTCAGTATTCCACCAGGGAATCTCCAACGCTGGCAGATCGTAACGGCCGGGCTCGGTGGCGATCAGGGTCATTCCGCTCTGGCGGCTGCTGCTGATGCCGGTTCTGGCTGGTGTCTCCTTGAGCTGCGGTCTCTCTTGGTAGCGCTTCAGGCCCTCGGGCATTGTCTGTTCGATGGTTGGCAGCTGATTCGCTGTCAAGCCGTCCGCAAAGACCATGATTCGCCTGATTACAGGTTTGCCGGCGATGATGGCTGACTGCTGGTCGAGGCCGTTCTCCACCACCTGAAGATTTTTCGCTGGCAACCATCGGTCGCCACTAAATTCCTGCGGAATCGGCATCACCTCCAGCTCGACCCCGTTGGATTCGCTTCTGAAGTGGCGGATATCGGATTGCGAGCTGTTGAAGGGGTCGTTGAAGAGGGAAAAAATCCTGTCCTTGCCGCTGCTGCCGCTATATTTCGCGCCCCCGATCGTCAGGGTGCCGCTCTGGTAGGCGTACAGTCCATAGGTGCGTTCAATAACATGGTAGTTGTTGCCGTCACGTTGGCTGCGATAGTTCTCCTCATGTAGCAGTCTTAGCTGGGTATCGGCCATTGAGAGTTGCGGCTCGGTCAGGGACTCAGCTCGTATGCCCGGGGCCTGAAAGAGTCGGAGTGTGAGGATTACCTCCTCCTCGATATAGGCCTTGGGTTTATTCAGGCTCAATTCCAGCAGTACCTGTTTGCTATCTTCCTGTGCCTCCTGTTGGGGGCGCTCAGTCACCTCCAATACCAGCGGCTGGGTCGACTCCCGACCTATTCTGATCGGGGGGATCTCGATAGTTCCGCTCAGCTTCGGTAACAGGGTCAGGGTGAGTGAGCGCTTCGCCGACATTTTGCCATTGATTATTGAGATGCTCTGCTGTGTCGAACGGCCGAGAATCTCGAAACGGGTCTCCAGTTCGCTGAGATCGGGATTCATCTCATCCTCACCCTCCAGCTGCAGAGTCAGGCGAACAGGCTGGTCCGGACCGATGCTGTTGCTCGAGAGCAGGGCAGCTACCTTGGCGGAGGCGGGGAACGAGAGTATGAGAAGAGTGATCAACAGAGCACTCAAGGGTGATATGAGAAATCGCTTTATCGGGCGCATCGTATTCAACAGCATCTGATCGTGCTTCGGTTTTTTAGGATTACCTGGACTGTATAATGAGCCATCCCATTAGATGGGGGCAACAAGCATAAGTTTCCAGGGGGAAATTGTAATTGTGAAGATCCAGCGGCGATCAGTGCCGGTCGAACCGGATTTGATGTTGAACGGCATCCATCCGGTCATGCAGCGAATCTACGGTGCCAGGGGGCTGACCAGGGAGAGTGAACTCGAACTCGAGTTGGCCCGTCTGGCGCCGGTGAGTCAGATGAAGGGGATCATGGACGCCGCCGAACTGCTGTTTCAAGCACTGCGGGATAAGCAGTCGATACTGATTGTCGGTGATTACGACGCTGATGGAGCCACCAGCACCGCATTGGCCATGCTGGCCTTAGACGCCTACGGAGCGGAGAGGGTCTCCTACCTGGTGCCCAACCGGTTTGAATATGGCTATGGCCTGACCCCTGAGCTGGTCGAACTGGCTGCCGGTTACGAGCCCGGGCTGATCATCACCGTCGATAACGGCATCTCCAGCCTGGCAGGAATTGAACGGGCGAATGATTTTGCCATTCCTGTGCTGGTCACCGATCACCACCTTCCTCCAGACGAGCTGCCTCGCGCATCTGTCATCGTCAATCCGAATCAACCGGACGACCCGTTTCCCAGCAAAAATCTCGCGGGGGTGGGGGTGATTTTCTATGTGATGGCGGCACTCGCCAGGCGTCTGAAGCGTGCCGGATGGTTCGAACAGCGGGGTCTTGCGGAGCCCAATCCAGCAGAGTGGCTCGACCTGGTGGCAATCGGGACGGTCTGTGATCTAGTGCCCCTCGACTATAACAACCGGGTTTTGGTCGCCCAGGGTATCAGGCGGATCAGGGCAGGTCGTTGCCGTCCCGGGATACGTGCCTTGGCGGAAGTCGCAAAACGCACGCTGCCCAATCTGGTGGCCTCGGATATCGGATTTACCCTCGGTCCGCGACTGAATGCCGCAGGGCGCCTGGATGACATGGGGCTGGGTATCGAATGTCTGCTCACCGATTCGGGGAGTGAGGCGCAACGTATGGCGATCCAGCTGGATCTGCTCAACCGGGAGCGGCGTTCGATCGAGCAATCGATGAAATCCCAGGCAGACGCGCTGATGGCGAATCTGCATCTCGCCGATGATGGGGAGTTGCCGGCGGGGCTCTGTCTCTACGATGCAGAGTGGCACCAGGGGGTTGTGGGTATCCTGGCATCGCGTATGAAGACGCAATACCATCGACCGGTGGTTGCCTTTGCCCGGGGGGATGGGGACGTCCTCAAGGGCTCCGCGCGCTCGATCAGTGGGCTGCACATGCGCGATCTCCTGGCGGCCATCGCAACCCGCTATCCTGGTTTGATAACCCGCTTCGGCGGCCATGCGATGGCTGCCGGACTGACCCTGGCCGAAGTCGACTATCCCCGGTTCAAAAAGGCCTTCGAAAGAGAGACTGCGGAACAACTCAGCCCCGATATGCTGGAACAGGTGGTGTTCACTGACGGCGAACTGCCGGCAGAAGAGATCAATCTGGAGATGGCGGAGATTATCCGCGAAGGAGGTCCCTGGGGCCAGGGATTCCCGGAACCGCTGTTTGAGGGGTGTTTCGATCTCCGGCAGCAACGGGTGGTGGGTGAGAATCATCTGAAACTCGAGTTGTCATCCGCCGACAGCAGTTGGAGAATCGATGCAATCGCCTTCAATCAGTCGCCGTTGTCGGAGAGCGAGCACCGGGTTCGACTCACCTACCGGCTTGACGTGAATGAGTTTCGTGGCAGGCGTTCGGCGCAATTGATAGTGGAGACAATTCAATCGACAACCTAGACGAGTACGAAGAGCGTGCCGAGGGGCCAAGCAAGAGCGAAATCAAGCGTGAGATGCTGGCCCTGCAACAGCTTGGCGAGCGCCTTACCAGGCTCTCTCCCAAGGAGCAGGCACGCATGCCCTTGAGCGATGCCTTGCAGCAGGCGCTGGATGAGAGTCGGCGAATCAAGTCATTGAACGCCCTGCGTCGCCACTATCGGCGTCTGGGTAAGCTGTTGCGCCAGGAGGATCTCGACTCGATCAGGGGGGTGATAAGCGATATCGACAACCGGCACCAGGGCGATATCGAACGTTTTCATGCCCTCGAGCGTTGGCGTGATCGGCTTCTGGAGGAGGAGAGCGAGGCATTTGGTGACTTCATGCAGGCCTATCCAGCCACGGATCGCCAGCAGCTGCGGCAGCTGATACAGGCAACGCGTCGGGAGCGGGAGCAAGAACGGTCGCCCGCCGCCTATCGAAAGCTGTTCAAGTTCCTGCGTGACGCGGCGGGGATCTGAAGATCTCCCGGAACCCTGGCCAGAGACCAGTTCGGCAGCGCCCATTGCCAGAAGGTCTCGAGGTTTTCGGGTCGCTGGGGCGGTAGCGGCTGATTGAGAAAGTCGAGGGCCCGTAGCAGGGCATCAATCGGTCGCTTCGGGTCGACCGGGGTATCCTTGTACTGTTTGCTCAATTTGCGGCCCTGCGCGTCCACGGCCAAGGGGAGATGTGCATATCCGGGATGGGGGAGCTGTAGCAGCCGCTGCAGATAGTGTTGCCTCGGGGTGGAGTTGAGCAGGTCTACACCGCGTATGACGTCGGTGATGCCTTGCCAGGCGTCATCGATCACCACCGCGAGCTGATAGGCGTGATAGCCATCGGCCCGTCGGATCACGAAATCGCCTATCTCTCTGTTGAGTCGTTGGCTGATCAGGCCCTGTACCGAATCCTCAATGGTGATGGCCTGATCGGTGGTCAGCACGCGGATGCTTCGTCCCGTTCGTCCCTTCGCTACGCCACCGCGGCAGGTCCCCGGGTAGATCGCCCCCTCGGCACCGCTTTTTGCGCTCTTCTCAATCATCTTGCGGGAGCAGCCGCAGGGGTAGGCGAGGCGGGCCGCCATGAGCCTCTCGACCGCGTCGGCATAGGCCGCGCTGCGTTGGCTTTGGTAGACGATTTCGCCATCCCATTGGAAACCGAGCTTTTCCAGGGTCATGAGGATCGAATCAGCCGCACCCTTCACCTCCCTGGTCCGATCAAGATCCTCCATTCGGACATACCACTCTCCCTGATGGCTGCGGGCGTCCAGATAGCTACCCAGCGCCGCCACCAGTGAGCCGAAATGGAGTTCGCCGCTGGGCGTGGGGGCAAAACGGCCTCGATAGCGCCTGTTTTCTTCTCGATCGGGCATGATTGGCTCAGTTTCCCTCTGTATGTCCGCCGGACCCTAATCCTCCGGCCAAAACAGAAAAACCGGCAACTGCCGGTTTTTCATGGGAAAATGTGATGAGGATTCTATCCCATCTGCTTTTCGCGAATCTCATCGAGGGTTTTGCAATCGATGCACTGGGTCGCAGTGGGGCGGGCCTCCAGTCGTCTGATGCCAATCTCGACACCGCAGGATTCGCAATAGCCATACTCATGATTGTCCAGCTGCTCCAGGGCCTCATCGATCTTCTTGATCAGTTTACGCTCACGATCCCGGGTACGCAGTTCCAGACTGAACTCCGATTCCTGGGTGGCACGGTCGTTGGGGTCGGGAAAGTTGGCGGCCTCGTCCTGCATATGGTGCACGGTACGGTCGACCTCCTGCATCAGGTTGGATTTCCATGCGGCCAGGATGGCGCGGAAATGAGCCTCCTGATTATCGCTCATGTACTCTTCGCCCTTAGCGGACTTATAGGGCTCTATTCCGAAGGATTGAGCCCCTTGTGGGGTGGCTTTCTTCTGGGCCATTCATGGTACCTCTTCAGTGAAGGCGCATATCTATACCAGAAAGGAAAGATCGAAACAACAAATCGGGGTCGGCTTTGTTAATCGTCTTCCCATCCATAAGATTGGTCCATATAAACTGATTTTAAAGGGTAATTTCACCATAATGGTTGTCTCAGCGCAGGAATTGTGTGGATTTTACCAATCCTGGCTACTTTGCACGCCAGTCTCCGCTAGGTATGCTTGTGCGCCTTCACCGGCAGATGGTCGATAGCGGCCATTGGCGGTGGTACATGCGCGTTATAAATTAGCGTCAAGACGGGTGAATACCTTAATTGAAACTCATTTTTTTGAAGGGCTGGAGGCACAGATCCAGACGGCCCGGAGTAATTGGTGGTGTAATGGCTGAGCTAGAGGCATTGATATTTGATGTGGACGGTACCCTCGCTGATACCGAACGTGACGGACACAGGGTGGCCTTCAACCGGGCCTTTGAGGAGTCGGGGCTCGACTGGGAGTGGTCGGTAGCCCTCTATGGCAAGCTGTTGGCGGTCACCGGCGGTAAGGAGCGAATCCGCCACTACCTGGATCACTATAACCGGGATTACCCGAGACCGGATGACCTTGACGGCTTCATAGCCGCACTCCATGCCAGTAAAACGGAGCACTATACCCGTATGCTGTCTCAGGGATTGATACCAGTGCGCAGCGGTGTGAAGCGCCTGCTGGGGGAGGCGCGGCGCGCGGGGCTGCGCCTGGCTATCGCGACCACAACCACCCCGGCCAATGTCAGCGCCTTGCTGCAACACAGTCTGCATCCCGAAGCAGAGGGCTGGTTCGAGGTGATTGCGGCGGGAGATATAGTGGCGGCGAAAAAACCGGCGCCCGATATCTATCTCTGGGCGATGCGGCAGATGGGTCTGCAGGCGGATGCCTGTCTCGCCTTAGAGGACTCCCACAATGGGGTGCAATCCGCTCACCAGGCCGCGATCGACTCGATCCTGGTGACCACCAATGGTTACACAGCCGAGGATGACTTTGATGGCGCCACCCTGGTGATCGACCAGTTCGGGGAACCCGATCGGCCCTTCCAGGTCACGTCCGGTGAGGCGAATGGCCATCGCTATGTCGATATCGCCCTGTTGCAGGCCCTGCACGGCAGAGCTGACCCATGACCGCCATTGCCGGGCGGATGCAACGCATCGCTCCGTTCTACGTAATGGATCTGTTGGCGCAGGCACGCCGCATGGAGGCCGAGGGCCGATCGGTCATCCACATGGAGATCGGCGAGCCCGACTTCGACACACCGGCACCGGTTGTAACCGCTGGGCAGGCCGCCCTGGCGACGGGGGCGATCCACTATACCCCGGCGAAAGGTCTGGTTGCCCTGCGCCAGGCCATTGCCGGTCACTACCGGGACCGCTTTGCCACTGAAATAGATCCGCAACGGGTGGTGGTTACCCCCGGCTCTTCAGGTGCACTGCAACTGATCATGAGCGTCCTGGTCAATCCTGGCGACTCGGTGTTGCTGGCGGATCCCGGCTATCCCTGCAACCGTCACTTCGTCGAACTGGTGGATGGCGTGCCTGTGGCTGTCGCCGTGGGTCCTGAAACCGCTTACCAGTTGACGGCCGAGTTGGTGGAGGAGGCTTGGCGGGACGATACCCGGGCGGTTTTGGTGGCATCGCCCTCCAACCCCACAGGCACCCTGATCGGTGATGATGAGATGCGCAAGCTGCACACCACGGTTGAGCGCCTGGGGGGGGTGTTGATCGTCGACGAGATCTACCAGGGATTGATCTATGATGAAGCGGGGGGTACGGCGCTACGATTTGCCGACAATCTCTTCGTCATCAACAGCTTTTCAAAGTTTTTCGGCATGACCGGCTGGCGCCTGGGGTGGCTGGTTGCACCCGAGGCGTATATCGATCCCATCGACCGTCTGGCACAGAATATCTTCCTCTCGGCACCGACCCTCTCCCAGCACGCCGCGTTGGGTGCCTTCACGCCGCAGACGCTGGATATTCTTGAGCAGCGCCGTCTTGCTTTCCAGGAGCGCCGCGACTTTCTTCTGCCCGCCCTGCGCGAGCTTGGGTTCTCTATCCCGGTCACCCCGCAGGGGGCCTTCTATCTCTATGCCGGATGTGGCGATCTGTGCGATGACAGCCAGGCCTTTGCGCAGGCGCTGTTACAGACGGCAGGGGTGGCGGTTACCCCCGGACTCGACTTTGGTTTCAATCAGCCCGACTCTCACCTGCGCTTCGCCTACACCACCGACCTGGAACGCCTGCAGGAGGGGATTGAACGCATTAGCGCCTTCCTCGCGAGCTGAGATTGGGAAGAAGAAGTCTGCAAATGAACGCAAATGTTTTTGATAACTTAGGGTACACTGCGGTTACATCTTATTGAGAACCGCTGTCGCATCTTTCAATGCCGATAGTTTGTTCAAATTTCAGAATTTAAGCTACGGAAACCTAAATACTCTTTGCTTTCATTAGCTTTTATTTACGTTCATTGGCGGACTCAACTCTTGATATGGCGCAGCCGTTCGTGCCAGAAGAGGGTGGCACCGGCGACGGCGGCGGGCATGGCGACGAAGTTGAGGATCGGCACCATCATCATCAGGGTCAGGCCACCGCCGAAGGAGAGGGATGAGAACCGGGCCTGTTTCAGCCGCTTGTGCTGCTGTTTGAAGGCCAGATCATGATTGGCCATCGGATAGTCGCCGTACTCAAGGGCGAGGAACCATGCACTGAACGCCATCCAAAGAAAGGGGGCTGCGATATTGAGACCAGGTATAAGGAAGAGTATCAGCAGGGGGATGGCACGCAGCAGAAAATAGAGCAGCTTGCGTAACTCCGAGAGCAGAGCGGGGATCACATCCTTGACGATCTGTTTCGCGTCGGTCGCCTGTTTCGGCATCTCCCCACCAAGATAAAGTTCAACCTTTTCTGCCAGCAGGCCGTTGAAAGGCGCCGCGATCAGGTTGGCGATGACGGTGAAGGTATAGAAGATGATCAGCAACAGGGTGATGGCGAATAGGGGCCAGAGCAACCAGCGAAGCCATGAGAGCCAGCTCTCGTCATTGGGAAGAAAGCGATCCATCAGCACTTCGAATTGACCGATGCCGAGCCAGATCAGCAGACTGAAGACGAGAATATTGACAATCAGCGGAATCAGCACAAATCGCCTCAGGCCGGGTTTGCCCAATAGGCCGAGACCACGAAACAGATAGCCCACTCCGGCGAGGGGGTTGTTCACCATGTTGAAATCCTAAACTCCATAGTCCATACAGTAGGTGGCAGACTATAACCTAAATCTGATGGCAGATGCGCAACCCGGGTGGGGGATTGACCAATGTTCACCTGGTGATATCCGTTTTCAGCGCCTGACAGGACAATCGCTGTGCAGGCTGGAGAGTGATAATAGCGATTATGTATGAAAATCTGCTCGCACTGTTCTTTACCGCAGTGGTCCTGGCGCTGGTTCCGGGTCCGGACAACCTCTTTGTGCTGACCCAATCGGCACTCCACGGCAGGCAGACGGGTTGGTATGCAACTCTGGGTTTCTCCACCGGACTGATCGTGCACACCGCAGCTGTCTCCCTGGGGGTGGCCGCCCTTTTTCAGACCTCCGAAGTGGCATTCAACCTGCTTAAGCTGATTGGCGCCGTCTATCTCTTCTACTTGGCATGGCGTTTTCTCCAGCGATCCCAAAGCCGTCTTCCACTTCGGGAGCAACCGAAACTAGCACCCTGGTTAATCTATAAACGGGGTATCATCATGAATGTGACAAACCCCAAGGTGTCACTCTTTTTTCTTGCCCTGCTACCTCAATTCACGCTGCCAGATGGTGGTCCGATGGCGCTGCAGATGATCAGTTTCGGTTTAATATTCATTCTGGCCACATTGATTGTATTCGGGGGCATAGCCGAACTGGCAGGAATCATCAGTCCCTGGCTCAAGCGCTCCAATTCGGCACAACGGGTTATGCATCGCGTTGCCGCAGTGATCTTTTGCCTACTTGGTCTGAAGCTGTTGTTGGCGGAACAGTTTTGAGTTTGCAGTGATCGATTTGTGAAGCCTTGCTGTTTCATGTAGAAGGTGGCTGATTCAGTTCAATAGCGTCAGGAATAGATTATGAAGTTTGTTGGAGCCCATGTCAGTGCGTCGGGCGGGGTGGAGAATGCGCCGTTGAATGCGCAGAAAATAGGTGCAAAAGCGTTCGCCCTGTTTACCAAGAATCAACGTCAGTGGCGGGCAAAACCCTTGAGTGATGAGTCGATTTCAGCTTTCAAGGCAAATCTCGACAGGGCCGGAATCGCAGCTGAGCATGTACTGCCCCATGACAGCTACTTGATCAATCTCGGGCATCCCGAAACGCTGGGCCTGGAAAAGTCGAGAGTGGCATTTCTCGATGAGATGCAGCGCTGTGAACAGCTTGGCCTGTCATTGCTCAACTTTCATCCGGGGGCGACCCTGCGGAAGATCAGTGAGGAGGAGAGCCTGCAACGGGTTGCCGAATCGATCAACCTGGCACTGGATCGAACCCGAGGTGTGACCGCGGTGATTGAAAACACTGCAGGCCAGGGAAGTACCCTCGGCTATAGATTCGAGCACCTGGCGACGATCATCGATGCGGTGGAGGATAAAAGCCGGGTCGGCGTCTGTCTCGATACCTGCCATACCTTTGTCTCCGGTTACGATCTCAGAACCGAGGAGGCCTGTGACAAAACATTTGGGGAATTCGATCGTAGCGTCGGTTTTTCCTATCTATGCGGCATGCATCTCAACGACAGCAAACCCGACCTGGGTGCCAGGGTCGATCGTCACCACAGCCTGGGCATGGGCAAGCTGGGCTGGGAGGTGTTTCGTTATATCATGCAGGATCCGCGATTCGACAACATTCCGCTGGTCTTGGAGACGATCGACGATACCCTGTGGAAAGAAGAGATAGCGGCCTTGTATGCCATGTAGATTGGTGGATGTAAAAGATTTGGCAGGATCTCCGTGAAACCATACAATCCATGTCTGTAAATGGAGGTTGTCAGGAACTAGATTCTCATGGCGTTATTGGATGATCTAAAGAGGAAAGCCCAGCAAGTCAAAGAGGCTGATGGCGAAAATCAGGAGAGGTTGCGGCGTGAAGCGTGTTATGAAGGGCGGTTCAAGCAACCCATGCTTTCAATACTCCGCTACCTCACCGAGTTAACAGAGCAGTTAAAGATTCTCGATTACGACGTCAGGCAAGACTATAGCCTCCCAGGGTTGGGTCTCGTTCCGGGTCTGCGCCAAGATGGTTATGTAGTGAATGCTGACAGCTCGGACAACCCCAGACTGGTGCGCCTAAGATTCACTTGCAGCGCAGACGGCGAGACGGAGTATGCGGTGACGCCAAAACCCAAGGCAGACGAGACCGCAGCCTTTCTTAATGCACAGAATATGCGATTTTCGGAGTGGCCCATTCGGGATCGTGAGCAGCGTATCGTCGGACTCAATTTTCAACTCAGAACCGAAGTCAAAATCAGTTTTCTCTTCAAGGTCGATCTGGATATAGCGACGATCAAGCTCTATATCGCAAACTTCAACGAGTTCAAGCTCGATAAAAGCATGCTTCAGCCCGAGATGGTGAACGAGGCATGGCTGGATAACCTAGGTAACTTCCTGCTGCGGAATAGGGTCGATCTGTACGATCTCGATATCGATGAGAGTCACAAGCTTGCAATTCGTAAAAAGCTCGAAGCCGATACCCGTCGCCGTGACCAGGAGTTACAGCAGGCGATCGAGTATGAGCAGGAAGCACGTGAAGCTGAGTTCCGTCGCTCGATCCTGGGACGATTGAAAACCATTGCTGAACGCTTGGAGCGATAGTGGCTTGGAAGCTGTCTCGACAACACCGCCCCGACCGGGGCTTGCACACATCTGTCTTGTAAGGGAGGGGGAATTCACATAATCTCACTGCATGACAACGTTTCAGCATAACCACAAATTATTGCTGTTAATCATTTTTTTGCTTTCGCTCTTCGTCACGCCGCTGCAAGCCGAACCGGAGGAGGTGCGCATTGGCGTGCTGAGTCATCGTGGCGATCGGGCGACCCTGAGAATGTGGAGTCCAACTGCCCATTTTTTGACCTACCATATACCCACGCACAAGTTTGTCATCCAGCCGTTGAAGTTTGATGAGGTCAACCCTGCGGTGGAGCAGGGAAAGATCGATTTTGTGCTGGTCAATCCCGGTATCTACGTCAATCTCGAAGTCAAATATCGCGTATCCAGAATCGCAACTCTCTATAATCGGCGTAATGACGTGCCCTACAAGATCTTTGGCGGTGTCATCTTTACCCGCAAGGATCACCCGGAGATCAATACCCTGGAGGATCTGCGCGGGCACACCATGATGGCGGTCGACGCCACCTCCCTGGGTGGCTTTCAGATGGCTATGCGGGAGATGGTGGAGGTGGGCGTAGACCCCTACAATGACCTGGAGGCGCTGCGCTTTGGCGGTATTCATGACCAGGTGGTGATGGCAGTGCTCAATGGCGAGGTGGATGTGGGTACCGTACGTACCGATATCCTCGAGCGCATGGCCACAGCGGGCACCATTGATCTGGACGACTTTCACATCGTCAATCCCCAGGATGTGGCAGAGTTCCCTTTCGCCCTGAGTACCCGGCTCTATCCGGAGTGGCCGTTCAGTAAAGTGACCCATACCGCGGACAGCCTGGCGCAGAAGGTGGCGGTGGCACTGTTGAATATGCATCACGACCATGCCGCCGCCCTCGCCGGAAACTATGCCGGATGGACCATACCCCTGGACTACCAGCCGGTACATGATCTCTTCATGACACTCAAGCTGCCGCCCTACCAATACCTGGGGAAATTCACCCTGTCAGACGCCATCAGTCGTTACTGGTATTGGTTCCTCGGGGGCGTGATGATGCTGCTCTTCATGGTCGTCATGACCCTCTGGGTGATGCGTCTGAACCAGGCGATCAAGAAGGCGAAGGAACGCCTGGAGATGCAGCACGAACTGATTCTCGATTCGGTGGCGGATGGAATCTACGGTGTCGACCTGCAGGGCCGCTCCACTTTTTTCAACAGGGCGGCGGAACGGATCACCGGCTGGCGTGCCGACGATGTCATCGGGCGCAATCAGCACGAGATTCTCCATCACACCCATGCGGACGGCACGCCACACAAGGCTGAAGAGTGTCCGGTCTATCAGACATTCAGGGAAAACCAGGCCCGTTATGTCTCCGACGATGTCTTCTGGCGCAGGGACGGCAGCAGTTTTCCGGTGGAGTACAGCAGCACCCCGATCTGGGACGACAGCGGTGAGACCGTGGGGAGCGTGGTTGTGTTTCGCGATACCACCAGGCGCAAACGGGCGGAGGAGGAGGCCCGCCAGCATCAGATTGAACTCGCCAGGGCAGGGCGCCTCAGTACCATGGGGGAGATGGCCTCGGGTATCGCCCATGAACTCAACCAGCCACTGACCGCGATCTCCACCAATGCCCAGGCGAGCATCCGCATCCTGGAATCCGACAGTTCGAATATCAATGTCTGCATCGATGTCATGGAACGCATCGCCGCACAGGCGGACCGTGCCGGTGAGATCATACGTCAACTGCGACGCCTTGTTCGCAAGGAGCCCCTTGAGCGCAGTGAGGGAAATGTAAACGACCTGGTCAATGCCGTGGTGGTGTTGATATGGCCCGACGCCAGGAAAGCCTCGGTAAAGCTGGAACTCGATCTCGACGAGACCTTGCCTGCGATCCCGCTGCAGCTGATTCAGATAGAGCAGGTGATCCTGAATCTGGCACGCAACGCCATCGAGGCACTGCAGGAGAAGCGAAGCGGTGAACGTAAACTCTATATCGGTACCCAGAACAAGGCGGGCAGGTCGATTGCCGTGATCGTCCGTGACAACGGCCCCGGGGTGAAACCGGAGCTGGCCAGCACCCTGTTTGACCCCTTCGTCACCGGCAAGCCTCAAGGCATGGGGCTGGGTCTCTCCATCAGTTACGGGATCATTGAGGCCCACAGTGGTAAACTCACCCTCAACCCGGCCTATGAGGAGGGCGCAGAGTTCGATTTCTACCTGCCATTTACGGAGGTGAGTTAGTGGACCAATCTAAGCCGACAGTATTCGTTGTTGACGACGATGAAGAGGTGCGTGGGGCCCTGAAGCTGCTCTTCGAATCGGTGGGTCTTCCGGTTATCTGCTATCCTTCGGCGGTCGACTATCTGGAGCAGTTCGACGAGTCCCTGCCGGGCTGCCTGGTTGTGGACATCCGCATGCCGGGGATGAGCGGACTCGACATGCAGGAGAAACTTGCCGAGCGACCGATCCGCCCACCGGTGATCATCATCACCGGACATGGGGATGTGCCGATGGCGGTGCGGGCGGTGCAGGCGGGTGCGGTCAACTTTATTGAGAAGCCCTTTCGCGACCAGATCCTTCTCGACAGCGTCCATCGCGCAATCGAGATGGATGCGGAAAGGCGTGGCGAGGCCTCGCGCCTGTCGGAGATTCGCGAACACCTCAATCAGCTGACGCCGCGGGAGAGAGAGGTCCTCGATCTGGTTATCAGCGGCATGCGCAACAAGAATATCTCGGAACAGCTGGGGATCACCCTCTCCACCGTTGAGGCCCATCGTTCCCGGGTTATGGAGAAGATGCAGGCCGATTCCCTATCCCATCTGATGCGTATGATGCTTACCCTGGAAATGGATTAAGGAAAACCTTAACCAGCACGCTAGTATGTCAGGATTTTCATGCCCCTACAGAGAGTTACATAATACTACCTCCCCATATCCATGTCCGGAGCTAAACCATGGGGATCGGCCAGCTGGATGGCCGGGAGGTAGTGATTCGAAAACAGGCGCCTTCCGGCAATTCAGCTGGTTTTTTTTGTAGCACTGTCGGATTCCGCAGAGTAAAGACCAAGATATTAAAAAACCTGGGAGCCCGGCCCTTTACTGTACGGCGGTCTGGTAAGTCCAGTGACCATTAACTGGAGGACGAGAGAATGACGATTTCAAGACGCGAATTTATTCGCCTAATGGGTATGGCCGGTGCCGCCGGTATGATGCCCTCATCCATCTTCGCCGCAGCGAAACAGCCCGCTGATCTCTACGAGGTGCCGAAGTTCGGCAACCTGTCGCTGCTGCATATCACCGATACACATGCCCAGTTAAATCCCATCTACTTCCGGGAACCGAGTGTCAACCTGGGTATAGACCAGGCCTTCAACAAGGCACCGCACCTGGTCGGCAATCGTCTCCTCGAGCATTTCGGCATCGCTCCCGGCAGTATCGAGGCCCACGCCTTCAGTTATCTCGATTTCGACAGCGCAGCAGGCAAATATGGCAAGGTCGGCGGCTTCGCCCACCTCAAGACTCTGGTGCAACGCATTCGCGACGCCAGGGGCCCGGGCAACAGCCTGCTTCTCGACGGCGGTGATACCTGGCAGGGTTCGGGCACCGCCTACTGGACCCGCGGCAAGGATATGGTTGGCGCCTGTAACCGGCTGGGTGTCGATGTCATGACCGGGCACTGGGAGTTCACCTACCTGGACGAGGAAGTGGTTTCCAACATCGCCGACTTCAAGGGCGATTTCGTGGCGCAGAACGTGATGGTCCGCGAAGAGGCGCTCTTCGACTACAAATTCGCAGATTTCGAGGGCTTCAACGAGGATGAGGGCAACGCCTTCAAACCCTACGTGATCAAACAGGTGGGCGGCGCCCGGGTGGCGGTGATCGGCCAGGCCTTTCCCTATACCCCCATCGCCAATCCACAGCGTTTTATCCCCGACTGGACCTTCGGCATCCAGGATGAACTGATGCAGGGCGTGGTGGATACGGTCCGTGACAACGAGAAGCCAGACCTGGTGGTGGTGATCTCCCACAACGGCATGGATGTGGATCTGAAGATGGCCTCCCGGGTCTCCGGCATCGACGTCATCTTCGGCGGTCATACCCATGACGGCATGCCCGCACCCACACTGGTGAAGAATCCCGGCGGCAAGACCCTGGTCACAAACGCCGGTTCCAACGGCAAATTCCTCGGTGTCATGGACCTCGATGTCAAAGGTGGCAAGCTGCGGGATTTCCGCTATCGCCTGCTGCCCGTCTTCTCCAACCTGCTGCCGGCTGACAAGGAGATGCAGGCCTATATCGACGAGGTGCGCGCACCCTACAAGGCGAAGCTGGATGAGAAACTGGCGGTCGCCGAGGAGACCCTGTTTCGCCGCGGCAACTTCAACGGCACCTTCGACCAGGTGATCTGCGATGCCCTAACCACGGTGAACGACGCCCAGATCTCCCTCTCACCCGGTTTCCGCTGGGGCACCACGGTGCTGCCTGGCCAGACCATTACCATGGACAATGTCATGGATCAGACCTGCATCACCTACCCCGAGACCTATCGACGGGAGATGAAGGGCAGTGATATCAAGGCGATACTCGAGGATGTCGGTGACAACCTCTTCAACAAGGATCCCTACTATCAACAGGGCGGTGACATGGTGCGGGTTGGCGGCCTCGACTATGTCTGCGAACCCGGCGCCGGTTTCGGTAAACGGATAACCAACATGACCCTGAATGACGGCACCAAGATCGAGGCGGACAAAAACTATGTGGTCTCCGGCTGGGCCACGGTAGGCTCCAAGGCCCCCGGCGAGCCGATCTGGGACACCGTGGCTAAATATCTGCGCGATCAGAAGACAATCAAGATCAAGAAACTCAACACCCCGAAACTCGTCGGTGTGAAGGATAATCCGGGGCTGGCCGACTATCCTGGATGAAAAAGCCCGCAAATGAACGCAACTATTACGTAGGGTGCGGCTTGCCGCACCGTATAAACCATATTCGCACCTCTGTGTTGATGCTTGCATAATCGTGCGGCAAGCCGCACCCTACACATGAAATAGATATTCGCGTTCATACGCGTTCATTTGTGGACTCCTGGAATGTGGTTAAAGAGTTATTCAGCGGGTTGGCGGTTGCGATAACCTTTATCGCCTTTTTGCCCTATATACGCTCCATACTCAGTGGGCGGACTAAGCCCCATGTCTTCTCATGGATTATCTGGGGCAGCACAACCTTTATTGTATTTTTAGCCCAGCTTGAAGATGGCGGTGGAATAGGCGCCTGGCCCATCGGCATATCAGGTGTGATTACTCTCATCATTGCCTTTCTCGCCTATCTCAAGGCATCGGACATCACCATCACAAGGCTTGATTGGTCCTTTTTCGCGGCAGCCATGGCATCCTTGCCTCTCTGGTATGTCACCTCGGATCCCACATGGGCCGTCATTCTGTTGACCGTTATCGATGTGATCGGTTTCGGTCCGACTATCAGAAAGGCGTTCGCTCACCCTTACGATGAGGATTTGACCTTTTTTGCACTCTTCGTGGTGCGTAATCTTCTGGTTATCGCGGCGCTGGAGAATTACTCAATTGCGACACTGCTCTTCCCCGCGGTTATAGCGGGTGTCTGTCTCATTTTCATCATATTGGTCATACATCGAAGAGGGATATTTTGGCACTTTTGACAATACTAGAAACTGACGTTGTATAGCCATAAAGCTCGAATCGGCGAAACTTACTGGTTGCAGTAATGTATTTTCCAAGCTCTATTCACAATCGACTGAGGATGGGGCCGCCTCGGAAAACGCCGCCGGTTCCAACTCGATCTCTATCGAGGTATTCTCGCCCTGTATGGAAATACCCCTGTTCCAGTCAGTGACGTATTCGAATTTAAACGCGCCGACGTCGTAGATTCCCGGTTTCACGGTGAATCTAAATGCACCATCCGCGTCGGTGTAACCTCGATCTACGACAACACCGTTATGCTTGTTCACAAGCATTACTTCAACATCCGCGAGGGCGGTCGCTTCCTCCATCACTATGCCCGACAGGGTGACCGCAAGCACAGAACCTTGCCAGCATAGGGTCAACAGCAGAGTGGTGAACATGGACCTGTAATGGCGCGATATCTGTTTCATTCTTTGTGATCCGTTGTCACTCGCTGCCGTTGCTGGATTTGCAACAGGCTATCCCGAATTCGTATCAGATCTCCATCCAATGCCGGCTGACCATGCCACCATTGATAATCCGGTGATTGATGACCTACGCCATAGAGGATATTTTGCCTATGTTGGAGAAGGCGCTGTCGAAGAATCTCCAGATGATGGCTCATATTGTCCGCGGCAGCAGCTATCAGTGCCTCACCCTCGGCAACCTTGAGGTCGGCGATCTTCAGCTGCTGCTTGCCATTCGCCAATTGCTCGCGTACAAAGCGGGGACTGTGGCAACCGGAACAGACCCAGTGGCGCATCTCCGGTCCGGAGGACTGTGACATGGAGTCGTTGTGATTGCTGTCGTGAAGATGGCAGTAGCTGCAACCGGGAGCACGATAGTTGCCTCGCTGCAGGGGTTGTTCCCTGTCCTGTCCCTCCTCCTCAAGACGAGTGATGACACCATGCTTGGACGTGGTGTAACTGTGACTGGCGGAACCTTCGTGACAGCCGATACAGGTATGGTCTCCCCTTGCCTTGTTGTTCGAGCCTTGATGGAGTGCTCCATGGCAACTGTTGCAACCGACATCCGGGGACGCTGCATGGGGTCCCGCTTGCCACTGCGTTATCAATTGCGGATTGCGTTCGCTGTGACAATTGATGCATTGACTATTGTTGAACGGACCGTTTTCAACTTCGGTTTCAGCTATCGCCGGATGCATCCAGAGACATATCAAGCATACTGAGACCATGCCGAATCTCATTTGAATTAAATCGATGTTCCGCATCAGTTGTTTGTCCTGTTGAATTCGGTATACCCACCTTTCATCCAGAGATCCGTCACTGCCGGCTTGGTAACCAAGCCTTGTTTAGTTTGTGAAAACTGGCGCATGGATTGAGCCTTGATTTCAATGCGTTGTAGCGCGGCTGCCATTTGCCGGTGGCCCTCCTCGACACCACGCTGGTTTCCGTGAGCCGCCGATTTGTAGGCACCCAAGTTATCGAAGTACCACATTTCAAAATAGTCGCGCTCTATCGCAGATACATTGTAGAAGGCCGAGGCCTGACCTTCATAGAAACCGATGCGTTCCATGGACCAGAAACCGCCCATCGGGTAGTCGGGGCGTTCATCGGCAGCGGGACGCAACAGGTCGTTGCTACGCAGATCCTTGAGTAGATCCTCAGCCCGATAGAGTTTGGCCCAGGCCGATTTGCGTTCCCTGTCCAATTCACTCAACCACCGTTCGGCATTTTGTGCCTCATGGCAGTCACTGCACAGATCAATCCACTGTTCACGTAATAGTCTGTTCTTTGAAGTGTGAGGGTTGATTTCCCGCAGGCCGAATTTCCAAAGCGACTTGTCTGCCACCTGATGACGCCCCTCATCCATGTGACAGTAAGCACAGGTTGGAGCCCGGTAGTTGCCTTTCGCCAGTTTTTTAGACCAGTCCCAATCCTTACCTTCGGTGAGGTAGATCTTGCCATGCGCGGAGCCAAAGTAGCTTTCATCATCCGGGTGGGGCGGGCCTGAGTGGCAGGTGATACAGGCCTCGGGACGGCGTGCCTCGGTGGCGCTGAAACGGTGCCGGGTATGGCAGGAGTCGCACTTGGTGGCCACTGAGTGACACTGCACGCAGGATTGGACTTCGGCCTTCGGTTTGTCGGCAAAGTGGGGTGCGTCCACTGCCCGTTCCATGGCCAGCACGTGACTGGGGAAACCGTAACGTGCCTCATCGCGGAATTCGCCATGCTGTTTTTCGTGACAGCCGCCGCAGATACGCGGTGTGGGCAGGTGCAGTCGTTGATGGTCGCTGCCATGACAGTCGTTACAGTAGACCGGTTCGTCGGACAGGGCATGGCGGCTGGCCCGCCAGTCATTGACAATGCCGGGCGTGATGCCTTCGTGGCACTGGATACAGAGGGTGGCGTCGAAGATGCCTGCGATCGACTCCTGCGGCTGGTAGAAGTTGTCCGGATCCCAGTAGCCCTGCACCGTCTCAGGCGACCAGTAACGCGAATAGAGACCGGAACCACTGCCTCCCTTGCTCCAATGGAGATATCCGGCACTTACAGACACGACAAGCAAGGCAGTTAGTAAGAGCGTCGCTATGATCGTTCGGTAACCCATGGCGTCACTCGATGCTCTCTTTACGCCACCAACGCATCAGACCCAGGCCGGCGAGTAACAGCAAGGGGAGCAGGCTATGGAGGCGCACCAAGATAGGTGTGTCATCCGTTCGGATTGCGTCGGATCCGGGCGTGATACTCCCGTCTCCGGCGTTACGCAGCAGGTAGGCCAGGAGAGTTGCGCGCTGTTGTGGCCGCAACGATTCCACGCTGCCCATCAACCCGCCAAATCGATGTGCAACATCCATCAAATTGAACATCCTTGTCGCCAACTCATGCCATTCGGCAGCTGTGTGACGATCAGGTCCAGGCAGGTTGTGGCATTGGGTACAATATCGATTGAGAAGAACCGCGCCGGATGAGCCGGCCTCCGGCAGTTGCGCCGCTGTCAAACCGGGTGGCAGCTGATCCTTGTAGACTTCACAGAGGTCGATTTCTGCCCAGGTGTGATTGGCCACAACTGGTATTGGCATCAGCAGCAGTATCAGCAGGACCACCGGCTGCTTCATGTGCTTCTCCGCAGGGGGGTAGGTTGCGTTACGCGATCCAGGATATCCTCAGCCGCCCTGCGTCCAGCCGCCATCGCGACCACTGCCAGATCGGGCCCGTGACTATTGTCGCCGCCGGCCCAGATTTTAGGGTGGGTGGTGCGACCCTGCTCATCCACCCGGATGCGGCCGTCAGATTCAGTGACTATCTCGAACCTTGAGAGCCATGGGGGTGGTGCGGCTTGTTGTCCCATGGCCAGGATGACGCAACCGGCTTTGAACAGCGAAGTGCCCCGCGGGGTCCTGAAACGAACTCCAATTACCCCTTTACCGCCCACACATTCGAGGGGCTGATGCTCGTATTGAAATGCAACTCCCTCCTCCCGCGCCAGGCGGATCTCCTTGGGCGTGGCGCGCAGACGCTGCTTCGGTCCTCGATAGGCAAGAGTGACCTCTGCTCCCAGGCGGATGGCAGTGCGGGCACAATCCATGGCGGTATCACCACCCCCCAGGACCAGCAGGGATTCACCGCTCAGCGCATCGCTGTTGCCGCTGTTGACCTCAGGTAGCCAGTCGATGGCCTGGACGACACCTTCAAGCTGCTGCCCTGGCAAATCCACTGTTCTCGGTTTTTGCGCGCCGAGACCGAGAAAGACGGCGTCATGGCTATCAACCAGTCGGCACAGCATTACCTCATCGACTGGGGTGCCTAGCGAGAAATGGATACCGACCTCTTCAAGCATGGCCTGTCTGCGCTTGAGCAGGCGTTTGTCGAGCTTGAAACCGGGAACCGCACTCTGCAGCAGACCGCCGATCCGCTCCGCTCGATCATGGACTGTGACCTCCACACCCGCGCGGTTGAGGCGTTCCGCACAGCTCAGTCCCGCCGGGCCGGCGCCGATGACGGCCGCTCGTATACCACTGCGGTCTGCCGGCTCCCGCATCCGCCAACCCGCCTCCAGCGCCTGTTCGGCAACGCTTTTCTCTATCAATCCGATGTGGACAGCGCCTTCCAGTCGTCTGCGGGTACAGCCACTTTCACAGAGCCGTTGTTGCGGGCATATCGTGCCGCACACCTCGGGCAGTGGAGAGGTTGCATGGACCAGCTCTGCGGCATGTTCCCAATCTCCCCTGGCGGTCGCCGCCAGCCAATCGGGGATATGGTTACCCAGTGGACAGGCGCCGCGGCAGCCGGGTACGCCACAATCCAGACAGCGGTCTGCCTGCTGCTGCAGTACATGTCTGGAGAGGGGTAGTTCAACATCCTTCCAGTCACGCTTACGCTCGGCGGCCTGGCGATAGACAATCGCTTCACGGTGTTTGGGCTGATTCGGTTGGCGCTTGAGCAGATGGCTGGCATCCTGGCGCAGCGCTGGTCGAATCAGATTGCGCACATCATGAATCGCCAGCGCATCGGTCGGGCAGGAGACGACACATCGGGCACACCCCATGCAGTCCTCGAGACCGGTGACCTCGCCGTTCTCCCTACCTTGTTTCCACACCGGGATGCCCATGTCGCAAACCTGTTCGCAGCGTCGACAATCGATGCATTGCTGGATATCCATTTTTATTCCGTAGAAACCGGCATGATTGAGCAGGCCGAATGTGGAGCCGTAGGGGCAGAGGTAACGGCAGTAGAAGCGGTTGCCGGTAATGGGAATGATGAAAAACGAACCGAAGTAGGTGAGCCCCACCACCAGGGCAAACAGACCGACCAGGGTGGTGGTCCAGGTATTTGGTGGAAACTGGGTGGCCACCATTACCACCACGTACCAAGTAAAGAAGAGCCACTTGGTATGACGCAGACGCCAGGCCCAGTCGCTGCGCAAGGTGAAACGGCGGAAAGGGAAACCAGCGGTCTCGCGTATACCGACACAGGGGCAGCCGAAACCACAGATAATCCTGCGACCGAATAGCAGCACCAGCAGCAGGACGAGGAAGAAGGTGACGGTTCCAGGTGTGTGCGGCGCGGGAAACAGTGGTCGACTCCAGACATACCCCGCATAGGGTTCGAATACCGGGGTGAGCCAGGGTATGAACCACCAGAACAGGGTGACCACGGTCACCAGGATGATCAGGCGCTTGCGGGTGTATGGATCCTCTTCGGCACGAATGCGCCAGATACCGAAGGCGAGAATAATGGCATATTCGGTATAGCGGTTGAGCCAGATGGGATTCTCGTAGAGATAGAGCCAGGATTCGTTGAACCAGCCGAGAAAGGCAAGGGTAAAGGCTGCCATGGAAAGCGCCATGACCCAACCGCGATAACGCCCTGGCAGGACAGACTGTTGCGTCGCCTGATTCGGTCGTGCCCGGTAGCACAGGGGGTGGGTCTTATTCACGCTAGCTCCGATCACGGTTATTCTCGTTGACTCGTCAGAGGAGAAGCACACGGTCTGCCGTCAGCGTGCTTTCGGCAAGACCCTTCATACGGCGGCGGACGCCTGAGGTCAGCGCTTCAGTGTTTATGCCGCGGGTATACATACAGGTAGCGCATGGCAACACCTCGCATTTACGAATCACCGAGTTGGGTATCAACACCCGATTGTAAACAACCGCAGACGTCTTCTGTCCGCGATTGGTACAGACCAAGGCATCGGTCATGAGAAACGGCGTGATCTCGGCCTGTTTGCCACCGAGGGCCTTGGCCAGACACAGACCGTTGTAACTGCGCTCACTGCCATTGGAAGGGTCATTCAATATGATTGATATCGCCATCCGATCACCAGCGCCGGTTGATGGTGTATTCGCCCAGCTGGCTTGCGAAGGGAAGCATCAGCATGCCAGGGAGCCGGTCCACCTGTTGCGGATCGCGGAACTCATTGAGGCCGATCTCCATAGCCACGTGACCTTCTGGGGGTTGTGCCACATAGGTGCCGAAAAGGCGATCCCACCAGGGTAGGTTGAAACCGAAGTTGGAGTTGGCCAGGGGGGCGTGAACGGAATGGTGAACACGGTGCATGTCGGGGGTGACGACGAAGATGCGCAACACCCGGTCGAGCTTTTCCGGGATAGAGATATTGCCATGATTGAACATCGCGGTGGCATTCAGCAGGACCTCGAAAATTACCACAGCCACCACCGGGGGCCCCAGCAGGGTGATGGTGGCCATCTTGATCAGCATGGAGAGGATGATCTCGACGGTGTGGAAACGGGCGCCGGTGGTGACGTCGTAATCGAGGTCGGCATGGTGGACCCGGTGCAGGCGCCAGAGCAGGGGAATGGCGTGAACCATCACATGCTGCAGGTAGATGACTAAATCCATCGCCACCACAGCGATGAATGTCGCTAGCGGAAGTGGGAGTGCGAAGTTGTTGAGCGCCCCCCAACCCTGCTCCTGGGCAATGGCTGCCGCCCCCACTGCAGCCGCGGGGAAGAGCAGGCGCAGAACCGCCGTATTGAGCATCACCAGGCCAAGGTTGTTTATCCAGCGTACCCCCTTGGAGACAGTAAGCTGACGACGGGGTGAATGGATCTCCCACAGGGCTATGAGGACGAATATGCCAAAAAAGAAGCTCAGACGGATCGGGAGTTCATTGCCGAGTAACCAGTCGTTCCAGTTCGTCATCACCTGTCCTCCACTATCGCATCTGCTATAATCCTATTAATTATCCATTATTCAATAGATCTATTGAATTATTGAAGTTCATTGGTGCCAATATGTCAAGCACGCATTTCAAACACGATCTCTTCAATGAGTTTGCCCGGATTGCAAAAGCGATGAGCAACGGCTACCGCTTGGAATTGTTGGAATTTCTCGCCCAGGGGGAACGCAGTGTGGATGCCTTGGCCCAGATATCGGGATTGACGGTGGCGAATACCTCGCAACACCTGCAGCAGCTACGTCAGGCGGGATTGGTGGCAAACCGCAAGGAGGGGCACAAGGTATTTTATCGACTGAGCGGGATGGATGTCTCATCCCTGCTCGCTTCGCTGCGAGAGGTGGCTGAACGTCGCCTGGCCGAAGTCGACCGTCTGGTGGATGACTATCTGAAGGTCAAGGATGGTTTGGAACCCGTTCCGGCCAGTGAACTGCTCGAGCGCGCGAAACAGGGCCTGGTGACTGTCCTCGATGTCCGTCCCAGGGAGGAGTATGAATCGGGACATCTGCCCGGCGCCATCAACATCCCGATCAATGAGCTGGAGACACACCTCGACAGCCTGGATCCGCAACGTGAGATCGTAGCCTACTGCCGCGGCCCCCACTGCGTATTGGCCTTCGATGCGGTGGCAAAGCTGCGGGAAAACGGTATCATCGCGCACCGCCTGGATGGAGGACTTCCGGAGTGGAGGTTGGAGGGATTGCCGGTTGAGAGATGAGCGGGGAGTGGGTTGAATGCCGGCACGAACTGGCGATTTCTTTCCCGGATAATTGTTTCCGATGGCTCGGTTGTTGGGTATTAGATACTGAACATTCCGTCGAGATTTGCCGCTCTCTGTTTGTAGTTGTGCAAACAATCACAGCCTTTATTGCAACCACGTTTTACCATGGGACTAGCAAACCCACCTTCTCTCATCGCAAGTTTCAGGGCACCGAAGACCATGCTGTAGTAGTCTCTGTTGTCTTCGCCTGTCTGCAGTTTGGGATCATCGAGGACAATCTTGTTCATGTAGCCCTGTATGGGAAGCATGCCTCCGCAGTGGCGGAACACAACCCTGTGATCGAAGCTTCCATAGGAAAAGTTATCTTCCAGGTCGTTGGCCGAGACAAACCACTTTCTTTCATGGCTTAGATTGGCCTCCCAGTAGTTCGGGTTACTTTTGCTTATCCAGACCTTGCCGGTATATGTGTTTTAATTATTTCAATATCAAGCTCCAACAGTACCCGACCCTGGGTATGCTTACGATTGGCACTGCTATGAATGTCCACAGTGTCAGTGAATATATCGTTTAGAATGGTGTGACTGATACCCTGTGCAATGCGTGTTATAAACTGAAAGAGCTAGGCGAGTCACAAGGAGTTATCAATGAACCATGCATTGATGGTAGACGAATATGGCGGTAGCGAGGTTCTGCGATGGCGGCAGGTGCCAATACATCAACCAGCACCCGGCGAGGTGCGCATCCGCCACAGTGCTGTCGGCCTCAACTTCATCGATGTCTATCACCGCACAGGCCTCTATCCCGCCGGTGATCTGCCTTTCACGCCCGGCCTGGAAGCTGCCGGTGTCGTGGAAGCCGTCGGTGAGGGGGTTGCCGATTTTTCAGCAGGTGATCGGGTTGCCTATGCCGGCGGTCCCTTGGGCGCCTATGCCGAAGCGCGTAACTTTCCGGCGGAGCGGCTCATCAGGCTTCCAGACGGGATCAGTGAACGCCATGCGGCAGCGATTATGCTCAAAGGCATGACCGCGGAATACCTGATCCGCCGCACCTATCCGGTAACTGCTGGGGAGACGATTCTCATCCACGCCGCGGCGGGAGGAGTGGGCCAGTTGCTCTGCCAGTGGGCGGTGGCCCTCGGCGCCGAAGTCATCGCCACTGTCGGCAGCGAGGAGAAGGCGGCGGTGGTACGTAACCTCGGCTGCCACCACACCATCAACTATGGAGACGAGGATATCGTCGAACGGGTTTACGAGATAACCAAGCATAACGGTGTACCCGTTGTCTATGATTCGGTGGGACAGGCTACCTTCGAGGCGTCCCTTTCCGTACTCGCTCCCCGCGGCACCTTGGTCTCGTTCGGCCAGTCTTCGGGCAAGGTCCCCGCCTTCGATATCACCCGACTGAGTGCCAAGGGCTCCCTCTATCTGACCCGGCCAACGCTCTTCGACTACACCCGGAGCAGGGAAGATCTGGTGCAGAGCTCAACGGCGCTCTTCAGCTCGGTTCTGAAGGGAGATATCAAGCTGGAGATAGGCCAGGAGTTTTCCCTCAAGGATGCGGCGCTGGCCCATCAGGCCCTCGAGTCGCGCAAGACCCGGGGCAGCACCCTGCTGCTGCCTGACTGATCGCGACTTGACCTGGGGTGAGTTCTGGTTCAGCTTAACCCCACCCTAGACGAGAGTGAAACCATGTCCGATATTGAGACTGCATCCGATCAGGGGGGTGCTTGCCAGACAAGCGCCCAGGCCGCCGTAGAGCGCTTCTGTGATGGCTGTAACTGCTCCCAGGCGGTATTGACCGCCTTTGCCCGACGATATGCAATCGACGATACCCTGGCGATGCGCATCGCTGCCGGTCTCGGCGGAGGAGTCGGCCGCATGGGGGATGTTTGTGGTACCCTCACCGGTGGCGCATTGGTGCTGGGCCTGGAGCTGGGTCCCTCTGCGCGACAGCAGGTCGAGGCCAAGGAGGCGACCTACCTGGCGACCCGGCGTCTGCAGGAGCGCTTCATCGAACGCCACGGCAGCAACCGTTGCAGGGATCTGCTGGAGAAGGATCTGAGTATCGAAGCGGAGTATCGGCAGGCAAAGGAGCAGGACCTGTTCAAGATCCGCTGCCCAGACTTTGTGGCAACGGTAGTCGACCTGCTCGACCAAGAGTTAAACAACAAGAAGCGGAATATGAAGCAACAAATCCTAACCATGCTCGAACTGCAGGATGCCATGAACCGCAAGGTCAACGAGGATTGGCGTGATGCGGGCTATCCCTGGTACCGGGCGATCTGGACCGAGTGTGCCGAGATGCTCGACCACTACGGTTGGAAATGGTGGAAACACCAGAAGCCAGACATGCAACAGGTTCACCTGGAGATCGTCGATATCTGGCACTTTGCCCTCAGTGACCTGATCCTCCACAACGCTAGCCTCGAGGAGGCAGCTGAGTTGGCGATGAAGGGTTTGGCCGAACCCTCCGAAGCGGTCGATTTCAGGACCTCCATCGAACAGCTGGCAATGGCGAGTATCCAGACCCAGTGCGCCGACATCAGCCATTTCGCGGCGGTGATGCGGGCGGCTGATCTCGATTTCGATGAGCTCTTCAAGACCTATGTGGGCAAGAACGTGCTCAACTTCTTCCGCCAGGATCACGGCTACAAGGATGGGAGTTATCTCAAGCTTTGGAACGGGCGCGAAGATAACGAGTATCTGGCGGAGATTCTTGCCGCACTCGATGCCGACAGCGCCGATTTCGGTGATGAAGTCTACCGCCAGCTGGAGCAGGCATACCCGGCCGGGTGATGGGTATGCCTAGGTCTGGACTCAGAATCCCTTGCGACCGGGGCCGAACACATTGCCTGACCAGCGCAGATCCTGCAGCTGTTGACGCTGCTCCTCGGTAAGTACCTCATCTATTTTGTTGCGCACCTCCGCCCGCAGCACAATCATGCGCGCGACTTGCTCGCCCTGTCTTTCAGCCAGGACGCGGATTGAATCGATATTGGCATTATCCACCATGGCGTCACGCAGATCCGCGCGGTTGTCCTGCATGGCATCGCGAAGATCCCGCATCGCATCCCTGGTCTCATTGCGAATGTTTTTAAGCTCCTCCTTCTGACCGGCAGTCAGGTCTTCGATCTGTGTCAATGCAGCCATGGGGCCATGCTTGCCACCCCGGTCGCAACCCCCGCTGCCTTTGTAGCCACCAAAGGCGAGGGTTGCACCTGCGCTGCTGATCAGCAGGGTGGAGAGGGTGATGATTGCTATTTTTCGACTTGTCGGTTTCATGGTAAATCTCCGTTGTTGTTCAATGCTGCTCCATTGCAGCTGTTAAAAATTTACATTTTCCAACTTCAAAGTTGGGTCGGGAGTGGTCAGGTTTCGTAAAGAAGAGCAAGGTTTCCACTTCATACCGCAGCCAACACCCTACGTGCTCTCATGCTTCGCCGACCTCTCAACCAAGAGAGCGACCCGCTGAGGATTAGAAGACTCATTGCCGATGCACCGATGAGGTTTATGACACCGCTGAAGGATCCTGCCCAGGTGCCTTCATGAGATACGGCAGCAACATTCTCGCCCATGGGATCGATCCGTTGCAGCAGCTTGATGACCCTGGCAGCTGAAACGCTATCAACCCCGGTCGGAGTGGTTTGTTCCAGGATTGGTTTGAACGCTAACACCGCGCCGGAGAGGACGATCAGCAGAAACAGCGGTGCCAGGACGATACCGACCCAACGATGGAGTTTGAACAGGACGGGTTTGAGTCTATTGAGGTTCATGCTTCGGCTCCATTGAAAAACTGTGTTGAAATCATATGAGCTGAAACGTCAGCCGGGTGGTAACTTATGCAAGTGAGTGCAAAGAAGTGCAAAGCTGGCCCATCAAGTTGTGGGAGCAGGGCTTAAAAAAGGCCAGAATAGTATGACGATGAAAAAGATTTTATTGATCGATGACGACGAGACGCTATGCGAACTGTTGAGCGAATACCTGGTCGGCGAGGGCTTCGCCGTTGAGAGCGTCCATACCGGTCCGGATGGAGTCAGTCGCTCCGTTGTAGACAGGTGGGACGCGATCGTGCTCGATGTCATGTTGCCGGGGATGAACGGCTTCGATGTGCTGAAACAGATCCAGGCGGATTGCAGCGCACCGGTGCTGATGCTTACCGCCCGCGGCGACGATACCGATACCGTTCTCGGGCTCGAACTGGGTGCCGACGACTATGTTGCCAAGCCCTGCAGCCCCCGGGTGCTGGTTGCCAGGCTGCGCAATCTGTTTCGCCGCAGGCAGAATGAGCCGAACGGGTTGAGTCCTCATCGGGTCGGCGATCTCGGCTACGACAGGCAGAAGCGCAAGGTCACTGTGGGTGAGCGGGATGTGGCGCTCACTGGGGCGGAGTTCAATCTCCTGGTGCTGCTACTGGAACATGCGGGTGAACTGGTCTCCAAGGAGGTTCTGGCGAAACAGGGCCTGGGGCGTGCCTTGCAGGCCTACGATCGCCGTATCGAGACCCATATGGCGCAGATTCGTAAGAAACTCGGTCCCCTGCCAGACGGCTCCCCTCGCATCAAGACGGTGCGTGGTGCCGGTTATCAATATCTCCTGAGCTGATGAGTCTGTTTCTGCGCATCTTTCTCTCCTTCTGGCTGGCGAGCCTGCTGCTGGCCCTCTCACTCTTTCTGATCCAGCGTCACTATGGTGGCGAGGTGGTGGAGCAGGTACAGGCGGTGATGCAGGCCCAGGCGGAGACGGCGGCAGTATTGTGGCGTGACGGGGGTGACAAAGCGCTGCATCGTTGGCTCCACCGCCAACCCGAGAGGCACCGTCTGGTACTGGTCAACGGGAAGGGCGAGTCTCTGATGCGTCGACGCTTGCCGCCCCATCTCAGGCAACTGCTGCCGCGGGCAATCAGCCCGGGGGTGGAGCGCGTTCGGCCGGGACACCTGATGCTCGCTATCGCACTGCCCGATGTGGCACCGAAACGCTTTCTCCTCACCATTATCGATCTGGGCAGGCTTCACGGTATGCCGATCTGGGCGCGCGGTCTGCTGGCGATCCTGGTCTTCACCCTGGTCAGCCTGCTGTTGGCTAGGATGCTGACCCGACAGGTGCGTCCATTAAGGCTGGCTGCCCAGCGCATGGCCGAAGGGGATCTGAGCGGACGGGTCGAGCTCGCGGGAAGGGACGAGATCAGTGCCCTGGGAGCCGACTTCAACCTGATGGCCGAGCGGCTCAATGACTTGTTGCAGAGTCAGCGCCAGCTGGTGCGGGATGTATCCCACGAGCTGCGTTCTCCCCTGGCCCGGTTGCGTGTCGCCCTGGAGTTGGCAGAGCGGGAAGAGGATCGCAAGAAGGCCCTGGGCCGTATCGAACAGGAGGCAGATGAGTTGGAACGCCTGGTCACCGAGCTTCTCTCCCTGGCCCGTCTTGAATCGGGTCAGGCCGGTCTGGAGAGGCAAAAACTGCAATTTAACGAATTGGTGGCGCAGGTGGTGACCGATGCCGAGTTCGAGGCCCAGGCACAACAGAAAGGGGTGGCTTTCAGCAGCCAGGCGGTGTCACTGGCGGGTGACGCGGTACTGTTGCGTGCCGCGGTGGAGAACGTGGTGAGAAACGCCATCCGCCATACCCCCGCAGGCAGCGAAGTCCAGGTGTCACTGATCAGGGATCAGGGCGATTGCCTGGTCCGGGTCAGGGACGCGGGTCCCGGTGTGGAGGCGTCGCAGCTGGAGCCGATGTTCGATCCCTTTACCCGTACCGCCGAGGCGCGGGAACGGGGCAGTGGTGGCTTCGGGCTGGGGCTTGCCATCGCCCGCCGGGCGATGTTGATCCATGGTGGCGAGGCCTTTGCGCGGAACCATCCCCAGGGCGGGTTGGAGGTAAGCCTGAGACTGCCTTTGTCAGGCTCGGAATAGTGCCGTCGCAGAGCCGGTTAAGCCCTATTGGACCTGATCGGACATGTCGTTCAGCTCATGTTCGCTGACGCCGAGAATGGAGAAGATCTGCTTCTGCGCGGTCAACAGGATGTTGCGCTGCTCCTCTTCGTGGGGCAGGCTCTTGGCGATGGCCACCGCACCGACCAGGGAGGCAAGGATTGCCCGGGATTTTTCGGCCACGGTTTCGCTATCCGCCGGGAAGGGCAGCTTGTTGAGCCGGCAGAGGGCGTTGATGCGTGTCTCCAGGTTCTCTTTCAGGCTGGAGTAGGATTTCTCATACAGCTTCTTGATCTCGAAATTATCACTGCCGATCTCGTTGAATAGGATCGACTCGGGGCCGGGTTCGTCGACCCTTTTCGGATCGCGCAGATTGAGGTGGTCGGTGACCAGCGAAAACAGATGCTTTATGGAGAAGGGACTCTTGGTCAGGCGTGCCGCCCTGCTGCGTTTCAAGGTTTCGAGAAAGGAGGCGCTGAAGAGGGCCTCCTTCGACTCGAAATGGGCATAGAAGGCGCCGTGGGTCATCCGTGCCAGCTTCATGATCTGGGTGATCGATACCTTGTCGAAACCGTAACGGAAAAAGAGTTCCGTTGCCGATTTCAGGATACGGTCCTTGGACTCGGATTTGTGTGTTTTGGAGTATGGCATTTGGTTGCTCCCACGGATACCGGCCGTGAATATTATCTTGATCATATATTGGTACGGGCTAGTGTCTCAATAGCAATCAGCAGGAGAGACTATGAACCCGCCCATTGTCATCACAGGTATGGGAATCATCAGTCCACTGGGATGTGGAGTCAAGCCAGTCTGGCAGCGCCTCACGGAGGGACGTTCAGGGGTGCGCCGTATCGATCGTTTCGATGTGGAGGGTTTCCCCATCCGCATCGCCGGGCTGGTGCCCGGTATGGAGGATGACCCGGAGGCGGGATTCGATCCGGACAGCGTGATACCGCCCAAGGAGCGCAAGAAGATCGACCTCTTCACCCTCTACGCCCTGGCTGCGGCCAAGGAGGCCCTGGCGCAGGCGGGCTGGGCACCGTCGAATGAAGCGGAGCAACGCGCCACGGCGACCATCGTGGCCACCGGCATCGGCGGCTTTCCCACTATCACCCAGGCGCAGAAGACCCTGGACAATCGCGGTCCCAAGCGCATCTCACCCTTCGTGGTGCCTGCCTTTCTTGCCAATCTGGCATCAGGCAATGTTTCCATCCATTACGGGTTCAAGGGCCCCCTGGGCTGCCCGGTGACCGCCTGTGCTGCCGGGGTGCAGGCCATCGGCGATGGTATGCGTCTGATCCGCAGCGGTGAGGCGGAGGTGGCACTGGTGGGTGGTGCGGAATCCTGTGTCGACCCGCTGGCCCTGGCCGGCTTCAACGCCCTCAAGGCCCTGTCGACCCGTGATGACGAGCCGGAGCGTGCCTCCCGTCCCTTCGATCGTGATCGCGACGGCTTCGTCATGGGGGAGGGTGCAGGCCTGATGGTGATCGAGACCCTGGACCACGCCAAGGCCCGCGGCGCCACACCGCTGGCGGTGTTAAGCGGTTACGGCACCAGCGCCGATGCCCACCACATCACCGCCGGTCCGGAAGACGGTTCAGGTGCCGCCGCGTCGATTCGCAGTGCGCTGGCCATGGCAGGTCTGGAGCCGGGAGACCTCGGCTATGTCAACGCCCATGCCACCTCGACACCCGTGGGCGACCGTGCGGAGATCGCCTCCCTGCGCAACGTATTCGGCGATGAGCTCGGCAAGCTGCCGGTTTCATCCACAAAATCGGCAATCGGCCACCTCCTCGGTGCCGCAGGGGGTGTCGAAAGCATCTTCACCACCCTCGCGGTGATGAACGATACCCTGCCGCCCACCCTCAATCTGGATAACCAGGACGAGTCCATGAGCGACCTCGACCTGGTGCCTCACGAGGCCCGTATGCAACCGTTACGCCATGCCCTGTGCAATGGATTTGGCTTTGGTGGGGTCAATGCCTCGTTGATTGTCAGCAAGTTTGATTGACAGGCGACAGAGCCATTCACTTAGGCGGCGCAATCGATTCAGCTATCACAGCATCGAATTATAATTGCACTGATGGCTCACCTTGTCGGATCATTGGCCGGAACGAGTCTGAAAGGCCAATAGTCCCTCAGCAGCAACTGCCGCAAGATTCGAACTGCGTGTCTACAGGGAATCCTGACTTTAAGGGTGACTCACAGGGTGTTTGTGGGACCGGGAAACACCTGCATCACACTCGGATATCTGGTTTTCAACAACACATGCCGTCGTTATGATAATCAGAGAAATAATACACAGTGATCAGACCTGCTGGGCAAAAATGCGGACCGCTCTCTGGCCGAAAACAGAAGATGGCCATATGGCTGAAATCACCGCGTACTTCAACGGCGAGTCAATCGACATCGAACAGATCTATGTCGCAGTGGTAAGAGATGATCCAATCGGTTTCATTGAACTCAACGTCAGGGATTTCGCCGAGGGCAGCCGCCAACCGAGGGTGCCATATGTCGAGGCCTGGTATGTGGCACCCGAACACCGGGGCCGGGGATATGGCAAACATTTGATGCAGAGAGCTGAGAGGTGGGCTTTGGAGCTAGGCTATGACGAACTTGCCAGCGACACGACAATCGATAATCGCCAGAGTATCGCACTGCACACCCATCTCGGTTTCGAAGAGACGGAACGCATTGTCTGCTTTCTGAAAAAATTGGTTGATTGATGGGTGGACCAAATCGGCTATACGGCTCTACTGCTTTCCAGTGCCATTCTGAGCGGAATATGCATGCCCCTCAAAAAGTTGAAATAGGCCCGTGTGGCCTCTCTGCACATGCCTATCAGCATGATGCCGCTGTGGTTTTCTGACGTGTAGATGACAAAGCCGCGAAGGATCTGCAACTCTCCCTGTATCCAGACGTGTAACAAAACAATCTCGTTGGGTTTGAGGGTGGATTTCTCGTGCAGAAGCGTAATGCCGCCGAGGCTCAAATCTTTTGTCACCGCGCTTCCGATGTACTGACCTCTTCGGATCAGGTCAACTTCCAGGGAAATTCGAATGCGTGGATAGTATCGGTTCTCCACAGTCTGCTCCTGGTAGGTGGTACAGATCTTTTCTTACGCTCCCGGTTATTCCGTTCTAATTACGCCGACAAAGTCAAAGTAGTGTTTTTAGCCGCTCTCTATACCTAAGTATGGACAATAAATTCATATCCGGCACTCTATAAATCAGATCAATGTGGCGGATAAAAATATCTGATCATCGCGATGGTACAGGTCTATACGGATCAGGCTCATTCGATTGCGCAGGGCGTTAAACGCCCGCCGATCAGTTCAATTCAGTCCCCTCCGCAGATGACAGTTGCGGGATGGCTGTCAGCATGCGGACACCCGATAGGTGTCAGGGTGCCCACCACCCGGCTGTCGGTGAGTGTGGAGGCAAGGGGTCGTGGAAAGTGTTAAGCACAAAGAACGGCCCACTCAGTGTGGTCGGGCAAGCCGGGCGTTCCGATGGCAACGTCCCCGGAGAGATCGCTCGGGTGGTACTCAGACGATGGAAACCGCACAATACCTTGTATTAAAAATTGCATGCAACATATTGATATAATTAAAATATTGGCCTGGTATTTCGAATGCTTCATCTGTTTTTCAGAGCGTGCCTCTGAAGCTGTGCCGCTTAACTGCATGATGCCATCCGTGGTAAAGATAGGAGCTTATGAATAGAACCGTTGCGATCATCCTTCATTTTCTGCTGGGCGTGCAGTGGATCCTTACCCCTGTGAAGGCCGAGGAGGTGATGATCGCTGTCGCGGCAAATTTCATCGATGCCAGCCGCGAACTCGCTCCGCTGTTTGAGCAGGCCACCGGTTACACAACCAGGATCAGTTATGGTTCCACCGGCAAGCTCTATTCGCAGATCGAGCACGGTGCCCCCTTCGAGATCCTCCTGGCGGCCGATACCCTGAGACCGATCAAGGCGGAGGAAGAGGGGTTGGCGGTCCCCGGCAGCCGTTTTGTCTATGCCAAGGGGCGGTTGGTATTGTGGAGTCTCAAGCCGGGGCTGTTCAATGATGCAGAGCGGTATCTCAGCGATGGGGCGTTCAATCACCTTGCCCTGGCCAATCCAAAGACGGCCCCCTATGGCCTGGCGGCGGATCAGGTGATGAATCGTCTGGGCCTGTTGGATGGGCTCACACCCAAGCTTGTGCGGGGCGAATCCATTGCCCAGACCTTCCAGTTCGTTGCCACCGGCAATGCGGAGGCGGGTTTTGTCGCCTTGGCCCAGATCAAGGAGTGGGAGGGCGAAGCCGGTACACTCTGGGAGGTTCCGGCAGACTATTACGCCCCAATCGATCAGGCCGCGGTGTTGCTGAAAAAGGGAGCGGCGAATCCGGCGGCCATTGCCTATCTGGAGTTCATCAGGAGCGACACCGCGCGCAAGGTTATCGAACGCTATGGTTACGGAGTGGAGTAGAGCATGACATTCGACTGGCAACCCGTCTGGCTAACCCTCAAACTGGCCGGAACCACAACCCTGCTGCTGCTCATCATCGGCACCCCCATTGCGTGGTGGCTGGCGCGCACCCATGCCTGGTACAAGCAGGCGCTGTCAGCCGTGGTGGCACTACCGCTGGTATTGCCGCCCACCGTGCTCGGATTCTACCTGTTGATCATGCTTGCCCCCGATGGCCCGGTGGGGCGGCTGACTCAGGCCTTGGGGATCGGTACCCTGCCTTTTACCTTCGAGGGACTGGTGTTCGCCTCCGTGCTCTACTCGCTTCCCTTCGTGGTGCAGCCACTGCAAAACGCCTTCGAGTCCCTCGGACCGCGACCGGCCGAGGTGGCCGCCACCCTGCGTGCATCCCCATGGGATCGTTTCATGACCGTTGTGATACCCCTGGCACGTCCCGGTTTTCTCACCGCGGCCGTCCTCTCCTTTGCCCATACCGTGGGTGAATTCGGCGTGGTGCTGATGATCGGCGGCAATATCCCCGGCGAAACCCGGGTGCTGTCGGTGGCGATCTACGATTATGTCGAGACCCTGGAGTACAGCCAGGCCCACCTGCTGGCCGCCGGTATGCTCGCCTTCTCCTTCCTGGTGTTGATGACCCTCTACCTGGTCAACGGTCGGATAAGCCGGAGTCATCAACTGTGAGCAGTATCGAGGTCCGTCTCAGGCACGGGTTTGGTGATTTCGAGATGGACGTGGCCTTCGATGCCCCGGGGCAGGGTGTCATCGCCCTCTTCGGGCGCTCGGGATCGGGAAAGACCAGCGTGTTGCGGGCAGTGGCTGGCCTGGAGCGTGTCCGACAGGGGCTGGTGCGGATCAATGGTGACGTGTGGCAGGACGAGGGCAGTTTCCTGCCGATTCATCGCCGTCCTATCGGTTATGTCTTTCAGGAGGCGAGTCTCTTCCCCCATCTTTCGGTACGAAAAAACCTCGAGTACGGTTTACGCCGGGTACCGCAAACGCAGCGCCAGATACCCTTTCACGATGTGGTGGAACTGCTCGGTATATCTAGCCTGCTTACACGGGCGACTCCTCGGCTCTCCGGTGGTGAGCGCCAGCGGGTTGCCATTGCCCGCGCCCTGCTTACCAGCCCCCGCCTGCTGCTGATGGACGAACCCCTTTCGGCCCTCGACCATGCCGCCAAGCAGGCCATCATGCCATATCTGGAGCGGCTCCACGACGAGTTTGCGATTCCCTCCCTGTATGTCTCCCACGATCCAAACGAGGTGGCGAGACTGGCCGATCACATGGTGGTGCTGGATGGAGGACGCGTCACCGCCCAGGGCGATGCCGCACAGTTGCTGACCCGGCTCGATCTGCCCCTCTCGACCTACGACGACGCATCCGCGCTCCTGGAGGGTATCGTCAGTTCCCACGACCACAGCTACCATTTGACCTGGATCTCTCTCCAGGGCAACAGGGTAGCGGTACCCCGGGAGGATCTCCCCGTGGGCCGCCGGGCCAGGGTGCAGATTCAGGCCAGGGATGTCAGCCTTTCGATCCGCGTCCATACCGATACCAGTATCCTCAACATTATCCCGGCGCGGGTGATCGGTACCCGAGACATCAGCCCGACACAGGTGCTGGTGCGCCTGGCGCTGGAGGATGGCCAGACCCTGCTCTCGCGTATCACCCGCCGCTCCGCCATGGGCATGGGGATTCAGGAGGGGATGCAACTCTACGCCCAGGTCAAGAGCGTGGCGTTGTTGAGCTAGTTGGTTTTGGATGATTGACCAAGCGGTGCCGGAGTGACTGCTTGGCCGGGCTATGTTCGATTGAGCGATGGACCACTTGAGAAATTTATCGCGGAGCCCCTGTCCTGAGTAAATGCCGTTAGTAACCGAATGTTGTTTATTTTCAAGATAAGCAGTTGTTAACGGGATATCGGATGGGCGGAAACTGATTGTATAACACGTGGCTTATGAGTCAGGGGGAGACATGAAACTCTATCTCGTACAGCATGGGGAGGCCTGCAGCAAAGATGTCGACCCCGACCGTCCGCTGACCGACCAGGGCAGGAGGGATGTCGATCGGCTTGTTGCCTTTCTTGGGCAGGCTGGGATAAGTGCAGACAGGGTGATTCACAGTGGAAAGCTGCGTGCCTTGCAAACTGCTGAACGATTGTCCCCTGTGATTGCGCCAGGAAGAGTGCCGGAAGCGAACGGTAGGATTAATCCAAATGACGATCCCAAGGCCTTTGCGCTGTTTCAGGAAGAGAGGGGTGAGGTGATGCTGGTTGTCGGTCACCTGCCATTCATGGCGAGGTTGGTTTCCCATTTGCTCATCGGGGATGAGGAGAAGCCAATCGTTAGCTACCATCCAGGCAGCATCATCTGCCTGGAGCGGGAGAAGGACATGAATTGGCGGCTCAATTGGATGATAAGGCCTGAATTGCTTGGCTGATCCGGCTGATCAATTGAGCCGCACCAGGAGTACCGCGCATCGGTTGAGTCTGCGTCCGGCCTTAACCGTATAGGTGGCGACCGGCTACCGGGTGCATGCCGATCGAGCCAGATGTTCATCCGCTGTTGTATGATGTTCGTCGGCCCGCCAGCAAGCGCTAGCCAGCCTGTGTTTTAATCTTTGATCTTGGGGATCCATGGTTATGCAAGAAAGAGGACTGACTGAAGTCGGTGTGACGACTATGCCGGTAAGGTTCAGCTTTACCCTGTTGCTGTTAGGTTCGTTGTGGGGGTTTGGCGGTGTGGTGGCAGCTGAGGGGGAGCAAGGGGTTTTCGGTAATCTCCGAGTGGGCTTTATCCACGCCGAAGACGATGCAGGCGAGGAATCGGACGGTTCGGCCATCGGCGGTAAGCTGGGATATATCAGCCCGAGCTGGAAAGGGCTGAGCGCCGGGGCGACCTTCTACACCACCGGGGAGTTGTTTGATGATGAAAACGGCGACTTCTTCTCTTCGGAAAACGGCAGCTACTCCATCCTCGGGGAGGCCTATCTGCAGGGTGAGCTGGGTAATAACCAGTTGCGTATCGGGCGTTTTGAGCTGGATACGCCCCATGCCGACACAGGCGATATCCGCATGGTGCCGAATACCTTTCAAGGGCTGTTGCTGACCAACAACGATATTCCCGCTACCACGCTCTACCTGACCCATCTCGATAAATGGGCGGGTGTGGATGCCGATATACCCGAACGCTTCAAGGAGATGAATGGCGACGATGGCCTGACCGCGGTGGGTGCCCTATTCGAGGGTATAGATCAGCTGATGGTACAGGGTTGGTATTATCTGGGTAAGGATTTCGCCAATCTGTTCTATCTGGAAGGCATGTACGAGACCGACACCTTCAATGTCGGCTTGCAGTTTGGCTCGCAATCGGACGATAGCGATGATGAATCCGGGCTGGACGGTGATGTCTGGGGTATCACCGGGAGTTATAACCTGGCGGATTTCACGATCACTGCTGCCTACAACGATGTGTCGGGTAACGTCACCAACGGTTTCGGTGGCGGTCCCTTCTTCACCTCGGCAGACGACCATACCATCGATGGTGTCGAGGATCAGGAAGCGACGGCGTTCGGTGTCGAGTACGGGGGTATAGAGGCACTTGTCCTAGGCGTGCTACATGTGGATTTCGACCGGGGCGCGAACGAAACTGACTACTATGTCCTCTACGAAGCCAACGACCAGTTGGGCCTGGAACTCATCTACACGGACATGCATGAGGATGGCGATTTCGTCAGGCTGATGGCCAATTACGGTTTTTAGACTTCGATTCACCACTCATGATGGTGGCACAATGGGTAATCGGATGCGCCCCTGTTCCGCCGTGGCTGTCGGTGACAGCGGTCTCCCTTCGACCACAGCGGTGACAGCGGTCAGGGGATCCTCTGCGCTGGTCGTCAGCACTTCAACGCCGATGTAGTGTATGCGGCGGATAAGGCCTTTGCCGCCGCTGATCAGGTAGTCCATTTTACAGATAGGATGGTCATTGCCGTATTACTGGTGCATCGACATCTGCTTCGGCGGATTGAGGCGGCTTCGCTGATGTATCTCACCGCTCACCCTGTCCAGTTCAAATATCAGGATGCGTCTCGTCTTACCCGTATGCGGTGTGATCGTGCGGAAATTCTGACCGGTTACTGCAATTTTCACGGCCTCGGATGCTGCTGTTACCGCTTGCAAGTAAAGCTGAATCAGTATATTCAACGAGGGTGGTCGAGGGCATTGAAAATGATCGGTGACCCATCCGGCATCGCAGTAGGTGAAGACTGTGCAGTCGACACGGCCACTCAGCCAATACAGGGGAAATCATACCCATGCATGGTCGACTGCGGATTTATCCCGGAACTGGGCTTGGGCCAAGGGTTCGCCTGCCGCTCATTTCTCGAATAGACTTGGTCAAGCATCGATAAAGCGAAACAAGGCGCGATTAGAGAGGATTCTGGTAAAGAGATATGGCATCCAAGCCCTTCACCCAACAACGCCTGCCTTGGTTATTGTTGGCAGCAAGCGCGCTTCTCCTGGAGGGGGCGGCACTCTATTTTCAATATGGCCTGGAACTCGATCCCTGTGTCCTCTGTATCTACCAGCGGGCAGCGGTCATGGGCATCTTTTTCTCCGCCCTTATCGGTTTCAGCGCTCCCAGCTCAATTGTCGCCAGATCGATCGGCTATGCCGGCTGGGCGCTTGCAGCCGGCTGGTGTCTCTATCTTGCATTGGAACTCGCCGGTATGCAGCTGGGGATCGTTCAACCCTCTTTGAGTTGCGATGTCAATGCAAAATTCCCCGCATGGTTGAAGCTCGATCAATGGCTGCCGTTGGTATTTCAACCCACTGGATTCTGCGGTGACATACAGTGGCAGTTTCTCGGTTTGAGCATGCCGCTTTGGCTGGCAGTCATCATGGTGCTGCAGCTGATCGTATTGGGTGTAGTGTTGTTTTTTGAGTTGAGAGGGAAGTTAAGCGGGTAGCATCCGGGTGATACCCGGTACAAATGTCACTGGATTGAGTCTTGCTCGTGATCACGGAAGCACCATGAGTCTGAAAAACTGTTGAAGCACTGCTGTACTACTATTATGCATAGGCGGAGTGACTAAACCGGTTGCCAGGACCTATCCATGTCATGAGTGAAAATCCGGTCACTATCTATTTCGGTGAAGCCCTTGGCCGATACGGTTTCGGCGATGGGCATCCCTTCGGCCCGGACCGGATAGAGGCATTCTGGCGGGAGACCCTGAGGCAGGGTCTGGATAAGCGGGTCTCTATTGCCGCTCCACAACGCTGTGATGAGGAGGCGCTGATCCAGTTTCATACCCAGGGTTATGTCAATCGGGTCAAAGTGCAATCTGAAAACGGCGACGGTTATCTCGATGCCGGAGACACGCCGGTGTTTCCGGGTGTCTATATAGCGGCTTGCAATGTCGTCGGTTCTGTATTGGACGGTATGCAGAGGATTCTCGACGGCAGCCATCCAAAGGTTTTCGTACCCATAGCCGGACTCCACCATGCGCGACGGGATTCTGCGGCCGGCTTTTGTGTATTCAACGATGCCGGGGTATTGATTGAAAACCTGAGGGCCAGATTCGGCATACGGCGTGTCGCCTATATCGATATCGATGCGCATCACGGCGATGGCGTGTTCTATGCCTTTGAATCCGACCCGGACCTGATCTTTGCCGATATCCACGAGGATGGGCGATTTCTCTATCCGGGTACCGGTGCCGTGGACGAGACCGGGAAGGGGGAAGCCAAGGGTAAGAAACTCAACCTGCCGCTGCCGCCTTTGGCCAATGACTCCCATTTTCATCGTGTCTGGCCGGTGGTAGAGGCGTTTATTCGCCAGGGAAAGCCGGAACTGATCATACTTCAGGCAGGCGCCGACAGCATCCAGGGTGATCCGATCACGCACATGGAGTTCACACCTGCGGCCCATGAGTATGCTGCTGGGCGCTTGAGTAAGCTTGCCGATGAATTCTGCAATGGCCGTATGATCGCCCTTGGTGGAGGAGGCTATAACCGTAGCAATCTGGCGTTGGGATGGAATGGTGTCGTCAGGGCGATGCTCACCGGCAACGCCCCGAAGGGCGCGCTGAGAACCGGGTCAGGAGTGTAGATCGAGGGACGTCTTCTGCCCGCCTGATGTCGATATTGTTCAATCGCAGGTCGCAGACAGATCCCAGTATTTTGGGGAATGGTACAGGCGTGCCAGTTGCAGCTCGCGTTCAAGTTCCATTTCCCGTGGCAGGTGATCACCGAAACGGGTGAACAACTCTTCCTGGTCTATGGTTTCGTGGCGTGCTATTTCACGATCGATATTCATGATGTTGAAAAAGCTCGCTCTGTCGAAATCGAGTCCATCCCAGTTGAGGGAGTCGTGAGAGGGAACCCAGCCCAGGGGGCTCTCGACAGCGTGACCGCAGCCGCTGCATCGTTCCACTACCCACTTCAGCACGCGCATGTTCTCGCTGAAGCCGGGCCAGATGAAACGACCGTGTTCATCCTTGCGAAACCAGTTGACACGGAATATGGCGGGTGGCGTAGCGACATTTTTACGCCCGATACGCAGCCAGTGCTTGAGGTAATCCGCCATGTTGTAACCGCAGAACGGTAGCATCGCCATGGGATCGCGACGCATGGATGCCTGACCGATGGCAGCTGCGGTCGCTTCAGAGCCCATGGTCGCCGCCATGTAGACACCGTGTTCCCAGTTGTAGCTCTGAAAGACCAGGGGAAAGTTGTGACTGACACGTCCACCGAATAGAAAGGCGGTAATCGGAACACCGGCGGGATTTTCCCATTCGGGATCGATCGAGGGGCAAGCGGCGGCGGGTGCGGTAAAACGCGCGTTTGGGTGGGCCGCCGGGCGTCCACAGCCTATCGTCCAGTCCTCCCCACGCCAGTCGATCATATGTTCAGGTGGCTCTTCCGTCAGTCCCTCCCACCAAATGTCACCATCGTCGGTAAGGGCGCAGTTGGTGAAGATACAGTTTTCCTTCAAGGCAGCGACCGCATTGGCATTGGAGGATTCATTGGTTCCGGGGGCAACACCGAACAGGCCATACTCCGGATTGATGGCATAGAACTTTCCATCTTCGGGATTGGGTTTTATCCAGGCTATATCATCGCCGATGGTGGTGACTTTCCAGTCCTCGAAGCCTTTTGGTGATTTGAGCATTGCAAAATTGGTCTTTCCACAGGCGCTGGGGAAGGCCGCTGCGACATAGACTTTCTTCTTCTCTGGGGTTTCTACGCCCATGATCAACATGTGTTCAGCAAGCCAGCCCTCATCCCGTCCCATCACCGAAGCGATACGCAAGGCTAAGCACTTCTTGCCCAGCAGGGCATTACCACCGTAACCGCTGCCGAAGGACCAGATCTCCCTGGACTCGGGAAAGTGGGTAATATACTTGTCCTCGATGTTACCGGCGCAGGGCCAGGGTACGTCTTCTTCCCCTGGTGACAAGGGTGCACCAACAGAGTGCACGCATGGCACGAATTCACCATCGTCACCCAACACATCTAGTACCTTCTGACCCATGCGGGTCATGATGCGTTGGTTAACCGCAACATAGGCAGAGTCCGAGATCTCAACGCCGATATGTGCGATATGCGAGCCGAGTGGACCCATGCTGAACGGGATCACATACAATGTCCTTCCCCGCATGCAGTCTTTGAACAGGCCCCTGAGAATGGATTTCATCCTGTTAGGATCCATCCAGTTATTGGTTGGCCCGGCGTCTTCCTCCTTTTTAGAACAGATATAGGTACGCTCTTCAACACGGGCCACATCGCTAGGATGGGAACGGGCAAGGAAGCTGTTGGGTCGTTTATCCGGATTGAGGCGGGTAAAGGTACCGTTCTTCACCATCTCATCACACAAGCGGTCATACTCTTCCTGAGAGCCGTCGCACCAATAGATCCGGTCTGGATTGCATAACTGAGCGATTTCATCAACCCAGGCTAGAAGTTTGCGATTACTGGTGCGAGCGGCGCCATCGTGTTTCGTGGTCATGGTGAAGGTCTCCCCTGGGTTTCCCGCTATCTTAGCAGCTTTAAGGGCCGAATGTTGATAGCCCAGATACCCCCCATACAATCGGGAAAATCCAAAGGGAGATGAAGAAAACCGGAATTGATTGAAATGGATACTGTAAGGAATTCATCCGTCATTCCAGCTCATTACCCTGTGCCGGCTACAAGCTACAATTAAGGTAGAACAAGAAAAAGAGAACATTAACGCCATCTCACCGGGAGGTTGCCATGATGTCTCGACTGACAAATTCCACCTCAATCAAGAGAAGGGACAGACTACTCAAGGAGCGGAGTATGGATGCCTACAGAAGTGATCACAAACTACCCGATCCCACCCTTTGCCGGATTTGTGGCGCGGTCTACTCTGCTGGGCGCTGGCAATGGCGGGAGACGCTGCCCGAAGAGGCCAGGGAGACCCGCTGCCCTGCATGCCAGCGTATTCACGACAGGGTGCCTGCCGGGTATCTGATCCTTAGTGGTGACTTTTTCAATGAACACAGAAAAGAGATCATGCGTCTGGTTCACAATCATGTCGATCGGCAGCGGACTCAGCATCCGCTGCAGCGGATCATCGATACCCATACCATGGAGTCTGGCGATATGGAGATAACCTTCACCGAGTTCCATCTGCCGAAAGGGGTTGGCGAGGCGCTCAAAAAGGCCTACCGGGGGGAACTGCATATTAATTTTCCAGAGCAATCCGGACAGGTGCGGGCCAGTTGGTTTCGTTAGAATCGCTTGGCAACAAGACAGTCCGCAGGATTGACTGCCCAGACCGAACAAAGCCACAGGTACAACGCGATGTCAGATCAGCGCCGGATGATAAGTGATATCGAACGGGAAGTGGTCTATACCCGCCATATGATCGGTCGATCTGCCCTCAGCGAATCGGTGATGAACGCGATCCGTCTGGTACCCAGGGAGGCCTTCGTGCCCGAGGAGGAACGTCGCTTCGCCTATCACAACGGCCCCCTGCCGATCGGCTGCGGGCAGACGATTTCTCAACCCTATATTGTTGCCTTGATGACCGATCTGCTTGAGGTCGATGGGGATGATACGGTGTTGGAGATCGGTACCGGATCCGGTTATCAGGCAGCAGTGCTCTCCAGGGTGGTGAAGCAGGTCTACACCCTGGAGATCATCGAAGCCCTCGCTGTGCGGGCGGCCACGACCCTGGAGAGCCTGGACTATCGCAATATCAGTTGCCGCTGTGCCGATGGCTACAACGGGTGGCCTGAGCACGCCCCATACGACGCTATCATGGTTACTGCCGCCGCTGTTGAGATTCCACCGCCACTGATTGAACAGTTGCGGCCTGGGGGGCGGTTGGTGATACCGCTGGGTCGTCCCTTTGACTATCAGAATCTTCTCCTGGTGGAGAAAAGCCGCACAGGCAAGGTCAGTGAAAAGACGATACTCGGGGTGGCTTTTGTGCCACTGACCCGCGGCGACGGGGCCGGCGGGACCTGGCATGGCGACCGATCCGACTCGGGCTGATATTTTCGTGCGGATGACGGAGAGGCTGTGTTTGAGCTGAAACGAGTCGAGAGCAATGATTGACCTGCCTTTTCAAACGGAAACCGCCCGATATATCTGGGAAAGCAAGTATCGTAACCGTGAGCGGGACGGGAGCGTCGATGGGTGTATCGAAGAGAGCTGGCAGCGGGTGGCACAAGGAGTCGCCAGCATCGAACCGGAAAACGGGGCAGCCTGGGGTGAGCGTTTCCTCAAGATTCTCGAGGATTTCATCTTCCTACCGGGGGGACGCATCCTCGCGGGGGCTGGTGTTGCCCGTGATGTCACCCTATTCAACTGCTTTGTGATGGGGCCTGTCGAGGATTCCCTGGAGGGGATTTTCGCAGCGCTTAGGGAAGGGGCCTTGACCATGCAACAGGGCGGCGGGATCGGTTACGACTTCTCCAGCCTGCGCCCCTACGGTACCGTGGCGAGAAGGGTGGGTGGAATTGCTTCTGGGCCGGTCTCCTTCATGCGTATCTGGGATGCGATGTGCGACACTTTGGTGTCCACCGCGTCGAGGCGCGGCGCGATGATGGCGAGCCTGCGTTGCGATCATCCGGATATCGAACGTTTTGTCGATGCCAAGAGGGAGCCGGGTGAACTGCGCCATTTTAATCTATCGGTACAGATCAGTGATCGATTCGTAGCCGCCGTGGAGGGCGATGAGGAGTGGCCGCTGCTGTTTCCGGAAAAGGCGCTATCCGGCAGCAGCAAGGTCGGAGGCAAAGTCGTAGCCCGTTGCTGGAACGAACCGCATCACGCCGAACCCTGTCGCGTATTGCGTATCGTCAAGGCGCGTGAGTTATGGGAGCGGATCATGCGGGCCAACTATGACTATGCCGAACCGGGCGTATTGTTCATCGATCAGATCAACCGTATGAACAATCTCCGCTATCGGGAATGGATCAGCACGACAAACCCCTGCGGTGAGATACCTATGCCCGCCTACGGTGCCTGCAACCTGGGATCATTGAATCTGACCCGTTTTGTGAAAGCGCCGTTCACGAAGTCGGCCGCCATCGACTACCCTGCGCTGGAGCATTGTGTAAAAACAGCGGTGCGTTTCCTTGATGATGTTATCGATCTGTCGCGATTTCCGTTGCCGGCTCAGCAGAGAGAGGCGCATGGCACGCGGAGGATCGGCCTGGGTATTACCGGTTTGGCGGATAGCCTAATCATGCTCGGACTGCACTACGCCGACACGGAGGCGAGGGAAACGGCAGCAAGGATCATGGCCCGGGTCTGTCACACGGCATACCGGAGTTCCATCGTGTTGGCGAAGGAGAAGGGTGTTTTTCCCTATTTTGAGCGCCAAGCCTATCTGCAAAGCACGTTTATAGGCAGCTTGCCCGAAGATATCCAGCAGGGAATAGAAAACCACGGAATTCGCAACAGCCACCTTACCGCCATCGCTCCAGCAGGCACCATCAGTCTGCTCGCAAACAATGTCAGCAGTGGCATAGAGCCGGTATATGCCTTCAACTACCGACGCAGGATCAGGCAGGCATCCGCGCGATACAGGCAAGTCGACATGGTCGACTACGCTTGGCGGATGTGGTCGTGCCTGTGTCCGGACAAGCCACTACCCGACTGCTTCGTCACCAGCAAGGCATTGTCTGTGCATGACCACCTGCAGATGCAAGCCGCACTCCAACCCTATGTGGATAGTGCCATTTCGAAGACCATAAACGTTGCGACTGAATATCCCTATGAGGCCTTCAAGTCAATCTACCGCATGGCATTCGATTTGGGTTTGAAGGGGTGCGCCGCATTTCGCCCCAATCCCGTCAGCGGTGAGGTTCTGTCTGACGGCAATCTTGATGGCCGCCATTGCCTGGGCAACGCGTGCGGAGTGGATTAGACTCTACAGGGATTGGTTGTCTCGAGATGCGATATGTCAGCTGCCACAAGGTACTGATTTTGTTCCCTGTTAAGTCGACTCCTTCGATTCATCCATATTTTCGAGCTTGAAGACCTTCTTTTCCAGCTCATCGGCTGATAGTGGATGACTAAGGAGAAATCCTTGTAAAATATCGCATTGGTTTTGCCTTAAGAAACCCGCCTGTGATTCGGTTTCGACACCTTCTGCGACGACCGTGAGTTTCAACGCTTTCCCCAGAGCGATCGCTGCCTTGACAATCTCCGAATCGTTGCGGTTGTTGCATACATCGCGTATGAACTCCCGGTCTATCTTGATTTTTTCAGCATTGAACTTGCGCAGGTAGCTCAATGAGGAAAAACCCGTGCCGAAATCATCGATCGCAAAATCAATCCCATGAGCGGAGAGATTGTGGAGGCTTTTTTGCGTTGATTCAGTGGCCTCCATGAGTACTGTCTCCGTGAATTCGAATTCGAGCAGAGTGGGTGCGATACCACTGGTTGCCAGAAGCGCCTCGACACTCTGCTGAAACTGTCCGTCGTTGACCTGTTTTGCGCAAAGGTTGATGGCGATGCGCCCAAATTCAATTTGCCGATCAGACCAGGCCTTTGCCTGTTGGCAGGCTTCACCCATCACCCAGTCCGATATCTGTTTTATAATGCCGCGCTTTTCAGCAATATGGATAAAATCCGTCGGCAGCATGATGCCGTGACTTGGATGACGCCACCTTACAAGCGCTTCGATCCCGGCGAGCTTACCTGATGTGGCATAGTACTGCGGTTGATACTGCAAGAAAAATTCTCCCCGTTTCAGCGCCAGGGAGAGGTCGTGCGAGAGCCTGATTTCGTGGTACATCTGCAGCGACATCTCGTCGCCGAAAAAGGTGAAAAGCCCTCTCCCTGCCTCCTTTGCCTTGTAGAGTGCGACATCGGCATTGCTCAGGATCTCTTCGAGTTTGATGTTTTTTTCATCGGCAAGGATGATGCCGATGCTGGTGCTTATGTAGATAGTGTTGTCGTCTATAACGAACTCATCATTGAACAAGTCGGTTATTTTCGCTGCCAGGTATGAGGCGTCGGTTAGATCGTCAACATTTTTCTGAATCAGCGCGAACTCGTCTCCGCCCAGGCGCGCCAGGATATCGGTTGCACGTATCGTTTCGGCCAAACGCTTGGCAACCTGCTGCAACAACTTGTCTCCCACGGGGTGCCCCAGCCTGTCATTGACCTCTTTGAAATGATCGAGGTCCATCAGGTGTAGCGCAAAAAGCTCACCATAACGACGATAACTTGCAATTACCTGTTTCAACTCCATGACGAACATTGAGCGATTCGGCAAGCCTGTCAGTAAATCGTGATAGGCCAGATGTTGCATGTTTTCTTCGGAGCGCTTGCGTTCTGTGATGTCATGGAATGAGACTACCGCACCGATGATTCCGTCACTGCTCTTTATGGGTGCGGACCAGTACTCTATCGGTATGGAATCGCCGTTCTTACACCAAAGCACTTCATCCTCGACATGATATTCCATGCCATCCTTGATCGGTTTTCGCATGCAGCACTCCTCTTCGGTAAGCTGGGTACCATCCGGCAGAGAGTGGTGAATCAATTTGTGATTGTTAAAACCAATCATCTCTTCCTGGGTATATCCAAGCATCTCCGAGGCGGAGTTGTTGATAAAGGTTGTAATGCCGTTGCTATCGAAGCCGAAAATACCCTCTGTTGTGTGTTCAAGTAATAATCTGTATCTGCGTTCACTTTCCGCCAATGCATCAGAGAGCTGCTTTTTCTCTGTCACATCCAGTATCACGCCACTGAGTTTCATGGCTGTTTGAGAGACGGGATCCTGTATCATCTGGCCACGCTCGAAGAGCCATCTGATCTCTCTGTCCTTTCTGACGATACGATATTCGATACTGAAGGGTAAGCCATTGGACACTGCCTCGTTGACAGTGTTTACGACATAATCGCGGTCATCCGGATGAATGATGTCGGCATAACTGATCTCGTTGTTGGCGATTACCGCATCGGTATCGTATCCGGTCAAATCGAAAAAGCCGTCGCTGAGATACTCCATGGTCCAGTCCGAGTCGTTCAGACAGCGGTAGACAGTGCCCGGAACATTGTCCACAAGCGCCTGGAAACTGGCTCTGCTCTCTTCAAGCTGCGTATATGAACTTACCAGCTTTCTGTTCATATCGTTCAGTACTTTCTCAATCATCCGCCACTCATCCTTGCGCCCGATATTTATCGGTTCGTTCAACTGTTCTAGACGCATGGCTGAGAGTTTATTAACCAGGGTGTTGAGTGGTGATTCGATGTGTTGTCGCAACAGATAAAACATGGCGCCCATGATGATCGTCATAAAGCCCGCTAGCAGATAACTCATCTGGTTGCCGGTGTCTGCGATCATTCCCTTGATATCGCTGCGAACATCATCAGCAGCCAGTGAGGACTCTCTTTCGGTCTGCTCGATCAGGGTGTGAATGGTCGACTCGTTGATCGCAAGTTGCCGCCACTCTTCCGTTAGCCAGGAAATTTCTTGCAGCAGCTCCATGATTAGGTTTTGGTAGTGGGTGACGTAGGCGGTGAGTCGGCGGCCATGCATGGCAACTTCAGGTGTGGATGCGGATATCGTCTGCAGCCTCAGATAGAGGGTATCAAGATGCTGCAGCAAGTCATCGCTGTCAATTTTGGTCTCGAAATTGTGAGTGGAGAGCTCTGTGGTTTTTTTGTCGATGATCAGCAAACTCTCCCTGTAGCCTGTTATAAGACTCAGTAACTGATCGTAATAATCGGTATCATCGCCGCTCAGGATCGATTCAATCATCCTGTTACTGATCAGGTTTTCGAGAGAGTGAAGCTCGGCTTGTGTGCTACTGATGACTTGTTCCAGAATCTCGAAGACCGCATTGACCGCAAATGAATGTGCAGTAAACCGCTTAAAACTGGCTGTGTAGGTGCTGAGTTGATTGCGCACCGTCTCATCCTTAATGCCGGTCGCAATGGTTGTTAGATTTTCTATGATGCGATTGACTTGCTGATTCAGGCTTTCCTTCTCGGTACGGTATGTACGGGTAAGCCGGTTGATGTCGGCGGATATGACCGCCAGGCGGCGTGTATTGGCTGCATTGTCGATCAACTCGTTGAGATGAACAGAGGCGACTTCTGTGGCAAGTTCACGGGTGGTCGAGAGGGTTCCGTGGAGAATAACAAGCGTTATTACCATGGTGGAGACAAGCAGGGTGATCAGGAGCCATATCTTTGACCTGATTTTCAGTCTATTGAAGAGATTGATAGGTGATTTCATCTTTCATCAGATTACAGGGGCGGCATCATCTGTCGGTTGTTGTCACCAGTGTGGCTCCTCTAAGTACGATGGGTCGTGGCTTAATGCCGAGTGACTGCAGGCTGTTGATATTGATATAGCGGCGGCCTTTATAGTTACGGGTTACCGGCAGTTCCGAGACAGGCTTCCCCTGCAATGCCTGCAGCAGCATGTCGGCAGCGATTTCACCCTGTTCCTGCCCAGTCTTGACCACGGCACTGACCGCACCATCCTCGACATGGTAACGATTGCCGCCGATTATCGGTCCACTGTAGTTTGAGCGGAAAAAGTCGAGTATTTCGCGATTGTCCATGGGCTCGTTCCGCTCGTTTACAATCCCCTCAAGACTATCCATGTAGAAGGCGCCGCACTGTTGGCCGTGTGCGTCTGTAAATTCACGTAATTGCCTGGTTGTCGTCACCAGTTCAAAGTGTGGAGTTGAGACCATATAGGTCGATTTCTCACCCTCTACCTGTTTCTTCAGCGCATCACCCGAAGGGCTGGCCTTTGCGATGAAGCAGAGGTTGTCAAATTCGGGAAGGAGCTGTTTGAGAAAGGCGATCGACTCACGGATATGTCCCCGTTCCAGGGTGCCTGAAATATGCTGATTGGGATAGCCGTAGTCGGCTGCATTGCCGTTGACGCCACAGAAAAAAATCGGGGTATCGACCTTATCCTTCAGATAGGGAACGACAAACATGGATTGTGCATTGTCATCGACAGTGATAACGCCATCCGGATTTAGGCGGTCAAAGAGTGCCTTGGCCTCCTTGGCCTTTTCCGGGCCTTGGCTCAGATTCTTTTTGGTGTTCATGTAGAAATAGGTAAGCTCCGCATGCGCGGCCAATACCCGATCTATACCCTGCTTGATTTCCAGGCACCAGGGATTGTCCTGTTCATAGCTCATAACCACCAATACACGAAAAGGCGCGGACCAGGTGCTGGCTGAAAAAAGGAAAAACAGGACCAGAACTAGCGAAGAGAAGAGAGAATTCGAATTGCGCATACAGCATACCCGGTTGCGTTCTCGAATCCCGTCCGTAGGAGCAGATTGGATTGATATTTACAGCTTACACAATGCGCCCGTATGGATTCTAAGTCAATGATCTATAACAAGTGTTTAGTGATAGTTATGGCAGATAAAAACTATTGCCCCATCTGTTCCAAGAGTAAAACTCAATGATGCTGCTGCGATCTATGGAATCAGTTGATTGCACCCTAGCGGTTTTTATCATGTGTATCGGTGAGTGCTACTGGAGAAGCTTCCGCTCTAAGCGCCGGGATCTGCAGGCGACCGGTAAGCAAGTTTCCGGTTATAGCGTTAAAAGTGATCGGCGCTAGACACCAAGCGATAGCTGGATATCTTTGGGTGAGCTTTTAACTCTATGATATGAAACGGGTTTGTAGCATGGCATAAGTGTTGCTAGCCAGTACATAAAGCGTGGCTGAAACGCCAATCTCAATCACGGCTTTTATCGACCTGGAGGCAAACGATAATGACCGAGACTTTTTATGACGTGATGCGGCGTCAGGGGATTACTCGTCGCAGTTTTCTCAAATTCTGCAGCCTGACGGCTTCCGCGCTCGGGCTCGGACCGGCACTGGTGCCACGTATCGCGGAGGCGATGGAGACCAAGCCCCGCATCCCGGTACTCTGGCTGCACGGCCTTGAATGCACCTGCTGCTCCGAGTCGTTCATCCGTTCGGCCCATCCGCTGGCAAAGGACGTGGTGCTGTCGATGATCTCCCTCGACTACGATGACACCATCATGGCGGCCGCCGGTCACCAGGCGGAGGCCATCGTCGAGGAGACCATTGAAAAATATGATGGTAACTTCATTCTCGCGGTGGAGGGCAATCCGCCGCTCGACGAGGATGGCATGTACTGCATTATTGCTGGTAAACCCTTTGTCGAACAACTCAGGATGGCGGCCGACCACTGCAAGGCGATCATCTCCTGGGGCTCATGCGCCTCATGGGGCTGTGTGCAGGCCGCCCGCCCCAACCCGACCCGGGCAACCCCGGTGCACAAGGTGCCCGGTCTGGCCCAAAAGCCGATCATCAAGGTTCCCGGCTGCCCTCCCATCGCCGAGGTGATGACCGCGGTGGTGACCTATATCCTCACCTTCGAGAAGTTTCCCGAGCTGGATCGCCAGGGCCGGCCGAAGATGTTCTACAGCCAGCGTATCCACGACAAGTGTTATCGGCGCCCCCACTTCGACGCGGGTCAGTTTGTGGAGGCGTGGGATGATGATTCCGCGCGCAAAGGCTACTGCCTCTACAAAATGGGCTGCAAAGGTCCAACCACCTACAACGCCTGTTCCACGGTGCGCTGGAACGGCGGGCTCTCCTTCCCCATCCAGGCGGGCCACGGCTGTATTGGCTGTTCCGAGGATGGTTTCTGGGACAAAGGCTCTTTCTATCAGCACGTGACCGATACCCATCAGTTCGGGGTCGAGGCGAATGCCGATAAGGTCGGCCTGGCCGCCGCCGGTATCGTTGGTGCCACCGCAGCCGCCCACGCCGCCGTCACCGCGATCAAGAATGCACAGAAAAAAGGAGACCAGGACCAATGAGCACCAAGACCACTCCCAACGGTTTCAACCTGGACGACTCGGGGCAACGTGTCGTCGTCGATCCGGTGACCCGCATCGAGGGCCATATGCGCTGTGAGGTGAACCTGGATGAGGAGAACATAATCCGCAATGCGGTCTCCACCGGCACCATGTGGCGCGGCCTCGAGGTGATACTCAAGGGGCGTGATCCCAGGGATGCCTGGGCCTTTACCCAGCGTATCTGCGGTGTCTGTACCGGTACCCATGCCCTGACCTCGGTGCGTGCGGTTGAAGATGCGCTGAAAATCGAGATCCCTGATAACGCCAACTCCATCCGCAACATCATGCAGTTGACCCTGCAGGTCCACGATCACCTGGTCCACTTTTACCATCTGCATGCCCTGGATTGGGTAAATCCGGTGAACGCCCTCAAGGCCAATCCAAAAGCGACCTCGGAGCTGCAGCAGAAGGTCTCACCGAAGCATCCGAAGTCGTCTCCCGGTTACTTCCGGGATATTCAGAACCGGCTGAAGAAGTTCATCGAGAGCGGCCAGTTGGGCCCCTTTAAAAATGGCTATTGGACCAATCCGGCCTACCTGTTGCCGCCGGAGGCCGACCTGATGGCGGTGACCCACTACCTGGAGGCCCTCGACTTCCAAAAGGAGATCATGAAGATACGCACCATCCTCGGCGGCAAGGATCCCCATCCCAACTGGCTGGTGGGGGGTGTTCCCTGTCCCATCAACGTGGACGATGTGGGCGCAGTGGGTGCGTTGAACATGGTCAACCTCAACCAGATCTCCTCCATCATCGATGCCTCACGGGAGTTCGTGAAGAACGTCTATATCCCCGACATCCTGGCGGTCGGGCAGTTCTACAGGGGCTGGCTCTACGGCGGCGGTCTCTCCGGCACCAGTGTGCTCGCCTACGGTGACATCCCCGATCGCGCCAATGACTACTCGCCGGGCAATCTGATGATGCCCAGCGGCGCCATCATCAACGGCAACCTGAAAGAGGTACACGAAGTCGACCTGCGCAATCCGGAAGAGATCCAGGAGTTCGTTCCCCACTCCTGGTACGACTATCCGGAAGGGGTCAAGGGGCTGCATCCATGGGATGGTGTCACCGAGGACAACTTTCAACTTGGCCCCAAGACCAAGGGGACCAAGACCAACATCGAACAGATCGACGAGAGCGCCAAGTACTCCTGGATCAAGGCCCCGCGCTGGCGTGGCCACGCCATGGAGGTGGGGCCCCTGGCCCGCTACGTGGTGGGGTACGCCAAGGGCCACGAGGAGATCACCGAACAGATCAACTTTGTGCTCAAGAGCCTTGACGTGTCTGTCAGCGCGCTCTTCTCCACCCTCGGCCGCACTGCGGCGCGTGCGCTGGAGGCCGACTGGGCCGGGGACAAGATGCGCTATTTCATGGACAAACTGATAGCCAATATCAAGGCCGGCGACTCCAGTACCGCCAACGTGGACAACTGGGACCCGGAGACCTGGCCCCGGGAGGCCAAAGGTGTCGGCATCAGTGAAGCGCCTCGGGGTGCCCTGGGACACTGGATCCGCATCAAGGATACCCGCATCGACAACTACCAGTGCGTGGTGCCCACCACCTGGAACGGTTCACCCCGGGACAGCGCAGGCAACATCGGCGCCTTCGAGGCCTCGTTGATGGATACCAAGGTCGCCCGCGCCGAAGAGCCGGTGGAGATCCTGCGTACCCTGCACAGCTTCGACCCCTGTCTCGCCTGCTCCACCCATGTGATGGGCGAGGCGGGGAGGGAACTGGCGAAGGTAAAAGTAAGGTGACTAAGCGGTTTGGGTTGTGAGTTTTTGGTTTTCAGTCGATCGGTTGCAGAGGTAAGAACCGACAGCTATTTACAATTATCAAGAGGAGTTGAAATGAAGAAAATCGCAGTTGGATTAGTCAGTGCAAGCATCCTGACATTGAGTGGTCCTTTGTCGGCCCACCTGGGTGAGCATGGGACCATGGGCTATTTATCCGGTCTCGAGCATCTGATGGCGGAGCATGGCCACCTGTTTTTCCTGTTGGGTGTTATCGCTGTAGGCCTGATCCTGAAACGCTTAATCCGCATTTGAGCCACGCTATTCGTCTCTGCCTGACGATCAGGAGTTAAGCTTATGCAAACAGCCATCAAACGCAGCGCAGTCTATGTATACGAAGCCCCGGTCAGGCTATGGCACTGGGTCAACGCCCTGTCGATCACAGTCCTCGCAATAACGGGTTACTTTATTGCCAATCCCCTCCCGACCATGCCGGGGGAGGCGAGCGACCACTTCCTTATGGGCTATATGCGTTTTGCCCACTTCGCCGCGGCCTATATCTTCACTGTGGGGTTCATCGGCCGCATCTACTGGGCCTTTGTCGGCAACGAACATGCCAAGGAGCTGTTTCGTCTCCCCTTCTACCGCCTCTCATTCTGGAAAGAGCTGCTGCACGAAGTGCGCTGGTACGCCTTCATGGAGAAGGAACCTAAAAAATATGTGGGACATAATCCATTGGCCCATCTCACCATGGTCGTCATCATCACCGTGGGCGGCATCGCCATGGTGCTGACCGGATTCTCTCTCTATGCCGAACAGACCGGTCTGGGAAGCTGGCAGGATCAGCTCTTCGGCTGGCTTATCCCCTTGGTCGGACAGAGCCAGGATGTACGCCTGTGGCACCACTGGGGCATGTGGATTATCGTGGTCTTCGTCATCATCCATGTCTACGTGGCGATCCGGGAAGATATCGTCTCGCGTCAGAGTCTGATCAGCACCATGGTCAGCGGTTGGCGCATGTTCAAGGACGACAGACCCTGATTTGGCAGTTTCACCCTCAGGCGTCTCCAGGGAGGAGTTTGCACGCCACATTTAGAAAGCGCGAATTTATCGCGCTTTTTTTTTCACCGTCCAGGGTATATAACGTGGTAACCAGGATTGATTGAGTAAATTGCAAGGGGTGATCATGTCAGAAACCTTTCCCGCCTACCTGATCTCGAAAACCGACAGCGGTCAGGTCGCAGAATTGAAGCAAGTCACCCTCGACGATTTGATGCAAGGTGATGTCACCGTCAGGGTGGAATACTCGACCCTCAACTACAAAGACGGTCTTGCCTTGACTGGAAAGGCCCCGGTAGTGAGGCGTTTCCCCCTGGTACCCGGAATCGATTTCGCCGGTAGCGTAGTCAGTTCAGATCACCCCGGCTTCAAACAGGGCGACCAGGTGGTGTTGAACGGTTTCGGTGTAGGTGAGGTCCATAGCGGAGGTTATGCCGGTATGGCTCGGGTGAAAGGGGATTGGCTGGTTGCGCTGCCGGATGGATTTACCCCACGCCAGGCCATGGCCGTGGGTACCGCGGGCTATACCGCCATGTTGTGCGTGATGGCCTTGGAGCGGCACGGTGTGAACCCGGAGAGTGGGGAGGTGCTGGTTACGGGGGCGGCCGGCGGTGTCGGCAGCGTGGCGGTCTCGATTCTCTCCCGGCTCGGCTATCAGGTAACCGCTTCCAGTGGTAGGGCTTCGCAGAAGGACTACCTCATCGGTCTCGGCGCCCGCGAGATTGTCGATCGCAGTGAATTCAGCGGTAAGGTAAAACCCCTGGCAAAGGAGCGCTGGGCCGCGGCGATCGACGTGGCGGGAGGAAATACCCTGGCGAATGTGCTCAGTCAGATCAACTACGGCGGTGCTGTCGCTGCCTGCGGACTGGCCGAGTCGATGGACCTCCCGACCTCTGTCGCACCCTTTATACTTCGTGGCGTTACCCTGTACGGCATAGATTCGGTTATGGCCTCGATTGAAAAACGTCAACAGGCATGGCAGCGATTGGCAAGGGACCTTGACCTTGAGCAACTGGAAAAGATGATCATCGAGATTCCCTTTGAAGAGTTGCCTGATGCAGCGGAAGCGATTTTGCAAGGTAAGGTGCGTGGCCGCACGCTGATAAAGATTCCGAACTGAATGTGGGCCATGCGGAGAAGGATTTCGAATTCACCCGAGTTGGAAGATGGTAGATGAAGAAAAAAGATAAAAAGCTGAAGAAGAAACTCAAGAAAGGAAAAGAGAAGCTGAAGCGCGAGGCCAAAGTTTCCGATGAGGTAGCAATTCAGACCTTGGCCGATAAGATCATGAAACTCAAAGCTGAGCTGAAGGATCGAGACGAACTGATCGGGAGTCTGCAAAAACGCCTTAAAAAGGCTGACAATAAAAGCGAGAAGGTCGAGAAACAAAACAAGAAGCAAAAACAAACGGGCGGCGCTGCGAAGTTTCTTCGATCCCAACGAACGGCCCGAATCGGTGTTGCACAAAAACAGGCATGGAAGCAACACGGCTTTCTCCGCGACAGATACGAATACCATCTGGAGAACGGCCAAGAGAAAGAGAGTGCAAGGGCAATGGCGAATCAGGACCTCAGGGACAGCTTCGGCGACGAGGCCGGCTATTCCGAGCAGGAGCTGGAGACCATCCTGTCATGACCTTGGCTGGATATGTGGCATGCGGCGTTACATGCTTGAGAGCAGCGATGAATAGCAGCGGCATAACACGGTTACAAGCCCGACAATATAAGTCGCTGTCAGGAACGAAAAATGCGGATCGCGTGGCTATTTGTGCTTTTGCTGTTGCCGTTTGCAGTCGCTGCGGACGATGATCTTTGGCAAAAATTACAACATGAACCGCACATGATCGTATTGTTGCGCAACGCGGAATCGACTGGAAATCGAGACGGCGCCAATATGCTCACATGGGATTCAAGCGGAAAATGCATTGGAGAAAGCACCTTAACCGACGAAGGTAAGGATCAAGCCATGCGAATAGGCGCGGCATTCGTCAGGCATGGAATTCAACCTTTCGTAATCAGTTCACCGATGTGTCGTTGCACGGAAACCGCGAAAATCGCCTTTGGCAGGTACCTGACCGACCCGGAACTTAGGCAAAGGCCTGTCGAAGATACGCAAGGGCTGGAGACATTCCAGGCAACGGTAAGCAAACTGTTCGCAAAACATCGAGGGGTGTCCCCGGTTGTTTTTGTAAACCATCGTCCAAACATTGATGCATTAACGATGGAAATGATCGAAATTGGAGAGCTTTTGCTCGGAACCCTTTCTGAAGAAGGCGAAATAGAGGTTTTAGGCAGGCTTCGGCTGGATCCATGAGCAGATTTGCAAAAAAGAAAATCAACCCCCTTTGGTTGGCTATGGGGGTGATAACCAGCCATGCCATGATTTACAACCGCTGACGTGCATACTCAGCACAGGTCCCACAGATCACGCTTGAATAACTACGCGATTTATTTCTGAGTAATACAGATAGAGGGTTATGAAATTACTGCTATCAATCAGCAGGATCGCAGCGGCAGTTACCCTTGCTCTCGGCATGCTTTGGTTGATTCTGGCCAGGCCTGGGTATGCTCCAAAAGATCATGCTGAAAAGTATTTACACGCAATTGATACGGCTGCTTTGAGAAAACACACTGCAGTGTTGTCCAATGACATGGCGCCAAGAAGTTATCGGGATGTTGACAATCTGAACAAGGCCGCAAACTACATAGCCGAGTCGCTGAGCTCCACAAGTGATCGTGTCACCGAGCAGGCCTTCGAGGTTAATGGAGTTGTCTACAAAAACATTATTGCGGAGTACGGGCCGCAGGGTAAAGAAATTATTGTCATCGGTGCTCATTACGATACGCTAGGAGATACCCCTGGTGCCGATGACAATGCCAGCGGAGTGGCCGGTTTACTTGAAATCGGCAGGTTACTGGGAGAGGTGCGACTAAAAACCAAGGTTGTGCTGGTTGCTTTTACCTTGGAGGAACCGCCATTCTTCAGATCGGAAAATATGGGCAGTGCGGTTTTTGCGAAGTCTCTCGCAGGGAGCGATACTGAGGTCAGGCTGATGATTGCATTGGAAATGATTGGCTATTATTCCGAGGAACATGACAGTCAAGACTATCCCATGCTGTTACTAAGGCTCTTCTATCCGTCTACTGGGAACTTCATTGCTGTCGTGGATCAGTTGATGTCCGTGCAAGCGCAGCAAATGAAGGCATCCATGGCTCAGGTGATGGAGCTTCCTGTCTATTCAATCAATGCACCGACCTTAATTCCCGGTGTCGACTTTTCAGATCACAGCAACTTTTGGAACCACGGCTACCCGGCTGTGATGATTACCGATACGGCTTTTTACAGGAATCACGCCTACCACACGGACGGTGATAGAGCGGAACGATTGAATTACGAAAAGATGGCGCAGGTTGTGTATGGTGTTTTCGACTATGTGGTTAAACTTAGCAACGATAGATAATAAAAACTACATGCGAAGCCTGGATTTCGGCTGTTCCGGCAATGGGTAGATCATCCAATCGGTTCGCCCCTCTTTGAACCCGAACCAATCTGCGGCAACGACTGAGCCACCCTTCATAAGGATTTTGTTGCGGGAACCGGCAGGGGCTATCTTCCTGTCCGGTCCACGGAAATCGTCCTGGAAGGTATCCACCTGGCCGAATATCAGATTCAGCCCTGAGGTATCGACAAAAATCCGGATCCCCGTTGAGTAGCGATTGGTCGATAGCGAACCGCCAACGCTGCGATATATCACCAGATGCATATCATGGTCGGCGCGCAGTCGTCTCAATGACAACAATACCTGTTCAGCCACACGCTCCGCGTTGAGTTCACTCAAGAGGTAGGTTTTCGCGCCATTTTCCGTATCCGAAATGACCTGGATGGAGGCAAAGAGTTTTGCCAGGGTGAGGAGATCAACTCCATGCACTGGATGGGTATTACGGACTTCATTTTCAGTAGCCACAGCGTGGATCTCAATCAGGCTGGAACTATAGAGATGGGCAGCCTCGGCTTGCACATATATTGACAGAGTCAAGACTGTGAAGAAACAGAAGTTTAATGCTGGCTTGTCGAGCCTTGACATAAGCATGATCCTCTTCTTGGCCAATAATAAAGAAAAGGCCGGGGCAAGTCACCCGGCCTGTCAATCACCATCAACTCGGAGGAAATTGTTGTTGTTATGGAACGGCATTAACAATCAGTAGAATAGAATTGCACCTACGTTGAATGCATTTGTTTCATCGGAGCCAACCGAGGTTTCACTCTCCATGTCGGAGTATTCCGCCATCAACGTCAACGCCGGTGTCAGATTGTGATAGACACCAAGGGTGATCCGGGTGTTCTCAACCTCTGTAAGCTTCTCCTGCTCGCTTTCGCTCCAGTGAAGACCGAGTTTGGTATTGCCCATCTTATAAGTGCCCTGCAGATAGTAACCGCTGGACTCTTCGGCATCTCCGGTGACGGCATCGAAACCTGGAAATACCAGTCCGCCGAGAGCCAGGGTTGACATGCCCTCACCATCGTAGACGTAAGCGGCGAGACCAATGTCACCAACACCGACTTTGCCGAATATATCCCAACCACGCATGGTACTGTCAGATCCGCCCAGGTCCACGTCCTGGGAGATAAAGGTTGCAGAGACCAGGCCGCTCATGTCGCCATCCCACTTATAGCTTGCCTTGCCGTGAAAACCGGGAGAGTCCTGACCCGCCGCGGAACCGCCGGTTGCGTTACCGTTCATGGGATTGAAGATACCGATGGTGGCGGAGAATCCCCCCATGTTCGGAGTGGTCCAGTTGATTTGTGACAGCCGATCGGTGTAGACATAGCCGTAGCCGAGGCCGCCCAGCGTTGTATGCCCCGGATTGTCTGCGGTGAAGGTGGGGCCAATGCCGACGAGGCTGATGTCATTCAGAATGGCATCAAGGCCGAATAGGCCAAAGTTACGACCTGCAAGTACTGTACCCATGCTGTCATTACCGAAAGTCAGATAGACCTGACGGGCATCGACTGTGGAGAATGCCAAGGCATCACTGCCGCTACCGCCTTGAGAGGCCAAGCCATAGTAAACGTTGACATGTGCACCGAGGTCGTAACCGTTCTGATTGGTGGTTGCGCTGAAGTTCAGCGAAGCAGGTAACAAGCCGTTTGATACTGAGTGTGCGTCGTCATCGGTAGAGCCGCATGCAAGACCCGCCAGCGTCGTGCCCCCCGAATTCAGATCACCTGTATCGCATGATGTAATTGTATAGAAGGCGTTGATATTGCCTCCCAGTCCGAGTGTCCAGTCACCGGCCTGCCAGTTGACGGCATGTGCACTACCGGCACTGGCCAGACAAACTCCACTCAGCATTGCCAATACGAGTTTGGATTTGTTCATATCGAGTTGGGCTCCTCTCTTTGATTATTTAAAACGGCCATTCAAGACCGTACCGTCGTTACGACTCTGTGCATTAGTTTGTTGCAAAAAAATTACACCGCTCTTGGTTTTGGCGAAATTGCAATCCCTATGCCACTATGGTTATTGATATAAATAACAGTAAGATAGGAGGGGGGGAGAACGGGATGCCAGGGAGTTGATGTGACGCTCTGTCCCTTTTTTAAGACAATGATCTGAGTCTGATTGTACTAATGTGGCACAGCGGCAAGAAAAGCGGCGGTGGCTTCTGCTGCAAAAGCAGCGTGACTTGTTACCTGGCACTTGCAATCCGGAGTCCGCATTTGGTTATTCACCTTAATGTTGCTTACTTGCAACATCACCGTTTATTCAAAACCTTGTTAGGTCGAATGACAGCCACTAGCTTAGGTTAGGAAAATCTGCTCACTGATACTCGTCGATACTGAATGTCAGTTGCCGTCTGTATGGCTAATCAGGTTTCGCAACTCCCTCTTACTGGAAGCGGCTGACTGGTTTGTTAACAGGAAACCGAACTGGAATTGCATATAGTTTGCCACGGTTTGTATTCAAACATCATTTGCATTCAGCTTGTCTGCCCCTACAAGTCTGTTATTCTCTAGCTAGACGCTGCAGTTATTGAATGTCTGAGAATGTGTTGTCCATCAAGACCTATTCTGAAAAAGAGACATGAACAGAATTATCGCTTTTTTCTTCTTTGTTGCTTGTTTCCCTGCCATGGCCATGGAGCAATTACGCGTGGGTGTGCTCCAATTTGGAACAGTTAATTGGGAGATGGATGTGTTACACCGTCACCAACTCGACAGCAAAAACGGTTTCGCGATCAAGATCGTCCCTTTGAGTTCAAAGAACGCTAACAGCATTGCCCTGCAGGGAGGCGCTGTCGATGTGATCGTCAGTGACTGGATCTGGGTTAACAGACAGCGGGCGGTAGGAAAGGACTACACCTTCTTTCCATACTCCCTCACCGTTGGCGGCCTCTATGTGCGACCCGATGCCGCTATCAAGCAGTTATCCGATCTCAAGGATCTCAAGCTGGGTGTGGCCGGTGGTGCTGTGGATAAGAGTTGGCTCCTGTTACAGGCATTCGGTCGCAAACAGGGGCTGGATATAGCTAATGCTGTCGAACCCGCATTTGCAGCACCGCCGCTACTCAATCAGCTCATGCTCAAGGGGGACCTGCCTGCTGTGTTGAACTTCTGGCACTATGGTGCACGCCTGCAGGCTGCTGGGATGCTGCCACTGGTCGACGTCAGATCGATGCTCGATGGATTGGAGATCAAGGAACCTGTCCCCATGCTTGGCTGGGTCTTCTCATCCAAGTGGGCGGAGAAAAACCGACATTTGATTACGGGTCTTCTGAAGGCCTCATATGCTGCAAAACGGATTTTGGATGAGAGTGACGAGGAGTGGGAGACAATCGCGCCGTTGACCAAGGCAAAGGATAGAACCACCCTCAACAACCTCAAACAGGGCTATAGGGAAGGCATACCCTATGGGCTGAAGGAAAATGGAATGAAGGTTGCATCAAAGGTTTTTGATATGTTGGCCAAGGAGGGCGGTAAGAGGCTGGTTGGCGAGGCGACCCTGTTACAGACTGGAACGTTCTGGCAGGTCCTGGACAGCGGGGAGTTGATCGAAAACGATGTTGCAAGGCAGTAACTGGGGTAGGTGGCTTTTTCTCTCTGTTTTTCTATCTATCTGGCAGGTTGCGGCTTATTTTCTGGAGAGTAATGAGCTGCCAGGCCCGCTGGAGGTGCTGCAGTCTCTCTGGACCCATTTAATCGATGGTGATCTGCTGGTCAGTATCGCCGTCACCCTGCGGCGGGTTGTTTTGGCATTTACCATTGCCATGCTTGCCGGCATCCTGATTGGATTTCTCATGGGACGTTTTCCCTTGATCGATACCATTCTTGATGGTGTGCTCATCATGGGACTCAACATTCCCGCCCTGGTTGTAATCATTCTCTGCTATGTCTGGTTCGGATTGGTCGAAGCAGCGGCAGTGGCCGCGGTGGCGATAAACAAGATGCCGCTTGTGGCGGTGACGGTGCGCGAGGGTGTGCGCGCCATAGACCATCAACTGCTTCAGGTCGGCGAGGTGTTTCGGGTGCCTCTGCTGCGCAGGCTGGTTCATATCTACATGCCGCAACTCTATCCCTATCTCATGGCAGCCGCCAGATCGGGCCTGTCGCTTATTTGGAAGATCGTACTTGTCGTCGAACTGCTTGGGCGTAGCGACGGTGTGGGTTTTCAGTTGAATACATTTTTCCAGTTCTTCGATATTACCAGTATCCTTGCCTACACCCTGGCATTTGTATTTGTGATCTATAGTATAGAATCGTTGCTGATGCGCCCCTTGGAAAACTATTTGACCCGGTGGCGTTCGTGAACGGTTGCAGGGTCAGGATAAAGCATAAGTCTTTCGCGGAGATGTCGGTTATTCGCGAACTTGAGTTCGAGATCTTAACCGATGCCTTCATCAGCCTAGTGGGTCCGTCGGGTGCCGGTAAAAGCACTTTGCTAAATATACTCAGCGGACTGGATGTGGAATTTGACGGCAGCCTGGAGTGGGTGGATGGCGGGCCAGGGTGTGTTAGCTATGTTTTTCAGGATCCAAGATTGATGCCCTGGTTGACGGTACGAGAAAATATTGAGCTCGTGATGACAGGTGCCAATGAAGACAATTCTTGGATCGATCATCTGTTGCGCAGGATTGAGCTCCACGACAGAGCGGATGCCTTTCCCGGTCAACTTTCCGGGGGCATGCAGAGGCGTGTTGCGCTGGCAAGAGCGATGGCCATTAGACCCGATATCCTCCTGCTGGATGAGCCTTTCTCATCCTTGGATGCGCCCACGGCCGCCTCATTGAGGGACTTGGTACTCGACCTCTGGCGCGACCACTCGAGCGCGGTAATAATGGTGACCCACAACCTCAATGAGGCGCTGGAACTGGCAGATCAGATACTCTTCCTCTCGAAGGGACCTGCGAGCATCATCCACGAGGAGGTGGTGCAACCCTCGCGTATCGATCCCGATGTGGTGCGTGACGCGGATCGTCTGGCCAGGGACCTGCTCAATCGCCAGCCTGCAATACTCTCCGGAGTCATAAGGGAAGAGGGTGTAAAAGGAATAACCGCAAACAGAGGCTGATCACCGCGAAGCCATACAAATACTGCGAAATAAATGCTCTAGTCAATGGGTAGTTGCGATATGCGCAGCTGGAGTAACGATCTGATATTTTCACTGGCATCCATTTGCGTCATGGTTATCTATTGAAACATGCAGCAGCAGGTTTGGCCGGTGTCGCTTGATCCTTGGCCCTATGGACAGGGTTGTGGCTGAGGATTTCTGAGTTAACGGTTTTCCGGTTTTATATCGTGCTTTTGCATCTTGCGATAGAGCGTGTTTCTGCTCATATCGAGGGTTTCCGCAGTGCGTGAGATATTCCAGTTATTGGTTTTCAGTGCGTTCAGTATGACCGTATGTTCCGCGGATCTGAGAGGATTGTCCGAGGTTTGCTCGCCTGCGGGAAACTCCGAGACGTTCGCCGTAGAAGCTTGAGTCTCATGGAGACAGTCATTGGCCGGTTTGTGATTGCGCTCGACCAGGGTAGGCAGATTGATATGGGAGATGTCGATCACACAGCCGTCGCATAAGGCAACCGCTGTGCGTACTACGTTGCGCAGTTGACGCAGGTTGCCTGGCCAGGGGTATTTTAGTAGTTGCGATATGGCCTCCGGAGTGATTTGCAGTTTCTTTCCGGTATCATTTTCCGCTTCAAGGACATTGAGAATGATGTTGCGCAGGTCCTGGCGTTCTCTGAGAGGGGGCAGATAGAGGGTGATGCCATTGAGTCGATAGTAGAGGTCCTCGCGAAAGGTGCCCTCGCTGATCAGTTGCACCAGGTCGTGATGGGTCGCAGCCACGATATTCAGATCGACCTTGATCAACTCCTCCGCACCGAGGGGGACCACCTCTTCCGTTTCGAGAACACGCAACAGCCTGGATTGCATGTTAAGGGGCATGTCGCCTATTTCGTCCAGGAACAGCGTTCCACCGCTCGATTCAATCAGTTTTCCCCGCCGGCCCTCACGTCTTGCCCCGGTAAATGCACCATGCTTGTAACCGAAAAGTTCACTCTCGATAAGTGACTCGGGAATCGATGCACAGTTAAGGGCAACAAAGGGCCTGTCTTTACGCTTGCTCGCCTTGTGCAGGGCCTGGGAGAAGAGGTCTTTGCCGGTACCTGTCTCCCCCTGTAGAAGTATCGGTATGCGCTTGTCGACTACCCGCAGAGCGCGCTTCGCGGCCTCCAGCATCTGTGGGTCTTCCCCGGCAAGCTTGTTGAGGTTGCAAAGCTCGCCACGGCACTCATCCGGGGTTTGGGTCGCGGGCTTGATGGTAAGGCCACGTAAGCGAACAGGTTCTTTGTATTTATAGATAAAGCCAAAAAATCGCGCACCACTATCCTGGTAGCGGAAGGGCAGCACGGTACCCTCGTTCGATTTGGAGGCAAACAGCAGGCTGTCGAGATCGTTCCCCACCAGTTCGGATAGTTCCTTGCCAATCAATCTGCTGCGGTCCTGTATGCCGAGCAGTTGCAAGGCCACCATATTGGCAGCAAGGATACGGTTATCCTCTCCGAGGGCCAGCATGGCTTCATTGGGAAGCGCGACGCATTCGACACGGCTGTGGAAGCGCAATATCCGCTGATTTCTGAATTCACGTAGAAAGTAACGGCCTTCCATGAGGCGGGCATAACTCACTACCAATGCGCGGGTATGGATCTGCGAGGCACGAGAGTCTTCCGTACCGCAACAGGATGCATCCAGCACGGTGAGCAGATTGCCGTGGGGATCAAATATCGGTGCAGCGGAACAGGATAGATCGATATTCTGCCTGAGAAAGTGTTCATCCCTGTGCACGGTAACTGGCCGCATCTCCGAAATACAGGTGCCTATACCATTGGTTCCGGCATGTTCTTCGCCCCAATCGGCACCTTGCCACAATCCTGCCTGTCTGAACTCATTGGCCAGATTCTCCTCGACCTGATGGTTGAGAATGAGCCCCTTGTTGTCGGTCAATATTACCGCATACCCGCTACCCGAAAGCGCCGATGCCAGGTTGGCAAGCTCCGGTTCCGACAAGTGAATGAACGGTTCGTAGCGTGATCTGAGCTCGTTCATGGACTGAGCTTCGAGGACGCTGGGATTGCGTGGCTTGAAGGGATCCAGATGCTCGTCGCTGAGACATCGCTGCCACGACCTGATTATCTCGCGCTCAATGCCTAGATCCTCAACATCATCACTCGACGCAGCCACCGAGGATATGCGTTGAGCATGCTGCCTGAGTTTTTGATTCTGGGTCATTGAATCTCCATCCTGTCTGATATGCAGTTATGCTGCTTTTTTGTTGTTATTCATTAGTTATTCAACAGTAAAATGTAGTCTTTACCGATACATTTTTAAATCCCAACTGTTCCGTTTCGATACAGTGGGTTGCTCAATAATTGCATGGTCAGTCCGCTTTTTTTCCCTGCACCCCGGTCCGGCATGCACGCTTTCTTTTTAAAAAAGACTTACTTAAATCGCAAATCTCTCAATTCTATGGATCTGGAAAATACCCCTATTTTCAAATAGATATTTCCTGATGATCCAACCGGTAGAAGGCTTGCCGGTTACTGTTTGGTGCGCTGGGGTGTTTGCGACTGAGCTACTAGTTCAAGGATCTCCTGACTGGCCGCCAGGCGCGTCAACCTCCAGCGTTGAATTGATAACATCAATATTTATACCAACATGGTGGCGCGCTTCTTGCGAGAGCAACCGAGAGGTTCATCATCGGCGACAGATCCGGCGCCAGATCTAGGCGTTCCAACCAGACTTTCTGCACAAGATGATGATTGGATTGCTGGCGGTTCCAACATGTTAGAAAGGGTGGATTGATGTTTGTGGATTCTCTGCATTTGAGTATTGCAATCAGAACAGCCGCATACAGGAAGAAACCGGGAGCGGCTTCCTGCAGATATCCGGGCGCTGATTGGATCTCAGGATGTTTATCGGTCAGGGAGTTGAGAGAGTTACCATGCAGCATGTGATCATTGGCGCGGGCCCAGCGGGTGTGGTTGCGGCCGAGTCTATTCGTAGATTCGACAAATCAAGTACCGTCACCCTGGTCAGCAATGAAGCTGAAAGGCCCTATTCTCGCCTGGCCATACCCCGGTTGCTGCAGGGAAAGATCGCAGAAAAGGATACCTATCTCAGGTGCGGGCAGGACTATTTCGCCGCCAACTCAATCGATGTGCGCAAGGGCAGTGTGATCAAGGTCGATACCCGTAACGATAGGATCGATCTGGCGGACGGAACACGCCTTGAATACGACCGTCTTTTGATAGCCACTGGTAGCCGACCGCACAACCCCCCAATTCCTGGCTGCGAGCTACCTGGGGTATTGAATTGCTGGACGCTAAACGATGCAAGGAAGATCGTTGGCCAGTTAGGATTCAACAGCCGTTTGATTGTAGTCGGTGGCGGATTTATCGGTCTGGTTATAATTGATGCGCTTGCACGTGCAGGTGTGCGTCTCGAGCTGATTGAGAGGGGGGAGCGTCTGCTGCCACACTTGATGAATGATACCTCAAGCCGCCTGATCCGATCCTGGTGCGAATCAAAGGGCATAGTGGTTAGAACCTGTGTCGATGTGCAGGCGATTGAGAGTAGCAAAGAGACCAGAAAGAGTGCCAAATCGGAATCCAAGCAACTCTATCTGGTATTGGATAACGGCGACTCACTTGCTACCGATATGGTGATCTTCGCAACCGGTACAAAAATGAATACGGCGTTTCTTGAAGGATCGGAGATTGCCTACGATCAGGGTGTGCTTGTGGACGAGCGTCTGAATACTACAAAGCCGAATGTCTTCGCGGCCGGTGATGTCTGCCAGGGACTTGGTTTTTCCACCGGCGGTCGCAGAGTACAGGCAGTGCAACTTACCGCCAGTGAACACGGCCGGATTGCCGCAGCGAATATGTGCGGCTTACAGGCAAGCTATCCTGGAAGTATCAATATGAGTGTACTTGATACCCTGGGATTGATCTCCGGTTCATTCGGTGTCTGGAATGATAATGAACAGAGTGAGAGTGCCAGTTTCTCCTCGTCCGCAGAGTATAGCTATCTCAATCTCCAGTTTGATGAGGACCGGCTTGTCGGCGCATCCAATGTCGGTAATGCAGAACATCTGCAGTTACTGCCCAGGTTGATCCATGCGCGGATCCCGCTCAAGACCTGGAAAAAAAGACTCATGGACGATCCGCGTAGAATTAACGAGGTCTATCACGCACTCTCCCTCGGCGGTTATCAATAACGAAAAACCAGTAGTCCCGCCGCGCTCAATCCCGGATCCTCGTCCGTGGGTTGGACAGATGTGTTGAGTCTTGAATCACTGTCTCAGAATCATTACAGCGATCAGAGGGTGGGCAGTGCTCCTCTCGGTTCCCCTATTGTCCCAATGTTTACTGAGTTTCTTAAACAAAAATAAGTGCTTATCTCAATGCTTGGGATCAGGGTATGGTTTGGCCTGGATTTTGCTGAAACCTGAGAATGAGGAATGGGACTTATCCAACAAGCTGTCACGGGAACAGAACAATCCATTGAACCTGGAGGAGAAGAGATGATGATTTCCCTGCATCGAAATAAGGTTTTACTGAAGGCACTTGCGCTTGCAAGCCTCAGCGCCACTGTGGCATTCGTCGGCACGGCCAATGCGCGCACAACCCAGTCGGAGATAGATGGTGACGCGGCCAGCACCGGAGATGTCCTGAGCTGGGGAATGGGCCAACAAGGCCAGCGCTATAGCCCGCTGAATAAAATAAACAAATCCAATGTGAAGAAACTGGTGCCTGCTTGGAGCTTCTCCTTCGGTGGCGAGAAGCAGCGTGGTCAGGAGGCGCAACCGGTCGTCAAGGATGGAAAGATGTTTGTCACCGCCTCCTACTCCCGTCTATATGCCATCGATACCAAGACAGGTCAGGAGTTGTGGCAATATGACCACCGTCTGCCGGACGGTATCCTGCCCTGTTGCGACGTGGTCAACCGCGGTGCCGCCCTGTATGACGATCTGGTGATTTTCGGGACCCTGGATGCGCGCATCGTCGCCCTCCATCAAGACACCGGTAAGGTGGTATGGCGTGCGAAGATTGATGACTACAAGGCGGGTTATTCGTTTACCGCAGCGCCGCTGATTGTCAAAGACATGGTGATCACCGGTGTTTCCGGCGGTGAATTCGGTGTCATAGGTCGTGTCGAGGCGCGTGATGCAAAGACAGGAAAGCTGCGCTGGATCCGTCCATCAGTCGAAGGACACATGGGCTATATCTGGAAAGGCGACAAGAAGATGGAGAACGGCATCACCGGAAAGACCAATGCCAGTTGGCCCGGAGACATGTGGAAGACTGGCGGTGCCGCCACCTGGCAAGGCGGTACCTATGACCATGAAACAGACCTGATCTTTTACGGTACCGGTAATCCCGCCCCTTGGAACGCCCACCTGAGACCGGGCGACAATCTCTTTTCCACATCGACGCTGGCCATCGATCCCGATAGCGGAAAGATAGCCTGGCACTATCAATACACACCCAATGACGGCTGGGACTACGACGGAGTCAATGAACTGGTCTCTTACAACCAAGGTGGGGAGAAATTGGCCGGGCATGCCGATCGCAACGGCTTCTTCTATGTCCTCGATCGCACCAATGGCAAATTGAAGAATGCCTTCCCTTTCGTCAATAAGATCGATTGGGCCACGGGGGTGGATCTCAAGACCGGACGCCCCCTGGAGACCGGTGTACGCCCGGGCGATCCCGCCAAGAGCAAGGATGGTAAGAAGGGTGAAGTGATATTTGTCGCGCCCTCGTTTCTCGGGGCAAAGAATTGGATGCCGATGGCCTACAGCCCGGATACCGAACTCTTCTACGTGCCTGCCAACGAGTGGGGCATGGATCTCTGGAATGAGCCTATCACCTACAAGAAGGGTGCGGCCTATCTCGGTGCCGGATTTACCATTAAGCCGCTCAACGACGATTACATAGGCGCCTTGCGCGCGGTCGATCCGAAGAGCGGAAAAATTGTATGGGAATACAAAAACAACGCACCGCTCTGGGGTGGTGTGATGACCACTGCCGGTGGCCTGGTCTTTACCGGGACACCGGAAGGATATCTCAAGGCGTTCGATGACAAGACTGGTAAAGAGCTGTGGAAATTCCAGACAGGTTCAGGCGTGGTTGGTTGTCCGATTACCTGGGAGCAGGACGGTGAGCAGTTCATTGCCGTACCTTCGGGCTGGGGCGGTGCTGTCCCACTCTGGGGCGGTGATGTGGCGAAGAAAGTCAAGTATCTGAACCAGGGCGGATCGCTCTGGGTGTTCAAGCTGTCGGATGTCTGACCGGGTATGGACGGGGTCGGTATTGATATCGACCCCGTCTCATGTCGGACAAGCCAGTCAGACCGAGAATCGAAGTCGGCACAGATAGATAAATTGCGAATATTGAAATTGGCGGTTGATTGCCAGCCATGACGGCCAACCGCGCTTTCCTGATTGATTACCTGGAGTATCTCCACATGTATATCTCAACATCAATTAAAGTCGGGCTAGGTATTCTGCTTTCGACTATTATTGCTGGAAAGGCTGTAGGTCACGGTGATGTGGCACCTCAGGCCGTTGACACGAAGAACCTGCCGCAGCTGGGTGAGGAGTGGCTCGAGGTCAATCCGTACAGAGACAACTCAGATGCCATTAAGACCGGCTCCTCAGCCTATAATCAGAACTGTGCCCGTTGCCATGGTCTGGGTGCGGTCTCAGGCGGCATCGCCCCCGATCTGCGCCTGCTGCCACCGGAAGACGAGGGAGATGAGTGGTATATGTATCGTGTTCGAAACGGTGCTATTCGCAACGGAATCACTTACATGCCGAAGTTTGAAGGCATTCTTTCACAAGAGGCGCTCTGGTCGATCAGGGCATGGCTGGTAACCCTGCCGGTGGAAGAGTAGCCATTAACCCTAGCATGAGAGAGAGATATGTTTAGGATTAAAGAGCTTTTCATCTTTGCGGTTGCAATTGCCTCTCTTGCTGTACTGAGTACCGCAGGCGCAGATGAAGAAGAAACAAGCGCATTGGAACGCATACGTGAGCGCGGTGTACTCGAGGTTGCTGTCTATAAGGATTTTCCGCCATTCTCATTTCGTGACCGGAAAGGCAGGATCATCGGCATCGATGCCGACATCGCCCGTGCGCTTGCGCAAAGGCTTGGCGTATCGGCAGCGATCAGGACGGTGGGCGCCGATGAGTCGATGGAGGACGACCTGCGCAACAATGTCTGGAAAGGCCACTATCTGGGCGGTGGTGTTGCTGATCTCATGTTGCATGTTCCCTATGATGGTGCCTTTGCCGAAGAGAATGACCGTGTAACCTTCGTGGCGCCCTATTACCGGGAACAGATTGTTGTTGCAGTGGGGAAGGGGGTCGGAGCCGGTCTCGATCCCCAGGATTATTTCAGTCGTGAGAAGGTGGGTGTCGAGTTGGATACCCTGACCGATTTCTATCTCCTCTCTGCCTACGACGGCAAGATACGCAATCAGGTGGTTCACTTTTCTAATATCGGCAAGGCGGTTACAGCCCTGAAACAGGGTGAGATCGCTGCTGTCGCCGGACCGCGCAGCGAGATCGAGTTCGCCCTGGGTGATCATGCAGATAATTATGCGGTGGGGCCGATACAGATGCCCGGTTTGCGCACCTCAGGTTGGGATCTCGGCGCTGCGGTTAAAAAAGGCAACACCGCACTGGCAGAGGCGGTGGAAACGGCAATGGCCCAGCTGCGCAAGCAAAGCTCACTAAGCAAGATATTCTCGAACTATCGCTCCAGCTATCAGCTACCGAGTCAAACCAAGTTGGTAAGGGTCGAATCGAATGGGCGGATCAGCAAGCGCGATTAAGGTCAGGGGTTATCGCTGTCGGTTTGCCTCGATCCTCCTTGTATCTTTTGTTTCGCAGGGTATGGCTGAAGCTGGCGATGGTCTCTATCGCATACTCGGGCAAGACCGGCAACAGGAGTTGATCGAGCTGGGCAAACTTCACTTGCTGAAGGGTGGTGATGCACAGAGCTATCGTATTGAATGGGACGAGGCAAAATTTGAAAATCATTTTCTTTCCATGCGGCCATTCAAATGTCTTTCCCACCCGGTGCAGTTAATCTGCCATCTACCTTACCCCTACGAGATAAATCGCCAGATTAAGGATGGTGACCTGACCGATCTCGAATACGACATGCTGTTTCTGCACAAGACGCCCCAGGAGTATGGCATCAATGCATGGAACGGTCTCTATTTTCAATTCAAGCATACCGATAACGGCTTTGTCGGCGAACTCAGAGAGACAGACCTGAATGTGCTTCAGGCGCCGCCTGATGATGGGGATCTTCGTCCTATCGATCCCGGGGCCTTGTATGAACCCTCCGACAAACACTGGTTGCGGCGAATCCTGATCGAGAAGGGTGAGTCCACGTGAACACGCGACTGATACGATCGATCCAGCTATTGCCGCTGTTGGTTCTCTGCCTCCCTGTGCAGTCGAGCTATGCCGAGCAAGGCCAAACGGATCCATTGAAGTCGCCGATGTGGCAGGATATGCGGCGCACCCTGTTGCAAGGTGCACCGGTGGTATTCGACGACAGGGTCCAGGTGCTGGCCCCGGTGGATGCTGAGGATTCGATGAATGTCCCTGTTCTGGTGGATGCATCGGCGCTGGGCGAGGTCAGCAGGCTGTTGGTGTTTGCGGAGCTAAATCCCATCCATAAAGTACTCGAAATGGAACCACTCAAGGCAAAGCCACTTGTCGGGTTCCGTCTCAAGGTACAGCAGGCCACTCCGATACGCGCGGCTGCGTTGACAGCAGATGGCAAATGGCATGTTGGAGGACGTATTGTCGATGCGGCCGGCGGAGGTTGCACGGTTCCAAGCCTGGGCAGTGGTGACAGCGACTGGGCAGACCGCATTGGGGAGGTGACCGGCAGGCTCTGGTCCAGTAAAGGATCCACCAGACTGAGGATGCGTATCATGCATCCCATGGATACCGGATTGGTGCCGGGAATTCCTGCGTTCCATATCGATCAGTTGGTATTTCTCGATGCCTCGGGGGAACAGCTCTCCCGTCTTTCCCTCTTTGAGCCGGTCGCCGAAAATCCCATCATCACCCTCGATCTACCGCAACGTGACTCCGTGACTGTCGTGGGTGGAGACAACAATGGCAACCCAATTGAAGCGAGACTCATCAGCGGATTGCTTGAGGCGGAGTTATGAAGCTAACACAGCGATTCACCTTCATCCTTTTCTGGCTGTTCATTGTGACTTCAGCATGGGGTGCGAAGGACTATGGATTGAAGCCGCTGCAAATCGCGCCTGATACCTATGTACTGCTTGGGGTGAATGAACATTTCAGCTTTCTCAACGGGGGCAATATCGTAAACACCGGTTTCATTGTTACCGAGGAGGGTGTAGTCGTCATCGATAGCGGACCCTCATGGCTCTATGGAAAGCAGTTGCGTGCTGCAATCGGAAGGATTACCGAGCGGCCAATTCTGAAGCTCTATAACACCCATCATCATCCGGACCATTTCCTCGGCAATCAGGCCTTCGAGGAGTTTCCAATTGCGGCCCTGGCGGGGACTATAGAGGGTATTCGGGAGCAGGGTGAGTCATTCAACGATTCGATGTATCGTTTGGTGGGTGCCTGGATGGCCAGTACCCGGGTGGTTTTGCCCAGCGAAACCGTACAACCGGGGAGTATTGAGATTGGCGGCCACCGTCTTCAGTTGATCGAGATGAAGGGCCATTCCCACGCCGACCTGATGATTCTCGACCACACCACGGGTGTGCTGTTTGCAGCGGATATGGTCTTCCATGGACGTACCCCCACCACACCCCATGCCGAACCAAGCCAATGGCTGGAGGCATTGGAGGAGATCTCCAAACTCGAATTCAAGCTGCTGGTGCCGGGACACGGTGACGTGATCGAGGGCACCGAGGCGATCGAGCAGACCCGTGACTATCTGCAATGGCTGATATCCCACCTGACCGAGGCAGCAGAGCAGGGAATGAGTATGGCAGAGGTATTGCAACCGCAGGCTCCCACTGCAATCTCCGGATTGGCGGTGTTTCACCAGGAGTATCAGCGTTCTGTCTCCCATCTCTATCCGGCGATAGAGGCCAAGGTATTGAGCCGGGGTAGGGTCGTTCAGGAGTGAACGGAGATGAGTGTATACAGATGGAACCTGACACTCCTCTCTACTCTGCTGCTGTTGTATCCGGTATTTGCGATTGCCTCGGATAGTCCGCTCTTCTCCACGGATGGTTACCGAATCGCACGCTATCGCGCTCCGCTCCCTGACGATCCACCTGCTGGAAAACGTCTGGATACGGATCAACTCGTCGAACTGATGCGCCTTGGCGATCCACTGCTGGTGGATGTACAGGCTATCACCCTGCGTCCCGAGACGGAGGCGTTCGGCATCTCCTGGCTACCGAACAAGCAGAGGTGGCACATCCCGGGAAGCACTTGGTTGCCAAATGTGGGCTACGGTCGCCTCGAACCGCGCATCCTTGCCTATCTCAAGGAGAATCTTACCCGTCTGACCCAGGGGTACCGGGATCGGCCACTGGTCTTCTATTGCGTGGTCGACTGCTGGATGTCGTGGAATGCGGTAAAGCGTGCGGATGCCTTGGGCTATCGCAATCTCTACTGGTACGCCGAAGGCAGCGACGGCTGGCAGGAGGCGGGTTTGGAACTGGTTCCGGGAGATCCACTGCCCATCGATCTGGAATAAGCTGAAACGCTATCTCGATCACTCACCAATTTACTGCTAAAAGCCAGGTTTCAGACCTGGGAGAATTGCGTATTTCAGGACAAAATGGGTTAGAGTTTCTGGCAAGATGCGCGCTTAGATTACATATTCGTGTTGACGATGATTTTCCGGCCTGCTCAACAGCGTCATTAATGGCCCTTCTCAACTCGGATGTTCACTTCCTGTTGTGACTGAAAATATGCGTGCCCTATCACTAGCAATACTCTCGCTCCTTGCCGCAACCAACCTACTGGCCAAAGAGGATTCTACAATCGGTGCCTTCGCGAAAACACGCCAGGATATCGATTATCAACTCAACACATTGGGGCTGTACCTCTCTCTTATCACCCCTGCCGGGCTTTTCATGTGCGATCCCGGATATCCGACCGGGGAGACCAGAATCGACTCGTTCAACAGCATTGTCGGATTATCTGATGTGCGAGAGGCTGAATGGAAGGATTTTAGCGCCCACGATCTTGAGTGTCGCTATGGTGCGAGGTGGGCGGCTGCCAGAGGGATATTCAAGGCAGGCATAGGGTTTCGCGACTATCTGGGAAAGAGAGACAATGAGCCGGGGGGAAACGCATAAGCATCGAAGGTGCGGGTGCACTGCTTGAGTTTCCAGTGATGATCTCAATGCGGGGGTGGAGTGGAAACGAGAAGCTCATGACTGCACCCTCAGGCACCAAACCTCTATCGGCAACTACCACAGCCTGGTTGACGCCACCGAATATGGCTATTTTGCATCGGGTTGATATGGAAAACTCAATCTCAAAGCCAAACATATGAATGGCAACAAGGACAATGCCTACACAACGCCGCTATTTTCAACAAACAAGTTTCGCTATGACTATACTGACCTTTCCCTAGGTATCTTGCTCAATCCCGAAGAGAATGGACTGACCCTGATTGCACCGATCCTTGGCAACGGTTCTAATCGAGGATCCTTATATTGTGATAACACGTAATCCTGACTGGTTTTATTTAAATGAGATTATTTTCGTTAAATGATCATGCTATCCATCTGTTTTCAGCTTATGAGATGAGGATGGAAATGTGGCCGACTCTGTACTCTACGAAATGAGTCAGCGCTGCAGGGCTAGCAATTCATAGGTAAGATGGCCTCCTGCGAAGATATCGTTCGCCAGGGGTTCTTCCCGTAGCAGCTTCACAAGGCCCACACCGGGGGCATACCATTCGATCGTGTTAATCAATATCTCCTCGTAACCGGTATTCGCATCGGCATAGAGGGTGAGATTGGCTTCACCCTCGACCCGGATGCAGTTCTCGAAACGACCGGCGGGAACGACCACAGTCTCATCCTCGGCGGCAATCTGGTAGCTCATTTTAAGCATCATTCCACGGGTCAGTCTTTCTTCGTAGGGATAGACGCGACGCAGTACGAAAGGGTAGGTTGGGTTGCTCCATTGGCTACCCTTCTTTAACGGATACATTAGAACCCAGTGGGGCGAGTCGTCGATACTCGGTCTGCTTTCGATCAAGGTGCGTTTTGCATGGCGGTAGATACCCTTGCTGTTTTTCGCGATGTAGTATCGGGTGCCGTCACTGGTAATACGTACCGAGTAGGGGATACCCGCTATCAACTCCTTCTCTCCAGTGTGAATCGAAAAATCGGAGTATTTAATGGAATCACCCACATGACTGGTCACTAGATAGTCCCATTGCATTCCCTGAGCAAGAGGAAAATAGCTGAATCGGTCGATTGAAGGGTTCGAGCAGGATGCAAGCAACAGAAGAAAAGGGAGAGTGGAACGGGTGATACTCATTTTTCCGGGAGTGCAGGATCGGGAAGTGAGTAGATCTCGATCCTCTCCCGCTTTTCTCCGAAACGGGTAAAGTCGAGTGGCTGTTCCGGCCGCCTGGCAAGCGCGCGCTTACGGCCAAGCTGGACTATGCCGTTTCGCATATTGCGTAGCGCATCATTCAGTGCAGTGTGAAGCTCCTTACTGTATTCGAGGCGGTAGGCTCGTGGATTCTCTGCCGGTCCTCCGCTGTCGAGGTCGGTGGCCCATAAGGTGATCGAACCGGGAGAGCCGCTGCTCTTGTCGGGCTCATCGACCACGGATGCATGGAGCAGAAACCGCTGCGGCACTTCAACCCGTGCAGGCCAGCCTTGGATTGTCTGCCATCCTTGATAGGTGACGAAGTAGAGGGCTGTGGTGAAGACAACGATTGTCGCCTTTATCAGGATGTGAAAACGGCTTGCAATCAATGCCGCGGCCACCAGTGCAGCCAGGGCGACATAGGCAAAGAGCAGCAGAAGCAAGGATTCGATCATAGCTTTCCTACCTGAACGATCGACTTTTCAAGGGTATTGATGTTGCTGACCTTGCCATCGGTGCCGATGGTGAAGCGTATAGCAGTCCTTTCTTCGCCAAGACGCTCAAGGTTGAGGGTTGCATAGTGAAGCACCTGCAATGCGGGATTGACCTCAGCAAGATAGACAGTTACCGCCACTGGTTGCAGGGTCTTGCTGTTGTAATAGTGAACGTTGACCACGTATTCGCCAGGAGGGCGGCCACGTATGGTAACAATCTCCTGGTTCAGCGGATTGGTTATGGTTTGACCATCGATGAGCAGGGTGTCATTAGCCATGCCACGGTCATCTCTGTCGAGATGCATCAGGCTGGCCTGGGGATTCTTAAACCAGACCAATTCGCCACTCGGTCCCTCCACCCAGGTATCGATGTCATCGGGGCTGTTGTCGGCCCAGGTCACAGAGATCAGAAAGTCCGCCTTGGGATTGATGGTGCCGCTCTTCGCCGGCGGATTCAGAAACATCAAGGCGACAAGAAAGAGAAAGGTAAATGCGAGCAGCGCATTGAACAACAGGTCGGTGAATGGATCGGTATCGAAGTGACGGCCACTGCGTAACATCGCCATGGGTCTATGCTTCCCTGCCGGCTGCTCTGAACAGGTTTTCGCTGAATTGAACGGTTTCGGCCACCAGCCGGTCCGCCGCGCGATCAAGCATCAGATATTGCATACCGAGCAGCATGCTGCAGCTGAGTCCCATCAGGGTGGTATTCAGAGCTACCCCCATGCCTGTTGTCATACGCTGCAACAGTCCCTGAATATCGGATAGGTCGAATGATTCCAATTCAGCTACCGGCGCCAGCATCAGGACGAATCCGACAACCGTGCCAAGCAGTCCGAGTTTTACCAGCAGTCCGCAGATGAACCAGCCAATCTCATGTTGGCCTCTAGCCTGCTCAGCCATTACCTGGGCCAGCAGATGACCCTCCATCTTGGGTTGGATGTGAGCGTTGCCGCTGTTGCCGGCCAGCCCTGCAATCATCTGGCCGGCGAGGGACTCTTTCGCGGGTAGACTATTGTCTATCCACCAGCGGTTACTGCCCACAGCTGGCGGATTGGCGGTTACAAACCGGATAATCTTGTCGAGGGCAGTCTGCTCCTGGGACAACAACAGCGTCCTTACCGCGCAGTGCGCGGTGGCGATAGAGAACAGTAGCAGTATGATCAGGGTGATGCGCGTGGGATCTGACAGCAGGGCGGCTTGCAACAACCCCTGGTCCCAGAGCAGCCAGCTGACAAAAAGCACGATCCCAAACAGCAACAACCACTGAAGAAATGGGGTATAGGTTGCGTCAGCCTGTCGCAAATCAACACTCTCTCTATTGTCGGGTCATCCTACGAATGAATAAAAAAGCATTCTCCGTGCCATTCGCTTGAGTCGTGCAACAGCCTTGCTGGGGTTGAACATGAACTACCCTGTTACAGGTATGAATGTTCACTAATGGAACATTCTCTTTCGTTTTTGAACAATACCGGCCCCAAAATTATCAGGATTAACAGGATGTTGATGGGCCCATTTCAATGCACCAGTCTATTGTCGCTCAGACACCGTCGTGCGGTAGGGGAATCGAGGAGGGCCATTATATTGCAGGCACAGTTGTTGCTATCGTATTAAGGTGATTAACCAAGCCGATAAGCTCAGCATAATTCCAACCAGGGGAGACAGATAAATGGTCAGGCTGAAGTTGTCTTTAACCGGCATATTTGCAGTGGTGGCAATCTTTTTGGTTCCGGCATCAGAGGCAAAGGATCAGCAGATGTTGGCATTGGCAAACACATCCGGTTGTTTCATATGTCATAAGGTGACGCCCGACACCAGTCGCGAAGGTTTGCCCCTTGCGCCAAGTTACCAGGAGATCGCCCTGCGCTACAAAGAGGATGGTACAGCCTTCAATCGATTGCTTGATCGGGTGTTGCATGGCACGGTCTATCAGGATCAGGCATGGAGCGGTGAGATCGGCATGCGGTTTATGCCGCCGAATGTAAACGTGTCTCGAGAAAATGCATCGGCGTTGGTTCACTGGATACTGGAGCTTGAGATCGATCCGGTATTGGCGGAGAAACTAGCGCAGCACGATAGGATGCTGACCCTCTCCACAGTGAGCGGTTGTACGATCTGTCATCGAATTGATCCGGTGAAGGAGTCTCGGGTGATTCCGCTCGCCCCCTCCTTCAGAGAGATTGCTGCCCACTACAAGGACAGGTCCGATAGCATGGACAGGTTGCTGGAGTCGATAATTCAGGGTACTCAGGGTAACCAGAAGGTCTGGGAAAACGTCAATATGCAGTTTATGCCGCCCAACGTGGCCCTGAAAAGGGAGGATGCGGCCGAACTGGTGAATTGGATCATGTCGCTGGATATCACGGGGGTGCCGATGCCTGTGGATCCCCCGGCTGGGATAAGATCGTCCGCAAAATGACAGGGGAGTGTCGTTGTCCTGGATTTTGTGCCGAATCAGGCTGTGCCAAATATTCACGGGGTTGTGTTCATAAACTGCACACCTCAATCAGCTATTCTCCAGCGGCTTCCCAGGCGGCACATGGCATGTTGGATAATCTTAAAGATTTCCAGGCAGTTACCAGTGACCATGCGGATGTTTATGGTGAGGTATTGAGGCCGCCCTGTTGGTATACATCTTGAAAGGGAATGGTTGTTACCTCTGGCAGTAGTTGAGGCAACACGTTTACAAACCTTAATGAACAGAATAGGAGAGAGATATCCGATGCAATAATCGTCGAAGCCGAGGTATCGGGACCTGCGCTAGGGTTGTGAAATCAAGCTGTATGCAAGGGTACGATAGCTTCGGTATTGCGTAGAAGATGGGGCGGGAGAGCTGTGCTCTCCCGCCTTTTTAGTGAAGCCAAGAAAAATACTTTTCAGCGACTCATCTTGCATATCGCACTAGAGAGGGTCTTCTCAAGCCGTCTCAGAACACTCCCAGGTCATTGAGAAAAAGGCCGAGATCCTTATCGCTTTTGAAAATATGGATGAGCACCCAGTCTGAGGAGACATCGTAGTCGGAGCGGAATGTGGGATTTTTTCCGTTGGAGACACCCTCTACCAGATTGCCAAGGTGCTGCAGCAGTACCCTGTGTTCATGCCGGTGCTGCTCAAATCCCGGAAAGTTGTATTTCTTCATCAACTCGTCTTCCGTGGAGAAGTGCAGCTGAGTGTGTTGATACAATTCAGTCAAAAGACGATAAAGAATCTCCTGCTCTCTACACTCCTCAACCGCTTGATGCAGCTTGTTCACAATGTCGAGCATTTTCTGGTGTTGCTCATCGAGCTCTTTGACATTGATACTGAATTCATCACTCCAGGTAACGATTGGCATATTGTTCTCTCTATAACATGTCAGACGAGGCAGGGAGGTGGTTTGGTGTAAAGCTGCTTTCCTATTGTCCTGCCGCCTGGTGTTGAAACGCCCCACTATTTTTTGTCAAAGGCGCTATTGAATCGCTTCCAGATTTTTCGCTGGATACTTATATTACAAAAAAACAAGAAACTGGATAGCAAGTTTTCAGTTATAGGGCCGGCTTTTCATTTGCAACAGAAAAAATCTTATTAAAAACAATGGGTAATCCCTATAACAAAGATTGGCGCGTGGTTTGCAACCAGGGACTCTATCTTCCGCCATGCTGCCGGAGCCAGAAATGTCCAATTTACCCGATGTACTGATCCTCGGTATAGGCAACCTGCTCTGGGCGGATGAAGGATTTGGTGTGCGCGCCTTGGAATCTCTGCAGAGAAACTACCGTTTTCCCGCAAACGTGCGTCTCCTCGATGGTGGTACCCAGGGTATCTATCTCGTACAGCATATCCGAGAGTCCGATATTTTAGTGGTCTTCGATGCCGTTGACTACGGTCTCCCCGGTGGCAGCCTGAAGCGGGTCGAAGGCGATGAAGTGCCCAAATTCCTGGGCGCGAAGAAGGTGAGTCTGCACCAGACAGGCTTTCAAGAGGTTCTGGCTATGGCGGAGATGCTTGGCGACTATCCACGGCATCTACTCCTGGTGGGGGTGCAGCCGGTTGAGCTGGAAGACTATGGCGGCAGTCTGCACCAAGCCGTGCGCGACCAAATCGAACCCGCCATCGCCATGGTTTTGGACTACCTTTCGGACTTCGGCATCGAGGCGAGACGCCGTGACACCCCCATGGTGCCGGATACCGCACAACAGGGGGCCATTGCCGATATCGAGCGTTATGAGACTGAACGGCCATCGCCCCGGCAGGCCTGTCGTGTCGGTGATGCGAGGGTGCTGGCCTCATCCGGTTTCAGACCTGCCTATCGTCCGGTATCCCTGGAGCACTGCGCATTCAGCGTGAACCTGGATGCCCATCTCGAAAAATACCGCAGTAAAGGTGAACAGTAGTGTGCATCGGTGTGCCAATGCAGGTGGTGTCGAAGCAACAGGGGTACGCGGTCTGCGAGGGGATGGGTGAAACCCGTCTTGTGGATACCTTGCTCGTGGGTGAGCAGAGAATCGGCAGCTGGTTATTGGTGTTTCTCGATAGCGCCCGTGAGGTATTGAGTGAGGAGAGCGCGAGGGAGATAGCGCAGGCGCTGCAAGCCCTCAATCTCACGCTCCGGGGTGAGCACGATATCGATCATCTGTTCAGCGACCTGGTTAATCGCGAACCCCAGTTACCGGAACATCTTCGGTCGGCCAAATAGCAGGAGTCCTCTATGTCATCGTCCCTGATCAGAGATCTCATCGAAAACAAGTCCATTCCCACTGTGAATGAGAAATCACTCGATGATTTTGTCCGTACCCATCAGCATACACTGCTCTTTTTTACAGAGAATCCGTCGCAGTTTCCCGAGGCTAACGATGTGGCGGTGGTGTTGCCGCTGTTAAAGGCCGAGTTCGGTGATCGATTTCAACTTGCCGTGGTCGAGCGCGAGAGCGAGCGTCAGCTGCATGCCCGTTTTCCCTTCGACGCCTGGCCGGCACTGGTGATGTTGAAGGATGGTGCCTATGTGGGTGCGATTTCACGGATGCGGGATTGGGACGTCTACCGCACCGAGATTGAAAACCTGCTGCGTGCCCAACCAGCCGCCACGCCAAGTTTCAAGATCCCTGTCGTCAGCGCAGCAGATCGCTGTTATTAGTTTTAACAGGTCTAAGGAGAGTATTTCCGACATGATCGATATCAACCTACCCATTAAGGTCAAAGGTCCTGGTTCACAGCCGGGGGAAGCGGACGGGGCAGACCTCGATATCATGCAACTCCCGGATGAGATGTCGACCTTCCGTACCCCCGAGGTACCAGAGCCGGAGCAGGTCAGGAACCTCGATAGTGGCATGTCGGCTCTGTCCGAGCTGGACAGGATTCTGCAATTACAGTCCCGGATCAAGGATGGGAAACCTGAAATCGTCGAAATCACGCATCTTGACGAGGAGAATCGGGGGCTGGTGGATCAGGTGCTGGGCGAGGGCGAGGTGAGCATGGTGTTTCGCGGTGAGCAGACGAGCGCCAGAATCCAGGAGTCGGTGATGGCGGGTATCTGGCGGGTCAGATACTTCGATCGTCTGGGCAAGCCCAGATCGGACGCCATCGAGGTGGCTCGGGTGCCGAGGCTCTGTCGCCGTCACGTCTTCAACGATGCCTCCCATCGTGTCGAAACCCAACTCGATTCTATACCCGATGGGGTAGTGAATGCCCCGGCGCTGTTGGCAGAGATCAATGACAAGGTGGCTGAACACAGACCTGGCAAGGAGAGTCATGTCATCAATCTCACCCTGTTGCCGCAAACCGAGCAGGACCTCGCTTTCCTTATCGAGCGTCTGGGGCAGGGGCCTCTTACCATACTCTCCAGAGGCTATGGCAACTGCCGTATCTCCAGCACCGCCGTGCAAAACGTCTGGTGGGTGCAATATTTCAACTCTCAGGACAAGAATATTCTCAACACCCTCGAGATCGGTGGCGTACCGGAGGTCGCTGCCGCCGCCCATGAGGATATACAGGAAAGCGCACAGCGCCTCAACGAAATCATGGAGGCATACCGGTGAGTGGTGATTTCTTTGCCGGGTCCTATGGTGGCGATGACCAAAAGATCCAGGAAGAGAGCCGGTTGGAGTGTAAAATCTGCTGGTATATCTACGATCCTGCCGCCGGCGATGCCTATTGGCAAATAGCCCCTGGGACACCCTTCTCCCAACTGCCGGAGTACTGGAGTTGTCCCAATTGCGACGGTAACAAGAGCGACTTCATGGTGGTGAGGGAAGCAAAGTGATCTGTCCCGACTATCTCATCGAAGGCCTGGAACGCCAGTTTCGTCATATTCAACAGCAACGCATGCAAGGCCTTCCGCTGCTCAATCCCAAGCTGGAGGTGGAAGCGGTCGGGTTTCAAGCGTGGAACGGCTGCCGTCTCGGTGTCTTGATTACACCCTGGTTCATGAACCTGATGCTGCTGCCGTCGGAGGGGGACAGCTGGAAAGCATTGCGGTTGGGTGACAAGACGCTCTACCAGATGCCCTCCGGCCCCTATGAGTTCATCCTAGGCGAGGAGGAGGGAATAGGCCGCTATCAAATGTGTTCTCTGTTTTCTCCGGTATTCGAGTTTGTCGATCAGGAGACCGCGGTGGCCACGGCCGAAGCGGTGATGGATGCCCTGATGTGTCCGCAACATCGGGATGACGTTTCCATGCGGGAAAGTGAGATCAAACGCCGCTGGGAAGGTGAATCGGAAACAGAGGCGGGCGATGCGGAAGTGCGCGCACCCCTCGAGCAGCGTTTACAGCAACCCCTGAGTCGACGCGATCTGCTTCGCGGAAAACTCGATTACGGGAAGGATATTGAGCAGTGAGCGTCGAAGGCGAGATTCTCATAGCACTCCATCGTGGTCAGCAACGCGTGGAAAAGGTGGCAATCAGCTCCAGCCGCCCGCTGCAGCTGACCACACAATTCGAGGGTAAATCGGTAAATGAACTGCTCACCCTGGTGCCCATGCTCTACAGTGTCTGTGCCACGGCGCAGGCCTGTGCGGCGGCTCAGGCCTGCCGACAGGCGACGGGAATGGACGGCGATGTCAGAATCGAGCTGGCCGAAAGGATGCTTGTCAATGTGGAGACTGCCCGCGAGCATCTCTGGCGTCTGCTCATCGACTGGACCAAATTTGTTGAGCAGCCGGTAGATCGTCAGCTGATAAGGTCAATGTCTACCCTGTTGCCAACGGCTAAAAAGGCCTGTTTCGGGGATGGCGGGCCGTTCACCCTGAGGCCGGTTTTGATGCTGGACGGCGAAAGATTCGGGTCGGTCATCGATATGATAGCAAGGACCGCAGCGGACGCTGTCTTCACAGTCCCTCCCGCAGAATGGTATGCCTTTGCCACGCTTGAGGTGTTCGATCGCTGGCTCGATCAGACATCGACACCCTCGGCTATACTGCTGCGACGGATCAGGGATCGGCAGGCGGGGCGTCTGGCCGATGCCGGTTCACATCCCCTGCCCAACATCGATCCGCAGGCGCTCAGCAGGCGCCTGGCGGAAGAGGATGCCGATAGATTTATCGCCGCGCCAGAGTGGAAGGGCGCGCAGTTGGAGACCACATCCCTGACCCGAATGGCCTCACATCCCCTGATGCGAAGACTGAGCAGACGCTATGGTTTCGGGCTGATGACCCGCATGGTGGCGAGGCTGTTGGAGCTGGCCTCCTTACCGGGACGGCTGCGTGCTCAACTCGGGAAATTGAGCGAGGATCAGATTGACGGGGAACGGAAAAACCCAAACATGGCCGAGACGGTGGGATTGGGTGAAGTGGAAGCGGCCCGGGGACGCTTGATTCACCGCGTGGTGGTGGAGAAGGAGAAGATAGCCAAATACCAGATTTTGGCGCCGACGGAGTGGAATTTTCATCCCCGGGGAGTGGTTGCGAAAGGCTTGGGTTCTCTCCCCGCGGTGGAAGCCCCGCTGCTGACTGAGTATGCCGACCTTTTCATCAACAGTGTCGATCCCTGTGTCGGTTATCGACTCGAGGTGGTCTGATGCATGAGATGTCACTGTGCGAGGGTGTGCTTCAGCTGCTCGAAGAGCACGCCGTCACTCAGGGGTTCAGCCGGGTCAAGCGTGTCTGGCTGGAGATCGGCGCACTCTCGGGGGTGGAAGCGGAGGCGATGCTTTTCAGCTTCGATGCGGTAATGAAGGAGAGTCTTGCCGATGGTGCGCAACTTGAGATCATCCATCTCCCCGGCGAGGCCTGGTGTATGCAGTGCAGTAAGCCGGTTCAGGTATCGGCACGTTATCAGGCCTGTCCAGCGTGCGGCAGCTATCAGCTGCAGGTGACCGGCGGTGACGAGATGCGGGTCAAGGAGCTGGAAGTTGAATAGTTTTTTAATCACGAATTATGAATTGAGGGGTTTTGCTCGCACTGTGATGGATAGGGCTACTCTCTGATTCAAAATACTCATTCGAGGTGTTGTTATGTGTACGGTTTGCGGTTGCGGTGAGGGCGAGACGAAGATCGAGGGTCATGATCATCAACATGATCAGGATCACCATCACCACCATCATCACGAACATGGGCATGACGGGCAGGGGCATACCCATGACTACAGTCAGGGTCCGGCCCATGCCCATGCGCCCGGTCTGTCCCAGTCGAGGATGGTGCAGATCGAGGCGGATATTCTCAGCAAGAATAACCGGTATGCCGCTGACAACCGGCGTAACTTCGAGCAACAGGGGATACTGAGTCTCAACCTGGTATCCAGTCCGGGTTCGGGCAAGACGACCTTGCTGACCCGAACCATTGACGATCTCAAGTCGAACTATGCCATCAGTGTCATCGAGGGTGATCAGCAGACATCGAACGACGCGGAGAGGATTCGCGCCACCGGGGCCAAGGCGCTGCAGATCAATACCGGCAAGGGGTGTCACCTGGATGGCCATATGGTCGGGCATGCCCTCGAAACGCTGCAACCGGAGCAGGGGAGTCTGCTGTTTATCGAAAACGTGGGCAACCTGGTATGTCCCGCCGCTTTCGATCTGGGGGAGGCGCACAAGGTGGCAATTCTCTCTGTCACCGAGGGTGAGGACAAACCGATCAAGTATCCGGACATGTTCCATGCCGCTGATCTCATGCTGTTGAACAAGATCGACCTGCTGCCCCATCTCGATTTCGATGTGAAGCGTTGCATCGACTACGCACAACGGATCAATCCGAGGATCAAGGTATTGCAGCTCTCCGCCATCAGCGGTGAGGGGATGGAGGCGTGGTACCGCTGGATCGAGGCCAGCCGGCAGTTGGCAATGGTGGGTAATCCGGCTGTACCGGCCTAGGGTGCGGCAAGCTGACCCTAGGCAGACGCACAAATGATGTTTCTGTCTCGTGACGACGAAACGACTGAGGAGTAACCGAACATGTGCTTGGCTATACCGGCAAAAGTGATCGCTATCGATGAGCAGGGCGAGAACGCCACCGTGTTATTGGGCGAGGTGAAGAAAGTGGTCTCCCTGGCGCTTGTCGATGATGTCTTCGTGGATGACTTCGTGCTGATCCATGTGGGCTATGCCCTCAACAAGGTGAGCGAGGAGGAGGCCGAGAAGACACTGCAGCTGATTGCCCAGGCGGGAGTGGCACCATGAAATATGTCGACGAATTCCGCCAACACAAACTGGCCACGCAGCTGGCTGACGCCATTTGTCAGGAGGCGGAGAGAAATCGTGAATATCATCTAATGGAGTTCTGCGGCGGCCATACCCACGCAATCTTTCGCTATGGGGTACAGGACCTGATGCCTGACAATGTCAAGTTCGTCCATGGTCCCGGCTGCCCCGTCTGCGTCTTGCCCATCGGTAGAATCGACGAGGCGATCCACCTGGTGGAGGCCCATGATGTCATCCTCTGCACCTATGGGGATCTGCTGCGCGTACCTGCCAGTGGCTGCAAGAGCCTGATCCGCGTCAAGGCCGCGGGGGGTGACGTACGCATGGTCTACTCGACCCAGGACGCACTTCGTATTGCCCGCGAGAATCCCGATCGGGAGGTGGTCTTTTTCGCCATCGGCTTCGAGACCACCACCCCCCCCAGTGCGGTGGCATTGCGCCAGGCAAAGACCGAGGGGCTTAAGAACTTCAGCCTCTTCTGCAACCATGTGCTGACACCCGCCGCCATCCAGAACATATTGGAGTCGCCCGAGGTACGCGAATTGGGCTCGGTCTCCATCCACGGTTTCTTCGGCCCCTCCCACGTGAGTTCCATCATCGGCAGCCGGCCCTACGAATTTTTCGCCGAGGAGTTCCAGCGACCGGTGGTGATCGCCGGCTTTGAACCCCTGGATGTAATGCAGTCAACCCTGATGCTGATTCGTCAGCTCAATGAAGGTAGCTACAGGGTAGAGAATGAATACACCCGTGTTGTGAGCCGGGAGGGTAATCTCAAGGCTCAGCAATTGGTGGCGGAGACCTTCGAATTGCGCAGGAGTTTCGAGTGGCGAGGGTTGGGTCTGGTGCCCTACAGCGCTCTCAAGATCAAGCGAACCTATGAATCACTGGATGCGGAGAAGCGGTTTTCCATACCGGTTTCCAGGGCAAAGGATGTCAAGGGCTGCGAATGTCCGGCGATTCTGCGTGGTGCCAAACGCCCAACCGACTGCAAGCTCTTCGGTGCCGTCTGCACGCCGGATAATCCCATGGGTTCCTGCATGGTCTCCTCGGAAGGTGCCTGTGCCGCCTATTGGAGTTACGGGCGTTTCCGCCAGGCCGAGAAGAGAAGCGCTTGATCGGAGATGGCAGGAAAAAGTATGAGTCCGAAACGAACGCAAATGTTTAAGACGAATGTTTATTGTTCCCACGCTTCCGCGTGGGATTGCAAACTACAGCTTATTGGCAGGTCGAGGCATGGGTACCCAGGGAGGAGCGTGGGAACCTGATAACTCCTGCGCTGAAACACCAAAACAGTTTGCGTTTATTTGCGGACTGATTTTTCTTCATCCTATACCGGAGTGGAACAATGAATGCGGTGGTGAAACGTTTTCCCCTACGCCTCGACACCCGAGGCGCACGCGTCGATATGACCCATGGCAGCGGTGGTCGTGCCATGGCGCAGCTGATAGAGGAGCTGTTCCTGAAACACTTCGACAACGAACTGCTGAGACAGGGCAATGACCAGGCGGCCTTCGATGTCTCTGCCGGACGTATGGTGATGAGCGTAGACGGCCATGTTATCTCACCGCTTTTCTTCCCCGGCGGCGACATCGGTTCACTCGCCGTACACGGAACCCTGAACGATGTCGCCATGTCAGGCGCGCGGCCGCTCTATCTCTCGGCCGGCTTCATTCTGGAAGAGGGTTTTCCCCTGGCGGATCTCGATCGTGTCGTCGCCAGTATGGGACGTGCGGCCGCCGAGGCGGGTGTGCCGGTGGTCACCGGTGATACCAAGGTGGTGGAGAAGGGTAAGGGAGACGGGGTCTTTATCACAACCACTGGCATCGGCGTGGTGCGCGAGGGTGTCAGCATTTCTGGTGACCGTGCCCGACCCGGCGACAAGATCATTGTCAATGGATCGATCGGTGATCACGGGGTGGCGATCATGTCGAGCCGGGAGAACCTGGAATTCGAAACCAGCATCGAATCAGACTCGGCTGCGCTACACGGTCTGGTGCAACGGATGGTCGAGACCGCCCCAGGGATCCATTGCCTGCGTGACCCCACCCGCGGTGGTCTGGCCACGACCCTCAACGAACTGGCGATGCAGTCGGGGGTGGGTATGCGCCTCACTGAGTCGGCGATTCCCATCAAAGCCGCGGTCAATTCCGCCTGCGAACTGCTGGGGCTCGATCCCCTCTATGTGGCCAACGAGGGCAAACTGATCTGTATCTGCGCTCCCGGTGATGCCGAGAGGCTCCTGCCGGTGATGCAGGCCGATCCCCTGGGGCGTGACAGCCGGATCATCGGTGAAGTGGTTGAGGACGAGCACCATTTCGTGCAGATGGAGACGCTATTCGGCGGTAGCCGGGTGGTCGATTGGCTCTCCGGTGAGCAGTTGCCGAGAATTTGTTGAAACCGACGACTGATGAACGCCTGAGAGTCCGCAAGTGAAAACAAATACACAAATAATATCGCTTGTTCCAGGCACGTACGGAGACATGGTTAAGAGCCGATCCATGAAAGTGAGTAAACATAGCTTCTTTGCAGTTGCGTTCATTTGGGTCTATTTGCGGAATTATAGGGTTTGATCTGAACATGCGTATCCTGTTTCTTACCCATGCCTTCAACAGCCTCACCCAGCGGCTCCACGTGGAGCTGCGCGCCCTGGGACACGAGGTCTCGGTGGAATTCGATATCAACGACAAGGTGGCCGAGGAGGCAGTGGAGCTCCATCGCCCCGATCTGATTATCGCTCCCTTTCTGAAACGGGCGATACCCGAATCGATCTGGCGCAACCACCTCTGCCTCGTCGTACATCCCGGGATTCGCGGTGACCGGGGACCCTCCGCCCTCGATTGGGCCATCCTCAAGGGTGAGGATCGCTGGGGGGTAACCGTGCTCCAGGCCAACGGGGAGATGGATGCGGGGGATATCTGGTCAAGTGTTGAATTCGAGATGCGGGATGCAACCAAGGGCAGCCTCTACCGCAACGAGGTCACCGAAGCGGCTGTGGAGGCCGTGACTCAGGCAGTGCAGCGATTCTCCACGGGGAATTATCAACCCCAACCCCTGAAACAGATCGATGCCAAGTCCCTCGGGAGATGGCAGCGCATGGTCAGGCAGGATGACAGGGCCATCGACTGGAAGCAGGAGAGCAGTGCCCAGATCCTGCGCAAGATCCACAGTGCCGATGGAATGCCAGGGGTGCTGGACAGCCTCTACGGCCGCCAGTGCTATCTCTACGATGCCTGGCCGGAAAGGGTGTTGAAGGGTACTCCCGGCGAACCGATCGCCCGCTGTGGCGGGGCTATCTGCCGTGCCACGATCGACGGTGCGGTCTGGATCGGGCATCTGCGGGAGAAGTCGGGCGAGCATCCGTTCAAGCTTCCCGCGACCCATCTGCTGGCGACAGAGGCCGCTGACCTGCCTGAGATCGAGGCAGGTGAGGCGTCCGGTTACCGACAGATCTGGTATCAGGAGAAGGAGGAGGTGGGACTACTCCATTTCCCTTTCTACAACGGCGCCATGAGCACCGCCCAATGCGAGGATCTGCTAAGCGCCTTCCGCGAAGCGAAGCGCCGGGATACCCGGGTTATCCTGTTGCTGGGCGGGGGCGACTACTGGTGTAACGGCATGCACTTGAATCTGATAGAGGCGGCATCCAGCGCCGCGGACGAGTCCTGGCGCAACATCAACGCCATCGATGACCTGGCAAGGGAGATCATCGAGACCGAAAGTCACCTGACAGTGGCGGCCCTGCGGGGCAACGCGGGGGCCGGCGGTGTCTTCCTGGCCAGGGCCACCGACGAAGTATGGGCCAGGCGCGGGGTGATTCTCAATCCCCACTACAAGGATATGGGCAATCTGTTCGGATCGGAGTACTGGACCTACCTCCTGCCACGCTACAGCGGCGAGGAGCGTGCGGCCAGGATTGCCGAGAGCCGCCTGCCCATGGGGGTTGACGAAGCCATGGCATTGAATTTGATCGACAGGGTGATCGAAGGTCCGGCTGCGGATTTCGTTTCCCACGTTGGCTGTTTGGCAAGCAATATGATCCGTACCCCGGCATTTGCTAAACGTCTACATTATAAGAATGCGCGGAGGCAGGCCGACGAGGCAGTTAAGCCATTGGCCCGTTACCGCGAGGAGGAACTTGAGCAGATGAAACGCAATTTCTACGGTTTCGATCCGAGTTACCATGTGGCTCGATATAACTTTGTCTACAAGGTTGCGAAGTCCCGTACTCCGCTGACCCTCGCCAGTCATCGCAGGACTAATCAGTTGAGGAGGGTGTCATGAGCGCTCAGCCCACGGTGTTGATCGTCGATGACGAGGTGCGTAGCCTGGAGACCCTGCAGCGTATCCTCGAGGACGAATTCAATGTGAGGACTGCGGAGAATGTTGCGGAGGCGCGAAAGATCCTTGAAACCGACTGGGTACAGATCATTCTCTGCGACCAACGCATGCCGGAGATCACCGGGGTGGAGTTCCTCAAGCAGGTACGTGAACACTGGCCCGAGGTGATACGCATGATCATCTCCGGATATACCGATTCCGAGGATATCATCAATGCTGTCAATGAAGCGGGTATCTATCAGTTCGTCACCAAGCCCTGGCATCCTGACCGATTGGTCCTGTTGTTGAAGAACGCCGCCCAGCTCTTCGAACTGCAGCGCAAGAACGAGATCCTCTCGGTGGAGTTGAAGATGTCCCCGAGCCGTCTCGAGTCCGCCATGGATCAGAAGCGTAGACGACTGCGTGACGATTATCAGTGCGACGACCAGATTGTGCGGAGCCCGGAGAGCGGCATGAACCAGGTGTGTGAAAAGGTTCGCCGGATTTCCCCCTATGACGTGTCGGTTTTACTGACCGGTGAGTCGGGAACCGGCAAGGAGCTGGCGGCAAGGGCACTCCACTACAACAGTCAACGTTGGGATCAGCCCTTCGTGGTTGAGAATTGTGGTGCTCTGCCTGATGAATTACTGGAGAGTGAACTCTTCGGATACAAGAAGGGGGCGTTCACCGGTGCCGTGGAGGATCGTGCGGGAATCTTCGAACGTGCCAACGGCGGTACGGTTTTCCTCGATGAGATTGGCGAGGTCTCGCCTGCCTTTCAGGTGAAACTGCTGCGGGTGTTGCAGGAGGGTGAAATACGGCCTCTGGGCAGCAGCCAGACGCGGCAGGTGGACCTGCGCATCATCGCCGCCACCAATCGGGATCTGGAACAGGAGGTTCGCGAGGGGCGTTTTCGCGAGGATCTCTACTACCGGCTCGCCACCGTCACCATTCAACTGCCCGCATTGCGCGAGCGGAAGATGGATATTCCGCTGATCGCGAGGTCGATCCTGGAATCCTCAATGAGGCAACTGGACAAGGCCGTAAGGGGGTTTACCGATGAGGCACTGGCCTGTATGCAGGCCTATCATTGGCCGGGTAACGTACGTGAGCTGCAGAACGAAATACGCCATATGCTGGTAATGAGTGACGACGAACTGTTGAGCGCCGATCTGCTGTCGCCAAGGGTGTTGCAGGCAGCGCCGGAAGAGGACGAGGCAGACCTCAAGGTGATGAACGGCTTGGAGGGTACGCTCAAGGAACGGGTTGAGTCCCTGGAGGCGCGTATCCTCAAGGAGTGTCTGATTCGCAATCGCTGGAACAAGAGCCAGGCGGCAAAGGAACTCGGCCTTTCACGGGTAGGTCTGCGCAGCAAATTGGAGCGCTACGGCCTTGAAAAGATCGAACAGCTGCATGAGAGCGATATTCAGTCCGCAAATGAAAGCTGATGAAGGATAATGCGACACTGTTATGTTTTTCTCCTTCCCACATTCACGTGCGGGAGTGCAGGTCGACACAACGGGTTGTCGGGAGCACGCGGATTATTGTGAAAAATGAACAACAGCATGCAGTACTTGAACCAATAGGTTGAATAAGGAACGACTGGAGCGAGTTGAATGAATTCACTGGCGTTAATTTGTGATCATTTGCGGACTCACTAAACAGGGAGCAGTCATGGCTGAGACAAAAAATCAACTCAAGAGCAGCCTGATCGATAAGGTCGGCATGGATGAACCCCTGCAACTCGATGAGACTACGGAGAGTGCCTGGATCGATGTCATCAAGAAGATGGATAAGGTCTATGCCGATCTGGTCCACTACCAGGTAGAGCTGGAGCAGAAGAACGCTGAACTTGAGGAGGCACAACAGTTCATTCGCAGCGTACTCGAATCGATGACTGAGGTGTTGATCGTCTGCGATACCCGTGGCCGGATTCTTCAAGTCAACCAGGCCTTGGAGTCCCTAACCGGGAAGCAGGAGGGCGAGTTACTGAATCGCCCGTTCAACGAGCTTTTCGGTCTCGAGTCGCAACCCCTGGTTGAGCAATTCTCGGAAAAGCTGGGCAATGACGCCATTGTCGATTGTGAGATCAATCTCCTGACCCATGATAGCGGTACCATGCCACTGGCGATGAATTGTTCATCCCGATACGATATCAAGGGCAAACTCATGGGGATGGTACTGATCGGCCGTCCGGTTGGAGAGCTACGCCGCGCCTACGAGGCGCTGAACAAGGCCCACATCGATCTCAAGCAGACCCAGGAGCAACTCGTTCATTCCGAGAAGATGGCCTCCCTGGGCCGTCTGGTGGCCGGAGTGGCACATGAGTTGAACAATCCTATCAGCGTGGTCTTCGGCAACATGCATGCGCTGAAGCGTTACGGTCAACGCATCAACGACTATATGGCGGATGTAGGGGAGCATCTAGATCCGGATCAACACCTGGAGATGCGAGAAAAGTACCGTATCGACAAGATAGAATCCGATATGGGGCCGTTGATCGCCGGCACCATGGAAGGTGCGGAACGCATCAGCAACATCGTCCTCGACCTGCGTCGTTACTCCGGGATCCAGAAAGAGCAGCCTGAACCCTTTGAACTCAAACACGTCGTGATGACTGCGGCCGAGTGGGTGATCAAGGCGACCAGGGAGAAGCCGGAAGTGAATTATGAAATGGCCGAGAGTTGTGTGGTCAGAGGGCGTCAGGGCCAGGTGCATCAGATCCTGATCAACCTGATTCAGAACGCCATGGATGTGATGGAGGGCCAGGAGCACAAGCTGATCTCCATCGGTTGCGATAAAAACGATAAGGATGTCAGGATACGAATTCACGACAATGGTCCCGGCATTGCAGAGGATGAGATGGGTAAACTCTTCGATCCTTTCTATACCACCAAGGAGGTTGGGAAGGGCACCGGATTGGGGCTCTACATCAGCTATGGTCTGGCTCAGGATATGGGGGGTGACCTGGCGGCCGAAAACAGTGCCACGGGAGGGGCCGTCTTTACCTTGACGCTGCCGCTGAGGGTGAAAGCAGATGCGTGACCCGAATCGTCAACCGCTTAATCTGCTCTGGCTGCAATCGGGGGGGTGCGGCGGCTGCACGCTCTCATCGCTTTGTGCCGAGGGCCCCGATCTCTTCACCCTGCTTGAGGGTGCCGGCATCCATATCCTGTGGCACCCCACAATCAGCGAGGCATCTGGAACGGAATTTATCGCACTGCTCGAACGCATCATTCAAGGCGAACTGCGCCTCGATCTGCTTTGTCTCGAGGGTTCCGTGGTACGGGGGCCAAACGGTAGTGGCCTGTTTCACCGCCTGGCAGGCACTGGCGAGCCAATGATGAAGTGGATAGAACGGCTTGCGGCGGTGGCGGGGCATGTGGTCGCTATCGGGAGTTGCGCAGCCTATGGCGGTATTACGGCTGCGGGGGGCAATCCCAGCGAATCCTGCGGTCTGCAGTATGACGAGAGGGCGGATGGAGGGTTGTTGGGTGGTGAGTTTTCAGACAAGCATGGCCTGCCTGTAATCAATATCGCCGGCTGTCCGGTTCACCCCAACTGGGTGACCGAGACGTTACTGCAGCTTGCTGCCGGAGAGTTGCGAAAAGAGTATCTCGACGAATGGGGCCGCCCTCGCAGCTACGCCGACCATCTGGTTCATCATGGCTGTCCACGCAATGAATTCTATGAATACAAAGCGAGTGCGGAAAAGCCATCGGATCTGGGTTGCATGATGGAACATATGGGCTGTCTCGGTACCCAGGCCCATGCCGACTGCAACACCCGGCTCTGGAACGGGGAGGGCTCCTGTCTGCGCGGTGGCTATGCCTGCATCAACTGTACCGCGCCGGGTTTCGAGGAACCGGGGCACCCCTTTACCGAAACACCGAAAATCGCCGGTATTCCGGTAGGCCTGCCCACGGATATGCCCAAGGCCTGGTTTGTCGCCCTGGCGTCCCTCTCCAAGGCGGCGACCCCTCATCGTCTTAAACAGAATGCGGTGGCGGATCATATCCGGGTGCCGCCAAGACGACGTTCGGGTGGCAAGTCGTGAGTCGTCGCATTGTCGGTCCCTTCAACCGGGTGGAGGGGGATCTGGAGGTGGAGCTGGAGATCGAGGACGACAGGGTCAGGTCGGCCCGGGTTTCATCGTCTCTCTATCGCGGCTTCGAGCAGATGCTCCAGGGCAAGGAGCCGGGGGATGCCCTGGTCTATACGCCGAGGATCTGCGGCATCTGCTCGGTCTCCCAGTCGGTGGCATCGGCCCGGGCCCTGGCGGACCTGCAGGGGGTGACGCCTCCACCCAATGGTGAACTGGCAATCAACCTGATCCTGGCGAATGAAAACCTGGCCGACCATCTGACCCACTTCTACCTCTTTTTCATGCCCGATTTTGCCCGTGAAACCTATCGCGATGAACCCTGGTATTCCATGATCGAGTCGAGATTCAGGGCGCAGACCGGCAGCGCCGTCAGCGAGGTGCTGCCGGCCAGGGCCCAGTTCATGCACCTGATGGGGATGATGGCGGGTAAATGGCCACACAGTCTCGCCATCCAGCCGGGGGGCACTACCCGGGCCATTGAAATGCAGGAGCGGGCGCGCTTGCAGGCTATCCTGTTTGGCTTTAGACGATTTCTCGAAACCACGCTCTTTGGCGATACCCTGGAACGTATCGCGAACCTCGATTCGATTGCAGACCTCGAGACGTGGATCGATACCCGTGAGCCAAATAGCAGCGACTTCAGACGTTTCCTCGAAGCGGCTGGCAGTTTAGACCTGCACCTGCTGGGACGCGGCAACGATCGCTTTATGAGCTACGGTGTCTACCGGCAACAGGGTGAACCGATATTCCGTCAAGGCCTCTGGGATGGAAGCGACCAACCCTTGGATACGGCGCTAATCACAGAGGATGTCAGCCATAGCTGGATGGTGCATCAGAAACAACCCAGGCATCCCTTCGACGGCATCACACTGCCCGATGCGGATGTGATTGATGCTTATAGTTGGTGCAAGGCACCAAGACTGGAGGGACAGGTAGTTGAGGTGGGAGCATTGGCGCGGCAACAGGTGGATGGACAGCCGTTGATCCGAGCACTGGTTGCCGAGAGCGGCGGCAATGTACGCAACCGGGTCGTCGCCCGTCTGTTGGAGATTGCCCGGGTGGTAATACTGATGGAGACCTGGGCCAGAGAACTCAAACCAGGTGAGGCAGTATGTGAACATAAACCCTTCCCCAAGGAGGCCCAGGGATTCGGACTGGTGGAGGCGGCCCGCGGCAGCCTGGGGCATTGGATCAAGCTTAAGAACGGGCGTATTCTGAACTACCAGATTGTCGCCCCCACCACCTGGAATTTCTCCCCCCGTGATGCAGCCGGACAGCCTGGTGCCCTTGAACTTGCATTGGTTGACGCGTCGCTTAGGCCGGGCGAGATGGATCCGGTATCAGTGCAGCATATCGTGAGGTCATTCGATCCCTGTATGGTATGCACGGTGCATTAGTCAGACAGATGTCTGATTGAAATCGCTCCGTCAGGCTACATTCGAATACAAAGTGAAATTATTATTGGTCTTCAGCAGTAAGCTGCCTGCTATCGCCAACAACCCTATTTCGTCCTGCTCCCTTGGCAAGGTAGAGGGCATGGTCTGCGCTGTCTACCAATTGATCAGGAGTGATGATTTCATCAGTTATCTCAGCGACACCTATGCTCACGGTCATCTTGATGGCTCTCGAGGAGTTGCTGTCAATCGACACGGATTCAATTGCTGAACGTAACTGTTCTGCCCATTGCATTGCGCCAATATGTCCTGTCTCGGTCAATATGACCACAAACTCTTCGCCGCCATAACGACCAGCCAGATCGGAGCTGCGTGTTTTCTGATTAAGCACTTGGCTTAACTTCTTTAGTGCCTCGTCACCTGCCCTATGGCCAAAAGCATCGTTGATCTCCTTAAAGTGATCAATGTCCACTATACACACTGATATGTCGCGTCCGTATCGCTTGGCCTGGCTAAATGTGTAGTCTAAACGGTTTTCGATTTCTCGTCGGTTGAGTAAACCTGTCAATGCGTCATGCGTAGCCTGGTGCAATAGCTCTTCCTTCAGCTTCTTACGTTCCGAAATATCTTCAAATACCACTATGATGCCTTTGACTTCATCGTCCACGATATATGGACTGGCTGTATAGGCGACGGGCAGTATCGATCCGTCCGCACGGGAAAAAAGGTCTTCCTCGATATGGTAGATTCGCTCCTCTTTCAGGACATTCAGTATAGGGCAGTCGTGCTCTTTTTTGCCACTTGCCTCCTGGTGTATCCGGTCATGAATTCTTTGCCCTGACAGCATGTCATAAGACCAGCCAAGAAGACGCTCCGCTTCAGGGTTCATGGTGATCAACCTGCCTTCCTTGTCCAGAACCATTAGACCTTCAGCGAGTTTTGCCGTAATTGCCCTTTGCCGGCGCTCGCTCTCTCTCAGTGCGTTCATCGAGATAGACTCTCTTTCTCTGGAGAGCGCGATGAAATATGCGGCGAGAAAGGAGGAAAGTATAAGTAATGACAGCAATATCAACGCCATTCTTATGCGTCTGTACCGCAACTCCGCAATCTGCTCCTGCGGAATGTGTGTAACAACCTTCCAGAAGTAGTCACTCCTGTTAACATAGGCATCGCTTTTACCCGATGCATCTGTTGAGCCTGTACTTGAAATCGAAGTAACAGATAGCGGATAGATAGTCCTCCAGGTGAATATCCCGGATGCCGTTGAAACCTGCCCCACCTCTTTATTGGCTATCATTTGCCAGGAACCCGGATGTCTGTTTTCAATTTTCTTCTCATGCTGTTTAAACATGAATCCCCATTCATCCTCGCTATGAGCTCCCAATAACCAATAACCATCTCGATTTAGCAACATGGGAACTCCATCCGATCCTGACATCGCATCGGTAAGATCGCTGATCAAATCTTTTCCAAAGTAGTTGACCAAAACGACCCCGATTCTCCCCCCTGCACTATTGAATACAGGTGTTCCAACACGAATCACTGGTTTTAATGGGCGTTCAACTACCCCGTGTTCAATATTTAGATCCAGGGGCGAGACGAAGATTTCCCCCTGGCTCAACTTATAGGTGTCGTTGAAGTAGTAACGGGACTTTTTGTTCTGCAGATCCTTTTCGGCAACCAACCTGCATTCGCCTTCTCGGTAGTTGACGCGAACACGTTCGTTGCCGTTGCCATCTATATAACGAACTTGATCATAGATTCCCTTGAGACAGGATGTGTTACGGAATTCATGGCCAAGATCGTCTAAGGCTGTCTGTCCGCTTTCTTTTCCATACCTTTTGAGGCTGACGGAATTAGCCAGCTGCAAGACATCTTTGGCTATATTATCGAGTCTGCGCTCAATCAGTTTCGCACCCAGCAATGCCTGGTTGCTTTCACGTACAGAGATGATCTGCAGCTCGTTCAGGAAATTGGCATAGAAATATCCGCCAACGATCAATATCAACAGCGTTGACATGGTGAGTGAAGCCATCAAAAATGACTTCACGAAATGGGATTTTAGACCAACCATAATGGTCAGGATAAAATAACAATACTAATAACTCATTTTCATATATTAACCATTCCTCCCAATTGGGCAATGATAACCATCAATCATATGATCCTTTTCACTGTCCGCCAACCTCTAAACTATAGGACGCAGGGTAGTAGGCTCAATGGTTAAGCCAACAGGTGTGTTTGCCGATTAGCTGTTCATCCCTAGCTTTGTGTTTCTTCAGCAAGTAGAGCCAAAACAAATGCACCACATGTTTTCAGAAAGTTAAAAATGGGCGTTTAAATCCGTAAAAGATTTCAATTCCCAAGCCGTGGGGACAGGCAGACTGCGTATGACTGTTTTGTTTCCTGCTTGGATCTCGTCTGATCATCTATCGGCAAACATTTCCAAGCCGTTTTTAATATCCGCACATTCGCACTGAGGCTGTTCATAGCGCTGCCGGTATCAGGGCTGATCGGTCATTTCCAAATCGATGTGGTGGTAGTTCGTCCCGCTTTTCCGGAAATTCTGGATTTAAGACTCCGCACAATTCTGTAAGTAAATCCATGATACGCCACCCGAGTGGTATAAAAATAAGATACCCAGAGGGCACATTGATAGGGCTTTTTTGTAATTAGTTTAAATAAATAAGTCTTGTGACTATTGTTGTCCCATCTCCCTCAAGGAGAACAAAAGACTCAAAATATGGAGCTTTATCATGAACACCCTAATGAATCGATTTAAACTCCTGGTCCTGGGTATTTCACTGCTAGCTGGTCAGGGGGCAGTGGCGGCGGGACTGATGACGCCAAAATCCGCAAACCTGCCGCAACTGGAAATCAGACAGCACCAGGTTGAGGTCACTGTCGAGGATGGTTACGCGGTTACCTCTGTCGAGCAGGCTTTTTTCAACCCGAACGATATTGAGCTCGAAGCCATATACTCCTTTCCTGTACCGGAAAAATCTTCAGTAGCCGAGTTTACCTATTGGATTGATGGTAAGCCGGTTACCGGTGAGGTACTGGAAAAACAAAAGGCGAGAGAGGTCTATCAGCAGGAGCGCGATCAAGGCAGGGAGGCTGCGCTCACCGAACAGGACAGTTACCGTACATTTGACAGTCACGTTTACCCGGTCAAGCCACAGCAGGATGTCAGAATTCGTCTTGTCTATATTCAGCCCACGCATGTGGACAGCGGCATTGGTCGTTACGTCTATCCTCTGGAAGAGGGCGGCGTGGATGAACATAAACTCGCCTTCTGGCGTTATAACGATATAGTGACTGAGGCCTTCAGTTTCAATCTTAAGTTGCGATCATCCTACCCCATAGACGCCATGCGGTTACCTCAGTATCCACAGGTTTCTGCAGGTTCCATTTCTCCTCAAGAGTGGGCGGTTGGCATTCAGAATGGCCGGGTTGGTGAGGAAGAGGGCCAAGCGCAAACCACACCCGCGATCATTCAGAAACTGGACAAGGATATTGTGGTCTATTGGCGTCACCAACAGGGACTGCCCGGCAGTGTCGATATGCTTACCCATAAAGAACCTGGCAATGACCGTGGAACCTTTATGCTTACGGTAACACCGGGTGATGACCTGGCCTCCATCAACGAGGGACGCGACTGGGTCTTTGTGTTGGATCTCTCCGGATCAATGAAAGGCAAATATCAAAGTCTGGTCGAAGGTGTGCGCAAGGGGCTGGCAAACCTTCCTGACAGAGATCGATTCAAAGTCGTGTTGTTTAATAATTTCGCTACGGAATTCACCAACGGTTACCTGCAGGCAACCGCTGCAAACGCTCGACGGGTTATCGACAGGCTCGAGAAGAGTCATCCCGCTGGAAGCACCAACCTCTATGCCGGACTGGAATGCGGGATCAAGGGCCTCGACTCCGACCGTTCCAGTGCCATAATTCTGGTTACTGACGGAGTTGCCAATGTTGGCGTTACGGAAAAGAAGAAGTTTCTCAAGCTGCTTGAACGCTATGATGTCAGGCTGTACACCTTCGTCATGGGTAACAGTGCGAACAGACCGCTCCTTGATGGGATGACCAAGATCTCCAATGGATTCTCCATAAGTGTCTCAAACAGCGATGACATAGTCGGTCAGCTACTGCTGGCAACGGATAAACTCACCCATGAAGCACTGCACGCAATTGACGTTAAGATACGCGGAGTGAAGGTAAAGGATCTGACCCCAGCGCGAATCGGTACCCTGTACAGGGGCCAGCAATTGATCCTGTTCGGGCACTACTGGGGTGGGGGAAACGCGGATGTGGTCATTAGCGGCAAGGTCTCAGGTCAACCTGTCGAGTACTCCAGCAGCTTTGAATTTCCCGGACAAAGTACGCGTAATCCGGAGATAGAGCGGCTCTGGGCCTTTGCAACCATCGAAGACCTGCAGAATCAGATCGACTACCTCGGTGAAGATGCCGACAGCCGCCAGGCAATAATCGATATAGCCAAGGAATATGGCCTGGTAACTGACTATACCTCAATGGTTGTATTGCGGGAGGAGCAGTTCCTGAACTATGGGATCGATCGCCTGAATAGCGCGAGGGTCGCTAGTGAGCAGGCAGCCAGACAACAACGAAGTAACACTCCCGTTGTCGATAACAGAGTGGACAGGCAGCAGTCTATGTACAGTCAATCTCGCGCCTATCCCTCATCCGGAAAGAGTGGCGGCGGTGCTTTGGGGCCATGGTTGCTGTTACTGCTGCTTCCCTTGTGGAAGGCCAACCAACATCGTCGTAAGCCTTCATAGCAACCTAGCAGTCAACGGCCAGGTTTAGGCCTGGCCGTTGCAGGAGTCGCAGGATTAAGTTTCCCTATTGACGGCGGGTACGTAACTGATTGCCATAATCATGCGGGCTGTCCCCCAACGCAATGGGCTATTTTACGCTGAGTCACCATCTGTCAAGACGGCTAATTACTGGCGGCTGTTGAGTGGCCGCCTGATCCATGCCGATTGGGAGCACTGGTTATGGAGCGTCACTGTGCTTGCGCTTCTCGGCAGCTATCTCGAGAAACAACCAAAATGCCTGACTATATGACAGTCAATCCAGGTTGTTTGCAAAAACGTCGGATCAACATGGATGCCTTTGGGCATTTTGTCATTCATCGCACCAAGCTCAAGTGCGTTGCGCTAGTTGGGATCTTTGTAGTGATGGAGCTGACCGAACACTGATCGACCATACCAATGATGGTACAGACGTCATCAAGTTGACTAAAATTGAATGCTTATTCTGTATGGTTTTCTGCACGTGGCAGCTGCTCTATGATTCTTAGTCTTGCGGACTGACTCATGTAGCTGCTATTTTTTTAGGAATCTCGACTTGGTGTTTTATGAATTGGTATGCCCTAAAGATGTCAGGCAGGGTGAGAAAAAAAAGGATCTCGACATGATAACAGTCAACCTTAATGTCGTATTTATCAATATTGTCACTGAATCCGATACAGTGCAGTCTGGATGGAATAAAGGCAGTTTGTCCAAATTAGTCAACGAAACCAATAAGGTATGGCAACAGGCAAAAATACGGTTCGCTATAGTCCAGACATCCAGCCGATCCCTGCAGCTGCCTGGCTCAAGCACTTCTGCTGTGATCAATGAAGCGGGATTTTTCTTTTTACAGTCAAAAGTCGCACCCACCGGTCGTATTACTGTGGGCTTGGTGTATCAAGTTGCTAGTAAGTTAACGGCGGGAATGGCTACCATCGGCGGTAGATTCACCGTACAACCCCATCGAGGAATAGGCGAGAATTATAAACCCTTGGCTCTGGCCCACGAATTGGGCCATATACTCGGTCTTAAACACGTCTCCCGTGAACAGCTCACCAGCACATCGCCTCGCACACAACTTTCGGCTACGAGTAACCTGATGACACCTGGCATTATTCGATCCAAGCCTCTGCTGACAACACCGCAAATAGACATTGTGACTGCTGCAGCGAAAAAGCGCCAACCCACAACACGTGGACTCAGGTGATATTTCTCATATGACGGATGCAGGCAAGTCGATGCAACATAAGTATGAACTGCTAGCGACAGACCCAGTATATCGGGGGTTCCTTAAAGTCAACCGTTACCTGCTGCAGCACGACCTCTACCTGGGCGGAAAGAGCGAACCCTTGATACGTGAGCGACTTGAACAGTTAAGGGCGGTGTCGGTATTGCTCTACGATTCCCGCCTGGACCGGGTGGTACTGGTCGAGCAGTTCAGGATCGGCGCTGTCGGAAAAGAGCCTGTTCCCTGGGTTCTCGAAACTGTGGGTGGTTTTACTCCTGAAGGTGAGAGCGATGAATCGGTGGTCAGGCGTGAGGTTCTGGAGGAGGCTAATTGCGAGATCGGCCACATCGAGCACATTTGTGAATTCATGGTCAGTCCTGGAATATCGGTGGATCGTATTTCACTCTATTGCGCCGAGGTCGATGCATCCAATGCGGAAGGGGTGCATGGCCTCGATCACGAGGGAGAGGATATCCGCGTCGTAGTGATGGATGCCGAAGCGGCCATCAGGGAGCTCTATACAGGGCGTGCCAACTCCACCAGCATCATCATTGCCCTGCAGTGGCTGGCAATGAATCGGGATGAGATAAGGCAAAAGTGGACTTCTTGAGCAAAAACAGGTCTGAGCAATAAGACTCCATCGATCTGCCGGGAATACAACTTGTGTTCCTATATTGCGCCTCTTTCATGTCACTCGGGCAGGGGGACAGGTTATCGTTGATGGTAGCGTTGGTGCGGCTCACGCTTTTTAGCAGTGAATACCAAGTTTGGAAATTTTGCAGTATTGCCAATTCTTCCTTCAGGTCGGGTATCAGTGCCTCCAGTTCCTTCCTTTTCTTATTACCTGGGCAATTGCGGTTGCATCCTGCATCATCAGCTTTGCGGCTAGCCTTGTCGCGACAGTGGAACGAGGGAACGGGCGAGAGCACACCATATCGGTTACCTGTTCTTCTTCTTGATTGCAGCAGCAAGTGAAGAGCATGGCATGTGGATTCTCTATACAAGGTTGGCCTGGATCAATTACCCGGGCTATACAAGAACAGGACTCCTGTTTCGCACCAACTTAGTTCAAGTTGACCGTGATTCGTGCTGAAAGCGTCAGTTTTTAGTGCGATCGGCGTACTGTCAATGTCAGTGTGGATGCAGTGAAATAAATTGTCATCGGTTGGTCAAGTTTGAATACAGGCCTAAAAATTATCATTTTTAACAGTGAGTTAAAGAGAGTCAGGAGATTACCCAGAGGATTGAATTTCAGTGCTTGGCATAGGGATTGCACAAATGTCGTTGACTTGATCGCGGCCTAATGGAGGGCTAAAGCGATCGCAATCAATCGGTGACAGTCCGGTCAACCTGGACCGACAATGGATAAAGGCGTCCATCTCCAAACGATCCTCGATCGTAGCTGGGGTGGGCGTTTTTTTTTCACCGCTCGACAGATTATTTTTATGCAACAGAGGTATTCAATCCATGAGTGCGAGAAGTTTGATCAGGAATTGCAACCGCAGAAGTTTTGTCAAGCGGGCTGCGTTAGCCGTTGGATTGGCAGCGGGGATCGGTTTGAGTGCCGGTTCCGCCGTTGCCAAGATCGGTTACCCGGAGAAGGAGGATTTGAAGTTCGGCTTTATCAAGCTCACCGATATGGCACCCTTGGCCATCGCCTATGAAAAGGGCTATTTCGAAGATGAGGGTCTCTATGTCACCCTGGAGGCACAGGCAAACTGGAAGGTGCTGCTGGATGGTGTCATAGACGGTCAGCTGGATGGTGCCCATATGCTTGCCGGACAACCCCTTGCCGCAACCATCGGTTTCGGTACCAAGGCGCATATCGTCACTCCTTTCAGTATGGATCTTAATGGTAACGGCATCACCGTCTCCAACGAGATCTGGGAGATGATGAAACCTCACGTGGAGAAACAGGAAAACGGTAAACCGGTCCATCCCATCAAGGCGGATGCGCTGAAACCGGTGGTTGATAAATACAAGCAGGAAGGCAAGCCCTTCAAGATGGGTATGGTCTTTCCGGTCTCCACCCATAACTATGAACTGCGCTACTGGCTGGCGGCAGGGGGGATCAATCCCGGTTACTATGCCCCGCACAAAGGCGATATCACTGGCCAGGTGAAGGCCGATGCATTGCTCTCGGTGACACCGCCGCCACAGATGCCTGCCACCCTCGAGGCGGGCACGATTTACGGTTACTGTGTGGGTGAACCCTGGAATCAACAGGCGGTATTCAAGGGTATCGGGGTGCCGGTAATTACCGACTATGAGATCTGGAAGGATAACCCGGAAAAGGTCTTTGGTCTCACCAAGGGATTCACCGAGAAATATCCCAACACCACTATACGTCTGGTAAAGGCATTGATTCGCGCCGGCAAGTGGCTGGATGAGAATGACAACGCCAATCGTCCGGAGGCGGTGAAGATACTCTCCCAATCCAACTATGTAGGTGCAGACTACGAGGTCATCGCCAACTCCATGACCGGCACTTTCGAGTACGAGAAGGGGGATAAGCGCTCGGTACCCGATTTCAACGTCTTCTTCCGTTACAACGCCACCTATCCCTACTACTCCGATGCCGTCTGGTATCTGACCCAGATGCGTCGTTGGGGACAGATTTCCGAGCGGAAGCCTGACAGCTGGTACGACAAAATCGCCAAATCGGTATATCGTCCGGACATCTATCGTAAAGCAGCGGAAGCGTTGATTGCAGAAGGCAAGATTTCAGCAGCTGAGTTTCCCGATTTTGACAAGGAGTCCGGTTACCGTCCGCCGCAAACCGAGTTTATCGACGGCGTGACCTTCGATGGCACTAAGCCCAATGCCTATATCGACAATTTTCGCATAGGTCTGAAAGGGGAAGAAGTGATTTAGGCAGGTGTTGCAGACCACTGGCTGTTACCGGCAGGTGGTCTGCAATCCCAAAACGATCCCGGTGAATGGACAAGCCGCCGGGTGTTTATGATTAACCTGATAGATCTGCCCGACAGCAGAACAGGATATTGAGAGATGGCTACACCAATCACATCCACCACATTCAATCTGCCCAGACTGGACAGCTTGCTGCAAAGACTGGCCAGCGATCAGATGGGTAAATCATTTGCTCAGCTGATTAAGCAGCTGCTGGTGCCGATGCTGGCGCTGATGGTCTTTCTCGTGCTTTGGAGTGCCGGGGCGAAGAGTGTGGAAACATCCTTGGGTGTCTTACCGGGCCCTGCCAAGGTCTGGGAACAGACCTTGGCACTCTACACGGAACACACCACGGAGCGGGACAAGGCCAGTGCTTTTTATGAGCGCATGGATAAGCGGGTAGGACAGGCGATCGCCGATGCGCAGCCCGAAGAGAGGATCGAAAAGATGCGCTCGCGCAAATATACTGGTAAGGAAACCTTTATTGATCAGATCTTCACCAGTCTTGTGACTGTTATGGCCGGTTTCCTGGTGGCGTCACTGATCGCCATACCCATCGGCATTGCATGTGGTATGAGCAGCACTCTCTACACCGCAATCAATCCGCTGATCCAGATATTCAAGCCGGTCTCGCCCCTGGCCTGGCTACCACTGGTGACCATGGTGGTATCGGCACTCTATGTGACTAACGACCCGATGTTTTCCAAATCGTTTCTCAACTCGGCGATTACCGTCACCCTGTGTTGTCTTTGGCCCACTATCATCAATACCACGGTGGGTGTTTCGGGTGTCGACAGGGATCTGATCAATGTCAGCCGGGTGCTGCGACTGAGTGCCTTTACCAAGACGGTGAAGATTATTCTGCCTTCGGCGATACCTATGATATTCACCGGTCTGCGTCTCTCCCTGGGTATCGGCTGGATGGTACTGATCGCCGCCGAGATGCTGGCGCAGAATCCGGGCCTGGGCAAGTTTGTCTGGGATGAGTTTCAGAACGGCAGTTCTAACTCCCTGGCACGCATTATGGTGGCAGTACTGGCGATTGGCTTCATCGGCTTTGTGCTCGACCGCAGCATGTTGATGCTGCAGCGCATATTCAACTGGGATAAGCACGCGGTTTTGCGATAGTACGGTATCGAACTCTATCAAGTTCTCAAATTATCCAGGTTTAGAGATATAGGGTTTCTCCACAGCCATCGCCGCATACAGATTTGACTAGGAAATAACATGAACAGCTATTTAAATATCGACCATGTCAGCATCACCTTTCCAACCGACAAGGGCCCGCTGAATGTGCTCAAGGGTGTTGACCTGAAAGTCACCCAGGGTGAATTCATATCCCTCATCGGCCACTCTGGCTGCGGCAAATCAACGGTGTTGAACATCGTCGCCGGTCTGCTCAATGCCACCGAGGGGGGTGTGATACTCGAGGAGAGAGAGGTTACCGAACCTGGGCCCGATCGCGCGGTTGTTTTCCAGAACCACTCACTGATGCCCTGGTTGACGGTCTACGACAATGTACGCCTTGCTGTGGACCAGGTATTCAAAAAGAGCAAGAACAAGGAGGAGCGACACAGCTGGACCCTGCACAACCTGGAGCTTGTGCAAATGTCCCATGCCCTGGATCTCAAGCCTGGCGAGATATCCGGTGGCATGAAACAGCGTGTCGGCATCGCCCGTGCCCTTGCCATGGAACCGAAGGTGCTGCTGATGGATGAGCCTTTCGGCGCTCTCGATTCATTGACCCGCACCCACATGCAGGACTCTCTAATGGAGATCCAGGGGCGTCTCAATAATACGGTGATTATGATTACCCATGATGTGGACGAGGCGGTGCTGCTCTCGGATCGCATCGTCATGATGACAAACGGTCCTTCTGCGACCATTGGCGAGATACTGCATATCGATCTGCCAAAACCACGCAATCGCCTGGCGTTGGCGGAGAACCCAACCTACAACCACTATCGGGCGGAAGTGGTCAGATTCCTCCATGATCGTCACCAACAGCCTGAGCATGAGCAGGCAAGCCAAGCAGAGCTATCAATGGATAGCGAGAGCCATGTCGAATCTCTGTCCTTGACTGCCGGTGACACAACCGAGAGGAGATTGAAAGCGGTTACATCCTCGGTACCATCCGACAATCATTCCCGTGACGCCAAGCATCTGCTTACCGAAGAGGCGAGTTAACACGAGACCAATCAGCTGATATCGAGTGGTAAATTACAGTATGTCTGAAACGGTCAGAACCACCTGTCCCTATTGCGGTGTCGGCTGCGGTCTGCTGCTGGAGAAGGGGGAATCGCAAGAGTGGTTGGTCAAGGGTGATCCTGAGCATCCCTCCAACGCCGGACGCCTCTGTTCCAAGGGAACAGCATTGGGCGAAACTATCGTCAGTGATAGTCATCCACTGCAACCGGCCAGTGCCGGAAAAGCCATAGACTGGGAACATGCCCTGGATATCGCTGCTCAAGGATTCAGCAGGACCATCGAACGCTACGGGCCCGATGCAGTTGCCTTCTATGTCTCCGGCCAACTGCTTACGGAAGACTATTATGTGGCCAATAAGCTGATGAAGGGTTTTATCGGGTCTGGCAACATCGATACCAACTCCAGGCTCTGTATGTCCTCATCGGTGGCAGGTCACAAAAGGGCCTTCGGCTCGGATACGGTGCCGGGTTGTTACGAGGATTTTGAGCTGGCTGAGCTGATCGTGCTTACCGGTTCCAATACTGCCTGGTGCCATCCTGTGCTCTACAGGCGCATCGCCCAGGCCAAGGAGAACAATCCGGCGCTTAAGGTTGTGGTAGTCGATCCGCGGCAGACGGCGACCTGCGAAATCGCCGATCTCCACCTGCAACTGAAACCGGGTAGCGACAGTCTGCTTTTTTCTGGTCTGCTGAGCTTTTTAGAGCGCAACCAGGCGATCAACCGCGCCTTCGTCGAGGCCCACACCGAAGGTCTGGAGGCGGCCCTGCAACAGGCAGGGTGGTATGCTCCGTCACTGAGAGCCGTTGCAGATCTCTGTGGCCTTGCCGAGGATCAACTGCTGAAGTTCTTCCGCTGGTACCTGACCAGGGAACGGGTGGTGACGCTCTACTCCCAGGGTATCAACCAGAGTTCCAGCGGCACCGACAAGGTCAATGCCATCATTAATTGCCATCTCTACACCGGACGCATCGGCCGGCCCGGCATGGGCCCCTTCTCCATTACCGGACAGCCCAATGCCATGGGAGGACGAGAGGTGGGTGCCCTCGCCAACCAGCTCGCATGTCACATGGATATAGATAACGCCTCTCATCATCAGCTGGTTAGCCGTTTCTGGAATACCCGGAATTTGACCAAGGAGCCGGGTCTCAAGGCGGTGGATCTGTTTCGCGCCGTCGAGGCGGGTAGAGTGAAGGCACTGTGGATCATGGCGACAAATCCGGCGGTGAGTCTGCCCGATGGGCATCAGGTCAGGCGGGCATTGGCAAAATGCGAGTTCCTGGTAGTCTCGGATTGTGTGGGCGAGACTGATACCTCATCCTACGCGGATCTGTTTCTACCCGCACAGGGCTGGGGTGAAAAGGATGGCACGGTAACCAATTCAGAACGCACAATCTCCAGGCAGCGCGGATTTCTCTCCCCTCCGGCAGAAAGCCGCCCCGATTGGTGGATAGTGAGCCAGGTGGCGCAACGTATGGGGTATCCGGGGTTCGAATACAGTGCGCCCTTTGAGATTTTCGCCGAGCATGCGCGTCTGTCCGGTTATGAGAATGGGGGGCGACGGGATTTCGATATTTCAGCCCTGGCGGATCTGAATCAACAACAATACGATGCGCTGAAAGCGTTGCAATGGCCTGTCTCATCCGCAGCAGATAAGGGAACCAGGCGCCTGTTTGGCGATGGCCGCTTCTTTACCGCCTCGGGAAGAGCTCGCTTCATCGCGGTGCTCCCAAGGACCCCGGACGAGGCACTCAGCACCGACTATCCATTGGTGCTCAATACGGGTCGTATCAGGGATCAATGGCACACCATGACCCGTACCGGGAGATCGGCACGGTTATTCGGGCATGACAGTGAACCCTTCGCAGAGATCCACCCTCTCGATGCAGAGGCGTACGGCTTAGAGGAGGGTGAACTGGTCACCGTAAAGAGTCGTTTGGGAAGTGTTGTGGTCAGGGCCCGGCTGAGTGATCGACAATCAAAGGGGGCGCTTTTTATCCCCATGCACTGGAGTGATCAGTTTGCCAGTAATGCAAGCGTAGGTCGCTTGGTCAGTCCAGCCATCGACCCCGTCTCTGGTCAACCCGAATTCAAACACACCCCGGTGAGGATAGATCCCTATCGTCCAGCATGGCATGGTTTTCTCCTGACCCGGGAGAAGGTTATCCTGAAACATGCCAGCTACTGGGCCAAAGCCAAAAGGGCGGGGCTCTGGCACTATGAACTTGCCGGGGAGGAGGTCGCTGACAACTGGTCAAATCTGGCCAGGGAACTGCTGTTGTCGGCGAGTGACCGGAGTCAGTGGGGGGAGATGATGGACAGTGCAGGGGGGTACTATCGAGGAGTCAGCGTGATGAATGGCAAGCTGCAGAGCTGCCTCTTTATCGGGCCCGATCACCATCTGCCGAAGCGGGATTGGCTGGTGAGGCTTTTTGCCAAACCGCAACTGACAAGAGATGAACGCATGCACCTGCTGGCGGGGGTGCCGGGCAATGCCCAGGAGGATGCAGGCAAAACAGTCTGTGCCTGTTTCGGCATCGGCCGCAATACCCTGATCAGGGGAATTCGTGAACAGGGTTTATCTAACGCCGATGCCGTTGGCGAACGGCTCAAGGCGGGAACCAACTGCGGCTCCTGTCTCTCTGAGATAAAGACCCTGATAGCCGAACAGGCGGCCGAACCTGTCGAGCAGAATGGAGATAGAATAGAGCAAACCGCAAGGTGAAGATTCCATAGACCAATCATTGTTTCGAAAACTGTGGATGCTGGAGTTATAAGATGTCCCCTGATGAGATTAAAGTTGTTAAAGAGAGTTGGGCCAAGATCCTTCCCCTCACCGATCAGGTCGCCGAGCTGTTCTATGCAAGGCTGTTTGATACCTATCCTGAAGTGAAACCCTATTTCAAGGGGGATATGCAGGCACAGGGAAGCAAGCTGATGAATATGATCGATATGGCCGTCAACAGCCTAGATAATCTTGAGCCGATGCTGGAGGCTATCCGTGAATCAGGTAGGCGTCATGTGGGGTATGGAGTAAAGCAGGAGGATTACGACAAGGTGGCCGAGGCGCTGCTCTGGACCTTGGAGCAAGGGTTGGGTGAGTTCTTTACGCAAGAGGTCAAGGCTGCATGGATAAAGACTTATGCAACATTGGCCTCTGTGATGAAGGCAGGAGCGGTTTCTGAAGAATTTTGAATTATTTGGCTCGGACTTGATTGCCGGTGATTGTCGACGTGCATTACGCTGTCAGCGTAAAAGCGTATAAAACTCGATATATATTACATAGCGGCAGTATTGAGTGGCTAAGCAGATTGCCTGCATATAGCGCCTACAAATGCAGTCTTGCCAATTCCCGGTCCGGTACCCCGTACTCCCAGGCTTCATCGAATACTGTCTGTAGTCTGTTGACCCGGTAGCGGTCGTTGTAGCATGCGCTCCCGAGAATGTTTGCCGCCTGTTTTCTGTGCACATAGCCCGAGTCGTCGACAAGTATGAAATTCTCCGGGTAATCGAGGTACTCTTCACCGGGTATGCGGATTTCGATCGCGCTCGACAGGCGTTGCGCAAGTTCGACCAGTCGATGACCCTGTTGCAGTACCAGGGAGTTGTCCTGCAACAGGATACGAATGCGGCTGAAACGCGAGCGCATGGCCAACTGCTTGGCAGCGTCGACGAATGGGAAGGTCTCGAAGATCTGGGGATCGAGCGTCTGGGAGAATATCGAAAGATAGCGCTTCGCCTGCCGCACCATGCTTACGGCGTGAATCTGGTGATCTTCCATTGTCTGCAGCTGGAACAGCTCGCCACTCTTTCCGAGCTGAGCCAGGCTGAGATCCACGCCCAGTTCCTTCGTGAAGGAGAACTCCATTTTCTGATGGGCTATACCGGCTTCCATGAAGGGCTCGCCAACGGCAGTGAAGCCTGTTTTTGCATAGAAGGACTGGGCACCGGTCTGGGCATGAAGGAAGAGGTTTTCCAAGCCGGTCGCTTGTGCATGCTCGATAAGCGTAATCAGGAGAGCGGTACCGATCCCCCGATTTCGCCACTCGGGCAATACCGCCATACGCCCTATCTGTCCACTACCCGACAGACGGGCTGTTGCTATGGGTCGCTGCGCCTGATCCAGAGCCAGCAGGTGGTAGGCAACGAGATCGTCGTCATCCCACTCCATGGCAAGCGGAACACCCTGTTCAGCGACGAAGACCGGTTCTCTGACCTGCCTTAGCAATTCCCACTCCTCGGGCCACTGGGCCTCCCTGATCAAGTAGTCACTCTGTGTCATCGGCAAATCGCAGGTATCCGTCGTTATAGAGCCGGCACAGCAGGGAGAGATAGATGGGTTGTTCCAGCCACTCCTGCAGATAGCCGAAATGGAGTATCCGATAGTGGGTGATGACCGGCAGGAAATCACCGGAATCGCTGGGTAGTCTGTAATCTTGGCCATTCACATACAAGCTGTCGAAACCGTCCTGTTGATGACGACTGAAGGCCATACGGGCATAGTCGTGGCGCTGGATGACCGCCCGTTCGCGAAAACGGTTGAGGAAAACGTTGTCGGTGAGCGGTTCCGAGCGTGGGTAGATCTGCAGTAGCTCCTTCGGCTCGGTCACGAAACGGCCGAACCAGCGATCGCTCTGATCGCTGTGATCCAAACACTCACGCAGCTGTTTCTTGAACTCATTCAGTGAGCCGGGGAGTATCTCCCCCGGTGTTGGCTGGGGTTTCAGGGGTGGGTCGCGATAACGGTGTCGGGGCATGCGCTCTTCAAGGACAGCCTCGAACCAGGCAGTCGCCATTTCATGCAGGGTTGGGGCGCGAAAACCGACCGAGCAGGTCATGCATTCACCTTCGGCGACTCCCCAGTGAGCGACGTTGGGGGGGAGGTAGAGCATATCCCCAGGTTCGAGCAGCCACTCCTGCTCCGCGTCGAAGTTCGGCAGGATGCGCAGATCGAGTCCAGGGATGAACTCCTCCTCCGTGACGGGACGGGTGTGGATTTTCCAGCGGCGCCTGCCTTTGGCCTGGTAGAGAAAGACATCGTAATCGTCGATGTGGGGACCAACCGACCCCTGTTCCACCGCGTAACTGACCATGACATCATCGAGACGCCAGTCAGGAATAAACCGGAAGAAATCCAGCAGCTTGGCAACCTCGGGGATGTGCTTGTCCACATCCTGCACCAACAGGGTCCAATGGCTTTCGGGGAGCCCAGCGAATAGCTCTTCATCGAAGGGGCCGTAGCGGGCCTCCCAGGGAGTGGCGCCATGCTTCTCAAGCACCAGGCGCGACTCCACCGTCTCCTCACAGGCCATGCCTGCCAGATCGTTGGCGTCTAGGCCACAGTTGAAATCGGGCAGCGGATTATGGAAGAGCAGAGGTTTTCGCTGCCAGTAATCGGTGAGGAAGCTTTCCGCAGTCAATCCATTTGGAAAATGCAAACGTTGCATCGGTTTTCGCCCGCTCTGCTCTTGGTTTAAAGGCTATTTTAAACCGCAAATGGACAGGAATCACCGCAAATTTATGCGCATGAATGGTTGATATGAGTCACGATTTCACAATGTCTCAAAAAATCGATCCTTAGACATCAATTCCAGCCCTTAAATGCACGATTATTTGCGCAGGTTTGCGGTGATAAGCGTCCATTCACGGCTTGAATATTCTTTTTATATGTCGGATGTCTGTTCCTTGGCATTGCCGATATAGTTCATTGGGGTCAGGCGTTTCAATGAGGCCTTGGCAGGCTCGGGCAGATCCAGCCCGTCGATAAACACCGACAGCTCTTCCGCCGTAATACGTTGGCCACGGGTCAGCGCTTTCAGCTTTTCGTAGGGCTTTTCAATGCCATGTCGCCGCATCACGGTCTGAATCGGTTCCGCGAGCACTTCCCAGTTCTGCTCGAGATCGTTGAGCATGGCCTGGCCGTCGGCCTCAAGCTTGTCTATGCCTCGCTGTATCGACTGCAGTGCAATACTGGTGTGGGCCAGGCCAACACCCAGGTTGCGCAGGACGGTTGAATCGGTGAGATCCCGTTGCCAGCGCGAGACGGGCAGCTTCGCGGCAAGGTGATCGAAGAGGGCATTTGCGATGCCCAGGTTGCCCTCACCATTTTCGAAATCGATGGGATTGACCTTATGTGGCATGGTGGATGATCCGATCTCACCTGCGACGGTCTTCTGTTTGAAGTAGCCGAGGGAGATGTAGCTCCAGATATCACGGCAGAAATCGATCAATATGGTATTCAGGCGCGCAATCGCGTCAAACAGCTCTGCGATGTAGTCGTGGGGTTCGATCTGAATGGTGTAGGGATTCCAAGCAATGCCCAGGCTTTCGACAAACTGCTTGGCAAAGTTCTGCCAGTCGATTTCAGGGTAGGCGGACAGGTGGGCGTTGTAGTTGCCGACGGCACCGTTGATCTTACCCAATAGCTGGGAGGAGGCGATCTGTTCACGCTGACGGCGCAGACGATATACCACGTTGGCAAGCTCCTTACCCATGGTGGTGGGTGAAGCCGGTTGTCCGTGGGTGCGGCTGAGCATGGGTTGGTCGGCCAGCTGATGGGCCAGCTGTTTGATGCTGGTGATCACCTCATCGATCAGTGGCAGCAACACCTGTCCGCGTCCCTCGCGCAACATCAGTGCATGTGACAGGTTGTTGATATCCTCTGAGGTACAGGCAAAGTGGATGAACTCACTGATTGCTTCGAGTTCTTCGTTACCGGCTATCTTCTCCTTGAGAAAATACTCCACCGCCTTGACGTCGTGGTTTGTGGTGCGCTCGATATTCTTGACCCGCCTGGCGTCCTCTTCAGTGAAATTTTCGACAATGGCATCGAGAATATTGGAGGCGTGTTCGCTGAGGGTGGGGATCTCGAGCATATCGTTGTGGGCAGCCAATGCCTGCAGCCATCGAACCTCCACCCGAACCCGATGGCGGATCAATCCATATTCGCTGAATATGGGTCTCAAGTCTGCACTTTTGCTGCCATATCGGCCGTCGATCGGGGATACCGCCGTTAGCGAGGAGAGTTCCATAGTCACTGCCCGTCAGGTTGCTGAAAAAAGCGTGGATTATACCTGATTGGGGGTGGCTGTTGTACGGAAATCAAAGCCTCCTCGCCATGGTGCTTGCATATGTATGATAATCATTTGATTATCAATCGTTTTTGGTGTCCTCCGCCGACTCTTCGATCTGCTGCCGGGTGGCATCTATCATTTGGCCCGTCTTGGTTTTTGCGGCCCCATAGACCTCGGCACTCTTGTCACCTACCGCGGTGACGATCTCTTTAGTCTCCTCTTTCACCGCCTTGCCCATATCAGTAGCCGTTTGCTTGGTGCTGTCGTAAATCTCCCTGCTCTTGTCGGCAACGGCATCAGCGGCGTCGCTGCCCATCTGCTTGGCGTCCTCATAGACCTCTTTACTCATATCGGCAATGGTATTTGCGGCGTCGCTGCTGACCTCCTTGGTCTTCTCCCAGGTCTCCTTACCGGCCGTGGTAACCTTGTCGGATAGCGTGGTTGAATCGCTTTCCATCTCCTGTTTGGCAGTCGTGTCCGGGGCATCGGATTGGCTGCAGGCTGCCAAGGCAAACAGGCCGCTGAAGGCGATGGCAAGTCTGGTTTTGTTCATTTTCGAATCCTCTCAGTCTGTTGAGTTGTTAATTCCGTGTCGGGTCTATCCGCGGATTCTATTTATACAGTGAAATGGCTTAATGGTTCTGTCACTTAACGTGACAAGTTAACCTTTTTTCACATTGAGGTGTCATGAACTCGGGTTATGCCACACTTTTTCAATATTCTATGGGTATTGTTGTTACTGGCCTTGCGGAAGCTTGTCCAGGAGTTGTCTACAGGCATCGGTATAACGTCTGCGCGTGAACAGCAACTCTCTTCTTTTACCGCCGGTCTGCCGCCATAGGGTTGCTGCTCTGATTCCTGAAAGCAGGAGTGCTCGAATTTTGTTTACGTTGTCATTGTTCTGGAGATAGACAGGCTCTCCACTAACCATGATTCTGGGTGAGAGCTGACTGATATTCTCAGTATAGAGTTCCGCCAGGGCACCTAGGATATTGCTATGAGTGGCAGGGAAATGGGAGAGTCTAGCGGCAATGACGGTGATGCCCTCCTTGATTCGTTCGAGTCGTTCCATATGCTTGCTCAGCTTGCGTTCCAGCTGAATCAGAGCGAGTAGATAGCGGGTCAGTTCATCGTCTCGTTTCTCTTCTCCACTCAATTGTCGGTAGGTCAGCCGCAGCCCCGGCTCGATACCTTCCACGCCGCCATACACATCGACGACGCTATCGGCGTCGATCTGAAACAGGCTGTGGATATTCGCCGCAATACTGTCAGCATTGACCAGTCCTCTGCGTGCCACCTGCTGTACCAGGCTGGCTGCCTGATATATGCCGGAGAGGGCTATAGCGCGATCACTGTCTCTATACTTCATGGTTAATTACATCTTGCTGAGGGTTGCTGTTTCTTCAATGATACCGCCACCAAGGCATCTGTTGTTGTGATAGAAGACGATGGATTGCCCTGGTGTCGCCGCCCGTTGGAGGCTATCGAACACAACTTGATAACGTTGCTCATCCTCGCGTTCTAAATTACAGGATTGCAGGGATTGACGGTGTCGGATTCTTGCCAGGCATGATAAGGGGGTGAGCGGTGGATGGCCGGCTACCCAGTGCATCTGATTGGCGGTCAGTCGCCGGCACATCAACATCGGGTGATCATGACCCTGTACCGCGATCAGCACATTTCGCGGCAGATCCTTCGCCGCCACGAACCAGGGCGACTCATCCGCATCTCGACGACCGCCGATACCCAAGCCCTGGCGCTGGCCAAGTGTGTAGTAGATCAATCCCTGGTGTTGACCGAGCAGATTGCCGTCGGGGTCCACGATATTTCCGGGTTGTGCCGGAAGGAAACGTTGCAGGAAGTCGCGGAACTTGCGTTCACCGATAAAGCAGATACCGGTGCTGTCCTTTTTTTTATGATTAGGGAAGCCCGCCTGTTGTGCGATTTCCCTGACCTGCTGCTTACTCAGCCGGGCCAGGGGGAAGAGAGTGTGCTGCAGCGGTCTTTGGCCCAACATATAGAGGAAATAGGTCTGGTCCTTGTCGTCATCCCTGGCCCTGAGCAAATGGTAGCCGTGGCTGTCATGGGCAACCCCGGCATAGTGGCCGGTAGCGATATGCGATGCCTGCAGGTGATCTAGCGCATGGTCGAGAAACGCCTTGAACTTGATCTCGCGATTGCATAGCACGTCGGGATTTGGTGTTCGACCCGCCCCATACTCTTCGAGGAAGTAGGCAAATACACGATCCCAGTATTCAGTGGAGAAATTAACTGTGTGCAATGGGATTTTCAAATGTTCGGCTACCGTCTGGGCGTCAGCGAGATCGGCAGCGGCTGAGCAGTACTCACCACTGTCGTCTTCCTCCCAGTTCTTCATGAACAAGCCTTCAACCTTATACCCCTGCCGCTGCAGCAACAAGGCGGCGACAGAGGAGTCCACTCCCCCCGAGAGCCCGACAATGACCCTCTCGTTAGCCGGCATGGTGCGCTCTTCTCCCTGCATGTGCCGAACCGCTCTCGGCCTCACTGGCAATCAGCCACTCTCCCGGCTGGAGGTTCTTCAGCCGCCAGCGATCGATAGCGACGCGGATCAGGCGCAGCGTGGGATAACCCACCGCCGCCGTCATGCGGCGTATTTGCCGGTTGCGTCCTTCACAGAGTTGAATCTCAAGCCAGGATGTGGGAATTGAAGCACGGTAGCGTACCGGTGGATCTCGGGGCCAAAGATCCGGTTCATCGATACGTTTCACCTTTGCCGGAAGCGTCAAGCCATCTTTCAGATCCACGCCCTGACGTAGCCGGGCGATGGCATGGTTGTCAGCCACACCCTCAACCTGGACCCAATAACGCTTCCAGCGCTTACGTTTCGGATCAGTCAGGCGGCGCTGCAACTTGCCGTCGTCGGTGAGAATCAACAGCCCTTCGCTGTCCCGGTCAAGTCGCCCCGCGGCATAGACCCCTTTCTTGACGATATAGTCGGCAAGGGTCTTGCGCCCATCGGAGTCGGAAAACTGGCAGAGAACCCCATAGGGTTTGTTGAACAGAATCAGCATGCTGGGATGGCCATGGTATAACTCAAATTGCCCTGATAGGAGCGATATGATAGTCCCGTGATTGGGAAACTGAAACCGGTGGGTAAGGATCAGGGTTTAAAAGGGGGTTTATATCACCCGGGTATAGGGGAAATAAAAAAGCCGGTACGGGATTACCGTGCCGGCTCGATGTTGTATTGATTTGCGGATCAACGTATCTGTAGGTTCACTCGCTCGCCGCTATTCTTTGGATATTGGTTGCATGAAGCCCTTTGGGTCCCTGACTGATCTCAAACTGGACCTTTTGACCCTCCTTCAGGGTTTTGTATCCATCCATCTCAATGGATGAAAAGTGGACGAAAACGTCCTGGTCTCCATCTTCCGGGGTTACAAAACCGTAGCCCTTGGCGTTGTTAAACCACTTTACGACTCCAGTCGCCATAGCTATTACTCCTCACTATCGATAGACTCGGAAGGGTGGAGTGGTTGTAGTGTCACGATTGAGATCATAGTGCTGGGGAGTCGGTAGCGAGAACACAACCCTGGTACGCAAGACGGGCTCTGTCTGATCCGGGAGTCTCTACTATCGCCTCACTTTGTCTAACATACCTCAACAGAGAACAGCTACTTGTTATTTTGCAGAGAGGCGCGAAACTGCTCTGTCCACCTTCCCAAGTACCAGCCTTAATCTAAAAATGCATGGGCGTCAAGATGACGGCCCGAATTCAAGTGTTCCTGTCCTTCTAAATTGGGAACCATTATCAACACTTACGAGAGAAGTATAGTGTGCTGACGTCGATGGTCAACAAATATATGAATTTCAACCAGGTTTTTCTTTTTGTATTAGTATTTTCCCTAATATTCATCATGAATGGGTAAGAACAAACCCTAGTCTGTTTGTACCTATTTAGTATTATTTTTTACAGGACAATTACCCTGCGGAGGTTGAAAACACGAAGTGGAACTCCCACATTTTGGGACATAGCGACTCCAATCTGTCAGTCATTTTGGGTAAACTCGGAGCCCGTAAGCAGTGTTTCCTATCCACCATACCCGTATTCTATATCCCGAAAATAATTCCGCTTTTCAGGCCGTTTTGGCCTGCTAGAATCAGCCAATATGAGCAATCGAGAACAAACATCACACGAAGACGGTCTAGCATTAAAGGAGGCAGTACCAAAACTAAAAAAACCCCCGATGTATAAGGTTATTATCCTGAATGATGACTATACGCCAATGGAATTCGTGGTTTTGGTTTTGGAAACCTTTTTTAGCATGGACAGGGAGAAGGCGACCCGAGTGATGCTTCATGTCCACACGCGCGGTGCAGGCGTGTGTGGTGTGTTTACCAAAGATGTGGCTGAGACAAAGGTGTCGCAAGTCAATGATTACTCTCGCAGCAACCAGCATCCGCTGATGTGCACCATGGAGGAGACCTGAGCGGCGCTATATGGAGTTTCTGAGATGTTGAACAAAGAGTTGGAATTTACCCTGAATCAGGCGTTCAAGAATGCCAAAGAGAGGCATCATGAATTCATGACGGTGGATCATCTGCTGCTTGCCTTGCTGGATAACCCCACCGCAGTCGCGGTTCTGCGCGCCTGTGGCGCCGACATCGAGAGCATGCGTAAGAATATCAGCAGCTTCGTTGAAGAGACGACACCGCTGATTCCGGATGGTGATGACAGGGAGATCCAACCCACCCTGGGTTTTCAGCGTGTGCTACAGCGGGCTGTGTTCCACGTGCAGTCCTCAGGCAAAAACGAGGTCACCGGTGCCAATGTGCTGGTGGCGATATTCAATGAGCAGGATTCCCAGGCGGTCTTCTTCCTCAATGAGCAGAATGTAAGCCGTCTGGATGTGGTCAACTACATATCCCATGGTATCTCAAAGGTCGATGGCGCGAGTCACGACGAGGCCCCGGCCGAACTGTCCAGTGAGTCCAAGGGAGATGGTCAGACCAGTCCCCTGGAAAACTATGCGAGCAATCTCAATCAACTGGCGGAACTTGGTAAGATCGATCCCCTGATCGGTCGCCACCAGGAGATCGAACGCACCATTCAGATTCTCTGCCGGCGGCGTAAAAACAATCCGTTGCTGGTGGGCGAGGCCGGTGTGGGCAAGACGGCCATCGCGGAAGGTTTGGCTAAGAAGATTGTCGATCAGGAAGTACCGGATGTTTTAGCCAATGCCACCATCTACGCCCTGGATCTGGGTACATTGGTTGCGGGCACCAAGTACCGCGGTGACTTCGAAAAGCGTCTGAAGGCTGTGCTGGCGGAATTGAAGCGGGAGCAGGACGTGGTGCTGTTTATCGATGAGATCCATACCATCATCGGTGCCGGCGCCGCATCGGGCGGTGTCATGGACGCCTCAAATCTGATCAAGCCGGTACTCGCTTCCGGTGAGTTGCGCTGTATCGGCTCCACCACCTACCAGGAGTTCCGCGGAATTTTCGAGAAGGATCGTGCCCTGGCACGCCGCTTCCAGAAAATCGATATCGAAGAGCCTACCGTGGAAGAGACGGTGGAGATACTGAAGGGGCTGAAATCCCGTTTCGAGGAGCACCACAGTATCGAGTATACCCAGGATGCCCTCAACAGCGCGGCGGAGCTTTCGGACAAATATATCAATGACCGTCACCTGCCCGACAAGGCCATCGATGTCATCGATGAGGCCGGAGCAAATGTACAGTTGCAACCCGAAGATGAGCGCAAAAAGGTCATCGACGTGGATGAGGTCGAAGCCATCGTGGCGAAGATCGCCCGTATTCCGCCGAAGAAGGTCTCCACCTCCGATACCGAGGCACTGCGCAATCTCACCCGCGACCTCAAGCTGGTGGTGTTTGGTCAGGATCCTGCCATTGACGCCCTCACCGCGGCGATCCGCATGAATCGCTCAGGACTGGTCAATGAGGGCAGGCCTGTCGGTTCGTTTCTCTTCACCGGACCTACCGGTGTCGGTAAGACGGAGATCAGTCGCCAACTGGCGAGGATCCTCTGCATGGAACTGATCCGCTTCGATATGTCCGAGTACATGGAGCGCCACACCGTCTCCAGGCTGATTGGCGCACCTCCCGGATATGTCGGTTTTGACCAGGGCGGTTTGTTGACCGAGGAGATCGCCAAGCATCCTCACTGCGTGCTGTTGCTGGATGAGATAGAAAAGGCGCACCCGGATGTATTCAATCTTTTGCTGCAGGTGATGGATCATGGGACGCTGACCGACAACAATGGCCGCAAGGCCGATTTCCGCAATGTGGTGATCATCATGACCACCAATGCCGGCGCTCAGGAGATGAGTCGGTCATCCATCGGTTTCACCAAGCAGGATCACAGCAGCGACGGCATGGAAGTGATCAAGAAAATGTTCACGCCGGAATTCAGGAACCGTCTCGATGCGATTATCCAGTTTGCCGGCCTGACCCCGGAACACATCGCCAAGGTGGTCGACAAGTTTATTTTCGAACTCGAAGGGCAGTTGCAGGAGAAGCATGTCAGCCTGGTGGTGGAAGCTGAAGCCAGGGTGTGGCTGGCGGAACACGGCTATGACCCGAAGATGGGTGCACGTCCGATGGCTAGATTGATACAGGATGAGATCAAAAAGCCTCTGGCCGAGGAACTGCTGTTCGGTAAGCTGGCCGGTGGGGGACTGGTGAAAGTCGATGTCGCGGACGACAAACTGCAGTTTGATATTATCGGGGAACAGGTGCCCGACACCACCTTGGACGATAACTGATCGTTATCAACGGGCGCGATAGGTGATACGGCCCTTGCTCAGGTCATAGGGGGTCAACTGCACAGTGACCTTGTCTCCAGTGAGGATGCGGATGTAGTGTTTACGCATCTTGCCGGAGATATGGGCTGTCACAACATGACCGTTCTCCAACTCCACACGAAACATGGTGTTGGGCAAGGTCTCGATCACGGTGCCTTCCATCTCAATAAAATCTTCTTTCGCCATGCTAATACTCAAACAATTAAAAAAGCCGGGCGGATTATAGCACAGCGCCCGACATGGAAATGCGCCATTATCAGTATATTTCCGCATATGGCAAGTGATTCCGTCCATTATTGTCATCGCCTGGCGGTCGATTTCTCTGCCCTGAACAGAATATTCTGCCACCGACAACCGGTTAAAGGGTGGGTCACGACATAGACGGATTGCCGCAGGGTCACACCTGATCCAATATTGACGGCGAATATCATCTAAAAAACATGAGGTTACCCAAATAACATTTGGGTTGGATGGAATTTATAGAGCCAATGTTTTGTAGACTGACAGGGCAATCGACAGTTGCTAAACGAAGGTGAAATCTTTGCCCACGGAGAGGCTCAAATAAATACCGACGCTGAGGATACGGAACCAGGTCTCATCACTACAGGATCATATATCTACAGCAGGAGAGAGAAGATGAAATGTACCTACACTCGTCGCAGGTTGCTCCTGGAATCGGCTTCGCTTGCCTCCCTCTCTTTGCTGCCCGGAGCCTCCATCGCCGCCGCCCTGACCAAGACACCTCGCCAAACTGCGGGACCTTTTTACCCCATCCGGATCCCCTTGGACAGCGACAACAACCTGGTCGATGTGGAGGGCAGGGAGAGACCCGCCGAGGGACAGGTCACCCACATATTCGGCCGTTTGCTGGATACCATGGGTCATCCTGTTCGAAATGCCCAGATCGAGATATGGCAGTGTGACGCCTATGGCTTCTACCACCATCCGCGGGATCGTGGCGGTGTTGCCGATACCAATTTCCAGGGATTTGGCCGTACCTTTGTGGACAGCAGCGGCGGCTACAGATTTCGCACCATCCGTCCTGTCGCCTATCCCGGCCGTACACCGCATATCCACGTTCGTGTGGCAGGAATCGGTTTCGAGAGCTTCACCACTCAGATGTACGTGGCAGGGGAGGCGCAAAACGATAGCGACTTTATTCTCAAACGAGTGCGTGACCAAAAGGCCCGGGATTCGATAATCGTGCCCCTTGAGCCGGCACCGGAGATCGAACCGGACGCACTGGCCGGCAACTTTGACATCGTGCTTGGGCTCAGCCCATCCATATAGACATACTGAAGATTCATAACCGCAGAGAGACACGAATCACTCATGCGCATAGGCGAGTGGTCATATTTTCAAGACTTGGGTCTGGCCTGTTCAACGAATGATCTGAAGTCGATCTGTTCTGCGAGCGCGCAGTGTCTGCCGCCGCACGCTGCCTGAGAATGCCCTTATCGACGATGCCATCAACAGGATGTTGACGAGGTGATGCTTGCCGATTTACTCCGCCAGGGGATCCTCACCTTGTTGCCAACCGGCCAGAAATTTCTCAAACAGATGGAAGTCCTCTCCCTTGTGCTCGGTGATGGTGACATAGATATGTTGCCGGGGGATGGCCAGGGTTGTGTTGATGATCGCGATAAAGCCCAGTGCCAGGTCCCTGCGTTGCTCCAGCGTGCGACCGCTGCGAATATCCGCATTGACAAGGGCAATCCCTTTTTCCGGCTCTTCCACTCGACCGATGGAAAGATTGTAGGTACCGAATTCGCGTATCGAAACCGCGATATGATCCATGCCGGTCTCCATCACCTCTGCGAATAGTGTGCGTACCTCGGATGCAATAATCTGTTTCTCTATGTCCGATATTGGCTTGTTGATGTCGAACTGTAGATGTGGCACTCAGTCACCTCGTCTCGGATACATGCCCAATGTTGGTGAATACTTGAATATAGGAAGAGAAAAGGAGAGTGGCAATACACGCTCTCCTGCGGTCGCTGCAAAGGCGAAAATCCCAGCCTCACAGGGTAAGGGCGTTGCAGTGGCGAGTGAAAGCGGACTTAGACATACCCGCTTTTATTCGCGGCATGGTTTTATAACACCCTCCGTTCGGGGGGAGGGTGTTTGGAAAGCTACAGGTTTTTGATTTTTTCCAACTGCAGCTGCAGGGTATCAAGGACACTTTTGCTATCCGTCAGTTTTTTACGCTCCTTGTCCACCACGGCCTGGGGCGCCTTATCGACGAAGTTGGGATTGGCCAGTTTCTTTTCGATGCGTTCCAGATCGCTTTGCATACGTCCAATCTCTTTTTCCAGACGCTTGCTCTCGGCCTCCTTGTCGATCAATCCGGCGAGGGGGATCAGCACCTTCATGTCGCCGACCAGTGCGATGGACGACTCCGGTTCATCTTCGCCGTCAGCCAAGACATCGATCGATTCGGTGCGCGCGAGAAAGTCGAGGAAATGGCGATGTCGCTTGGCCAAGGCCTTGTCGCTCTCACTGGCATTGGCCAGGATCACGGGTACCGGTTTGCCCGGGGCGATGTTCATCTCGCCCTTGATCTTGCGAATGCCGAGAATGAACGCCATAACCCAGGCCATCTCCTCTTCCGCGGCCTCGTCGATCAGGGATTTACGCTGGGTGGGGAAGGGTTGATTCATGATGGTGGCATCATCCTGCCCCGCATCGATCACTCCGGCGATGGGGCCGACCCGCTGCCAGATCTCCTCCGTAATAAAGGGCATCACCGGGTGGGTCAGGCGCAGCAGATTTTCCAGTACCCTGACCAGGGTGCGCCGGGTTCCGCGTTTCGCCTCGGCAGATGCGTTGTCGTCGTTGAGCACCGGTTTGCTCAGTTCGAGATACCAGTCGCAATACTCGTTCCAGGTGAACTCATAGATTGCCTGGGCTGCGTGGTCGAAGCGGTAGCCTTCAATGGCCTCGGCTACTGCCTGCTTGGTCTTCTGCAATCTCGACATGATCCAGCGATCGGCGATGGAGCGCTCGAGTTTGGCCGCCGGTTCGGAGTGGCCGGTCTTGGCCCCCCGCACGCCGCAATCCTCGCCCTCCACATTCATCATCACATAGCGGGTGGCGTTCCACAGCTTGTTGCAGAAGTTACGGTAGCCCTCGATGCGTCCCAGATCGAACTTGATATCGCGGCCGGTGGCGGCGAGGGCGGCAAAGGTGAATCGCAGGGCATCGGTGCCGAAGCTGGGAATGCCGTCGGGGAACTCCTTACGCGTCTGTTTTTCGATCTTCTGTGCCAGCTGCGGCTGCATCATGCCGCTGGTGCGTTTCTCCACCAGTCGTTCCAATTCGATGCCGTCGATGAGATCGATGGGATCGAGTACATTCCCTTTCGACTTCGACATCTTGTCACCGTGGGAGTCGCGTACCAGACCATGGACATAGACCTCCTTGAAGGGGACCTCATCCATGAATTTGATCCCCATCATAATCATCCTGGCAACCCAGAAGAAGATGATGTCGAAACCGGTGACCAGCACGCTTGTGGGATAGAACGACTTGAGCCGGTCACTCTGCTGCGGCCAACCCAGGGTGGAGAAGGGCCATAGGGCGGAGCTGAACCAGGTGTCGAGGACATCCTCATCCTGGCGCAGTGGATAGCTCGGATCGAGTTTGTGTCGTGCGCGGACATCCGCTTCCGACCTGCCGACATAGACATTGCCCTGGTCGTCGTACCAGGCAGGTATGCGGTGTCCCCACCAGATCTGGCGGCTGATACACCAGTCCTGGATATTGCGCATCCACTCGTAGTAGGTGTTTTTCCAGTTGTCGGGTACGAAGCGGATCCTGCCGCTCTCCACCGCTTCGATGGCAGGTTTGGCCAGGGGGGCGATCTTGACATACCACTGGTCGGTGAGGAAGGGCTCAATGACTGCACCCGATCGATCACCTCTGGGTACCATCAGCCTATGGTCGTCGATCTTTTCCAGCAATCCCTGCTCCTGGAGGTCGGCAACTATCTGTTTACGTGCATCGTAGCGATCCATGCCGATGTATGCATCCGGGATCAGACTGCCTTCACCCTCATCGTTTTCACGTATCGCCGCGTCCACGGTAAAGATATTGATGAGGCCGCCATGGGCCTGTTCGCTGATGCTGATCTCATCGCGGTGGCGCTGCCAGACCGCATAGTCGTTGAAGTCGTGGGCCGGGGTGATCTTCACGCAACCGGTACCGAACTCCGGATCCACATGCTCCTCATCAGCGATGATCGGGATTCGGCGACCGGTCAGTGGCAATTCCAGTAGTTCGCCGATCAGGTGTCTGTAGCGTTCGTCGCCGGGATTTACCGCCACCGCGCAGTCGCCGAGCATGGTTTCGGGGCGGGTGGTGGCTACAACGAGGTGGCCCTTGCCGTTGCTCAGGGGATAGCGCATGTGCCACATGTGGCCATACTCCTCCTCGGAAAGCACCTCCAGATCGGAGACGGCGGTATGCAACTTGGGATCCCAGTTGACCAGACGTTTGCCGCGGTAGATCAAACCCTCCTCATAGAGGCGGATGAATACCTCCCTGACTGCCTCGGAGAGCCCCTCGTCCATGGTGAAACGTTCGTGTTGCCAGTCCAGGGAAGAGCCGAGTCGGCGCAGCTGGCGGGAGATATTACCGCCGGACTCTTGTTTCCACTCCCAGATCCGTTCGATGAATCGCTCCCGTCCCAGGTCGTGGCGTTTCTTCTCCTCCGCTTCGAGCTGACGCTCGACCACCATCTGGGTGGCGATCCCGGCATGGTCGGAACCGGCCTGCCACAGGGTGTTATCGCCCTTCATGCGATGGTAGCGGATCAGGGTATCCATGATGGTGTTGTTGAAACCATGCCCCATGTGCAGACTGCCGGTGACGTTGGGGGGAGGGATCATGATGCAGTAGCTGCTACTGCCCGATTGGCTCGGGGCAAAATAACCGCGCTCTTCCCAGGTTTGGTACCAGCGCTGTTCAATGGCATGTGGGTCGTAGGTTGTTTCCATGGATCTTATTAATTGTTCAGCAACAAAAAGGGAGTATTATAACCTGCTTGGCATGAAAAGCTTGTTGTTCAATGCCAGTATTGTTCAAGAGCCGACAGGGTTGTCGGCGTTTAGCGGGAATCGGCATCAGCCGGCCAGATAATAAAGAGAGGGGAATTGAGATAATGAGTGAGAAACGACATGTCTTCGCATTTCAAGAGGGTGACGGCAAAGATAAGAAATTGCTCGGAGGCAAGGGAGCGAATCTCTGTGAGATGACCCAATTCGGCTTGAATGTGCCGCCCGGATTCGTGATCAGTACCGCGGCCTGCCTCGACTACCTAGCCGATGAATCCAAGACCCTTCCCGAAAGCCTGATTAAGGACGTGCATCAGCATATGGCGCAGGTTGAGGACGCCACCGGCAAGGGGTTTGGCGATGCCGCCAATCCGCTGCTCGTGTCGGTGCGCTCCGGTTCCGCGATGTCTATGCCCGGTATGATGGATACCATCCTCAATCTGGGTCTCAACAGCAACACCCTCGAGGGTGTCATCGAACAGACCGGCGATCCCCGTTTCGGCTACGACGCCTATCGCCGCTTTATTCAACTCTTCGGCAAGGTCGCCCTGGGTGTGCCGGACGAGGCCTTCGATCAAGAGTTCGAGGCGGTAAAGCAGAATGTCCACGTCACCGAGGATGTGGGCCTATCCGCTGACGATCTCAAGGAGATCTGCGAGCGTTTTCTGAAGGTCTTCGAGAAGCATACCGGGAGACCATTTCCGGAGAATCCTTACGATCAGCTGGAGATCGCGATCAAGGCGGTGTTCGGTTCCTGGATGGGCAAGCGCGCCGTCGACTACCGGCGTCAGTTCAACATCACCCCTGACATGGCCAATGGCACGGCGGTGAATGTCTGTACCATGGTGTTTGGCAATCGGGGCAACGACTCCGCCACCGGCGTCGCCTTCACGCGTAACCCGGGAACGGGGGAGAACAAACTGTTCGGCGAATACCTGGTCAATGCGCAGGGTGAGGATGTGGTTGCCGGCATACGCACCCCGAAACCAATCGCACGCCTGGCGGAAGAGATGCCGGAGATGGCGGAGCAGCTCGAGGAACTGCGTCAGAAACTGGAAAGCCACTACAAAGAGGTGCAGGATTTTGAGTTCACCATTGAACGTGGCACGCTCTATTGTCTACAGACCCGCAATGGCAAGATGAACGCCACCGCCATGGTGCGTACCTCCGTGGAGATGGTTGAGGAGGAGCTGATCAGCAAGGATCAGGCACTGTTGCGGATAGATCCCGCCTATCTCGAGCAGATGCTCTATCCCAGGCTGAACAATGAATACAAGGTGGAGCCGGTCGCCCAGGGCCTGCCGGCCTCGCCCGGTGCGGCGAGCGGCCTGGCGGTATTCGATGCCGACCGCGCGGAGCTGATGGGCAAGGATCAGGGTCAGAAGGTGATCCTGGTGCGGGAGGAGACCAAGCCGGAGGATATTCACGGCTTCTTCGCCTCCGAGGGGATACTTACCAGTCGAGGCGGCAAGACCTCCCACGCCGCGGTGGTCGCGAGGGGGATGGGCAAGCCCTGCGTGGCAGGTGCGGAGGGCATCAGCGTCGATGTGCAGCGTCGGGAGGCGATCGCCAAGGGCACCGTGATCCGCGAGGGTGAGATGATCACCATCGATGGCAGTAGCGGCAATGTCTTCCTCGGCCAGATACCTATGGTGGAGCCCGACTTCACCGAGGAGCTGAACAGGCTCCTGAGATGGGCCGATGAGGCCGCCTATCTGCGGGTGATGGCGAATGCCGATACCGCAAACGATGCCAGCCGGGCGTTGAAATACGGTGCCATGGGGATTGGTCTCTGTCGCACCGAGCGCATGTTCAATGCGGTGGATCGCTTGCCGGTGGTGATCGAGATGATCGTTGCCGAGACCCCGGAGCAGCGTCAGGCTGCCCTGGATAAGCTGCTGCCGATGCAGCGTGGAGACTTCAAGGAGATTCTTGAGGTGATGGCACCCAAGCCGGTGACCATTCGACTTCTCGATCCCCCGATCCACGAGTTCCTACCCAGCGAACAGCAGCTACTGAGTGACCTGGATGAATTGCATCACCTGCGCAACTCGGTGCGCGGTATGAATGTTCTCGCCGGCAGTATGATGCTGTTGCAGGACCCTGAGCACGCCAAACAGGAGGCCGATTCGCTACGGCATATGGTGGATGAGAGCCTGGTGGAGCAGGCGATCGAGAAGAAGGAGACGATGTTGCGCAAGGTACGCGCCTTGACCGAGACCAATCCCATGCTGGGCCATCGTGGCGTGCGTCTGGGCATCACCTTCCCCGAGATCTACGGCATGCAGATCCGCGCCATCCTGGAGGCAGCCGCCGAGTGTGCGGCCAAGGATCTGGAGGTCCATCCCCAGATCATGGTGCCCCAGGTCTGTACCGCCGAGGAGCTGAAGCTGGTAAAGGAGATGGTGGACGAGATCCGTACCGAGGTGGAGGAGAAGTCGGGCCACAAGCTCAACTTCCGTTTCGGCACCATGATCGAGGTGGTGCGGGCCTGCATGCGCGCCGAATCCCTTGTGGAGGAGGCGGAGTTCTTCTCCTTCGGCACCAACGACCTGACCCAGGCCACCTTCTCTTTCTCCCGTGAGGACGCGGAGAACAAGTTCCTGCCCATGTACAACCAGAACGGCATCCTCAAGGACAACCCCTTCGAGGTGCTGGACGAGAAAGGCGTGGGCAAGCTGATGCATCTGGCGGTGGAGTGGGGTCGCGGCATCAAGCCCGATCTCAGCGTCGGTATCTGCGGCGAGCACGGTGGACATCCCAGCTCCATCGAATTCTGTCACAAGGCGGGGCTTAACTACGTCTCCTGCTCGGCTCCGCGGGTGCCGGTGGCACGCCTGGCGGCGGCACATGCCAGCCTGAAACAGCAATAATCCTCCTCTGCATGGGCCGGGGTCTTCTCCGGCCCATATGATCAAGATATCGCGCTATCAGTCGACATAATCCTATGGAAGTAAAAGTCTTCCCAAGGGCCTGAGAGTAGGCCTGATTTCCCACGATCTACCATGGGATAAGGTGGCTATCAAGCGGATTGAATTTAGCCACCCTGCAGCCAACCGCTGGAATTCGGGTGTTTTGGTGACGGGTTATTTGCGCTTCAAGGATATAAGACAACGATCGATACCGGCCTTGCTGGTCTCTGCGATACTCTGGCTGGGAGTAGCGATTGCATTTGCGGAAAGCATCGATCTTACCGATGAGGTCGTCTCCTGGGCGAAACAGAATTTTGGTAATCAGGCGGCTGATCGGGTCGCCTCCTGGCATCGCATGATGCGTGAGAGCGATGATCTCGATGAGGTCGAGAAACTGCGGCGCGTCAACGATTTCTTCAACGAAATTCCCTACCAGTCCGATGCCGATTTATGGGGTAAGGAGGACTATTGGGCGACTCCCCTGGAGTTGTTGGTGCATGCGGGAGGGGATTGCGAGGACTACTCCATTGCCAAGTACTTCACCCTTAAGGAGATGGGGGTGGCGGAAGATAAGCTGCGTATCATGTATGTCAAGGCGATCAAATTAAATCAGTCTCATATGGTTTTGACCTACTATCCGGAGCCCTCATCCATACCCAAGGTGCTGGATAACCTCAATCCTCGGCTACTCTCGGCCAGTCATCGTCTCGACCTTGCCCCGGTATACAGCTTCAATGCGGATGGACTATGGCTGGCAAAAAGCCTGGGCAAAGGGAAAAAGGTGGGTACATCAACCCGGTTGAGCCTGTGGCAGGAGTTAAAGAGAAGAATGGAACAGGAGGCTAAGCGTTGAAAGAGAGACGAGCAAGATACGCTGACGGACACAATTTTTCGGTTTCAAAAGAGCATCGATGCTGTCATCATCGATCGGGATAGGGTGGAAAGCTCATGACGCTGTCACGACAATTATTAATTTTGATCACAGTTTTGTTGGTCCTGGTGTTTGTCGGTACCTTCTTTATCAGTGTGCAAAACACACGTGCCTACCTCGAATCGCAGCTGGAGTCTCATGCCCAGGATACGGCGACTTCGTTGGGGCTGTCGATCTCAAAGCACATGGCCGACGGAGATATCGCCACGGTTACATCCATGACCGATGCAATCTTTGACCGGGGATACTACCGCCTGGTTGTGGTTAAGGATATGCAAGGATTGCCGTTGGTGGAACGCAACCTCGCAGTGACCCTCGAAGGTGTCCCGCCATGGTTTATAGAACGATTTCCCCTCACTACGCCGAAAGGTGAGGCGATTGTGATGTCTGGCTGGGTGCAGGCCGGAAAGGTGGTGGTACAGAGCCACCCGGGTTTTGCCCATCGTCAATTGTGGGAGAACAGTGTCGAAGTCTTCTGGTGGTTTCTGGTTAGTGCCTTGGTTGTGCTGTTCCTCGGTTTGCTCTCGCTGCAGCTGGTGCTCAAGCCACTGAGGCAGGTGGAGCAACAGGCGAATGCCATCGTAAATCGGGAATTCCCCATTATCGAGAGGCTACCCAGAACCCTCGACCTTCGGCGCATCGTGCTGGCGATGAACCGGATGTCCACCAAGGTCAAGCGGATGATTGAAAAACTGGAACGTCTGACCGAGGGGTTGCATCGGCAGGCATCCCGCAATCCGGTGACCGATCTTACCAATAAACGCTTTTTTCACAATACCATGACCAACCTCCTAGCATCGCCTGAGGAGTGCCTGAGCGGTGTATTGGCATTGATACAGCTCAACAACCTCAAGGATATCAATGATCATCATGGCTATCAGGCTGGTGATGAACTGCTGAAGCAGACCGCAGATGCACTGCGCCTGGTATCAAAACCATTGGCCAAGTCTCACCTTGCGCACTTGAATGGTGGTGATTTTGCCCTGTTTGTGGAGGATATGTCGCCGGCTGAGGCGGGAAAACTGGGTGAAACCCTCTCCTCCGTGCTTGCTGGTATTGCCGATACCGGTCTTGTCGAGAGTGAGGATGTGGGGCATATCGGGTTGGCCCCGTACAATGCGCCACAGGGTCTCTCGGAGCTGCTGTCCCAAGCGGATATGTCGCTGCGCTCAGCTCAAAGCGAGGGTGCTAATTCATGGCATCTCTATAAACCGGGTGAGATAGATGCCAGCTCAATCAGAGGTGGTTCGGATTGGCAGGCGACGATACAAAATGCCTTGGCCCACGACAGATTTATACTCCAATTTCAACCCGTGTTCGCCTGTCGAGATAACAGTATCCTGCACCAGGAGGTTTATGTTCGGATCAAAGAGGAGGATGAGCAGGGTGCAGTTCAACTGCTCTCGGCGGGGCTCTTCATACCCCATGCGGACAGGCTTGGTCTGACCACTGAAATCGATCAGATGGTGATCAGGAAAGTTGTCAAACGTCTTCGGGACGAGACCGGTAAAAACACCAGATATGCCATCAATGTTTCTCCTATTAGTTTGAAAAACAAGAAATTTATTGCCTGGATGGAGCGGTTGTTAGCAACCGAAAAAACACTTGCCAGACGCCTTATCTTTGAGATGCCGGAATATGGCGCAGTTACCCAGCTTGATAATGTCGGAAGATTTATCGATCTGATTAGACGGCATGGTTCTGCCTTCTCCCTCGATCATTTTGGTCGCAGCCACAGTGCGTTTGGTTATTTGAAGACCATCAAAGTCGATTTCCTGAAGATCGATGGCAGTTATCTCTGGGAACTGCAAAAGAGTGCAGAAAATCAGTTCTTTATCCAGGCTTTGGTCGATATCGCCCATGGATTGGAGATTGAAGTGGTTGGAGAGGCTGTGGAGACGGAGCAGGTGTGGGAGATAGTACAAAGACTTCATCTAGAGGGTGGTCAAGGTTACTTTTTGGGTAAACCGGGTTGATCTAGGATAGCCGGGGGTTCAGCCCGATTTCCCCATTACGCCTTCAGAACTGACTGGAATCGCATCACAACTCCATAACATCACGATAATTAAAGAATTTACTTCGTGTGACGCTAATAGATCAAAGGAGTTCGTCATCATCGACGAGGAGGGGATCACCGGGCTGGAATACAGAGCGGATTTGATTGCGCATCAGGATTTTCTGCTGGGCGGCATTAGGCAGATCGGTGAACATGATCAGATTCTTCTGGATAAGCAGCTCAATCAGGTCCTCGACGATACGGATCATCCCTGCGTCGGTTTCGGAGAGTAACTTTTTCGAAAGAGTTGTGGAACTGTTGTTGAAGATAAACCCAATGACCTCGTCATCCGTGGCGTTCACTATTTCATCTGCACCGGGCGAAGGGGTGTCGGAGAGATTGATGATTTCACCGTTATTATCACGTTTCGCGTACAACATTGAGAGTCCTCGACAACAGTTTCGACTGGTTTTTTAATCCTGGCACGAAATAACGCAAATTAAGCATCACTATGCAATCCATGTCAGATATTAAAGCACAACAACGGCCACAGGATGTGATGGAGGAGTGGAATCATCCCACAGATGGGTCCGCATTTGATGATCCGTTATTGGATTGTCTGGTGTTTCTCACCCGTTACTATGGACGAGTCCATTCCCACGACTCTCTCCGTGCCGGGTTGCCTTTGCAGAATCATCGTATGACACCTGAGCTTTTTCTGCGTGCGGCAGAGCGGGCTCAGCTGAGCGCAAGGGTTGTTCGTCGGCCGATAGAGAAGATCAGTTCCCTGGTGTTGCCTGCCGTGCTGCTTTTGAAAAACAGGCAATGCTGTCTATTGATGGAGTGCAGCGCGGATGGTAAACAATTGACCATCATGCAGCCCGAGAGCGGTGAAGGCACTTATCAGATAGCCCTCGATGAGCTCCAACAGCAGTACACCGGATATGCCATCTTCGTACGATCTGAACATCGCTTTGATGACCGGGCGCCTGAGGTTTTGAGATTGCGTTCACGCCACTGGTTCTGGGGCACGCTAGTCAAGTCGTGGCGCATCTATCGGGATGTGCTTGTCTCTTCATTTCTTATCAATCTGTTCGCCTTGGCAAGTCCTTTGTTCATAATGAATGTCTATGACCGGGTGGTACCCAATAACGCCATAGAAACCCTATGGGTGCTGGCGATTGGTGTTGCCATAGTCTATTCATTCGATGTGCTGATGCGTAGTCTTCGCGGCTACTTCATCGATGTTGCCGGCAAGAAATCGGACATTTTGCTTTCATCCATGCTCTTCGAACGAGTACTTGGCATCAAAATGGCAGCGCGTCCGCCATCTGTCGGTGCCTTTGCCAACAACCTGCGTGAGTTTGAAAGTATCCGTGATTTTATAACTTCGGCAACTGTTGTGACTTTGGTTGATTTGCCTTTTGTTATCCTGTTTTTACTGGTTATCTGGTTTATTGGCGGACCGCTGGTCTATGTGCCTTTGGTCACTATCCCTCTTGTGGTTATCTATGGAATTGCAATCCAGTCGCCGCTCAGGCGCTCGGTGGAGGCCACCTATCGGGCTTCAGCGCAAAAGGGTGCGACACTGATCGAGTCCCTGACTGCGGTCGAGACCATCAAACACCTGGGTGCAGAGAGTGAGGTGCAGCGCAAGTGGGAACAGTTGACTGGCCAAATCGCCGAGTGGGGTGTTCGCTCCCGCCTGCTTTCTGCTTCGGTCTCCAATGTCGCAACCTTTTTCCAGCAGATGTCCCAGGTTGGAATTGTGGTGCTGGGTGTCTATTTGATTGCTGAAGGTGAACTCAGCATGGGTGCCCTGATAGCGGGGGTGATTCTTGTGGGGCGGGCTTTGGCCCCAATGGCGCAGGTAGCTAATTTAGCCGTTCGTTACTACCAGGCAAAGACCGCACTCGGGAGTCTGAATAGTGTGATGGAACTGCCTATCGAACGACCGCAAGGCAAGTCCTTTCTCAGCCGTGAAGAGTTCAAAGGCAGTATCGAACTGGATGATGTCAGCTTTTCCTATCCGGGTGAGGAGAAGTCGGCATTGAGCAATATCTCCTTGTCGATTACTGCTGCTGAAAAGGTCGCCATTATCGGTAAAGTGGGTTCGGGTAAGACCACAATCGAGAAGCTCATGCAGGGGTTTTACGATCCAGATTCGGGTGCGGTACGTATTGATGGGGCTGATCTGAGACAGGTCGATCCAGCCGACCTTCGTCGCAGCATCGGATATGTGCCCCAGGACATCATGCTGTTTTACGGCAGTGTCAGGGAAAATATTGCACTTGGAGCACCTTACGCGGATGACAATGACATTCTGCAAGTTGCAAAAATTGCCGGTGTCATGGATTTTGTCAATCAGCATCCGCATGGATTCGATATGCAGGTCGGGGAGCGGGGAGAATATCTTTCCGGTGGTCAGCGTCAGGCGATTGCCATAGCACGTGCACTGTTGCTTGATCCGCCAATATTAATGCTGGATGAACCCAGCAATTCGATGGATAACAGCACCGAGGCGATCCTCAAACGTCAGCTCTCCGAGTATGCAAAGAATAAGACCTTGATTCTGGTTACCCACAGATCATCATTGCTGGATCTGGTGGACCGGTTGATCGTTATCGATGGTGGAAGGGTTATCGCTGATGGTCCCAAGGCACAGGTGCTCGAAGCCTTGAAGCAGAGCAGGGGTGGTTCTGGTAGTCAGCAACAACCACCTAAATGAGTAGCTTGAATTAAATGATGGACACTCAATCACACACAGCAGAGGCAGAAAAGCAGGTGGAATCAGTGATGGTTAAGCCTGTCGTGCCTAGCAATGGCGATAACGATTTCATGGACGATAAGACTGCAGCAATGCTGGTGCAGACCCCTCGTGGCGGACGAACAATTCTGTGGATGGTTTTGCTGATTGTTGTTTGTGCCGTAGCCTGGGCCAGCTTGGCGGAGTTGGATGAAGTGACTAGGGGAGTTGGCAAGGTCATCCCCTCGAGTCAGGTTCAGGTTATTCAAAACCTGGAAGGGGGTATTCTTTCCGCGCTTTACGTGCAGGATGGGGACGAAGTGGAACAGGGACAGGTGTTGCTGCAGATTGATGATACTCGCTTCTCCTCCTCCTTGCGTGAAACCCAGTTGCAGTTCTGGGCACTGAAAGCCAAAGCTGCCAGATTGGAGGCCGAAAGCGACAACAAGCCATTTGAGGCACCGCCAGGCATGTCTGAGAACTATCCGGGGTTGGTTGAGCAGGAGCTGGGTCTGTTCAACTCGCGTCAAAAAGAGTTGCAAACCAATCGTTCGATACTTTCAAAACAGGTTGAACAGATACGCCAGGAGATCAAGGGACTCAAGGTGAAGAGTGCAAGGTTGGAACGTAATCTTTCGTTGGTTAATAAAGAGTTGGATCTTTCCAGGCCACTACTCGAGGCGGGTGCGATCTCGGAGGTTGAAATCCTACGCCTCGAAAGGGAGGTCAGTGAATTGGAAGGAGAGCTTGAAACGGCAAGATTGACTATTCCACGTACCAAGTCCCGTCTCGAAGAGGCGGAGCAAAAAGTATCTGAGATAGTGATTCGTTTTAAGAATGAAGCACATGCGGAGCTGAATGATGTGGTTTCGGAACTCTCTCAGCTGCAGGAGACCAGTGTTGCGCTGGAAGACAGGGTTACCCGTACCGCAGTTCGTTCGCCGGTGAAGGGAACGGTTAAGCAGGTCAAGATCAATACCCTGGGCGGTGTCATTCAGCCTGGTATGGAACTAATGGAGATTGTGCCATTGGATGATTCGCTTCTGGTAGAGGCGAAAGTTGGACCGAAAGACATAGCCTTCCTGCATCCAAGCCAAAAGGCGATCGTCAAGTTGACGGCCTATGACTTTGCTATCTATGGCTCACTTACGGGTAAAGTTGAGCATATCAGTGCCGATACCATTAAAGATGAGCACGAACAGGAGAGTTATTATCTGGTAAGGGTAAGAACGGATAAAACGGATCTGGGCGATCAGGAAAAAACACTACCGATCATCCCCGGAATGCAGGCCGAGGTTGATATCCTTACCGGGAAAAAGAGTGTTCTGGAGTATTTATTCAAACCATTATTGCGCGCGAAACAGAGGGCATTGAGCGAACGTTAAGGTGATGCAGTTATCGATTGATCCTAATACCGATGAAGTCCCGGATTTCGATACCACTGGGAATGAAAATCGTAATGCTGGCCTGGGCAGTGACTCAGAACAGAGGATTGTCCCTGCTACCGATCGAATAATTCTTTGCAGCTCGGATGAGGCGATTGCTAAGCGTTGGCACGATTCGCTCCATGGGGTAGGAGAGCTGTCGGCTGTATCATCCATAGAAAAACTGATCGGTAACTTGCAGAACTGCCAGCCTGAGGTAGTGCTTGTTGATCTGGTACTGTTTGGTAACACTTACCAGGAGCTACCAGAGATGCTCTGTAAACGCTTTCCGAATACCTCCTTCATCGTGCTCTCCCCTCTGCCCAATGATGATGAAGGGCTATACCTGATTTCACATGGCATCATGGGTTATTGTAATCGATATATCTCCACGGCGCTTTTGGTCAAGGCCGTTGAATTGGTTCGCATGGGAGAGATATGGGTGGGGCGTAGTCTTTTATTTAAGCTGATGAACAGGCTGGGCGCGATCGGTTCGTCGCAGGCAGAAGAACAAAATGAGAAAACGGGTAACAGTGAAAAGTTGACGAGCCTGACCGCACGGGAGGGGGAGATTGCAGAACTCGTTGGCGTGGGTGACAGTAACAAGGTCATTGCGAAAAAGCTCGATATCACTGAGAGGACGGTTAAGGCCCATCTCAGCTCCATCTTTAGGAAAACAAAGACTAAAGATCGTCTCCAGCTCGGTCTGTTGATCAATACTTGATCTCGGATTACAGCGATAGCAAAAAAATCATATAAATCAACATAATACCTATTGTACCAAGGTACAATAGGCAGTCTGGCTGTTTTTGCCGAAAATAACCATGAATAGGATGAACAGGTGTGTCTGCCTGATCTTCAAAGCAAGTTCAAATGATTCGAATCGTAGAGGCAAAGATGGCTATTCAAGCAACCCAGACAACCGGACAAGTGATTGGTTTCGTGCGCCAGGTGATTGGCGAAGTGAAAGCTACCGGCAGTGATGGCGTGACCCGAAGTTTACAGGTTGGGGACCTTGTCTTTGCTGATGACCTGATTGTGACAGGCGAACTTGGAAGTATCGAGATTGTTTTCAACGACGGTGGCGATCTGGCTCTCGGCCGCAATTCGCAGGGCCTGCTCGATGCCGATGTATATGAGACTGTAACTCCTGAGGATGGTTCGGAATATGCTGCATCCATCGATGCCATTCAACAGGCCATCCTGCTGGGTCAGGATCCGGCCGCGATTCAGGAAGCGCCGGCTGCAGGAGAGGCTGACACTGCTGCAGGTGATGAAGGAGCGAGTTTTGTCACTGTCGAGAGGACAGGTGCGCAGACCACGCCCGAGAGTGGATTTGAAACCGAAGGATTGGTTGTCAGTTTTGCAGAATCCGGTGATTCCGCATCGCTTATAGATCTCCTCCCTACGATCGACCTGGATGGTGACGACAATTCGTCGATAGGCTCGGGTTATCAGAGTCACTTTACGGAAAATGGCGGACCATTGCCCATCGCAGATACCGATATCCAGGTCTCGAATCCGGATGGTACCATCCTTGAAAGTGCCAGAATCGTACTGACAAACGCTCAGGATGGAGATCAGTTGGATGTTTCCGCAATTTCCTCCCTATCTGCAGCGGTTGATAGTAGCGTCCCTGGTGTTATCACTGTTTTTCTTAGTGGATCCGCAGCACCTCAAGTCTATGCTGAAGCGATACGCAATATTGGGTTTATCAATTCCTCTGATAATCCAGATGAAACACCGCGAATTATCGAGGTGACAGTCAACGATGGCGATTTTGACAGTAATACCGCAGTCACAACTATCACTGTTCAGGCTGTGAATGATCCTCCCGTGGTCGATCTGGACAATGATGATTCCACAGACACTGGTTATGACTATCTGACAACGTTTACTGAAGGCGATGCTGCAATTTCCATTGCTGATATGGATGTTTCAGCATCGGATGTGGATGACGAGTCGCTACAGAGTGCCACGATTACACTGACCAATCCGCAGTCCGATGATGTACTGGCATATGGTGATATGCCTGCAGGTCTGTCCGCGTCGATCAATGGTAATACCATCACAATCAGTGGCGAAGGCTCAATGGCTGACTATCAGACTGCCATAAGTGCTGTCACTTTTGAGAATACAAGCGAGAACCCATCGGCTGAGACCCGGATTGTACAAGTCACGGTAAATGACGGTGAGCTTGACAGCGATATCGCTACTACCCGTATTGAGGTTGTTGGTGTAAACGATGTTGCTGTAATTGACCTTGACGCAGATGACAGCAGCTCAAGTGGGAGTGGCTACGAAACAACCTTCAGAGAGAACGGATCACCTGTAGCGATAGTCGATGACGACGTTGTTATCAATGATGTGGACGATGAGTATATTGAGAGTGCGACTGTAGAATTGACCAATCTGCTGCCGAGTGATCAGCTGGTTTTGGGTCTCATGCCAATAGGAATATCTGCAACAGTTGATGGGTCAATAGTAACCTTGACAGGAACCGCTAGTCTGGCGGACTATCAACAAGCTCTTCAGTCCGTATATTTTTCAAACACGAGTGAAGATCCTTTTACTGATGATCGGACCATCAATATCACCCTGAACGATGGTGATGGGAATAGTGAATCAGCAGTCACCACTGTTCATGTTGTGTCGGTAAATGACACACCGGATGCAAATAATGATTTTGTTGCCACTGGAGAAGACACTCCAGTACGTATCTCTGTACTTGTAAACGATACGGACCCCGAGGGTGACCCACTCTATGTGACCGGCAACACACAGCCATCCAATGGTACTCTAACTCGAATCTCAAACGGTACTTATCAATATACTCCGGATGCAGGATTCACAGGTACTGATTCCTTCAGATATACCATCAGCGATGGCAACGGTGGGATTGATTCGGCCACGGTTATGATTACGGTGGCAGGTGTAAATGATGGACCAGTTGCAGTAAGTGACAGTGCGAATACAGATGAAAACACTCCAGTTGTCATTGATGTGCTTACAAACGACAGTGACCCGGAAGGTGACGCCCTGAGTATCAGTTCCTACACCCAAGGAGCGAATGGCACAGTCACAATAGATCCAGTGACCGGAAACCTCTTGTATACGCCAAATCCAGGTTTTACTGGTTCCGACAGCTTTAGTTACACAATTACTGACGGTAATGGTGGTGCTGACACGGCTAATGTGACAGTCACAGTGGCAGGTCCGGGGAGTGGTAACAACTCAGTGCCTGTTGCTACAGACGACACTGTCGTTACTGACGAAGATACACCGGTTACGGTAAATGTGCGTTCAAATGACAGTGATCCGGATGGGGACACCTTGACTGTTACAGCAGTCACTCAAGGTGCAAACGGCAGTGTTGCTATCGATCCTGTATCTGGCAACCCAATTTACACCCCGAATGCCGACTTTAACGGTACCGATACCTTTACCTATACCGTCGATGATGGCAATGGTGGTACCGATACGGCCACTGTGACAGTTACTGTTAGCGCTATTAACGATGCACCGGTTGCTACAGATGATACGGTGGGTACTAACGAAGATACCCCTGTTACTGTGGATGTACTGCCGAACGACAGTGACCCGGATGGCGATACACTGACTGTAACATCCGTGACCCAGGGTGCTAATGGTAGTGTCTCGATTGATTCTGTGTCAGGTAATCCGGTTTACACGCCGGATTCAGGATATAACGGTACCGACACCTTCACCTATACCGTCGATGACGGTAACGGTGGTACCGATACCGCTACTGTGACCGTAACAGTTGGCGCGGTAAATGATGCGCCTGTGGCAACCGACGATACGGTCGGTACCAATGAAGACACACCGGTTACCGTGGATGTGCTGCCTAACGACAGTGATCCGGATGGTGACACCTTGACTGTTACAGCGGTCACTCAAGGTGCTAACGGTAGTGTTGCTATAGATCCAGTATCGGGCAACCCAATTTACACCCCGAATGCGGATTTCAATGGCACCGATACTTTCACTTATACCGTTGATGACAGTAATGGGGGCACGGATACCGCTACAGTGACAGTTACTGTTAACGCAGTGAATGATGCGCCGGTTGCTACAGATGATACGGTGGGTACGGATGAAGATACCCCGGTCACCGTGGATGTACTGCCCAATGACAGTGATCCGGATGGCGACACCTTGACTGTTACAGCGGTCACTCAAGGTGCAAACGGCAGTGTTGCTATCGATCCGGTATCCGGAAATCCGGTCTATACGCCAAATGCAGATTTCAACGGTACAGACACCTTCACCTATACCGTCGATGACGGTAATGGGGGTACTGATACCGCTACAGTCACTGTGACGGTCGGTGCGGTGAATGATGCGCCGGTTGCATCTGATGACAGTGTTGGAACCAATGAGGATACGCCTGTTACCGTGGATGTGCTGTCCAATGACAGTGATCCGGATGGCGATACCTTGACTGTTACAGCGGTCACTCAAGGTACGAATGGCAGTGTTGCCATTGACCCGATCAGTGGGAATCCTGTCTACACACCGAATGCCGATTTCAACGGCACCGATACCTTTACCTATACCGTCGATGACGGTAATGGGGGCACGGATACCGCCACAGTCACTGTGACGGTAGGCGCTGTGAATGACGCCCCTGTTGCAACCGACGACACAGTGGGTACCAATGAAGATACACCGGTCACCGTGGATGTGCTGCCTAACGACAGTGATC
>JBFNJI010000002.1:157443-325942 GCA_040793985.1 Candidatus Thiodiazotropha sp. | reverse complement strand
CAGACTCGCCCCTGCGGGGCGCCTTCGCTAGCTCAGGCGTCCTGCGGCGCTGCGCGCCTTGTCGAACGAAGGGTTCGAATCATAGCCTCCCCTATCCGCCAAATAAACAGGGGCCCGGTTGGGCCCCTGTTTATTTGGCGGAGAGAGAGGGATTCGAACCCTCGATGGAGCTATTAACCCCATACTCCCTTAGCAGGGGAGCGCCTTCAGCCGCTCGGCCATCTCTCCAATTTGATTCGATTCTGGGTTCAGCCAATCCTGTGTAGGAGGCTGCTGTAACCTGTCTCCAGGTTTTTGATAATCAAAGGCTTGGGATGCTACTGCCCATTACCTTCGAGGTGACGAGATTGTACAGATTTCTGCTTCTACAAACAAAAAAACTTTGCCGTCCGTGGCAAAGTTCTCTTATGAGGTTCTATTTGTTGCTCTATTTATGAAATAAAGCTCCTAGGAAGATTCTTCAGACTGCTCTCGTTTAATTCTTTCGTAGATCTCTTCCCGATGTACGGTCACGTCGCGTGGCGCATTCACACCGATTCGCACTTGATTTCCCTTTACGCCCAGTACAGTAACCGTTACCTCGTCTCCAATCATCAGGGTTTCGCCAACACGGCGAGTTAGTATTAACATGTCCAGTCTCCATGTATATCCTTGAGTTTAAGGTGGGACTGGGTTTAGTAGCCACCAAATCCCAGTGCCACCATTGCCAACCAAGCCTCCGTAAAAACGGGACTGGTATTGTTATTCTAGCAACTGGATAAGTGGTTAAAAAGAGGGAAAAACGACTGAAAATCCCCGTTTACAGGGGAAATACAACCGGATATGCCGTTTTTAGGATTGTACTTCTTTTTCCAGTTCAAAGGCCTCATGCAATGCACGTACGCCCAGTTCCAAATACTTTTCATCGACCACCACGGAAATCTTTATCTCCGATGTGGATATCATACGTATATTGATTCCCTCGTTTGCCAGCGCTTCGAACATCTTGCTGGCTATCCCCGCATGGGAGCGCATACCCACACCCACCAGTGATATCTTGACGATCTTGTCATCCGCCAACACCTCCCGCGCGCCCATTTCATCGGCGGTCTGTTGCAGGATATCCCTGGCACGATTGAAATCGACACGATTTACGGTGAACGTGAAATCGGTGAGTCCGGTATCGTGGGAGATATTCTGGATGATCATATCGACTTCGATATTCTGGCCGGAGACCGGACCGATGATTTTATGTGCGACACCCGGCTGATCCGGGACACCGAGTATGGTCAGTTTTGCCTCGTCGCGGTTAAAAGCGATACCGGAAATCTTTGCCTGCTCCATGTTCTCTTCCTCAAAGGTAATCAGTGTGCCTTCGCCCGCTTCGAAACTGGACAGGACACGTAGGGGAACATTATATTTGCCAGCGAACTCGACAGCGCGAATCTGCAGCACCTTGGATCCAAGGCTGGCCATCTCCAGCATCTCCTCGAAGGTGATGCGGTTCAATCGTCTTGCCTTGGGTTCCACTCTGGGATCGGTAGTATAGACACCATCGACATCGGTGTAGATTTGACACTCGTCTGCCTTGAGCGCGGCAGCCATTGCCACTGCCGTAGTATCGGATCCACCACGGCCCAGGGTTGTGATATGGCCATGCTCATCCACACCTTGAAAACCTGCAACCACAACCACACGTCCCGACTCAAGATCCGCACTTACCCGAGCGGCATCGATATCGCGTATACGCGCTTTGCTGTAGGCGCTGTCTGTAAGGATATGCACCTGTCCCCCGGTGTAGGAGCGGGCAGGACACCCAATCTTCTGCAGCGCCATGGAAAGCAATGCGATAGTCACCTGCTCCCCTGTGGAGACCAGGACATCCATCTCTCTCGGATCGGGAGCATCGTCAATCTCGCCCGCCAGCGAGATCAGACGGTTGGTCTCTCCAGACATTGCGGAGACTACAACCACAACCTGGTCGCCTCTCTCCCTGTAACCTTTGACCTTTTCCGCGACCGCCGAAATTCGCTCTGTCGAGCCGACTGAGGTGCCGCCGTACTTCTGCACAATCAGTGCCATCTTTTACAAAACCCCTAATTACAGTTAACCGCCTAAAAAAAGCTGCACATTAAACACCAATGCGGCACGTAACGGAACCGTAGCGTGCCGGCCGTGTATGAATCAGTGCGGCTCAACCTTCTCCCGTTCGCTCCCTTACCCACGGCTCGACGACTGCGAGGGCCTGCGGCAGGGCATCGGGATTGCTTCCCCCCGCCTGCGCCATATCGGGCCGTCCTCCACCCTTGCCATCGACCTTTTCCGCCGCCAGCTTGACCAGGTCACCCGCCTTCAGCTGCGCGGTAAGGTCCTTGGTCACGCCCGCCACCAGCGAGACCTTGCCCCCTGCCACGGCCGCCAGCAGGATGACCGCGGAGCCAAGCTTGTTCTTTAGCTGATCCATGGTCTCGCGCAACGATTTCGCATCGGCACCGTCCAATGTCGCCGCCAGGACGTTGACTTCACCAACCTTAACGGCGCCTGACGCCAGGTCGCTGCCGGCGGCGCTGGCAAGCTTCCCTTTTAGCTGTTCCAACTCCTTTTCCAATCGACGATTGCGTTCCAGGAGCTGTCCAAGCTTATCCTCGATTTCGTCACGCCCGGACTTGATCATCCCTGCAATCCGCTCTACCCGCTCTTCGTCCGCCTCCATCCATTCGATGGCGCGTTGACCGGTAACCGCCTCGATGCGGCGTACACCGGCGGCAATACCTGTCTCAGAGGTAATCTTGAAAAGACCGATATCACCCACCGCACTGACATGGGTTCCACCACACAGTTCCGTGGAAAAGTCACCCATGCTCAGGACACGCACCTGATCTGCGTACTTCTCACCAAACAACGCCATGGCCCCTGAAGCCTTGGCCTGATCCAGGGACATGAGTTGGGTATCGACCTGGTGATTGTGGCGAATATGCCGGTTTACCAATTGTTCAATAATCTGCAGCTGTTCACGAGTGATGGGTTCGAAATGGGAAAAATCGAAGCGCAGCCGCTCCGCATCGACCAACGAACCCTTCTGGGTTACATGGGTTCCCAGCTCTTGCCTGAGCGCCGCATGCAACAGATGCGTCGCCGAGTGGTTGAGTGCGGTGGCTTGACGGGTATAGGCATTGACCTGTGCCGTCACCTTGTCGCCCACTGCAAGGCTGCCCTCTTCGAGCTTTCCTATGTGGGCATAACGTTCACCACCCTGTTTCTGGGTATCCTCGACCTCGAACAGCAGACCTCCACCCTCAAAGACACCTTGATCACCCACCTGTCCGCCGGACTCGGCATAGAAGGGTGTGTTATCAAGAAACACCATTCCCGACTCGCCCGGCTGCAACTCAGTGACCATCACACCATCCAGCAAAATGGCAACGACCTCCCCTTGATCCTCGAGCCTTTGATAACCGGAAAACACCGTCTCCCCTTCCAGCTCCAGATCGACGCTCTGCACCATGCCAAACTGACTCGCGGCCTGTGCACGCTTACGCTGTGCGGCCATGGCCGCATCAAAACCCGCCTGATCGATGCTCAACTCACGCTCACGGGCAATATCCGCGGTCAGATCCCTGGGAAATCCGTAGGTATCGTAGAGCTTGAAGACGACTTCCCCGGGTATGGTCTTGCCATCGAGTTCAGCGATCGTCTCCTCGAGTATTTTCATACCCTGCTCAAGCGTCTGGGCAAATCGCTCCTCTTCCAGGCGCAGTACCTTTTCGACCTGGGAACGCTGGGCCGGCAGCTCCGGATAGGCCTCGCCCATCTCATCACACAACGTTGCGACAAGCTTGTGGAAGAACGGCTCCTTCACCCCCAGCATATAGCCATGACGAATGGCGCGACGGATGATTCGCCTCAAGACATAACCGCGACCTTCATTGGAGGGTAAGACGCCGTCGACGATGAGAAAGGCGCAGGATCGGATATGGTCGGCGATGACCCGCAGGGACTTCTCTCCAAGATTGTCGCACCCGGTAAGCTTCGCCGCGCTCGCTATGAGATGGGCAAACATATCTATCTCATAGTTGCTGTGCACTCCCTGCAGTACGGCGGCGAGACGTTCCAGGCCCATCCCGGTGTCGACGGAGGGTTTTGGCAGCGGTGTCAGCTCACCATCGCTATCCCGGTTGTATTGCATGAAGACCAGGTTCCAGATCTCTATATAGCGGTCGCCATCCTCGTCCGCGCTGCCAGGAGGTCCGCCCCAGACCCCTTCGCCATGATCGTAAAAGATCTCCGAACAGGGGCCGCAGGGGCCGGTATCCCCCATCGACCAGAAATTGTCGCTCTCGTAGCGTTTACCGCCTGACTTGTCACCAATCCTTGTAAAGCGGTTTTTATCGATACCGACTTCCTCGAGCCAGATTTGCGCCGCCTCGTCATCATCCTCATAGACGGTAACCCAGAGCTTTTCTGGCGCTAATCCGATGGTTTCGGTAAGAAACTCCCAGGCAAACCGGATGGCATCCCCCTTGAAGTAGTCGCCGAAGCTGAAATTGCCCAGCATTTCAAAGAAGGTGTGGTGGCGAGCGGTATAACCCACATTTTCCAGATCGTTGTGTTTCCCGCCCGCGCGAACACAGCGTTGAGAACTGGCCGCTCTCTGGTAGCCGCGCTTTTCCCGACCAAGAAAAAGATCCTTGAACTGCACCATTCCGGCATTGGTGAAGAGCAGGGTCGGGTCGTTCTGTGGCACGAGAGGGCTGCTGGTAACCACTTCATGGCCATGTTCGGCAAAATAGTCCAGAAATGCTTGACGTATATCGGCGCTGGTTTTCATATCGAAGGAAAAATTAACCGCAAAAACAAACCGTAAAAGATAGCAGGATCGGAGAAAAAAAGCCCGTTTTGGTTATATCGACAGGACGCGTTAAGGGCCGGCGCCAGGCAGCATGAGCGCCTGCCGCTGAAGGATCCGCACGCGGAATCCACAACCAATGGGTTTATGGCGGCGATCCAATGACTGTTGACCTGAGACAAGCGAGGGCTTAATTGAAGAGGAAATCGCTTATTAACTCGCTGGGGAAGCCCCGGTATTCGAGAAATCGCGCTCTCTTCGCCAGTGCCTTTCGATCCGGGGCGCTCTGGGTTCCGAACTTCGCATCATGGACCTGTTGCAACAGCCTGGGCCACGACTCTGCATAAGCCTCGAGATGGCGTTCGATCACGGGTTCACCGATTCCTCGCTCGCGCAACTCCGCCCTGATGCGTACGGGACCGCTGCCTTTATGAATCCGGCTGGCGATGAAATTCTCGGTGTAACGATCGTCGCTTTGCAGACCCGATGCGGACAATTCACCAATAACGCTGTCTATGACACCCTCATCGAAACCGCGGGAGCGCAGCTTTAGCTGCAGCTCCCGCCGCGAATGCTCCCGTTGTGTCAGCAGCCGAATAGCTGCCGCCTCGGTCTCCTGGCTGACGTCTCCGCTCAGGCTTCAGCCTCGGCGAGCAGTTCCTCCCCCTCTTGAGAGGGCAGCAACTCTTCGCGTATCCGCGACTCGATCGTCTCGGCGATGTCGGGATTCTCCTTTAGAAAATTGCGCACGTTCTCTTTACCCTGGCCGATGCGATCTCCGTTGTAGCTGTACCAGGCGCCCGACTTGTCGACAATGCCCTGCTGCACACCCAGCTCGATGATCTCACCTTCGTGGGAGATACCCTCGCCATAGAGGATCTCGAACTGTACCTGTTTGAAGGGAGGCGCGACCTTGTTCTTCACCACCTTGACCCGGGTATCGTTGCCTACCACCTCATCGCCCTTCTTGATCGCGCCGATGCGACGAATATCGAGGCGCACGGAGGAGTAGAATTTTAGGGCGTTTCCACCGGTGGTCGTTTCTGGATTACCGAACATGACGCCGATCTTCATGCGAATCTGGTTGATGAAGATCACCAGGCAGTTGGTGCGCTTGATATTGGCTGTCAGCTTTCGCAACGCCTGGGACATCAAGCGCGCCTGAAGACCGACATGGGAATCACCCATGTCACCCTCGATCTCCGCCTTCGGGGTGAGTGCCGCCACGGAATCGATAACCACCACATCCACCGCACCGGAACGTACCAGCATATCGGTGATCTCCAGGGCCTGCTCGCCGGTATCGGGCTGGGAGACAAGCAACTCATCCACATTGACTCCCAGCTTCTCGGCATATTGCGGATCGAGTGCATGCTCTGCATCGATGAAGGCGGCGGTGCCACCCATCTTCTGTGCTTCCGCAACAACCTGCAGGGTCAGCGTAGTCTTACCTGAAGATTCCGGTCCGTAGATCTCCACGACACGACCTTTGGGCAGTCCGCCTATACCCAGCGCGATATCGAGACTCAGGGAACCGGTAGAGACTGCATCGATATTACGAACCGCGCTGGTATCGCCCATCCGCATCACAGATCCCTTGCCGAACTGTTTCTCAATCTGCCCCAGAGCTGCGCTCAGTGCTTTTGCACGGTTTTCATCCATTCGGTCAATCCTCATCAGTTGAATTAAAGCTGGACGCCGGGCTTCCCTACCCAACGATTTCTCTTCGAGTGGAGGAAATTATCACATAGCCACAGGCTCACGTCATGAGCCGATGCGCAGGGTTTTTCACCTTTTCATCCTCGAGTAAATTCTCGGCAAAACCGGATTATTCCAATGATATCGAGTTGTTATAACCACCACTTAGAGACAGCTGTAAATAGTGCCCCAGGCGAGGGAACGGCCGATCAACCTTGCAATCTCTGCACGGTCGCCCCAGGGTGATCCAAAAGCGGCTTTCGACTCCCCAACCAAAGGGTAATGGCAAAGGTGACACAGAGAATGCAGACAGAGCCGTAAACCACCCCCTCCCAGCGGGCCCAGCGCCAGAAAGGCTCCAGGTAGAACCCTCCCAGGGTCGCTCCCGCATAGTAGAACATGAGATAGAGCGATGTTGCGCTGGCGCGTGCGGATTGAGCATGTCCCGTAACCCAGCCCGCGGCCAGCGAGTGGGTGAAGAAGAAACCACAGGCATTGATGAAAAATCCGGCGATGATCAGAACCAGGTCGGCTGTCAGGGTCAACAGGGTACCGCCCATAAAGATCACTATACCCACCCCCATTGCGCCTGTTTGCGAACGATTCTGCACCAGTCGTCCGGAAACGGATGCAGCCAGGGTACCTGTGAGGTAGGTGAGAAAAAACAGTCCCAGCCAGTCAGAGGAGAGGTTGTAGGGCTCGTCAGCCAGTACATAGGTGATATAGCTGTATTGATTGACAAAGATAAAGAAGTTGAGCCCACCGATGAAACAGGCGGCGAGGATCATCGGATTGCGCAGGTGGGAAACAAGATCGAACCCCATCTGGCGAACTCGAAACGGCCTCGGCTTGAAACGTCTTGATGCCGGCAACAGCCAATAGACCAGCAGCAGGCAGGCGAGATCAAAAACACCGAGGAAGAGGAAACTGCTGCGCCATCCCCATTCCGCGGCAACGACGCCGCTGATCAATCGACCGCTGACACCCCCGAGGGAGTTGGCGCCGATATAGAGACCGACTGCCAGTAACATGGCCCTGGGCTCGAACTCTTCACCCATGTAGGCCAAGGCCGCAGCAGGCAGCCCGGCGATCAGAACTCCCTGGATTGCCCGCAGAATCAACAGATCGGCGTAGTCAGCGGCAAATGCGGTGAGGCAGGTGACCAGGCAAAGCAACAGCAGGGTGGTGATGATGACCACCCGACGACCGATGGCATCGGACAAGGGCCCGAAAAAGAGGAGGCACACACCCAGGGTGAGGGTGGCGACCGATAGGCTGAGGGTAGCCTCCAGGGAGTCGATTGCGAAAGCCTCACGCAGGGCAGGCAGCAGGGGCTGGGTTATGTAGAGGTTGCTGAAGACCATCACCGAGCCGATGCAGAGTGCCAGGGTGGCGTTCCAGAATGGTCTTGTGTTGGACTCAATCATCGATGGCCGAGCTCGGTTTGGTTAGGATCTATTGAGCCTAGCCCGATTCAAACTATAATGAAAATATATTAAATATATTGCATTCATTCGATTTTGATATGGAATTAAAGCATCTGAGATATTTCAGGGCCGTATGCCAGCATGGTGGTTTCACTGCAGCGGCACGTCATCTCTATATCGCCCAGCCTGCGATCAGCATCGCCATGCGCAAGCTCGAGGCAGAGCTGAATCTCACCCTGCTCCACCGTAACGAACGCCGGATCACGCCTACGATCGAAGGCGAGTTGTTGCTGGGGCACGCCAACCGTATTGTCGAACTGACAGATGCCGCGGAGCTGGAGATGGAGGAGCTTCGCGGGCTAACCAAGGGAGAGATGCGCATCGGCATCCCCAGCATGCTCGGCTCCTACTACTTCCCACCTATTCTCATGGGTTTCAAGCATCGCTATCCGGAGCTGAGCCTGTCAGTCTACGAAGAGGGTACCCGTCGCCTGCAGGAGATGATACGGATCGGCGAACTCGATCTGGGCGTGGTGGTGGCGGATCCACCCCCGGAGGATATGGAGACACGCCTGCTGACCTGTGAAGAGATGGTGGCCTGTGTACCCAGGGCACATCCCCTCGCGACCAGAGACAAGCTATCCATGGAGGAGTTTTTCAGCCACGACCTGGTTGTCTTCAAAGCCGGCTATTTTCTGCGCGAGTTTATCGACCGTTACAGCCAAAACCATAAGCTGTCACCGAAAATCGCCTTTGAAACCAACCTCATCCCACTCACCAAGGCGATCGTGCGCCAAGGGTTCGGCATCACCACCTTTCTTCGCATGGTGATAGATCAGGATGCGCAAGACGACCTGGTGGCCATCCCCTTCGATGAGCCTGTCTTTCTGAAACTCTCGCTGGCTTGGAAAAAAGAGGGCTATCTGTCGCGTGCAAACCAGGCCTTCGTCGATTACGTGCTCAGCCAGACCGGGACCCGGGGATCCAAGCGTTAACATCACCTGGGTGCGCAGCCAACAACTTATGGGATAAACAGGTCTTGAAGTCGATTGCTGAGTATAATGTCCGACCAACTACACTGCATTATCAACCAGGCATATGTTTACAGGTATTGTTCAAGGAACGGCAGAGGTCGTCCACATTCAACAGAAGGATTCATTCCGCACCCACAGGATACGCCTGCCGGAGTCTGCATTGGCGGGGCTGGTGCCCGGCGCATCCGTTGCACACAACGGCTGCTGCCTGACCGTGACCCGCATCGAGGGCGATCTTGTCGACTTCGATCTGATGCAGGAGACCCTGAGCGTGACCAATCTGGGGGTGCTCGAGGCCGGCGACCGGGTCAACTTCGAACGTGCCGCCCGTTTCGGCGACGAGATAGGCGGCCACGCCATGTCCGGTCACATTCTCTGCACCGCACAGGTTGTGGATATTGTCAGTGGCGGGAATAACTACCAGATAAGATTCAAGCTGCCCGCGCAGTGGCGTCGCTATGTCTTCACCAAGGGCTATATCGGTATCGACGGTATCAGCCTGACCATCGGCCGTGTGGAGAATGACCGGTTTGAGGTCAACCTGATACCGGAAACCCTGCAGCGCACCAACATAGGCACCCGCCGGATAGGGGACCGGGTGAATATCGAAATCGATCCGCAGACACAGGCGATCGTCGATACCGTGACCAATCTATTGCCGGACCTGTTGCAGCGACTGGATCTGCAACACCACTGAACGACGGCTCAGTCTGGAGCTGTTCCAAACCGTCGGGATTTAAGGAGCCGCGAAGGCCTGCCAATACCGCAGATTCTCGCGAACCTGGATCCGCCCTCTTGCCGTTGAAAACAGATCGATGGCATATATATAAATGCAACTCCCTGAAGTGATTGCACGCGCCATCGAATTTCATCGGCACTCGATGGCGCTGAAAACCTGGCTGTCGATGGACAGGATTCACTATAATCAATCAGGCAATCCACTCGCTTTCGCAGACAGGTGCCCCATGCAGATAGAACACTGGGATGAGACAGTCGATGGTGAAATCAGCGAATCAGCCATGCGCGCCAAGCTTGAGGCCCTGGGCTATCGTGTTACCCGCTATGTCTATCCGCCGGGCACCTATTTTCCTCCCCACGAACACGCGGTCGCCAAGATAGACGGTGTCCTGTCTGGTCGATTCAGAATGAGCATGGGCAGTCACTCCCTGATTCTCGAGGCAGGTGACATGCTCCATGTTCCCAAGGGGGCGGTCCACTCAGCCGAGGTCGTCGGAGATCGACCCGTAATCAGCCTTGATGCGATTAAAGAGACGGCACACGGATCACAAACACGCGCATGACAACGAGCGTTGAAAACGGACGACTGTGGCGACAACTGCGCTCACGTACCGAGGCGGCCATTGCCAGTGGCGCGCTTCACTCCATAGCCACCAATCACCACACCCTGGAACAGGACGGGGTAGAGTTTGTGGTCCGCGTCGCACTCAATCTTAAACGCAAGGCAGAGCAGAAGCAGAGACAAACAACAAATTCTGCAAGTGCCCCTTTCAACCCGTTCCTGCCTCCGGACCCCGATCTGGCGGTCGCCGCTATCTCAACGACCCATCTCTCGGTATTGAACAAGTACAATGTCGTTGAGAATCACCTGCTTATCGTGACCCGGGAATTTCAGCACCAGGAACGACTGCTGACCCTTGAGGACTTCGAAGCACTCTGGTTCTGTATGGCGGACTATCCCTCACTGGGCTTCTATAACGGCGGGGAAGCCGCTGGCGCCAGTCAAAGCCATAAACATCTGCAACTGGTTCCCCTGCCCCTCTATCAAGGGCAGTCAAGATTCCCCTTTGAAACCCTCTTCGCCACTGCGCCACGGGGGGATGGCATGAAAAGCCTGAAACAGCTCCCCTTTCTTCATTGCTGGGTCTCCTTGCCGCACGGACTGGCCAACCATCCATCGGCTGCAGCGGAGCGGACCCTCTCTCTCTATCTGCAGATGTTGGCCCTTGTGGGCATCAGGAGAGTGAAAGGAGCGGACGGCGACTACCAGGGAGCACCCTATAACCTGCTGTTGACAAAGGAGTGGATGCTGCTGGTCCCTCGTTCGCAGGAGTTTTGCGAATCGATTTCGGTCAATGCCCTTGGCTATGTAGGCTCTCTCTTTGTGAAGGAGCAGTCCGAGTTCGAGATGCTGATCGATATCGGTCCGATGACACTGTTGCAGGCTGTTTCAATGCCCTTGGTCAATCCTGAATGAAGCGAGCGACAAGGCCCTCCCCTGCAGACCTCTTTCCGCTGTAGGCAGACTCTCCATACTCGGCCAGAGCCCGTAGTAAAAACCCAGTATCTCGGCATTCATCAGGGAACGTGCGAAGATCCAGGTCGTCACTTGGGAAAATGTCAGGGTCAACAGACTTGGGGGGGCGCCGGCAGGAGACAGCCCCTGAAAAAAGGTCCTGTCGTTGTTTGCCTTCGGAGTGATGAAAATGGAAATCAATGCCACGACGGCAATTAAGATAGGCAGCAGATACTCCATTGGCACTCCTGTTTGAACTGGCACGAGTCTGCGACTTCGGCCTGATCGGTTTTTTTCCAGTTAATGGTCTAAAGCGGCGCTGATTTCAATTTCTACGTTGCTTTGGAGAGGATGGATTCATTTTGTCCCGGGGGTATGCATCAAGCGCTGCGACCCCCCAATCAGAAATGCCCCGGATCGGTTCGTTTTGAATCGGATGAGAATCCCTCTATGATCCTGAGCTTCTGGTCCCTGCTCATTTGTTTTATCTGATATTCGCGACGCAGAGCCTCTCCCTGGGAGTTCGCCGATTCGACAAAGACCAGTTCAACGGGTGTACGCCCCCGGGTATATTTTGCACCCATACCGCTGTTGTGCTCTCCCATACGCTTCACAAGATCCTTTGCGATGCCTGTATAGAGGGTTCGATCGGTACAACGAACCATGTAGACATACCAGATCTGGGAGGTGTTATTCGGTTTCATCGGTTAAGTTTTCAACCAGAATCGGGGGTCAAACACCACAGTTGTGTAAAAAAGACTACCTTTCCTTAGTGGATACCGGGGTAAACCACAATCATTTTCACCATTTTCTGGACTTTACACAGCATTGTCATAAGAATAACAATGCGCTAAGCCAAGAAAACGTCCATAAGAGACACTGGCTCTTTAGCGACTTGTTGTACCATTCTAACATTAGACCCCAGGCTTTACCGCCTGAATAACAACAGGTTAGAACCACATTAACCCCCACCTGGAGGATACGATGATTGGTAATACCAAAAAGTGGATAGGAGTTGCCGGCACGATCACTGTCCTAGCTGGTCAGTTTCTGATCTCCCCTGCAATCTTCGCCGCCGGAGGCAATGCGGTAGAAGAGGGAAAGAAGATTTCCTTTGACCGCAAGAGAGGCAACTGTCTTGCCTGCCACAACATTATGAATGCCCCTTCACCAGGCAATATCGCACCTGCATTGATTGCGATGAAATCCCGCTACCCGACAAAGGAAGCACTGCGCATGCAGATTTGGGATGCAACCATCAAGAATCCTGAGTCGTCCATGCCACCGTTTGGCAAACACGGCATCCTCTCCGAATCTGATTTGGAAAAGGTCGTCGAATATATCTGGACACTCTGAGTATTAGCTGACTCCAGTGTCCGCCAGCAACTCCTTTGAGGATAGAAAGATCATGAAACATCTATTTCGTCAGATAACCTTGATGGTTGTTACCTGCGGATTTATTGCCGCAGCGCAGGCAACGACCCCTGAAGAGGACCTAAAGGCCTTTCAGAACTTCTATAAAAAGCGTTTTCCGAATGTAGAGTATACCGATTACGTGAATGGCGCTTACTCCATCGACCCGGTAGGTCGGGAAAACTGGGAGGCCATCGAAGAGTTTCCACCCTATGAACCGTTCATCGATGAAGGTCAGGCGATCTGGGAAAAGCCTTTCGCCAACGGCAAGTCCTTCAAGGACTGCTTTCCGGATGGTCCCGCCCTTGGCTCCAAGTATCCGCACTGGGACAAGGAGAAAGGCATGGTCATGACCCTGCCTCTCGCTCTCAACAACTGCCTCAAGGCAAATGGGGAAAAGCCCTTGAAGTATAAAAAAGGGCCGATCAACGATCTTCTTTCCTATATCGCCTTCCAATCCCGGGGTCAGATCACCAATGTGGTGATTCCCAGTGACGATCCGCGGGCACTCGAAGCCTACGAGGACGGCAAGAAGTTCTACTACACCCGTCGCGGACAACTCAATTTTGCCTGTGCACATTGCCATCTGCAAAATGCCGGCATGATTCTGCGTACCGAGATTCTCAGCCCCGCGCTTGGACATACCACGCACTTCCCGGTCTATCGTTCCAAATGGGGTACTGTGGGCACACTGCATCGCCGCTTCACCGGCTGCAACAAGCAGGTTCGTGCAAAGCCTTTCAAGGCCCATGGCGAAGAGTATCGTAATCTCGAATACTTCCTCACCTACATGAGCAACGGCCTGCCAATGAATGGTCCTGGTGCCAGAAAGTAGGACTTTCCACCAGCCAAAGATTAAAGATTTATGCTATCGGAGTGAAAGCGATGCACAAGAAATCAGTACTCATTTCAAGTTTGCTGGCCTGGATGATAGGCTCCAGCCTGGCAACCACAGCCGTGGCGGATGAAGTTTCCGCCGAAAAGGTGAAAAAATTGATTGAAGCTGCGGATGAAGCCAGAAAACAGGCAGCCAGCGTTGGCGGCGAATGGCGTGATACCAGTAAAATGATTAAGAAGGCGAAAGGACTCCTGAAGAAAGGTGACTTTGTGGCGGCCGCCAAGCTTGCCAACAAGGCAGCCAAGCAGGGACATTTGGGTTATGAACAGGCCATGTCCCAGAAAGAGCTGAAAATGCCTTCTTACCTACACTACGAATAATGGCTAACGCCTGGAGGAAGACATAATGAAGTTTGTTAAAGCACTCATGCTTACCGCACTTGTCAGTGGCGTAGCAGTTACAACCCAGCCTTATGCAAGGGATGGCAACCAGATCACGCCCGGACTGCAGTCTGTTGAGGTGACACACGGTGGGGAAAAGGTGATTATCAGCCGTTCAGCCGATAAAACTGCGAAGATCCCGGGGACCTTCGCCAAGGTTGCACGCCATTGTCCCCCATTCTGTATCCAACCCTCGACTGTCGCCGCCGGTGTTGAGACCGTGGGCGAGCTGGAGGTACTCGGTTATCTGAAGAGAGTCGGAGACGGCGATCGCAAGGTCCTGGTGATCGACTCCCGCACCCCGGATTGGATCATCCGCGGCACCATACCGGGCTCGGTCAACATCCCTTGGAACAAGATCAACGTTGACCTTGAGGGCACCTTTGAGGTCGCCGCAGAAGCGGATGGCGTGCATGACATATTGGTCGATCAACTAGGGGTTCAGGAGGTTAACGGCAATCTCGACTTCCGTAACGCCAAAACCCTGGTACTCTTCTGTAACGGTATCTGGTGTCCACAGTCGGCAAGCAATATCAAAACCCTGATCAAACTCGGATATCCTGCGTACAAGCTGAAGTGGTATCGGGGCGGTATGCAGGACTGGGTCAGCCTGGGACTCACTACCGTCAATCACTGAGATCGATCCAAGCTCTCAATCTAGCAACAGGGGCTGCCGTAAGGCAGCCTTTTTTTATGCACGAAACAGAGGGAGTGCATACTACCTCTTCACCCAGGATCGGTGGCAGCCGACTGCTGTTGATTCGCCTGGCAACCGCGCACTACTCCCCCGAATCCGGCTGACACGGCGCCAGGCACGCCGATAATCGGTCCCCTTCTCTCCGCAGCCGAGCGTGATTGCTGGCGACGTTCGCAAAGTGAGTTGTGACATATCGCACATGAATAAGTCCATTCCGGACAATTGTGCTGGAATCGTCTGATTTACAGCCAATTTTATAGCATTTCTATATTGATATATTTTCTTCAGTAGTATTTTTCTAATTAAGTTCACGTTGCATTTTGACGATAGATTTTAAGGCAGTATTCCAAATATCCTTTTAGAGTCACAAGGGGCGAAGCCATGAAAAAGATCAGCATTCCGCTATCCATTCTCATTCTTATGTTTGTTGTCATAGGTGACGTATTGGCCGTGACGGCAAGTGAATACGCCATTGTTATAAATCTCTCTGGTCGGCAAAGGATGTTGACACAAAAGATGTCTAAGGAGATGTTGCTGATTGCCAATAATGTGGATGCCGAAGGAAATAGGGCAAATCTTGCCAAGACTGCCAAACTGTTCGATACCACATTGACGGGATTGCGTGATGGCAACGCCGATATGGGATTACCTCCTACTGAAGGGAAGGTGATACTGAAGCAGTTGGCCAAGATAGAAAAGCTTTGGACTGAGTTTCACAGTGTTGTTTCAGATGTGGTTGCCGGCAACAAAGTTGACATCGCTAAAATTGCCGAACTCAATCTGCCACTGCTGAAAAACATGAATACAGCCGTGCGCCTGTATGAGAAGGAAGCCAAGAAGGCTACCGGAAAGAGTGCAGGTATCGTTATCAATCTCGCGGGTAAGCAACGGATGTTGACACAGAAGATGTCGAAAGAGATGTCGCTCGTCGCCCTGGGTCATCAGGTGGATGAAAACAAGTCAAATCTTCGTAGCACGGCCTCGCTGTTCGATAGAACCCTGAAGGGGCTGTTGGATGGTGATACCGATTTGGAACTTCCAGGCACAAAGGATGAGGCTATTCGCACGCAGCTGGGTGTTGTCAAAAAGTTGTGGAAGGACTTTCAACCCGTCGTTGAGAGAGCTTCAAGCGTGGATGTGAAAGGTGTCGCAAAGGATGATCTTGTGCAAATGTCAAAACTCAATCTGCCTCTGCTCAAAGAGATGAACAAAGCAGTCAAAATGTACGAACAGCTAGAGCAGTAATTGTATGATCCAAAAAGAGGTGACTTGATATGTCAATCTCATCCGGGTACGTCAGAATCGTCTGTATTTTCTTTGAACGATTCAAGATCCGAACTTTACTTTTTATGGGGATGTCATTGTTCATCGCCCTAATGTTATTCACCACCCTGTTTGCGCTTTATCAATTAGGACGTACCACGGATGATCTTTCTAAGGCAGCAGGTCAGGCAGCGGATATTCGCGCTGTGGTGGGAGAGGTTGAGCAAGGTTCCAGACTTGCGTCGTCTACAGCCTCTAAACTCAGTGAGGATATGAATAAAACACTGATTAAAATGCTCAAAACGAATGTCTCCGATATGGGCATGATTCAATCGGCATTTGAGAAGATGGTAATGAATCTAAATGCATTGATTGAGAGTGGGGAGGAAGATCCCACCATGCTGATGCTGGAAATCGAAGATATCTATGAGCAGTTGAGAAAAGAGTCTCTGCCACGTGTGCGCAGCATTGTCGGTGAATTTGAGAAGGCGGCATTGGAAGGCGGACGTCAAGCCAAGGTGGCGATAGAGTTGCAGTCGTTTGCTGAGACATTCAAGGAAAAATCTGTTCAGGCAGAAGCCGCCTCAGAGGTCATTGTGCAAGACTCGGCAATATCTGCACTGAACGCGGAAGAGAGCAAACGGCTGCTACTGGTGATCATCGTAATCTCAGTTGTCGTTGTGTTCATTACTTCATTAAACACCTATCTTGTGATAAATCGGCCGATTTCCCTCATGCGTGAACGGATTAAGGATATTGCCGAAGGTGAAGGTGATCTGACGAAACGGCTCAAGGAAGATGCAAACAATGAATTGGGTGAACTATCTCATTGGTTTAACGTATTTATGGATAAATTGCAGGTGTTGGTGGGAAATGTCAAAGGCTCCACTGCAAAGATGGGGGATGCAACCGCCCAAATGCTTGAGATGACGAAAGAGTCGAGCTCCGGCGTTCTTCATCAAAAAACCAAAACAGAAGACATCGTGCATGCCATTCAGAATCTTTCTGTCACTGTAGATAGTGTCGCAGAGAGCGCCTGTGAAGCGGAAGCGGCAACGGGTTCGGCTGAAAAAGAGTCTGTCAAAGGCAGTGAAGACCTGCGCATGACCATCAACAGCATCACCTCGCTGGCTGAAGAGATTGATACGGCTGCCAGCATTATCAACGGTTTCCAAAAGGACAGTGAAGATATTGGCGGTGTACTCGATGTCATTAAGAGTATTGCCGAGCAGACCAATCTGCTGGCGCTAAATGCCGCCATTGAAGCTGCCAGAGCGGGAGAGCAGGGCCGTGGATTTGCTGTAGTTGCCGATGAAGTCAGAACCCTCGCAACGCGTACTCAGGAATCGACACAAGAAATACAGGCCATCATTCAAAGACTGCAGACCGGCGCCGAACAAGCGGTTAATGCCATGAATTCAGGTCGAACCCGTGGCCACGAAACTGCTGAGCAGGCAAAACAGGCAGGTGTGTCTCTGGACTCCATTACGCGTGCCGTCGATCTCATCTCTGAGATCAACTCCAAAATAGCAGACGCCACGGATGACCAGCGCCAGGTGGCCTCTGATGTGAATGAAGGGATAGCCACCATAAGCCAGGTATCGGAACAGACGGCTGCCCGGGCAGAGCAGACTGAGCAACAAGGGCTTGTCGTATCTCAACTTGCACAAGAGCTTCAGGCTTCGGTTAAACAGTTTAAAGTGTAGATACAACAAGATTTAAAGTCAGCAGCGATGCCCGGCTTTCGGGTGGCACCCTGGGCTCGCTGGTTTCGGCATTGTGCTTCAGGTGATCGAGGATCCGCTCGCAGGTTCCTCGATTATCGGCCGACAATTCCTGCTGAGTTGCAAGCACCAACGAGCTAACATTATAGGCTGCTCTGATGATTACGATTCAGTACCCATAGATCGATTTCATGCGGCTGGCGATGCGGCTCTGATCCTTCAGTTCACTCAAGGGATATTTCACTATTACGCCATAGCGATGCAGTTCCCCGATACGGATCTCGGCATAGGGGACTTCGCTGCCGATATCGGGGTCGACCACAACATTGTGCTGGCCCAGGCAGTCGGTTCTGTTTTCCAAGCCGCAATACACATCCGAGTGATTGAGAACATTTATCAGTAACTCCAGATAATCATTGATGGTCTGCAGTCCTCTCGATGCATGATCGTGCTTCAACTCAACCTCGGCCAGCCGTTTTCTCAGCTGACCGACCTTGTTTTGAGTCTGATCTATCTCATCCGCTACAAAATCCAACGCACCATGTTCAGCTCGCAGCGTCTTCAGCTCCATCTTTAAGTGGATGCGTTCGCGTTCAAGATCGGCCTTCTCCTCCGTGTGTCGAGCTACCTTGAGGACAGCTTCCGCGACCAGGTGCTGAAAGGCGCGTTCGCGCAAATCGTACCTGACCCCCTCCTCGGAATCTGACGGCTTCGCCAATTGGTGTCCCGTAAAATTCACGACTTGCTGCATGACCTCGCTCTGAATCATATCCCCCCTTTGGGCATGACCCAGTACGCTTTTCTCCTCCCGACTCATCACCATCAAGGCATAGCCATGCGTGAGTGAAAAACTTTCCGGTTTTTTCGCGAAGTCACGAAACTCCTGTGAGTGGCTGAATAGGTGTTCCATCTGATCTACAGAGCCGAAATAGGCGTAAACACGGGAATCATTGGAGTAGGCTTTGTGATTCACATCGATTGGGCCTGGAAGCTGTGCAATCAAAGTATCGATATGCGCGAGTGCCTGCTCAACTGCCGGCATGAGCTTTTTACGATATCCTGAGATCAGCTTCAGGCGGGAGTCGAAGTTCTCCACTGCCACGTCGATGTGGCGATCCAATTCATCACGGGAGTAGACAGAAGCATGACGCTCGTCCGTCGAAATCAAACGTTTGATAAATGAAAACATGCAGCATTCACTCTCATCACAACCCCACTCTCTCTGAACTATAGCTGCGATGAGCTGAATTGACATGCACCGCCGGCGAAACGGGGTGTATTCCGCGCTATCGAATGGTCACCGTGTAATGCAACAGCTGCTAGAGGGTGATCGGCGGCTTGCTGTCTGTCGGAAGTCTGCATAGGTGCGCTCTTTTGAGCTATCCGGAGGTAAACGAACTCCGCGCCCACACCGGCCCGCTGGCTATCGTCTAAGTATCTGCGATGGATATTCCCGGGGAAGGGGAACAGATTGGGAAGTAGTTATAGGTAAGCCCGATTGTATTACTCGGACTGTCAGCCCACTGGGATACAAAAAGAAGGTTAGCAACAAACTGCTAACCCTCAGTATTTGTTAGGCTAATTTGGTCCGGGCGGGGTGATTCGAACACCCGACCCCTACAACCCCATTGTAGTGCGCTACCAGACTGCGCTACGCCCGGAAAGAGCGGCAATACTAGGCAGTTAAGCGGCTGATGTCAATGTGAAAAAGCGCTTTTCGCAACAGGACGCGAGTGAATACAACATGATTTATAGAGAGCCCGGCAAATGAACGCGGATAGGTGCAATTGCCGGTGCTTGAACCGGCATGCGACTAATTTGGCTATAGTCAGTTACGAGACATAATACCCGCAAATAGCATCTAATAGCGGACAGGGCGAAAGCTAATCACTATCGCTTGAGGATCTGCAGAACCTCTTCCAACTCACTGCGTAACTGCTTGATGATCTGCTGACTCTGCTGCAGGTCTTCCTTTGCCGTATCACCGGAGAGTTGCTGACGGGCACCGCCGATGGTAAATCCCTGTTCATACAGGAGACTGCGTATCTGCCTGATCATGATGACATCGTGACGCTGATAGTAACGTCTGTTACCCCGCCGTTTCACCGGCTTGAGCTGGGGAAACTCCTGCTCCCAATAGCGCAAGACATGGGGTTTCACCTGGCAGAGGTCACTTACCTCGCCGATGGTAAAGTAGCGTTTGCCCGGTATTGCGGGTAAATCTAGATTACTGCTGCTCGGATCCAGCATAGGCTTCCACTCGTGCCTTTAATTTTTGACCGGGTCTGAAAGTGACCACACGACGTGCGGAGATGGGTATCTCCTTGCCTGTCTTGGGGTTTCGTCCGGGTCTCTGTTTTTTCTCACGCAGATCGAAATTTCCAAAACCGGAAAGTTTCACCTGTCCACCACGTTCAAGAGATTGGCGGATCTCCTCGAAGAACATCTCAACCATCTCTTTGGCCTCACGTTTGTTCAAACCAAGCTCGTCAAAAAGCCTGGCGGCCATGTCTGCTTTTGTTAGTGCCATCTCCGTCTACCCTAGTCTCTGAGTTTTGCGCCAAAATCATCGGCCAAACGATTTAAAACCTTAGCGACCACATCCTCCACTTCTTTATCTGTAAGAGTGTGTGATTTTTCCTGTAAAATCAATCCCAATGCGAGACTTTTTCGTCCCGAATCTATGTTTTCCCCAGTATAGACATCAAACAAGAGTATGTCTGTAACTATTTTGCCGGATTCATCACGAATAAGATTCCTAATCGACTCATAAGTGACAGATTTGTCGACAACAATGGCGACATCCCTGCGGATCGAGGGAAATTTGGAAAGGGATTCGAAGGCTGGAAGCCTTCCCTCGGCCACTTTTTCCAACTTGATTTCGAAAACAAAGACGGGACCGTTGAGATCGAGCTGTTTCTCGATTTCAGGGTGCAACATCCCGATCAGTCCGATGGTGTCGCCGCCAAGGGTGACTGCGGCAGACTGGCCGGGATGGAGCGCCGGGTGATCGGCGGTGACAAATTCATAGTCATCCCGTCGGCCGCTGAGTGACAGCAGCGCTTCCACATCGGCCTTCAGATCATAGAAATCGGCAGCCTGGCTCACCCCGCTCCACTGCTCCTGGAAGCGGTCCCCCGCAATCAGTCCACCCAGTACCGACTCCTGTCTGATCTCGCCCGCCTCCCTGAAGAAACAGAGACCGGTCTCGAAGATACGCACCCTCTGCTGCTGCCTCGACTGGTTGTAACGCGCCGTCTGCAGCAGACCGGGCCAGGTCGAGGTCCGCATCACCGACATGTCGGTTGAGATAGGGTTGGCCAGCCGGATAGCGCTCTTTTCAGGATCGATCAGGGCTTCGTTCTCGGGACTTACAAAACTGTAGGTGATGACCTCCTGGTAGTCGCGACCCACAAGCAGCATTTTGGCCCGGTTCAGATCAAAATCGACTTCGGGTTTTTCCCGCATCTCCATTGCAGAGACTCCCCGATTGGCGGGTATCCGCGCATAACCATAGATACGTCCAATCTCTTCAATCAGGTCCTCTTCGATGGCGATATCAAAACGGCTGCTGGGGGCCCTTACCCGCCAGCCCCGTTCCGTCTTGTCCACAGCCATATCAAGCCGTTTCAGGATATCGCTCACCTCGTCGCCATCGATATCGACACCCAGCAGCTTGTTGACCCGTTCAGCCCTGAGTTCGATGCGCGGCCGCGGTTCGATCCGCTCCTCGTTCGCAACCTCCACCACGGGACCTGGCCGACCGCCGGCTATTTCCAGCAACAGAGCAGTGGCACGCTCCATCGCCCTGGCCTGAAGCTGGGGATCAACACCACGCTCAAATCGGTGGGACGAATCGGTATGCAGGCCATAGCTCCTGGCTTTACCGCTTATTGCGGTGGGCGCGAAAAACGCACTCTCGAGGAGAATATGGCGGGTTGTTTCGTTCACTGCCGAGGCCTCACCCCCCATGATGCCAGCCAAAGCCACGGCTTGCCCGGCATCCGCGATGACCAGTGTTTCTGCATCGAGTTCGACCTCCTGTCCGCCGATAAGCACCAGCTTTTCGCCGGCACTCGCCATGCGTACACGAATCCTCTCGCTGATACGCTCCAGGTCGAAACCATGCATCGGCTGACCGAGTTCCAACAATACATAGTTGGTGACATCCACCACTGGGCCCAGGCTGCGTATATCGCTGCGGCGTAGCCGCTCCTGCATCCATAGCGGCGTCTCAGCATTGACATCCACATCACGCACCACCCGGCAGAGATAGCGAGGACAGGCATCGTCGGCCACCAGGTCGACCTCGACACGGTCATCGATCGTCGACTCGATCGCCTGCATGGCGGGAGGGGTCACCTGACAGCGGTTGATCACACCCACCTCTCTGGCGATACCCGCAAGGCCGAGGCAATCCCCCCGATCGGGAGTCAGGTCGACATCGATGGCACTATCCTCGAGCATCAGATATTGCCGAAAATCGTCACCTATTGGAGCATCCTCGGGTAGTGGCATGATGCCCTCCGAGCTTTCGGCCAGGCCCAACTCGCTGGCGGAACAGATCATGCCGGACGACTCCACGCCACGTAACTTCGCCTTCTTGATCTTGAAATCTCCGGGTAGCAGCGCACCAACGGTAGCTACAGGCACGCGCATCCCCGCAGCCACGTTTGCCGCACCACAGACTATCTGCAGCGATTCACTGTCGCCGACGCTCACCCGACAGACGCTGAGTTTGTCGGCATTGGGATGCTGTTCCCGGCTCAGCACCTCACCCACAACAACACCGTTGAAGGCGGCAGCGACGGACTCCACGGACTCGACCTCGAGACCCGCCATGCTCAACTGATCGGCTAACACCTGTGTGGTCACCGCAGGATCGACCCATTCACGCAACCAGGCTTCACTGAATTTCATAACGCTCCAGCCTCCCTATGCAAACTGTTTCAGAAAGCGCAGATCGTTTTCAAAGAACAAGCGCAAATCATTGACCCCGTACCGCAGCATGGTGAGCCGTTCAACCCCCATGCCAAAGGCGTAACCGGTATAGGCTTCGCTGTCGATACCGACGTGTCTGAACACCTCCGGATGGATCATGCCGCAACCCAACACCTCGAGCCATCCGGTCTGGCTACAAACCCGACAACCTTCCCCGTTGCACATCACACACTCGATATCGACCTCGGCGGAGGGCTCGGTAAATGGGAAATATGAGGGGCGGAAGCGCAACTTCAGCTCGCGCTCGAAAAAGCTGCTGAGAAAGTCGTAGAGCACACCCTTGAGATCGGCAAACGAGACATCCCGGTCGACCATGAACCCCTCTACCTGATGAAACATCGGTGTATGGGTAAGATCCGAATCGCAGCGGTAGACCCGGCCCGGAGCGATGATCTTCAATGGCGGTTCCCCCTGCTCCATGGTGCGGATCTGCACCGGCGAGGTATGGGTGCGCAACAGCAGATGGGCGTCGAAATAGAAGGTATCGTGCATCGCCCGGGCGGGATGGTGTTCGGGTATGTTGAGGGCCTCGAAGTTGTGATAGTCATCCTCGATCTCAGGCCCTTCAACCGTTTCGAAACCGACATGTTCGAAGAGTCTCTCGATCCGCTCCAAAGTACGTGTCACCGGGTGCAGTCCACCGCGCCGCAATCCCCTTCCCGGCAGGGTGACGTCGATCTTCTCGGCAGCGAGCCTTTGGCTCAGTGCCTCTCTCTCCAAGTCACCCTTACGCGCCTCAATGGACTGCTGCAGGGCCTGCTTGGCTTTGTTGATCGCCTGTCCCGCCTGTGGACGCTGTTCCGGGGGGAGTCTTCCCAATCCTTTCAGCTGCGCGGTCAGTTTGCCGTTCTTACCCAGATAACCGACTCGCACTTCGTCGAGCAGGGTAAGGTTGTCCGCTGCGGCGATTGCGCTCTGGGCCGCCTCGATCAGGCCGTCTATGTCCAGGGTGGAGTCATCCATCTGTCTTTTTTTAACCTCAACGAAAATAATGGTTTTTCAAGTTTTGAGTTGCGCTGCTCACTCTGTTTGCAACCTGGTTGTGACAAATTCAAAACAAGCAAAGCCTGTCTAAACTAAAAAACCCGTGACAGAAAACTGTAAGTTGTCTTTGCGCCAAATACTCAGGCCTTCAGGGTTCGACAAAAAAAGGGAAAAGCCCCCAAGGCCTTTCCCTTTTCTGTGGTCATATTTCGATCGGGATCACCCCGACCTCACGACATACACTTAGCTGGAAAGAGCGGCCTTGGCCTGTTCCGCCAGCACACTAAATGCCGTTTTGTCGTTGACAGCCAGATCGGCCAGCATTTTGCGATCGACCTCGATATTGGCCTTGTGAAGACCATTGATCATACGGCTGTAGGAGAGACCGTTTTCCCGTGCACCCGCATTGATACGGGCAATCCAGAGGGCACGAAACTGACGCTTTTTCTGGCGCCGGTCACGGTAGGCATATTGCCCCGCCTTTATTACCGCCTGCTTGGCGACACGATAGACTTTGCTGCGGGCACCATAATAACCCTTAGCTTCTTCAAGCACCTTTTTATGACGGGCGTGTGCTTGTACACCACGTTTTACTCTTGGCATTTTTCAGATCCGATTCTTGATAGTCAGGCGTATGGCATCATGCGACGAGCAATGGCCGCATCAGCTTTAGCGATGGCATTGGGGGCACGCAACTGGCGTTTCCGCTTGGTGCTCTTCTTCGTCAGGATATGACGACGATGGGAACAGTTGCGTTTGAATGAACCGGATGAGGTGCGTTTAAAGCGTTTCGCCGCACCCCGGTTTGTCTTGATCTTGGGCATTGTATCTAAACTCCGCTATTCGTGGCATCAATCGACGCCGTTACAGTTACTTTTTCTTGGGACCCAGCACCATCACCATCTGGCGACCCTCCATGATCGGTTTCTGCTCGATCTGGCCGTAATCGGCGAGATCCCGCTCCACCCGCTCAAGGAGTTCCAGACCCAGCTCGCGATGGGCATGTTCACGACCGCGGAAACGCATGGTCACCTTGGTCTTGTCCCCGTCTTCAAGGAAACGTATCAGGTTGCGCAGTTTTACCTGATAATCCCCTTCGCCTGTCCCTGGCCTGAATTTGATCTCTTTGATGTGTACCTGTTTCTGCTTCTTTTTCGCGGCCTGTTTCTGCTTTTTCAATTCGAACAGAAACTTGCCGTAATCCATGATGCGACAAACAGGGGGTTCCCCATTTGGTACGATCTCCACCAAATCGAGTGCTACATCCTGAGCCGCCGCTTGGGCCTGCTCGATCGATACAACACCCACCTGTTCACCATCAGCCCCAATGAGTCTTACCTCAATGGCTGTAATGTCATCATTAAGACGGTGCTTTTTTACAGCAGCGATAACCGGTTCCTCCAAAAAGTCCAAACCCGAAAAGTAGAAAAGCACCGGATCTACCGATGCTTAACACTCAGCTCACACGTTGCGTGACTTCAGAATTCATACGTTCGATAAAAGCATTGATTGGCATAGCGCCCAGATCTTCACCTCCTCGCGTACGAACAGCCACCGTGCCCTCTTCCATCTCCCGGTCACCTATGACCAGCAGATAGGGCACCCGCATTAACGTGTGCTCGCGAATTTTAAAGCCAATCTTCTCATTTCTCAAGTCTGATTCAACTCGAAAACCGTTATCTTGCAAGGATTTGAGACATTCCTGCAGATAATCGCCCTGCCGATCGGTAATATTCATCAAAACAGCCTGAACCGGAGCGAGCCAGAGCGGTAGCGCGCCGGCGTAGTGTTCAATCAGAATTCCGATAAATCGCTCCAGCGATCCGAGGATCGCGCGATGCAACATTACCGGCACCTTCTTGCTGTTGTCTTCCGCGATATAACTGGCACCAAGGCGTTCGGGCATGGAGAAATCGAGTTGGATGGTACCCAACTGCCAGATCCTGCCGAGACAGTCCCGCAGGGAGAACTCTATCTTCGGACCGTAGAAGGCCCCCTCTCCGGGTTGCAGCTCCCAATCCAGTCCCTGTTGGTTCAGCGCTTCTTCAAGTGCTTTCTCAGATTTATCCCATACCTCATCTGATCCAACACGCTTTTCTGGTCTTGTGGAAAGCTTTACCAGGACCTCATCAAATCCGAAATCACGATACACCTCCAGCAGCAGCTCGTTAAAGGCCTGCACTTCACCGAGTATCTGCTCCTCGCTGCAGAAGATATGGGCATCATCCTGCACGAAGTTGCGTACCCGCATCAGGCCATGCAGCGTACCCGAGGGCTCGTTGCGGTGACAGGAGCCGAATTCCGCGAGGCGCAGGGGCAGATCACGGTAGCTTTTAAGACCGTGGTTGTAGATCTGGATATGGGCCGGGCAGTTCATCGGTTTGATGGCATAGACCCGGTCGTCTGTCTCTGTGATGAAGATATCGTCGCGGAACTTCTCCCAATGGCCCGACTTTTCCCACAGGGTACGATCGATCACCTGGGGTGTATGCACCTCCTGGTAACCGTGAGCCTTCAGCTTGTCGCGGATATAGTCCTGAATCGTGAGATAGATGCGCCAGCCCTTATCGTGCCAGAAGGCCATGCCGGGAGCCTCTTCCTGGGTATGGAACAGGTCCTGGGCCTTGCCGATCTTGCGATGATCCCGCTTTTCCGCCTCTTCCAGACGATGCAGATAGGCCTTGAGTTCCTTCTTGTCCCGCCAGGCCGTACCGTAGATACGCTGCAGCATCTCATTGTTGGAGTCACCGCGCCAGTAGGCCCCCGCCACCTTCATCAGCTTGAATCCCTTGCCCAGCATCCCGGTGCTGGGCAGATGGGGTCCGCGACAGACATCGAACCAGTCGCCCTGAAGGTAGACAGAGACCTCCTCCCCTTCGGGGATGAACTCCTTGATGATCTCGACCTTGTACTTCTCTCCGATGGAATCGAATGTCGCTATCGCCTTTTCCCTGTCCCACACCTCTCGTTGCAGCGGCAGATTACGCTTGACGATCTCATGCATGCGCTGTTCGATCTTTTTCAAATCATCCGGGGTAAAGGCTTCGTCACGGGCAAAATCGTAGTAAAAACCATCCTCGATGGCGGGTCCGATGGTTACCTGGGTGCCGGGATAGAGCTCCTGCACCGCCTGCGCCATGACATGGGCGGCATCGTGACGGATCAGCTCCAACGCCTCTTCATCCCGGCTGGTGACAATGGCGACCTCGCAATCCTGCTCCACAAGATAGGAGGTATCGACCAGACGGCCTTCGACACGGCCGGCCAGGGCTGCCTTGGCAAGACCTGGGCCGATATCGGCGGCGATCTCATGCACCGTAACCGCTTTTTCGAATTCACGCTGGGAACCGTCGGGGAGAGAGATAACTGGCATAGTTTACTTCCTCATCAGTGGTGGCCCATACGAGAGGCCACATGAAATTAAAAAAGCCGCGCCATGAGGCCGGCCAAACGTATTTGATAGGCAAATAGACGGCTTGTGCCGTTCACCACGCCCCGCAGTAAACAGTTTCGATTACATGCCTGGTTTGTTGTCATGAAATCAAGAGCTTATCGAGCACTGCCTGATGCAGGCGAAGTCTATACACACCAGCTCGACAAGTCAAAGCTGGCATACAAAACAGACCAAGCAGATCAATATTTCAATTCAGCTATTAGTGGTGCGGCAAGCCGCACCATTTTTCTCTAAATAGCGGCAGAACTACGATGATCCGATCTCTGGTGTCGTGATTTTCTGCTGTTGCATCCAACCACCCAGGAGCGATGCCATCGCCAGGGTATAGACGATCATCGCCCCTGCCGGCAGATCGAATAACGCAGCCAGTACCAATCCCAAAGCATATCCCATTGCCGCAATCAAATAGCCGATGGAATCGGCTCCCCTCTCCTTCTGGCGTACAGCCAAGGCAGGGAGAATGAGGGTGGCGAAGACCAGAAAGATCCCAACCAGTTGTACCGAGGCGGTAATGGCGAAGGCAAACAGCAGGTAAAAAAGTAGTTGCGAGCGTTTGCGCAAAGGCGAAAACCACAACGCAAGCACGGCCACATAAAGTAGCGCTACCGGAATAATCTGCTGATAGCCGACCCAGAGTATCTGACCCACCAGCAGTTCCCTCAGCCGCTCCCCGCCATGGGGATTGGCCGCCAGTAACAGCACGCTGCCGCTGGAGGCTAGGATGAAGAGGCAACCGATCAGGGCCTCCTGGATCTCCGGCCAACGGCTCTCGGTGAGGTGGAGCAGATAGGCCGCGAATACTGCGGCGCTGACCGCGATCAACTGAACCTGCAAGCCACCGGGTTCCCAATCCAGGGTATGGGCCGCCACCAGACCCATACCCGCAGTCTGCGCCACCGCCAGATCGAGAAAGATAATCCCCCGCTTCAGCACCTGCCGTCCCAGGGGAACATGGGTGGAGGCTACTACCAGGCCGGCCAGAAAAGCGGGCCCCAGGATTGTGATATCGAGGCCCTCCCAGTTCACGGCACCACCTCGAGCAGGCGATTCAGAGTTTCGTCGAACAGGGTAAAGAGATCGACGACACCCTCGGCGCCACCCACTGTATAGGGGAGTTCAACGACAGGTATGCCGGTAATCTGCGACAGGCGCTTGGCTGCCCTAGGACTCTGGTAAGCGGTGTGGATGATGGCGATAGGCGGCTCCTGCTGCAGCCTTTTTTTCAGTTTGACAATATGTCCGGATGTTACCGGCAAGCCGGGTTTTGGCTCCAACGCTCCTGCCTTGACGATACCGAGCCAGTCGAAGAGATACACCCAATCCTCGTGATGGACAACCAAGCGCGCACCCGCCAAAGGCGCGGCACGCGCTTTCCAGTTTTGCAGCGCCTCCTCCCAGCGCCGTGAAAAATCCTCGTGACGGCTGCGATAGTAATCGGCATTGGGTGGATCGAGGGTTGTCAGGCGATCACTCAAGGCGGCGGCGATGGTGGAGAGTCTGCGTGGATCGAGATGGACATGGGGATTTCCCGAGACATGAATATCCCCCATGGATCGATCCAGGCTATCGGGAATGCCGAGCCGCTCGATCTGTTCCGCCGCCTCGAAATGGCCTAATTGCCCCGCCAGAACCTTACGGTTGCCGGCCTGGCGCTGCAGCATCGGCAACCAACCGATCTCCAGTTCAGCGCCGCTGCATACCAGCAGGTCGGCACGTCTCACCTTGGCGATGAGACTCGGTCTCGCTTCGATGCGATGGGGATCCTGATGGGCGGTGGTCGCCGAAACCACCTTCACCCGATCACCACCCAGGGCCTCGGCGAGGGATGCCCACTCCGGTTCACAGGCAAAAACGCTCACCGCGGCAAGGCTTGACTTGGTCAGCGCCATTGCCACTATCAATAGAATGATTCGATAGTTGAGTCCCATTATCCGACTCCTAGAATTTATGCGCGCCATGGGGCCCAAGACTCATGACAAACTGCAGTGTCAAGATGTCGTCCGACTCCTCGTAGGAGTCATCTTTGGCATACTGCAACCTCAACCTGCTGTACTCGCTATGGGAGTAGTCGGCCATCAGCGTGACCCGCTCCGGCGTATGGTCCTCGTTATCGAGTCCCGCCTCGGCTAGCACCTCCTCATCCGACCCCTTATTGTCCGCCTCAAGCCAGTCATAGCGCAGCCCGACACGCCAGCGGGGCATGAACTGGTAGACCGCCTGCAGATACCAGCCTTTCTGTTCGCCATCGTAGGTGGTCGCTTCCGGTGATGCCGAACCATCATCCATGATCACATCACCATCTTCGTCGCGGATAAAGTACTCGCCCTGGAGTTTGAAGTTGCGCTCGCTGGAATTACCGCGCGGTGCCCATTTCCATACGAAATCGATGCCGTTGACCCGGCTGTCGCCGCTGAAGGTCGGCACCTCTTCCGCCTCGCCTTCATGGGCATGTCCACCTGAGGTGCGGTTTTCCACATCGGCCCGCCAATGGGAGAGGCCCAGCTGCCAGGCGTGACTCACTCCAATATCGCCGCCGATCTTGGCGAAGAGTGTGCTCGCGCCCTTGCCGTCATTACTGGCGCCACCGGCGGGAAAGCGTTCGCCCCGCAATAATTCGCCGCCGACCTGCAGATAGATATCGGTGGGGGCAACCCAACCGATCTGCACACCGTCATCGATCAGCTGTTCACCGAACAGGCCCCGATAGACCAGGGGCGCATCGACAAAATCCCAGGCGTGCCCATGCTGCTGATTGAGGTAGCCGATAGCGGAAAAGAAGCGACCTGCCCTGACGCTCAGGCCATTGCCCAGCGCCAGGGTTTCAATGAACGCCTCTTCCAATTCCACCTCGGTCTCTCCTTCGTGATCGGCGATCGCGGTCGTCAGTTTGCCGAAAAACAGATCATCCACGTTGGCACTGATTGCCAGTTCATTGTGACCGAGATGCAGACCCTCCTCCCCGCGTCCCGCTTCACCACCCAGCATGAAACCGGGCAGCTCGTATTCGGATTCGTTATCGAATGCGCTGTAGCGCCCATCCAGAATCAGGCTGATGTCTGGATTGAAGGAATCCACCGCGATAGCGTTGGTAGTCAGAGCCAGTGACACAGCAGAGGCGAGAGAAAGCCGTAAATACATGTTGATTCTCCAACAAAGAGCGGAGCGTGCACTGGTGCACCCTCCCTTTATGAAACAGATTGTGATTTATCTCTGAGTCAGATGGAGATTGGCGGGGCCCGGCTGGAATAGTGGCATCTCGACGCCTCGATGAAAGTCGATACCGACTTTGAAGGAACGGAATAGTAGTCCCGGTCGAGGCTGAGGAACGGGGATAGGGAGACAACGCCTTTGTCTTGAGCATGTCCCAGGAGACAGATCTCGCAGGCACCATCGTGATCCTCATCATGCTGATGATAATCGTGATCTATCCATAACCCTTGGGCCAGCAGAAGGCAGAGAACGAGCAGTGCGCGCGTGACTCTTCTCATCCCGACCGTCGACCGTGTTGCTGTAGATGGATCATGAATGTCCAGGACTCGATGTCTTTGTCTGTCGTCTATTAGGTATATAATTGTTATAGTATAACGTAACATAACGAATCAGGCAGCTTCAGTCCAGGACGCAGTACGCTGAACCATGAGGAAAACGCGATTTTACTTTGCAGTGGCACTACTGCTTCTCACTGTCTCGGGACACGCCAGTGGGGCGCTGAATGTGGTAGTCAGTCTAAAACCGGTCCATTCCCTGGTGTCGGCACTGATGCAGGGTGTGGCGGAACCGAAACTGTTACTGACCGACGCTCAGTCACCTCACAGCATGGTGATCAAGCCGTCACAGATGAGAATGCTAAAGGATGCGGATCTGATTGTCTGGATTGGCCCTGCCCTGGAGCCCTCTCTCTCGCGCCTGCTTAATCCTGGTCGTTACCAGGCTGAGACGGTACGCCTGATCGATACCCCGAATCTCCATCTGTTGCCGATACGCGAACACGAGGAGTGGCACTCACACGGCCACGATCATCGGCATGAAGAGGCGGATGCAACCCCTGATCATCCGACGCATGACTTGCATATCTGGCTCTCACCGGAGAATGCGGCCCAGATGGTTCGCTACCTGACCCAGATAGTGATAGCGCAGGATAAGCCCCATCGTGAACAATACATGAAAAACAGCCATGCCCTGCTAACACGTCTGCAGACCCTCGACGATCAGATCCGCACCGCACTCGAGGCAGTGAAGGACAGGCCCTATGTAGTGTTTCACGATGCCTATCAATATTTCGAGGCACACTACGGATTGAACGTGGCGGGCAGTGTCAATATCGACCCGGATCGGCTCTCCGGCCCCCGGCATATCCATCGCCTGCAGGAGACGATTCGACGCACCAATGCCCACTGTATCTTCAGTGAACCCCAGTTCGAACCGAAGCTGGTCCACACCCTGGTAGAGGAGCTGGGACTTGGAAGCGGTGAGCTCGATCCATTGGGCAAACAGTTGGCCACCGGCCCCGATAGCTATTTTATGCTGATGCAGGGACTCTCTGAAAGTCTGATAGGGTGCCTCGCAAGGGAGACGCAACAATGAAGTCAAACAGTCAAGCAAAGAGTTTTCCAAGCGCCGATCACGATCACCGGCGCTGTGTGGAGACTGCCCTGAAAAAGGCTGAGAGCTACTGCACTGCCCAGGGTGTCCGCCTCACCAAACTGCGCTATCGCGTACTGGAGCTGATCTGGGCCAATCACCGGCCCGTCGGGGCTTACAACCTACTGCAGCAATTGACCCTGGAGGGGCACAAGGCGGCGCCACCCACAGTCTATCGTTCCCTCGAGTTCCTCCTCGACAATGGACTTATTCACCGCATCAACTCCCTCAACGCCTTCGTCGGCTGTGACCATCCTGGCCTCGAACACGCGGCACAGTTTTTCATCTGCAGCAGCTGTGGCCAGGCCGCCGAGCTGGAGGACGCCAGGATAGAATCGGCGATCAGCGGTCACGCGAAACGCATAGGCTTCAATATTGAGCGTAAAAGCATCGAGATCAGTGGCACCTGCGCCAACTGTATAGCGTCGCCGAGTAAGGCAAAGGGGTGAACACAACCATGCCACCACTGCTGGAAGCCAGGGAGATCAGTATCAGATTGCAGGGCAGGCAGCTCCTTGAGCGAGTCAGCCTGCAGGTGGCCCAGGGAGAGATCGTCACCCTGATAGGACCCAACGGAGCGGGTAAGACAACCCTGGTCCGAGTCATCCTGGGACTGTTGAAAGCCGACGAGGGAGAGGTTGTCGTGAAACCGGGTGTGCGCATAGGTTACATGCCGCAGCAGCTTTCCCTGTCCGAAAACATGCCCTTGACGGCGAAACGTTTTTTGTCCCTGGGGGCAGGCAGGTCATCCCTCGGAGAAATTGACGCTATCGTCGATGAACTGCAGATTGGTAAGCTATTGCGGCAACCCATGCAACGACTCTCGGGTGGCGAGCGTCAGCGGGTTTTGCTGGCCCGGGCACTGATGCGGCGGCCAGAGCTCCTGGTCCTGGACGAGCCGGTACAGGGCGTGGACGTCACCGGCCAGGCCGCCCTCTACTCGTTGATCACCGAGATCCGCCAACGCTTCGGATGCGGCGTTCTGATGATATCCCACGATCTCCATCTGGTGATGGCCACAACGGATCAGGTGCTCTGCCTGAACCACCACGTCTGCTGCTCCGGGCACCCTGAGAGTGTCAGCCAACACCCCGCTTATCTTGAACTGTTCGGGGCGCCCGCCAGCGCCAGACTGGCGGTCTATACCCACCATCACGACCATACCCACGACATCCATGGCGATGTGGAAATGGAGTCAGAGGAGCACTCGCATGGATGACTTTCTGCTGCGCGCACTGATCGCGGGGTTGGGTGTCGCCCTGGTGGCGGGACCCTTGGGGGTGTTCGTGGTATGGCGGCGCATGGCCTATTTCGGCGACACCCTCGCCCACTCCGCCCTGCTCGGGGTCGCCCTCGGTTTTCTCCTCGGCATCAACCTCAATCTCTCGGTAATACTACTCGGCATTCTGCTTGCGCTGCTGCTCGTGGCCATGAGCGGCAACCGCCAGCTGTCGCAGGATACACAGCTCGGTATCCTGGCCCACAGCGCACTCTCCCTGGGCCTGGTGGTGATGGCCTTCCAAACCTCGGTCAGGGTCGATCTGATGGGTTATCTGTTCGGCGATATCCTGGCGGTCACCGCTACCGACCTGCTGTGGGTCTGGGGTGGCGGTATGGCTGTCTTGCTGGTACTGGTTCTCATCTGGCACCCCCTTCTCTCGCTTACGGTTCATCAAGAGCTGGCTCAGGTGGAAGGGGTACCAGTGGGCAGGATGAAACTGATTTTCATGCTCCTCATCGCCCTGGTCATCGCCGTCTCTATGAAGATTGTGGGCGTACTGTTGATCACTTCCATGATGATCATTCCGGCTGCGACAGCCCGACGATTCAGCCGTAGCCCTGAACAGATGGTACTGATTGCTGCCGGGGTCGGCGTCCTGGCCGTTGCGTTGGGACTGGCAGGCTCTTGGCACTGGGATACACCAGCCGGACCCTCTATAGTCGTTGCGGCAACCACGCTTTTCGGACTCACTCAACTTTCCCGGCATTCAGCATAACTTGAAAAATAGCCGGATCGTGGCCATGTACGCCGCGAAAAACACGGGGCGTAACCGGATAATGACTGCCAATACTATCGACCCGGCCCATCATTGACCGGTTACCGGCGCTACTCTAAGCAGCCGGCCAGTAGTCGGTCGCTATTCCATCCCCCAGATCGGCCTCGATGAGGCGGCGCCTCACTTCCAGCAGCTTTTCCAGCAACGCCGGTTCTGCCGCGCTATAGGCCTCGGCGTCGGGCACCCGTTTCACCACCACCCCCAGCAGCTCGGTAATCGCATTGCCGATGGAGTTCTGACTGATGGTCACGATCAGCTTGCCCGCCTCGTTGCGATATATCAGCTGTTTGAACGCGGGCTGCCAACGGATGGAATTGGCATACTTGGCATCGACGATGCATTGATCCCTGACCCGCTTCGCCGTTGCGAGAAAGTCATTGTTGAACAAAAGCACGCTCTCCACCTGGTCCGGGTAGTAGACATCCCTCGGCATCGGTGCGTTACGGGTGGAGACCTGACTGAAGAAGGTGCGGTAGAAATCGATAAAGCCTTCGAGAATGGCATCGTACTCGTGCCAGAAACGGATATTCTTCAATGCCTGCACACCACCCCGTATCTCCCAGCAGGGCAGCCCTTGAGGAAACCCGGTTAATTTTATGTTCGATTGCTCCGAGCTGATTGGTTTCAATACCTTGAGTTCCAGGGCACGCTCGAAGAACTCACGATAGACATCCCGCATGTAGGATTGGAACAGGCTGTGTTGTCCACCATCGGTAAGGTTGGGATTATCCAGATCCGCCAGCTTTGCCTCCCTCAGTTGATGCATCGGAAACACCATGAAGTGGTTGTGCAGCATGCGAATACTCGGCACACCCGGCGATGTCAGGGGCCAGGTTGCATCGAGACTGGCCTCCCCAGCCAGGATCAGGTGGGTGGTGGGATCGGGATATTGCTCCACCATATAGTCGATGATGATCTGGTTCATGCGATTCCACACATGGCGGACGTTTTCCGGTACCTGGGTTCGCCGCACCGGCCTGCCTAGGGGATCAAGGATCACCTGGGAGGTGTTGTAGATGATGGAGGTATCGAACTCGTTGCTGTGTCCCAGGGCCTTGCGATAGAGGAGCAGGTTCTCCGGATTCATCAACAGGCCGTTGTTGTGCACCAGGTCGTTAAGGTTTTCCGTACTGTTGAAAAACTCATTGGGTTTCATTCCCTCGGGCACGTCCAAAGGTATGGGACGAAAGGGGTTGATGATCTCGCGGGGTCCGTACTCCATCGATTTTTACCTCCAAATGATCGAGTGTCAGCTGATCATCTTAACATCCCGACGGGTCAATCCATGAAAACCTCAGCAAATAGTCAGGGCTTTTACAGGGCTTGCGGAACGCCCCCTGTGGCTTCTGCAATGCATGGTGACGGACTCTGCCCGCTGGCTGCTATTAATCCCAAGCTGTAATAGACTCAATTACAGACCGCTCACCCTGTAACGATAAACAGACAGGTAACACGCTTTGATTGTGATACTCATGGGAGTCTCCGGCTCCGGGAAGACCACCATCGGAAAAGGCCTGGCGAAACGCCTGGAATGGCGCTTCATCGAAGGTGACGACTACCACCCGGCTGAGAACCGGAACAAAATGTCCTCGGGTATTCCACTCGACGACCGGGACCGTCAGCCCTGGCTTGATGCGCTTGAAAAGGAGATCAGACACAATATCGATTCCGGGATTGATGCGATCCTCGCCAGCTCAGCCCTGAAACAGCGTTACCGGGAGCAACTGCGGATCGATCCCGAACAGGTTCGGCTGGTCTATCTTTGCGGTTCCTACGAGCTGATCCTGGAGCGGCTGAAACGGCGCATCGGACATTTCATGAAGCCGGATATGTTGCGCAGTCAGTTCGCTGACCTGGAGAGACCCACCGATACCCTGGTGATAGACATCAACAAGCACTCCGACAAGATTGTGGATAGGATCATCGACAAGCTCTCGCTGACCGCCACTCAACCCGTATTGGAAGGCCTGATGTTTCCTGAAGCACCCCGCTGGCGGGATGGCCGGCTGTGGTTCACCGATCAGCATGCCGGGCGGATCGTCCGGATGACACCCCGGGGTGAAGCCGAAACCGTCACCACTCTGGATGACCTGCCAGGGGGGCTCGGCTGGCTACCGGACGGGCGTCTGCTGGTGGTATCCATGACCAAGCGGCGGGTAGTTGTTCTCGAAGAGGGTGCACTGCAACCCTATGCCGACCTCTCTCACCACGCCTCATTCCACTGTAACGACATGCTGACCGATAGCCAGGGCCGCTGTTATGTAGGCAACTTCGGTTACGATCTGCACGGCGGCGCCGAACAGCAACCCGCCGAACTGATTCTGGTGAACACGCAAGGCGAGTGTTCGATTGTTGCCGACGATATGGTCTTTCCCAACGGCTGCGTCCTCACCGCGGATGGCTCCACCCTGTTGGTGGCGGAAACATTCGCCTCACGCATCACCGCGTTTGATGTACAAACGGACGGCAGCCTGTTGAACAGGCGGATCTGGGCCGAACTCGGCGATGCCTGCCCTGACGGGATCTGCCTGGACAAAGCCGGATCGCTGTGGATCGCCGCACCTAACCTGTCGTGCCTGCTCCTGGTGCACGAGGGCGGCGAGATCATTCGCAGGGTAAGACCGATAGGGGCGCCCTACGCCTGCATGCTGGGAGGCGAGGCCGGTGATCGGCTCTTTATCACCAGCGCCGAGACAGACGATCCTGAGTCAGCCAAGGCAATGAAGAGCGGACGTATCGAAGTGCTGCCTCTGTAGCTGGCGCAGCTATTTCGCCATCGACTCATCCTCGTGGCCGAGAAAGACCGGTATATCCTTGCGATAGCGGCGCATGACCAGGTTGGCCAATAATCCCGTCCAGCCTGTCTGATGGGCGGCGCCGAGCCCTTGCCCCGTTTCCGCATGGAAATATTCATAGAACAGATTGAGGTGTTTCCAGTCCTCTTCGGTCTGGAAGGGACTGTCGCGACGCAATGCCGGTATATAACCTTGACTGTCCCGCCGGTAGAGATCGACCAGGCGTTCCGAGATCAAGGTTGCGATTTCGCGCAGGGTCAACTCTTGGCCGGGCAGAGAGGGCACGGGATATTTGAATTCATCGCCGAGAAAACGGTGAAACTTCTCCAACGCCTGCACCAGGGCGTAGTTTGTCGGCAACCACACCGGGCCACGCCAGTTGGAGTTGCCGCCGAACAGCCCACTCTCCGACTCACCCGGCAGATAACGGATACCTGTGTGGCCGATACCGGGCAGGTAGCCCAAATCCTGATAGCTTTCGTGCAACCTGCTGAGACTGCGCACGCCATAGGGCGAGAGGAACTCGTCCTCGTTCAGCAGACGTTTCAGGATCCGCGGCAGCATATTGTGATCGACCAATGCCAGGAGGTGTTCGCCGCGGTCGTTTTCCCAATCGGGACAGGCACAGACATAACTGCCCTGAAACAGACCCTTCTTGTGGCGCTTCAACATCTCGCGAAAACGCGGCACATTCGACAGCAGGCGTTGATCCACTACCTCGGTGGCAAACAGGGGGATCAAACCGACCCAAGAGTAGACATCGATACGATGATGCGCGCCGTCGGGTGTGATCAGCAGGTCCTTGAAAAAACCGCTGTCCAGATCCCACAGGGAGGTACCGGATTCATCACCACCGCTGATCGCCTTGGCGATCGCGAGGAACTGCTCATAACACTGGATGGCGATCGATTCGTAGTCGTTGTCGTCTATGGCCAACTCGAGGGCGATCATGGTCATGTTAAGTGCGAACATGGCCATCCAGCCAGTGGCGTCCGCCTGCTTGAGGGAATGCCCGGGCGGCAGGGGCTTGGAACGGTCGAAGACCGAAATATTATCGAGGCCCAGGAAGCCACCCTCAAAAAGATTCTGCCCCTGACTGTCCTTGCGGTTGATCCACCAGGCATAGTTGAGCAGCAGTTTATGAAACACCCGCTGCAGATAGTTTCTATCCCCTCTTCCACGCTGCACCCGTTCGGCACGGTAGACCTTGAGGGTGCCCCAGGCATGAACAGGCGGATTGACATCCTCAAAGGCCCATTCATAGGCGGGGATCTGACCGTTGGGATGGAGATAGTGCTCACCCAACACAACTTCGATCTGTTGCTTGGCGAAGTCCACATCGATCAGGGCGAGCGCCACACAGTGAAAGGCGAGGTCCCAGGCGGCAAACCAGGGATACTCCCAGGCATCCGGCATCGAAAGTACATCCGCCGCACGCAGATGGCGCCATCGATGGTTCCTTCCCTGTCGGCGTGCCTGAGGTGGTTTGGTCCTATCCCCCTCCAGCCAGCGTTGTACATCGAAGTGAAAAAACTGCTTGGTCCAGATCATCCCGGCAAGGGTCTGACGCATGATCCGATGATCCTCCACCCCACCCTCCGGCAACAGTTCATCATAGAAGATATCCGCCTCGGATCGGCGCAAGGCAAAGAGCTTTTCCAGCTCCCTGAAAGGCTCCTGAAGGGGCGTGTCACTGAGTACCAGATCGATCTTTGTGGAGCTGCCGCCGGGGACCTTGAAGTGGTACCTTGCGGCAAACTTGGTACCCCTGGCATCGGGGTTGACGGCATCGGTCTCGCCATCCACCAGATAGCGGTGAAATGCATCCTTCACATAGGCAGGGGATGAGCGCTCTCCCCATAGCCTTGCACCATTGGTCTCATTTTCCGTGAACAGCAGATCCGCCTCATGCTCGGCATAGAGCCAATAGTCACCCAAAGTGGCATGTTCACACCGCACCGCCCAGGCCGCTGTGTCAGCCATCGGCGCTTCCCTTCGCAATTCGGGTTTTACGACCCGCTCATCTCCCCATGACCAGGTGTTGCGGAACCAGAGCTGCGGCAACAGATCTATCTCAGCAGCATCTTCGGAGCGGTTGATGAGCGTGATGCGGATCGCGACCCTCCCGGGCGAGGCCTTGGCATAGCAGATATCCACATCCCAATAGTCCCGCTTATCGAAGAGACCGCTGTCGAGCAGGTTGAAGGGGGGATCAAGCCGACTACGCCGGGCATTTTCTGCAACCAGCTGACGATAGGGATAGGCGCCTTGGGGATATTTATAGAGATAGCGCATCCAACTGTGGCTTGGCAGCGCATCGCGGTAAAAATAGTACTCTTTTACATCCTCTCCGCGGTTGCCCTGGTTGCCTGTCAGACCGAACGCACGCTCCTTGAGGATTGGATCACGGCCATTCCACAGGGCGATGGCGAAGCAGAGCCTTTGCGCTTGATCACAGATTCCTCCCAACCCATCTTCGTTCCATCGATAGGCACGGGAACGCGCCTGGTCGTGGTCGAAATATTCCCAGGCGGTGCCTTGACTACTGTAATCCTCGCGCACGGTACCCCAGGCGCGCTCGGCAAGGTAGGGTCCCCACAGCATCCAGTCGGCTTCACCCTGCCGCTGCTGTTCTAGCCGTTTACGTTCCTCATTGAGCTGACTCATCATCCCCCCGGATTACAATGGGTTGCTAATTAGCCACCTTTCCGCTTCGCCTGCTCAAGTCGCCACCAGGCATCCAGGGTGCATGCCACCGACCAGGCCTGAAACGGGGTACCGGCGGGCAGATGCGGAGGATCGCCGTCAAAGATCTCGCTGATGGAGCCAAGCCCCGCATCCAGGAGATGATCGGCCATGGGCTTCAGCCTCTCCTGTGCGCCCTCCGCGTCGCCAAAGGCCCTGAACTCCGCCATGACATAGTGTCCCAGCAACCAGGCCCAGACCGTCCCCTGATGATAGGCACCATCACGATCGGCCACCCCGCCCCGATAGTGCCCCCGATAGTCATTTTCACGAGGGCTCAGTGAACGCAAACCGTATGAGGTGAGCAGTTCTCTGCCGCAAAGCGCGACAATCTCACGACAGGTCGATGGATCGAGTGGACTATGGTGCAGGCTGACAGCCATGATCTGGTTTGGTCGCACCGTCGCGTCGTCCCCCGACGGACCGTCGAGCAGATCATAGAGCCCCAGGCCGCCATTGCGCCGAAAACGCTGATAACTGAGGGCCACCTTCGACGCCAGATCGCTGTATGTTTGCTTGGAGACACCAAGCAGCAAGGCGAAGTCGCCCATGACCTTGAGTGCATTGAACCAGAGTGCATTGATCTCCACCGCCTTACCCATCCTTGGTGTTACAACCCATTCACCGACCTTTGCATCCATCCAGGTCAACTGCACTCCAGGCTCGCCCGCAGCCAGCAGATGGTCATCCGGATCCATGCCGATTCCATAACGGGTTCCCTTGATGTGCCAATCGATAATCTCCTCCAGCACCGGGAATACTTCAGCCAGGGAGCGCAAATCTTGTGTGGCGTCTATGTAGGAGCGCCAAGCCTCGACGTACCATAACGCCGCATCCACCGTATTGTACTCAGCCTGCTCGCCACCCGCGGTGAACCGGTTTGGCAGCTGTCCCCGGTCGGCCAGTTCCGCATAGCTGAGCAGTATTGAACGGGCGATATCGGTTCTACCCGTGGCGATGGTCAGGCCCGGAAGCGAAATCATGGTGTCCCGTCCCCAGTCGCCGAACCAGGGATATCCGGCAATGATCGATTCACCGCTTCTTTGTGAAGGCAGGCTTCTTTTGATCAAGAAATCGTCGGCAGACAACAGGAGCCTGCGTATCCAGTCAGGTGCGCTGGCCGCGATCGTCTCCTTACCGCCACGTATAAGCCCGGTGTCCCGTTTGAAGAACCGCTCCATCGACGACTCCAGGTCGAAATCGATGTTGTCCTCAAGGGTGATCGCAAAGCCTGCCCACTCGCCCTGATTGAGTTGAAAAGTCACCCGGCCCACGGACAGATTGTTATCCACCGCAGAGAGCCCGCGCTGCTCCTCGACCCGTAACAGAAAACCTTCATACCAATGTTGCCAGAGCTCGAAGGAGGCATCGCTGGTGTGGACGAAGAGTTGATCTCCCTCCGGCCACTCAACACAGAGAGAGTTGTCCGATTCAGTGACCGATGCCGTTGTGTCCCTGATATGCATGGTGCCGTTGTGATCGCGCCGATTGGCCAATAGATTGACACTCAACTCCGCCTTCCCATAGCCACCTTCTAGCCGATAGGCCACACAGGTGGTGGCCACACCATGTTCCATCCAGATCCGCATCTCCAGGCGGGTATCGCCGAAGGCAAATCGCCACACCGGCATCCGGCCCAAGAGCCTGAAGTTCTCAAGATAACAGTAACCCTGAGGATCGATCGCCTCGCCATACCAGCGATTGGTGAACAGCGGCAGCTCCCTGCCATCGAGCCGCAGGGTGGCATCGGCCTTGGCCATCATGAGGTGACGGTCAAGGGCAGCGGAAAGCGGGGTGATCAGCAAGCCGTGGTAACGCCGAGTCAGACTCGCCGCGACATTACCCGCGGCGTAAGCTCCCAAGCCATTGGTCAGTAGCCACTCGCGACGTTCCGCCTGGCCGAGATCGCCACAGACGGCACGACCAAACGAGATTGGCGTCAACGGATCAGCCACCTTCTCTGAATCCCGGGTAGAGGGTCATGCCGCCGTCGACGAACAGCGTCGTTCCGGTGACATAGTCCGACTCATCAGATGCAAGCCAAACCGCGGCCTTGGCGATGTCGGCGGGATCGCCGATTCGCTCATAGGGAATCAATTTCAGTAGCGAGGCCTCCGCCTCCGGAGACTCCCAGGCACTGCGGTTGATCGGGGTGCGGATAGCCCCAGGAGCGATGCCGTTTACCCTGATTTTATGGTGCGCAAGCTCCTGGGCGACACTCTGCATGAACATCATCACCCCGCCTTTCGAGGCCGCATAATTGACATGTCCGGCCCATGGTATGACCTCGTGCACCGAGGACATGCAGATGACCTTGCCCGCCGCACAGGAGAGTTCAGGTACCACTCCGCGCCGCGTAAACTCCTTGGTTGCCTCCCTGGTGCAAAGAAACTGACCGGTGAGATTTACATCCATGACCTTATTCCACTGCTCGAGGGTCATATCGACAAAGGGGGCATCCCGTTGTATCCCGGCATTGTTAACTAGGATGTCGATACTACCCCACGCCTCGGTCATGCGGCTGAACATGGCCTGCACTTCCTCCTCATTACTGACATCGGCATAGAGGGCCATGGCTTCGCCACCCGATTTCTTGATTTCGTTGACCAGCTTTTCAGCGTCATCATCATTCACCACATAATTGATGACCACCTTGGCACCGGCCATCGCGAGACCCCTTGCCACTGCTGCGCCAATACCCGAATTGGCACCGGTCACCAGTGCCCGCTGACCCGCCAACATATCTCTGCTCTGTCGAATCATCGGCCAATCACCTTCCTCAATTCATGATCTCGAATCTATCTCAAATTCGAATTCAGGACACCACCGAGTTTATACGATCTTGTTTGGAATGAGTCTTTTTTCAAAAACAGTGACCTGGCATTTTTCCTATCAATCATTTCCACTCCTCTATAATGTATAAAATACTCAATATAGTGGCGCTGTAGCCGATAACAATAAAATCAGTGTGTGAATTTATTTTTTTAATATAAAATCAGTTAGTTACGGTTTCTCTATGGGGAAAATTCGCAAACTAGCAAAAAATAGATATTGTTCCTTGCGGGTTCACATCCTATTTTTGCTCATCGCAGCCACACTCAGTTCTACTGTCGTCGCTGATCCGCTATCAATCGGCATATTCCCACGACGTGATGCGATAGTCACAGCCAAACTCTTCCGCCCCCTCTCCCGCTATCTGGAAGAGAAGCTGCAGCGACCCATCAAGCTCGAGCTCTCTCCCAATTTCAATGTCTTTCTCAAGCGTCTGCAGGAACGCCGATACGACCTGGTACACCTGAATCAGTACGAGTATATCAATGCCCATGAAAAACTCGGCTATGTCGCCATCGCGCAGAATGAGGAGTTTGGTGAGAAGACCATTCGCGGGGCACTTTATGTTCGGCGCGACTCCGGCATAGAGAGTATCGAGCAGTTACGGGGCAAGAAGATTCTCTTTGGCGGTGGCCCCCGTGCAATGATGAGTTATATCGTACCCACATTCCTGCTTCGAGAAGCCGGTTTGCAAACAGGTGACTATCAGGAATCCTATGCCATAAATCCACCCAATGCCGTACTGGCCACCTTCCTCAAGCAGGCCGATGCGGCCGGTGCCGGAGAGGTGGTAAGGCGCCTGCCGGTAGTACGCGACAAAATCGCTGTGGAAGAGTTGGCGGTGATCGCAGTCAGCGAACCGCTTCCGCACCTCCCGTGGGCAGTCAAGGAGGAGATGGAAGACAGCTTGAAGACACGGCTGAAGAACCTCCTATTGGGCCTGAGTGATACTCCACAAGGAAAGGAGATTCTGCGCCAGGCAAGGTTGAGCTCCTTCAATCCCGCAGACGACAGTGACTACAACTCTCACCGGGTAATTGTTGATGCCATCCATACCCGTTGAAAAGGAACTAGATCGAGTCAAGAACACCAACCCCAATTTCAAAGGGGGACTGCGTTTTAAGTTTATCGTCTGGATCAGTATCGTACTCATCATCACCCTGGGTGGCGCTGCTGTTTACGAATATGCGGGAAAAAGCCAACTTCTCGAAAGCAATCTGCGCAGCAAAGCCAATGCACTTGGAAAATTCATTGCGTTGATCAGTCCGGATGCAATCCACAGCTATGATGTGAGCAGACTGGACAGATTTGTTCAACAGATAACAAACGATGCGGACGTCTCCTTCGCCCAGATACGCTCCTTCGGGGGCCAGCCCATAACCACCTATCTTCCTGAAAATATAGATGCCGGAATAATCGACCAGCGGATAAAGCAGCAACACTTGTCGGCTCCGCGATTGATGGGACCGGGTACACAGCATCTCGTCCTGGAGTTCGCGATCAAGGACGATGACAAGATCCTGGGCTGGTTATTGGTGGGCCTGGATAGATCACGTATTCAGCAAGTGACCCGTGAAGCTGTGCTCGAACTGATTATCATATACAGTTTAATTGTGCTGTCCCTGGGAAGCACCATCTTCGTGATCTTCAATTTGCAGGTCCTGAATCCAGTCAACACCTTGACCCAGGGCGCATCGCGCATCGCTGAAGGCAATCTGGAAAAAGACGTTCCCATCATCTCAAACGACGAACTTGGGCGGCTTGCACAAAGCTTCAATGAGATGATGCGAGAGCTAAAGCTCGACCGAGAAACCTTGCTGGGTATTAATACGCAGCTTGCACGGGAGATAGAGTATCGACAGAAAGTCTCGGAGGATTTAAAGAAACTCTCGATGGCGGTTGAACAGAGTCCGGCCTCTGTATTAATCACTGACCTTGACGGCATCATCGAATACGTCAATCCCAAGTTTACCGAAGTAAGCGGCTATAGTCCTCAGGAAGTGATTGGCAAACACAGTCGTATCCTCAGCGCCAGTGCCGAGGAAAACGATCAATTCGAATCCATGTGGGAAACCATTAACAAAGGGGAAGTCTGGAAAGGGGAATTCTGCAATAAACGCAAGAATGGCAAGCTCTACTGGGAGTCAGCGGTTATCGCTCCCATCCGTGGCGATAACGACAATATAACCCACTATCTTGCGGTCAAAGAGGATATAACAGAGCGCAAGGCTTTCGAAGAGAGACTGCTTGAACAGGCAACCCACGACCAGCTCACCGAATTACCGAACAGATTTCTCGCCTTCGACCGCCTGCAACAACTGCTCCAACATGCCAAACGCAACAATCTGCATGTTGCTGTCATCTATATCGACCTCGATAATTTCAAGAACATCAATGATTCAATGGGGCATCCGATCGGCGATCAACTGTTAATCAAGGTAGCTAAACGGATAAAAGAGCAGCTGCGAACAGAGGACACCTTGGCGCGCCTGGGAGGTGACGAGTTTCTCGCCCTAATACCAAATGTGGAGAATCCGTCTGCTGACTTGGAACCTGTCGTCACCCGCCTCCTAGCTACAACCGAAACACCGCTTTATCTCAACAATCGGGAAATCAGCATAACCTCCAGTCTTGGCATCGCCGTCTATCCGGATGATGGCATTGATGTCAGCATGTTGATGAGCAATGCGGACATAGCCATGTACGAAGCCAAACGTGCAGGCCGGAATACATTTAGATTTTTTACCAGAAATCTCAACAAAAAGGTCACGGAAAGAATTGAGCTTGAATCTCAACTGAGCCACTCGCTGGATGCCGGTGAGCTCTACCCTGTCTATCAACCGATTATAGATATTGATAACGGAGCATTGGTTGGAGCGGAGGTCTTGCTGCGCTGGAACAACCCAGTGCTTGGATCGGTATCGCCAACGGAGTTTATACCGGTTGCGGAACAGTCGGGATTGATCAGGCCAATTACGGACTGGCTGTTCAAGACCACTCTCGATCATGCCAAATCCTGGACACAAAGACCAGACCATTTCTGGTTGTCGATTAATGTTCCTCCCAACTATTTCAGTGATGCCACATTTATAAAAAACATCTCCACGATCAAGCAGCATGCAGCAAGGATTGACCTAAAGCTATGCGTGGAAATAACTGAAAATCTATTGTTGCACAGTGATGAGACTGTATTCGAAAACTTTCACCACTTAAAGAAGCTCGGCATCGAATCCGCCATGGATGATTTTGGCACCGGTTACTCCTCGTTGGCATACATCAAGCGCTTTCCATTGAACCATCTAAAGATCGATCGCTCATTTATCAACGGCCTGCCAGACGATGCTGACAACAGAACGCTAACGGAAACCATCGTCTTAATGGGTAAAAAATTCGGCATGTCGATCATTGCCGAAGGCGTAGAGACATTGGAACAGGAAAAATTTCTGAAGTCACTCAATGTCGATTTCGCACAAGGCTACTATTATTCCAAACCGATGCAGGATGCGGAGTTTGCATCTTATATCGAGAACATCCAGTACGAATCGGCAGTGAACTGAACTAGCGCTTCCTTGCCTTGGAGAGCTTTGGCGCTTCGCGCATCTTGTCGAGCAGGTGAAAAACACTCAATATAGGGTGGCGTAACGGCATTTTAGGACCTGCATAGCGCATTACATCCTGTACTCTTTCGCGCATATCCTTTGAATAACAGTGGACAGTACAATGATTGCAAGCCGGCTTATTATCCTGAAACGGACAGGTATCCAATCGCCTATGGGCATAGTCCAATAGCTGTTCACACACTTCACACAGCTCACCAACCTTGTGGTGGTGGTCTTCGCAATATATAGCCATCATTGCCGTGATGGTCTGCTTTTCACGTTTGATTCTAAAGTTACTCATGCCGAGCTATCGTTTGGCTCTGTTACTTCGCAAAGTTTGAGTTGAAGGAATCGATTGTTAAATTTTGCCTAGGGTAGTTACATATAACAGACTGTATTCGATTGCCTTGATCAGTGTCCTGCAATACGGTAAAAACCCTTCATATATTAAGGTCATGCAATCGACTTTAAACGCCAATTATGCATTTGGAGTCAATCGTATTGCAAAAAAATAACCTAGACCACCACACCGAGCGGATGGCATATCTTCGAAGAACAGGGAATTGTCCATGCTGATGAAAAGCTAAAAAGAACATGCCTGGTTGGTACAGGTGAACTACAAATCAAATATTTACACTGCAAATTTAACTTACAGGAACCGCCAGAATTAACGCTTGGTACTTACACGGCGTGACGTCGCAACACCATATAGATAGTCTGCCAATATCAGACCGATCTCTTTGCCTCTCCAGGGTTGATAGTGTGAGCCTCCCCAGCGCCAGCGCTCATCCATCACGTTGCTCTCGTTTGCAAGATAGTCAAACCATGGAAAATACCTAACATTGGGAGCCATGTTTACCCAATCCGCTTCCATCCACTGCGCAAACTCCCTGCTTGCATCTGCGACTTTCCGGGTGGGATAGTGGATCCCCTTTCCCTCACCATGCAATCCGCGTCTTGGGGCCGGTCCCAAATGCACCAGAATTTTATCAGGATGCTGTGTGGCGAAAAACTCAGCCAGCTCTTTTAAGTAACCTTTCCATTCATCCATTTTATCCAAAATCGTATAGGCACCTTTTGGATCCTCCTCGTAACCGGGGCTGTGATCGTCCTGAACTGTTTGGTATGAATTCTTGATTACTATCACGTCGTATCGCAGGAATTTATTCTTGACTTCAGGCCATTCATTTTTGATGAACAAGCGATGCCAGTGAGTTGGCGTGTTTCCGTCCTCCCACATGGGTATCTTTCCCCAGGAAGCCTCGACCAGTTCATTTTGACAATCCCTCAACGAATCCCACATATCCCTATCATGGTGGAACAACTGCACATCGGTTTGATTTTTTTCGTTTAGAACATCCAGTCTGCGACAAAGATGCATATCCTCAGGCTTGGCAAAATCGCGTGGCTTTGTAGTGGTACGGCTCCCTATAAGCAGCGCACCCATACTATGGTGGGCAAATATGATTTTCGTATCAGCCCCGACATCCGCAACCGCCGCACTGCACCAGACAGCAAGGGTGAACAGACAGCATAAGGATAATTTCAGAATCATATTTAAACCCAATCAACGATACTCGACATGGAGAAGCGGTACCGCTTGTTCGCCATGGAGCGATTCCGCGGTGCGCACCCCGCTTCCGCTGATGATGAACGACAATGCATTATAGGATATCCAGACGTCATAGTTTACCACATCCAGGATCACTTTCGACAAATCAACTGTCTTTTGCTGTGCATTCGCCGTATCCCTGAAAAGCCCCAATCACTCGGTTATCTTGGTTACCATTATGGTGAGGATTAAACATTATATTGCTTTCTTACAGCATTCCATTGCTCGGTTATCTATCATCAAGCGAATCAGGATTGGCTATCAGGAAATCCCAAAAAAATCTTTCCAATGTCAGGATCACGCCACCCTTTGGCAATTTCTTTCCCTATTATCTCAATTACCTTGTCAACTGATTGTGCCCTGCTATAGATACGGTCATGTCTCAATGCGCAGCATTATCCAACTGACCATACAGATGTATCATCTCCATGGCCGCACGGGCGCGCGAATCCTGTAACAGACCTCATCACCACTGATGTCAGGCAGTCGTTTTCCAGCAATACCAGATCGAAGTTATCGTACTCAAACAATTCCAGCGCCTGATGCCCGAAAGCTGCGGTGGTTACTTGGGAGGGCAGATTTTCCATGGTCCCATCTGCAATGGTAGATGAAGATTGTCATCTTCGACAATCAGAACCTGGTAGGGCCGGTCATGCCGACCCATCGACAAGTTATCGGAGTCGTGCATACAGGGCTGGAACTAATTATCAGCGTTGACCAGCCCCATTACCTGCTTGAGCTGATTCGTGGTAAAGGGTTTTGATAAACACTCCTCGGCACCAAGCTCCATTATGTTCTGTTGTTGTTGTTTTGAACAATTCCGACACATAGCAATCACTCTGATAAATCTGGTTTGAGGATCGTGTTTTATGAAACTGCACACTAGAGAACCATCGATACCCGGCACCTTGAGATCCAAAAGCACAACATCCGGCTTAAACCGCGACATCAGGCATCCTGCCATGAAACCGTTATGAGCAACGGCCACTTCCGTGATACCGGCCTCGCCGCTTAGTGACTTATGTACGGTCTTGCTATATTCGATATCATTGTCGATGATCAGCAATTTAACCGATGTGAAAAGCGACGGCTCAATCTCGATACCTTTAACCCGCGCCAGTCGAAGCACTTCGCTGACGGGATAGCGTCGATGCCCCCCTTTTGTGGTCTCCGCACGAAGCATGCCCTTACGTGTCCAGCCACGTAACGATGCCGGCGTGACCTTAAATATTCCTGCGGTCTCACCCGGCGAAAGATAGTGTCCCTTCCAGGGCTTGCGATACATCGTATCAATTCCGATAGCTATCGATTTTAATAATAATCGATAATTTCGATAAAGATATCCCTATTCCAGATTTGCACTGATCCAAGTCATAGGATCAAATTAAAAATGTGGTTTTATATCAATTAACCACCTTTCCGTGAATTGCTTCGCCAGCCCCGTTCCGCATGCAATTAAGCGTCACAATATGGACGATTCACCAGCTTGGACGAACAGGCTTATTTAGGATTTCAGCCAAACTGGAGTCACTAGCTGTAACGACTATTCATCGGCCTTTCATGACATAGATCAATGATTACTATCTTGATGATCATGTCCGTGCAGTTTTCCGCCCGCAATCCCACAGGCAGGCTTCAAATTTCGATTTCAATAGCTACCATGAAGGTTAGACAGGTGATCTTTCACCAGTCTTCAGGGGCTCTCCAATAACAGCTTGATTTCACCTTTCGCATGAACAGACGCACCAAACAGCATGCACTCAAAATTGTGTTTATCTATGCTGTGTTTTCTGCGGTCTGGATCCTCTGGTCCGACAGGTTTATCGAACAGATAACCGACTCTCAGAGCCAGATGGCGCTCGCAAGCACACTCAAAGGGTGGTTGTTCATCCTCTTGACCTCTGCCCTGCTCTATTGGTTGATCAGACACCTGCAGCACGACAACGGGGGCGGGCACGAGAGTGCGGCATCCGGAATACGCTCGATCTGGCTTCCGACACTGCTGCTGGCACTCTTTATAGTTCCCCTCACGCTGGCCCTGGTCTACTCAACCTTTCAGGATAAAAAATCTTCTGAAATTGGAAGATTACAGGCTATTTCTGATCTAAAAGTAGAGCTTCTTCATGATTGGCTGCAGGAACGTTGGCAGGATGCATGGTTCGTGCGGCACAATCAGGTCATCTCTTCGTCCTTCAGCAATTGGCGTCAGCACAGGGATCAGGCAGGTTTTGATCGGCTGATTGAGCAACTGCGTACGATTGAGAGTATCGGCCATTTCGAAGGAGTTCATCTGCTGGATGGCGCCGGTAACCACCTCTGGCAAAGCAAAACGCTTCAGGCTGAGATCGATCCCAACATACTCAGTTCTGTTTTACAGCAGGCGAAATCGGGTGAGATCGGGTTCGTCGGGCCCCACAGGGACAGTCATGGTCATCCCCATCTGGATTTCATCATTCCCTACCCGGGTGAAAACCAGGCGATCGATTTTATTTTAATCCTGCATGTGGATCCCAGCGAGTCATTACTCGATCCGATCAGTGAATGGCCGGTGCCGAGTAAAACGGGCGAGGTGGTGTTGTTTCGACGGCACGAATCAGAAATAGAGTTTCTCAACAACCTGAAACACGCCCCTGATGCGTCCCTGAAACTTCGTTGGCCCATTGCCGACAAATCGCTGTTAGCCGCTCAGTTGGCAAGAGGTGAACTGGGCATGTCTCATGTGGTAGCGGGCAAAGACTATCGTCACGAATCCGTATTTGGCGTGGGGCGCAACATACCCAAAACCAATTGGTTTATCTTAGCGAAGATGGATTGGTCCGAAGTCTACGATGATGCCCTGCACGACGCCATCTGGATGGGATTGAGCGGGTTCATGGCCCTTTTCATAGGTGTATTCGGCATCTATTTGCTTCGACAACGTCAGCAGCTGGCTGTGGCGAACGCCACCCATCAGGCACAGGCTGAACGGATCCAAGCGCTGAAGCTCCTATCCACCATCGCCGATTCATCCACTGATGCGATTTTCGCCAAGGACTCGCATGGACGCTATCTATTCTTCAACAGACAGGCGGAAAGGTTCACCGGGAAGACAAAGGAACAGGTCCTGGGAGAGGACGACAGCGCGTTGTTTCCACCCGATCAGGCGGAAATGATCATGGTAAACGACCGCGCGATAATGGAACAGGACAGGGTGATGGCCCTACACGAGCACCTGGATACCGAGCTGGGGCATATTACCTTCCTCGCGACAAAGGGCCCATTGAAGAACGAACTTGGAGAAACCATTGGCGTTTTCGGCGTTTCACGCGATATCACTGTCATGCATGCAATGGAGGAGGAACTGCGCAAAAAGGAGGGTCGCCTGCGCACCCTGTTCCATACCTTACCGGACCTGATCTGGTTGAAGGACCCAGACGGGATCTACCTCTCCTGCAACCAGACATTCGAGCGTTTTTTTGGGGCCACCGAATCCGAAATCCAGGGCAAGACCGACTACGATTTTGTCGATCGGGAACTGGCTGATTTCTTCAGGGCCAATGACCAGGTCGCGATTGATGCTGGTGACTCAGTCTCCAACAAGGAGTGGATCACTTTTGCCGACGATGGTCACAAAGCCCTCTTACTGACTACAAAAACCCCTGTCTACGACGACTCAGACACGCTGATTGGCGTACTTGGAATCGGCCGAGACATTACGGCCCTACATAATACCGAAAAGGCATTGCGGGAGAGTTTGGAGCATTTCCGACTCTTCTACGAGCATGCCCCCGTGGCCTACGAGTCTTTGGATGAGGATGGCAATATTCTCGATGTCAACCCGGCATGGTTGGAGTTACTGGGCTATGACGCATACGATCGACAGCAGATAATTGGCAAGCCAATCGCCGATTTTATCGTGTCTGAGCAACATCCATTATTAGCCACCCGTTTTGGCGAGTTTGTTTCCAAGGGTAATATTCATGGCAAGGAGTACGATCTAATCAAATCCGACGGTCGAGTCGTCACTGTATCCGTTGACGGTCGCACCGAACTCGACGCCCAAGGCGCGTTTAAACAGACCCATTGCGTACTTCACGACATTACCACAAGAAAGCAGCATGAGAGGTACATGGAGATCCAGGCAAGGCGCGCCTCTGCCTTGTTGGAGCTACCGGAAATCGCAAAAAATCTCGATGAAACTGCATTCATGCAACACGGCCTGGCAATCAGCGAAGAACTGACAAACAGTCTAATCTCATTTATCCACTTCGTTAATCAAGACCAGGAGAGCATCGAGTTGGTAACCTGGTCGAAACGGACCCAGGAAGAGTATTGTGAGGCTGTACATGACAAACATTATCCGATCAAGAATGCGGGAATCTGGGCCGATGCGTTCCGTCAACGCAAACCGGTTGTATTCAATGACTATCAGCAGATATCGAAAAAAAATGGTCTACCCGACGGTCATGCCGACCTAACTCGTCTCATCAGCCTTCCTGTCATCGAAAACGATCGCGTGGTCATGCTCGCCGGGGTCGGCAACAAGCGCACCCCCTATACGGAACTCGACGTCGAGACAACCCAGCTGATCGCCAACGAGATCTGGCATATCGCACAGCGCCGACGCAGCCTCACAGCGCTGGCCTTAAGCGAAACCCGCTACCGGGAACTGGTTGACAACATGAGCGATGGGGTGGCGGTTTACGAGGCGGTGGATGGGGGAGCTGACTTTGTCTTCCGGGACTATAACAAATCCGGCGAACGTATCGGCAGAAACAGTCGCGAAGATGTGATGGGCCACAGGGTCACTGATGCATTTCCGGGTATCGACAAGTTAGGATTGCTGGCGGTACTCAGGCGCGTCTGGGAGACCGGCAATCCTGAATACTTCCCCATCAGCAGTTACCAGGATGAGCGTCTTCAGCTCTGGGTGGAGAATTATGTCTATCGTCTTCCCGGTGGAGAGGTCGTTGCGATCTTCAATGATGTAACTGACCGAAAACAGGCTGAAAACGCATTACAGGCGAGCGAAGCGAAGTATCGCCTGCTGGTCGAGAACCAGACCGACTTGGTGGTGAAAGTAGACCCGGAAGGCCGCTTCGAGTTTGTCAGCCCCTCCTACTGCAGATTGTTTGAAAAGCGGGAAGATGAGTTACTGGGCAACAGGTTCTTGCCCTTGGTCCACCCGGATGACCAGGAAACAACGCGTGAAGCGATGTCACAGCTGTTGCAGCCGCCCTATGCCGTTTATCACGAACAGCGCGCCATGACCAGTTCCGGTTGGCGCTGGCTGGGCTGGATGGACACCGCAATTCTGGACAAGGATAACAAGGTGACTTCGATTATCGGCGTAGGTCGTGATATCACTGACCGGGTAGAAGCGATGATAGCGCTGCAGGAGAGCGAGGAACGATACCGTGCCGTGGTGGAAGATACACCGGTTCTGATATGTAGATTTCTACCGGATAGCGAAATCACCTTCGTCAACAAGGCCTATTGCGACTATTTCAATAAAACCCAGGAAGAACTGTTCGGCAGCAAGTTTACCGACTTGATCCCGGAACAGGACAGAGAGATTGTGATGAGCCACATCCGGGCGCTGACACCCGAGGCCCCCACACAATCGCACGAACATCTAGTGCTTGTGGAATCTGGAGAGACACGCTGGCAACGTTGGACCAACCGAGCCCTGTTCACGCCCCAGGGTGAAGTCCTCTCCTACCAATCCATCGGCCAGGACATCACCGAACGCAAACTCGCGGAAATCAAAGTCAGCCGCCTCAATAATGAATTGGAGACACGTGTCATTGAACGCACCAGAGAGTTGGAAACGGCAAACAAGGAACTGGAGTCGTTTGTCTACTCTGTTTCCCACGACTTGAGAGCGCCGCTGCGTGCAGTAACCGGGTTTGCCCATATACTTGTCAATCGCCATTCCGATTCTCTCAATGAGGATGGACGGCACTATCTGGAAAATGTCCTTCAGGCAGGCAGCCATATGGGTGATTTAATCGATGATCTGCTGCAATACTCACGTACCGGACGCGGTACCCTGCAGATGCGGCCGATAGAGTTGGCACCCATCATTGAGGGCCTGCAGGTCACTTTCAGTGAACCTATCGAGAACTGTGGCGCCAAGCTCATCATCGAAAAGCCCTTTGCCGTACCCCTGGGGGATGCCACCCTGATCGGACAGCAGCTGAGCAATCTGTTAGATAACGCCATCACCTATTGCCGGCCGGATGTTGCACCGGTGATAAGCATTGCCTCAACACGCCACGATGATCGCGTGTTTATTACTGTCAAGGACAATGGCATCGGCATAGCGCCAGAATACCATGAGAAAATCTTCCAGGTTTTTCAGCGCTTACACAGCCAGGACGAATATCCGGGTACCGGGGTCGGTCTCGCCATCGTAACCAAGGCCGCGCATATGATGAGCGGTGAGGTGAAGGTGGAATCCACCTTGGGCGAGGGCAGCAGATTTACCATAATATTACCCGTTGCGGAGGTACACTGACCCCTCCATCAACGATTGGGAAGCCAATTTGTTGACAGAATAAGTCGAAATATCGCACCCTATCCTGTGGACCAGGATAACAATAAAGGTCAAAGGCCATGAACAAACCCGCCGTCATCTTACTGATTGATGACAGTCGAATGGACATCGAGCTGACCCTTGATGCTTTCAAGGAGGCCCGCCTTTCCAACCGCGTAGAAGTTTCATATAGCGGACAAGAGGCTTTGAATTACCTGTTTGGCAAAGAGCACTTCGCCAACCGTAACCAGCATCCCATTCCCGACCTCATACTGCTGGATCTCAAAATGCCGGGGATCGACGGCTTCGAAGTGCTGCAACGGATCAAGGAGACGCCCTTGATCAAACGCATACCGGTAGTCATCCTCACCTCATCGAAGGAAGAGGGGGACCGAGCGCTCTCCTACGATATCGGCGCCAATTCCTATCTGGTCAAACCTGTCGCCTTCACAGGATTCATCGATGTGGTGCGTAAAATCGAGGATTATTGGCTGACCCTCAATGTGGGGGCGCCCATGACTGAGAGCGATTCCGCCTGAATCCTGCATGTCACTTCGAATTCTCATCGTCGAAGACCTGCCCTATGACGCCGAGTTGATGGCCTTGCAACTAAAGGAAGAGGGATTCACCTTGGAGTACACCCGTGTACAGGGCGAAACCGCCTATTTGCAGGCCCTGGAAAAGTTACCGGACATTATTCTCTGTGATTGGCATCTTCCGCAGTTCAGCGGTCAACGCGCCCTCTCTCTACTACGGCAACAGAATCTCGATATTCCGTTTATTATCGTTTCAGGCGGAATTGGTGAAGAGGCAGCCATTGACGCCCTTCGTCAGGGTGCCAACGACTATGTCTTGAAAGATCGACCCGCCAGGCTGGGTGAAGCGGTAAAGCGGGTACTTGAGGATCGACAACTGAGAAAGGCGCACCGTATCGCCGAGGAGAAACTGCGCCTTGCGGAAAGGGCCTTCCAGAACACCGCGGAGGGGATCACCGTAACCGACGTAAACGGGGACATCGTCTCCACCAACCCTGCCTTTGAGGCCATCACCGGTTATTCCCATGATGAGGTGATAGGCGAAAACCCCAGGATTCTCAAGTCGGGCCACCATGAGCCCTCGTTTTATCGAGATATGTGGGACATCCTGTTGAAAACCGACCATTGGCGGGGTGAAATCTGGAACCGGCGCAAGAACGGCGATGTCTATCCGGAGTGGCTGACGATCAGTGCGGTGAAAGACAACAATGGCGAGACAACCCACTTTGTGGGTGTCTTCAGCGATATTACCCAGATCAAGGAAGCGCAGGACAAGATCAACTTTCTTGCCCATCACGACGCCCTGACCCAACTGCCCAACCGTGCCCTGTTTCTGGAGCGATTCGACCACGCCCTGATGCATGCGCGCCGCGAGAACAATTCGATTGCATTGCTGTTTCTCGATCTTGACCGCTTCAAGACGGTCAATGACACCCTTGGGCATCCGATCGGTGATCAGGTATTGCTGGAAGTCAGCAAACGCATGAGCGAGATCATGCGTTCCAGTGACACCATCGCCCGACTGGGTGGGGATGAGTTCGTGCTGCTGTTGGAAGAGCAGACAAACGCACAACATGCCTCTGTGGTGGCGCGTAAGTTGATCGATATGTTCTCCAACCCGATGACCATCGGGGAACATGAACTGGTGGTAACGGCGAGCATCGGGATCACCCTCTATCCCAACGACGGCGACGAACCGGATCTACTCATACGCCATGCCGACCGCGCCATGTATGAAGCCAAGCAGCAAGGCAGGAATACCTATCGATTTTTCACTCAGGCCCTGTCTGAGGGCGCGCTTGAGCGACTGATGATGGAGAACGACCTGCGCAGGGCCATCGACCGCAATGAATTGATACTCCACTATCAACCCATAGTGGATATCAAGACTCGGCAGCTCAAGGGGCTCGAGGCGTTGGTTCGATGGCAGCATCCCAAACAGGGTCAGGTCCCGCCTGGACTCTTTATCGAGGTGGCCGAAGAGATCGGTATTATCGGCGATATCGGGAGGTGGGTGTTGCACACCGCATGCCATCAGCTGGCGAAATGGGACCAGGACAATTTCCGGGTACCTCGTATATCGGTCAACCTCTCGGTGCAACAGATCGACCGCGAAGCACTGGTCGCACAGGTTTCCGAGGAGTTGCAAAAAAGCGGTCTCTCACCGGAGCGCCTGGAGTTGGAGGTCACGGAATCGATGTTGATACGCAATCCCGAATTGAGTCGCACCGTTCTCGCTGAACTCAAAACCATCGGGGTCAATTTCGCGATCGACGATTTCGGCACCGGTTACTCGAGTCTCGCCTATCTAAAACTGCTGCCGCTGGACCGAATCAAAATCGACCAGTCGTTCGTCCGGGACATCGGCCAGGACAGCAACGATGAGGCGATCGTGCGCGCCATCATCGCGCTGTCAAAAAACCTCGGACTCGAATCGGTCGCCGAAGGGGTGGAGAATACAGACCAGGCCGAGTTCCTACTGCAAGCTGGCAGTGATCTCGCACAGGGCTACCTCTACAGCCACCCACTCCCCGCCGCGGAGCTGTACCAGACCCTGTGTCTGGAGATGGCGAGTCAGACATGATGAGAATCCATGCTCTGAGGCAATAAAAAAGCACTCAGGGCAGACCATGAGTGCTTGTTTGTTGGTAGGCGCGATTGGAGTCGAACCAACGACCTCTACCATGTCAAGGTAGCGCTCTAACCAACTGAGCTACGCGCCTTTGAGACGGCGAATCATACAGGCTGCTCCACATCCATTGCAACCCCACGAGTATCGGTAGGATGATTACCGCGATCCGGTCAGTGGGACAAAGGAGACCGGCATCAGTCTGGTTTTCTCGATCGACCCGGTCAGGCCCTTCTCAACCAGTATTAAATCCTGGCTGTAGCGCCGTTCCCCGACCGGCAGCACAAGCCGTCCTCCCGGTACCAGCTGATCGATCAGCGTCTGGGGTATATGCTCCACCGCCGCGGTGACCATTATGGCATCGAAGGGTGCCTCGTCGGGCCAGCCATAATAACCGTCACCCTCCAGGAAGGAGATGTTGGAATAGCCCTCTTTTTCCAAGCGCCGACGGGACTTCTGGGCGAGCTTGGGAATAATCTCGATGGTATAGAGGTGATTGACCAGTTCGGCCAAAACCGCAGTTTGATAGCCGGACCCGGTCCCCACCTCGAGTATCTTGTCACGCCTGTTGGGCGCAATGAGATCGGTCATCAGCGCGACAATAAACGGCTGGGAGATGGTCTGCCCCTTGCCGATGGGCAGCGGGCTGTTGTCGAAGGCGTGGTTGCGGAATGATTTACTGACAAAGCGATGCCTGGGCACACGGCCCATAGCTGCCAATACATGATCGTTGAGATTGGTTTGCCCCGTCATACGGCAGGCATAGTCCGCCTCTGCCTGGATATCACTGAGCATACCTTGAATATCGCTCATATTCAGTACTACCTGCCACAGCGTGAGTTGCTGCTACTCTCTATGCCTGTGTTGTAACTTGGAATGAATTCAATTCTAGAAGAAAGCATAGAAAAATAAAGCGTTTAATTTAAATACTTTACATTTCCCCTGTTAATAGAAGCAGCGGCCGATTGAATCCGAAATGACCCACATTCATTCCAAGCATTTCACCGCAGCGCCACGCAAGGACCACAGGCACCACAGCGGCACGGCACCAAAACCTGAGACCCTTCGGCAGGTTAATTCGGCCCAGTCTAATCCGTTTCACCGAGCATTCGCCGCCACACCCAGTGCAATGCCTCGAGGTCGGGACGCTCGGCAGGAAGACGTTTGGGCGGAATCGACGGGTATATGTCGCCTTCCTGTCGCTGGCCGACAACGAAAGAGAACACATAGTGAGGCTCAAAGCCCATGCGCAAGTCGGTGATCTCCACTCGACCATCGATCTCCCTCACCCGATAGAATCCCTTGGTGAACCAACGCAGCCGTGCCACCGCGGGCGCATCTTCAATAGACGAGAGCAGGCCTTCATTACTCGGATATTGCGCGAAACTGACTGCGGGCGAAGGATCGAGCAACGAATAGTAGCCCTCCCAGTAACCGTTTGGCACCTTCGCGACCAGGCGCCAGAGCACCAGGTTGAAAGGCGTCGGCGTAGCGATCAGCCGATGGTTCACCTCACCCTGGCGGACCAATTCACTCGTAGCGATGTCACGCACCTGCGCCTGGATGAGAATGGCAACCGCGAGATAGGCAGTGCTCAGGCCAAGGCCCACCAGGTTCGCACGCATTGCGACAACCGAACTGCGCCTGGCGAACACGGCCCACAACACGCCGACGAGCAGCGGGAGCGTATAAATGGGATCGATAATAAAGATGCTGCCGAGCCCGGCCGGTGGCACCGAACTCGGCCAGAAGAGCTGCGTACCGTAGATGGTTGTCGCATCGAGCAGGGCGTGGGTTGCGAGCGCAAGCCACGCAAGCAGGGTCCAGCGAACAATCGAGGCACCGTCCTTCGCATGCAGACGCGCGAGTCCCGCACCCAGGAGTGGCGCGACGACGGTGTGTGTGACCAGGGAGTGACTGTAGCTGCGGTGATTGGTAACGGCCGCCACATCGTCCGCGTGGGGCATAAGCAGATCGAGATCGGGCATCCCTCCTATTACCGCACCCCAGAAGAGTGCCTTGCGGCCCACCTGCGCGCCCAGCGTCGCATGCCCAACGGCCGCACCAAGCAATATTTGAGTCAGCGGATCCATGCGCGTATACGCCGTGGAGAGGTACCCGAACCGACAGACCCGGCAGTTCCATTCACACCACTAAACCTCTCTCCTGCAAATGCCTGATCTGATCACGGATCTTTGCCGCCTCCTCGAATTCAAGATCCTGAGCATGGCGATACATCTGCTCCTCCAACTGTTGAATGCGCTTTGCCAGCTGCGCGGGCGAGAGACCGGCATACTCCATCTCCTCTTCCGCCACCCTGGCATAACGCTTGGCATTGATCTGCCCGCCCGGGTAGGCACCCTCCATAATGTCGGCTATCGATTTCAGTATGGTCTGGGGGGTGATCCCGTGGATCCGGTTATATTCGATCTGCTTGTCGCGCCGTCGATTGGTCTCGCCGATTGCCCGCTCCATCGAACCTGTCATCTGATCGGCATAGAGGATCGCCATGCCATTGGCATTGCGCGCGGCGCGGCCGATGGTCTGTATCAGGGACCCCTCGGAGCGCAGAAACCCCTCCTTGTCCGCGTCCAGGATCGCCACCAGTGAGACCTCGGGCATATCCAGTCCTTCCCGCAGCAGATTGATACCGACCAGCACGTCGAACTCACCGAGACGCAGGTCGCGAATGATCTCCACACGCTCCACGGTATCTATATCGCTGTGGAGGTAGCGCACGCGCACCCCATGATCGCCGAGATAATCGGTAAGGTCCTCCGCCATGCGTTTGGTGAGGGTGGTCACCAGCACTCTTTCATTGCGCGCCACCCGTACATTTATCTCCGACAACAGGTCGTCGACCTGGGTACTTGCCGCCCTGACCTCGAGTTGAGGATCGACGAGACCGGTGGGACGAACCACCTGCTCGACGATGGCACCCGAGTGATCGATCTCGTAGTCGCGGGGCGTGGCGCTGACATAGATCGTCTGTGGGGAGCGGAACTCGAACTCCTCGAATCTCAGGGGTCTGTTGTCCAGGGCGGATGGGAGACGAAAACCGTACTCCACCAGGGTCTCCTTGCGTGACCTGTCGCCACGATACATACCACCGAGCTGGGGAACCGTGACATGGCTCTCGTCCACCACCAGCAGGGAGTCGTCGGGCAGGTAGTCAAAGAGGGTCGGCGGCGGTTCACCGGCGGAGCGCCCAGAGAGATAGCGGGAGTAGTTCTCGATACCTGTGCAGTAGCCAAGTTCGGTGATCATCTCGATATCGAAGCGGGTTCTCTGTTCGAGACGCTGCGCCTCCACCAGCTTGTTTGCCGATTCCAGGTCCCGCAGCCGCTGCTGTAACTCCAGTTTGATCTGATCCACGGCCTGCAACAGGGTCTCTCTCGGGGTAACATAGTGGCTTTTCGGATAGATCGAATAGCGCGGAACCTTGCGCATGATCTCGCCTGTGAGCGGGTCGAACACGGAGATGTTCTCAATTTCATCATCGAACAGCTCAACCCGCACCGCCTCGGCGTCCGACTCCGCGGGATAGATGTCGATCACCTCGCCTCGCACCCGGAAGCTTGCACGATGGAGCTCGACATCGTTGCGCTTGTACTGCAGCTCCGCGAGACGGCGCAGAATGGCACGCTGATCAATGATCTCGCCACGGCTCAGGTGGAGCATCATCCCGAGGTAGGCGCGCGGATCACCAAGGCCGTAGATGGAGGAGACGGTGGCGACGATGATCGTATCCTGGCGCTCCAGCAGCGCCTTGGTTGCCGACAGCCGCATCTGCTCGATATGGTCATTGATTGAGGCATCCTTCTCGATAAAGGTATCGGAAGCGGGCACATAGGCCTCGGGCTGGTAGTAGTCGTAGTAGGAGACGAAATACTCCACCGCGTTATCGGGAAAAAACTCCTTGAACTCGCCGTAGAGCTGAGCCGCCAGGGTTTTGTTGGGGGCCAGAATCAGGGTCGGGCGCTGTAATTTCTGGATTACATTGGCGATGGTGAAGGTCTTGCCGGAACCGGTGACACCGAGCAGGGTCATGCCGGCCTCACCGTGCCTCAAGCCCTCTTCCAGCTGCCTGATTGCCTCCGGTTGATCACCGGATGGGGAAAAATTGGCGGATATTTTAAACGCTTTGCTCATTAGGGGATTCTTCATTGTGCGTTAATTGGCTATTATGGCATCCCGACAACGTCATCTACGAATGGCTTTTTTTAACCAACCCGCCGATCAGCCGAATCGCTGATGTTTGAAAATCAGGGATAAAAACAGTAATGAATGCACAACTCTCCAGTCGCGTACAAGCCGTCAAACCCTCCCCCACCCTTGCAGTTACCGCCCGGGCAGCCGAGATGCGAGCTGCGGGAAAGGATGTCATTGGTCTGGGTGCGGGAGAACCGGATTTCGATACCCCAGACCACATCAAGTCGGCCGCCATCAAAGCCATTAACGACGGCTTCACCAAATATACCGCCGTGGACGGCACACCGGCCCTGAAGCAGGCGATAATAGACAAATTCCAGCGTGACAACGGATTCGACTATGCACCGGGAGAGATTCTTGTCTCCTGTGGTGGTAAACAGAGTTTCTACAATCTCGCCCAGGCGGTTCTCGATCCCGGTGACGAGGTCATTATCCCTGCTCCCTACTGGGTCTCCTACCCGGACATGTCGATTCTTGCAGGCGGCGTACCGGTACTGGTCTCCGCCGGAGCGTCACAGAATTTCAAGATCAACGCCCAGCAGCTGGCGGCCGCAATCACCGAAAAGACCAAATTGTTCGTCATCAACAGTCCTTCAAATCCGACCGGTATGGCCTACAGCCGCGAAGAACTGGTCGCCCTGGGAGAGGTGTTGAAAGACCACCCAAGGGTACTGATTGCGACCGACGACATGTACGAACATATCCTCTGGCCAGGAAACAGCTTCGTCAACATACTCAACGCCTGCCCCGAATTGAAGGATCGAACCCTGGTGCTGAACGGGGTCTCCAAAGCCTACTCCATGACCGGATGGCGCATCGGCTATGCCGGCGGTCCGGCGGATATCATCAAGTCGATGAAGAAAATCCAGTCGCAGAGCACTTCGAACCCCACCTCGATATCGCAGGTGGCGGCACAGGCAGCACTGGAAGGACCCCAGGCATGCATCCAGGAGATGCTGGTCGCCTTCAAGGAGCGCCACGATTATGTGGTCGACCGCCTCAACAGCATGCCGGGTATCGACTGTCTGCCAAGCGACGGCACCTTCTACTGTTTCCCGAATGTGGAAGGCGCACTCGCCTCCATCGATGGTGCCAATAACGACCTGGAGCTCTCGGAATACCTGATCACGGAGGCCGGCGTCGCCCTGGTGCCGGGCACCGCGTTTGGGCTCTCCGGACATGTCCGCATCTCCATCGCCACCAGCCAACAAAACCTGGAAACGGCGCTGGATCGAATTGAAGCTGTGCTCAAGGCTTGATAAGGGCGGCAGCCACGCTCTAACCGGACCGGGGTGCGGGATGCACCCCCCTCAAAACACCATGGAGGGTGTTAATCATGCAGACAACTGCACCCATACCTCATAAGCACGAGCAGGGATTTTCAATCGCGGAACTGCTGGTCACGCTGGCCATCTCATCCATCCTGGTCACCATCGCCATCCCTTCATACCGTTCTTTCACGGCAAAAAACCTGCAGGCAAGTGAAATCAACAGCTTTGTTCAACACTTCCGCCTCGCCCGGTCGCTATCGATCAGCAAGGAGACGCACCATGTACTCTGCCCCAGCAGCAACGGCGAGAACTGCTCGGCATCTACCGATTGGAGTCGCGGTTTCATTCTCTATGAAGACCGCAACCGCAACCGGATCCGAGACCAAGGCGAAGCGATGCAGGGCGTACATCAACCCGGGCATGAGATGGATATAGCCATACACTCCAACCAGGGTCGTAGACTTGTTGTATACCAGGGTGACGGCCGGCCCAGCGGGTACAATCTTACCCTCACTTTTTGTGATCCCGGCAGCCAGATTCCCCCAAAGGCACTGATCGTAAACAACGTTGGACGAGTAAGAATATCCAACACCCGATGGAACGGTAACCCACTCATCTGCAACGGCGAAATTTAAGGTCGAACTATTGACGCTAAGGCCCAGTCTCTTTATTATGCGCCCCTCTTAAGCATTTCCCCGGTAGCTCAGTCGGTAGAGCGGGTGACTGTTAATCACTAGGTCGGCAGTTCGAGCCTGTCCCGGGGAGCCATATAAAACAAAGGCTTACATCATGAAGGTGTAGGCCTTTTTTGTTTGATATAGCAATTGGGGCAGCGTTTAGATCCGCAAATACGGTTTGATGGCAATTCGTACTCAGCCAATGTGCAGCATTTGTTGACAGTAACCTTTTAACTCCTTTTGGCCGGCATTACATCGACAGGGTGTTTGCTGTTTGGGTATAAAACTCCCTGGAATCGGGTCAGGTTTACTCTCGGCTTCGGCACCGGCGTCACCAGCTTTGCGATAAAATCCAGCGCTTGAAAGATGACTTGTGTGGTGCCCCGGTCACACCGCTAAACATTCGCTGTCCCCCTTCAGTCTCACCTTGGGAGTGAGGCTCCTCGCAGCACTAACGACTGACCGGGCGGGACGGAGCCCTGCCCCACCCCGTCCTTGACGCTCAATCCCCTGATTCACTGGTCCTGGTTGACCAAGAATCGCTTGATATTACCGATCACCTCCGCATTCTGTAGGATGCGCATATGCCCGAGCCCCCTGGTTATCTGGAGTTCACTCTCTGTCCAGGCAGCGTGTACCGCCTTGCCGTTGGCGACCGGGATGTATCGATCCCGCGAGTCATGAATGATCAGACCGGGAATAGCTGCAGCCCGAACCCACTCCTGCATGGAAAACCGGGCCCACATCTCTGCTCCAAATCGCTGCTCCAGACGGTGCCGCAAATGACCGACCACCGTCTCATTGAGTCCCAGGAGTTTTGAAAACTGCTGTAACAGGGTGGTTACATCCATGGGCGGAGAGATACAGACCACGGTGCTCGCACGGGCACCATTCGCGATTGCGTGCAGTGCACACATGCCGCCAAAGGAGTGGGCGACGACTGCCGTCTCTTCCCCGGACTCTTGCAGCAGCTGAGTGATAAAACCGCTGAATTCAAGGATGTCCGTACTGCTGCCGGAAGAGCGTCCATGCCCAGGCGCATCGAATGCGGTGACCTGGAAACCCTGTTCCACCAGCGCCTCCGCCAGGAAGGCCATCTGCCCCGCATCGCCGTTCCAGCCGTGGGTCAGCAGCACAGGCGCACCCTCGCCCCATCGATAGACGCGAACTGACTTGGCGCCATATTTTCGGACTTCAACGCCGGCCTGATCCAACACCCGCTGTTCATCAGCTGTCGCGGAACGGTGAATGGTGCGATACCAGAGAAAGTTGGCCAATCGTCCGGCCAGATAGGGAGATACCCGTGCCAGGGCTGAGAACGCAGACTGAATTGGCGTGTGTTTGCGCCTGTTTTTACTCTTGCTTGGCCCGGATAGGGCTTGTGCGTTCGATAGGGACATTTTAATTCTCCTCTTCAATCTCTTCTGGGTGTGATTGCCGGTGTTGAAAAAAATATAGCCCTGGACTAGGGTGTCAGTAAGAGTCATAAATGACATCTTTAATGCCATATTCGCCATTATGAAAACGACCATCAGCATTGCCATCGTGGCCATGGATGAGTGCATGGCCTCGGCCATCGCCGGTTCCATCGATATGCTCTACGCCGCCAACAGAATCATCGAGGCCATGGGCAAAAGGGAGCTGCCCCGATTCGAGTGGAAGGTGGTTTCCGTCTCGGGCCGGCCGGTGAAAACCGGTAACGGCATGATGCAGGCGGTGGACTGCAGCCTCAAAGGGGTGGGCGATGTGGATGTGGTCTACATCCCCGGCATGTCGGTGATCGATGAGACACGTCTGGTCAATATCCTTGAAAACAACCGGCCGCTGATCAACTGGCTGGCCAGGCGTGCCGCCGGCGAGAGCCTGATCACCAGCAGCTGTACCGGCAGCTTTTTCGTTGCCGAGGCGGGACTGTTACAGGAGCAGCAGGCCACCACCGGCTGGCCCGTGGAGGGACTTTTCGCCGCCAGGTATCCGGACATCCATCTCAACAGCAGTGAGTTGCTGGTGGCAGCGGACTCCGTTATCAGCGCCGGCGCTTCCACCTCCTATCAGGATCTGATGCTGGAAGTCATTCGCCACTATATAAACAGCAGAGTTGCCCATTTGACTGCCCGCTACCTGCTGCTGGACAGCAGCCGACGCTCCCAGGCCGCCTTCCGTGTCAGCAGCGTGCGTAAATATGAAGACCCGGTGGTCACAAAGGCCCATGAACTGATGCAGAAGAACCTGGGTGATCCGCTACAGGTCTCTGAACTCGCCACTCGCCTGAACGTGAGTGACCGCACCCTGATCCGGCGCTTTAAAAGCGCCACGGGCAAGGGGCCGAACGCCTGCCTGCAAAACCTAAGGATCGACAAGGCGAAGTGGCTGCTCGAGAGTACGGGCAAGTCACACGAAAGCGTAGCCAACAGCGTCGGCTACACCGACATCAGCTCCTTCAGGCGCCTGTTTAAACGCAGTATCGGCATGACCATGGGTGACTATCGAAAGCGCTTTCGCAGCAGACGTCAGACTGGAAGAGCGTCCCGATCAGGTAGCTCTCCGGGATTCGCCTGACGGGAGGTTTGCCAGCCGCCGCAACTGCCCCCGGCGACTATGGGAGAGAGAGAAGGTGTAGGCCTTTTTTTTTCTTTGCGCTTTCTAATCACTCGCTTGACTAACATTTCTCTAGAGAGAGCAAACGTATTTCTGGGATGGAGAATTAAACGCATTAGGAATTAATGTCGGAAATTTTAACAGGTCCTTGAATTGCCTATTCTCATCTTTCTGATTTATAAGAACATACAAGCTCAGGCATATATTTTGCATAAATTAACATTTAGTTGAAATAACAAAACAACCAATGAGTACCGATGTATAGCGCTTAGCAGCCATTTCCGATCATGATTACCTATTACACGTTTGAAGGACCGATCATCAGTCTAGATGACAAATCAGGGATTCTCTCTCGTGCCGGTATTACCATCGATGATCATCTGCGCTATACATTCTTGATAAACCGGGAGTTGGAAGGGACTCGCATCGATGACGACGGGTCGACACATACCTACGATAATGACAGGCTCAGGGTCTATTTCTTCGCCAAACTCATAAGTGGCAGTAAATTGGTATCGTTCAATAAAGATGCGACACACCCGGATGTAACCTATTACAGAGGATTTGAGTCGAACAAACGTTTCGACCTGCTCTCTGGATCGAACAAGCACTATGTAAATATCTGGGGTATTTCAATCAATGACTGGCCACGCGGCCCGGCCTTGCATGGCCTAGAATGCATTAGCGGCAAAGACGCCAATCGGACAGTTATAAGTTCCAAGCTATCCCTCACATCCATTTCAGACCGCTACTCAGAATCCATGGGAAAAGAGTTTTTTACGCCCAAAGAAATCATCAAACCCCTCTCCTACTGAGATTTGAGAATTAGCAGATTCACCCAGGCTGAAAAGGCGCGTTGCCAAGGCGGCTTTGATGCCGCAAGCGCAAGTCCAATAGGCTAACTCGTGGCGGTGCCCCTCACGACACAACATTAATCGGTAGTGGTCCAAACACATCATTGCCCACATTAAACTTCAAGAGCCAAACCCCTTCGGGAAAGTCAGAAGCATTGCGTGTGATATTGATATATCCGCCGGTGGCGGAAGTGAAACGTGGTACGGGAAAACTCGACCATGTCGTTGGTTCGGCATCGTTACTCGGCCACAACTTTGTCCGCATCTCCTGCTTCGGCCATAGATTCGAGACCCACATGAAAAAATAGTCTCCCAGTGCTTTATGGATAACTTCCGTATAACCGAATTCAGGTCTTCTTACATTCCCCCAATGTGCGAAATTCACGATAAGATCGTTGTGTCCGAACAATCCATCCCAGACAGGATATTCAGGACCATCCATAAAATCAGGATCGATCTCATATCCATCCTGGGCGGCATCCGGTTTGACCAGACTTGACCAAAGCAGATCGAAATCGACGAAGTTACCGATATTTCTGATGTTCTGCAGAATAGGAACCGCGCTACGAATTGCGTTGTTTGACTGGAATTCAAGCCAAATTTTCGAGATAACGAAATAGTGACCCAGTGAGTTGAGGTGTGTGCGGTCCCTGGTAGTCAATCCCATCCTGGAAGGCCTGAAAAAACTCGTGCTGATAGCGACATCCGCCAATGACTGCGACTCGCTGTCGAGGGCCCTCCAGTTAGACAACCTATCCTGCATACTCGGTGATAGGATTTTACCGAGTTCGGCTTCTTCAGACGTAAAGAAGCCTTCGTCACCCGGTATAGTCGAGGTTTCGTGCATCCATGGACTGCAATACTTCTTTTTAATACTTGCAACCGGTAAAGCGCCATGCTGCTCTTCGTCATAAGGCGTGAGTCTTGAGAAGATAATATAGGCATTAGGATTGTTGCTGCGAAAATAACCATAGAGCGCCTGTGCATCAGCAATCATCTCGGCCTGGGTACGCCCATCGGGAGATACAATGGCATCGATAATACCTAGTTCGACAATGATCACATCCGGATTCTTTTCGCTTGTTAATTGCGCATAACTCTTGCCAATGAGTGGATCGACAAGTGAAAGTGCAGATTGATAGGTAATACCTGTCGAACCTGTCGCAAAAACAGTGACCGGAATACCTTCGGAAGCAAAAGCATCCTGCAGATGATTGACCCAGGATCGCCCCCATGGCAGAACCGTTTCCGATGCACCTAATACACAAATTGTTAATTGACCATTCATTTGGATATTCCGTTTCCCGAAGTTGGTGATTTCTTAGTGCAAGGCACCCTAGCCTGGCTCGCCAGTATAACTATTAATATTCCGACGACCTTTGCTGGAGGTCGAGATAGTGCTTACCACAGGAATAGGTTGTGACCTCAGCAAACTGAATGTTAGCAGATGAAAAAAATTTATTGGAACGATTGACGGTTTTTAATGCGCCATTGTGGGTAGATGGGTTAGATTACTCATATACTCGAGGCGTTCTATATCAATAGGCGGAGGGTAATCATGGATAGTAAACCAATCTTCGAGATCGAGACACGGACCATAGAGCAAACCGATCGCTGCAACAAATGCCATTCCTGTTTACACGACCCCGATTTTCAACTCTGTAGTATCGACTTCGTGGCAGGAGATGGCGAAGTGCTGCTAATGTATGGAAATAGTGGATGCACCGAGTGCAGCTACAAACGCCCCTTTGGCAGCGGCTCGGTCTGCGCCTGCCCCATTCGCAGAGAGATCAAGCTGAAGTATCAGCGCTAGCACCGGTTAGCCACAAAGCCCGCCCTGAGTGATCTACTCCCGTGTGGTGAACCGATCGGATTGTACGCATATTCACCCGCTCTTAAATAAGAACTTTTTATACCAAGCCCAATAACGCGAGGGCTATCAAGTTGATGAATTTGCGCTATCATTTTGAAAGGGGGCGCTGTCACCCGCTACAGCGGTGGCAGTAGACAAATATTCAACACGATTCCACCCCGACAGCAGCAAGTATTGATTCTCTGGGAAAAAAATATGTTCTATGATAAGCGATTGGGAAAAGGACCTATCCCGGCTTCTCCAGAAAAATATATCAATGAGAGGCAGGTGGACGGGCTATCAATTCTAAGAAAATTTGGCTGGAAGTTGATCTGTATCAGGAGACAATCGGAAGGGGCCAGCACCACTCTTATGAAAAACAGACAGGATCAGACAATTGGCATATTAGGAGAAGACGGCATTCTCAGGATCAGTCCAGATGTGCAAGTACGCAAATCCTGAAAGGTGAGGACTATTCAACCTGCAACGCCTGTGTTAAGAATAGCGGTACCAACAGGATCACCTGGCTGTTTCCGTTTCTGTCAACAAAAATGACACGAAAGAGTAATAAATAGATGTTCAGATAGTTACACCCGTAACCTAGCTCTCAACGACCCAAATAACCGCAGGTTCAAGCTAAAACTGGAAATTACCCGGCAAAAACAGAATCATGCCCGCCGGGTCAGGACAGTTTCTGATACCTGTTTCAAACACTAAACTGTCGACACATGGATGATCGACTGATGACCAGCCTTAAAGTGAGTTAACGGATGTCAAGCAATCCCCACCCCCAAGAACAAGCTCAGTTCTCACAGGGTCTGTTTCTCTACTTTCTGATCTTTCTGCTCTGGCTCATGCTCACCGCCAGCCTCGAAACCGCCGAGGTGGTTATCGGTCTGGCCGTGGCCGGTGTGGTGACCCTGGCGAGCCGTCCCCATCTGCCGCTTTTTTCCGGGCTGCGCCTCACACCCGCCGCCATACCTCACTTTATCACCTATCTGGTGATATTCCTGATTGAACTTGTGCGCGCCAATCTCGACATGGCACGCCGCGTACTCTCTCCCTCTCTTCCCTTGAACCCTGGTTTGGTTGAAGTCAGGACCCGGTTGGAGTCCTCCTTGGGGCGATTGATACTGGCAAACAGTATTACCTTGACCCCGGGCACGCTGACTGTCGACATTCGCGGTGACATCATCTTGGTACACTGGGTGGACATACCCCCGGGGAGCGACATTGAAAGTGCGACCCGGGAGATAACAACCAGGTTTGAACATCATCTGGCAGGTTTCGTTAAATGACCTTGACTATATTGGAGCTAGTCGCCCTTGTGATGCTGGGCGGAGCGGTTTTACTGAGCCTGTTAAGGCTGTTGATCGGCCCGACCGCACCGGACCGGGTGGTGGCTGCAGACACCTTGGCTGTGATAACAACCTCGGGCCTTGCAGTGCTGGCCGCCCTGCTGGGGAGCGCGTTCTACCTGGATGTCGCACTGATCTACGGCACCCTTGCCTTTGTCGGTGTCGTCGCCATTGCCCGCGCGATTGAGGGAAACGGTTCATGAGACTGCTGGCGGATCTGATTCTGCTCATCGGAGCGTCATTCACCCTGCTCGGCGCCCTGGGCCTGGTACGCATGCCGGACGTCTACAACCGCATCCAGGCCGGTACCAAGGCGGTGACCCTGGGGGCCCTGTCGCTGCTGTTAGGCATTGGCTTGCTCTATCCGCATTGGTGGTCAAAGCTGCTCATCATCGCCCTCATGATCCTGGTCACCAATCCCATCGGTTCATCCACCATTGCCAGAGCCTTGCTGATGGCGGGGGTAAAACCGTGGAAAAAAGCCGCGCAGACAGCCTCGGGAGAGGAGCGCCAATGAACGAGATCGAACTCTGGATTCTGCTTCTTCTGGCGCTGACCATGCTCAGCGCCGCAGTTACGGTGTTACTGGTGAAAAACCATATCGCCGCAGTCGCCGCTGCCTCCGTGGTCTCATTGGGGCTGGCACTGGTATTCGCCTTGCTGAGAGCACCCGACGTTGCCATGACGGAGGCCGCCGTCGGCGTCGGATTGAGCAGCCTGATCCTGGCACTTGCCCTGCGTCGCCTCGGTCTATGGAAGTTGGATGTCTCCGGGGTGGAGAGCAACCCGCTGGAGCACCCCGTGGAGAATCGGGATGGCTAATTTGACTGGACTGCTATTCGCCGGAGGTTTGGGTTTCATGCTGCTGTCGATAGCCAGCGGACTCGACTTCGGCGCCCCGCCGATGCTCGTCGGCAGCGAGATTCAGGCCCAGGCGCCACAACAGACGGGGGCTGTGAACATCGTAACCTCCGTGGTGCTGGGTTATCGGGCTATCGACACCCTGGGTGAGCTTTCGATCCTATTCGCCGCCGCCGTCTCTGCCGGCCTGGTATTGGGACGCCGCCATACCACGGCAGGCACCCAAAGCAGAGGTGGATTCATCCTCCAATGCGGAGGCTCCCTGCTCTTCCCGTTGATGATGACCATCGGTTTCTACATCATCTTTCACGGCCACCTGACGCCCGGTGGCGGTTTCCAGGGAGGCGTCATCCTCGCGGCGGCCTTCTTCCTGCCGCTGTTGGCCCGGCCCGGCGCCAAACTGCACCACCAGAGCTTGAGCCTCATCGAAGGTTTCGCCGGCGCCAGCTTCATCCTGATCGGCCTGCTGGCGATGCTGGAAGGAAAGGCATTTCTCCAACCCATGCTGATTCAGGATACCCTGGGCCAGCTCATCTCCGCCGGCACCCTGCCGCTGCTCTATCTCGCGGTCGGCCTCAAGGTGGGCGCCGAGCTGGCGAGCCTGTTGTCACGGCTGATTCAGACAGAGGCGCCACAATGACCTCCGCCGTCACGCCTGAACTTATTCTCTACATCACTGCGATCGGCCTGATCACCATCGGCCTGGCCGGTGTTGTGATGTCGTCCCATCTCTTCCGCATGGTGCTGGCACTGGTCATCGCGGAGGCCGGCGCCAATCTGATGCTGGTATTGGCCGGTTACCGTTGGGATGCGGTAGCGCCGATCCTGACCTCGCTGGCGGAGCCCGCCGCGATGGTCGATCCGGTACCCCAGGCACTGGTACTCACCGCCATTGTCATCGGTGTCGGTATCCAGGCCCTGGCGGTGAGCATCCTGATCCGGATCCACCAGCGTTATGCCACCCTGGACCGCAGAGAGGCCGCTGAACGGATGGATGCGGAGATTGCCGCCACCCTGGGAGTCCCAAGGGACATCAGCCAGGAGGAGCCGTTGGGTGAACGACCGCTGCCACCTCTACCCGCCGATCGGGCCAATATGCGGGGAGATTCACCATGAGCACCAACCTGGTGCTGACCATAGCGCTGCCATTGCTCGGCGCTTTCCTGCTACCGGTACTGATGCGCAGTTCAGTGGCTATCGCCCTCTGGAGCGGGCCCGCCATTCTGATCTATGGCTGCTGGATCCTTGCCGAGCTCTGGTTGAGTGGCTTCACCCAGCCGGTCTCCATCGCCATTGGTGGGTTTGCCCCACCGCTGGGAATCAATCTATACGTCGACTCCCTCGCCCTGCTCTTCGCCTTCGCCGTACAACTGCTCGGGCTCATCTTCTGGCCCTTTACCCTGGACCGGGAGAGCGCGCGCCGCCAATCCCTGATGCTGCTGCTGGTCGCCGCCTCCAGCGGACTCGCCCTCTCCGGCGATCTGTTCAACCTCTATGTCTTCTACGAACTGGCGGCGGTAGCCACCTTCGGCCTGGCAAGCGCATCGGGGAGCAGTGCCGCCTATGTCGCCACCCTGCGTTACCTGATCCTGAGCGGTATCGGTTCGGTGCTGACCCTGTTCGGTATTGCCCTGATCTACAGCCAGACGGGCACCCTCAATCTTGCCCACCTGGCTCAACTCGCACCGCAGCAGTTGAACAACGGCCTGGGACTCGCCGCCTTTCTCACCATCTTGATCGGCATCGGGGTCAAGGCCGAGCTCTTCCCGGTAAACACCTGGGTACCGGAAATCTATGCCACCGCCTCAACCAGGCTTTCCGCCTTTCTTGCCGGTCTGTTGTCCAAGCTCGCCCTGCTGATCATCCTGCGACTGCTGCTGTTGATTTTCCATCAACCCGAAGCGGCCCAGGTTATCCTGATTCTCGGTATTCTGGGTGTGATCAGCGGTGAATTGGCGGCATGGCGCGCCAAGGAGATGAAACGCATGCTGGCCTTCTCCTCCATCGGTCAGCTGGGGATGATATTCATCGCCATGTCCCTGCCCGACGGCAAGGGTATGGTTGCCGTCATAGCACTCGCACTGCACCACCTGGTCGTCAAGTCGGGGCTGTTTATGTTGGCGGAGGATTGGGGGGGCGCCATCCAACGCCTGCGCGGCAGCGCCAAGGCCTCACCCCTCGGCGCCGCCCTGTTCGTGCTCTTCTCCCTCTCGCTTGTCGGAATGCCACCGCTACCCGGATTCTGGGCGAAGTTCGTCCTCATTACCGAACTGGCGGGTCAGGTCGAACCCCTCTATCTGCTTGGTCTTGCAGTCTTCCTGCTCGCAACCGTGGTGGAGGCAAGCTATCTGTTCCGTGTCGCGGCCATCCTCTATGGTAATCCTGCGGAAGAGACCCTTGGCGAGGAGATACCGAAGAGCCAGGGACTTGCATTGCTGAGCGCTTCCCTGTTCGGGGCCGGGCTGGTCGCCACGGCACTCTTGATCGCACCCGTAGGCGAGAGCCTGCAAGCAATCGCCGCCCAGGCCCTGGATATAGATCTCTATATCGGTACCGTCTCCCCCGTCATTTCCGGAGGCAGCCAATGATCCTCACGCTGCTGGATGAACTGCTGCTCTTTTCCGGCGCGACGTTGCTGGTGGCGCTCTTCATCGGCCGCGGTCTTGCCGCCGGATGGATGGTCACCATCCTCTACGCCGGCCAGCTGCTGGTGCTGCTGAAGATGGCCGTTCTCGGTTACGAGGGCGGAAGCATCGCCTCTTCGCTTTCACTGGAGGTCATGGGCCAGGCGATGAGTTGGCGATTCGATGCCCTGAGCTGGTTCTTCGCCCTGATCACCATCGGCTCCGCACTGCTCAGCAGCTGGTTCTCCTGTGGCGCCTGGGAGCGGAGCTATATCAGGCAGGGAGGCAATATCTGGCTCTTCCATACGGCGATGGCACTGAATGTCTTCACCATGCTGATCCTACTCGCCAGCGGGGATCTGCTCTCCCTGTTTATCGGATGGGAACTGGTAAGCTGGGCCGGCTTCCTGCTCATGGCCCTCGCCGGGGGTGTCGCCACAAAAGCGGCGATGCGCTACATCACCTATGCCCTGGCCGGGGGCATGGCGGTATTCGGTGGCCTGGCCCTGATCCACACTGCCTCGGGCTCGTTGCAACTCGATGCCGTAGTCAGCGCTGTAGAACAGATGGGCAGTGGCAAGCTGTGGTTACTGGTGATCCTCTTCGGTGGTGGTTTCGGGGTCAAGATGGGACTCATGCCCTTCCACCTGTGGCAGGCACCCGCCTACGCGGAAACCCCCGGACCCGGCAGCGCGTTTCTCGGAGCGATCTCTTCCCGCATGGGCCTCTTCGCCATTCTTCTGGTCCTGGTGAAGCTGTTCGGCATTGTCAACATCGATAGCCTGAAGGTGCCATTCACCCTGATCGACGCCCGTGACCTGCTGGCATGGATCGCGGTGTTCACGATCATTCTTCCCACCTTCACCGCAATGAAGCAGAACGATGCCCGCCACCTGCTTGCCTGGCACGGCATCGGACAGGGCGGGTACATGCTGTTGGGCATAGTCGTCGCGGATGCCATGGGCGGTGCCGGAGGCCTGCTACATGTCTTCAATCATGCCACCTATCAGGCAGCCCTGTTCATGGCGGTGACCGCGGTAATCTACCGCACTGGCACCTCTGATCTTAACAAGCTCGGCGGTCTTGTGGTGCGCATGCCGCTCTCCTTCATGGTCCTGCTGATTGGTATCATCGGGCTGGCGGGGCTGCCGCCGATGAACGGCTTCGTCTCCAAATGGCTGGTCTACCGCTCGCTGCTCAACCAGGGCATGCCACTGCTCTTCCTGGCGGCGGTCATCGGCACCCTGGGTACCATCCTCTCCGTCTACAAACTGATTCACAATATCTTTCTGGGTCAGCTCAGGGTGGAGCACGAGCATGTGAATGAAGCGCCCTGGAGCATGATGATACCGATGCTGCTGCTCAGTGCGATCATCTTCATTACCGGCCTGATGCCGGGGATACCCCTGGAGTGGGTTGCGTCGGCGTTGCGGACGGTGGGCCTACCGGTACCGGACTACACCCTGGGCGGTGTCGAATCGGCCAGTGGCTCGCTGGATATGATCTGGGTGATCGGTGTGCTGTTTGCCGGGTTCGGCATCGGCGCCGTTGTCTTCTACTCTGCCGGGCGCAGCAAACGTGTCCACCAACTGGATAACTATGCCGGCGGACACTTTCTCTCCGCGGATGTGCGCTACCAGTACAGCGACAACTTCTATGCCGGGCTGATGCACCTCATCGGCGGCTGGTACCGGGGCAGCTTTCTCTGGCTGGAGCGTGGCATCACCTCACTGGTCGAATTTCTCTCCCTGGGCATGCAGGGTCTCTACCGGCGGGCCAATGCGGAATTTTATCTATTGACTACCGCGCTCTTCGTTATCGCCTGGGTGGTGATCTGATGTCCGCCGCAGAACTGCTTATCGAACTGATCCTGATGCCCCTGGTCGCCTTCGTCGTCGGCATGATGATGGTGCTGATGATGCGGCGCATCGCAGCCAAACTGCAGCGACGGGTCGGCCCTCCCTTCTTTCAGCCGCTCTACGATATCGTCAAACTGCACAGCAAGCGGACACAGGTCTCCCATGGCCTGATCCACGACATCGGTATCGTCATGGCGATGGGCGGATATATCGCCGCCGAAACCCTGCTTCCGGTTCCCGGTATGAACGGGATTGCCGAAAAGGGTGGCATCATCACCCTGCTCTACCTGATGATGATTCCCTCCCTGGGGCTGGCGCTGGGCGTGGGGCAGTGCGCCAATCCCAACGGCTCCATCGGCATAGCCAGGGCATTGACCGCAATGCTCGCCTATGACATACCGCTGGTGATCGTCGTCTTCGGCGTCGCCTACGCGGCGGGAACGACCAACCTCATCGACATCATCGCCGTCCAGCAGGCAGGTGGGTTCGAAACCTGGGGGATGACGCAGATGCCTCTATTGGCGATCGCCGGTCTCATCGCCATGCATGCATCCCTGGGCAAACAGCCTTTCGAGATCTATATCGCGCCGGCGGAGATCGCTACCGGACCAATGGTCGAAATGGGCGGCAAGTATCTCGGTGGGCTCTTCGTGATGCAGTGCTTTCAACTCTATACCACCTCCGTGCTCTACGTCAGCCTGTTCCTCGGCGGCGGTAGCACCTGGTTCGATTTCCTGTTGAAGAGTTTTCTTGTTCTCGCGATTCCCATGAGCATCGCCTACCTGTTTCCCCGCTACCGCACCGAGGACCTGTTGCGGTTGATGTGGAAGTGGCCGGTGATGCTGGGATTGATTGGAATTGCGTTCGTTATTTAATTCGATTCGTGAGTTTAAATCGTTAATTGATGGATGCGTTTCGCACACAACGTTTCATATTCGGGTGAGCAAAACGCACTCATGATTTTAAAATCACCAAGGAGCCATGATGAACTCGATTAGACAGATCCCGGTTGTTGAGGCAAAGCGAACAAATCCGCTGGCACGCGTATTCGATGACCTTGTCCGCTTCTGCCGCTCCCGCTCCCTCTTCATTCTCCACTACTGCACAGGTTGCGGCGCCATCGAGCTGCCTCCGGCGATGACATCCCGCTTCGATATGGAACGCCTGGGCATCCAACCCATGGTTTCACCAAGACAAGCCGATATCCTCTTGATAACCGGCTATGTCTCCATCAAGACCCTGAAGCGGGTGATTCTCACCTATGAACAGATGGGCTCGCCCAAGTACGTCATCGGTATCTGCTCCTGCACCGTCAACGGCGGTATGTATTGGCAGAGCTACGCCACGGCAAAAAAGCTTGACGAATACATGCCGGTGGATCTCTACATCGCCGGCTGTATGCCCAGACCCGAAGCGGTGATCGCAGGCCTGCAACAGTTGATGGACAGAATTCACTCAGGCGAGGCAAACGGCTGGGAGGACTACTACCGCAATTACGACTACTACCTGGGCAATCAACAAAAGCTTTTCGGCGAGGATTGGCAGACGCCCACGGATGTGATCAGCGAAGCGAAACACTACAATTTACTGAGTGACGGCACCCTGGGTGATCACACACGCCTCTTGGAGCAACATCAAAAACCGCTCGAGGCATTGGAGATGCGTCTCAGCCATGAGCAGCAGGAGCCTGTGAAATGAGTAAGGAGATCACCCATTGGCTGGACGACCTGCTGGCGGAGATCGAGGGCATTGTGGTGCGCCGCAAAAGCAGCCGCCGGGTACGGGTGGACGTGCCCGCCGATGCCCTGCCCGCCCTGTTGGAACTGCTGCAGGGACGTGCCGGTTATATTCACCTCTCGGCCATAAGCTGTGTCGACTGGATCGAAGAGGATGAGTTCGAACTGGTCTACCACGTCTGGTCATACGAGAGCCACTCCCTGGTCTCCGCGCATATCCGCATCGCCCGGGAACCGGGGGTCTATCTATCGGTATACGACCTCTATCAGCCCGCCGCCTTTTTCGAACGCGATATCCACGAGATGTACGGCATCCACTTCGAGGGCAGTCCCAGCATGGAGAAGTTCATTCTCACCGAGTGGGACGGACCGCCACCGATGCGCAAGGAGTTCGACAGCGAGGTATATATCAACGAACACCTCAGCTGGCAGGAGTACAACCCGCAGTGGCTGCAGGAGCTGGTGGCTGAGGGAGGGGGTGTGATTATCCCACCCGAGGAGCAGCGATTTAGCCAGAAGAAGAAGTAATGTTGAGTTATGAATTGATCTTTACGCGTTGTGCTCAAGCTTTCCAAACAAGCGTATGCAAAGCAAACGCCGAAATGCAAAATTGATAATTCAAGGTTCAAAAACAGCGAGCAAAGCGAGCGATGAGACCTGAGAACTACGAAGCCCAACGCCAGCCGCCGAGCAACGAATTCGAGCTCAATTTCGGCCCAAACCATCCCGGCATAGAGGGCAACTATGCCTTGAAGGTTAAGCTGCACGGGGACCGGGTATTGGAGGCCAAGGCGGATGGGGGTTATCTACATCGCGGCTTTGAAAAATTGATGGAGCAGCGGCTGTGGATACAGAACATTGCCCTGGTGCCGCGAATCTGTGTCCCCGACCCCTCGCCCATGGAACTATGCTACTCCATGGCGGTGGAGCAACTTTGCGGCCTGCACGTCCCGCAACGGGCGGACTGGATCCGCGTCATGCAGTTGGAACTCTCCCGCATCGCCGCCCATCTCTTCACTTTCGGCGGCCACGCCGCCACCACCGGCATGTACAGCACCATGTATTGGGGGGTAGCGGATCGCGATCTCGTCCTCGATCTCTTCGAGGAGTTCACCGGCGGTCGGGTCTACAGCATCTACAACATTCCCGGTGGGGTTCGGCGTGAATTGCCGCGTGGATTCTTACAGCGGGTAAGCGAGACCCTCGACTATATCGAGTCCCGCCTCCCCGACTACGACAACCTTTTCTTCAAGAACCAGGTTTTTGTAAAGCGCGCCAAGGGCGTAGGCGTAATGAGTCAGGAGCAGGCCCTCGCCTGGGGGGTCACTGGACCGAACCTGCGCGCCACAGGTCTCGCCTTCGATGTACGCAGGGACGATCCCTATCTGATCTACGACCAACTCGATTTCGAGATCCCGACCGAGGAGAACGGTGATGCCTGGGCACGCACCCTGGTGCGGCGCCACGAACTCATGGAGAGCATTCGTATCGTTCGCCAGGTAATCGAGGCCCTTCCCGATATCCACGGTCCAATTCGCGCCCCCATACCCAATCCGCTGGCCTGGAACGTGCCGGCCGGTGAGACCTACACGCGGGTCGAGTCATCCAAGGGTGAGCTCTGTTACTACGTGGTTTCCGACGGCGGCCCAAAACCCTACCGGGTACACGTCAGGGGTCCCTCTTCGATGCATGCGGTGCAGGTGCTGGAAAGGCTATCGATTGGTTCACGTATCGAGGATATTGCGCAGACCATGTTTTCCCTTGATGCTTGTCCCCCCGAGGTTGATCGATGAAGAACATAACCTCTGAATGGTGCGGCAAGCCGCACCCTACAGCTCAATCTTTGGTAGGGTGCGGCTTGCCGCACCGGAACACGCCCTATGGAAGGCATCCGTTGTCACAGAGAGTCAAGAGACTTAGCCGATGACAAAGCCAATTAAAAATTCAAAATTCCAAATTCAAAATTCGCCCATTGCGCACAAGGATCAGGGGTCCATACTCAGCCCCCTGAAGTCACTCCAGTTCTTCGCCCGCAAGCCGGTCACCGTGCCGCTGGAACCGCGTCCGGCGGCAGCCAACTATCGGGGTTTCCACCTCAACGACCATGAAAAATGTATCGGCTGCAGCTCCTGCCAGAAGGTCTGCGACAATGCTGCAATCACCATGGTCAAGGTTCCTCGGCTGCCAGAAGATCCTGTCAACGGCATTCGCAACCTGCGACCGGCCATCGATTATGGACGTTGCTGCTGGTGCGCCCTCTGTGTCGATATCTGTCCCACCGGCGCCATTTCGCTCTCCAGGGAGTATGTCCACACCTGTACCCAGGAGGAGATCGACAGCTACTTTATTCTGCCTGACGAAACAGGCATCCACGGTAAATACTATGGCCTTGGCTGGCAGAAGAGTGTCGATTCCGATCTGCTCGACCTGGAGCGCCAACAGATGGAAGAGTTGGAGCCAGAGACACGGATCGACAACTTCGATGAGATTGTTCATGGCTACAGCGAGCAACAGGCAGTTATCGAAGCATCGCGCTGCGTACAATGCGGCATGTGCCACGATGCCTGTCCGACTCACATGGATGCGCCGGAATATATACGCGCCATCTGGCAGGGCAAGCCGGAAGAGGCGGTGCGCTGGATCTATAAAACCAATCCCTTTTCCCATGTCTGCGGTCGCGTCTGTACCCACCGCTGCGAGGACGCCTGCTCCATCGGTCGGCGCGGTGATCCGGTAGCCATCCGCTGGTTGAAGCGCTACGCCATGGATGCGGTCGATCACGACCGCATCAAACAGATCGCCGCCGAAGATAAGGCCGACTATATAAGCGGCAAACAGATAGCGATTATCGGCGCCGGCCCCGCAGGCCTCACAGCCGCCTACGATCTGGTACGCAGAGGTCACCAGGTGACCGTATACGAGGCCAGGGAGGCCGCTGGCGGTATGCCCAGATACGGTATCCCCTCCTATCGCCTACCCTATGACATGCTCGACCAGGATATCGATGTCATCACCGCTGTCGGTGTCAAGATCAAGACCAATACCCGGGTCGGCGTGGATATCAGCATGCAACAGCTAAAAGCCGATTACGACGCCGTTGTGCTTGCGATCGGCCTGCACCTGGGACGCTCAACCCGGATTCCGGGATCAGATCACAAGCAGGTGGTCAAGGCGGTTGACCTGCTGCGCATGATCACCAACGATGAAAAATTCAAACTGCCGAAGAAGGCGGTGGTCATCGGTGGCGGTAATGTAGCCATGGATATAGCTCGCAGCCTGGCACGCCTGCAGAAACGTTCTCAGGGTCAGGTAGCCGTGACAGTGACCGCACTGGAGGACAAGGCCCACTTCCTGGCCGACCCCGTTGAGGTCAAGGAGTGCCTTGAAGAGGGCATAGAGATATTCGATGCCCGGGGGCCACAGGGATGCATTATCGAAAGAGGCCGCCTGAAGGGCCTGAAAACCTGGAAAGTACGTTCAATTTTCGATGAACAGGGACGCTTCTCACCCGCATACGACGAAAGCGACGAGCAGGTCCATGAGGGCGACATGGTTATCGAGGCCATAGGCCAGATGTCCGATGTATCCATCCTCGGTGAGGCCTTGAGCGAAGAGCTGGAGTGGCAGCGAGGACGCATCAAGGTTGACGAGAACGGCAGTACCTCCGTCGATTGGCTCTGGGCTGCAGGTGACTGTGTCAATGGCCCGGATGTTGTGCATGCGGTCGCGGACGGTCACCGGGTGGCGGTGAACATAGAAGCATGGCTTGGGACAAAGGCTTAATATTTAATTGTGAATTTTGCATTGACCTGTGCGCTTTGCACACAATCGAATTAAAGAGGCCTGAGCGAGGCAAACGCCGAGATTCAAAATAAATAGTTTAAAACTCGAGGAACCGACGGATGAAAGAGGGTCACACCAGCAGTCGTGAAAAACTGCAATCAAAGAAGAGTCTGAGCGAAATTCTCGAGGTGGCCGTCGAGTTCGAACGTACCGCGCGGGACTTCTACTCCGACCTGATTCCCAAGGTCAGCAAGCAGATCCGCTACCTGGTCGAGGAACTCGCCGAAGAGGAACAGCGCCATTTCGATCTCTTCACAGAACTCAAATCGCGTCCGGACATCGAGCAACACATCCGGACCATGGTGGAGACGCCCGCCAGCGACAAACGCTTTTCCGACTGTATTCAGCTCCCGGATCTGGGAGAAAAACCCGACGATCAGAGCGTCCTTCAATATGCCCTCGGACGCGAACATGCCGCCATGGAGCAGTACCATGCCCTGGCAAAAAGCACCGAAGCGGGACCGATCAAGGATCTGTTTCTGTTCCTTGCCAACGAAGAGACACTGCATAAGAACCAACTGGAAAGACTCTACTATGAAACCGTTCACAGTGGCGGAGTCTAGCTTCCTCGCAGTAAATATGAGAATTAGCTTATTTGCTGCAACTTCTCCCTGGATCTAGTCTACTATCTATATAGTAAAGGGAACACTTCACTTCTTGGTTGGCAAGCTAAGAGGGACTCTGTTGTTAGCCTGCATGGTGCGTTTTTGGATGGACCCCATGCAATGTACAGAGATGACCGATGAACAAACCACTCGAAAAGGGGAAGGCGCAATCCGTTGCGGCTATCCTTGATTTTCCTACTATTTTTTCACTCTTACCACTTTTATTCCTGCTCAACATAGCGCTGAATACGGCGCAAGCCGATAGCCTCAGGGCCTACACCCTGGATGAGGCGATTGCGACGGCACTGGAAAACAGTCGCCTGAAGACCATTTCGCAAAAGTCCGTCGCGATTGCCGAGGCCCAGTACAAACAGGCCCGCTCCACCTACTGGCCGACTCTCAGCCTGAACGCAAATTTCATCCGCCAGGACGAGACAGCGATCTTTGAATTCCCAGCGCAGCGGTTTGATGTCGCCCCTGGCGTGCTGCCACCGGTGGAGATCCCGTCGCTGGATGTCGATTTGTTGGACAGGGACACCTCCTACTACTCCCTTGAAATGACCTATCCGCTCTATACCGGGGGCAAGCGTTCAAGCCTCATCGAACAAACCAGGCTCGGTGTCGATATCGCAACAAAGGAGGTCCATCGCACTAATCTGCAGATCGTGCAGGATGTCAAACGTTACTACTATGCCGCCCTCTACACCCAACAGCTTACGGCCCTGGCAGAAGATATAACCATCTCCTTCGAGGTGTTGAGGGATATCACCCAGGCCTTTTACGATGGCGGTTCGGATAAGGTCAACAAGCTCGATCTCTTGCAGAGCAAACTCGCCCATACCCTGGCGCATGCAACCTATGAAGAGCTCAAGGCGAAACATCAGGCTGCGCTCGCCGCCCTTACCTTTAGCATGGGACTGGATTGGCAGGAACAGATCCGGCTCGCCACGAGAGACTTTCCTGAAGCAGGAAAAAATCTGCGGCTTGACCAACTTATCGAGCAAGCCTTGCAATTCAACCCGCAGATTGAACAGCTGTCGCTGGCTGTGCAGGCATATGGGGCGAAAATAGACGAGGCCGAGAGCGATCGCTACCCAACGATTGGCCTGCTCGCCGCAGTTAACGGATTCGAAAATGATCTGGATGGAGGCCTGAGTGTCGATGAAAACAAGAACTCGTGGCAACTGGCCATAGGCATGGAGCTCAAGTTGTTTGATGGCGGCCTCACCAAACAGCGTGTCGCCTCGGCCAAGGCGGAACAGGCACAGAAGGAACAACAGAAGCTTCTCCTCAGCGAGGGCACTGCAACGCAGATCAAGCACCTCTTCATACAGGCCGGAGCCGCGCGAAAACAGGTCGGCATCACCAGGCAAGCGGTCGACACTTCAGAGCAGAACCTCGATCTCAGTAATCGCGCCTATCAGACCGGTGCCGTTAAGACCGAGCAGGTTATCAAGGCAAATCTGATGGATGCCATGGTGCGTGCCAACCTGGCACGCGCCTCCCACGACCAGGCGCTTCACCTGGCGGAAATCGCCTACCACCTGGGTAAAGAGGTTATAGACTGATCAGTACAACTGCCGCGATGTGGTGAACACAAAATCTATCATTCGCCATGGATTGACCTGGATCATCGGATTGATATTTCTGGCATCTGCCTTAGCCGCTGCCGATAGCCAGCATTTTATTCGTGTCGGCGGCAGTGCCGAATCGATCTACGATGCCCGAATCACAGATATCGAGATTCTCATCAGCCTGATCTTCAATGAGAAATTCAAGGATCAGGATAGTCAGATCAGGATCAAGATCTACGAATCCGATCTGTCTCTATCCAACCAATTGCTGTCTGGCAACATCGATGCCAGCTTCATGAATCCCGTCTTCTATCTGGATCATATCGAGCATCTGAACAGTGACTATACCTATGCGATACAGCATGGGCCCAACAAAAAAGTAAAATATATTCTTCTTACAAGGCGTGACAGTGATCTAAGCAGTTTAGAAGCGTTACGCGACAAAAAACTGATCGTCCCTTCAGGACATTTGGTAGGCCGACGATATCTCGATGTTGAACTGCTGCGGGCCAATCTTCCTGTAGCAGATGAGTTTTTCTCTGAAATACGCTATACCGGGGAGACTGACTCTGCCATTATCAATCTCTTCTTCGGACAGGTCGATGCGGCGCTCGTGACAGACTTCTCCTATGAAGTGGCGTCTGAGCTCAATCGACAAATACCACAGGCACTGCAGATAATACACACCTCCGCACCATTGATACATATGTTGATTTCAATACACAAGGATTTTTCACCCCAGTTAGCCGACAAGTTTCTGCCCTTCATAGATACAATCAATGATTCACCCCGTTTACAACACCTGAGAAAGACATTTCGACTGGCAGGAGTTAAAAAAATAGAGCCTGGTGATCTACATGACCTGGAATTGCTTAATCAAGAGTATTCAACTCTAATGAAAAAGAGCTCAAGCCAATGAAGCAAACCACTATCTTCAAACACCTTTTCAAGCGGATCGCATTGATCCTATTGGGCGTCAATCTGCTCTTTTCAATTATCCTGCTACCTCTATACAACAACAAACTGATAAAGATGATTGCCATACAAGGCGACACAATTGCCGATTCCACGATAGCTGCATGCAGTGAAGCGTTATATACCGAGGATTACAGTTTCGTAATCTCGTATGTCAGCAAGGTTTTGAAACAATCGCCTGAAATATCTTTTGTGACATTCACCTCGACAACCGGCGTCAGTATCAAACTCACCGGTGAGGAATGGATGGTTGAGAACCTGGATCAATCCTTCGATCAATCTCAATTTAAATCCGACTTGCCCTATGAAATCGAACAGGTAAAAAGTGTCAGCGATGGCGTTGAGGTCAATGAGTTCATATTCACCAAACCAGTCAGTATCAGCGGCCTGGACTGGGGTGTTTTTTCACTTGGCTTATCCGCTGCCGAGTATCAAGCCTTGAAATCCAGTTACTTCACCAATGTGTTTATCTTTAGCTTTATACTCGTCTTTATATCTCTTTTGCTGCTACACGGCAGCTCCATGAAGCTTGGCCAGCAATTGAGTAAATTGAAGGATACCGCCAATAGGCTGGCACAGGGTGAGCTGACAGCACGCGCGCCCACAAATGCGATTGGCGAAGTCAGCGTGCTGGCCAACACCCTGAATGGCATGGCGCAAAACCTTGATCGCAGTACCAGGGAATTGCGTCGTCTTGCACGCCTGGTTGAAGACACCAATGATGCGATAGCCATATTTGACAATAAAGATAAGATTATTTTCGTCAACGCGGCCTTGAAAAAGATCATTCACCAATCTGATGATTACTTCAACGGCATGTCACTCTTTACATTCCTTAGCCATTTGAGAGTAGGCAGAAATAAACAATACGAAATCGCGAATGAGTTTTCCAATGTGGAGCAACATGACTGGTCTACCGACATCACCATCAGTACCATCAATCATGAATTGGCCCATATGACAATGCGTATCGAACGTTTCGATATTACGGAAGTCGATAGTGGAGGCTATTTTATCATTCTTTCGGACATAACCCGTCGAAAACAGCTCGAACATGAACTGGAGATCCTCGCCTATATCGACAAATTGACGAAACTGCCCAATCGCCGCTACTTCCTGGATCGTCTCTCCGAGGCAGTCGAGGAATCGGAGGCCTTCGATAGCGGATTAGCCGTGATATTCCTTGATCTTGATAATTTCAAGATTATCAATGATTCCCTTGGCCACGAGGTTGGCGATGTTGTCTTGAGTGAAGCCGGCTGGCGCATCCAGGATGCCCTGCGCAGTGACGATATTGTGTGCCGCCTCGGTGGTGACGAGTTCACTGCCATCATAAAGGGAGTCAAGAACAGAAAATCCATTAGTCAGGTTGCATCCGCGATCCTGAAACGTTTTCAAGTTCCATTTTTTTGCAATGACCGTGAGTTACGCGTCAGCGCCAGCATAGGCGTTGTGCTCTATCCGCAGGATGGTCTAAACACAAAGGAGCTGATCAAGAATGCCGATACAGCCATGTACGCGGCCAAGAAAAGCGGTAAAAACGCATACCGATTCTTCTCCGAGGAGATGCACCACGATATTCGTGACTTTCTCGACATTGAAAGTTCGCTTAGGCACGCAATCACATCAACCGGGCTTTTCCTGGTCTACCAACCATTTGTAAATTCGGAAAACCATGAGATCCACCACTGTGAAGCCCTGCTACGCTGGAAGCACACGGAACGGGGATTGATCCCGCCCGGCAAGTTCATTCCAATCGCAGAACAGGCAGGGCTGATTGGCGAGATCGGTAATTGGGTCTTCGATAACGTCTGTCAACAGATCAAGGCATGGGATTTTGACATATCCGTTTCTGTAAATGTATCGGGCACCGAATTACTCGACGCTAAATTTGCAGAACGCCTGCATAAATCAATCATCGAGCATGATGTATCGCCACATCACATTCAACTGGAATTCACGGAACATGTCCTGGTCAGCGAAGAAGGCAAGAATCTACCAGTATTGAACCAGCTTAAAAGAATGGGCTTTGGCCTGGCAGTGGACGATTTCGGCACTGGCTTTTCGTCACTCAATTATCTTACTGAATTGCCCATCGATGTTATAAAAATCGATAAATCGTTTATCAATCGAATACCGCATGATAGGAAAACAGTTGCGGTTTCGAATTCCATCATCTCCCTGGCCCACGACCTTGAGATACTAACCATAGGGGAAGGTGTTGAAAATCTGGCTCAAGTCGAATGGCTGAAAGAACATGATTGCAAATTGATACAGGGTTACTACTTCTACAAACCGATGAGCCCCAATGAACTCGCGGCGTTGATCAACAAGGCCAATATCACTTCGATCGACGCGCATCGTAAAAAAAGGGAAATAACATGAGTTACAAAATCAACTCCGCAGCAACAGAAACCCAATCAATCTGAGGATACGACACATCCGCATACAATGAAGCATCGTGCAGTCTTTTTCTTATTGCTGAGTACTTGTCTTTTTATTTCAGCGACGGTGGCTGAGACCGCTTCTCTCCCCGAACGATATAAAGACAATCCAAGCATCGGCTATTTCGGCCGAATGTCAAAAATACTGTTTGACGCCAATGTAACGGATACCACGATTGCCACTGACATGATAATCAGAAATGTCTTTGGCATGATGGATATGAAATCCGAGATCAAGATCTATGACGATAGAAACAATTTAATTAGTGATTTGTACGAAAACCGAGTTGATGCTGTTTTTACCAATGTTATCGATCACTTTGAATTGGAACATCTGATTGACCCTGAACATATTTACACACTCATCTACGGCTCTAGCGCCGAACAAAAAATATATCTACTGACTCGTAAAAAAGACAATATCAGGAACCTTAGGGATTTGCAGGAAAAAACAATCTCCATACCCAATGGGCACTACCTTGGCAGGCTATTCCTGGATGTCGAGTTGAGGAAAAGCAGGCTTCCCGGTCTCGAGAGTTTTTTTTCAGGCATCGAATCGACGATCGATACAAATACTGCTGTAGTTAACCTCTTTTTCGGAAAAAACGACTGTGCGCTGGTTTCGGATATCGCCTTTGAATTGGCGGTCGAATTGAATAATCAGATTTTTCAGGACCTTGAAGTACTCATAGCATCAAAAAATATGGTCCCACAGATTATCGCTATTAATAAAAATGTCCCAGACTCTATATACCAACGAGTTGACGATTTCCTCGTCAGAGCCCATGAAAACAGACGAATCAAGCACCTGCTAACCCTGTTTCGCGCTAAGAAATTTATAAAACTCGAACAGAGCCAGTTGAACGAAAGCCGCCGTTTAGTCGACGAATACAAAACACTAACCCGACTGCCCGGGACTGCTGAACAATGAAACCATCAGCAACGAAAATATCGGGGGTCAATTTCGATTCATCAACTCGCGAAATTGTAATCATCCTGGTAACGTTGCTGTTTAGCCATAGTAGTTTTGCAACCGATCCATACGAACGGGATACCGCCTATATAGGTATCATGTCACGCTTGATGTATTCGACCGACCGCATCGATACCAGTATTGCAACTGAATTGGTTTTCACCGAATTTATAAAAAACATTGGTAAAAAAGGAGAGTTCTTCAACTTTGATACAGCTGAGACTGTCATCAAGGAGATGCAGCTACACAGGCTCGATGCGGTCCTGGCTGACACACTCAGCTATCTGGACATCGATCATATGACCAACAAGAATCATCGTTATTCGATAGTATTTGGAGAAAGCAAAGTACAGAAAATTATTCTTTTGACACGTCGATCGGACAAAATCAGTAACTTGAAACAGCTGAAGGGAAAGCGCTTTACCCACCCATTGGGTAATAACCTGGGCCTGCTGTTTCTCAACGTTTCACTCATGAAAGAGGGATTGCCGACCGCCAAGCGCTTTTTCGCCACTTCCACACCAGCACCCGATATCAACACAGCGATAATTGACCTGTTTTTCAATAAAGCGGATGCCGCCCTGGTCACAGATTTCGCCTTCAAAACCGCGAGTGAATTGAACACTCAGATTGCCCGTGAGCTGGAGGTGCTTATCTCCTCTGAACCCATCATTCCCATGATAATCGGTATAAATAAACATGTACCGAAAGAGTTCATTGAAAAAGTCGACAAGATGGCAACACGGCTGCATGAGTTCCCTAAAATGCTCCATCTGTTGTCCATGTTCAAAGGGAAGGGTATCGCCAAGCTATCGGATCAGGATCTACACTCGGCCCGTGTACTCAAACAGACCTACGACAATCTTATATCCGTTAGAAAAGCAGAATGATTGAGGCAAAAAAAAACCCGCACGTGGGGAGTACATACGGGTAAGGGTAAATTAATCAATCGGAAACGAAATATCTCTATTCCGCAATACCCGACACAACCAATCCTCAAGCCCATGGAATGCGGGCATCAAGCCACTACTCCACACTCGAACAGCCTCCCTCCAGAAACATCACCATGTAGAAAACGTCTTGATGCTCATGGAGTTAAATTACTGTTTGACCATGCATGGGGTCGGTCATAGAGAAAACTAGCAGGCTTAGATTAAATTTTACTTAAATCGGGTATAAACAGCTTCACAATTAGCCCATTTCCTTGCTCAGGGTCATCTAGTTCAATGCTTCCCTGATGAAGTTCGCAAATCTCCTGGACGATCGACAGGCCCAATCCAATACCCATTTCGCTTTTGCTGGGCAGGCGGTTGAGACGTTCAAATACCCATTTTTTCTTGTCGTCAGGAATTCCACACCCCTGGTCCTCAACAGCCAGGGAGACGCCGTCCTCCTTACGTTCAATCCTCACCGTGACATGACTCTTGCTGGGAGTGAATTTAATGGCGTTATTTACCAAATTGCTCAGCAGTACGCCAATCAATTCCCGATTGCCCTCCATTAAAACTGATCCGCTGCACTCCAGCGCGATCTCGATCTCCTCACTCAATGCCTGCGGCGATATATCTGACAGCACCTCTTGTGCCAATGCCTCCAGATCAAACACGGCAAAATCAAAACGAATCTTATCCGGTTCGATTGATGCCAGAACCAGTAATTGGTTTATAACATGATTAAGTCTGTTCAATCCTTTTTGAATATATGCAAAACTATGTCTCCGCTCTGCATCCATAACACTGCCGGAACCCGACTGAAGCTGCACTAGCATACCGGCAATCGGCGTACGTAGTTCGTGTGCCACATCAGCGGTAAATCGCTTATTCCGATCGATGGCCTCTTTCAATCTCGCCAACAGTCCGTTTAGTTCCTCAACCATGCCGGCGATCTCTTCAGGAACTTGGCTCGGTTGTACGGGGTTGAGATGATTGTAATCGCGCTCGCTGATCAGTCGGGTCACCTCGCGCAGCGGCTGCAAACCCTGGCGCACGACCAACCAGAGAATTCCAGACAGCGGCAAGGCGATCAACAACGGCTTGATCACATCCAGTACAAAATCCCGTACTAGCTCTCGGCTTGTCAGATGGCTGCGGGCAACCTGAACGCGGAAGCTCCCGTCTTTAAGATTCAAGGTATAGACCCGCCAGCCATTACCATTTATCTCGTTATCGGTATAGCCATCTTTGATAGAGTTCGACAAAGGTAAATCAGGTGCCTCCGGTCCGCGAATCATCAATCTGTTTTCATTGGACCAGACCTGAAATAAAAGAGGGAAGGCATACCCTGAGGCACTCAAATCGGCCTGATATTCGTCCAGGTCAAACTCATCCGATTCGTGCTCGGTTGCAACCGCCAGGAGCTGGGCAACCAAGGCCAACTCCTCATTGTAGACCCGATTAATATCAATACTGGTTCGCCACCAGGTGAAATAAAGAATTGTACCCCACAACAGAAGTGTCGAAATCAGCAGCATCAAAAGCAAACGCTGGCTTATGGAACGTACTACCATCTATGGCTCCTACACAGGGAGGTGCACTCTACTGTTAAAGAAACAGCAATCCCGACTAGTCAGTCAGCAATGCACTTTATTGCATGCAACAACACTAGCACCGCCTCTCGCAACAGCATAATTGCGTGCAGCAACAGGGACAAGAAAACAGCGAATGCTAAATAACCGATACAAAATGACCTACAGCAGCTCGTCTACTGCCGGCGTTTTTTTATCTATAGGCTGTCAACAGCTCAAAGAAACATGTGTTTATTCATGTTTTATCAGCAAGAGCCCCATGGCTTTGCCTAGCTATCGTTTTGCCACAGCACCAGTTGGTTTTTCTATGACGTAGCCCACACCTCTCACGGTACGTATCGGGTGCTCACCCAGCTTTTTGCGCAGATGATGGATATGCACTTCGATGGCATTGCTTTCGACATCATCATCCAGACAATATACTTTCTCGCTGAGCTTTCGGCGCGACATTACCCGACCCATGTTCTCCATCAGACTCTGGAGAATATCGAACTCCTTCACTGATAGTGAGACCTCATTATTCTGTATTGTCACAGTGTGTGCGGAAGGATCCAGAATCAAATCACCGTGCCGCAGAATCTCCTCTCCCTGGCCGCTATGCCGGCGGTGGAGAGCTCGAATACGCGCGCACAACTCCTCGATATCGAAAGGCTTGACCACATAGTCGTCAGCACCGCCATCCAACGCCTGAACACGATCGACCACCTCGGAGCGTGCCGTCAATACAAGTACAGGTATCTGATTTCCTTCCGATCGTAGCCGCGCCAAGACATCCAGACCTGAGAGCCACGGAATATTCAAATCGAGCAGCAGAACATCATACCGGGTGGCCTTCAGCGACTGCATGGCAGCAAGGCCGTCGCGCACCCAGTCAATCGATAATCCGCGACGCGTCAACACGTTCTGGATACCATCGCCCAACATTTCGTCGTCTTCGACAAGTAGCAGGTTAATTGCACTTGACATAGATCCCCCACGCTACATGTTATGTATGCTTGGCCAATCAATTGTAGGCGGGTCAACAACCCATGGCACAGACATGCTTAATCCTGTTCGCGCAGTTCCATCCCTGCTCTGGCCTACCTATTAGAGTAGTTCGAAATCTCGATTTATCAGCCCAGCTGGAGTGTATAATTGGGAATTATATACCAAATTATGGAGATTCCCTACGATTATCTTCAAATATTCAGGCTCATTTAGTGAACAGCGTTCCTAAAACAAAAAAAGATGACCCTAAGCCCATGCTTAATAAAATTTACTAATCACAGGAAAATATTATTAATGGCATCGGATGCTAAGCCAAGGAAGGCCCGGGGCTCCACAGTGTCAGCCACTCTCTGACGCAAGCCCCCATCGCCAGGGGCCGGGGGCCCCTGGTGCCGTTTCAACCCACGAGTAGAAAGAAGGCCACCGCAGCCGCGGTCACCAGACTTAGGGTCGTGGGCATGGTCACCAACATATGGCCGGAGCCCAGCATCAGATAGGCGGTTTCCACCACCAAAATAGCCATGGCTATGCCCAGCGCCCGCGGCGTCTCCATCCAACGGGTGACACCGGCCAAAGAGATAAAGGCCAATCCAAGCAGGGCTGCCCCCATCATACCGGCAAAGGCCTGATTGACCGGCTCGGCACTGAAATAGCCGACGATCAGATGGGGATCGACGATCAGAACGATTCCCCACACACTCAGCATTACAATAGCGAGAATTAGCGAAAGACGCTGCAGAACCCGGTTTGGCATGACTATATCCCCAAAATATCTTTTATTTATCATGGGATTGTAGAGAGTTACTCGATCAATTTCAAAGAAAGGGGCTTATTTTCCAATTATGGATTATGAATTCTGGTGTTCGCTTCACTCACACCCATTTGATTTGGGTAGGCGCACAAACACACGCATCAACCCAAAATCCAGCATTCAAAATTCAGCATTCATCCCCCCGTTTACAGTTCTCTTAATGTTCTATAATCTAAGTCATCAGGCCAAACATTTGGAGAACCAACATGCTGACCCCCACCCAGGACCGGACCCTGGCCTTTATCCGTCGCTACCTGAAAAAGCGGGGATATGCCCCTTCGCTGATTGAGATCGCCGAAGGTATTGGCATCAGCTCCAAAGGCACCGCCCATCGCCATGTACAGGCCCTTGCCGAGGCGGGAGTGATTCGTCTGATAACCGGGCGCAAACGCGGCATCGAGCTGGTTGATGAGGAGGCGCTCTCGAAAACCAGCCTGCCCCTGCTGGGCCGCATCGCAGCGGGCCAGCCCATCGAGGCCATCGCCGGCCAGGACCGCCTCGAGCTGAACGACCTGTTCGGCCCCAACCGCTATGCCCTGCAGGTAAAAGGGGACTCCATGATCGACGCCGGCATCCTCGACGGCGACCTGGCGGTGATCGAGCGCTGCGACACCGCCGACGACGGCGCCATCGTGGTGGCCCTGATCGACGACCAGGAGGCCACCCTGAAGCGTCTCAGGCGCCTCAAGAGCGGGCGTATCAAGCTGATCGCGGAAAACCCCGACGTCCCCCCGATGATCTATGCGGCAAAACGGGTGCGGATTCAGGGAGTGTTGGTATGCCAGCTGAGACGATACAAGTGAATGGGAAGCTCCACGACGACACCCTCCCCCACACCCACTGGTCCCGCGCCATGATCCTGGTGGACATGAACGCCTTCTTCTGCAGCGTGGAACAGATCGACCATCCGGAGTTACAGGGACGCCCCATCGGTATCACCAACGGTGCCCAGGGGACCTGCATCATCACCTGTTCCTATGAGGCCCGCGCCTATGGTGTGCATACCGGTATGCGACTGAAAGAGGCGCAGCGGATCTGTCCCGGGTTTGTCCAGGTGGCGGCCCACCCGGAACGCTATGCCCGGGTCTCCACCCGCATCATGGAGGCACTCTCCAACATCACTCCGGACATGGAGATCTTCTCCGTCGATGAGGCCTTCCTCGATATCACCCATTGCCAACGCCTCCTCGGTACGCCGCAACAGGTCGCACAGCAGGTCAAACAGACGGTGCTGGAGGCCTCCGGGGGCGTACTCTGCTCGGTTGGGGTCAGTGGTGACAAGACCACCGCCAAGTACGCCGCCAAACTCGACAAACCCAACGGCCTGACCATCATCCCCCCCGGCACGGCACAACAAACCCTCGCCAGAGTGCCGGTCACCGAACTATGCGGGATCGCCAAGGGTATAGGCCGCTACCTGGCGGAACGGGGTGTCTACACCTGCGCCGACATGCGCCGTCTGCCCATTGGTGAGATCGGGCGCCGCTTCGGCAACCCGGGACGGCGTATCTGGCTGATGACCCAGGGACTCGATCCCGAGCCGGTGCATAGAGACGTGGATGCGCCGAAGTCGATCGGCCACGGCAAGGTGATGCCCCCCGATACCCGCCAGCGGGAGGTGGTCGAAACCTTTCTCCTGCACATGGCGGAAAAGGTGGCCACCCGGCTGCGCCTGCACCGTTTCCGTGCCAGCCACTTCTACATCGGGGTGCGTATCGACGAGGGCTATCTCGCCCACAAATACCGATGCGACCCGCCCACCGACCACGGCCCGACAATCGTTGCCATGTGCCAGGACTTCCTCGACAACCACTGGGCCGGCAAGGGTTGTCACCAGGTGCAGATCACCGCCCTCGATCCCAGGCAGACCGACTACCAGTTCGACTTCCTGGAGCCGGACCACCAGCGCCAGGATCGTCTCAACCAGGCCATGGACCACATCAACCAGCGCTACGGTGAATTCACCCTGGCCCCCATTCGCCTGCTGAGCCGCTCGAAAATGCCCAATGTCATCGCTCCGGCATGGAAGCCGTTTGGCCACAGAGAGACGATTCTGCAGCACCCCGGCAAAGGTTAATGGTCGGGTTCAGCTATGTGCACCGCCGTCCACTACACCCTAAACGGCCAGGAGTTCCGTACCAAATTCCCCAATGCCGCGGCCTGCCTGCCGGTGAAGAACAGGCATGGCGGCGCCGACCTGCTGCCCTGGGGCCGGCGCAAACATCAGCTCGGCAAGCTGCCATTGGGGGGCTGGGCCAGACTCGATGCCATCTATGGCGGACGCTGGGACCGCTGGCGACCGATCCCGGTAAAGCTATACGTCAGCCAGTTCATGGAGGTGGACATGGAGGGCGCCAGCCACTGGTTCGATGTCACCCCGGGGAAATGGATCCAGGGCCTGGTGGCCCGCTGGGAACACGAAAGACGCGTCTATGTGGTCACCATCACCCCGGAGATGGAAGACGCCACCTATGAGCGTTGGCCACGCATCCTCAGCGACGGCCACTGATCAAAAGGAGAACAAGCCGCAAATAAACGCAAAAATCCCGTGATTGTATGGCTTTTTGGCCAGTAGCGGCTGGCTCTGACTACTCCACGAGCGCCTTCATCTCTTGCAGAATCAGACGGGCGCGCTCCGGTTGGCCCTCCATCTCCCTGCTCATGGCGGCGATCCACTGCGCCTCCTCCTGGAGCAGGCGATTCAGGTTCTCCTCATAGACAACCACCGGATGGTTCTGTTTACGCAACGCCACCACATAGTCGCCAAGACGCTCCTTGAGCAGCAACCGGCGACTCTGTTGCCGGGTATCCGGATCTTCGATATCGGTATATTTCGAGGCCCTTTGTTCGGTCGCACGGACTATATGCCAACCCGCCGGAGTCTCCACCGGTCCGCCCAGTTCGCCGATCTCGAGGGCAAAGGCGAGTTCATCCAAAGCGGGAAAGCCGGTGCCTTCCTCAACCCAGCCAAAGTCGCCCAGGGTCTGTCTTGCCCTCGGATCGATGGAGTGGTCGCGCGCCGCCTGGTAGAGGGTGAGCTCGCCCCGCTCCAATTTCCCCATGATATCCAACGCGGTCCGTTCATCCTCCAACACCACCATCTGCAGTTTGCGGTGCGCATTGAAGGTGATGCGCTGCCGATGTTTAACGAAAAAGTCCTCGATCTCCTGCGTCGTCGGTTCCATGCCAATCATCAATTGATGACGATGCAGATTCACCAGTCGTGTGGCACTGAACTCCGCCAATGCCGATTGATAAGCGGGGTTCCGGTCCAGACCGGACTCGCGCCCGCGCTTCGCCAACAAACGGTTGTCTATGAGCTTGTTGAGGGTCGCCAGGCGTCTATCGAGATCGATCGAGTTGTTTAAGGTTGTAAGGTATTTTTTATTCTCGCCCCAGGTCATTTCGGTACCGGCGTATTCGGCAATCACCTGTCGATCGCTACGCAGTGCATCATCCTCGATCTCAAGGTGTTTGGCCGCTATCTTCACCTCCATACCGTCACGCAGATGTGCGCGCAATCCCTTTTTATGCTCCAGGTATTTCGCTTTCTTGACCTTTGCCTCAATCAACGGTCGCATCTTGTCGTCCAACACTGTCCCTTTTGCAAAGTGATCCTTCATGTATTCGGCGATCTCACTTTCACTGATAGCGATATTCTTTTTCAGATAGTGCTTGCGATAGAGCCCTGCCAACATGCCATCGGTGTACTCTTTCAGGTCTTGCCGGTAGCCCGGATCCTCAAGCTTTCCCTTGTCGATCGCATCCAGATAGAGCAGATTGAGGCTGATTGCCTTGTCCAGCAGGGTCAATATAACCTTGCGACGCTCGGGAGTACCCAGAGCGGGGGTCGAGAGGCCGACGACAGCCGTGCTGTTTAACTGGGTATTCAATTGAGGAAAGGTGATGATCCTGTCACCCACCTTCGCCAGGATATTCCTATCGGCTGTTGCAGTCTCGGCGGCAGGATCTCCCCAGGCAGATGCTGCCAGCAGACTGCCGGCCATTAGTGTTAGAAGAATTTTTTTCATTTTCCCTCCGACCTGCCCCGCCCATCCTGGTATGCGGTTGTTCAGCCATGAAGCGGGACCGCGGTTTATAATCGATGATCTAACTGCTGGACGCTTCTACTCAATCCGAATAAGTGGTTATGGCGGCAGATTGAACGGGAGGGGAAACAGCGTTGTTTCCCCTCCCGATCGCGCCAGTCTATCGGCCTAAACGGCAGACTGGATGATCCGGCACGTCACCACTCACAGGTCGAAGTCGTACGCGCCTCGGATACATGCTCCCATACGCTCTCCGACACCCGGCCTTCCGAGAGGTGAAGTTTCCACTCCCTGCCATCCTCTCCATCACAGGTCACTTCGTCCCACTCATCACCATGGCAACCCTGACAGACGCCGTTACGTGGATCGTCGGTACCGAATACCGCGCCGCGCAAGGCAATCTCAACCTGGTCCATGGTCTTCCGCGAAACCCGCCCTTTCATGGCGTGTTCCAACCACTCGCCTTCCCGCGGGCTGACATCATCGTTCTCGTTGTCGTGACAGCTGATACAGAAGTCCTCGGTTGGATCGTGATTGTCGGTAAAGACATGGGCCCAGCTGACTGCGGCATCGAAATCCGATGTGATCGGAACACCGTCGAACGCCAGACCTTCACCGCCATCGCAGTTACCGCCATCCTCACCCGGTCCACAGACCCGTGCGGGTATCTGGGCATCCGGGTTGTCGGCCATGGTCTTGTACATATGACAGGAGCCGCACTTCAGCGGACCGTGGCTGTCATCACTGTTGAGATAGGCCGCCTGGGCATAGCTGGTCGAGTCGACACCGTCGACACCAGGACCCTGTTCAAGGTGCGGCGCTACCGGGTAGAGACCGTGGATCGACTCATGGCAGCCCTGGCAGGTGATGTCCCGGTGACCTCGGGAGTAGCGCATCAGACCCGCCTTTCGCGGATAGTTGAACGGCGAGTGGTCATTGCCGGGCTGGTGCCCGCTCGGCTCCACATAGGGTGCTGTGTGGCAGTCGGCGCAATGGGGTTCACCCGCGGCGAGCCAGTGGTCACGTCCGTCGGTGGCCGCCGAGAAGGGAACCGGGGCGGCCATCGATCCACCCAGACCCGCCTGTGCCTCAGCCACGCAATCCTCCGTGGTGCAGAGGGTGAGGATATTGACACTGAAGTCGTTATCACCATCGAAGCTACCGCAGATCTGGAAATCCGCATTGCCGTCGTTATCACAGTCGGGGCCGGGTGCGGCGCTTCCCGTGCTACAGGCACCGACATCACCAGCCACCTCGATAGTCGCCAGCTTGGCATCGATTGCCGGATCTTCACTACCACCCAGGAAAGCGCAGAGTCCCGGGTCACGACGCCAGATCCCCATGGTCTCTTCCGCATCACGGGTCACGCCGTCGGCGGTTGGAAAGATGGTCGGATCTCTCGGATCGAGCCAACTCTCGGCCTGTTCCTGGCTGACACCGACTGCTGCCGCGATCTCACCCAGCGATCCCAGTGCACGTATGTTGACCGCGTCCAGGCCCTCTTTGTCCTTACCCGGCTCACCTTTGATCAGGCTCACCATGTTTTCGCGCTTCCAGATCTCCTGACTCAACTGATTGTGGCAGTTGGTACACCAGATGCCCCGGTCGTCGCGATCGCTGCCCGCGAGACCTGCCTGGTTGCGGGAGACGTTGACTTTCAGCCACTCGCCGATTGCGGTCAGGTGCTCCGGGGTTCCGGCGCCATCGATATCCTTGAATGGATTGGAGTGCACATCGCGTCCGACGAAACAGCCACCAGCGCCCAGTCGATTGTCGGTGTCGGCATAAAAGTTATCACCCTCTTCCGTGATCGGATAGCCCGCCATGTCGCCATTGGAACGGTGGGCTGGATGACACCCCTGGCAACCACCGAATCGTCCGAAGCTGTCAGTGAAGGCGATCGGACCGCCCTCGCCAACCCCCCGATGGGTCTGATGAATCGCCTCGGACATGGGCAAGATCACCTTGTCCGTGCCGTCATCATCCATGAAGGTGGCCGACTTGACCTGGGCGATGACATTGTCCGCATGACAGCGCTGGCAAAGTACGGTCGCCTCCCCGATCCGGGTACTCTGGGCAAAAACCGGGCGCCCGTTTTCCGCCGCCAAGTCTGCGGCATAGGCATCGCACTCCGCGGGTGTGGTACAGGCCGGATAGTTATCCAGAAAGCCGGTGCCGTGATTCATGTCATGCAGGCCGAGGATACTGATTGCCGCACTCTTGAGTCTCGGGTACCAATCGGAATCACCCGCGCCGAGGCCGTAGTAGCTCATCCAGAAATCATACTCCTGCTGGACCATCGACCAGACCTCGTCACCGGTCTTGTGGGGTGAGTTGGTGGTATCCACCTCGGAGTGGCAACGCTCGCAGTTGGGAATATCGATCGGCGCTGTACCGAAACCCTCCACCGGCACGCCATCCTGCAACACCGGTTCACCCATACCGCCATAGGCAGTTTCATCATAGTGGCGCAGCCTGGCCTTCATGGCCACGAAGGGACGTACGCTATCCTCAAACATCGCACCGGGATCGGCAAAGAAGTTGATTGAATCCTCGAAAGGCGTCAGCGGCAGTCCCAGGGCCTCCCAGATCCGCGGCGAGGTCAGGGTGATCGGCAGGTTCTCCAGTACCTTCATCTGGGTGTAGACCACGGTGCCGTGATCGCCGGAGAAGGTCAGGACATTACCATTGGCTGCACCGCCACAGTTGTTCAGTACTGCCGGATTGGACGGGATTCCGTCCGGGTGAGAGACCGGCCCCATCGGCTGCAGACCGGCGCCGCAATCGTCTGGATACTCGATATGGCCGCTTACGCCGAGGCGGATTTTCTCACCCTCAAGCGATGTATCGTTAGGGTTGGTGCCCTCCAGATCGGCATAGATATAGAGGTGATTCCAAACCGCATTCCAATAGTCGTCGGTGGGATCGTTGAAGTCTCCGTCACCGAGCATCACACCTTTGACATTCGCCCCGCCAGGTCCTTCGTAGAGGCGTGGATTTCCACCCTCTCCAGAAAGCACGAAGGCACCGGATGCATCGACCACAGCGGAATCGGCGATCGTGTTCCACATCAACAGTGAGTTGCCCTCGGTGGCACTGATCAGCCGCGAGGTCTGGGGCACCACCTTGGCGCGTGTTTCGCGAGGTTGAGCCTCATGCCAATACTCGAGTACATATTTCTGGAAGTTGCCATCCTCATCGAGATCATGATCCCGCAAAACGGTCTGGCGACCCAAGGCATCGAGTCCTACATTGGGATCCCCCTCCAGAAGGCGGGCAAATGCCTGTTCACCCCTGGTGCTCTGCTGCGTCTTCACGACCTGCGCGAGGATTGAATTATAGGGAGGCAAGACACAACAGTAGGCGAACTCGAAACCGGTACAGTGCATACCGAGCTCATAGTTCATCATGATATTGAAGTTGTTCTTCGGCTGCAGTACCAGACCCTCACCACCCTCGGCGATCTCATCGTCTTCGGATTTCTCCCTATCCTCCTCCTTCTCCTTCTCTCTCTCTTTTTCCTTCTCTTTCTTGCGCTCTCTCTCTTCACTGCTGTACTTATCGCCCTTGTATTCCTGCTCTTCCTCATCCTCATCGTCACTACCAGCCCAGGCACCGCCCATGGCTAAAGCCAACGTGAAAATGAAGATAATCGCGGATGCTGCAATACGATGAGATTTTCTTATATGAAATTGATTGAGCTTCATACCTTTACACCTCCACGCAGCTATATGTTCTGTGGTTTAGAGGACGACACCCCAATGAAAAATTGGGTGTATTCATCCCACTGCCCAAAACCTAACTTATGACCAGATATTTATGCTCTTTGTTATTGTGTTTGCAGTTGTTTTTTATTTTTATTACAAAGAATAGGACGACAATTTGTTCGCCAAATTTGGGCATGTTGTCCAAATAAATAGCAAAGCAAACTTAAAAGTGACTTAAGAGAAAAGTGTCGATGGGAAGTTGATTGCCGGTCATATGAAAAGGTGTGATCCAGTTCATATTTAGTCGGCGCGGCAACGGACCTGTCCCAACCCTGGGCAAGGCATGGCCGTGTTTTAGGTTATGCTGCTAAACACCGTTGCGACATTCAATCTGGCTATCGATCGAGAATCACACCTATTCGTTCGTCAGGCGAAGAATAGTCGAACCGACCTCGTCACTATCCCACACGACCGGACCTATCGCTCGGTAGCGTAGCCAGCCTTTGGCATCGACAAGAAAACTGCTTGGAAAGACTTTGACATCCCAGGCATTTCCCGCATCACGCCTTTGGTCGAGCAGCACCGGAAAGGTCAGTTTCAGACGTCTTGCGATGTTGCCGACACGCCGCCTGTTCTCCTCGACATTGACTGCAAGAATGACAAACTCACTCTCTTCCATATCCCTGTTCAAGCTGATCAGTGACGGCATCTCTTCAATGCATGGAGGACACCAAGTGGTCCAGAAGTTGACCAGGACGGTCTTACCTTTGAAGTCGCTAAGATTGTAACTGTCACCGGCCAAATCCCTGAGCATCAGGCTAGGAGCAGGAACAGCCGGGTCGACTGCCTCAAGCCAACCGGCACCCACCGTGCTGGACATAGTAAGAGTTACCGATGTGAATATCCCGATGTAACTCAAACACATAAGTCGTTTAAAGTGTTTCAAAAACGTCAGTGTCACCATGAGGAGGCGTTTGAATCAAGCAACCGAGAGGGTCATTTACGGAACGGCGTTCCTCATGACGGCATCACATGCTACCTGAAAATTCTCTGTATCTTTATGATTTAAATAGTATTTTCAATTCCACAACCGGCAATCAAACAGTTTCCGCAAGTTCCGCGTCGAGCTAAAGTTTTACACATCCAAGACGATATGTCCTGCAGAAAGAAGGAAGCTGGGATTTGCGAGAGCAGGCCATTCATAATCCCTGGATATTTCTAACTAATCGTTCACGGGTGGCTTGTGGGCCAAGTATTACAGCACTTGCAAGAATAATTAAAAACGACGCAAGGGAAACGGATATGGAACATCCATATCAGGGAAACGATCATGTCAATGATGCACAACGTATCGATTCGCACAAAGCAGTGGTTCGGTTTCGGCCTCATTCTGTGTGTACTAACCATCTCGTCCATCTTCACTCTCATCAGCCTGGCGAATGTGGAACAAAGCGTGAACAAGGTGGTTCACCTTAGCCAACCCCGCCTGATACTGACGAAAGACCTCGTCAACAGTTTAAAGCAATCAACAGGATCGCTGGGTTTCTATCTTTTAACCAGGGAAAAGGCGTTACTGGAAAACTATACCAGGCAAAAAAAACACACCGAATATATCCTGCAGTCACTGATCACAAAGAGTGTCGAGCTTGAGGACACCCACTCATCACAACTGCTAAAACAATTGGATATGGATTTAAAGGAGTTTGAACAGGCCGTCGAAGCCCTGCTTGAACAGACCGCAACAAATGAGGGTAACTTTCCGGGCATAGCCTATGCCAACCAACATATCAACCCAATCAGCCGCAATCAGTTACAACTTACATCTCAGATGATCATATCCGAAATGGAAGAGGATGCAGACGCGGAACGAAAGCAGATCCTGAGCCACCTTACCGAACTGAGGTATGCCTGGAGCAACATCATGAACGGTATCCGCGGATACCTGGCGTTTCGTAACAACTCCAACCTGAGTGACTTGAATCTCTACTTGGAAAGGGCTGAAACCGTACTTGCGAAACTTGAATCAAATGATGAACTTTTGACATTGGATCAGGCCGACTCCATAGAACAGTTTATTGAAAATCTGGCACTGTTTAAACAGCACTACAAAAAACTGCAAGCAATACATGGCAGTGAACAGTGGCGCAGTGATGCATGGATGGTCCGCAGCCAGTTCACACTGCTGCTTGAAAAAATCGATAACAGAGCCAATCAACTCGTAAATCATCATGAGTCAACGATTAACGATACCAGCCAGGGACTGATCAATGACACAAGTTCCACTACCGGACTTGTCATCAGCCTTTTGGCTTTCGGCCTTGTCGTTGGATTACTCATAAGCTGGTTGATCACCAGACTCATCTTCAACCCAATTCAGGATGCGGTTAACACCATGCAGGATATTGCAAATGGAGACGGCGACCTAATGAGGCAACTGGATAAAAAGGGAAATGATGAACTTGGGCTCCTGGCTGAAAGCTTCAATCAGTTTGTCGCCAAGATCCGCAAACTGATACAGCAGACGGCACACTCTACGGAATCCGTGATTCGAGCGGTTGCACAAACGTCGGAGAATACGGGACAGATCAGCCATCGCATTCTGCATCAGGAAAAAGAGACACACCAGGTTGCGACAGCAATGAACCAAATGGCTGCCTGCATCTCGGATGTCGCGAAAAACGCATCAGTAGCCGAACAGGCAACCAAAGGTGCTTCTGCAGAGGCGGCGACCGGCTGCAAGGTAGTCAAACAGACTGCGGAGGCGATTCAGGATCTGGCGCAGCAAGTGGAACTTGCTGAACAATCCATTCTCGGCGTGGAAGAGGAGAGTGTACGCATAGGCTCTGTGCTGGACGTAATCAAAAGCATAGCTGAACAGACCAATCTTCTCGCACTCAACGCCGCCATCGAAGCGGCAAGAGCGGGTGAACAGGGTCGTGGTTTCGCGGTAGTAGCCGATGAAGTGCGTAGCCTCGCCAATCGCACACATCAATCGACGGGTGAAATCGAATCGATGATTCAGGCGCTGCAGGACGGTACACAGCAGGCTGTGTCGGTTATGGCCGCCGGTAGAGAGAAAGTGGAAAACGGTGTATTGCAGGCAACGGATACATTGAATTCACTTAGCGAAATCAGCAAAGCAATTGACACCATTAATGACATGAACACTCAAATTGCCACCGCGGCGGAGGAGCAGTGCTCTGTAGCCGACGAGATCAATCGCAACATTACCAGTATCAATGACAACAGCAAGCAGACCTCGCAAAGGGCCAAAGACACATCTGACACGGCCGACGATTTAGGCACGCTTGCCTCTGAACTGCAACATGTTGTCCAGCAGTTTAAATTTTCCGGTGATAGCGGTTTCGATTTCAGTTCCGCCAAGTCCGCGCATCTAGCCTGGAAGGCCAGAGTGCGCTCGTTTCTGGACGGTAAGCAATCCCTTACCCGGGAGGAAGCTGTTTCACATCATGACTGCGCACTCGGTAAATGGTACTACTCAGAAGCACTCAACCGTTACAGCGATATCGCTGAAATCCACGCCATTGAACACCCGCACAAGCAACTGCATGCACTGATAAAAGCGATAGTCAATGAGAGGGAGAGTGGAAACACGGAAAGAGCCGAGCAACTCTACAACGAGATCGAACCGCTTTCCAACGAAATCATCGCTCTGTTAAATAATGTCGAAAATCAAATTCGGGCAGATAGCTGAGTGCTCTCGGGTGTCGGCTGTGTAATAAGGCCTGTAACACGAATCCAGACGGCCCGAATTTAACTCATTGGTCTCCGTCGCGTTTCCGCCATAACGAGACACCGAGGGTAGTGAGCCCCAGGGCAATACCGGCTGACAAAATCATACGTGCCAACCACTCGGGCCAGGCGGGTTGCGGCGTCAACAGTGCAAGTGCACCGATAACTATCAACCAGAAAGCTATTTTACCAAGCAGCGCAAACTTCAAATGAACCTCAATCTTGCAATCAGGAGAGCTTGCAAATACCTTCCGAATGCCGTGTTAATCTATCTGCAGTGAGAGATCTCGAATCGGTTATACTCTTATATCACATCTGCTTACCGCGCAAAACAGACGCAGAGCATGCTTCATCTTTTTTATATTCATGATCCTATGTGCAGTTGGTGTTGGGGTTTCCGGCCGACACTCGAGGAGTTCCTGTCACGCCTACCCAGCGTGATCTCATGCAGTCGACTTCTGGGAGGTTTGGCAACTGACAGCTCGTCACCAATGCCTGAAACGATGCGTAACAGCATACAGGCCACATGGCGCGAGATAGAGGAGAGAATACCCAACACACATTTTAATTTCGACTTCTGGTCACGCAACACACCCAGAAGGTCGACATACCCGGCCTGCCGCGCGGTCATCGCTGCCAAAACCCTGGAACCCGCCGCTGAATTGAGGATGATTCTGGCTATTCAGCAAGCCTACTATGTGCAGGCGAGAAATCCCTCGGACGACGCCACGCTTACTGAATTAGCGCTGGAAATTGGCCTGAATAAACAGCAGTTTATCGATTTGCTCAATCACCGCTCAACACAACAGATACTTGACTCGGAGATCGACCGGTCGCGGCGCATGGGGGTACGTAGTTTTCCCAGCCTGGTGTTGCAGATCGAACAGGGTAGGTACCCGGTTGCTGTTGACTACCTGGATGCGGAATCGATGCTGCAGCAGATTCAGCAGCACCTCGATGGCTGATATGACTGCCCGGGATTGACTTAAGCCCTGCCACGGGTAACATGCCGGCACCATGCTGACGAAAGAGAAATTAGACAAACTCCGGCAAGACGTTGTCTTTAAGGATCAACTGGGCGGTGAGCATCTGCTGTTTCATACCACCTGGGGCATCTTTTCGCCACGCGAAATCGATGAGGGTACCCGGCTTCTGGTGGAGTATCTGCAGGTCACCCGAACCGACAACTGCCTCGACCTGGGTTGCGGCTATGGCCCTATCGGTCTCTTTATGGCGCGACGGTCTCCGCAGGGCCAGACATTGATGGTCGATAAGGATTTCATGGCCGTCGAATACAGCAATGCCAATGCGGAGCGTAATCGGCTGCGGAATGCAAGAGCCATTCTCAGCAACGGTTTCGATCATATCGATCCTAGCCTGCGTTTCGATGTGATCGCATCAAATATACCTGCCAAAGTGGGTAAGGAGATGCTCTCTCTGATTTTGCATGATGCAAAACAGCGCCTCACTCCAGAGGGTAAACTCTATCTCGTAACCATCAACGGCTTACGACAATATATGAAGCGCAATCTGCATGAAATTTTCGGCAACTACAAAAAATTAAAACAGGGTAAGAGCTATACCGTTGCCCTGGCGGTCAAGTAGAGGAGAGACGTTTGAGTACATGGGAGACCGCAACCAGGCCGAAACAAGCGGTAACGGTCATTACAGAACCGTAACCGCCACAGTTCAACGTACTTTCGATAGCTTCGGGACGTTCCTGACAGACACTTCCTTCGGCACCGGGATAGCGCTGCTGCTCCTTCGAATAGACGCATGGAACGTCGAACCGTCGCTTGCTATTTGATGGAAACGCATACTCCTTGCGGAGTAATTTACGACACTTGGAAAGAAGCGGGTCCTGTTCACTGCGGCTCAAGTCAGCTAATTGGATCTTTGTCGGGTCGCTTTGCCCCCCTGCTCCGCCAACTGTAACAAGCGGGATTTTGTTTCTGCGGCAGAACGCAATCAAGGCGGCTTTATTGCGATAGCTGTCGATGCAGTCGATCACATAATCAAAATCTTCCTCAGCGATCATTTGCACTGTCTCTATCTCTATGAACTGCTCGAGTGCATTGACCTGGCAGCCTGGATTGATCGCCAATACCCGTTGTTTCAGCGCCAACACCTTGGACTTGCCAAAATTACCCTCATGGGCATGCAGCTGCCTGTTTACATTGGACTCTGCAACATGATCCATGTCATAGAGGGTAAGCTTTCCTATACCACTGCGGGCGAGTGCTTCCACCGCCCATGAACCCACGCCGCCAACGCCGATAACGGCAACATGGGCGCGCTCAAATCGGGCCAGCTCCTTATCACCATAGAGACGGGCGATACCGCTGAAGCGTCTTTCATTATCCACGACAGGCAAATCCACTCGTGACTCAGTTTGAAGTTCTGTTCTGCACCATCATAGGATATCTGTTTTTCTCTTCGGATAGATCGGACTGATTTTCACTCAATCCCTGCATCAGCCCGACGAATTGCGAACATAGGTTCTCAAGCTCTGTAAGGCGCTTCCTGATTTCCGTTTTGTTACCCATATTTTTTATACTTATCAACTTGTATCCGAGTGCATGGATCTGTTCATGCAATCTGTTTATTTCACTGTATTGAGGTAAGTTACCATACTGTATAAACCCAAGACCATTAAACCAATAGTTGAAATTACAGTGCTTGCTGTCCAGGAAACCATGCACAAACTCCTTTTCCTGGGTGATGTATCCGATCAAATTATCCACCCATTTGCGATGACTGGAAAGCGCCACTTCAATATCTATATGATGATTTTGCGTCACTCTATCCTTCAGACCTCGCCACGGCTTGTTACCTTCCCACTCCCTTAGCCAGTGGGGTAGCCGTTCAGCAGGCATTGGCTTAGCAATACCATAGCCCTGACCAAGTCTACAGCCCAGTTGAAGAAGTGCAGAGGCGTGTTCGATAGACTCGACACCTTCCGCGATTACCGGGTGTTTGAAAGCGTGAGCGAGTCGGACGACACTGTCAACAATGGTCAGATCCTGTGGATCGTCCAGCATGTCCTGCACGAAATTCTGATCGATCTTGAGTATATCCACCGGAAGCCGATGGAAATAGGCAAGTGAAGAGTAGCCGGTACCGAAATCATCCAATGAGATCTTAATACCCATTTCCCGGCAGTCGGTCAAAGTATGGTAAATGACATTGGTATCCTCGATCGATGCAGTTTCGAGTATCTCCAGTTCCAGCATATCTGGCGTTACGTCCATGTATTTTTTAAACAGTTTCCGCAAATGATCGGAAAATCCGGGATATTGCAAATGGTGGGCACTTATATTGACGCTGATCGGGAGCTGAAGTCCCATCTTTCGCCATTTACTGAGCTGCTGCAGCGCATGATCGATAACCCACTGGCCCAATTCTATTTCTAAATCGGTCTTTGTGAGCAGTGACAGAAAATCGCCCGGAGAGGTGATTCCTGATTCCGGATGCAGCCACCGGATCAGTGCCTCGACACCGATGACATCACAGCTATACATATCAACCTTTGGTTGAAAGTAGAGGATGAATTGGTTGTCAGCCAAAGCATTTTTCAGCAATTCGAAGTTTTCACGATTCGCCTTGATCCGTTTGTCATGCTGCGGATCGAACAGATGGTAACAGTTCTTCCCTGCCTCTTTTGCCCAGTACATGGCCTGATCCGCATGACGCAACAGGATATCCGCGTCCACTTCATCCTCGGGATAGAGCGTGAGGCCAATACTAGCGCTCACCACCAGGGAGGTATCATCCAGCTGAATGGGATCTGTTATTATCTCCAATATTCTATCCAGGACGAGAATACACTCTTCCAGGTTTGTCAGGTTGGTGAGTATCAATACGAACTCATCCCCGCCTATACGCGATACCGTATCCTCCTCGCGCAAAACATTTTGCAATCGTTTCGCAACCTCGATCAAAATCTGATCGCCGGAGTCATGACCAAAGCGATCATTTATTGGTTTAAAACCATCAAGATCAAGGTAACAGACACCAACACTGGTTCCATTTCGCTTACTGTGGGCGATAGCCTGGCGCAATCTGTCTGTTTTCAAACGACGATTCGGTAAACCTGTGAGCGGATCATAGTGTGCAATGTGCTCAAGCTCCGCTTCGGCCTTTTTCCTATCCGTAATATCGTGAATAATCGAGTAGAGAACCTGCTCGCCGTCCCAGGTGAATGGACCGGAATGTACTTCTACATCCCTGATCTCCCCGGAAGCCAGGGCGTGGCGAAAAACAAAATGATTGCGCTCTTCGTTTTTCGCCCTTTCCATCTCAACAGCAACCTCCTCCTTGGAGAGAGTGTTGATATCACTGATACTCATACGCAGGAGTTGGTTCATTGAGTAACCGTAATACTCGACTGCCGCTCTATTTGCCGCGATTATCGAACCCGTTGTAGGATCAATTGTCAGCATTACCGCTTTGTTCGCCTCGAACAGCATCCTGAAGCGTTCCTCGCTGAATCGCAGCGCCTCCGAAAGCTTTTTCTCCCTTTCCAGCGTCATTTTCAGGTTGTTGTTACTGGCCTGCAATGTGCTGTTGGCATTCGCAAGCTCTCTCGTGCGTGCCTCCACTTTCTCTTCCAGCTCGACACCTGAACGTCTCATGGTATCGATTTGTCTCTTGATCGTACCTCCCATTTCCTGTAACGCATGAGAAAGTTTACCAACCTCATCCCTGCTGCGGATCTTAACCGGCGCTTCAAAGCGACCATCGGCGATGGATGTTGCATACTCGGATAGCTGTTTTACCGGCTCGATAAGTTTTTTACGTAGAAACAAATTGAGAAGCAATGCGATCAAGGCAAATGTAAAGAGGAAATTGACAAGTATCTGTCTGATTGCCTGCATTACCTTTTCCTCGATCTCTTCCGTGGAGAAACCGAGGCGGACTATACCCTGCTTTTGGCTATCGTGAATTACAGGTATAGCCACATCATAATAGCTATTTCCGTCGAATCGGTGATAGATCTGCCACAGGGGCTCCCTGGTGGATAGGGTGTTCAGAGTTACATTGTCCTCAAATTTCTTGCCAATCAGTGTTTGATCGCTGTGAAACAGGACCAAGCCTTTCATGTCAGTAACACCGGCATATTTTATGTGCGGATTTTTAGCGGCAACTTCCTCGAGCTTTCTATCCATCCCGGAAAGCGACTCAAGCGGCAGTCCCAAGCCCAAGAGTTCGTTGAGCACACTTACAATGCTGTGCCCGATACCGAAACTGCCGGTCAACAAGGCATCAGTATAGTTCGAGCGAAAATTCATGACATTTACGGCAGAGCTGACAAGCAGTGTGAGGGCAAGGGTACCGATAGTGATGAGCAAGATTTTGCCGTTAAGTCTCATTGACTAATGCCTTCGGAATTCTCACCGTAAGAGATTCATAAACGTATGTTCTCACCAGCCAATTGCAGTAAGCCCACTGGTATCGTGATACCGAATCGTTTGGCCTTGGTTAAATCTACTGCATAGCCAAATCGTGCCGGCCATTGAGGAGTAATCTCCTTGATCGATTTGCCTTCGAAAAGATCACGTACCATAACAGCCGCCTGCTGTCCCATGCTGTCATGGGAGGGATAGATAACAGCCATTGCACCCCAGTCCTGCATAACATCGTTCTTAACGATACCGATCAGTGGTTTGCTTGCATGCGCATAGACCGTTTGCGCAAAGTGTTGCCGCGAACCCAATTGGTCATTGGGCTTGATAAACAGGTCCACCTCACTATCCAGCTCCTTGATCAGAGGCACCGCCATCTCGGCCATGCGTCTGTCGCCGTCCTCTCCCTTGATCAGGGGCACCTGGCGAAAACTTACCTCCAGACCCTCAAAATAGGGATCATTTTCGAGCATCTGTTTGATCCAGGCATTGTAGCTGTGGGATTGCGGCATATCGGCATAGATCAAGCCGATCCGCCTTGCCTGCGGCATCAGTTCACGGATAAAACGAAATCTTGAATTGACAGGCACCGGATAACTGACACCGGTAAAATTTCCTTTTGGTGGTGTATTGAACGCATCGATCACGCCAATTCCCACCGGATCAGTCGGAGAAGCGAAAACCACCGGCACCGATTTTCCGTAAAGTACCTGTTTGGCGGCAACGGTGGCTACCGTACCTCCCATGTAGTAAACGTCATGATTTTTTGTGGTCTGGGAAGACAGAACTGCCTTGCCCTTGTCGATATCGTTACCCGCAGTGCGGAAAACCAGTTGAAGGTTTTCTCCCTCGATGTATCCATACTCTCTCAGGGAGTCCAACATCGATTTTCGAACGTCGCTATACGGGCTTCCCTGTTGGGAATCGAGGATAAACAGACGGTATTTCCTACCGGTCTCCGGAGCAGATTGGGCAAGAGCAACCCAAGCCACCAGCAGTAAGACAAGACTGTAGCGGATAATTGATGCTACTGATGATAACAAGTACACCTCCAGATGAACGTATTCAAACAGAGTCGGTGCTTCCTGCATCGATCAGGCATGTACCAAACGGATCTTCAGTTAGAGCGCCGAGGTTAGCCCCAAGCACCTGTTTAGGAAATTTAATCCTATACCCAGGTTTTCGCTATGTTGAGTTCAACGTACATATTGTCGGCCGCATAGCGCCACACTGTAATCGCCGTGCCTATAAGCTGGTGCTTTTCATTGGCGACTATTCAATAATAAATTATATTTTGCACATATGTTGCTGTATTTATTTAAAATATTCACTCTCAATTGAAATGCTGTTCAACTTGGGTTTTGCCCTCAAACCAATCCCGGTTACAACTTGTTACAAGTAGATACACCCCTGAGAGGATCTTCTTCCTGCAACGGTTCAGACTTTCGATCAAGGACAACCAGTCCGACATTGCCACTGTTCATGCAAGGAGATCACCATGGGAAAGACCCTGAGTATTTCATTCGTCGTATTGCTCGCGCTGTTGATCAGCGGCGTGGCCATCGCACGCTACAAAGGCTACTGTGCAGGTCCTGAGGGACGGATCGGCTGGATCACCGAGCGCCTCGGTAAACAGCTCGAACTCGACGATACGCAGCAACACCATCTGGTCCAGCTCAAGGAGCAGGTCGTGCTCAGTGTCAACGAACTGAAACGCGACAGGGCGAGCTATGTTGATCAGGCCGTCGAGCTGCTTGAAAACCAGCAGTTTGACCGTGAACGCGCACGTGCATTGCTGCTGCAGAAACAGGCCCAATTGGCCAGCCTCAGCACCGATATCATCGATGCATTTGCTGATTTCAGCGATAATCTCGATCAAAGCCAACGGGATAAACTACAATCGATGATCAGACACCATCGCGAGCATCGCCACTGCAGATTCGCCTGCGGCGATGAAGAAGCCGTGACACAGGAGTAGCTAGCCTCGCCTCCCCTTCTGGGGGGGCATACCTGATTTTGCAACCCTCTGGGAATAGCGATGCACCGCATCTTGTTGATTGACGACGACCAGGCCCTGGCCGCACCGCTGAAAGAGTACTTTACCCGTTACGACATGGAGCTGGAAGCCGTCACCTTGCCATCGGAAGGGCTGCAACAGATCGAAAGATCGAGGCCGGACCTGGTGATTCTCGATATCATGTTGCCAGAGATGGATGGCTTCGAAGTATGCAGAATCATCAGAAAACAGAGCACTCTGCCAATTCTTATGCTCACTGCGCGGGGTGAGGTGATGGACCGGGTTGTCGGTCTCGAGCTGGGGGCCGATGACTATCTTGCAAAACCATTCGAACCCAGGGAACTGGTGGCCAGGATACAGAATATTCTGAAACGCAGCCGGATAGAACCGCGACAGGCTGAGGAGATCATTCTCGGCGACCTGAAACTCGATCTGCTGCGACAGGATGCGTTTATCGAGGAGCGCAGTCTCAACCTAACCACCCTTGAGTACCGACTGTTGGCACTGCTCGTGCAACATCCCGGCAAGGCCTACAGTCGGGATGAGATCCTCACTGCAGTAAAAGGCATCGAGGCTGATCTCTACACCCGCTCCGTCGATATCCTGGTAAGCCGTCTGCGGCAAAAGCTGAAGCCCCTCGACTATATCAAGACAGTCTGGGGAACCGGATACCGCCTGGTGGGCCCCAATCCATGAAGAGACGGCACAGTCTTAGCGGACGCCTGATCCTTCTCTTCATCTGTATCAGTGTATTGATCGCACTCACCGTGCGAAGCGGATTCCGTTACGGTATCCAGGGTGAGTTTCGATCCCTCGCCGCACCGCATTTCACGGAATATCTCGACCATTTAAGTAATGAGATAGGTACACCACCCGATACCGGGGCCGCGGCAAAGCTGGCGCAGCGCCTGCAGCTAGACATACAAATCGATTCCAGGGATCTGCACTGGTCAAGCAGCGGCGACATTCTCGATTTAGAGAGCCTGGCCTTCCACAGCCACCGCCTGGCGGATGGCCGCCTGGTGCACTTCAGTCACGATAATCACCGCTTTCTTCTGCGCTTGCGAACGGACGACAGCACCATTCTGCTGATAACACGGGAGGGTTTGGAAAAAGGCCCCCTGGCACTGATCTTCGGTGTGACTATTGTAACCGTGTTGCTGCTGATCGCACTCACCTATCATCTGGTCAGGCGCCTGTTTCAACCAATAGAGACCATACGCAAGGGTGTGGCCAGATTCGGTTCCGGCGAACTTGACCACCGCATCACCATCCATCGAAGGGATGAATTGGGGGAGTTGGCCGATAGCATCAATACCATGGCCGCTGAGATCGAGGCGATGATGGAAGCCAAACGCCAACTGCTGCTGGCCATCAGCCATGAGCTGCGATCGCCTCTTACCCGTGCACGCCTGAATGCCGAGCTGTTGCAGACCAGCGAACCGCGCGAGCGGATTATCGCGGATCTGCAGTTGCTGGAGCAGGAACTGGCGGAGTTGCTGGAAACGGAACGCCTCGGCAACCGGCATGCCAGACTCGATCTGCAGCCAGTGGCACCGGGACGACTCATCGATGCCGTCATTCAGCAACACTTCTCAGCCGCAACCATCAACCTCTTCCATGACAGTGACAACCTATCCATGGACCTGGATGCCGTTCGAATTCGTCTGCTGATAAGAAACCTGTTGGAAAACGCCTTGAGACATACCCCTGAGTCCGCCCTCCCGGTAGAGGTCAACAGCCGAATTGCTGATAAACAATGGCATGTCAGCGTGAGGGATCAAGGTGAAGGCATTCCGCTGGAGCACCTGCCCCACCTCACAGACCCCTTTTACCGGGTCGATAAGGCACGGCAGCGCGAGACCGGAGGATACGGTCTGGGACTCTATCTCTGCCGGGTCATCGTGGAGGCGCATCGAGGCAGCCTGAGAATCCATAGCAAGCCTGGCGAAGGCACCCAGGTCGACTTCTCACTGCCAACTTCCAATGATTGATCCGCAGCTGCATCAGCGGGCCGACATTGCCTTCCGTCACCTGTATCCGCGGAGCAAAAAGCCATATCACGATATACAGCGGCCATCCGGCGTATAGCTACTTGTTGAAATCCATGCGATAGACCTTACCACGCTGCTTGTTGCGGTACATTTTATGATCCGCAGCCTTCAGCAGCTGGTCCATATCCTGCCCATCTTCGGGGAACTGCGCGTAACCGATACTTACTTTCACTTCAAGCAGATGACCTTCCACATAGACGACGCCGTCGAGGCTCGACGACAGGTGGTCAAAAATCTGTTTCAATCCGTTACTGTCTCTGATCTCATCGGCCAAGACAATGAACTCGTCGCCACCGATGCGGGCTACAGTATCAGAAGAGCGCGAGCTGGCACGCAGACGTTTCGCCACTTCAAGCAGGAGCCCGTCACCCACCTTGTGACCATACTTGTCATTGATCTCTTTAAATCCATCCAAATCGAGATAGAAAACGCCGGCCTTGATTCCCTTGCGTTGACTGCGCGCGAGAACAGTCTCAACCCTGTCTTCAAGCAGCCGACGGTTTGGCAGTCCTGTCAGATGGTCATGTAGCGCCAGCAGTTTATTGGCGGAACGCGCCCTTAACAAGGCGGCAATTAGTATCCCGACCAGCAGCGCCACCAACCATCCGCTGAGCCGCATCACCCAATACCACGTCTTGTTCACCTGCCAGCCGCCAACAGGCAATGCGCCGATCTGCCAGGAACCATTGGGCAGCAGCACCGACTGGACCACCGAATCCTGCTGAAACAGGCTGTTTTCGCCAAATATCATTTCACCCCCCTCACCCAGGGAGTCCTTGCCTCGCAAGGCATACTGAATACCGTCCATTTCCGCTGCGATACCTGCTGACGTAAACAGTGTCGGGATATCGATGACAATCGAGGCCAGGCCCCAGTAGGCAGGTTTATGATCGGCAAGGTGGCCACCCAGACCGCCGCGTGTGTAGATCGGAGTGCGGGCAATAAAGGCCTCTCCTCCCTGAACCAGTGAGACCGGACCGGCAACGGTGGTACCGCCTACCTCTATGGCACGCTTGATGGCAGGCCATTGGTCAGGCTTTTTTTCATACTCCAGACCCAGGGCGGCCTCATTCCCGGCAAGGGGAAAAAGATGAGTGATTACATTATCCTTGGCAAGACCGATATTGCGAATATTGCGACCGACAGCGATGATTTCACTGGACAACAGATCGAAAGTAGTACTGTCCAAATTCGGATTGATCGCTACGTAGGCGATCAGCCCCCTGGTAAGGTGTAGTGTGGAATTGATTTCGCTTTCCAATTCCGCACGCATCATTGCCAGTCTGTTAACAACCTCGATCCGCTGATGTTCCAGCTGGTTTATGCGCATCAATTCAACAATCGCCTCACCAACGCCGATCACGAGCAGAAAAGTAATCACACCACCCGCGATATGACCTCTTAACAGAGTTTTGATTAGGTTCTTAAAACGCATATTGAAAGCCCACTACGCTACCCCGGCAATGAGATGCCCGTGACTTTCTTATACAGCGATACCGCATATGAGTCAGTCATACCTGAGACAAAATCGGTCAATCTCAAAAGCCGTGTGTAATCGTCCTTCGCGGGCATGGCCTGGGGACCGATAAACTGCTCCGGGATAAGACGAATCATCATCTGACTGCGTGGCCTTGCGCGTTCACCATGTGCCGCCACATCGTCGACTATGGGAATGAAACGCTCAAGCAGTTCGCTGATTACCTGAAAACCGGCGGTCTCTATCTCGATCACCTCGGGTGCGATATAGATTTTTTCATTGGCAACCTCGATAAGGCGATCCATCCCGGCACGATGGGGAATCTGGGTCATCAGCGGCTGGTCGAAGCGCCCGGCAAGTATCTCCTCTTCATAGTCGAGAAAGCAACTCAGGATCTCGCTGATCGCCTGATTTATCACCTTGGCGCGTAGAAACTCGATCTTCTCCTTCTCCCCGCCGATGCCACCGAGGCGTCTGAGCCGTGTCGGTGAATCGGGTAGTACCGCGAGAAACAGCTCCATCGCCTGCTGAAAGCTCAGATGCCCAAGACGAAAGCCGTCCTCGATATCGATCACCCGGTAACAGATATCGTCAGCCGCCTCCACCAGGAAGGCCAAGGGATGCCGATACCAGATAGCCAACACCGGATCCCGACGCATCAGACCTACCGTCTCAGCCACCTCTGTGAACAGTCCCTGATCCTCTGCCGTAAAGCCAGGTTTTTTCGCACTCACACCCTGAAAACGCCCGTTGCCTATATAGGATTCTCGAGGGTATTTTGCAAATGCTGCAAGTGTCGCGCAGGTAAGCTGCAAACCACCGAGATTGTCCCTGTTTTGCAACCTGGTCAAGACACGAAAGCCCTGGGAATTACCTTCGAAGTTGAGAAAATCCTCGCGCTGGCTATCCTGCAAAACCGCAACCCGCTGCCTACCATAGGTGCCGTTCTCGGCCCAGTGGCGAATGGCATCCTCACCGGAATGACCGAACGGTGGATTGCCAATATCGTGTGCCAGACAGGCAGCGGCGCAGATATCGCCAAAATCGGAGGCTTCATTCTCCTCGAGACCATGACGGGAGATGATCTGCTCTCCTACCAGGGTTCCCAATGAGCGTCCGACGCTGGAAGACTCCAGGCTATGGGTCAGACGGGTGCGCACATAGTCGATTTTCGAGAGTGGAAAGATCTGCGTCTTGTCCTGCATGCGCCTGAACGCCGAGGAGAAGACAATCCTGTCCAGATCGCGCTGAAAGTCAGTCCGCGTGGTACTGCCTGTCGAGGATTCGCGCGAACCCAAGCGTTTGTGGGAGAGTAGTTGAGACCAATTCATCGACATGGACTCATTCTAACCTAGTGTCTGCTTGGAAACAGCCTTGATGGCGAAAACCAGAAATTCCATGGAAAAAAACAGTTCACTTCGAAAATAACGTTGATGCGTCTCAGCCAACCCATTTTCCCAGGGATTCCATGAAGCCTGGTCTCTGCTTTCCTTCGTTAGATTTCCGGCAATACGAAGCTGAAAGCGATATCCGTTGTTTGCGGTAACTGGCGTCCATCTGCGCTTGCAACAAACTAGGACCGGGTCGGATCGCCTACCAGGGTTTCGTCGATGCGTTCCCGGAAACCTATCGCCAGGATGCCTGCAATGGCGATCAGCAATGCCCCCAGGACAAACTGGCCGGTCAAGGTCTCCTGCCAGAACAGATAGCCGTAGGCAGCACCGAAGAGGACGGACGCATAGGTCATAGGGCTCACTGTGGCTGCGGCCGCAATCGCATAACCGCGGGTCAGCATCAGCTGGCCGAGTGTGCCCATCAGGCCGATCAGTGCCAACCAACCCCATTCAGTCGGGGTCGGCTGCTGCCAGCTCCAAAGCATCGGTACTGCCGAGATAATGGAACTCAGCAGGGCAAAATAGAATACAACTCGCAACGATGGCTCGCTGCGTCCGAGACGCCGCAGGGTAACCTTGGCCAGGGAGGCGAACGCACCGCCCAGGAGACCGATCAGGGCAACATGGTTGAATTGACCCTCTGGATTGAGTACCAGGATCACACCGACAAATCCGATAGCGATTGCCAGCAGTATCCTCTGCCGCATGGATTCGCCAAGCCAGAACCAGGCAATCAGCGGCATGAAGAGCGGCGAGGTCATTTTCAGCAGCATACCGTCAGCGAGCTGCAGATTGGCCAGGGCATAAAAAAAACAGTACATCGCGGAAACACCGGCAACCGAGCGCAACAGGTGGAGATGGAATATCTGTGTGCGCAAATTTACCAATCCATTACCCCAAACCAGCGGCATCAGCAATGCCAGGCCGAAAAGGTTACGCATAAAGACAGCCATGTCGCTGGGCAGGCTTTGGGTTACATGCTTAACGGATGCCCCCATCGAGGCAAACATCAACTCCGACAACAGTATGAGCAGCGCTCCGAGGAGGAGATTTTGCCTATACAACATGTCAACACCCATTACCGTACTGCCGGCAGTACCGTTTTGATTTGAAGATCATCCGGCCCATAGCAGATTTCGAATACCCTGCCACAGATTTCACCTTGGTCCACAGAGTTCACAAATGGTGACATTCAATTCCCACTGAGACCTTGGCAACAATAGGCAATTTGGGTAATAACTGATCCTGTATCGCAATCGCCGATCACTCTATGGCAGAATTGTGCAATCTAACAGATTCTATGGGGAATTGTTCACATGCTTTCACTACGCCTTTACAGCTTGACTGCACTGATGCTGCTTGTAAGCGGTTGTTCCAGTGTCTATTACGGCACCATGGAAAAGGTTGGTATTCATAAGCGGGACATCATGGTCGATCGGGTGGAATCCGCGCGTGATGCCCAAACCGAGGCACAGGAACAGTTCCAATCGGCACTGGACCAGTTCGCATCGGTGATCCGTCTTGAAGAGAGCGACTTGAAGCGGGCTTATGACAGCCTCAACCACGAATTCGAGGCCTCCGAATCAGCGGCTGCGGAAGTATCGGAACGCATCGACAAAGTCGAATCGGTGGCCGAGGATCTGTTCGAAGAGTGGCAGAAGGAATTGGACCTGTATGAGAACAAGAGCCTCAAAGCGACCAGCGCGAAAAAACTCAAACAGACCAAGCAACGCTATCAGTCGATGCTCAGCTCGATGAAGAAAGCCGAGAAAAGCATGCAGCCCGTTCTCAACACTTTTCGTGATAATGTGCTGTTTCTAAAGCACAATCTAAATGCACAGGCGATTGGCTCCCTGCGTGGAGAGTTCGGCAATCTCAAGGCCGATATCGACACCCTGATCAACCGGATGAACCAATCGATCAAGCAATCCGATGAGTTCATTCGCGGTATGCAGAACTCCTGATTTCTGATGGCCTGAGTCGAACTGCAGGCAGCCTGAATCATGTCAAAATCCGCAACCGGTGCTTTCAGTCGAGGGAATCATCTGCTTGCCCTGCTGTTTCTGGCCGCGGTCGGTTTTATCTATCACTACCTCTACAACAGCCTCGACAGCAGCGCAATTATGATTGTGGCCGCCGTTCTCGGGGGGTATCTGGCCCTCAACATCGGCGCCAACGACGCAGGCAACAATATCGGTCCCCTGGTGGGATCCGCCGTTATCGGCCTGACCGGGGCCATGTTGTTCGCTGCCGTATTCGAAGCCGCCGGCGCCTATCTTGCAGGGGACGAGGTAATCAGCACCATCAAAAGGGGAATCGTTGATACCGACCGATTCGGCGATGCCGAAAATGTCACCCGGGCCATGTTTTCCGCCTTGATCGCCACCGCTTTATGGCTAAACATTGCCACATTGACGGGTACTCCCGTCTCAACAACCCATACCATCGTGGGTGGCGTGCTGGGGGCTGGGATCACGGTCGGCGGCTTGGACCTGGTGAACTGGGATACCCTTGCCACGATCACAATCAGTTGGTTTTTCTCGCCGATTCTCGGTGGACTCATCGCCGCCCTGCTACTCTATCTGGTGAAACGCACCATCACCTACCAGGACGACATGTCGCGGGCGGCGGGACGGGTACTGCCGCTCCTGGTTGGTTTTATGGCCTGGAGTTTTTCCACCTATCTCATGACCAAGGGGCTCAAGGCGAGTTGGCGGGTCGATTTGCCAACCGCTTTGATATGTGGTTTTTCCATCGGCCTTGGTGTCTATATGGTGACAAAACCCAGCATCGTCCAGCGTACCGCCCTCCTCCCCAATACCAAGTCAGCGATCAATCGCCTGTTCAACATACCGCTCTTGCTGGGCGCCGGACTGCTGAGTTTTGCCCACGGATCCAATGATGTGGCGAACGCCATTGGTCCTGTTATCGCAATCAAGGAGGCAATCACCGGCACTGCACAGACATCAACTACCGACATCTCCCACTGGGGCTTACTGGTCGGCGCGATCGGCATTCCCCTTGGCTTGATACTCTATGGGAGACGCCTGATCAACACGATTGGCAGCGAGATCACCGAACTCGATCAGGTCAGGGCATTTTGTATCGTCACCTCGGTCACCATCACGGTTCTGCTGGCGAGCCAGTTCGGCCTCCCGGTGAGCAGCACGCACACTGCGGTCGGCGCGGTATTCGGCATAGGTTTCTTGCGCGAAATCCTGAAGACAAATTACGCCATCCTCCTGGAAACCCTCAGGCGGCAGCATCGGGACCAGGATCAGGCTGAGGCATTTATCAGCCAGTTCGATCGCGCGAGCTTCAGTGATAAAGGCCGTCTTCTTGCGCAACTGGAAAGACCGGACAGTCAGCTAAAGCTGTCTAAAAAGGAGCGGAAATCACTGCAAAAGCTCTACAGCTATGAGTTCGTCAAGCGCTCCACCTTTGTGCGTATCATGCTGGCCTGGGTCGTGACGCTACCTGTCGCGGCCACCTTGGCCTCCCTGATATTTCTCCTGATCGATTGAACGCCCGAGGGAACGGGTGCAGCCGGAATCCATTGCCGATCTGCTTCACCTGGTTGAATCCGAGTGTATCGCAGCCAAGTCCAATGGGTTAATATGATCAAAAATCCCATAAAACTCATTGATTTGTAAAAAATCCGCAGACATAGGACAATCTGTCCAGGTGGAGTGAATTTATGTCCAAAGGGAATTATGTTGTCCAAGTCCTGTAATTGCACAAATGGGTTGTTAGTGCGTTCACGACGATATGACCGCCGACATAACCGGTCTATCGATACTCTCCTGCCCCCCTCTCCCTCTTCATCTCCTTGCACTGGGGATGGCTGTGCAGTTTGCGCATAACCCGACCCCTGCATGAACAGCAGCAAACGCCTAAGAGTCAGTCTAGATATGCTGACCCATAGCCATATGCTTGCCGTCGTATTTATTATCTTAGCGATTCTCTTAAACCTGCTCATAGCCGCATATTGGCAGTACGGCCTGGAACCGAGGCTGACCGCCCATGCCAATGCCCACACAAATGCGCTTGCCCAGTCCCAGGCGGGTATCTTGTCGAAACCCTTAAGCAGTGAATCCCAACCAACCTCAGGTGACTTGGAAAAGGCAATGGATTCGATACTCATGTTGCGCGATCCCGCCTCCATGAGACCCCTGGTGCAGCGTGTCGAAATCAGATTGCACGATGCCGTTGAAACGTCCAGTAACAGCCTGCTGGAGCTCTCCAGGGGAGTGTTGAATTGCGTCAACTGTTTCATTTCAGAAGTAACCCTGGTGAATGAACAGACAGGCCGTCCCATTGGCATTGCACGTATCCATGCAAGCAGGGACCTGCTTTCGGAACTCAAAAAGGATTTCAAGGAAAAACTCTGGCTATCAGGTGTGATTGTAACCTTGATTGTTCTCTTCGCCTGGCTATTGATCGAAAGCTTTCTGCGCAAACTGCGTAACAATGAATCAAACCTGCAATCCATCATCGATGGTGTAGCCGACCCGCTGTATGTCTACACAACGGACAGAGAGTTGGTTTTACAGAATCAGACCGCGCGTAACCTCGCGCTGTCCAGTCATGGCATGAATGAAAGGGATTTTCAGCGCCACAATCTTCCCCCCATCTCGCTGATAAAAGAAGTTATCGTCAATAACAGTCCATTGAAGACGATCCATAAAATTCCCCAGACTGACGGCAAAGACTTGCGTATGGAACTGCAGGCAAGCCCGCTCTCCGATGGCAGTAAAAACAACACCGGTATTATCGTCACCTACAGGGATATAACCGAATACCTGGAGTTGCTGGATGAGCTGCAAGATAACAAGCATCAGCTGCAGCAACTTGCCGAAAAAGACACGCTGACACAATTACCCAACAGGTTCATGTTCAACCGCCTGTTGGACCAAGCGGTATCCCGGGCAACAAGAAATCACTCCATGCTCGCCCTGCTGTTTCTCGATCTTGATCGCTTCAAGGAGGTAAACGACAGCCTTGGCCATGATGCCGGCGACATGCTTCTGGAAATCGTCGCCAAGCGCCTGCTCCAGGCGGTGCGCAAGGGAGACGTGGTCTCCCGCCTGAGCGGAGATGAATTCGTGATCCTGCTGGAGGATATCAGACGTCCGGATGACGCCACATCGGTGGCCGATCACATAATAGATTCGGTGCGTCAGATGGTCATCATTCAGGGGAAGAGGCTCCACCCCTCGGTCAGCATCGGTATCAGTCTTTTCCCCAGTGACGGAAGAAAAGGCAAATTGCTGCTGCAGTGCGCAGATACCGCCATGTACCGAGCTAAACGGGTATCACAAAACAGCTACCAACTCTACGATCCCAGCATGACAGTCTTGGTGCAAGAACGCTTGAACACGATCGCCGCACTGCAAAGCGCAGTCGAGGGGGACGATTTTATTTTACTGTTTCAACCCCAGTATGAACTGCACACGAAGAAGCTGATCGGCATTGAGGCTTTGCTGCGCTGGCACAAAGAGAAGCAGGAGCTGGTCTCACCGATCCATTTTCTTGCATTGGCGGAAGATGTGGGCCTGGTATTCCCAATCGGCCAGTGGGTATTGCGGAGCGCCTGCGAACAGATTCAGGCATGGCGCAACATGGGTCTGAATCCACCACCTATGGCTGTGAACATATCAGCGGCGGAGCTGCTGCATAAAAATTTCGTCGAATCGACTCAAGCGATCCTCGCTGCCACCAACTGCTCAGGAGAGTGGCTGACGATTGAAATCACGGAAAGTCTCATTAGTGGTCAAGTCGAACTCGCCGCTGATGTGCTGAGTCGATTGAAGAAGCTCGGCGTTGCCATCGCCATCGATGATTTCGGCATCGAGCACTCTTCGCTGGCAAGGTTGAAACAGTTGCCAATCGACAGACTGAAGCTCGACAAAATCTTCCTGCAGAACCTTCCCACTGACTCCGCGAACCAGGCAATCATCCAAACCGTGCAGGATCTCGGTCATCGCCTGGGCATAGATGTGGTTGCGGAGGGGGTTGAGACTGCCGAGCAGGAGACCTTTCTGATTCTATCCGATTACCGCATCGCCCAGGGTTATCGTTATGGCAAACCGATGCCGGCGGATGAGTGCGCGAAGCGACTCCACTGAGCGGACCTCACCAATGGTATGCCTGACAGGCAGGCGATGGTGATCGCCACTGTTTCAGCTACCTGGATTCTGCCCCACAGCCTGTTGTACAGCCACCAGGGTATCGGGTGGCGGTATCCGCTTGACGATGGAATCAGGTACCTCGCCCCGCCCCGCCTGGTAGATGGAGCCTGACTCCAGGACAAAGCAGATCATCACCGTGATCAGGGTCGGCACCACCGCAACCCGAGTAATCGCCACCATCATGATTTCGCCTTTCGAGTCACCACTGGTGGCCAACATGGCCATTCCCAAAATCAAGGCGCTGATGGTATAACCAACCAGCAAGATGCGGGTGCGATTTGCGGAAAGTCGCCAATGCGCGGCCACAAACCACTCTCCAGCCGAGATTTCAGCAGCTGACCTATACCAGATATAAGCGATGACGGAGAGTGAGAGCAGCAATGGAATCAGAAAACCCATAAAGCCGATATCGAGTACGATGGAGGCGGGCGCGGCGATAAGGTGACAGGCCACCAGGTTTATCATGGACAGCTCATGAGGCGTCTTGGCACGCTTGCGGATCGACTCATCGATATCGAAAATCATTGTATGCTCTCTCCCGGAGATCCATTTATTCTCGAGTTCGACTATGGCAGGTTTAATCCGGCCTAGCGTTGATATTACGCAAAACAACCATAACAGAGACCTGATGCGATGATTATAGACACCGATCTGCTCTGCAATTTGCTGGTCGACAGCGCCCGGGCGGAATTGATACCGCGGTTTCAGCGTAGCGACAGCCGTCTCAAGGAGGACGGAAGCCTGATCACCCAGGCCGATATGGCGATGCAACAGCGCATCCTGGAACGACTGAGCCACCACTACCCACAGATTCCCCTGCTCGGTGAGGAGATGCCGGCTGAGCGACAGCTAGGGATCCTGAATGGTGCAAATCAGGGCTTTTGGTGCCTCGATCCCCTGGACGGCACGGCCAACTTCGTAGCAGGCATGCCCTGTTTCGCCGTCTCCCTTGCCTATGTGCTTCACGGGAGAATCGAGCTGGGCCTGATCTATGATCCGGTGAGGGATGAGCTGTTTCACGCCCAGAGGGGTTCGGGGGCCTGGTTGAATCACACCCCGCTACGCCTCGACTGCACACTGGACCTGCTCCAGGATTGCGTTGCCATGGTTGATTTCAAGCGTCTCGCTCCCGGGCTGGCACAACAGCTAGCCACGGCTCCACCCTACCGTTCCCAACGCAGTATAGGGAGTGTTGCCCTTGACTGGTGCTGGCTGGCCGCCGGCCGCCTGCAACTCTATCTGCATGGTGGTGCCAGGCTGTGGGACTATGCCGCGGGTACACTGATATTTCATGAGGCGGGTGGCCACTTCAGTCTGTCCGATCCTGAAACCACAGCGGAGAGCACGACCGCACTCGGCCTGAGGCCACAGATGGCGGTGGCTGCGGCAAATCAAGAGCTGTTTGCAGCCTGGCGATCCTGGTTGCAAGGTTTTAGTTGACCTGGGCGTGAAAAGCCTTAAACTATCGCGCTCTCCATTGGGAGCGGTAGTTCAGTTGGTTAGAATACCGGCCTGTCACGCCGGGGGTCGCGGGTTCGAGTCCCGTCCGCTCCGCCATCTCCTGTAGGTGCTTAGTGCCCAAGCCAAGCACCCATGGAACTCGATACCCTGGCATCAGATAATCCCTTGTCCTGTAGTCTGCATCCCGCTTCGACGTATGCGGTGCTGACGCAAATAGTCCACTGTCATAGCAATCGACGACGTGATAAACATCGTGGCAAATACAGGCACCCTGGTCGAAGCCGCCCGGCACCCGGCAACCTCTACTGGTAGTGCTCAATCGTAGAGAATCCTCTTAGCCCACACCCATCGATATGGGGCGCGGCAGGCCGGTGCCGATTTCAACCCGTCCCGCGGCGATCTATCTAGCTTAAGCGGTAAAGGCAAATCCTTAGCGTCAGCCCTGACCCATCCTGCCACTACAACAGACCGAGTGGGTTGTCGGGGTCCACACCTTCCATGAAGGGGATGTTGCGGATATGGTGGGTGATCTGGTAGACCAGACCTATCCAATTGCCAATCACCGCTTCGGCGGTGTCATGCCAGGTGTTGTCCAAGGTATCGACAACCAGGGCTTCGGGAAACTCCGGCATCTCAGACCGATTTGACCTGGCCAGTTCAAGGCGCTCCCGATATTCATTGAAAATCGCCTGGTTGCGCAGGGTGAAGTAATTATCCGGAAATGGTGGGTAGTCTCCTCGCTGCCCTCGGAAGTAGAGGGTAACCTCCCGTTTGTACTCCTTGAGAAGACTGATGGTGTCATATTCGGGATGCCCCTGGAAATAGACCACCCTGAGGCCATCTTCACTGACCGCCAGATGGACACCGCCCTCTTCGCTCTCCACCAATACGTTTAGTCCCGCCTGCTGGAACTGCCCCCGGGTAATCTGATTGAAACGGGAGTGAGGAACATCGAAACGGGTATTCACGTCATTTACAAGCGGGTGCTTGCGATCCATTACCCGATGGCTGTAGACACCCCAGAGTTTATCCCCCATATGGGTGCGTTTCTGACCATGGTGGGACTGCACCACAGCATGCGTTGCCAGGCATGAGCAGAGTACCGAAGTCACGTTGTCATAGGCCCAGTCGACCACTTCCGTCAGCGGTGTCCAGAAGGCCTCCTGAGCGAGATCGGGTTGAGTCACATTGGCGCCAGTGATGATCAATGCGTCCAGTCCGTCCCGTTTGATCTGGTCAAAGGTCTCGTAATAGGTATCGATATGGGCCTTGGCCTTCTCACCACGTGGCAGTTCCGCCAGGGTGAATGGATGGAGAAAAAACTGTGCGATGGGGTTGGCCTCTCCCACCAGGCGGAAGAACTGCCGCTCAGTCGCCTCGATGGCGGTGTCGGGCATCATGTTGAGCAGGCCGATATGCAGTTCACGAATATGCTGGTGGGTCGCCCGTTCCGGCGACAGGACATTCTGTCCCTCCTGGCGCAGGCGATTGAAAGTAGGCAGGTCTGTGTGTGCAACCAATGGCATGACGGCTCCCGGTCAAAGCGCGATAGAGTGACCACTCGACTCACTGCCGATTACCCTCTCCAGCAATAGCAGGAAATCGGCTTCATCCTCGATAGCAGAGAGCTCCTTGGTGGTCACTGTGTAGCCATAATCCCGGGCAATAGCCTCGTAGCGCGGAATTCTGGCACGAAAAAGGCGCGGAAATACCCAGCGGCCGAAGTCATACGGGTCGATCAATGAGACATAGTCGATCTCTTTGAATTGCATATACTCCGCCAGGTGTTCATCAAGAAACGCCTCTCGATAATAGAGTGGTTTCGGGTGCGACATAGAGCGTGCGATCAAGGCCGCTTCATCCTCCTCGGTTGCCTTGATGTAGATGATCAGCGAGTGCTCTGCGAGAAACTCGAGCAGGCCGGGCTCATCCAGTTCACACAAGCTGCCGCCTACATCGTTGATGAAATTGGAATAGCCGTAAATCATGCGGGATTTACGTATAAAGCTCGGCACATCGTACATCGCGGCGATCTCAGCCTGTCGATGCAGATTCTGTCGACGTTTGAACTCTGTCAGCGGCATGCCGCCCAATTCAGGGTTACCCAGCATACCGAGAAAGGTGGAGACCGGTTTCAGGTTGTTGAAGGCGATATTGTTGCGTATGAATATCGAATCCGAACGCAACAGATCACGCAGCAGAGGCACGCGCATCGCCTGCTCTTTGATACTGTCTAGAATGGGCTCGTCCAGATAGCGAGTGCCAATTCGGTAATCACCTGAATAGTGAAACCAATCCTTCCGCCGCAGCAGATTCGACAACCGGGTCTTACCGACACCGGACATGCCCAATAGGGTTACGCATTTCCGGTCCCAGGCACGAAACTCATCAACACTCAATCTCACGATACTTTCGCTCCAATCATGTAAGAGGACAATTCTACGGGCTAGCCGGTTATGAGGAAAGTCGCATATACCCAACGGCGAGGAACTGCGGGGGGTATACCAATTGCGACCTGTTAGAATTGTGGCAAGTCCACCCGCCACAACCGAGCTGAATATGCCTACAGCAATTTCTACAGGATTTGTGACTGGCACCACTCGCATCAAAATCGATAATCAGTTAATATTTCAGGAAGTTAATTCATATACCATAAGGGTATAGCATGGAGATGTTCCTAGGCTGAACACCAATTCTTCCTGTTTTCTTTAGCTGATTTACGTGATGATTTACCAAGGCAACCTGGAAATCCCGGGTGATTGAATGTTGAGATTATCCCCGCATGCTGACTGATCGGTTATACAATCAGGGACGAGTCAAGTATTGACTGATTGTGCCGTTAAAGCGCATGGCAGGTCTCTAACGGTATATTTCCTGCTCAAATCATGAGGTCCATGCAAACGTCTAAGCTAATGAAGGACCCCTCCGCGGGACGCCATTGCGATGAAGATGACTCTAGGGCCATTACAACAATGTAAAACGAAACCTTGTTAATATGTCTCAAGTACTTATCATTGACGACCAATCTATCACCAGGATGATATTGCAGGAATTGGTCGGAACGATAGATAAGGATATCTCATCGACCTGCTTCGCCGACCCTACCCAGGCACTGGAATGGGCCAAATCCCATGATATAGACCTGGTGATCACAGATTACAAGATGCCACAGATGGATGGCATCGAGTTTATCAAGTGGTTGAGGCGAATCCCCCGGTGCAATGATGTGCCGGTAATGATCGTCACCTGCGTGGAGGATCAATCGGTTCGCTATCTCGCACTCGAGTCCGGTGCCAACGATTTCATCACCAAGCCCATTGACCATACCGAGTGCCGCGCCAGATGCCACAACATGCTCACCATGAGCCTGCAGCGAAAGCTGATCAAGGATCGAGCGCTTCTGCTCGAACGGGAGATACGCAAAACAACCCAGGAACTGCGTGACAGGGAGCAAGAGACCCTGATGAGGCTGGCAAAGGCGGGGGAATACCGGGATGAGGATACAGGTAACCACATCCTGCGAATCTCCCGCTACTCAAAGCTGATCGCCCACCACCTGGGCCTATCTCACGAACGATGTGATTTGATTGCCCAGTCTGCTCCAATGCATGATATCGGGAAAATCGGCATCCCCGATGCCATCCTGCTGAAACCGGGCCGACTGACACCAGAAGAGTATAAAATCATGCAACGCCACACCTTGCTGGGTTATGAGATACTCAAGGACAGCCTCTCGAAGTATATTCAGACCGGTGCTGTTATCGCATTGAATCACCACGAAAAATTCAATGGCGGGGGCTACCCGCATGGGCTCAAGGGCGACAGCATACCCCTTGAAGCACGGATTGTAGCCATCGCTGACGTGTTTGATGCACTGGTCACCGACAGGCCCTACAAAAAGTGCTGGCCAATTGAGAAGGCAATCGAATATATTAGCGATGAGCGGGGAAAACACTTCGATCCGGACTGCGCAGAAGCCTTTCTCAGTGAACTACAGGAGGTAGAATTGATCCACCATGCATTGAAAGCCACTCCCAGAAGGACCGATGCGTGAAACTGTTTTTCGCACAGGGCCGGTCAGGTACAGCCGACCCGACCTCCACTGATCGCCACTACCACACCGCTGCATTGGCGGTCAGTTGTATCGTGATCTGCTACCTGGCAGGAGAGCTTGTCTGGCAAACCCCGTCGCCGGATAAGCTTGCCACCCTCACATTAGCTTCCTACTATGCACTGATACGCTTGATCCAACTCATCACGCTGGCGAAATCCTACCATCGCCCGCTACTGCTACATGGGCCACTGGTGGTTTTCGACCAGATCTATCTCGCCGTGATGGCAATGTCCGGGCTGCCGGTTCATGTGACATTGCCACTCAGTGCCCTACTGCTCTATATGACCAGATCCTTGGGTCCGCATCACCTGATTATCGCCATGCCCGCGGCTTTTGCCTCAATCCTTTTCACCCTGACCGGCTTCACGCCCTTACAACTGGAGTTGCAATCAGCCGTTGCCCTGACACTGATAGTGGTAATCGCGGCAAGCATCAATTCTGTCTTGCCGCTGCTGATATCTGCATTCGGCAGGCAAAGGCCGCGAACCGACGCTAGCACGCAAGATGAAGAGCTACCGAATCCCAGCCTCACCCGGCAGCATGCGACCCAATTCATAGCCCCTATTGCGGGGGTGTCTGGACTGCGCATCCTTATCGTATCGAATAACGATAAACGACTGGCACACTTGTCGGATCATCTCAACGACTGGGGTTACGACTACACCATCAGCAAAAATTGCGTTCAGGCTTTCAGACACATGCTGTCACGCAGCCAGGTCGATAGATTTGTCTCTTATACGACTCTGATTGTCGATCAGCACGGATTGGACCTCGATCCCCTCTCGCTGGCGCAACTCATTCGGGATGAGGCCAAGCTTGAGGGCTTGCGGTTAATCTGTTTCAAGAGTCCTTCCGCCATCCACTATCAATCGCAGCGCCTGTATAAGGCAGGGTATACAGCTCTCCTCGATAGCCCACTGAACAAAGCCCAACTTTTCGATGCCCTCCACGGGGAACAGCAGCGGTTTCCCAATGCCGACAACATCGTCAGCCTCTCGGAACACAGGGCAAACAGATACAGCCGGACGAAAAAAGGAATCATCCTACTTGCCGACACAGCATCATCCGAGCGCACCGCACTCAGCAAGCTATTGATCCAGGCAGGATATCAGGTACGCATGGCGGACGATGGGGATCAGACGCTTGATACCCTCGACGAGCAACCCATCGACCTTGCCATAGTCAATATTAAACTCCCTATCATGAGTGGCAGCCAGGTACTCAAACTGCACCGCTTTACCACACCCTACAAGCAGTGGGTGCCCTTTGTATTCCTAAGTGATGAAAACAGTGCGGAAACGCTCCGCCTATGCCGCTCGGTTGAGGTCCAGGCCTGTCTCTTCAAGCCCGTGGTAGCCAAGGATCTGCTTGAGATAATCCCAACATTGCTTACCCAGCATCAGTCAAGCGTACGGCCCGGCAAGCACTTCAGCCACTCGTCGGTTGTAAACAATGTAACCCAGTTTCAAAACGCCAATCTGCTCGATCACATGACCCTGCTGCGCCTGGAACGACTCGACAGCGGGATTGCATTCATAAATGACTTATACAAGATATTCGAGGCTGAAGGGGCTTGCATTCTGCGTACCATGCGCGAGGCCGTGGAACGGAAACAGTTCGGCCAGTTTCTCGATCAGGCGCAGATTTTACTGGATAGCGCGGGTCAACTTGGTGCATTTGCGCTCTATGAACTTAGCCGACAGGCAACCAAGCTACGCGCTCAAGAGTTTGAATATAGAGGCCATCAAGTATTCGAGGAGTTGGAAAGGACCTTCAACCTGACCTTACAAGCCTATACCCACTACCTATCTCAACGTGCCGCGGCGCTGCAGAAAAACCAACATTAGACTCAATAGCGAGTCGCTATGGTTCTCCCTATTGTCGAACCTTATTAATGCTCCCGCTGCTGCAGGTAGTGATGCAGCGCCTGGCAGGTCACGGAGTAGGTTGATGATATCTTCGCCAACATCTTCACTCCGTGACTATCGAACTCGGCTTTCTCGATAGCAGATACCGCGGAGCAGACCGTCTTCAATGAGAAGGCTCCCATTCCCGATGCATTGTCGGCAATGGCATGGGCACAATCCCGGTATTGGTGTAGATTGCCCTCCTCCAGAGACTGCTGCATATTGATCAGCAATTCATCACTGTCGCGAAAAAAACTGTCGGTCATACTCTGCAAAAATCCTGGATCTTTACTCAGTTTCTCCAAATCGGAGAGTGTCTTGTGATCGAGGACCTGGATATCTTTTAATGCCTCAGTCCGCCTCATGGGCTGATCCATCAAAGTGTCAGCCGGGATGTTTAACTCTTCCACCCCCAGAATACGGTTCACAACTTCGAGAAGATGGGAAGATCGGATAGGTTTGGTGAGATAGGCATTCACCCCAACCTCATCACACTGCTTGATAGCCTCCTTTGTAGCATTTGCAGTGATAACCATAAACGGCATCTGTTCTTGGTCGATATGCATGGCACGATAATGTTTGATGACATCTATACCACCCACATCGGGCATTTGCAGATCGACAATTCCCAGGTCATAGCTCTTTGCCTCCAATAAAGAGATCGCCTCATCGCCATTCCCAACCACGTCGACCATATGACCCTGTAACTCCAAAATCTTTTTCACAACTTTCTGATTGATAATGTTGTCTTCTGCCAGCAAAATCCTTGATACTCCGGACTCACCCTGTGACATTGATTTAAAGATCTTGGTGCCAGCACCGGCATCTCCACCCTCTCTTTTCTTCAGTGTGTAGAGTAGTGCGTGCTGGAGTTTCTCGGCACTGACCGGCGTTGTAACAACTGCTGAACAGCCGTCGTCTTCACCATTCGGCATATCACTCCTAACACAGATGATTGCAACTCTGTCCAGGCTCGACTCAGCCCTGATTGCACTGACCAGTTCCTCAACACCAAGGCCGGCTTGATTCTCGTCTATGATCGCGATATCAAACGGTGCGTCCATTTTCTCCGCATTCAGTAACTCAAGAAAACCGTCAGTGACACTACTGCAGACTTTGGTCAGCATCTGCCATTCCTGGAGATGGTCAAGTATTTGATTGCTCTCTGCGAGCGGATCCGCAAACAACAGTACCTTCACTTCATCCAGGCGGATATCATCAACCATAAGTTTTCCAGGCAAAGCGGGTAAATCGAACCAGAAACGACTACCTTCACCAAGACGACTTTCGACACCGACTTCCCCTCCAAGCAACTCAACCAACTGCTTTGTAATCGTAGTACCCAAACCACTGCCCGAGAGGTGACTGGCTGGAGTTTCATCACCTTGAGTAAAGCGTTCAAAGATACGCTGCTGCTGGGTTTCCGATATACCTATCCCGGTATCGATGACTTCGAACAACAACCTGTGGTTGGGATTTTTCCCATCTTTGGGCGTAGCTGGAGAGACCCGCAGAGTGACACTTCCCTTATCGGTAAACTTGATCGCATTATTGAGCAGGTTGATCAATATCTGTCGCAGCAATTGCGAGTCGGTACGGACCACCAGCGGCACCGACATATCGATGACATTGTTCAGTTTTATCGATTTGGCATCCGCGCTTGGCTGCAACATGGCGAGGATATCATTGACGAAGCGTACGATATCGAGGTCTTGAATCGAGACCTCCACCTTGCCTGCCTCGATTTTCGAGAAGTCGAGGATATCTTCTATCAGACTCAGCAAGGTTTCGGCCGAGGCCTGAATCGTTCGCATAATCTCACGCTGCTCGACACCCATCGGGGTTCCTGCAAGCAGATCGGTCATACCGACCACGCCGTTCAGAGGGGTACGGATCTCATGGCTCATATTCGCTAGAAACCGGCTCTTCGCTCTGCTGGCCTCCTCAGCCCGTAGCTTCTCATTCTCCAAACGTTTCAACAACAGTGTCACATAGAGAGATGTTATCAAGAGCCCCACCATGAGGCCTGCACCCAACAGTTGATGTTGCTGCCAGAACTCATTGCTGACTATAACGGAACTGAAGCCGATCATGCTGAGCCCACTCGTCAGATAGAGCGAGTGAGTGCCGAAACGAAACCCATTGCCCAGACTTATCCAGAGATAGAAGACATAGAGCATTGCCGCGCATTCGCCACCCGCCCACATCGCCCAGGTGACCATACCCACATCAAATAACATTGTGAGATATCGGCGCAGTTGATACTTTTTCGGTTGAATGGATATCGCGACAACAATACCGAATGCGACAATAAGGTAGAGAAAGGCGATACCGCAGAGCATCCGAACCTGTTCGTCCTGCGGGGTCCAGAAAAGCAACAACAGGCAGTAGCCAATCATCAGTACTGCAATTGTCACACGTACCAATGACTGTTCCCATTCGCGGTCTGGCGCGGTCTTGAGTCGATCGGTTAGCGTATTGAGTTGCATGACAATCGCTGTATCTGTGTTAATTCACTGTTCCCTTCCCCTGTGGCTCTAGCTTGACACCCCTCTCCCTGGTGGCAATCACAAGCAGCAACCACATCCCTATCGGCTGTTTGTGAGTAAGAATATCCGTCACCATCACCTAAAGTTTAAGACATATGGTCCAATCGTGGCCACAACCACTCAATGGAAGTTATATATCCTTAGTGACGATCATACAATGTAATATCAAGAAGTATAGATACTTACGATGGGGAATTTTGCAGCGCACCAGCATATTCGCAACAACTGACAGAGGCGCAAAGATTTCGGCTTTCGGAGGCGGAGCCTATCGCTAAGTCCGGAGTTTGAAGCAATCCCACCATAAATTCCCTCAAGACTCTCGTCCAGGCACCCCGCCGGAGGACGCTGTCGATTCCCGACTTGGATAAACAATCCTGTCATCTTCAGCAGCAGCGTATATCGTTAGCTAAAAAACTGTCCCTGCCCCTTAATATTAGCCTTATAATAGATCCATGAAAATCAGAGAGTCCTCAGAAACTGATAGATTTGGAATCGAATACGTACATACCCAGGCATTCGGAGAAGACGAAGGCCCAGTGATCGCAGGCCTGGTCAGCGATTTACTCAAGGACGAAAAAGCATTTCCATTGTTGTCTCTGGTAGCCGTGGAAAATGCTAAAATTGTCGGCCATGTTCTCTATACAAACGCAGTTGTCACCCAATCCACCGAAGCTGTTTCAGCACAGCTATTGGCACCGCTAGGGATTTTGCCTGAAACGCAAAACCAGGGGATTGGTGCTCAACTGGTCAATGAGGGTATAGAGCGGTTAAAAAAGGCAGGGATAGATATGGTCTTTGTTCTCGGACATCCAACCTACTATCCACGTTTTGGTTTCAGTACGGCTGGCATACTTGGTCTTGAAGCTCCCTATCCGATACCTGAACACAATGCAGATGCATGGATGGTATTGGGATTAAAAGAAGGGATTATCGGGAGGGTTAAGGGGAAGGTTCGGTGTGCAGAGGCATTAAATCAACCACAACATTGGTGTGAGTGATAGATTCCAACATTCGCCCTAACTTAAAAACACCTTATTATCTTCACGTTTTTTTATAGCTTGCCCTGCTCGGAATCACGTTGCGAATGCCTCCACTCGGGTTGGCCACATCACCTTTATAACGCGGTAAAAGAATGACATGTAAATGATCGATGCTTCTGCCTGCCTCTCTTCCATCGTTGTTGCCAATTGTGTATGCATTAGGCTTATTTGCCAGGAAGGGTAGTTTCAGCACTGTTTCGATGTGATCCTTGGGGCGATCCTGGAGGTAATCTCTGCCAACCATATTTTGATAGAGGTCCACCATGTCGGTTGTCTCAACAACGCGCTTGACCCCCTTGATGGCATCAAAATAGTCCGATTGCTCGATTTCATTCAAATTGAATATCGATGCCACATGCCTTCTAGGAATAACCAGGGCATGCCCGGGATTGACCGGATTTGTATCGAAAATACCCACGAACGACCTATTCTCGAAGATATAAGGATCGGTTTCTCCGCGACATACCTTGCAAAAATAGCAATTGTTTTCTGATGTGTACGACATTGTAAGATCTTGATGTTATATATTTGAATGAAAACCGCTAAGTACCGGTCGTCTGCAGCAGCCCAAAATCGGCATGCGTGGATGAGAGAGACCTGTCGGCTGCTCCGAATAACCACCTTTTATTCCCACCCAATTGCACCCCAGACGCCAAAAGCGCTATATGATAATGTCCATTCACCTTTCTGATCAACCGCAATAAACCACCCTTATTTCAACGCCGTATCTCAACGACACCGGTAATGAGGCAGCGGAGGAAAAATATATCAATATGGAAAATTCCAACTGCAAAGGCATCGATACACACAGCTGCCTTTACTGCATCGGTATAGGGATCGCCAATGACTCATTCGAATCCATACTTGGGGACGAACTCAATTTGCAGCAGAAACTCTCAAAGCTGCACCGACCAACGCCTTACTCAGTATCTTATTCATGGTAAGGAATATTTTTTGATGAAGGGGAATTAAAACAGCTCCTGCCACTGACTGAAATGCACCCAACAATGCGGGCAAGGCCAGCTATATGGCCGAAGAGGCTCTTTTTTGAGCAATTCTCGCATTTTTAAGCAGTGGAGGCTAAGCCGCATACAGACAGGCCGGTGGGACTGGATATCTGTCTATTCAAGCGGTGAAAAACATCTACGCACATGGTCCCTGCCCAAACTGTATCCGACGGATCAATAACAGCCAGATCATCCTGGTGTTGTGAAACATGCTGTTCATATACCGTTCCTGTGTCTACGCTTCTGCTTCGTCATGGGATATGTAAGGGTCCCAAATAAAAATTCCAGTTGTTTGCTTAAGGCTTGAAACCGGGTATTGGGCGGGACAGAGGCCAGGCTGCGTCACCGCATCCAAACCTGCCCTGCCACAGCCAGTTCGAATTGAGCGGGCGGCTCCCGCAGGAGCCGCGATCTGCGCTGTCAGTGATGACGGCTTATATCCACCGCTTCCGCATCACCCAGGAGATGTGCAAACTGCTCACCGGACACCTTGATGAGATGTTCGTGATCCCCCGACTCGAAATAGATTTCGGGCTGATCGAGCAGGGTTCTGTCGACCAGGGTGATCAGTCTGTAGGCCGTACCCAGGGGCGGAATGGCCCCCAACTCGCAGTCGGGAAAGAGTTGGGTCAATTCGCCCTCGGTAGCGAGGCCGACCTCACGCTCGAGCAACTGATGCAGTTTGCCCAGATGGACATGATAATCGCAGGGCACCACCACCATCATATACTCTTCCCCCTCCTTGACGATGACCGCCTTGGCAAGATGGTCGCTCTCCACATGGGCAGCACCCGCGCTCTCCATGCTGGATTGGGTGTGCTTATGGGTAATCACCTCGTAGGGGATGGCCTGTCCCTCTATGTAGGTCCTTACAGTGTTGGAAATACTCATGGCTTACCTCCAATTGGCTAGTCAAATGAAAGGCCACTTCGTATAGAGTTGTCTGCAACTTGCGCCGAAAAGAGAGATTGTTGATTCGACACTGGACTCATTAATAATTCTAGTTGATCTGCCGCGCAGTGATGGCGCTGTTTCCATTGTAACCTTCAGGGCCTTCCTGACTGGTGAAGCAACCACCGCACGACCTGCTGTAGCCGGTCGCCTCTTCCAGGGAGCGCCGGCCGCTGCCAGGCGCCCGGGCTTGCCATCTCGACGCGGGGAGGCGCCAGGCAGACAGCACAGAAGGGAGCCTGCTCCAGTAACCAGCGGTTGTGCTCATCCCCGCACGGGGCGGTGCAGACAAAGGTCGGGGGCAAAGACAGAGCGGATCTTTGCTGCGAATGGCGTCTGATTGGCCGACAAAGCACCTGCTTGCGTTCACTTGCTGGCTGAGTAGCATTTACACCTGACCGGTGCATTCTTGTGTATAGATGTGTGTATGTGTATAATAAGGTCATAGTGTCAGCGGAGACGCCTACCCATGTCCACTGCAGAAAACCTGGTGCGCAAACAGATCATGTTATCCACCGAGAACATCGAGAAGCTCGACAAACTTTCCAAGCAGCGCGGCACATCTGCCGCCGAGATTGTCAGGCTATCGATAGACTCCTACGATCCGGACGCCGCGGAGATCGAGGAGAATGAGCTGTTGGAACTGGTCAGCGAACGCTTAAAAGAGGCAATCAAGGAGACCACCAGTACCAGAAGACGCCTCAACAAGGCACTTAAGAAACTGGAATCAAAGGAAACAGAGTAGTGTCGGGATTCAAGGATATGCTGTTGGATGTGCTGCGCCTGACAGACGAAGTAAAACGCATGAACAAGGATATCGAACGGGTTGAATCGATCATGCTCGACGTCGACAAGCGCGTGGTTCGCCTGGAGACCATTGTCGAGATCGCCAAGTCACAAGGCGGGCAACCTAGTCTTCCAAAGAACTGAGACCCGGTCAGCCACCCAAGATCCGTTCATCGGGACTTGTATCGCGTCAGGCTAGAGATTCAACTGCCGCATCACCGACTCATATGCCATAGAGAGATTCGCGCAGATAGTTTTTGAAATGCTTCATTACCGCTTTAGGTACAGCCGCTTCGGCCTGGAGCCGCAGTTCGTGGATACATTCGTATTCACGGCTGCCGCCGATTTGTAGCGCCTCATCGATCTGGGTGTGAATGGCGGCATCCAGCAATTCGCCCTCTCTCTCCTTGACCACGCTGTAGATAGCCATCATTGCCATCTGCTCCTCCGGAAGCATTTTGCAGTTATTGTCGAGAATCTTCAGCATGACCGTGGTGACACAATCGATCTGCAGCGGATCGAGCGGTGCCGTTTGTGCCCAAAGAGCAGCGGGATGAGGTGATTCAATGGTAGTCTGAAGGTTCATCAGTTGCTTCCCGATAGATCGTGCATACACTCCATCAACATCTTGCGATATTGATCACAAAAGAAATCTACAACGTTTCGCTGGTTCTCATCTGCCCCATCAGATGTATAGATCTGATGGGTATTATACCACGCCGCCGCATACATAAAGGATGCATTGAGAAAATGCGTCGTCCACGCTTCCTTTTGTGCATTTGCCTGGCGGATGAATTCGTCAGCGACTTCACGAAAATCCGATTCCCGCATGACTCATGCACACTGTCTCACCCAGTGCGCAGGCGCAACGAAATAGACATCGAATATCCCTTAAACACTATTCATGCCAAAGCTATGAAGCTGCGAACAGCCTCACCGCAGAGCTCGCAGTCAGCTCGATTCCCAACAGTTCAATATCAGTCAAGGCACTGTCTCGAAGCCTAGCACCAGCTAAAAGAGAATCTCTGTATGATGTCATAACACCATGTTTATCAAGGCTTTGTCCGATTGGCCTAGTGCTTGGCCCCAATCAATGCCGATGAGATTGTGAAGATACATCCAATGGCGGAATTCAACTGTACTGCGAGCAATGCGGGAGCTATGGCGGGCGATATTATGCCCTATCTCGGTGCAGGCGCACTCCAGGTACCGTCCCATTTTGAAACACTTGATACCATTCCAGCCGATAGTGACAGCCGTATACTCGCGATGAATATCGGCAAACCCATTGATCGTACCCATCCCGACCCCGCCTACACTGTTCCAGATGCCTGCCGGGACGATTGCATCGTGGAACCGGTGGATGGTTTTGCCAAACCAGCCGCCCTGAAATCGCTTTGAAAGAACAGTAAATAGCGGTTTCAAAGCCTCAGACAGCATCGCGATACAGAACAGGTGGTACATTCTGATATTATCCATACGGTGGATACTCCCCCAGGTTGGGCATCGATTGCAGACCACAGCGACATGGAGAGCCGCATTTTCTAACAAGTGAATTGAGATCGTCGCAGCAATCATCGAAGATCTCCTTGGTGCAACCGACAGCCTAACCAACGGCGAGATTGCCGCAGTAGAAGATATAGGTTGTTAAATAACGAAAGAGTGAATTAAACATGGCCAGATTTACACCCTGCCAAGGTAAGAGTGCATGCCGGGAGAATGGCGAAATCTGCCTCACCTGTGGTCGTACACTGGATGAAATCGCAAAACTGCGCGACCTGATTCAGGGTCTCACCTCGCTCGCCATCACCAACGATTATGAGAACGTGGATGAGTTTACCAGCTATGTGGCGCTCAAAGTGACCAAAATGATTGACTATCAAAGGCAGGAGCAGCCTGGTTGAGCCATGTGCGTTGATTGAAAAACGCTGACCAACGCTAACTCTATCAATCGCACATACCCCTCACATGCGAGAGGGGTATGTAACCTTCCTTGTGGATAGGTGCTCGGCAATCACCGCTTAAAGTCGCACTTAGCGGGAAATCAGTTAGAAGTAGAATCTTGCCCCAATAGACATAGTTTCATAATCACCACCCAAGTCGAGTTCAATACCGGTAGAGATTTTCGGCATAAAATAGTAGTCAGCACCCAGCGTGAAATAGGTATCGCTGTCTTCAATGTCCATATAATTCAATGATGCTCGCACCTCTATTTCCGGATTTACCATTCCGCGAACACCGCCACTGATTTCAAATCCGCTGTCATCGACTTCACCACCGGGCCCATCGGCCTCGGCATCAGCGTAGGCCAGCGATACATTTGCATCCCATGTGGCATCGAGAGGATGAATATAGCCGCCCCCTAATCTCAACAGGGAAAAATCGACACCACTGTCACCCAGCTCGACATCATCGTATTTTGCGAAGGCGAAGATCTCATTTGTGACCTGAAATGAACCGGCAAAGCGAAAACCGTCACCATCGTCAGCGACATCGTCGAATTCCGCATCAAGAAGAAAACGGCCCTCAACGAAGGAGTAATCAATAGCAAAGAGTGATGGGGCAAAGCCGGTGAAGGTCGATGCAATCAGAACGGCGGCAGGTACTGTGTATTTACGCGTATCCATGACATAAAGACTCCATTATTTTTTCGTCGAAAAACGCAAGCGGATTGTAACTGCATCGCTATGGGAATGCCATTCCTGAAACGGATAATTGAGCGTTGAGTGCAAAAAATGGTGGCCTAGCCGACACCACCCAGATTAAATTAAAAAAGGATGTGATGAGTTTCTCTTTTTGGTTGGGCGGTCGAGTGCAATAACGGCTTTTTTAATTATTCGCCGTCAGTACCCTTCAATCCAGATATTCCAGGAATTTTCAGTCTAGCCTTATCACCCCAGATCTTTTTTAAACGCTGATCTCGACCGCAATTCCAGCGATAGTACTTGTACTGGATGGGGTATTTTTTATAGTAATCCTGATGATAGCTTTCCTCGCCCTGTATGGGATAAAACGTCGACACCGGCAATATCCTTGTTGCAACCTCTTTTTCCGGAAACTGCCTCTCTACTGTTTTCTTCAACTTCTCAGCTATCTCCCTCTCCTTCTCATTTGCTACAAAGATGGCACTTAAGTAGCTCTCGCCTTTATCACAGAACTGCCCACGATCATCAAAAGGATCGACATTCACCCAATAGTAATCGAGCAGTTTTTCATAACTGATCTTGTGTGGATCATAGGTAATCTCCACGGCTTCGTAGTGCCCCGAGTGATCACCGTTATACGTGGGGTTCTTCAGAGTACCGCCGGTAAAGCCCGAAATGACATCGCTGACACCGACCAGTTTTTCGAAGTCGGACTCCATACACCAGAAGCAACCGCCTGCCAAGATGGCTTTTTCCGCCATTACACTCGACGTGACGCAAGCGAGGCAGACCATCAACAAAACAATGGCTTTGGATTTCACCAGCACCCTCCAAACACGGTTACATGACAACACCGCCAAGGGTGTTGCCTCGTTGTTCAACACTACTTTCTTGAGACCCTATTTGCCAGCCGGTTGCTTCAAACGTTATCGTTTTGTTATAAATTACGAACCGGGAATCACTGCCTGAGAGAGTGGCAGATCACGCAGCACTACTGAGAGTTGCGTCTGGACCAATATCCCGCCAGCATCGAGCCCGTGAGATTGTGCCAAATGGAAAACAGAGCGCCAGGCAAGGCTGCAGCTGCTGAAAAGTGTTTCACCGCAAGTGCAACACCCAACCCTGAGTTCTGCATCCCCACCTCGATTGCCAGGGTTCGACAGATTGGCTCATCCCATCCCATTGCACGGGACAGCCAGTAACCACCTGTGAGCCCCAGCAGGTTATGCAGGATCACCGCCAACGCAACGGCAATACCCATGGTGCCCAGATTTTCCCGGTTTAGGGCAACGATAATGGCGATGATCACCACGATCGCCAACACCGAGACCAGGGGGAAGAGGTGTTTTAGTCCACTTAGTCTGCGGCCGAGAAAGGTGTTTACCAGAACGCCCAGCGCCACCGGCATCAATACTATCTTGAAGATCGACCAGAGCATGCTTACCACCGGAACCGGCACTTTCTGTCCAACATAGAGCCAGGTAAGCAAGGGAGTTGCGACGATTGCCAGCAGTGTGGATGCGGTGGTGAGGGTTATGGAGAGTGCCAGATCTCCCCGTGCCAGGTAACAGACAACATTGGAGGCGGTTCCACCAGGGCATGATCCTACCAACACCAGGCCCGCCATCAGGTAGGGTGGCAAGGCAAAGAGTTCGGCGATCAACCAGGCCACCAACGGCATCAGCAGATATTGCAGCAGCACACCGAAGCCGAGAATCCCTGGTCGCTTCAGTACCGCGGCGAAGTTGTTCCAGTTCAGGGTCATCCCCATGCCGAACATCACCACCCCCAGCAAGGGCACGATCGCCGGTTTTAAATCGATGAATAGATCGGGTATCACATAGGCGATCAGGGAAAACAGAAGTGCCCAAAGGGGAAACAGGCGTGTAATCAGGCTAATCATCAGTCAACCCGGGTACGCTATTTCGTGCCTGGTGTCTGATGCGCTTGCCAGCGACTGAAATCCCCTCTGCTCAAACGTGCCGGTTCCTGATCCATGAGACTCGTGAAGGCTTCAGCACTGAGTGGTGGACTGATGATAAACCCCTGAAAAAAGTCGCAACCCTGTTGTTGCAGAAACTCATATTGCGCATCGGTTTCGACACCTTCCGCGAGTACAATCAAGCCGAGGTTTTTCGCCATGGCAATGATCGTGGAAGTGATCTCCATATCTGCCCGTTTATGCGGAATATCGTCGATAAAGGTTTTATCGATCTTCAGCTCATCCAACGGCATGCGTTGCAGATGGGCAAGGGATGAGTAGCCGGTGCCGAAGTCATCGATGGATAGATGCAGTCCCATTCGGCGCAACTCATTCAACACATCCAGCGCCTCAGTCTCACGCTCCATCAATGCACTCTCCGTCACCTCGAATGAGAGTTGGCCCGCCGGGTATTTCGTCTCTTCGATTATCTGCCGGATCTTTTCCACGAAATCCCCCTTGCGCAACTGGTGAACGGATAGATTCACCGCCAGCGACAGGGGTGGCCTGCCCTGCTCCATCCAACTCTTTCCTTGATTGCAGACTTCATGCATGACCCACTCACCCATGCGGCTGATCAAGCCTGTCTCCTCCGCGACCGGGATGAACAGATCGGGAGTGATGTTTCCCAGTTCGGGATCACGCCAGCGCAACAACGCCTCGGCACCGACGATGCGATTGCTCTCGAATTCGATCTGAGGCTGGTAATAGACACTCAGTCTCTGTTCCGCGAGGGCGTGCCTAAGATTGTTGTGAATCTCGATACGCTGGCGCGCGGCCTGGGTCATCTCTTCGGAGAAATAGCAGAATCGACCACGGCCCTCCTTTTTCGCCTGGTAGAGTGCCGAGTCAGCGTGCTGCAGCAGCGTTTCCGCCGTCGTGCCGTGCTCGGGGTAGAGACTGATACCTATGCTGGTACCCACCGAAAGCTCTAGCCCGCCCTGGAGTTGGCAGGGTTCATTCAAGGTTTGGATTATCTCGCTGGCAAGCAGCGCCGCATCCTCAGGATGTCCAAGCCCCTGCATTAAAACCGCGAATTCATCCCCGCCCAAGCGAGTGACAAGGTCGCTCGCACGCAAGCGGTGATTGAGTCGACCGGCAACCAGTTGCAATAGTTCGTCACCAATCAGGTGTCCATAACTATCATTGATATCCTTGAATCTGTCCAGGTCCATGACCAGCAGCGCCACCCGATCCTTCTTACGCTGCGCGGCCTTGAGGCCATACTCCAATTGGGACATAAGGAGACGGCGATTGGCCAGTCGGGTCAAGGGATCGTGGTGGGCCAGGTAATCCAGTTTTGCCTCTGTCTGTTTTAGTTGGCTGATGTCGGAGAAGACGCCCACATAGTATTTCAATTTGTCCTGATCATCGTAGACGCTGCTGATACTCAGCAACTCGGGATAGATTTCTCCGTTCTTGCGCCGGTTCCAGATCTCACCTTGCCAATGACTTTCAGCATGAAGCTCGCCCCAAAGCTGCTGGTAAAAAGCGAGGTCGTGTTTGCCCGATTTTAGAATATTTGGTCGCCGCCCAATCGCTTCCCCCTCAGCATAGCCGGTCAATTTCGTGAAAGCCTGATTGACCATGCGGATGACCCCTTCTCCATCTGTCACCATCACACCTTCGCGGGTATTCTCGAACAGGGTGGCGTAGAGACGCAGCCTGGTCATCTGTTTGTGGCGTTCTGTGATATCCTCGATTACCGCAATGTAGTGGCTCACCTCCTCATTGGTGTCCATAACCGGGGTCATCGTGAACGCGGCCTGATAGCGACTGCCATCTTTTTTTTGATTGGTTATCTCACCCCGCCAGCTCTTTTTTGAATCGATTGCATGCCAAAAATCGCTGAGTATCGTTTTGTCCTGCTGCTCGGCATCGACGATATCATCAAATGAAAATCTCTCAACCTCCTCCTGGGTATATCCCGTGAGCAGGTTAAAGGCCGGGTTGGTCCATTGTACCGATCCATTGATATCGGTTATCGCGATTGCATTGGGGGTCGCGACCAGCGCCTCTCTCAACAGCAGCAGTTTCGCCTCCTGACGCTTCACATGGGTCAGGTCCCTGGCAACGGCAAGGGAGTAATCTGTATCTTCGTGGCGCAGGTATTTGGAGCTTACCTCTACCGGAATGAGGCTATTGTCATCTCTACGGTGGAGGGTGGGTTTTGTCTGGCTGCCCTGGATCTTCAGGGTTGCCTGAGAACTTCTCCAATTGCTCTCGTTTTCGATAGAATTGTCGATCTCCCATACCATCAGATTGCACAGCTCATCCCTGGAATATCCAAGCATATTGCAGGCCTTTTCGTTGACCTCGATGATCTGTCCGCTTCCAGACTCAATTATATAGATGGCATCGTCGATCTGTTCGATCAGATTCAGCAGAAAGACCTTCTGCTCCGCTTCACGCAAATTACTCAATGTATTCTGCAGATCCCTGTTGGTACGCAGCAGGGTCTCGTGCAGATACTCGACATACCGACCTTGGAGCGCTTTGACGATGTCATGCCGGGTGATGACACCGCACAAGGTGCCATCGGCTCTGGTTACGACGAGTCGACGAATCCGCTTTCTTTCCATGATCCGTGCGGCCTCCTGCATCGGCATGTCTGCATGGCAGGAGACCACCGGGGTATGCATTACCTGATCAACGCTGGCTTCGTCGATTTGATCCAGGGTCTGGGCAAGGTGGACGATATCCCGCTCAGTCAGCACGCCCGCCGGCTTTCCTAGTATGCAGATCACCACGCAACTGATTTGGCGTTGAGCCATCAGCCGTACCGCCTTGACCAGTGTATCTGCAGGCTCCAGTGTCACCACATGGCGTGTCATGGCAGATTCCACGGTCTTTAGCTCGACCAGGTACTCCATCCCCATGTGGTGCAGGAAATCGGCTTCGCTGACAAGACCGATCAGCGTACCATCGGCAGCGACTACCAGAAGATGACGATAGGCTTTTTCCGTCATGATGCGGTACGCGTCATGGAAATCCATACTCTCTTCGGCGGTCAAGGGAGTACCGCTCATAACATCGCCCATGGTGAGCTGATGGATGGACTGGTTTTGTGCCATAAGCTTGATTGCATCCTGCTCGGTGAATATACCGATGGGACGCAACTCATGATCGACCGCGACAAGACAGCTGATATGTCGCATCTCCATTGTCGACAGCACCTCATCAACCGAGGTGTGTTGCGAAACCGTCTCGACTTCAGCCGTCAATATGTCTTTCAAAGTGAGTGCGGACATCATTGCTGGCAAATCACTCCGTAAATAATGATGCAGTGATCAAAGTAAAAAAGCATGTATCGAGACTCTTCAGCAGTATTAAAATCCGGTAGCGACCACGAAGGAGATAACTTAAAATAAACAATAGGTTAATAAATAAATCCGAATTTATCTCTTAAGATTTTTCCAGAAAACCCATAATCGGCCGGGCTGCGCAATCGGGTGCAGTGACTAAAGGAAAGACCGTATCTACCGATTAATTGTATGACAGGCTGACGACAGCTTGCCAGAGCAGAGCAGCCATAGGATTTTAGTTCCGGGAAAAAGCCAAGCATCCGGTGGAACCACAGTCCTGGCTAATGGTGGATTTCCAAACTGCGGACGTTGTGCAATGGATAAATCTACACCCTTGAGAAGCTACCGGGCACAATTGCGAAAACTGGCCTTGGGATTTAGCCTCATATTGCTCGTGAGCTGCGGCGGAGGCGGCGGTAGCGGTGGGAATAGCGGTGATGATGCAGGTGATGACATCAACAGCGACAATGACACCACTCCTGATGTTACCGTCGAGACAATCCCCTTCGACTATCCACCGCTGGATCTCTCCAAGGTCGAATTCATTCTGCCCTTGGGGGGAATGATCGGCAACCATGTAACTCCAATCGACCATCAATACTATGTGGCACCCGACTTCGGTGCTGCCGAGTCGATCGAGATTGATGTCTATTCACCCGCGGCGGGCACTGTTAGCAGTATTCAGCACATGGGCAATTTCGATAACGATGATTATCGGATTGTCATTGACCACAGTTCTACCATTCAATCGATCTATATCCATGTCGACAATCTGTCGGACAAGTTATCGGCATTCGCACCGACTAATGGCGAGTACGTTAATACGGATATTGACGTAACAGCTGGTGAGATAATCGGCAGCTATTCAGGTTCGGTGGACTATAATCTGGTTGATTACGATATCACCCTCCCCGGCTTAATCAATCCCGACAGCTACATGGCAGAACCATGGAAGATCCACACCCCGGATCCATTTGACTACTTCAATGACAGCATTCGCCAAACCCTGATTGCAAAATCTCTTCGCTCCGTTGAACCGATTGGCGGCAAGTTGGATCACGACATAGATGGTCGCCTGGTCGGTAATTGGTTCCAGGAAAACACTAACGGCTATGCGGGACTGGATAGCAGTAACTACTGGTTGGGTCATATCTCTTTCGCCTATGACTACATTGTACCCGATCATATCATCGCCTCCTTCGGGAATTACGCAGGCGATCAGAGGCAGTTCGGAGTACTTGGCAACACCCCCGATCCGGCCACTGTTGACGTGTCAACGGGCCTGGTCAAGTACGACCTGGTGAGCTACGAATATTACGCCGGCGACTTGCCCTGGGATCGCCTCAGTTTCACCCAGGGAATGACCATGGATAACTACAGTTTCATCGACGCCGTGGTTCTGGTTCAGCTGGTTTCAGAGAGACGGCTGAAGGTCGAGATCTTCCATGGACAGACCTCGGAGGACGTAACCGGTTTTACTGACGACGCCATCCATTACGTCCGCTAACTGACCATATTACCGACGCGATCTCCAACGCTCAGCCATCGCTGCTCGAGCCTCAAGCCTTAGGCAGACAGCTTCACCCTGTCCGTTGTCCAGGCACCTGATTCCAGGGCCTTCCTTATATAGCGAGAAAAGTCCGTCGCAGGTCTTCCCAGGGCCTCTTCCACGCCGTTTACCGGGTGGCTGTTCCTGCCATCCAAAACCACAGTAAAGAGCTCCCGCATCAACCAAATCATCTTCTCGGGCAAGCCCTGTTCTTCCAGGTCGGCGACGAAGTCATCCACTGCCAGACGGCTATATTTCACTCTACGCCCCAGGGCTTGTGACAGCTCATCCATGCATTGAGAAAAGGTCATGGCGCGGGGCCCTGAGAGCTCAAACACCCTGTTGCGAAGCCCAGGCCGGGTCAGAGCGGCCACCGCCACATCTGCGATATCATCCGCATCGACAAATGGCTCAGGGGTGTCACCCGCCGGCAACGCCAGCTCACCTGCCTCTATCCCCTGCAGCATGAAGCCTTCACTGAAGTTCTGGAAGAACCAGCTGGCCCTGACGATATTCCAGTCGATTCCGCTGTTGATCACTATCTCCTCCGCCCGCTGTGCGCCCGCTTCGCCGCGTCCCGAGAGCAATACGATGTGTTGCAACCCAACCTCCCGGGAGAGTGCCACAAAGTCAGTAATGGCACGCTGCGCAGCGGGTACAGCCAGATCTGGTTGATAGGTCACATAGGCGCCATGCATGCCTTGCATGGCGTTACGCCATGACTCCGGCCTCTCCCAGTCGAATGCCGGATCTGTGGATCTGGAAACACCACGGGTGGTATAACCCAAGTCCTGCAGGCGCTGCTCGACACGACTCCCCGTTTTACCGTTTTTACCGATGATAAGGATGGATGAAAGGTTCATATGTCGCTCTCCTCTGTCTGTTTTTGGCTGATGGACAGGACGTTTCCACCTCTTTGTATGCTTATGCTAGGCAAGAGTCATAAGACTCACAATCACACATAGTCTATATTTAATTGCAGATCGTCCAAATCCATGGACGACAGAACCGCACAAGGACGCTTGTGATGAAATGAAATTACGCACTGTCACAACCATTCCGGATTTCACCGACCCAATTGGCGAGGCACTGCACCTGCTCAGGCTCAACGGAACCTTCTACTGCCGTTCCGAGTTGACTGCACCCTGGGGGGTGGAGTTACCCGCCTTCGAGGACCGGATGATGTTTCATGTAGTGACCGTCGGGCAATGCTGGCTCGAGGTCGAAGGCGAAGCGCCTCATCTGCTGCAACAGGGGAGTCTGGCCCTGATACCCCATGGCCAGGGCCATAGCGTACGTAGCCAGCTCGATGAGGAGGCCACACCCCTTTTCGATATACCCGTTGAACGGGTTAGCGAGCGCTATGAAATCATGCGACATGGTGGCGTTGGCGAATTGACCCATCTCACCTGCGGCCTGGTACGCTTCGATCATGTCGCCGCTAAACAGCTCATCGCACAACTGCCGAAGGTGCTGCAGATCGACACCTGGGAGGAGGAGGAAGGGAGTTGGCTGCAGAGCACGCTGCGTTATATTGCCCGCGAAGCCAGGGAGTTGCGCCCCGGGGGAGAGACTGTGATCACCCACCTTGCCGACATTCTTATCATCCAGGCAATCCGCGCCTGGCTCGACACCGCCCCCGATGCTCACCGCGGCTGGCTCGCTGCACTGCGTGACAAACAGATCGGCCGCGCACTGGTAGCGATCCATCGCGAGCCTGAAAAGGCATGGAGCGTCGCCTCGCTGGCCAAGGAGGTGGGAATGTCGCGTTCAGGGTTCTCGGCCCGTTTTACCCAACTGGTGGGTGATTCCGCGATGCGTTATCTCACCCATTGGCGCATGCAACTGGCCCGCGCCCAACTGGCCAAGGGAACCGCTTCCATATCAATGCTTGTTGACCAATTGGGTTACCAATCGGAAGCGGCCTTTAGCAGGGCGTTTAAGCGTGAATTCGGTGTCTCTCCGGGGAGTGTTCGACGCACCGCCGACTTGTCTGAAACGCTTCTCAGCACCAGGTAGTATTGACGTGTTGCTACCGCTCCTGCGGGTGAATCGAGTACAGTGCAACTCATACCCTGTAGCTACAAAAGCATATTACATACAGCTCCGGTTAAGGCGGACAGTACCAATGCGTGCATAACTGCCGCTTGGCTTGGTAGGGCCAGGATCAATGCTTTAGGGTTGTTTCCGATACTTATCCAGGTATCGATAAAACAGCGCTTATTCCCAAAAAACCTTAACCAGATATAGATCGGATTGAATAGTTTGTCGCGAATTGCAACCAGGAGAATCAATAGCTGCATCTCGAATAGCAACAGAAACATTTCCAGCCCTATTGCATCAATGAACAGGGCCAGTTGAACCATTTCTGGATTTAGTATGACGAACACAACCACAGCCATGGTCGCGTATTTCCATGCAATGTTTTTCATATAGCCATTCGACCGGGTGTAAGACAGTCAATTGAAAGGTGATGGTCAATCAATAGAAAATCCCCCCGTCAAGGAACCCGCCTGTAAAATGCGATGAAGCCGCCAAAACGATCAGAATTTTTCATTGATTCACCCATACTCCATCCACATTGATGATTTTACAGGGATACAGCTCTTCATTCTTTATATTACTCCGTTGGCAAACAACCAAAGCACTGGTTTTCGCATGTTCTGCAGTTGTTCTGTTTGATCTCCAGCTCCACACACCGCTTAAAGATTGGGCAAATGCCTTATGCCCACTGGCACTCAGGTACTCTTTCTTGTATGAGTTTAATGCTTTTTTACTAATGATTGAGTTAATGCCGGTTTGCGTGTTTTCATATTTCACAACAGTTCCCTTGGCCAGCTTGGGCTGATCTGTAGTTGCATTTGTTGTACAGCCAACAATCATTAAAGATATAACAATAGTTATATACTTCATTTAAGCTCCAAGATTCGTCTGCTTCTGGTGATATATCGATTAACTTTTTGCTAACGGCAAAACAATTCCCCTGTATCAGCGGATTATATCTGCTGCTCCCATCAATCAAGCCCCATCGCGCATCCTTCTAATTCTCCTGACTGCGGAAGTATTCAGGAAGCCCGCCTACCTCCCCCTAAAAAGAAGACGCATCTGCAATTTCTATTGTGTAGCTTGAGTAAGCTACCAGAGGGCTGTCTTTGCAGCCACCACACTTAATCTTTACGTTTTTCACCTCTCCCGGCGCAATGCTGCCACGCAGATACCCCGAGCACTCATCTACGAAATTCTTGCTTTCGTCAAAAAGCTCTGCCTCCAAGTTAACACTTGACCAGGTAGTGTCACTTGCGTTCTCGACTACTGCAAGTATTTCCATCGCAAACTCTGATTTTCGGTCTCTATGCGATTTAATAGAGAGCAAAGTTCTTCACAAACAGCTCTCTCCATACATGTGAGTTTTTAAAAACCCAAAGACGCCGCACCGGATGATGCAACAGATATTCCTTGAACATGCCACTAATGCATCTTAGATACCCCCTGAAATACGACGACAGGGAAAACCTGCTTGTTTTGAAGCGATATCTGAGCGATTGTTTGAGTTAGATTCCGGATTCCCGGAGATAGCCACGGTTGACTGGACTATATGGTGGGTGGTGCTGACAATCATCAGCAAGGGATTAAATGTTATTGGCCTATCCAACTATCATTCCTTGAAATATTCCATTCCTGCCCACACAAAAAGAGATGTGCAGTCGACTGACTAAAGAATACAACAGCACTCAAACTGCGGTCAAACCTCAAGGCCAGCGGAACGCTTGTGGAAAGTTAGAAATTGCGGAATAAAGACATTACGTCCTTTTTAGGTACCACAAAATGTCTGATAGTCAACATCGGCATCTTCAGGTACAAGCTGATACTGCAGTGTATTGCTGGTTGCCTCGTAGGGTGACCTTAAAACCTCAATGAATTTTTCTGCGGCGCTGGAATCACCGCTCCGCAGACATTCACTGAGGGTCTGCTCCATGTGGTGGTTTCTTGGAATTACAACAGGATTTACTTGTTGCATTCGAGTTTGAATGACGCCATTGTCCTCTTCCTGCCTTGCCAGGCTTTGACGCCAGTTCGCATACCATCCGTTCAACTCGTTACCCAGCTGACGTTCAACTGACTCAGAAGATAGCGATTGGGTCAGGCGATCAAAGCTGTCGGTGTAATCAAGCCGATTCTGTTCCAGTCGATCCAGCAGCGCAAAGATCATTGCTTCATCGGCTGACGTCAACTCGGACAGTCCAATTTTACTTGCCATCATCTGCAGATAGCGTTGCTTGAAAAGAGACGAAAAGCGCTCGAGGCGCGTACCCAGGGTATCGATTGCCTGTTCTTCGTTTTTGTCTATCAGGGGCAACAGGGTTTCGGCAAAACGAGCCATGTTCCATTGCGCCATGGCTGGTTGATTGCCGAAGGCATAGCGCCCATCCCTGTCTATTGAGCTGAAGACTGTGCTTGGGCTATAGGTTCCCAGCATGGCGCAGGGACCAAAATCAATGGTATCACCTGAGATGGCCGTGTTGTCGGTGTTCATGACACCATGGATAAATCCCACTCTGAGCCACTCAACCACCAGCTTGACCTGGCGTTCCATGACTCTATCAAAAAGCAGTAGAAATCGATCGTCGCCTCTTTGCTGCAGATCTGGATAGTGACGATTGATGGCGAAATCGCTGAGTTGTTCAAGCGCCTGAATATTTTGTCTGGCGGCGAAATACTCGAAGGTGCCCACGCGCAAATGACTTGAAGCAATACGGGTCAGGACCGCACCCGGTTGCACTTTTTCACGAACCACGGGTTCTCCGGTCGTCACCACCGCCAGGCTACGGGTCGTCGGGATACCCAGGGCATGCATGGCTTCGCCCATGATGTGCTCTCTGATCGCCGGTCCCAGGGCATAGCGACCGTCACCGTTACGGGAGAACGAGGTCTGGCCCGATCCCTTCAACTGAATCTCTTTTCTTTCGCCGTAGCGGTCTTCGATCTCACCGATGAGATGGGCGCGACCATCGCCAAGCTGGGGTACGAAATGACCAAACTGGTGTCCTGCATAAGCCAAAGCGATAGGCTTTGAGCCTGGGAGTAGTTTGTTGCCGGAGAATAGCGCTGCCAACTCCTGTTTCTGCAAGTCCAGTTGTTCCAATAGTGGGAATTCTTCAGCCAGCCTGCTGTTCCAAAGAAACACTTGGGGATCACTCACCGGCGCTGGCTGAGCATCCGCATAAAAGATCTTGTCCAGATGGGCATAGCAATTGAAGAGTTTCATTTTGCCAACATAGCATAAGCAGCAATTGACCTATTCCATGCAGGAAGTGGGAAATATCGAGCCAAACCGTTTGCGTCAACGCCTTCACGAGATCCCTACACCATAACGGCTCCCCGCAAGCATACCGGTGGCAGCCCAGACACTAACCGCCCCACCCCGGTTGACCAGGTCAAAAACCTGTACCCATATAGCTGTGATTGGAAAGGAATGCCTGGAAGACCGTACGCAAGGTCCCAACCATACAGCCACCGTGATTCTCGGTACGCCGCTTGTCGAAGCGCCGGCCTGCAGTAGATTATGGATCTGGTTATTTCCGCTATTGCCGCAGTAGCGAGTTCACCGCCAGGGGTTGAACTCAAATGCTACTTTCAATATCGGTTTTTTCAGGCCACAGCTTTGATTTAAAGTAGTGTATGGCTGTGACCATCAGATATAAGGCACTTCCGAAAACGCTGGCATATATATACCGAACATAGCCCCAGACACAGGCTTCCGAGCTGTTATTTGTGGCAATACACTCCGATTGCACATCATAAATCGTATACATGAGAAAGGGCAAAAAAGTAAAAAAAAGGGTGAGATAGTTTTTATGTTTAAAAACCACAAACAGCGGAACAACAATAAACAATAGCAATAAAATCCAGATAATCATATCATCTTTATTTTGTATTTCCGTTACCTTATAGGTTCGATCTTCTTTGCTTAAACTTGATAAGGCAAATCATCCGCTGATCGAACACCCACATAATCCGGCTCAGGATCGATGGCGAACCGAACCGCTTTAATCTTCTCCTTCCCTTCCATTAACGCCCTACACACACGATGCATACCATCCATGACTCTTCCCTGCGTGCTCAGGATAATCGGAAAGGACAAGTCTGTATTTTTTATTAATACCGCATGCTCAGTAATAGCTCTACATGTTGGCGTATCACCTTCTTCCCCAAACCAGTGATTCTCATCTAGCTCCTTTATTGTATTTAATGGTATCAGTTCAGGCTCGATGTCCTTGGTCAGTTTAATTAAACGTTCCACATCCCAAGCACAAAGCCCTCTGCTTGATGAGCTAAAATAGTACTGTTTCCGCAATCCGGCGATTCTCCGTGTCTGTTTATGGCGTACAACCCTGTTCATTTTACCAATCTCACCTTGATCTAACCCGGCTTCGGATGCATGGCAGGTTGATTGTGGTTGTAACCGCAAACATCCAAGGCACCGTGGTTTGAGTCTGCCAAGACAGTACGCAGGATGTTCCCGCGACGAATTGCCGAACAACGCAACATTTTCCCTGGCGAAGCGGAGCATACAGCAAGGTGGGAGTTCTCTAAGTTAGGCGCCCCGGCGGAATCCATCATATCCATAGATCCCATGGCGACAGTAGTCCCTCTGTTTGCACCGAGTCGGCAACAAGTATACATCGTATGCGTGTACTCTAAAATAGAAACCACACACCTGTCCCGCTTGCCTGAGTCTTAGACCGACAGCGGGAGTGCCGCTATCCTGAAATCACTAACCCATCTCTGATTTTTCATATCCGCGGCGGAAGCGGAGTTGCGCGAATTCCCTGGATCAGGAAAACTCCCCCATCTACCAGGTCAGGCCCATTGGCCGGGTGCGTAAATACGGGGGCGCCACGGCGATCGACATTAAATCCCAGTCGATCAACCCTCCCCCGGCACACAAGTACCGCTTGAGCGCAATCGCTCGAATCCGTGCAAAAACTGGTTTCTTGGCGGGTGATGTTGTAAGGTATTCCCGCGATACTGATATCTCCCGTATGGATAGTATTGGCTTGCGAAATCGCAGTGCACCACCATGCTAATTCCATGATACTGGCCTCCCTTTGATTGCAAAATCTCATTAGTGATCATCGGTATATTTGCTACTTAATGGAACTTGACCTAGAAGATGAAGTCATCTCTCATGTCACTCTTCCTTTTATGTCGCACATACTATTTGGAAAAAAACCCCAACCAACGTTGCTAGGTGCCCCCTGAATTGAGCATGGATGTTAACCTTATGTTTAAGAGACTGGTCTACACACTCTTGGGGCTGGCCGTTCTGATCGGCGTGCCGACCCTGATCAAATTGAAACAGTTCGAAACCATGGGCTCTGCCGAGATGCAGATGCCCCCGGAGACAGTGACCTCCGATCAAGTGCGTAGCGCGCGCTGGCCAAACACGGTGGCTGCCACCGGCACGCTGATTGCGGTGCAGGGTGTCACCGTCAGCGCCGAACTGGGGGGTAAGATTGAAGAGATCGCCTTCGAGTCGGGTGACCGGGTAGAGACCGGCGAATTGCTGGTACGCATCGATGTTTCCGCCGAGGTGGCCCAGCTACGCTCCGCCGAGGCCGCGGCCAAGCTGGCGCGGATCAATCTCGATCGTAACCGGGACCTGCGCGCCAACAAGACCGTCTCCCAGGCCGACCTGGACACCGCAGAGGCTAACTTCAAGCAGGCCATGGCACAGGTCGACAATGTACGTGCCACGATAGAGAAGAAGACCATTCGCGCCCCTTTTGCCGGCCAGCTGGGTATACGCCAGGTCAATCTCGGACAGATCGTCGATCAGGGCAGCCCCGTGGTGACCCTGCAGACCATCGATCCGATCTATGTGGATTTCTCCCTGCCCCAGCAGCGCTACGCAATCCTGAAGCCGGGCACGGCGGTTCGGATTACCACCGATGCGGCACCGGACGAAATCTTTATCGGCAAGATTATCGCCGTGAATCCTGAAATCGATCAGATGACACGCAGCGTACGGGTCAGGGCGACCCTCTCCAATCAGGGTGAACTTCTGCGACCCGGGATGTTTGCCAACGTGGAAGTACTACTCCCTGACGAACAGGAAGTTCTCGCCATTCCCGCCACCGCGGTGCTCTATGCACCCTACGGCGACACCGTATTTGTCATCGACGAGATCGAGGATGAGAAGAGCGGCGAAAAACAGCTCCAACTGCGCCAGCAGGTAATCCGGCTGGGCAAGACCAAAGGCGACTACGTCGCCGTGGAGACGGGGCTCAAGGAGGGGGAGCGCGTGGTCACCAGCGGGGTCTTCAAACTACGGCCGAAGATGGCTGTGGTGGTCGACAACACCCTTGCCCCCGAGGCAAAGATGGAACCGACTCCCGCCAATGAGTGATCCCATCCAACGCTGTGGAAAGGCACTGTGCAACACCATGACCAAGGGACTTTGATATGGCCAGGATGAAAGCCTTTACCGATCTCTTCATCCAGCGACCTGTGGTTGCGATCGTGCTAAATCTGCTGGTCGTCATCGCCGGTTTCCAGGCCTGGAACAGCCTCAACATTCGGCAGTACCCACGCAGCGATAACGCCACGGTCAATATCTCCACCGTCTATGTGGGCGCCAGTGCGGAACTGGTGCGCGGATTTATCACCACGCCCCTGGAACAGGCCATTGCCTCCGCGGACGGTATCGAATATATCGAATCGAAGAGCCTGCAGGGCTTTTCCATGATAAATGCCCGCCTCAAGCTCAATTACGAGCCCACCAAGGCGCTTGCGGAGATCACCGCCAAGGTGAACCAGGTGCGCAACGAACTGCCCGCCGAAGCCCAGGTACCTGCAATCTCGATCCAGTCGGCCGATTCGGAGTTCGCCGCCGCCTACATCAGCTTTGCCTCCGATATCCTCTCCCAGGCAGAGATCACCGACTACCTGATCCGGGTCATACAGCCACGATTGGCCGCCGTCGCCGGGGTGCAGCGGGCAGAGATATTCGGTGCCCGCACCTTTGCCATGCGCATCTGGTTGAAGCCGGACAAGATGGCTGCCTATCACGTCAGTCCGGCCCAGGTGCGTCAGGCACTGGCAGCCAACAACTTTCTCGCCACCGTGGGCACCACCAAGGGCTCACTGGTCCAGGTCACCCTGACCGCCAACACCGATCTACACACGGTTGAGGAGTTCGAGCGCCTGGTGATTCGGCAACAGGATGACAGCATCGTGAGATTGCGCGATATTGCCGATGTCACCCTTGGCGCCGAAGACTACGACACCACGGTCAGCTACCTGGGCCAGACCGCCGTCTTCATGGGTATTTTCCCCCTGCCCAATGCCAACACCATCGATGTGATCAAGCGGGTGCGCACCGAGATCGACGCCATCGCCCGTGACCTCCCTTCGGGACTCGAGGTGGAGCTCGGCTACGACGCCTCGGAATATATCGCCAATGCCATCACCGAGGTCACCAAGACCCTGGGCGATACCCTGATGATCGTCATCGTCGTCATCTTCCTCTTTCTCGGTTCGATGCGAACCGCCCTGGTGCCGATGTTCGCGATACCGGTTTCATTGATCGGCAGTATCTTTCTGATGCAGGTCTTCGGCTTCTCCCTCAACCTGCTCACCCTGTTGGCCATAGTGCTCTCCGTAGGCCTGGTGGTGGATGACGCCATCGTCATGGTTGAGAATATCGAGCGCCATCTGCGGGAGGGTCGCAGCAAGCTGGAGGCGGCCCTGCTCGGGGCACGGGAGCTGGTGGGACCGATCATCGCCATGACCATCACCTTGGCCGCGGTCTATATACCCATCGCACTCCAGGGGGGACTTACCGGCGCTCTCTTTCGTGAATTCGCCCTCACCCTGGCAGGCACCGTCACCATCTCGGGTATCGTCGCTTTGACCCTTTCGCCGATGATGTGCTCGCAAATGCTGCGCGATGCAGCGGACGAGGAGAAGGGCTTCACCGGCTGGGTCAACCACCACTTCGATCGCCTCCGCCTCGCCTACGGTCGTCTGATCGGATCTACCATGAATGCCCGTCCCTTCGTCTACGTGATATGGCTCGCGGTAGCCGCGGCGGCCTTTCCCCTCTACAACATGTCGCCCAAGGAGCTGGCCCCCGGCGAGGATCAGAGCGTGATATTCGGTGTCATCAACGCGCCGGCCAACGCCACAGCCAATCAGAAGGAGTTCTACGGCAAGGCGGTCGAAGAGGCCTTCCTCAGCACCGAGGAAGTGGATCTCACCTTCCAGATCCTGCTCGCGCCCGCCGTCGGTGCCCTCTACGATACAGACGGCTTCTCCGGCATGGTGGTCAAACCCTGGCACAATCCCCGTGAACGCACCGTTTTTGAGATCGTTCCAGAGATCCAGACCAAACTGTCGCAGATACCGGGTTTTCAGATCTTCGCCACCACCCCCCCGGCCCTGCCAGGCGGCAGCAACTTTCCGGTGGAGTTCATCATCGCCTCCACCGGGGACGCCAAGCGCTTGCTCGACTTCGCTCAGCAGATACAGACCAAGGCCGCTGAGAGCGGCATGTTCCACTTTCCACCGTTGATCGATCTTAAATTTGATCAGCCCCAGGCCCAGGTTGTGTTGGATCGGGACAAGATAGGCTCCCTCGGGCTCGATCTCAATCAGGTCGGCAATGACATGGCAGCTGCCCTGGGCGGCGACTATGTCAACCGTTTCAATATCGCGGGACGCAGTTACAAGGTGATTCCCCAGATCGAACGTTCCCAGCGACTCAATCCGGAACAGCTTACCGAGATCTATATCAGCGGGCCGCAGGGAGAGCTGATCCCGCTTAGCAGCGTCGCAAAAATCGAAAACAGCACGGTACCCCGCTCTCTCAACCGTTTCCAGCAGCTCAACTCGGTGAAACTCTCGGGGATGACCAACCGCACCCTCGACGAGGCGCTCACTATACTCGAAGAGGCGGCACAAGAGATCCTGCCCCCCGGCTACACCATCGACTACACCGGCGAGTCGCGTCAGTTGCGCCACGAGGGTAACAAGTTTCTCCCTGCCTTCTCCCTGGCCATCGTGATGATCTTCATGGCCCTGGCGGTGCAGTTCAACTCCTTCCGCGATCCGCTCATCATCCTCCTGGGATCGGTGCCATTGGCGATGTTTGGCGCTCTGATCTTCACCTTCCTGAAGATGCCCAACCCCAACATGCCGTTCTGGACCAGCGGCTGGACCACCACGCTGAATATCTACGCCCAGGTCGGCCTGGTCACCCTGGTTGGGCTGATCGCCAAGAACGGCATCCTCATCGTCGAGTTCGCCAACAAACTGCAGGAGCAGGGTCTGTCGAAGATCGACGCGGCACGCGAGGCGGCAATGACCCGACTGCGTCCGGTGCTGATGACCACGGTGGCAACGGTAGCCGGACATTTTCCTCTCATCCTGGTAACCGGTGCCGGTGCGGCGGCGCGAAACTCAATCGGTCTGGTACTGGTCGGCGGTATGGCCATAGGCACCCTCTTTACGCTCTTTGTACTGCCGTCGATCTATGTCCTGCTGGCGAAGGAGCACAGCGAGCAGAGCGACACAGGAGATGTGACCGAAGCGGAAATCGACGCAGCGCCGGCACTCGGTAGAGACTGAATCCGACTCAGTAAAGCATTAACAATTCCAGGCAAATGGTTGGCGCCTTGATCCCCATGGAGGCTACCGGGTATCAGCTTGCGGTTCAGAGCCCCCAGACCAGAGAGAGATTGTATTTGAAGTCGCTCTTCTCGGTACCGGGCGCAGCTAACGAATCATACTCGTTGACCAGGCCTATCTTCATCGCCAGCGCCCCCTGCTCCGCCATCGACATCCTCCAGTTGAGGCTGGTGATATTACGGTACTCGCCACTCTTCTCCAGGCTGGGATAGAAGGTGGTCTTGAAATCGACCGACTCCCGCTCGGAGATGGTCCAGGCTGCATCCAATCCCAGGGTCGCTTCCCGAGTGAATACCTCCTCCGCATCTCCATAGGTCTTGTTGCCACCAAGGCCCGCACGACCGACCATATAGAATGATTCGCCCTTGATGAATTCATAACCGACACCCGCCGAGGCGGCGAGCCGATGGTCCCACTCCTTGAACTCGTCCCAGTCGTAGCGGCCCTGGGCAAATGCAAACCAGGGATTGTCCACCCAGAACCAATCCTTCAACAGGTCGGTGAAGAACTGATTTCTCGATTCGACACCATCGCTCCTGGACCTGTCGTAGGCGGATATGAACTTCCACCCATGATTCTCATCCTTGTATCCGCCGCTGTAGCCGGCATGGAGGTTAATCGAATCCGAATTGCCGCTGGCGCCATTGAGGCCGGCCTCGACCTCGTGTTTCCAGCGCTCCGCGGAATGGAGAGGGCTGGAAAGTAGCGTGAGCATGCAGATGATAATGGGGGTAGAAGCAACTTGGCTGGACATCATCGATTGGATTGTGGCTAGTGTACCGTGTTAAAAAAAGCAATTGCCGGATCGACAGCATGCTATCGGCCTCGCCCGGAAGTTTAACAAAAAACCTGTCCTGATAACCTGACCCAAGACTAACAATCCAGATTCACCAGATATACATGCTCGCTTTTTTGTTTAGGATCTGCAGTTCGTAAAACTTGGTACATGCGGATTGCATTATGCCGTAGCATACGTGCAATGGTAGCAGATGCTCCTCCCTGGGGTGGCAAAACCGGGCGTGGGGCGCATTTTGCCAATCGATCAGTCTTTGCGTTCTCTCCGCTTCTTGAAGTTTGTTGTTTGAACATGTATCGATCAACCAGGCTTCGAAGGATTCATTCATTCTCCTCGTCTCTGCGGAGTCGGATGCAACAAAGGCCCTCATGTTGTGAAAGGAGAAACCTGAGCCAATGACGAGAAGATTATTGCAGCTCAAATTTCTAACGGCCTGGCCGATGCGGATGTGCAGGTCAGGCTTCAGGCTGTTCACGAGAGAGAGTTGAATGCAGGGAATATCGGCCTCGGGGTACATTATTTTCAGCGGAACGAAGAGGCCGTGATCGAAACCACGCCGATCATCGAGCTTGGTTTCCATGCCGGCATCCCGCAGCGACCGGTAGAGCCGGTCCGCCAGTAGAGGTTCTCCGGGACAAGCATATTCAATGCTATAGGACTCCTTAGGAAATCCGAAATAGTCATAGAACAGCGATGGATTCGTCGCTGCTGTTATGGTGGGTAGCGCCTCCTCCCAGTGTGCGCTAACGACGATAATCGCAGCGGGCCTTGCGATGGCATTCGCCATTTCCCTCAAGCACTCAACCATATCCCTATGCCCTTCGTCACCAAGCAGGGGCATAGGCCCGCCACCGTGAGACAGGTAAACAACTCGCGCTCTATTCTCCAACTGGCTTACCTTGTCGAGAGGGCGATGTGGCTTGGTTTGCGTTGTATTCCACCATCCGCTTCAGCCCTCCATCAGATTTGTTTCCACTATATTCCTGGCAAAAACTTTATAGACAGCACCTATCTGTTTCGCCATGGTGTCTGGAAATGCATGGAATTCACCCGACAACAGGGCATCGATAATCGCCTGGGCAACCAGTTCGGCGGGCTCGGCGATTTCGTCAAGCCCGGCATTGGCCGCCATATCCGTGGCAATGGGACCCGGGTGTACGCTGATCACCTGGGTGCCCTGCTCCTGGAGCATATCACGCAGGCCTTGGGTGATGGAGTAGGAGGCCGCCTTCGATGCCGAATAAGTGGCAAAGTCCGTGAAGTTCTTCATCGAAGCCACAGAATTCAGCTGTACCAGCGCGCCACCACCGTTGGCTTTCAAAATTGGTGCGAAAGCCTGGGCCATATGCATCAAACCATAGACATTGACCTCCATCTCGTCCCGCATCGCGGCCACAGCATTGCTGGCAAGGGGATTGGCGATATTCAATATGCCGGCATTATTGACCAGGATCTCAACATCACCCGCGCGTTTAGAAGCGCTGATGATAGTGCCCACATTGTTGAGGTCTATATGTAGCGGCACAATGCGCTCACCATAGACGTTGCTCAATGGTTTAAGCGACTCCGGATTGCGTGCGGCAGCATAGATTTTTCTGGCACCCGCACGCAGAAACTCTTCGACGATGCTCTTTCCTATGCCGCGGTTGGCGCCAGTTATCAGAACGATACGATCTATCACTGATTGCATGGGGAGGCTCCTATGGCTGGTTCATATTATATACCGTTCGGTACATATTTGAATTATTATACCGTTCGGTACATAATGTCAAGAACCAGTATTGCAAAGTAAAACTACGATGACTGCAGGCAGAAAAAGAGCCTTCGATAAATCCGAGGCACTGGACAAGGCGATGCGCGTTTTCTGGGAAAACGGTTATTCAGCCACCTCTGTGAATGACCTGACCGAGGCCCTCGGTATCAACAAGCCCAGCCTCTATGCGGCATTCGGCAACAAAGAACAGCTCTTCACCACGGCATTGGAGCGTTACATGTCGCACTATGGGTTGCCTCTCATGGAACGGCTTACCCAGCCTGAGGGAACACCCCTTGCCAGGCGCATCCGGGCCTACATGCTCGGTATCATCAATCTGGTCAATAGTAATGAATCACCAAAAGGATGCCTGTTCGTGAAGAGCAGTTGTGAAACCGGGGCTTCCGCTCTGTCCGAGGATATTTCGTTGTCGCTGCAGGCAATGAGACAGGCTAATGAAAAGGCGCTGGTCAAGGTATTGGATAGAGAGCGGAGACGCGGCCATCTACCCTCAACTGCCAAGCCAAGGGACATTGCCGAATACCTGTTATCCGTTCTCTATGGTCTGTCCGTAATGGCGAAGCAAGGCAAATCGCGTAATGAATTGATCAGAATAGTCGATTTTGCAATCAATTCCCTGTCAATCCCTGACGACTAGTCACCTTTTTTTGTACTCCCGGTCTCATCAGACTTCAGACTCAAGACAGCTGTCCGCTGGTCGGCCAGTCGGTAAACGATGATGCGATTATTATTTGTATCGGCTATAAACAAGGTGCCGTCATGGAGTGCGATTCCACCCGGCTCATTCAATTGCAATTCACCATCCACAGTGCTGAGAAAACCAGGTCTACCATCACCCAGCAGCGATCGCACCTGACCCTTCTCGAGATCGACGACTTTAATTTTATGATTGTAAGTATCCGCCAAGAAAACCGATTGTTGATCGTCTAGGGCAATACCCAATACATGCTGCAATTTTGCGTCCCCCAGCTGTCCGTCCTGATCGCCAAAATCGAACAGGCCCTTACCTACCAGGGTTTCTACGACCTTTTGTTGCAGATCAATGCGGCGAACCGCAGACGCCTCTGCATCCGCGATGTATAACCAATCGCCGAACAGGCTCAGACCGCTTGGTTGGCTGAAGGTAGCTTGTTCGACATCACCATCGACAATACCCTCGAATCCTGATCCGGCAAAACGCTTTATTGCTTCTGTTGCTGTATTGTAGACCCAGATCTGGTGACTACCGGCCATGGCGATGTAGAGTTGGTCATCCTTTAGGGCCAGCGCCCAGGGCGAAGCCAGGCCAATGCTGTCCGCCTTGAATTCCCCTGAACGTTTTCTTTCCAGGGTACCGTTCCCGGCAACGGTCGTTACCTTTTTCTCCGCCAAGTCGATATAGCGAATGGTGTGATTTCCCGTATCCGCTACGTAGAGGCCTGTGTCGCTAAATGCGAGACCCTGAGGCATATTGAATCTCGCCGCGGAAAAATCGCCGTCCTTGCTGCCTGGCTCCTTATCTCCAATGATGTGCCTGGTTTGACCCTGATGGTCGGAAATGAGAATTCGGTTATGCAAGGTATCGCTGATAGCCAAATGGTGATTCGACACTGCAATCTTGCCGGGGGCCGCCAAAGGCGTCTGTTTTACATTGTCCCGCTCCAGCTTTGTTGGCACCGGGGTGGGATTGAGGATGCTTTTGTGCTGCTCCAGCAGTTCGCTGATTTTGTTGTCGATCTGCGCGTATCTTCCCTCTCCCGTCACCCGGCCAAGCACCTCACCCGCAGGATCGATAAAAACCCTGGTCGGCCATGCCCGCATTCCATAAAAACCTGCTAGCAGAGAGTCAACGTCATTAACAACCGGATGTTCAATTGCATACCGGACTACAATATTTCTGAGTGTATCCAGATTCTTTTCATTATCGAATTTCGGTGTATGCACGCCGATGACCAGCAACTGGTCGCCATATTTTTCTTCCAGTTTCTTCAAATCGGCCAGGACGTGAATACAATTGATGCAGCCATAGGTCCAGAAATCGAGAATAACCACTTTACCCAGCATATCGCCAAAAGTAAGCGGCCTCTCTACATTCAGCCATGGCATGCCAGGCGCGAACTCCGCGCTTTTATCGAAAGGGTTGCCCTGAGGCTTATCCCTCTGTGCCTGATCAGCCGTCTCAGAAGAGCAGCCGGTAACGCACAGGAGCGTTAACAAAAACAGCGTATACCGCAGGCTGTTTCTGATTGATACACGAATGCCTCCACTAAACATTTGTTCGAGAGCCCTGAATGACCAGTCTTGAATTCAAGTAGAGCATAGCGAACCCGATTTGTCGTGGTTTGACAATCAGATGTTATGAAATCTTTATATTTTCAGGGGAAAGTCTACGGCCATTCAGGGTATGGCAATCTATTCCACTATCTGATAAAGGTTTTTTTGGTGGTTGACTTGAGCGCAGATTCTGCAGTGTATCCGTGAAGGTAAGCTGCTCTCGGCTGGCACATGCACCAGGTTGCCGCAGGACGAACATTTCATGCGTTGCAATGCCACATCACGCGTTTCCATACGCGACCAGGATTTGACCGTAATGGCATTCAAATCACATGCATCCATGCAGATACCGCATCCGCTGCAAGCCTGTGGCGCTATTCTGTAACAGATCGATTCACCGTAATCAACAAGTTCAATTGCATCATGCGGGCATAGCTTCATGCAGGCATCGCAACCGTTGCAATGAACAGCATCGATGCAGGGCAGATTGGGCCAGACAGAAAAGAGGTCTCGCTCCGGCATCAATTCGCCAGGAGTAGTAAAATCCTCGCTATCGTTTTCATACAACTCCATGACGACAGACCTGGATCCAACTCCACCATCAAGCATGCCGCGCAAGAATCCTCTACGGCTGAGACGGGATGCCGCCAGCCCTTCAACCAATTGCGTACTGACACGCTGCCATTCAACCTTGTTTAACAGATGAATAGTCAGCAACTGTACCTGAGTGTCTGAAAGTGCCAAGTTGACCTCGTCAACTCTATCAGCGAGTTTGACTCCCTGGTTGCGTTTACACTCTGAACAGCTGCCTGTTGCAACAAACCATTCGGAATATCCTAGCTTCTGTAGCTTGAGGATATCTTTTAAGCCAAACAGATGCACACAGGGAACGACACCGGTCTTTTGCGGCATTCCCGCCTTTTCACAGGCACAGAGTGCAATCTTTCTCTGCTCCCACTCACCGACGAGGACCTCATGGTCGACAGATATAGCTCCCTCAGGACAGGCAGGCATGCACAATCCACAGCCATCGCAGTGCGTGGTGTCGAGACATAGCGCCTCATCATCCAAGGACCATGCCTGCTGTGGGCAGGCATCCACGCATGACGAACAGCTCGCCATATCGACAATTTCGTGAACGCAGCGCCCGGCAACCACATCCGGCAATTTCTCTTCTTGCCGGATGCGGTCTAAAAGCTCTTTTAGCGGCGTCATGTTTGAGTCTAATAAATGACTGGTTGCCTTACTACTTTTTCATGCTCTTAATATAGGCGACCATAGCCTGAATATCAGCATCTGGGATGTCGGCACGTCCCGGCATCGTCGGTGCACCGCCATATTTGCTTGTTCCATTTTTTATAACATTGGCCAGGTCCGTGTCAGTGCCCGGTTTGCCATCACCATCGGTATCATAGACATAGGCACCCTCCACAAAGCTGCGCGGTTTTGGATTCAACGCCATTCCCGCCGGTCCGTCACCCTGCCCGCTTGTTCCATGGCATGCCACACAACCGCCCACGCCCTCGTAGACGCTCTTCCCAGCGGCTGCATCCGCAAAGACAGTGTGTGTGCTGAGTGCCAACGCCGTCGCAAGACACGAGATAACTCCACATTTGATGCTTTTCATTTTCATAAGATCCTCTCCTAACGCTTGTAAGGGATTGATAAACAGGCGATCAAGCAACCACTGCATACTTGACCGCTTCAAATCTACACAGCGGGTCCCATTCCAGGCATGTAACTGAGAGAAACCTCTTCCGTTGGCGCCTTGGATTTCATTCTCTCTTCTATCTCTTCCTTTGATGGTCGCGGTTGGCCCAGAACCACTGCCAACAGGTCCCTTAACTCCTCGCAATAGGCTGAAGTCAGTAGGGCCACACCCGCAAAATAGGCAGTTGCCGACCTGCTTGCCACACGATGTGAGAAATCACCCAACCAACGCAACAGGTGTTCATCCATGAATCTGGCTGCGTCCTGAAGATGCTTATCCGTGGATGAATGCTTGAAAAGATGGGATATGAACTGAAGTTGGAGTACCAAATCATCATCGGGCCTAACACGCCAGTCATCTGCCTTAAGACCGTAGAGCTCATACCAGGCCCTGACCTGAAACATGCTCTCTTGACAGGTCAAATGCTCTTCGTCCACCCACACCGATTCCAGCGGCGATGCCTGCAGGCTATGATTTAAATAGATGTCGGCGTAATCAGCCGCCAGTTCGTCAAGCAGGTCGTCATCGAATGATTTGGGAAACGACTCGATCACGCGAGTCATCAAATCAATCGCATTGAGACCTGCCTCGGAAATCAGCTTCACTCCCATGGAATGTGGAAAGTCGAAATCCCGCAATCCCCCGAGAATCAGGCTATCAGGCTCCTCCTGGTGCAATATAGCCAACATCTCCAAATCTTCGGCTACTGCCTGATAAAAGGTATGCAGCAGTTTAACGCTCGCCTTATCGTTCATCTCCTTAGTTGCCGCCATCACTTGACCTTGCCTTTACTGTGAGCCACGAAGCCGATCGATGGCTTTGTCAGCTCGATATTCGACATATTCTTTACTTGACGGGAAATCGTGTCATTGGGTCCGATTGCCACTGTCTCCAAAGAACCGTTCCAGATCTTCTCCACCGGGCCTATGTCCAATACACGCATCATGCAGGCCATGACACAATAGGGTTTTCTGCCCGCATCGATCTCATCCACACACATATTGCACTTCTTGACGATACTGTCGCTTGGATCAAATTGCGGCGCACCGAAGGGGCACGCAGCTTCACAGCGACGGCAGCCGATACACAGGGTGGAATCGATATCGACAATGCCATCCTTCTTGCGTTTAAAAATAGCTCCGGTTGGACATGTCGGCAGGCAGGCTGGGGATTCGCAATGATTACAGGACATATTGACCTTGTAGGCAAATACATCCGGATAGGTCCCGCCCTCTATGTATTGAACACGCCTGAATCTCGGGCCTGCCGCGAGGCCATTCTTGTCCTTACAAGCGATTTCGCAGGCCCTGCACCCTATACAGTCAACATTATTATGTACAAAACCCAGTTGTTTTTCCGGAACCACCGGTTTATAGGTTACGCGTTTACGGCGTTTGACTGCTTCCTTTATCCTGGCTTTATCTTTTTTGTCTGACATATCTCTCTCCTCCAAGATTAAAGGTCACGCCTAAAAACATGGGCACGAGAAGTAGCCAGTTTGTCCCAGCCAGGTCTATGTTCGAGATCCGTCTTTTTGATGTCACACAACACTGTATTGTAAGCAAATGCCCCTGCAGGGCTAGGCTCATCCAACGTCAGCATATCTGGATTACCCGCCCTATCAATACCGTTCTCATCAAGGTCGATCCATACACCCTCATGCAATACGGCGACACCTGGCATGCAGCGTTCTGTTACATAGGCTGGTACAACCACCGTTCCTCGATCATTCCACACCTCAACGGCATCTCCGGTTTTAACCCCAAGCTTTTTCGCATCAGAGGCGTTGAGTGTAACTTCCTGTTCGTAGGTTTCGCGCAACCAGCTGCAGTTGTTGAATATGGAGTGGGTTCGCCACCTTGGATGGGGAGAGATCAGATGAAACGGAAATTTCGCGGTCTTCGGACTGTTCAATGACTCCCATGGTTCGATCCACTTCGGGATGTAGGGTATTTCATATCCATACATGGTCATTTTCCAATCAGTGATCTGCGCCAATTGGGTAGCAAGAATCTCAATCTTGCCGGATGGAGTCTGGAATGCCTTGCCGTTCTCTATTTGCTCTCGGAACGCCACATGCGGTTGGTCGAATGTAAACTTGTAGACGCCTCTCTGTTTGAACTCATCCCAGCTCATGTCGACATGCTGGTGATGCATAACCTTTTGTTCCCACCATTCTCTCAGGTAAGCCTCATCCACGTTGTCATTGACATGGAAATAGTCACGATTGGCTTTTGGATTGTAAGCCTTACCAAAGATGTCACCACCTATCCGGTATGCCAATTCGGTGAAGACCTGGAAATCGGTCTTTGACTCTCCCATCGGTTCAATGACTTTGGGGCGATGAATATAGTAGTGCCCTTTATACCAGGGCAATGCCACATCGTGCCTTTCAAAATGGGTTGCAATGGGAAACAGAATGTCCGCGTACAAACCGGATGGGGTTATGGTCGAATCCATGCACACCACCAACTCTAGTTTGTTGATCGCTTCAATCTCTTTATTGATATTGGTAAGTTGATTGAACCAGTCAGAACCCTGCCAAAAGATACCCTTGATATTCGGTATCTGCCCATCGGTATTGTCCTGTCGAGGCCAAAGGCCTATCTCCTCTCGTTTTACATTCGGGTAGTTAAGCACGCAGTGTGCCCAGCGATCCGATTTGATCGATTGAAACCAGGTATTGGAATACTGGTCGTACGGGTAGGCCACAGCTTCTGCGTGCCAGGCCTTACCGACACCCTCCGCACAACCGCCGAGGTTACCGATATTCCCAGTCATCGCCTGCAACGCGGCTGCCATGCGGTTGTACTGTTCACCATAGGCGTTCCTGCCTGGAGCCCACGACGCCTTCAATGCCGCCGGTTTCGTCCGCGCATACATATCCGCAAGTTTGATAATATCCTTGGCCGGGACACCGCAGATCTTGGACGCCCATTCGGGCGTTTTTGGCTCACCATCATATTTGCCGAAGATATAATCCTTGAAGTTCTCTTTGTCCTTTGCCCACTCAGGCATTGTCCCTGCATCCATGCCTTGGCAGAATCGATCGATAAATCCCTGGTCGTGCAGATCGTTGGCAAAAATGTAGTGGGCCATGCCCGCCAGCATTGCCGCGTCCGTATTTGGGCGAATGGGTATCCACCAGGCATCGTAGGCCGCGGCGGAATCCGTATACTGCGGGTCGACCAACACAAACTTACAACCACGCTGCTTGGCCATGCGCATGTACATGAAGGTGTTGCCGCCATGGAATGTATAAGCAGGGTTCCAGCCCCACATGATCATAAGCTTGGAGTGCGCAAATGCATCGTCTTCATTCCCATCCTCGATGGTTCCGAAGGTCATACGTGAGCTGAAGGTCGTACCCTGGTAGGAAGGCACAGACCAGGAGCTGGTGCGACAACCAAACATGCCAAGAAACCGGCCCAACAATCCCTCGATCTGATCAGACTTGTGCAATACGCCGTAGGATGCCCCTGCATAACTCTGGTCCACCAGGGCTGTGGGACCGTAGGTATCCTTTATGTGAACCATCTTCTTGGCCACGAAATCCAAGGCCTCGTCCCATGTGATACGCTTGAATTTTCCTTCGCCCCGTTCACCCACTCGCATCATCGGATAGAGCAGCCGTTCAGCCGAATAGAGACGTTGACGATAGGAGCGACCCCGAAGGCAGGCCCGCAGTTGCGGCTCTTCATTATCATCCTTGCCGAAGTAACCGCCACGCTGGTAGCGACCGTCGTCTGTCGAGAGGCGCACGATAACGTCCTTCCATTTGTGCGCAACCAGCATATGTCGCGAACCACAATTGTGCGCGCAACTGGTAACCACGGTCTCCAGTTGATCGTCTCTCGGATAGGGCTCGTAGGCAAATGCCTTTGCCTCCTTGGCAGTCTTCAAATCCACCAAACCTCCAGCAGCCAAGGTGGCACCGCCTGCCGCAGCAGACTTCAGAAACGAACGCCTGGTGAAATTCAAACGCTCTGATAGATTCTCTTTTAGGTTGTCGATACTCATCCGTACCTCTTTGTCGGCAGTTGACTATTTCGTAGCCTGTTGGATCTTGATGCGGAACCTGGGATCTGATTCGGTCGGCCTATCCTTCGCCCACTCAGGTGTGATGCTTGACATACCTTTCCATGCATGTCTGGGATAGGGATAGGGTATGCGGTACCACTGCCGCCCTCCGTGACAGCCGTAACAGACATCCGGATCCCTTTTTGCGGCCACCTCGATGGCCTCGGCTTTGAGGAAGTTGACCTGGTGCCGATTGGTGCGGATATTGGCATGGCAGAGCAGGCAATCGTTTTGGAACATTGCCCTTGATTCCGACCACGGCATTGGCAGCCCCATCATCTCGTAGGGATTTTCACCATGGCACATCAGACAAATCTCTGGATTTACCGACTTACGCAGGGTCATGCTCTGATTCGAGTGGTCCGGGGGTATCGTCGCCTCTTCCCTTAAATCGTTTCCCTGATGGCAGGTATTACATTTTAAATCCATCAGTTCCTGGGCCAAAGGCGATACCAGATGGCGGCGATGAAAGGTATCTTGTTCTCCCTCGTAGGTCGACAAGGTTTGATACCAGGCCAATGAATCCGAAGCTTTAACCCCGGCGGGCGACTGCTCGAGGACCTTTCTGTTCAATATCTCCTGGTGGCAATTGAGACATTGTTCATCGGTCGCATTGTCAATTGCCGGTTTGGTGTGAATGGGATGCCAACTTGCACGATCATAATCTTTGGCTGTGACATCGCCAGCATTAGCCTGACCGATGGAAACCAGCAACACCGGAATAAGGAGCCTGATACCCAAAATCATTTCATCTCCCTCATCTGAAGTAGTCAGATATTCATTACAAAAACGGGAATTCTTTTGAGAAGGGGTGCCTCCCTGCACCCCGTTACGTCCTTGAACTGATTCCTTCTTACAAGTGGCCGATTAACGCCAACCACTCATACCGGACATGCCGCCCATGCCGCCCATGCCGGACATACCGCTCATGCCGCCCATGCCGGACATACCGCTCATGCCACCCATGCCGGACATACCGCTCATGCCACCCATGCCGGACATGCCGCTCATGCCACTAGCCGGATAGAAGAAGATCTGTCCTTGTGGGGTGATCTTGAAATAGCCGGACATGCCGCTCATGCCGCCCATGCCGCCCATGCCGGACATACCGCTCATGCCGCCCATGCCGGACATACCGCTCATGCCGCCCATGCCGGACATACCGCCCATGCCGGACATACCGCCCATGCCGGACATACCGCTCATGCCGCCCATGCCGGACATACCGCCCATGCCGGACATACCGCTCATGCCGCCCATGCCGGACATGCCGGACATGCCAGAAGGTACCCAAACCCACTGACCGCCCATGCCGGACATGCCGCTCATACCGCCCATGCCGGACATACCGCCCATGCCGGACATACCGCCCATACCGGACATACCGCCCATACCGGACATACCGCCCATACCGGACATACCGCCCATGCCGGACATACCGCCCATGCCGGACATGCCGCCCATGCCGCCCATGCCGGACATACCGCTCATGCCGCCCATGCCGGACATACCGCTCATACCACTAGCCGGATAGAAGAAGATCTGACCCTGTGGGGTGATTTTGAAGTAACCGGACATGCCTCCCATGCCGGACATACCGCTCATGCCGCCCATGCCGGACATACCGCTCATGCCACCCATACCGGACATGCCGCTCATACCGCCCATACCGGACATGCCGCCCATACCGGACATGCCGC
>JBFNJI010000002.1:0-157343 GCA_040793985.1 Candidatus Thiodiazotropha sp. | reverse complement strand
CCGCCCATACCGGACATGCCGCCCATACCGGACATGCCGCTCATACCGCCCATGCCGCCCATACCGGACATGCCACTCATACCACCCATTCCGGACATACCGTCCATACCCGACATGCCATACATGCCGGCTGAAGCCAACGGAGCGACAGCTAGTGCAACTGCCATCCCCATAGCTTTGATCACTCCTTTCAAGACTGGCATTCGTAATTTTTTCATGTTTATAGCCTCACTTTGTGTAGTAAATATTTTCTACCATCTTGGGCCTGTTAACCGACTGCCTGTCAGTACAAACAGGCGAAACCGACCCTCTTTTGCGCCAACACTACTGATGCCACTCTCGAATATCGTATCTACCCGTCATTCCTGGGCGGATGAAAGGCGTGTTCCAATGCCCTTGGTTCTCCAGAAAGTAGAGACTTCTAGGGTAGGGTTGATTCACGCCGAACAAGGCAGATTGATACCAGGCTTTGTCATGATTCACCCATTCGATCACGGGTGCGGATGAAGGCCGTTGGGAAGGTTCTGTGCCAGCTATTGGATAGTCGGCCAGTAGCGGTGAAGACAACAATGAAACACCCAAGCAGGTGGGTAAAAGAGACCGCATTCCGACACCCTCCTCGATTTATCGTTTTATCAGTACGGATTGGCATGTCAACATACGCAACCGCTGTGCCATATCGGTGTTTCACGCTCTTGTCCCTTGTTTTGCAATGATTTTTTGTTAAAGGACCGAAGTACCTTAGGGGGCCGCTAATGTTTTTTCCTGACGATTTGTCAGTCAGATTGGCGATGTGGCAGCAGTTGGTTTTGAGAGGGATTGTGACGAATTCGCGGGTAGAATAATTTATTTCATATTTTTCATTCATATAGATGAATATTCCATGAGATCAGGGCATCCATACTCATACAGCTTCCCAAACTGACATTTCGTCATAAGGGGACGGAAAGCCGGCCTGATATATTCTCTGGGCAAACGCCGTGGAGGTCTTACAGACCTCCACGCACAGGGTTTTACCTATCGGGTTACTGAAAGAAACCTTGCGTTATCATCTATTTTTTAATAGAGGAGTATCACACCACCATCCGATTCACGAATCGCCAGTTGGTGCATCAATCTGTAGGGTTCGGTATCGGCAACCACGCTGACCAGATAGACTCGACGGACCTTGCGAACCTTACCTACCAGCAGGCCCGACTCCCCAGAGGCGTCTATCCACTTTTTAGTGAGTTCACGAACCTCTGACCACTGGTCGATGGGCAGAGCGGCCGTATCGAGTTGAAAATGATCGACACGGCACCCTCCAGGTTGTTCCATTGCGACAGTCGATACCGACTGGGTTTCCGGATCCAACTTCAGCGGATGAAACAGCAGCGCACCATCCTCCCCTCTCTCGATGCGCCAATACTTGAACCCGGGCAGATCGGCAGGCAGCGTGCCGGAAGCAGTTGTGACAGGTTGCGCTGGCTGTTGCACCGGAGGAGAGACAGCCTCGCCTGGACGAAGAACCAACATCCCCTCATCGTCCCACTCCACCTGCCAGCCCCGATCCTGGAGCGCATCGCCAAATTGTTGCATATTGGTCGGATCTGCTTTTGCTGACTGATTGTCAGTTGCCGACTCCCTGCTTGGCTGACGATAGATGATACTACCATCCGCTGCCACGTACTCCTGCCACCCCTGTTGTAGCAGTGAATCGCGCAGTGATTCAGAAAGGGTCAACTGTTGCTCTGCCAGGCTTGCCAGCGGCATAGACAACATCAGGCATACAAGATAAATGGTGAAATGACCATAGCGTGTATCTTCTTCTCTTTTCACTTTCGGGGCTCCTCCAGATTGATTGATCCACAGCATCCTGGTTTTAGGAGCAAAACATGCGCCAAATCCCGCACCAGACCGAAAATCAAGAAAAAATAGTCGATTCCCCGTCACGGGCCTGACAAAATGTCAGGAAAAACGGCCTATTTAGGCATTACAATCTAGATAGATACCACCGCATACCTATGCCGTCTCAATTGATGAACTGGATAGCCAACAGCCTGAACCGGAAATTCATCCTGGGTACCACCTCGGGTCTTGCCTTCAGCTCCCTGGTTTTCCTGTTACTCTACATACCCCTCTACCAATCGGAACTTGAGGCGGCGCGAGCGGACACAGCAAACCAGGTCAACAACCTGCTGCAGGTTTCCCTGGAAAACGCCATGCTGAAGAGAGACCTCCCGGGCCTGAGCGATATGGTAAAGAAACTGGGTGCACAGCGGGGTGTAGTTGCCGTTTTCATTACCAATCCGACCGGCGAAATCCGTTTCAGCAGCAGAGAGGGAGACTTTGGCAAACAGCTGGCCAACCCCTACGGGGAGACCGAGCTGACAACCCAATTCACCCGCAGCACAAATGGCCTGGAGATTCTGCGCAGTATCAATCCGGTACACAACAAAGCACCTTGCAAGGAGTGCCACGGTCCTGCTGAGCAGAATCCCATCAATGGCATCCTCTATGTCGACTATGACGCGATGCCACTCAGGAACAAGGTGCGTAACACCACCCTGATGCTGATGGGTGCTGGCGCCTTGATAGTCATCCTCAACCTGGCGGGGGGCTGGTGGTTCATTCATGCCTACATACTCCGACCGATCGGAAAACTGACCCAAACAAGCAAGGAAATGACACAGGGAAATCTGCAGTCGCGTGTTTCCATGCGGGGATCGGACGAACTCTCAAATCTTGGCGACACCTTCGATCTGATGGCGGACAGATTACAGGAGAAGCTGTCCGAACTTGAGGAGCAGAAAGGCTTTCTGCAAGCGCTTGTCGACGCCATACCGGACGGTATCAGGATTATCGATGACGATTTCAAAATCGTACTCGTCAACAAGGCCTACCGCGAACAACACAAGCTCCTGGAAAACGCGGAAGTCGGCGCTCCCTGCTACGGTATCACGCACAAAGCAAGCAAGCCCTGTCCGCCAACACTCGTCAGCTGCCCGGTTCATGAAATCCTGCAAATAAAAAAACCGATAAAAGTGGTTCATCAACACTACCGCTCCGACCTCTCCACATTTGTGGTTGAGATTTTTGCGGCACCCATGGAAATCACACAAGGCGGTCACAAGAAGATCCTGGTTGTCGAATCGATACGAGATCTCGCTAAAGCGGTGTATTATTCTCAGGAACAGAAACTTTCCGAGTTGGGCCGCCTTGCAACCGGTGTGGCGCATGAGATCCACAATCCGCTGGCATCGGTCAAGTTGGCCCTGGATGCGACGAAAAATACAGTAGATGCCAACATCAACTGTCCGGAGTCGGTCGGACAGCACCTGGACCTTATCGATGAAGAGATCAACACCTGTATCAAGATCACCGGCAAACTGTTGAAATTGGGCTCCCCACCCCCTGAAAACCTGGAGTTGGTCGATATCAACAACACACTGCATGAAACACTCAGTCTATTACAATGGCAGGCAGAGCAGAACAATATAAGCATTGAGGAGATCTACAAAGAAAAGCTGCTTCGCACCCTGGCTTCGGATAGTGAAATCAGGATGGTAGCGCTTAATCTGGCACAAAATGCCTTCCATGCAATGCCAGAAGGTGGAATATTGACCGTCACATCCTACACAGACGGCAGTAAAATATTTATTCAATTTTCAGATACCGGTGCCGGCATAAGGGCCAAAGACCTTCCCTACATCTTTGATCCTTTTTTCAGTCGCCGTGCTGACGATGTGAAGGGAACAGGACTCGGACTCTCCATCAGCCTTGCAATCGTTGAGAAGTATGGGGGTGCGATAAATGTCGAGAGTGAGTTTTCTGTAGGCAGTCTCTTCACTATCGAACTTCCGGACGCCGGCCAAGGACTCGAGGGTAATTTATGAAGCTGAAAATAGTCGTGGTTGAGGACGATGACTTACTCAGACAACTCATCATCCAGCATCTCATCAAGCTGGGTTATGAAGCGGACGGCCTGAGCCGCTGGGAAAGCGTCCTCAACTATCTGGATAAATACGAACCGGCTCTGATCATCACCGATGCACGCCTACCCGATGCCAACAGCCTGGAGCATATAGAAGGCATATCAAAAAATTATCCGATGATTGTATTGACCGCGTTTGGTTCGGTACGTGACGCCGTGAATGCAATTAAAGCTGGGGCCGTCGACTATATCCTGAAACCCGTCAGCCTCGATACCCTTTCGCTTACCGTTGAGCGAGCACTTGATAATGCAGCGTTACGCAAGGATCATCTATTCTGTAAGCGACAACTGGAACAAAGCAATCAACGCAACTCCTCTCTTGTTGGCAACAGCGAAGCGCTTGTACATGTCAAACGGTTGATTGAAGCGGTGGCACCCAATGACATCACCGTCCTGATTCAAGGGGAGAGTGGATCCGGAAAAGAGCTTGTCGCACGCGCACTTCATGCCCAAAGCCATCGTAAGAATCACAATTTCGTTGCCATCGACTGCTGTACATTGCAGGAGAATCTGTTTGAATCCGAACTCTTCGGCCATGAAAAAGGCGCTTTCACCGGCGCCGACAAACAGAAAAAGGGCCTGATTGAGGGTGCAGAGGGAGGCACTCTGTTTCTGGATGAAATCGGCGAAATCAATAGCAGTGGCCAGGCCAAGCTGCTTCGTGTCCTGGAGACTGGGCAATATCGAAGACTGGGCAGTACTAAAGACCTGAACGCCAATGTCAGAATCGTTGCTGCAACCAACCGCGACCTGGAAACCATGTCTTCTGAGGGAGGGTTTCGCTCCGATCTGTTTTTCCGGCTCAACGCTTTCAGTATCGTTATGCCTCCATTACGCAATCGGCGCGATGACATCCCCGAACTGGCGAATCACTTCCTTACAAATCACAACTTCTCAACCCGGGTTAACAAAAACTTGTCATCTTCCGCAGTCCGCTCACTGATTTCATATGATTGGCCGGGAAACATCAGAGAATTGAAGAATGTAATAGAGAGAGCCATCATTCTGTCAGGGGAGAAGCAGTCGATCAGGCCGGAGCATTTCGCTTTCACCCGGGCACTGGGCAAGAGCGACGGCGTGGTTTCGCTTAGCTTCGATCATGATCCCTCCCTGGAGGAACTGGAAGCCTCTTATCTGACCTACCAACTCAAGAAATACTCCGGCAGGCGGGCAAAAGTAGCAGAAGTCATGGGTATAAGCGAGCGCAGCATATACCGAATGATAAAACGCTACTCCCTGGACGATATCAGCTATAAAACAGGATGAGTGTTGTAGAAGCTTAGCCTGCAGTTTAAGGCAACACAGTTCGGTTCAGCCTGAATTTCAGGGGCCAAGTTGTCTGCTTGTTGCTATTATGTAATGCATGAACCTAAACGACTTGCTCTTCCATGCATGCAGGGCACCGCTATCTGCAGCTGGGACCGGACTACTCTTGCCCGCACTGGCATTGCTGCTCCTGCTACCGCTGACATCCGCGGCCGATGCGCCGGAAGGCTATCCCTTTCTGCCGTTCGATCAGGCCATGGCACAATCAAAACGCCTGGCAAAGCCGTTGTTCGTCTATTTCGGACGTTACGGCTGCGGGTATTGTGAAAAGACCAACCGAGAGGCCTTCATCGATCCATCGGTCAGGGAGCGTTACACCGCCAATTACTCCCTTGCCTATGTCGACGCAGAGAGTGGCCGACGTATCCGGCTACACAGCGGCGAGCGCATAACCGAACGAGAACTGGGAACCCGATACAACGCCCTGGTTACGCCGGTATTCACCTTTCTCACCCCGAATGGAGACCCCATCTACCGCATGATTGGGGTTCAGCGCATCGAAGACCTGATCGAAGCGGATAAAAGAATCCAGGCGGCCCTGTCAAAGGCCATACCGTGACAATCACCAAACTGGCCATGGCCACCTTGCTATGGTTCATACCCTCGGCCATTCTCACTGCCGCTCCCTGGGAATTCGATACACCGGTCGAGGTCAGCGCCGTCACCGGGGACGAGAACACCTACTTCCATCACCTGGATTCATCCGGTCGACGCAATATTGCCGTCTCCGGTCGAAGCCTTGCCATTGCATGGGAAGATGACCGTAGCGGCACCCCCCACATCTATCTCGGGCATAAGCTTATGACTGACTCGGGATTCAACCGGGAGATCCGCATCAGCGGCGATGGAGAGGCCTACGAACCCTCGCTTGTCGCCCTGGGTGACGGGCGTTTTGCCCTTGCCTGGGAGGAGGATGGCCATATCCATGCGCGACTGGTAGCGATCGATGACGAAGTGCTTTTGGGCGCCGTCAAAAGAGTTGACAGCGGCCCGTCGACGCAGGTCAGCCTGACCCGCGATGGGGAGAGGGTCATTGCGGTATGGTCACAACGAAGTGGACGCTACAGTCGGATTCGGGCAACACAGCTAAGAATCGACTTAAACAAGATGACACTCGAGCCGGATGCCGGCTGTCCGGTGGATGCCGTGCCTCCCACAGATGAGCAGTTCTATCCGACGGCGGTGATAATCGACGATCGCTTGCTTGTGGTCTGGGAGGACCGCCGTCCCAAACATACGATAATTATGGCTGCCTATGAGCACAAAGAGGATGCCTGCGCCTTCAGCGATCCTCTTCGAATCAGCGAAAAACCCGAGGGCAGGAACCTGCCCTATGGTACGGGACACGGCGTATCGAGAGTGGTACTGGGACGCTACGGAGACCAGGGCGCATTCGCGGTTTGGGCGGATAAACGAAACTTCCGCGACGGCTACGATATCTGGGGAGCCCGATTCGGAAGCCCGGCACAACTATTCGGAAACAACGAAATGGTTCAGGACGATTTCGGCGGTCTGGCCAAGCAGCGCCATGCTACGGTCAGCGGACACAGGGACGGCAGCCTGGTCGTTGCCTGGGATGACGAACGCGAGGGTGATACCGACATAGTCCTGAGCTGGCACGAGGATGGCGAATGGAGTGAGGACTGGTTGCTGCCGGTGGCGTCCGGTGAGGGTCAGCAAGGCAGCCCCAGCATCGTGCTGGATGCTCAGGGAGACCTGCACATAAGCTGGATTGAGAGGGAACAGATTGGCAGCGCCACACGTCTGAAATATGCCTTCGGGCGTAAACGCAAGGCAAAATAATCTACAATCGACAACCAGTGAGCGAGCGCCATAGGTGTGATGGCAGGACGATACCTTGACTGACTTGGTACCCTTAACCTGGGAGCTGATCTGGCTGGCTGCGCCCGCGATACTTCTCGCCGGACTGGTTCACGGCACCTTCGGTATCGGATTCCCCATGGTGGCCACACCGCTGCTGGCCCTCTTCACCGATGTCTTCACAGCCGTTCTGACCTGCCTGATTCCCACCATGTCGGTCAACCTTACAACCATATGGCATGGCAGGGAGGAGTTGAGAAATGTCCGTCGCTATCTGTTGGTCATCCCCTTTGCGCTACTGGGTACTCTGATCGGCACCTATCTGCTGCTCTGGCTCGACCCACGTCCTTTCCTGCTACTGCTGGCAGCAGCCGTGCTGCTCTATCTCAACCAGGAGCGCCTGCAACGGGTCGATTTTTCCTGGGTCAGAAATCACACCCTGCCTGCCTATATACTGTTTGGCACCACGGCCGGCCTGATGGCGGGAATGGTGAACGTGATGTTGCCGGTATTGATCATCATGTTCATGGAACTGCGTATCGCCACGGCAACCATGGTTGTTCTGTTTAACCTCAACTTCTTCACCGGCAAACTGACCCAAAGCCTGATCTTCATGCAACAGGAGGTGCAGGGAATCGGCACTTTTCTCCTGAGCACACTGATACTGGCACCTTTTGCACTGTTTGCACTTTACATCGGCATGCAATTGCGCAAACGATTCACCGCCGAGCGCTATCTGAGTGTATTGCGAGGCGTGCTTTGGTTAATGGCGGGTATATTGATTCTGCGGTTCATTCTGGCCTACCGCTAAGCCACCCGGTCGATTCATGATTTTCTTGGTTTTGCCCGCGCGGTTGCCCGTGCCTGCATGGGATTATCCGGCCAATAGTGTTTTGGATAGCGGCCCTGCAGCTCTCGCTTTACCTGTGGATAGGTTCGCTCCCAGAATCCCGCCAGATCATCGGTAATCTGCATCGGTCGCTGTGCCGGCGATAACAGATGCAGCATCACCGGCACCTTTCCGTCGCAGATCCTCGGGGTATCCGCCAGACCGAACATCTCCTGCAGCCTGACCGCCAGTACCGGTGGTGTATCAAGGGAGTAGCGGAGGGCAATTCTTGAACCGCTGGGTACCTGTAGATGGCTGGGTGCTTCACGCTCTAACTGCTGTTTCTGCTGCCAATCCAGCCTTTCCTGGAGGATGCCCGCCAGGTCGATGCGCCTTAATTGATCCCTGCTGCCGATACCATCCAGCCAAGGCGCCAACCAGTCGTGAAGCTGTGCTGACAGCCATGGGTCGGAAAGGTCGGGCCAGTTCGAATCGTCGAGCCGACTGCCCAGCCAACAAACCCTCATCTGCCAGTTACGCAGCTGATCGCTCCAGGGCAGCGCAGACAATCCCATATCAGCAATTCCCTGGAGCATTGCGCTGACAACCGCATCCGCGTCGGGCGCGGCAGTCTGGCGGTGACTCAGTACCACTGCCCCGACCCGTTCCTCGGCATATGTCTTGACCCGCTGATCCCGTCTGTCCCATTCGACCTTTGAGGCGCTCTCTATTTCGATATCGGGTAGCTGGCGGATCTCCGTTTCGGTGATCGCGGCCGCCAGTCTCGCCCGGCCCTGGGTCTCGCCGGCATCCAGTTGGGCGATGACCAGAAACGCCTGGGTCGCCAATGGATCGCGATCCTCCAGCAATGCGGCGCGTCCGTTGGCAAGTCGAAAGCGACCATGACCGGTACGCTGTGCGATCCGGTCGGGATAGGCGAGCGCAAGCAACTGCGGCACCGACAAGCTGCCCCCCTGAGAAGTGACCCCGCGTCTCCCGTTACGCCGGCACCAGTCCCGGCTGACCCTGTCCACCCTTCTGCATGCATTCCCGTCGACCCCCATTGCACCGCTGTCGGGACCTCTGTTACGCCAGGAAGCGAGCAGGCTCAAGCGAAACTCCAGGTCGACCCCGGGGTGGTTTTCCAGCCTGTGACTCACTATATCCCTTTCACTCAAGAGGGCGGCCAGATCGCAGCCAAGCTGACGCTCATTTGAGTTCATATTGAGCAGGATATGGGCCAAGCGCGGATGCGCGGACAAGTTGACCATCTCACCGCCCAGCTTTGTCAGGCGGCGTCTGGAGTCCATGGCACCAAGCCTTTGCAACAGGTCGCAGGCCTGATCATAAGCTGCTCGTGGAGGTGGATCGAGCCAACGCAGCGCCTCGGGTTCCGCCACGCCCCAGGCGGCCAGCTCCAGGGCCAAGGGTGCCAGATCGGCTTGCAGGATCTCCGCCTTGTGGAATTCCGGCAACTGCTGCTGATAGTGTGGCGACCACAATCGATAACAGCTACCCGGACCTATGCGCCCTGCCCGTCCGGCACGCTGATCGGCGGTAGCCCTGGATACCGCCACCGTTTCCAGGCGGGTCAGTCCGATACCGGGAAGAAAGCGGGGCAGACGTGACCAACCGCTGTCGATGACCGTGGTCACACCTTCGATGGTGAGACTGGTCTCCGCAATGGAGGTGGTGAGGACGATTCGGCGTCTGCCTCCGCTGTCGGGGAGCAGCGCCCGATCCTGTTCGGCCTTGGGCAGATCACCATAAAGCGGCGCCAGCAACGGTGGCTGCTCCGCATCGGCAAGCCTTTCCGCAATCGATCGCAACACTCGGCGGATTTCTGCCACTCCCGGCAGGAAAACGAGGATATCCCCCCGCTCCTGATTCCATGCCTCGATGACAGCCGTTATCACCTGTTCGGCAATTCTCCGCTTCTCCAGTCTCAACTCGAGATAGTGGTGAGTTACGGGGAAGGTCCTGCCCTCTGCGGTGATGACCGGGGCACCCTCCATCAGTTGCGATACCCGCTCGGTATCCAGGGTGGCGGACATCACCAACAATCGCAGGTCTTCGCGCAGTCCCTGTTGTGCATCGAGCGCCAGGGCCAAGGCAAGATCGCTCTGCAGATTGCGTTCGTGAAATTCATCGAATATCAGCAGACCCACTCCCTGGAGCTGCGGATCCCGCTGTAGACGGCGACTCAGGATGCCTTCGGTTACCACCTCGACTCGGGTTTTCGCGGAGACCTCCCTCTCCATGCGAATGGTATAACCCACCCGCTCACCCACCGCCTCACCCAGCAATTGGGCCATACGCGCCGCCGCCGTCCGTGCCGCCAGTCGGCGCGGTTCAAGCATGATAATGGCTTGACCCCGCAACCACGGGGCCTGCATCAGCTCAAGCGGTACCAGGGTGGTCTTGCCCGAACCGGGCGGTGCACTCAAGACAGCCCCGCCCGATGACGCCAGCACTTCGGTGAGCGCGGGTATGACCCTGGCGACCGGCAGCTCAGTCACCCCGGGTCCCCAGGTGGTTTGGGAACAGGTTAACCCTGTCGCATCGATATGGCGTTGCTCTCCCGGTCACAATGCACATGCATATCGAAATTCAGGTCACCGGCAAAATCCTGAGCAACGATCCAGATCTGGCTCAACTCCTCGCTCAGGGTCGGCAGAACCTTAAGCGAATTGCGGGTACGTTTCTCATCGAAAAAGGCAAACGGCTCATCGAGGAAGAGGAACTGCTGCCCCTGTATCGCGCGATTGACCAGCTCTTGTGAAAGCGCCAGGCGCACCGCCAGCATGATCTGTCGTTGAGTACCGCTGGATATTTCGTCAAGATCCATAAAATCCCGCTTTTCACTGGAGAAGGCGCGTACACTCAGGTCTTCATCGATCTGCAGGTGCTCGTAGCGGTTCTCTGTAAACAGGGGCAGTGTCTTACTCACCAGGCCACGCAGCTTGTGGTTAAATTTGTGGGAGACTTCACGCGTCGTACCCTGAATCAGCTGATCCGCCACGGCACAGATCTCCATGTGGCGCTGTTTGTCATCGACCTTCTGCTGCAGGTCGGCCTTTATCAAGTGCAGTTTTTCGACCTTGTCCAGTCGTTCCTGCTCCCGTGCGATCACTTCATCGAGTTGACCCAAGCGACGCCGGTCCGTTTCCAAACCGTTACGCAACAGACTCTCCTCCTGGGCCACACCATCTCTTACCTCGGTGATAGAGACCTGCCAATCGCTGACACGCTGACTAAACCGCTCGCGTGCGCCATGATCGACAATCACCGGTTCCTCTTCGCTAGCCGCCAACTCTGAATCTTCCTTTTCATCGGTGATGGCGCTATCGCCATCGACCCCGTCCGCATTGTCCTCCTCGTCGAGGTTGTTGCGAATAACGATGGTTGAGAGACCATCGAGATCGTTCAATGCCTTCACCAGACCGGCCGCGGCCTCGTCATGGGCTTTGGCGCTACCCTTTTTTGCCATGCGGCGAATCCAGAAGATCAGGAACAGAAGTGCAAATCCGCCAGCGCCGTAGAGCAACCAGGGGATCATCGATGCATCCCAGGCGGATACACTGCTGCTCAGGGTCTGAGTCAGGTTTTGGGCAAGGGGGTGTTCCGGCAGCTTCGCCAACAGATACCAACCCGCAACCGCAACCAATGCCAGGATCAGGAAGAGCAGGCTGAAAAAGCCCGCGCGGCCGGCGGCACCGAGATCCTCCTGTCGTTTCGGAAGGGCATCCTGGTAGCTGATGGATGCGTTCTCCAACTGCTCGATAAGATCCACAGAGTCTTCCATGTGGCGACTCACTTCGGTGTATTCACCCTGCAGTGATGGCATCAGACTATGATCGATATCGACTTCATCGATCTGGCCCTGCACGCTGATCTGTTCCGACTTGCGCTCTTCGACCTCGGCCAGGGTCTCCCGCTTATCCGTTTGGCACGCCTGGTCAACATATTCAAGGGTCACCAGTCCTGCCATCGTCTTCACTGCAAAACTGTGGGGATGGGGCGTGGTTATCTCCCGCTGAGCCAGATAAAAAGACTCCACGAACTCCTCAAATTCATAGCCAATCAACTCATAGACCTTATCCGCAACCTGTTCCACACCTCGTGCAATCGGTTCGTCATTGGGGTCGGATGCGGCCAGCGAGAGCCGGGCACTGTGGTTGCCTGCATCGTCGAGAAAGCGGTCGAGGCGATAGCGCTGACCATCCCGCGGGGTGAATTCAAGCAGTGCCGAACAATGGGTCTCACCCCATCGAATCACCTTGGCGAGATCTTCCATTTCGAGAGAAAATGTCCTGCCAAAGAGGGCAAAACAGACGGTCTCTCCAATCGTACTCTTGCCGGATTCATTGGGGCCGGATATCGCGAGCAAACCCTGCTGCGGTATCTCTTCCAGGTTCAGCTCGGCATACTTCAATACATTGTTCGCCTTGATTGTGTTTATGATCATGACCAACCCTCATCCGCGAGCACACGAAGCTTGTTGATCACCATTTCAATGGCTTGATCGAATGTCTCCTCATCGAACGCCTCCCCTGAGTTGAGACGACGCTCCTTCTCAGCTGCGCAGTAGTCGAGAAACTCCTGGGCCGATGCCCCGAAAGAGAGATTCTCCTGGTGTGTAGTCTGATCAGACGATGACATACAAACTCCCCTTTTTATTACCTGTTGTAGCTGAACCGCCAGATATCCAATTGTGCTGTCGCTGCCCGCCCACGCCGTCACCATTCGGAAACAGGCGCGATTCCCGTATCTGGGTAAAGGCTGGGATTGTCGGCCAAGTATAGGGAGTTCTTTCCGGCAGGTCATCAGCAAAAGGCCCAGTACCTGGTCTCCGGCACTCCGAATTATCCCTAGACAATCAACCTGTTAAGCCAGTAACTCAAAGCGAATTCGAGCGCCCCTCCCATTTCCAGACCTAATGATAGCAAGATCTTTAAGAGGCTGTTTTCTTAATTTAAGCCTCTTGCGTCACCAGACAGCACGACTGTCGAAATATTTTACACAATGCAGGATTTTTACTGCCGAAACCAAGCACATAACATCCTATCTTATTGTTATTACTAAAAATTAAAATCAGTTGGCACTCTATTTGATTAATAAAAAAAACGTTGTATAAATATACTTATGCATAAAAAGACCAATTTTAACTAGGTGATTCAAGTGGATAGACGTATCGGCATCAGTGCCATACCCTCAGACCCCAAAAGCTACTTGAACGAACAACAGCAGCTCGGACTGATACATCTCAGGGAGTATGGCTGGACAACATTCTGTGTCAGGCATCCCTCGGATGAGAGCACGACGACCATTCTCAGAAACAAACATAACAGGATGCTGGGCATCCTCTGCGAAGACGGCACCCTCAGACTTGCACAAAACCTGAAGGTCCGTGACTGCCGATATGACGAGGCCTCTGATATCGATAACATGGTGGCCTCAATCAAGCAGCGGGTAAATAACACACCACAGGAATAAACTCAGGCAGTACTTCATCTTTCCCTTGTTACATCTTGTTACAAGGCGTTACTCGTTGGAGAGGATTTTATCCTCAAATATCCCCAAACTTTATCTCAATCAAAACAAACCGCCATAGCGTCGTTCAGGCCAGCTAGCGATCGCTGCCTGGCACAGCCTACTGCTGATTCAGGACTATCCCGTAGGTGCTCAGCGAGAGTGTAGAGATGAAAATTGACAAACCCACAAAGCACATACATACTGGTCGGTATGTCCTGAACGGGATTCCTACAGCCATGCATGTTGATGCTGACGCAACCCGACGCTCTCTGCTGCAGGCCGCCTATGACGAGATCCATCGCTTTGGATTTCAGGCCGCCAGTCTGAATGCCATCCTGGAGCGAACAGGGGTCACCAAGGGCGCCCTCTATCACCATTTCGGCAGTAAGCTGCAACTGGGCTATGCCGTACTGGACGAACATATCAGCGAGGAGTTGGAGAGGCTCTGGTTCGAGCCACTGCAGCAGCCCGGTCATCCCATAGAGGTACTGATGCGGACGATCATGCAGATGGGAGAGCACTATCAATCCGATGAGATTTCCCTCGGCTGCCCGCTGAACAACCTGGCCCAGGAGATGTCACCCATCGATGACGGCTTTCGCCAACGAATCGACACTATCTACAGGCGTTGGCAGCTAAGTATTGAATCCCTTCTCAGCCGCGGACAAGAGGAAGGCAGCGTGGCCACCTCCGCCGACCCTGCCGATACCGCCTATTTCATCCTCGCCTCACTGGAGGGGTGTATGAGCATGGCGAAAAATGCTCAAAGCAACGCTGAACTTATACGCTGCGGAAAGGGATTGTTGAGTTATCTGAACAGTCTTCGCACTTAAAACTACGACTAAATTCAACCAACCATAAACAAGGACTATGGATATGAACAGAGTCCCCATCAAAAACAAAAAAGAGGGCGAGAATCATGAGTGAGTCCTTTTTTCGTTTCGTACTGAATAACAGATGGCTGGTTATATTTCTCGCCATCGCGGTCTCCCTGTTGATGGGTAGTGGCGTACGGCATCTGGCATTCAGTAACGATTACCGTATGTTCTTCAGTGAGGAAAATCCGCAGCTGAAGGCCTTCGAGCAACTGCAGAACACCTATACCAAGAACGATAATGTGCTTTTTGTCATCGCTCCCAGGGATGGCAAGGTGTTCACCCGAGAGACCTTGACTGCTGTTGCAGCGTTAACCAAGGAATCATGGCAGATACCCTACTCGCTGCGTGTCGATTCGATCACCAATTTTCAACACACCTATGCAGAAGGCGATGACCTAATTGTTGAGGATCTGGTACTGGACCCACAAACACTCAGCGACGAAGACCTGGTAAAGAAACAGCATATCGCAACCAGCGACCCGCTTCTGGTCAATCGACTGATATCACCCTCTGCCCATACCACCGGTGTCAATGTAACGGTTCAGCTGCCGGGCAAAAAACTAACCGAGGTGCCTGAAGTGGCTGAACGCGCCAGGGAGATGGCAAGGAATATCGAGCAGGCCTACCCCAATCTCGATATTCATCTCACCGGTATGGTGATGATGAACAACGCCTTCCCCGCCGCTTCCCAGGATGACATGACAAGCCTCTATCCGCTTATGTTCGCCGCCGTGATTCTGGTACTGGTGGTGATGTTGCGCTCCATTCCGGGGACCCTATCCACCGTGATCATCATTATCCTGATGATCATCGCCACCATGGGCCTGACCGGCTGGCTCGGCATCAAGATGTCGCCGCCCACCACCACGGTACCGATCGTCATCATGACCCTGGCGATTGCCGACTGTGTCCACATCCTGGTCAACTTTCTTCACTTCATGCGTGACGGCGAGGAGAAGTACCAGGCAATGATGGAGAGCCTGCGCATCAATCTGCAGCCTATCTTCCTCACGACCCTGACCACCGCAATAGGATTTCTCAGTCTCAACTTCAGCGAAGCACCTCCCTTCCGTGATCTGGGCAATATGGCGGCCATGGGTGTGGTATTGGCCTTCTTTCTTTCCGTCACCTTCCTGCCCGCAATGATGATGCTGTTGCCTGTGAAGGCTCTCAGCGGAGATACCCTGGGCAGTATGGCCATGGTACGTTTTGCCGATTTCGTCGTGCGCAATAAAAAGAGACTGCTGTGGGGTATGGGTGTTATCGTGTTGTTGCTGATTTCACAAATACCGAGTAATCGCCTCGACGATCAGTTTGTGAAATATTTCGACGAAACCATCGAGTTTCGACAGGCGACCGACTACGCCACCGAGAACCTGACCGGGATCTACCTCATCGAATACTCCCTTGAGAGCGGTGAAACCGGCGGCATCAGCGATCCACAGTTTCTGCACAAGGTGGAGGAGTTCGCCCAATGGTACAGGCAGCAGCCCCATGTGCTGCATGTCAATTCCATCACCGATATCATGAAGCGTCTGAATCGCAATATGCACGAGGATCTCGACGACTGGTACCGGTTGCCGGATCAAAGGGACCTCTCTGCACAGTATCTGCTGCTCTACGAATTTTCACTTCCCTTCGGGCTCGATCTCAACAATCAGATCAATGTGAAAAAATCGGCAACGCGATTCACCGTTACCATGGAGAGCATCTCCACGACACAGCTGCTACAGATCGAAGAGAGCGCCCAGGCATGGCTGCATGAGAATGCTCCGGGTATGCGTATCGACGGTGCCAGCCCCACCATCATGTTTGCCCATATCGGCAGCCGCAATATCATCGCCATGTTGAAAGGAACGACCCTGGCACTGGTGATGATCTCCCTGATCCTGATTTTCGCCCTGCGTTCGCTGCGGGTCGGCGGCCTCAGTCTCATCCCCAACCTGGTGCCCATGGGGATGGCCTTCGGCCTCTGGGGTATCTTTGTCGGCGAGGTAGGCCTTGCCCTCTCCGTGGTCAGTGGCATGACTCTCGGAATCGTGGTCGACGACACGGTGCACTTTCTCAGCAAATATCTTCGCGCCCGCAGGGAGAAGAGCATGGGGCGCGAGGACGCGGTCCGTTACGCCTTCTCCACCGTCGGCACGGCGTTGTGGGTCACCTCACTGGTGTTGATGGTCGGTTTCGGCATCCTCGCCTTCTCCCATTTCCAGTTAAACGCCGGCATGGGTCTGTTGACCGCTATCACGCTAGGCCTGGCACTGGTTGCCGATTTCCTGTTCCTGCCCCCGCTGCTGATCTATTTCGGAGGAAAAAAATCATGAAGTCCCTTTTACTTTACCTGCTGTTGCTGTTGACACCGGCATTAAGCTTCGCCATGAGCGCGGAGGAAAGAGGCTTGGAGATCGCCAAGGAGATCGATAGCCGGGATACCGGCTTTCACGACTTCAAGGCCACCATGACCATGCTGTTACGCAACAAGCACGGCGAAGAGAGTCTGCGCGACATGCGCAACCAGACCCTGGAAGTTGAGAACGACGGCGACAAGACCCTGGTCGTCTTCGACGAACCCCGGGATGTCAAGGGTACCGCCCTGCTCAGCTTCTCCCATAAGGTGGGTGACGACGATCAGTGGCTCTATCTCCCGGCGCTGAAGCGGGTAAAGCGCATCGCCTCGCGTAACAAGTCCGGCCCCTTCATGGGGAGTGAGTTCGCCTACGAGGATATCTCGTCCCAGGAGGTGGAGAAATATAGTTACAAGTTCATAGAAGATAGTGAGTATGAAGGCACTTCCTGCTTCCTCATCGAACGCTACCCCGTGGATCCGAACTCCGGCTATACCCGGCAGCAGGTCTGGGTGGACAAGGCGCGTTACATAGTCCTCAAGATCGACTACTACGATCGTAAAAACTCTCCGCTGAAGACCCTGGTATTTCGTGGCTATCAGCAGTATCTCGATCAATACTGGCGTGCCGACGAGATGTTTATGGAGAATCACCAGACTGGAAAGAGCACGCTGCTGTCCTGGAAGGAATACAAATTTCGTGCTGGACTGACTGATGGCGATTTCAACAAGAACAGTCTCAAACGCGCAAGATAACTATCCAATCTTTAGCGCAAAGCTTGAGGCGATTGGTGTCTCTCCTTTGCAGCAGCGGCAGGAATAGCGCGGTAGCCCCGTCGATACAGGGAAGCGCCCAGAAGGAAGTGCCCTTGGGGTATGCCGTTGGGACGGCGGAGAAAGAGAGATGCCAATCGTCGGGCCCAATAAAGTAAAACGTAAGATGCGGCAAACTGCACTCTGCACAAGTCCCCATTTGGGTGGTTATATGGCAAGGTATTCATTTTTTTGGAGTTTGTATTGTGAGAAGAAGCTGGTGGGTATTACTGTTCATACCTGGTCTGTTATCGGCAGGTGAATGGAGCGGTTTTGTCGAGCTGCAGGGCCGCCGCTTCCCCCAACAGGCACTTGATAGGGATCAATCCGATCAACTGCTGTCGATCGCCATTCAGCCCGAATACTACCAGCGCTGGGATAACGATAAACAGAGTCTGCTGTTCATACCTTTTCTCCGCTGGGACAGCGAAGACGATAAACGCACCCATGGCGATATCCGCGAGCTTATCTGGACCTACGCCGGGGACGGCTGGGAGACCAAAGCCGGTATCGGCAAGGTCTTCTGGGGTGTCACAGAGGCCCTGCATCTGGTCGACATCATCAATCAGACCGACCTGATTGAGAATCCGGACGGCGAACAGAAATTGGGCCAACCCATGTTCAAGCTCTCCCTGGAGAGGGAGTGGGGTATTGTCGATCTCTATGCCCTGCCCGGTTTTCGGGAACGCACATTTCCCGGTGAAGAGGGACGTCTGCGCACCCGTCCACGGGTCGACGGAGATCGTGCGGGGTACCAGTCTGATCGTGAAGACAGGCACATCGACCTGGCACTGCGTTGGTCCCACTTCATCGGCGATTGGGATATCGGCCTGGCCCACTTCAACGGCACCAGCCGCGATCCGCTGATGCTGGCGACTGTCAACCGTATCGGTGAGGCCGTACTCACCCCCTTCTACGAACAGATTAGGCAAACCAGTCTCGACCTGCAGGCTACCAAGGGAGACTGGCTTTGGAAACTGGAGGCGATCCACCGCAGCAGCGACAGCGACAGTTACAATGCGGCAACAGGCGGTTTCGAATACACCCTGGTGGGCATAGCAGAGAGTGACATGGACCTGGGTCTGTTGTGCGAATATCTCTACGACGGCAGGCGTGACGATGCCACAACACCCTTCGAGAACGATCTCTTTATCGGCATGCGCCTCACCGCCAACGACGTGGACGGCAGCGAACTTCTGGCCGGTGTGATCAAGGATCTCGACGACGACGGCTGGATGTTCAACCTGGAAGCGAGCCGGCGCATCGGTAACCAGTGGAAGGCCGGTCTACAGGTCCGTTTATGGTCCGATATACCGGCAGACGATCCGTTATTTGCCTTTCATCGGGATGACTATCTGGAATTTACGGTCACACGATTCTTCTAGCCAGGCACATGCCTCGCTTGTGCAAAAAATGTCAACCGCAAGGGGTGATTGTTCATCACCTACCCGATATCCCTTTACTGCCCATCCCTCTACTTATCGGTCTTCATAAACCGCACAGACATAACATGGCACATCTATTCCAAAGTAGGTCAGTTCAATCGTTAACAGCCGATCAACACGCATCCATTCAACCCGGTTGGATGTGTGTTTACATCCGGCAAGAGAGCATGAGTGATGCGCAGAGATGCAACATAAGCGATTGATGAAACTGCCGGATGGAAAACTGCACATCTTTCCGTGAGCTGATCCCAGGTCTGTATCAGCCGGCAACTACTGTTCTATTACCAGAATCGCGATCAGCAGCAGAACAACCGCCATCTCCGCGAAAGTGATCCAAATTATCCAACGGGTGATACGCCGTGCCGAGGGTTTCATCGGCTGCCAAATCCGTTGCATGTACCAACGCCAGGGCGGCAACCAGGACCAGCGGTGCCACAACTGTAGATAACCGTGCAGGTCCCGTCCCCACTGTTCGAGACTGCGATCCACCTCGTCCAATCGCTGCCGCCGCTCCGTCTCCTCGGTGCCGGAGTAGTCGTCGGTAATCGTGAGACTGCTGCCACTCGACATGGATGACTCAACCTGAATACTGGTGGAACTCTTGAGCAGCTGATCGTAGTTGATGCGCAAGCCCCTATCGATATGTTTCACGCTGAGTTCGGCTTTCACATGCTTGCCGTTGCTGAGATTGACTGCTTCGAAGGAGACCCGATCATCGGCCACGGACTCCCAGCGCTCGAACTCGAGCAGAGAATTAATGCGGAAAAGGCGTTCCAAGTCCTCAATAAAACTCTGCAATTGGTTTGGCGAGAGTGGTGTCTCGATTGTTACCCAGGCGGCATCCTCGGATGAAACGTCACTCATGACCCAGGATGGGGAACGATCAACAACGGGATTTTGAGCTCGCGCACCAGCCTCCCTATGTCCATACGGGAACGAAGGCCTTGCATGCCCTTGGGTCGTGGCGAACCTATGACAACAAGGTCAAACGCACTGCCCCTGCTAGCGCCAAGCAGGCATTCAGCCGGTTCGCCGAAATGGGACTCAAAACTGAATTCGGCACCGGTCTCCCGAGTGGCTCTATCCAACCGCTCCACCACCTCTGCGACTTCACCGTCGAGTTGCCCTTCGAGATAGTTCCCGAACTTTTCACGGGTTACTGCGTTGTTGAGCCAATCATCACCCATCATTCCTTTCCAGAACTCGGGAACCACGATCAGATGGTGCAGGGCAGCGTCGTTGTGGCACAAACGCAATGCCTGCTCTTCAGCTGCGCGGGCCCCATCGGTGCCGTGGCTGGCACACAGTATTCGCTTGGGATTCATCAATACCCTTCACTGCGGCCCGGCAGGCCGATGCGATGTCTCATTCCAATGGGCGACTCTGATTCCATCTTCTTCGATCCCGCCCATTGGCACCAGTCAGCAGACTAGCCTTGGTGCCGGACTCCGGCCTGCTCAACTGAAAAAGTAGACGCCCAGTGCAATCAACAGCGCCAGGATCAGGGCGACAAGGTCTTCACGCCGGTCGCTTGCAAAGATCGAGAGCGCGGAACCACGATGGAATTTGGCGCCTGCCTCTTCCTGCAGGTCGATATCTTGACTATGCTGGTCGGTCATGGAAGTTCTCCTCCGGGTTAGATGGTTTCACGCACAAACAGCATAATCACAAGGAGCGACAGCACCGCCTTGGCGGTGCCCACCACGCCGCCGATCACCAGTGGCTGTCCACCCGCCTGCCTGATCGAGGCCACGGTGATCTGCATACCGAGACCGGTCAGACCGAAGGCAAACAGCAGGGTAATCCACTGCCTGAACTTCTTGATCTTCTTGGCCGTATGCCGCACCGCCTTGTGTGCACCTTTGAGGATCTTATTGGCATCCTTCGTCAACACCTGCGCGTTGACCAAACCACGCAGTGTCGCATCGTCATCGATACTCATCACTTTGCGGTTCTCGATCAATCGTCTCAGCGCCTGCTGGCGATCCACACGCTGAACCTTGGATAACGCCTGCTGCAGGCTTGCCACCTGTTCAGGCTTCAGCAGCTTCTCTGCGGCAATATCATTGTCGAAATATTTACCTTTATAGTGATTGGCGGGTGCGAATATACCGGTTGAAGAGAGGGCAAACATCAGTATGAAGCCGATTACGAAGACCGGAAATTTCTCAAATATCACACGTCCGGTATTGACCGCTTCCGCGCCCTCTTCACGACGCACATACCAGAGTGCCAGCCAGAGTACGATGATGGGGAGGAACAACACCCTGGTGATATTGAAGATCTCCGCCACTTTGAGTGTTTCGATGCCGTCGGGCTGGTAGGCCAGTGCCGCGCCGGCCACCTGGGCCGAGTTGAGGATACCCGTGCCGGCCCAGGCGCCGAACTGAATATGCCCCAGACCCAGCAGCTGACCGATGACCGGAAAGATGAACATACAACCGACGCCCCAGAGCAGAATTGTGCCTATGGTATAGGCGATCTCCACCGACTTGGCCTGGACAACGGGTGCCGCAGCGACCGTCGCCGAAACCCCGCAAACCCCCATGCCGGCGGAAAGCACCCCCCCCATGGAGTTGGGCAGGTTGCGGCGGCGGGCAAACCAGAGCACCAGACCTACGGAGCCGAGCACGAAAAAGCCGATCAGCACCACCGAGAGACGCCCAAGATGGGCCAGTTCGGCGAGGCTGTAGAGCGTACCCAGTAGAATAACGCCGGTCTTCAACCCCAGTCTCGACATGCGGATACCGTTATCGGCCCATTCGGGAATCCTGAACACGTTTACGATCAGGATACCGGCCAGAATGCCCAGCACCACATAGTTGAGACCCAGGACCTGGTGCAGATATTTCGCGCCCATCACCGGGCCCAGGCCCTTGCTCAGGACCGTCACGATGGGAGCGAGATACCAGCGCACGATCATCGCGACCAGAAGGATGAAGATAACCCCGGCCACGGTGGAGAGGTAGTAGTCCAGATTCCCCTCCTCGTGCTTTCCGAGCAGATGCCAGAGACCCACGATCACGCCGATCACGCCCGCCGTGTAGGCGAGACCGGTCATCTCACCGAGGTACTTAGATATCTTCAGATAGCCAATCAACCCCTCCTGAAGGCCGAATTGGGCTGTTGCACCGATAACCAGGAAGATGACGCCCATGATCAGAAGCGCCGGATGCTTGTGGGTATATACCATCGACTTGCCCCTCCTTTTGCAGATGGTCCTTTGAGATCCTGCTGAACCATTTTTTGTTATATGAAACACGCGAGTTCAGTGGATATAGACTATATGCCGTTTCAAATGCACATTTCAACCAGACATTGGGATATGCACCCTCGTATCCGTCGACATCCCTCCGTGAAAATCCACGCCGCCGAAACCTATCTCGCTAAAACTGCGAGCTGTGCCACAAGTTACCGGTCTGCCTGCAGGAAAAGGATTGCCTTTCCAATGCCTTATCCACAAACCCGACATGCGTGCCGCAACCAGATTCTTCCACCGGCTGGGCAAATCGATCATCGTCTTCGCAGGTCGGAATGGTCAGCACGGTGAATACCTTCAGCCACTGATACCGAGCGGTGGAAATAGCATCCTCTGACGTTCCGGAAAATCTGCTGCCCTGGTGAATTGCCGGTGCATTCCTGGCAGCGGGAACGGGGCGAGTGGCTGATTCAGGGATCAGCCGGTAAATGAGATTAAACAGGAATCCATTCCGTAGCGTATAATTGTTACAGTTTTATGACAGTATGATGACAGCAGTCGACATACCATAGACATTCCGACCATAAACCCACTTTGCACCACCATACCGTGCCGCTAATCGCTTCGATGGAGAGCGTCGATTCGCATAGTTTGAAGATGCAGCCATGAAATTAGCCGCTTGAAACAGGTCCTATAATGATACGAAAAATATTTCTTCCCAGCATTCTGATCATACTTACCTATGGCTTCTGGATCAGTCCTGATTTCAAGGAGATAGCGGCGGGTGTCGCGATCTTTCTATTCGGTATGCTCTCCCTCGAGGAAGGCTTCAAGGCATTTACCGGTGGAACGCTGGAACGGATCTTGCGCAATAGCACCAACCGTTACTGGAAAAGCCTCAGCTTCGGCATTGTCAGCACCACTATCATGCAGTCCAGCTCCCTGGTGTCGGTCATCACCATCTCTTTTCTCAGTGCCGGCCTGATAACCCTCGCAGCCGGTATCGGCATCATCTTCGGCGCCAATATCGGTACGACGACGGGAGCCTGGTTGATCGCCGGCCTCGGACTTAAGGTGAAAATATCAGCCTATGCCATGCCGATGCTGGTATTCGGCATCATCATGGTTTTTCAAAAATCCAATACATACAAGGGATTAGGCTACATACTAGCCGGTCTTGGTTTCCTGTTTCTCGGCATACACCATATGAAGGAGGGCTTCGAGGCCTTCAAATCCACCATCGACCTCACCGAATTCGCCGTAGCCGGCTATCCCGGTCTGTTTCTGTTTGCCGGCATCGGCATATTCGCCACCGTTGTCATGCAGTCGAGCCATGCCACCCTGGTATTGATTCTGACCGGCCTCGCCGCCGGGCAGGTCACCTATGAAAACGCCCTTGCTCTGGCGATAGGCGCCAATGTTGGCACCTGTATTACCGCGATTCTCGGCTCACTGAGCGCAAATGTGGAGGGCAAACGCCTGGCGGCCGCCCACCTGATCTTCAATGTCGTTACCGGTATCATCGCCATCGTGTTTATTGAGCAATTTCTATGGGGAGTGGAGAGCATCAGTGCTGTGGTGGGTATAGCAGATGACGACTTCACCCTGAAACTGGCTGTATTCCATACCCTGTTCAACATCACCGGTGTATTGGTCATGACGCCGTCGATAGGCATGCTGGTCACCAAATTGGAAAACATGCTGCGGACAAAAGAGGTTTCGGTGGTGGAACCCAAGTACCTCTACGATGCCACCATGGGGTTTCCAGATACCGTGATGGAGTCTGTACGCAGGGAAACCCTGCATCTCTACGATAATGCCCTGGAGATTATCGCCCATGGTGTCAGTCTCCACAGGCATGATATATTCTCCACGGCTAATCTACCAGAAGTTGTTGAAAATCATAAAATAATTATCAGCATCGATATAGATGAGGTGTACGAACGCAACGTCAAGGTGTTATATGGCGCCATCGTCAGCTATATCTCGGAGGCCCAGACACAGATCACGTCCGATTACTCAGAAGATCTCTATTCCTTGAGGCTTGCAGGCCGACATATCGTCGAGGCCCTGAAGGATGTGAAGCACTTGCGCAAGAACCTGGCAATCTATATGGTTTCAGATAATGAACATATTCGTGCCGAATATAACAAATTCAGGTTGCAAATAGGTAATATCCTACGTGAACTTGGGGATTTGCGGGAGCAATCCGAGGATCCGGATAACATAACAATCCTCAATCTGGACAGCCTGAAAGCGGAGATTGAAGAGATCGATGTTGTAGCAAACGGCTCGTTGGATCATCTGATCCGTGAGGACCTGATAACCGAGAAAATGGCCACATCGATCATGAACGACAGTGCCTATACCTTCGATATCTCCAAAAATCTGATTGACATGGCGGAGATTTTGTTCGCCGCCCGCGCACTTGACCTCAGGGAGGCAGAGAAGGAAATCGCGCTCAACGAAGAAGAGTTGGAAGAGATCATCGAAGAGATCGAGGCCGAAGAAGAAGCACAGAACAAATAGATAACAAAAGAGGTAGCCACCATGCCCCCACCAGAGAAAATCGTAAAAAAACTGATGGGCCTGCTCGATGCAGGCCAAAAAAAGGATCGGGCCAAATGCGACCGAATCTCAGAACTATTAAGAAAACTGAAAAAACAGGAACGCATTGCCAAGGAGAAGCTGGCCAATGAAAAAGACAGGACTAAACGCAAGCGCCTCACGACCCAGGTCAAGATCATTCACACTCAACGCAAGAAAGCAATACGACGATTCAAAGAGCTGAAAAGCAAATGTTAATGATCCAATGGGTCCTAATGAAGCAAGGAAGCATGCCTAAGCCTTAGTAGTTCGGACACGATTTAACTGTAGTAATTCAGACGGGCTGTTGAAAAACCGCCCATTTTTTCCAATAGCCAAGCATTTCTAATGTGCGCATCGTGCGGCTGGGTTCGACCATAATTTCAAGCTACAGGCGAAAACTTTTGCCAAAGCGACGTATATGGCTTTCCAAAGCAAAATATTCGCTAGTATGTGGGCTGATTTGCGCAAAAAAGCACCTATTGACACCACCCGCTTGAGATTTTGCGCCAATGCCGTCAGATAAAACTGAATTTGAGCATTCGCCATCCCTCGGTATTTGGTCCTCCGGAGGCAATGGTTATCTTTTGCCTCCCCGAACAGTCCCTCCACCTTCCAGGCTCGTTCTGTCAGTTTGGTTTTGAAGAACCTAGTACCCTGTCGGCGACGTACTCTATCAATATGGCTTTGGTGAAGACTTTGGTACACAAAGCGGGCTCGGTTTTTCTGTGAGTCAGGCAAACAGGTTGACCGCAGCGAGCAAGTCTTACAATGGCCTCCCACGATACGATACCGCTTCATAATATTCTTTTCTGGTTGATCGTAGGGATACATCCAGTGGCCATCCGGACATCGATATCGATCATTACGACTATCGTAGGTAAACTCTCCTCGGCTAAGCCGACCTGCACCTATGTTGTCGTCATGTAGAGGGATATAGGTACGTATCTTGAGGCTGTGAAACTGCTCATAGGTTGGCCCTCTTCCATATCCTTTATCAGCTATTATTTCCTGTGTTTGAAAGCCAAAGCGATCAACCAGGTAACTGATGCGATCTGGCATAACTGTACATTCATGCTTTGAACCCGTGGTACCGTGGCAATCGGTAATGATGCGGCTGTCGCCGTCAATTGTGTAATGGACCTTGTAGGCCATCTTGCGGTACGTACCTTTCCTGGAAACCAGAGTGGCCTCTGGGTCAGAATGACTTATATGAGTCTGGTTTGAGATCCGACGCTGTTTCTTGCCCTCCCGGAAGTCGTGGTAGCGCTGCTGATAGTTCTTGAGCAACTTGGCATCTGGGTCCCCATCTGAGCGTTCCACCATGCTATCTATGCTGGCGTTTGCGTCTATGAGCGATGCATCTGATATAAGTTTCTTGCCAGTTACTAAGCCCGCATCAACCCATTTATCAATGAAGTGTTCAAAGACTTGCTGGAAGATTTGTTCTCCGAAACGCTGGCGTATTCTAGTCAGTGATGAGTGCTCAGGAATTCGATCACCCAGATTAAGCCGACAGAACCAGCGGTATGCCAGATTCAAGTTGATCTCTTCACAGAGTTTTCTGTCAGATTTGATGCCGTATAGGTAGCCGACAATCTGCATCCGGAAAAAGAGGGCTGGATCGATTGATGTTCGCCCGTTGTCGGTGCAGTAAAGGGGCGATGTCAGCTCATACACGAAATCGAGATCTAGTACCGCAGCGATTTTGCGAAGCAGGTGATCCTGCGGGACAAAGTCATCAAGGTTTACGGTATGGAACAGCTCAGCCTGAAACTGTGTGCGCCCCTGCATAGCAGCCTCCCATTAATCAATCCTTGGGATATTATCCAAGGCCATACCTGCTACAGCAAGATAATCGGGACTTTTTCAACAGCCCGCAGACTTGATCTGACAGATTACCGATTTTCAGAAGGCGTCTGTCAGGTTAAATTCAGCTGACGAATTTTTCCTTCCAGATTGTTTTCCCATCTTCGCGTGTCTGCATCGGCGTTCTGCCGCAGCACTGTTTGCCCAGATGGGTACGCTCATTATTTTAATAATCCAGTTGAACGTCCAGGCCTTTTTGACAGCCTTTCAATAAGGCGTATATTCCAGCGTTTATTTAATCGCTTCTTTTTAGTGCTAACAATGTATTTCCAGAGTTGTGATTATGGAGACACGCATCACCTTGCAGACCCTGGAAAAAGCGCCCAATCCATCAATCAAATTCAGTGGACCAAATTTATGTTAGTGCAATTGTTGGTAGGTCTTTCCCAAGCTCGCTCTCCACACTCTAAAGCCCGGATGCTTTGGATCAAAAAGAACAAGCGGTTTATCGCCAAGATTCAAGACCGGTAGTTCGACTATTTCGGTATGTTCTCGAGCACGATCCTGGCGATTTCTTGAGCGGCTTCCAGCTCGGCTGCTCGATCCAATCCCATAAAAAGGTCCACGCTGACAACGTAACTGCCGGACAAGACGTCAACCTCACCCGTTGGCTGCGTGTTTTTCGCCCTCTCACCAAGCCCTCCAATTGCCGGAAACTCAGCACCGAAATCGAAACTTGCGGCCGCTTGGGGTGGATCTCCCCAAGCTTCAATGGTTATATGGATATCGCTAGAGCTGCAATTGAGGTAGGTCACACCTCCAAGCCTATCGATAGATGCAACAGGTGCTGTGATCTTTTTACCGACTATCTCTTCCACTTTAGTCAACGCGATCAGTGCACAGGGATCGAACTCCTGTCGCATGGCTTTTGATGTTTCGGCGGTCTGTAAGGCAGCGTTCGAAGTCTGCCCGAGTTCAAGGCCGGATTGCTCCTCACTGCAACCCGCAATCAACAACAATAGCAGCCCAATTCCAAGAGCCGTCTGGCAAGATTGCATTTTAGTTCCGTCTTTCCCGTTTATCCCTATCATTTTTTAATCCAGTTGCTTGATTCAGATAAATAGCGTTCCACTCATCCCGCCGCTGTCTATAGTTGCAATATCCATACACTGCAAGATGAAGCAATACTTCAAGTTTTAAAACAGTCATTAGCCACGAGGCCGATAATTACCCTTTGGCAGACATTCAGTCGTTACAAGCATGGGCGCCTGGCCACATAAACCATGGTTTTGATACCTAGACAGGTTTCCCGCATTGAATACAGAACTTGTGCCCAGGCATGATCTCGTTTCCACAGTGGATACAGAAGTTCAAGCTTTGCTGCTCTGTTGCTGAATCATGTGGGGCAATGGTCTTATTCATCTCCTTAACCAGCAGATCGACACCGTTGTGAAAAAAGGGCTCTTCAGGTATGGGGATTGCATTTCTGTATGCCAGGGGTTTTAGACCATCAGGCAGTTGTTCTTCATCCGGCATGATGCCCTTTTTCACCAATACTGGAATCACCGGTATCTCCTTCTTGAGTGCAGTCTCAATCTCCACCCTGAGATGATCGCTGGTGAGGTCGAGCCGACGTTCTCCCTTGCTGTTTTTGGCATCCAGCCATTTATCACCTATTATCGCCACCAGCATGCTGCAACCGTCGATGGTTTCACTGATGTGCTTGCGGAAATCCACACCGCCAGGTATCGAGTCGACATCCCTGAAAATTGCCTCCCTGCCAAACTCATGAGTAAGCCGGTCGCAAATCCTTCCGGTTATTTCTCTACTGTCCTCCCGCCGGTAAGAGATGAACACGCTATGATAGTTGCCGCTACGCGGTGGCGTTTTCGCTGGCTTGCTCCTTGGATTCGCGCTGCGGGTTCTGAGTTTATGCGCGGTATTGCCTACCGGTTGCACATAGAGATACTGCTTGGGTTTGACCAGAGAGTTCAAGGATTTTTCTATGCCCTTCAAAGTGAAGGCTTCCCTGAGTGTCTCAGGTGAACGATCACCACACTCCAGATCCAGGTTTTGATCAGGTTTAAGGTCGATGTGCAAGGGTTCACTTTTATAGAGATCGATTTTTATACCAATGTTGTGGGAGCCACAGGGCACTTTGAACTGTTTTGTCTCCCCGGACTTGATCTTGCCGACCACATGATCATCTATCGTGATGGCAAACTGTCTGATTTGATAGCTGCTTGTTTTTTTTCTTTTTAAGGTGATGAAAGCGGCTGACTTGTTCATGACTGGCCCCTTCACGGCTTCAGAAGTCACCACTGATAATCATGTAAAAAAAGATAATTCCTATACTCCCGAACAGCCAAAGCTTACCGACATCCTTTTTCTCTTCGGACTCGCCTTGTGCCATATAGACTATACCCATGATCAAGCCGATAAAAGGGATGATCAGTGAGCCGGCGAGTATGCCGTATTTCAGTCCATCTGAAACATCTTTGTGCTCGCTGCCGATTTCCAATACAGGATTAGCGTCCATCTCCGCCGATCCACCGGCCATGCCTGAGAGCTGATGTCTGCAACCGCCACAGAATCGGGCATTATCCGGATTTTCAGTTCCACACTCAGGGCAAAACATGGCTGACTCTCCTCTCACAATGACTTCGTTTTCGCTTCTCTGGACTGCTGAAGATAGGTGACCTGATGTATAAATTGTAGACCAATGCCTAGCTATTTCAGCACCATGAAATAGTTTTTATAGTTAATTTTACCGGCACAAAATCGGTATTTTTACCACTCACCAAGGTTAACGTAAGCACAACGAGGATATTGACAGGCATGTGCATCGCCTTTGGCGCATGAGGAGATACTAGAGCTGCGAGAAACGGGCCTTACGGACTCCTTGATTGGTTTCTGTACATATGACTGACATGCCACCTAGCACAGTACAAACCCGGGTTCGAGCCAGGGTCGTGCATGGGCTGAGCTTGCATGCCTGTCTGATGAGTTGTATTGACTGTCTCTATGAGACGGGCAGTTTTATCATATGGCTGCTTTGCAGAAGCTGCGTCAATGAATTCGCACTGATAGGGCGACTGAAGAGATACCCCTGCGCATACTCACAGTTCATTTTACGTAACATGTTGAGTTGATCCTCTGTTTCCACGCCTTCCGCCACGACTTCAAGCCCTATTCCATGCGCCATCAGTACTGACGCATTGACCAGCTCGTAGTCCGCCGGGTCTACAGTCAGGTCATTGATGAAACTCCTATCCACCTTCAGCAGATCGAATGGAAAGTTACGCAGATAACTGAGTGATGAATACCCAGTACCGAAATCGTCCATTCCAAGTCCTATGCCGACTGCGTGCAGATTTTCCAGCTCATCTTCGATGTCCTGCTGCCCGCTCATCAACACACCTTCGGTGATCTCCAACACCAGGGCATCTGCCTTCAGGCCACTGCTTGCAATGAGGTCCTTGATATAGCTGACCATTGCACTATCTCGGAGCTGCCGAGGTGACAGATTGATGGCTATCTTGAAATCCTGTTCAAGCAATTCCCGCCAGTGCCGGGCGTTGTATACCGCCTCGTGCAACACATATCTCCCGATCCCCAGAATCACCCCCGTCTGTTCCGCGATAGGGATAAATTCATCCGGTGATATCGTCCCCAGGGCGGGGTTATTCCAGCGTAACAGGGCTTCCGCACCAACTATCCTGTTGCTCTTCAATTCAACCACCGGTTGATAGACCACCGAGAACTCCTGCCGCTCCAGAGCACCGTGCAGCTGCTCCTCAACCTCCAGGCTGCGGGAAATATTGAGATTCATCTCCCGGGTAAAAAAGTTAAAGGTATTTCTTCCCTGTTCCTTGGAGTGATACATCGCGGTATCGGCATTCCGCAGTAATTCTGTCGGGGTACTGCCATCGCTGGGATATACCGCGATCCCGATGCTGGTGGTGACCACCAGTTCCCGATCATCCAGCTTGAATGGGTGACGAAACTGCGAAATAAGGCTGCTCGCCACTTTCTGGGCATCGGTCAATTCCGCCAGGTTGCGTAACAGCACTATAAACTCGTCACCACCGAGACGACAGACACTGTCTACATCCCGAACCGCTGACTGCAGGCGACCGGCAGCCTGTACCAGAAGACGGTCACCGGTTTCATGGCCAAGGGTATCGTTGACCCGTTTGAAGCCGTCCAGGTCGAGGAACAGTATAGCGACCTTGGTTACATCCCTCGACGCCTCCTTGAGCAGCTGCGCCAAACGATCCATGGCGAGAAAACGGTTTGGCAGACCAGTCAGTCCATCGTAATGCGCCTGTTTGAGAATATGGGCTTCCTGGCGCTTCTTTTCCGAGATATCGACATGGGTTCCGACAGTGCGTATCGCTTTTCCCTCTGCATCGCGGACCAGGAAGGCTCGGGATAGGATATCCACCCAATGGCCGTCCTTATGGCGCATCTTGAACTCGATATGAAAGTTATCGCGCTCTCCATTGATATAATCGGTCAACATTTCCCAGGAGCGTTCGCGGTCCTTGTCCTCGACCAGACTCTCCCAGGTGGAGAAGGTATTGGGCAGTTCGTGGTCCTGGTAACCCAACATACTCTTCCAACGGGGTGAGTAGTAGATCTCTCTGGTCTCCAGGTTCCAGTCGAATACGCCATCGTTGGCGCCACGCATCGCAAGCTCGAAACGCTCCTCGCTTTTGCGCAGTGCCGACTCGGCAAGCTCGCGCTCAGCGATCTCCCTGCTAAGCTCATCGTTTTTCTCCTGCAGTTCCAGTGTACGCTTTTCAATCACGCTTTCACGATTCTTGACCTCTTCGCCTAGATCCCCGATCAGCTGGCTGTTTTCCACCTGTAGTCTGATGTTTTCCAACAGGTTGCGATTGACGTTGCGTGTAAACAGGGTGGTCATGACCAGGTAGACCAGGGTCGCGATCGCCAACGCATTGTGTCCTGCATCGCCAAAGGAAAGCAGTGTCCCGGCAAGGGTCAGCACTTGCGGATAGACATAGACCACGAATGCCGGAATGTATACCGAGAGGATCACGACTGCGGAGGCGACGATGCCGAAAAGCAGCATACACAGGCCTATAGCGATGGTAAGATTATTGGCGAGATAGATATAGGGAACAATCAGGCTCCAGGAGACACCGACCAACAGGCATCCTAACAGATAGCTGTGCTGCCATTGCTCAACTGTGCGTTTTTGCGGATTCCGTTTGCGCATCAGCCACAGTGCGAGACGGATGCTGGCAGTTGCAAACAGGGCCAGAACCCATATCTCCAATATTCCCGAATCGATATGGGACTTCAATAAAAAGTAGAACAGTAGAGTGACGGCGTAGACAGTTGCATTGGATACCGGGGCCTGCAGATAGAGCAGTCGGGTTTGTTCTTCGGCGATTAACTTTTTGGCTGACGCCTGCAGCGAGTGCTGATTGTTCGGCATGGTTTGGGGGGTCATTTTTTTCAATCGATTTCTGTTATTAATTCGTAGTGCCAGAAGTAACCTTGGCTATTTGGGCCGAACACTTTTTTCCGTAACAGACTTCAATCACCCCATCGCTCACCATGAACTGGCACGATAAGAAACCGGTCTTGTAGACAACTGGCGGGTTGTGTCACATGAACGAAGAGGGATACACCATACAATGTCGGGCTTAAATAAAGTTGATACCCAGCGAGTCCCCTACATAAAGAGGACCATCATTCGGGAGACTCTCTCTAAGCAGTATAGCAGTGCAGCAGATCGTATGACTTTGTATTCCGTGCTCTTCCCTGCGCTTCACGAATTACCTGGTATCTTCGTCAACAATTCCCAGCCCAGAATGCGATCGAAATTCCCTGCATTGTCCGAATAGAGCCCATTGAATACTATGCCTGCGGGTTGTGCGGCACCCATTGGGTTAGCAAACGGAATTTCCGGCAACACGGAGTTGCATAGAGCGCGGACCCTATCAGTATTCTCGCTCCTTGTTACCGGCTATGTCGCCAGTATCAACTCGGCGATATCCCCCAACGCCCCCCTGATCTCATCTATAGAGGGCGGCTGCGCCCGCGACAAATCGTCGAAAGCCCCTCGACAGGTAACGCGCATCACATCGGGTTGTCTCTCAGAACTCAACCAGAGATGGTAACCATGAGTGACTATGGGTGAACCAGGGTCGAATTCGACAGTCATGAATCCTGGCTGATTGTCTTGAAAATTCACGACCTCGGTAGTCAATCTCTGCACTCTCTTGATGACGAAACTGTCGGGTTCGATCCGTTGCAGCCCGTCGCTCAGTTTAGCCACTTCGAAATTGCAGTTGGCCAGGTAGCGATCGAAATCGCCGAGGAGCATCAACCTTCCCCGCTGCAGAAAAGTGCGTGTTGTGCCGGGTTCGATTGCCACCTGTTTCATCAGCACGAGCTTGCTGCCGAGCGGCGGCAGATTGTAAGGGTAGGCAAGATCGTCACTCACCATATAGGATTGAGTGCATGCCGAGAGCAACAGGGTCAGCATAATCCAGCGCATAGCTATTCACCTCACTGCAATCGAAAGCCGATGCTTTCGTGCCGTCCGTTGAAATGGCTGGCGAGCTGTCACACAAGCCGGAAATAGCAATTGAGATCGGGGATATCGATCTCCCGGGGCTTGAGCCTGATGCGCTCGTTCAATCCCGCTTCGCCACGGATGCGCACCTTGGCCTCCATGGCGATGGAGGGCAGCAACACCGTGGCCCGTTCGCCCTCCTTGGCCACGACTACGGCCTCGCCCTGCCAGTCAGGATTATCGCGCAGGTAGATCAGACGCCAGTGATCGTTTGACACCCTTTCGGTCCGGCGGTTCGCCAGGCTACCCAGTTCAGACTGGGCGATACGCTCTGAGATTGCATGGATATCCAGCACCTCGTCTCCGCCGAGATGGGCACGCAACTGCTGGTGAGCGAGGAGATCGGAATATCGCCTGAGTGGGCTGGTGGCACGGGTATAACAGGCCAGCCCCAATCCGGCATGGGGCTCGGCCTGGGTCTTCACCTGAGTCGGCTTGAAGAAGCGGCGATAGGCGTACATGGCAGCCAATTCCTGCGGTTGTTCCTGCTTATCCGGTGCCATCTGGGTGGCAAAGGGAATTGCGATCTCATGGGTTTGACCGTAGTTGGCAATACACTCTCCGGCCATCAGCATCAGATCGGTGACCATCTCCCGGCTCTGCAACTTTGGCAGCGATTCGATCGTCACCACTTCATCGACCACCTTGATTTTCACCTCCGGCAACTGAATCGATGCGGCACCTGCCTCTTCGCGCCGCCGCCGGTAACACTGACTCTTCGTCAACAGGCTGGCGAATGGCTCCTCCTGCAGGCGTTGATCCGCAGCCGCATAGCTGATGCGCTCGACCCTGACCCAGCTGGGACGCACCTCCACCTCCATCACTTCACCCGCCGGGGTGAGTGTGAAACCGATCGACAAGGCGGGAGACCTCTGCTGCAGACCGAGGCCGAGCTGCTCTGTCACCTGGGGTGGCAGCATCGGGATCACCCGCTCAGGTAGATAGAGGTTGGCCCCCCGGGCTCGGGCCTCCAGATCCAATTCGCTGTCAGGTCGGACCAGGGCGGCGACATCGGCCACATGGACCCAGATGCGCTCTCCGTCGAGGCTGACCGCGTCGTCCGGATCCTGATTGTCCTCGTCATCAATGGCATAGGCGGCAAGCCCGGTCAGGTCAAGTCGCTCCTCCTCCGGGAGAGGCGGAACCGCCTGTCCGGGGATGGTCTCGTCTATACCCATGCGCCGCGGGTAGGGATTCTCGTTGGGTGACCAGTAGCCTGTTTTGAGCAGCAGGCGGTGGGCGTTGACCGCTGTCTCCTGAATCTCCAGGGCCTGCAGGATCCGGCTCTTCTCCCGTCTCTCCAGGGCCAGTGCCTCGACCTCACCCAGGACCTTGCGGTCCTCTTCGAGGATCGAACCCGAGCGCAGGCGCTGCATCAGGCCTGCCCATGCCTCTGCCTCGGCAGCCTTTTTCGAACGCTGGGCTATCTCGGCGGCAACCTGGTCCGCGGAACGGGGACGTATCGATGCCGGATCGCCTTCGAAATAGATGCCCTCCGCAACCAGCTGCCAGGTCGCCCAGGCCATGACGGGGGTAAAATCGCCGAATACCAATTCGCTCAGCTCCTTGATATCTGTTTCGGCACCCTCGAGCAGCTCCCAGTTCTCTTCCACCTCACCGCTTTGGGATGTCAGCTGTTTCAGATCGGACAGAGGCCCCGGGTGGAGCAGGATCACATCCTTGTCCCTAACCCGCTTGCTCTTGCCCCCATCCAGCTCGATGGTGATCTTGTCGCTCACCTCGACCACCCTGGCCGGCCGAATCTTGTAGAGCACCAGGGCGCCTGTCGTCAAATTACTCATGCAAAGTACCAAAAAATGTTCAATTCCTGATTTACACAGGGAGTTTCGTCACCTGCGGGATCGGGTATGATACGCACTGTTGTAAGACAAACCCAGGAGACAGTTCCTGAATGAATAGAGAATGGTCTGATTTCCTTGCCGCCCGCAGCAGAGTACCCGATAACGCTACGGCTATCAGCTGTGCCTTGAACGACCTCTCCCACCTCGGCCTGATCCGGGTTGATGGTGAGGATGCCGAGCAGTTTTTACAGGGTCAGATGACCAATGACATGCGTCAGGTAACCGAGGATCACAGCAACCTGGCAGGCTGGTGCAACGCCAAGGGACGCATGATCGTCAGCTTTCGCTGCTTTCGCCAGGGGGGGAGTTTCTACCTGCAGACACTGGCTGAAGCTATTCCGAAGATAGTGCCCAGGCTCTCCATGTATGTGCTCCGCTCAAAGGTGGAAATCAGCGACGCCAGCGATGATTTCGTACGCATCGGGCTAAGTGGCAACTGCGCCGAGGCCCTGCTGCAGCCATTTTTCGAAGAGCTGCCAGATCAGGCCAATGGCGTGCAACAGCAGGATGGGATGGTTCTGATCCGCCTGCCGGGCCCTGTCCCCCGTTTTGAGGTCATAGGACCGGCACCACAGCTGCAGGAACTCTGGCAGACTGCGGAGGGTCAGGCCCAGACCGCAAGCGAGGCGCTTTGGGCACTCTACGATATACGCGCGGGTATCCCAACCCTCTATCCCGAAACCAGTGAGTCCTTTGTCCCGCAAATGACCAACATGCAGCTGATCGATGGTGTCAGTTTCACCAAGGGGTGCTATACCGGTCAGGAGGTGGTGGCGCGGATGCAATACTTGGGCAAGCTGAAACGCCGCATGTATCTGGCCCATGTGGAGTGCAACGATCCGCCAAAACCGGGGGATGAACTCTTCGCCCAGGGCAGCACCTCGGGACAGGGTGCCGGCAAGGTGGTGGATGCCCAGGCCAGTGGCGAGGGTTACGACCTGCTTGCCGTCATCGAGATCAGCAGCGCGGAGGAGCATCAGGTGAGGTTGGGCGAAGAGGGCCCGGTGCTGCAGATTCTCAATCTCCCCTACAGTTACACTGAAGCGTGAAGGATTGGATTGAAAGCCTTTAAGATAGCTCCGGATTGACCGCTAAACTGGCATTACCACGAAAAAAGGAAGCCCTGGGGAAAATGATCGACGAAAACCAGTTTCTGCAGAAACTAATCGATGCCATAGACCACAACCATATTACCCTTCCCACGCTCCCGGAGGTTGCCTTGAAAGTGCGGGATGCGGTGGAGAGGGAGCAAAGTTCGGCCAATCACATCGCCGAAATCATCGCCTCCGATGCCGCCCTTTCGACACGCCTGCTTCAGGTTGCCAACAGCCCCCTCTATCGCGGACGTGTGGCCATCGACAATTTGCAGATGGCGGTCGCAAGGTTGGGCGTGCGCCTGGTGCGCAGTCTGGTTGTCAGTCTCATCATGCGGCAGATATTCCAGGCCACCAATGACCTCCTCGACACCAAGTTCAGACAGATCTGGGAAGAGAGCGTACAGATCGCAGCCATGTCCCGCGTCCTTGCCGCCGATAGGGATCACCTGGACAAGGAGCAGGCGATGCTGGCGGGCCTGATCCATAATATCGGCGCGCTGCCGGTACTTGCCATGGCGGAGAGTCACGACGAACTGCTCGAGGATGCCGCGGAGCTGGATCGGATTATCGATGCCCTGAGTCCCCAGGTGGGTCAGCGCATTCTCGAATTGTGGGACTTTCCCCAATCCCTGATCCAGGTGGCAACCAATTTTCTCGATCTGTCCTACACCCACGACGGTGAGATAGATTATGTGGATATAGTCCAGGTGGCGCGGCTAGAGGCACGGATGAATGCTGACAGCGACTTCGACACATCGATCTTGTCGCAGATCCCCGCCTTCGTGAAGGTCGGCCTGGAACCCGAGGTCAATATCATCGAAATCGAGGGTGTAGCCGACGATATCGCGAATATCGAGGTCATGTTTCTCTCGTGAGCTCTCATTCCCTCCACCCCAATCATGATTGAGGCAGACAACCTCTGTAAATACTACGCCGGCATCAAAGCGGTGGACGGGGTCAGCTTTAGCATCCCCCGGGGCGTCTGCTTCGGTCTGCTTGGACCCAACGGTGCCGGCAAGACGACCACCGTGGAGTTGTTGGAGGGGATCAAAACCCCCACCTCGGGAGAGATACGCTACAAGGGCGAACCCCTGGGCAGACGCTTCCGTAATGAGGCGGGGATCATGTTCCAACACACCGCGCTGCAGGAGTTCATCCGCGTCGACGAGGTGCTGAAGATGTTTCAGCGGCTCTACACCAGGACCAGACCGATAGAGGAGCTGGTAGAGATCTGTGCCCTGGAAGAGTTCCTCACTCGGGATACACGCAAGCTCTCCGGTGGCCAGAAACAACGTCTGCTCCTGGCGATTGCCCTGATCAACGATCCGGAGGTTGTATTTCTCGACGAGCCCACCACCGGCCTCGATCCCCAGTCAAGGCGTAACCTGTGGCAGCAAGTCCGCCGTATCAAGGCGGAAAACAAGACCCTGGTGCTGACTACCCACTACATGGAGGAGGCGTTCGAACTCTGTGACGAAATCATCATCATGGACCACGGCAACATCATCGCCCAGGGCAATCCGAAAACGCTGTTGACCAACCACTTCGACAAGTCGGTGATCACTCTGCCCCTATCCGTCCTGCCCGAGGACTTTGAAGCGGATAGTGCCTCAACGATCCATCCCCAGGACGGCCACATGGAGATCCTCTCCGCGGATGTGGATGCCACCATACGCTACCTGGCGGAGCAACGGGTCCCTATGCAGCAGTTGCAGGTGCGTTCTCCAACCCTGGAAGACCTCTTCCTGGAACTGACCGGACACCATCTGCGCACCTAGGGCCTGCTAACATGTCATTTCGTCGCTTCTTAGCTGCCCTGCAAGCACGCAACCTGGAGTTTCTGCGCGACCGCACAGCCCTGGGTTGGAACCTGATCATGCCGGTTCTGATCGTCATGGGCTTCGCCTTCGCCTTCTCCACCGGGCAGGAGGATCTCTACAAGGTCGGTCTCTACGGGGAACTGGAACTAAACCACGACCTGGAGGAGTTTCTCAACACACGCTATGTGGATTTCATCCAGGTGGATGAGCTGAACGGGATGATCGACAAGGTGGACAGACACCAGATAGATCTGCTGCTGGATCTTCAGCACAGGCGATACTGGGTAAACAGCACCTCGCCCAACGGCTACCTGCTTGAACAGTTGCTGCTGCCCTACGAGTTGAAGCGGGAGACCTTAAGCGGCTCGGAGATACGCTACGTCGATTGGGTCATTCCCGGTGTCCTGGGAATGAACATCATGTTCAGCGCCCTGTTCGGCGTAGGCTATGTTATTGTCAGGTACAGAAAAAATGGGGTCCTGAAGCGGCTTCGCGCAACCCCGCTCAGTGCCTTCGAATTTATCTCGGCACAGATCGCGTCACGCCTGCTGATGATCGTGGCGGTCACTGTATTGGTCTACGCCGGAACCGATCTGGTGGTCGAATTCCGCATGGTCGGCTCCTACTGGCTGCTCTTTCTGATCCTCATTATCGGTGCCCTCAGCATGATCAGCGTCGGCCTGCTGGTGGCGGCGCGCATAACCAGTGAAGAGGCGGCGAACGGACTGTTGAACCTGATGAGCTGGCCGATGATGCTGCTCTCCGGCGTCTGGTTCTCGCTGGAGGGCTCGCATCCCCTGGTGCAGAATCTTGCCCTGGCCCTACCCCTGACCCACATGGTGCATGCTGCAAGGGTAGTGATGATCGAGGGAGCGGGCTTCATGGATGTGGCGTCCCAGCTGTTCATCCTCACTCTCTTTACCCTATGCTTCGTCAGCATAGGCTCAAAAACATTTCGCTGGGAGTAGGGATGGTGGAGCGACAGGATGAGGTATTCATGACCGAGGCCCTGAAGCTTGCCCGACAGGGCATAGAACAGGGTGACGGGGGGCCCTTCGGTGCCGTGGTGGTCCTCGACGGAGAAATTATCGGCCGGGGATGGAATCAGGTGATAAAGACGAACGATCCCACCGCCCACGCGGAGATATTGGCAATCCGCGATGCATGTACCCATGTGAAACGCTTTCACCTGCCAGGCAGCGTGCTCTATACCACCTGCGAACCCTGCCCGATGTGCCTGAGCGCCGCCTACTGGGCCAATATCGGGCACCTGGTCTATGCTGCCACTGCCGATGACGCCGCAGCCATCGGCTTCAGTGACAGCGAGATTAAAGCAGAACTCGATAAACCTGCGGCTGCTAGGACCATCATGAGCCGACAGCTCCTGCGGGAGAGGAGTCTCAGGCTGTTCAGACAGTGGTGGGAGAGTGACAAACGGATCGACTATTGAGATGGCCAAGCATTGCAGAAGGATGCATTAAGCCCGGATAATAGTTAACAGTAACAGACTAAATCAAAACAATATAAACAATGTGCGGTATAGCGGGAATTTTAAACCTCAAGGCTGGCGTTCCACCCTCGCGAAACGAACTCGAGGGTATGATCCACGCCGTCCACCATCGCGGCCCAGACGGTTACGGCTACTACGTCTCCGATCGGGTGGGGCTGGCCCATGCCAGGCTCAGTATCATCGACCTGGCGGGAGGCGATCAGCCGATCCACAACGAGGATCAATCGGTACAGGTGGTCTTCAATGGCGAGATATTCAACTACGTCGAGCTGACCGCACAACTCAAGCAGCAGGGGCATGGCTTCTATACCCACTCAGATACCGAGGTTATCGTCCATCTCTATGAGGAGTATGGCGAGGCGTTTGTCGACCATCTGAACGGCCAGTTCGCCATCGCCCTCTGGGACAGCCGTGAAGAGCGCCTGATTCTGGCAAGGGATCGAACCGGTATTCGCCCCCTCTATACCATCGAAAAGGGAGGCAGGCTCTACTTCGCCTCGGAGGTAAAGTCCCTGTTTGCCCATCCGGCAATCCCGCGCGAGATCAATATGACCGCACTGTCGGAGGTGTTTACCTTCTGGACGACCCTGCCGCCCCATTCTCTTTTCCAGTCGGTGGAGATGATCCCACCGGGTCATCTCGCGGTGATCGAGGATGGCAGCAAAACCCTTACCCGCTATTGGGACTGGTCTTACCCCAACGATCGGATCGACAATCACAAATCGGTAGCGGAATGGAGCGAAGAGCTGAAGACATTGATGATCGATTCGGTGCGCCTGCAGCTGCGATCCGATGTGCCAGTGGGCGCCTACCTCAGCGGCGGCCTCGATTCGTCGGTGCTCACCTCGCTGATCAAGAACTTTACCGACACCCCGCTGCGCACCTTCTCCATCGGCTTCGAGGACGAGGAGTTCGACGAGAGCGGCTTTCAAAAGGACCTTGTCGACTATCTGGGGACCAACCACACCCATGTGCTGTGCAAGCGATCAGACATTGGAGCTGCCTTTCCCCGGGTCATCTCCCATACCGAGTCGGCGATAGTGAGGACCGCACCGACCCCGCTGATGCTGTTATCCGGCGCGGTGCGGGAAGCAGGCTACAAGGTGGTTTTGACCGGGGAAGGGGCAGACGAGGTGTTTGGCGGTTACGATATCTTCAAAGAGGCAAAGGTGAGGCGCTTCTGGAGTCACGCCCCGGACTCTGAGTGGCGACCGTTGATCCTGCAACGTCTCTACCCCTACCTGAAACACTCCCCCACCACCAGCGGTGCGTTTTCCAAGCGCTTCTTTCAGCAAGGCATGGAACATCTCCAAAGGCCCTATTTCGCCCATATACCGCGCTGGGCCACAACCCAGCGAATTCAGCAGTTCTTCTCCGATGAAGCCCGAGCGGCTGTCACACAACCTGTTGATTTCGAAACCATCAGTCGTATCCTGCCGGCGGATATCGAGGCCTGGAAGCCCCTCAACCGTGACCAGTACGTGGAGGCAAACACCCTGCTCTCCGGCTATCTGCTCAGCTCCCAAGGTGACCGGGTGGCCATGGCAAACTCCATCGAAGGCAGATACCCCTTCCTCGACCATCGAGTGATCGAATTCGCAGCAACCCTGCCCAGCCGCTACAAAATAATGGGATTGAACGAGAAATATTTACTTAAACAGACCATGCAGGGACTTATCCCGGAGAGTATCAGGAAACGCAGCAAACAGCCCTACAGGGCACCTGACAGTCAATCCTTCTTTAATGGCGAAAAACCCCTGGACTATGTCGCCTATCTATTCAGTGAGGAGCGCATACGCAAGGCAGGTTATTACAATCCCAAGACCGTCAACCTGCTGCTGAAAAAATGCGCCCGAGGCAAGGCCCTGGGTTTTGCCGATAACATGGCATTCGTGGGCATCCTATCCAGCATGCTGGTGGATGAGATGTTTATCGAAAATGTGGCGATTGATACAGCATAGGAACAGCACAACCTCACTATGGAATTATTCGTTATTCATTCAATTAGGAAGTGAAAAATTACCTATTTCATTTAAACTTGCCATCTTAGAATATTGATTTACACACTAAACATGGTCATTGTACGGTCGATATACTGAACGGCGAGCATTAGCCTCTATATCAAACTGGCAAAATTATTTGGGAAATTTCATGTCGACAGAAGCAACAATCAGAAACTATATCCTTGAAAACTACCTGTTCACAGATGACCAGTCCGCACTGAACAGCACCGACTCATTCCTCGATAAAGGCATTTTGGATTCAACCGGAATATTGGAAGTTATCTATTTCCTCGAAGATGAGTTCGGTATCAAGGTCGAAGACACGGAAATGGTGCCCGAAAACCTCGATTCCGTTAACAATATCGTTTCGTTCATTGCAAAAAAAAGGCAATAACGTGAAATCGGCTCCGGCCACCCTTATCGATCGATTCAGGGAGAGCGCGGTCAATCGCGCAGACTCACTGGCGATTGCAAACAACACACACCGCGTCTCCTACAGGCAGCTATCCGAACTCGTAGACAAGGTCTGCAGTTACTTGTTGGCGTCGGGTTTGCAAAAGGGTGACCGGGTTGCCATGGTGGTCGCCAATTCAGCAGAATATGCGGGGATCTTTTACGGCATCTGGGCCGCTGGCGGAGTTACCGTCGCCCTTAATACCCAGGCAAAAGCAAGGGATATTATCAACTGGGTAACCCACTCCGACTCCAGGTGGCTGTTCATCGATCACAACCACCCGGAACGCGGTACTGTGGTAGAGACCGGCAGCGGCTTTACCCTGGTGGATGTCGGAGGGGAGAAAACGGATCAGACACAGGACAACCAGATAACCTGGCATGCGGTTCTCGATAGTGATCTGCGGGAGCCGCAGATCGAAGTGCGACAATCCGACTTGGCTTCGATCATCTACACCTCTGGCACCACTGGCCACCCCAAGGGAGTCACGCTAAGCCACGGCAATCTCGACAGCAACGTCAAATCGATCCTGGCCTACCTTGAACTTACCGTCGAGGACAGCATTCTCAATGTGTTGCCCTTCTACTACTCCTATGGCAACTCCATTCTGCATACCCATTTGACCATCGGGGCTGCCTTGATACTGGAAAACAGCCTGCTCTATCCCCATCGTGTCATGGAGAAGATGGCTGAAGAGGCGGTGAGTGGCTTCTCCGGGGTACCCTCGACCTTCGCACTGCTGTTGAGCAGGGTCAATATCGAAGATTTCGATCTCTCGAAACTACGCTACATCACCCAGGCAGGCGGCGCGATGGCGCCGGCATTGGCGGACAGGCTGACCACGGCCCTGCCCCATACCGAACTCTTCATCATGTATGGACAGACAGAAGCCAGTGCGCGCCTGACCTATCTGCCGCCAAGCATGCTCGATAAGAAACGGGGCTCCATCGGTGTCGCCATACCCGATACCACCATCGAGGTGCGCAACAAGGCAGGTGAAGTGGCGCCTCCCGGAGAGACCGGCGAAATCTGTGCCAGGGGCGATAACATAATGCAAGGATACTGGAAGGATCAGGAAAAGACCGACCAGGTGCTAAAGGATGGCTGGCTCCATACCGGCGATCTGGCGCATACCGACGCCGATGGTTATCTCTATATCGACGGCCGCTCATCCGATATGATCAAGAGCGGCGCCAATCGCATCAGCCCCAAGGAGATCGAAGAGGTCATTCAGGAGATAGAGGATGTACAGGAGGTTGCGGTCGTCGGTAGTCCTGACGAGTTACTTGGAGAGGTGATCAAGGCCTACGTGGTCCCAAAAAAGGAGAGTGACCTGAAACAGATGACCATACAACACCACTGCAAAAACAGTCTGGCCATCTATAAAATCCCAAAATCCATCGAATTCATCGAGGAGCTGCCAAAAACCGCCTCGGGCAAAATACAGAAATTCATGCTCAAATAGAGGCGACAGCCAGGTCACCAGAGGGTGGCAAAATGGGATCGAAAAAAGACTGGTATGAACCGTTCCAGGTAGTACAGATCGATTGAAAACCAAGCAGAATCAAATCCGGAGAATAAGAATGCAAGCATTAGCAGAACGGTACGAAGCTGAAATAATCAATTTCGACCGTGACAAAGAGGTCGAAAAAATCTGTGAAACCATGCGCGAGGTCATGCGCAGTAAACTGCGTCGACGCGGTGTCGTGGTAGCGGTATCAGGCGGTATCGACAGTTCCGTATCGGCGGCCCTGGCGGTCAGGGCGTTCGGTGCGAAAAAGGCCTTTTTCATTCAATTGCCGGAAGTCGATTCGGCGCAGGAGACACAGTCCCGCGGCAGTCAGCTAATCGAGCACCTGGGAGTTGACCACGCCACGCACAATATCGCCGCCACCCTCGAGGCCATCGGTTGTTACCAGGCCAGGGATGAGGCCATTGTCAAAACCTTCCCCGAATATGGCGAAGGCTGGAAAAACAAGATCGTCATCAAGGGCGGTCTCGACGGCCAGGTCAATCACTTCATGCTGGTGGTACAGGACCCCCAGGGGGAGCAGCATGAAAAACGACTCGATCTCAGGGAATACCTACAGATTGTGGCCGCCACCAATTACAAACAACGGATTCGCAAGACCATCGAGTATTACCATGCGGATCGACTGAACTATGCGGTAATCGGCACCCCCAACCGGCTCGAGTACGACCAGGGCTTTTTCGTGAAAAACGGTGACGGATCCGCGGATCTTAAACCGATTGCCCACCTCTACAAGACCCAGGTCTATACCCTGGCAAAACATCTCGGCCTACCGGATTCGATATGTAACGCAACCCCAACCACCGACACCTACAGCCTTCCCCAGGGTCAGGATGAGTTCTACTTCGCACTGCCTTATCAGCAGATGGACAAGGCGCTCTGGGCGCGCAACGTCGGCGCATCCGCCAGCGAATTGGCGGCGATGCTCGGCATCACCGAGGAGCAGGCCAAGTTCGTCCTCCAGGATATAGACAACAAGCGCAAGACGACCCACTACCTGCATGCCAAACCCTACCTGATCGAATCGATGCCTGAGCTGGGATTGTAATCTGAAGATAAAAAGAGTCCGCGAATGAAAGCTAATAAACGCAAATCAAGGGATCTTTGAATCAATTGGTGATCGGAGAATAGTTCACGCACTAATGCCACGCTTCCACCCGCCTCAGGGGTTGTCGTAAACGCTGCGGGATACTTACCTTGCATACCGCGGAAACACTCAAAGGCAGTGTGACAATACGTTATACGCGAGCTATGGAAGGCGTAATTTGCTTTTATTTGCGGACTTAGCATTCACTTGCTTTTAGTCGGAAGCTCATCGTATGACGGCAGTTCGGCCGGGTCCTGGTACCACACCGCCCTGGAGGTGCAAAAGATATTCTGGATCGGCCTGATTTGCGGATCACCGTCGAGGGTACCCGCAGGTACCACTACTGTCCTCCCGCTCTGTGCCAGCCACGGCAGGGAGGAGCCGCACTTTTTGCAAAAACAGGTGGCGAAGTGCTTGGCCTCTTGCACTTCATAGCGGCCCACCGATTCCTCGCCCTGCAGCCATTCGAAATCCTTCGGGGCCACGAAGAGATTGGCGGCAAAGGCGCTTCCGCTGAACTTGCGGCAACGGGAACAGTTGCAGTACTGGAATATCCCCAGGTTGCCTTTGATCGCATAACTGACTTCGCCGCATAGACAACTACCGGTTACGCTCTTTTCTGGCATTGGATCTCCTCACCGAGTCACGGGTCTTGTATCAATCCATTTTAGCCGATCAAGCTGAAGCGACATGCTCTTGCAAAAGGATCAAGAGCCAAGCTCGTGCTGCAATCGCCGCTTGATAAACAATACCACCGATTGTGTCGTCAACATGATTGCACAACTTAACAGGACCGAATATGTATGTCCCATCATGCCCTGGATGGAGATGAGTTTTACCCCGAGACCGCACAGATAGAAGAGAAATCCCAATCAGGCGAAACCCAGCCAATCCCTGCCATCTAGGCGAATGGCAATACCTATGCCCATAGTGACTGGAAAGAGATATCCGATCAGTACAGTTCCACCTTCAATGGTGAGAATCGTGTTGTGGAACGCCGCGAGTGCATCGAACAGGGTCATAGCCACTATTGAAGCGACACCTGCTCCCATCGGTGGCCATCCCATCCACTCATCTTTGTTGCCTGGCGCCTTCATGAATCGGACCGCCCTGCTGACTCCAGTCGCCTCTGGAAATCGAATATAACACATGCTCGGACAGCGGATGTTCAGGCGTTATTGCCGGATGTTTGAAGTTTCGACCGGTGTCGGTCATGCCGAGGCGCTGCATCACCGCAATCGAACGCTTATTGGTGACTGTGGCAAAGGCCACCACTTCGTCCAACAGTAATTTGTCAAAGGCAAAACACAAGGCTTCCCGGCCCACTTCCGTAACATACCCTTTGCCCCAATGTTCATAGGCAAGACGCCAGCCAATTTCGGTACAGGGAGAACATGGCAGCCGGTGCTGGGGTTGATTGAGGCCGACTAGGCCGATGAATTCACTGCTGCGCTTCAACTCCAAGGCCCCAAAGCCCCAACCTCTTGCCGCTATCAGGTCACGGCATCTATCGGCCAGCTCATCGCTCTCGGCAGGTGACAACTGATTGGGAAAATATTCCATTACCCTGGGATCGGCATTGATTTCTGTGAAGGCCGCATAGTCATCATCGCGCCACTGACGCAGCAGCAGCCGCTCGGTCTCCAGTACAAATCCTGTTTCCGGTGAAGAGGTGGGGATTGAATTCATCGATGAAACTGCCCCTGCAGGACCAGCAGTTCAGCATCTGTTTGTGCGAATACCCGGCTCTTGGTCCACCGGTAGTAGGCAAAGGCCCATATACCCACGGCCTCGATAGCAAAGGTAAACTTCTTCAAATCACCAAGCCAGAGGGCGAACATAACCGCAATCAAGGGCGTCGCCAGCACAATTGCGCCTATAATCTGATACTTTTGCAGATAAGCCATGGGCGATGAGGGACTGTTTGATCTGTCGCGGTACTGTTATGCCTGCTCAAGGTAGCGGCACAAAAGACCGTTCTCCACCTCGCGGATCGGCAGCTCAACACGGACCCGGTAACCACCCCCGGGAGCTTCCTGCATGAGATTGCCGTTCTGATCCTCCATCCGCTGGAGTATAAAACTCCGATTCCCTCCAGGTGTCATCAATTCAAGCCGGTCGCCGACACGGATCTTGTTCTTCACATCCAGGTCGATGAGACCCGTGCCGCCATCGACACCGGTGACTTCACCGACGAATTGCTGGCGTTCAGTCTGCGAGCTACCGTAGCGGTAATTCTGCAACTCCTGGGATTCATGGCGCTGATAGAAGCCGTCGGTATAGCCCCGGTTGGCGAGGCTCTCCAGATCCGCCATCAGATCGACTTGAAACGGGCGTCCAGCAACGGCGTCATCGATCGCCTGGCGGTAGACCTGGGTGGTGCGGGCTGTATAGTAGTGTGACTTGGTGCGACCCTCGATCTTCAGGCAATCCACCCCGATAGCGACCAGCCTCGCCACATGCTCCACCGCGCGCAGATCCTTGGAGTTCATGATGTAGGTGCCATGCTCGTCTTCGAAGACGGGCATGGTTTCACCGGGCCTGCCCCGCTCCTCGATATGGTAGACATCGTCGGCCTCATCATGCCGGACAACCCCGCCGGGACCGATATTCGCCGTAGGCGGCTCCACCGTTTGCGATAACTTGTAGTCCCAGCGGCAGCTGTTGGTACAGGTACCCTGATTGGCATCCCGGTGGTTGAAATAGCCAGAGAGCAGACAGCGGCCCGAATAGGCGATGCAGAGCGCACCGTGGATGAATACCTCCAACTCCATATCCGGTACCGCCTGTCTTATCTCCTCCACCTCCTCCAGGGAGAGCTCCCGCGAAAGGATGACCCGACTCAGCCCCTGGCGCTGCCAGAAGCGTACCGCTTCGGCATTCACCGTATTCGCCTGGACCGAAAGGTGGATAGGCATCTCCGGCCAGGCCTCCCGCACCATCAGGATCAAACCGGGATCGGACATAATCAAGGCATCCGGCCCCATGGCGATGATCGGCGCGAGATCCCCGATGAAGGTCTTCAGCTTTGCATTGTGTGGCATCACGTTGCAGGCGAGGTAGAAGTAGCGCCCCAGGGCATGCGCCTGGTCGATACCGATTGCCAGATTCTCCTCGAGGAAATCATTGTTTCTCACTCGCAGGCTGTAGCGCGGCAATCCGGCATAGACGGCGTCGGCGCCATAGGCAAAGGCGTATCGGGCGTTCTTCAGGGTACCCGTGGGTGAGAGGAGTTCTGGTCGCTTCATAGGCTGGATTCGATTTCAGCGCAGGGTTACCTGCAGGGTCTCCGAAATGGTACCAAGAAGCAGACGCTCCCGCTCCACCTCCAGTTCCACCTGCTCCCCGACTCCCTTGTCCATGAGGGCGATACGGATGTCGGCGTAGCTCTTGATTGGCTGGCCGTCGATGGCGAGGAGCAGATCCTTCTCCTCCACTCCCGCCTCCTTGGCGCCACTGCCCTTCACAAAGCCGCTGACGCTGGGTGGCGAGCCGGTGGTATCGAGCAGAACGCCCAGTTTCCCCGCTGGCGGTAGGGAGCGATCCTCGGCCAGTATCAGATAGTCCCCCATCTCCTGACTCAGACCCGACACGGCGTCCACATTGATAATGAGCGCCTGGGAGGTATCGATGCGACGGGACATACGGTTGGGTATACCGTCGCCATACATGATATGGCCGACTCCGGCGAGTATGACCAGGTGGGTATCGGGGTGCTGCTTCATCCACTCCGCCGCACGGAGCGCCATTCCCTCGTCCCACAGCAACTGAGCGTCGAGAAAGTTTTCGAAGCTCCTTCCATCCTTGTGAGGATGGGCATCGAAAATCGTGCGCAGCCGTTTGTGATAGGCCTCGTTTTCACGATCGATCTCCACAGGTATGCGCTGTTTCAGCTCATCTGCCAGGCTTTCGATGCCTTCCCTTCCCACCTGTTGGGTTATTTCACTCTCCAGGTTGAGTGCAATTAACGGAATGCCATGCTCTCTGGCATATTGGATAATCGGGCGGTAGAGACGATAATCGAAGCGCCAGCGATTGAAATACTCCGACTCACGGAGCAGATCGGATTCATCTATCTCACCGGCAATATAGCGGTCGAGGGCTGCCTGGTAGGGTTGAAAAAAGAACTCCAGCCCGATTGCCAGGTCTGAGTGCTTTGCATGCAATCCTTTGATGATCGCCAACTGATTGAGGTGGTGCTGGTATTGATCATGGGTCTCGCCGATGAAAACCACCTGGCTATCCGAGACCTTCTCTATCAAGCTCGTGACATCGATCATGGCGGAGAGATCGATAACCGGATCCGGAGCAGGTTCCGGATCATGCGCAAGGGCGGTCGATACCGTGCAGACCAAAACGAAAAACAACGAAGGTAGATAGTACACCAACTTCTCCCATATGATTGACTCAATATGCGCCTTATGACCAATAAAACACCGATCTGTTACATCCTGCTGTGGCTGGTACTGTTTTGCAAACCGGTTCTCGCCACCTCGACCCTGCACCATGCACTGCAGGTCAGGATCGATCCAGGCAGCCGGCAACTGTGGGTGACGGACCACATCACCCTACCCCAATCCATGAGTGATCAAGCACCGCAGAGCGCTTTCAAGAAGCAGCACAACCTCCGCTTTCTGCTCCATCGCGGCCTCTCCCCTCGCAGCCTCACGCCAGGGACCGACCTGGTAGAGGCCGGAGCGGTCGGCGATAACAATCCATTGATCGAATACCGGATCAGCATGCCTGAAGATCAGCTTCATTTCACCCTTGAGTATGGCGGGAAGATCGAACATCAGCTGACGACCCTGCGTGAGAGTCCCGGTCGCGTCAGTGAACGCCATGCCGGCACCATCTCGGAGCAGGGAGTCTACCTCGACGCCGGAACCGGCTGGTATCCCTACTTTGCCGATAGTCTGGTCAGTTTCGAACTGCAGGTTGAACTCCCCATCAACTGGCTGGCGGTGAGCCAGGGTGAGGGACCGCTTCTCCGCAAAAGCGGTGAGCGAGGCCTGGTGCAGTGGCGCGAGACCTCACCCCAGGACGATATCTATCTGGTGGCCGCTCCCTACAGCCTATACAAACAAGCCGCCGATGGTATCGAGGCGCAGGTGTATCTGCGCCAGCCGGATGAGGCGACCGCGGAGCGCTATCTGCATGCCACGCAACGCTATATCCAGCTCTACCAAAATCTGATCGGCCCCTATCCCTATGCCAAGTTCGCGCTGGTGGAGAACTTCTGGGAGAGCGGATACGGCATGCCCTCTTTCACCCTCCTTGGACCAAGGGTGTTGCGTCTGCCTTTTATCCTCCATACCTCCTACCCCCACGAGATACTCCACAACTGGTGGGGAAACAGTGTCTATATCGACTACCAGCGCGGCAACTGGTCGGAGGGTCTGACCAGTTACCTGGCCGACCATCTCCTTGCCGAACAGCGCGGTCGGGGTGTCAATCATAGGCGAACGGCCTTGAAGCGTTACGCGGACTTCGTACGCTCCGAAAACGACTTTCCGCTATCCCGCTTCAGAGCGCGCCACACCAGTGCCAGTTCAGCCGTCGGCTATGACAAAAGCCTTATGTTTTTCCATATGCTGCGGCGCCATCTCGGGGATCAGGGCTTCATTGAAGGACTGCGGATCTTCTACCGGGAAAACCGCTTCAAAACAGCAGGTTATCATGAGCTGCAACGCGCTTTCGAGAAGGCTGGAGGAGAACCGCTCGGGGATATCTTCCGGCAATGGACGGAGAGAAGCGGCGCACCCAGACTGAGTGTCCGTGACCTTGCCCTGGTGGAGACGGAAGCGGGATACAGTATCCGCGGCACCCTGCAACAGGACCAATCCTCCGCACCCTATATCCTTGAGGTCCCGATCCTTATTCAGTTAGTCAATGGAGAGAGCCTGCAGACCACAATCAGCGCGACGCGGCGGGAAACCCCATTCGCGCTTGATGTCTCCGCCAAACCCACACGACTGCAGGTCGATCCCTGGTTCGACATCTTCAGAGAGATCGATGTTGGCGAGACCCCGGCCACCCTGAGCCGCCTGTTTGGCAGCAAACGGGTGTTGATCCTGCTCCCGTCAAAGGCGGAAGGGCAGCATCTTCAGGCCTATCGTGCCTTGGCCAGGCAGTGGAGCGATGGTTATGACGATGTGGAGATCCGCCTCGACAGCGATCTGGAAAAACTGCCCCGGGATCGTCCTGTCTGGCTGCTGGGGCGGGATAACCGTTTTCAGGACGAGCTGCTGTCACTGCTCTCCACATCGCCCGTTGCGCTCGGACGAGAGAAGATCGATATCACCGCCTCCAGCTTTGACACCGCAGGGCATAGCTTCATCCTCAGCAAGCGCAATCCTGACAACGATCAAACCCTGGCATGGATCGTCGGCAGCTCCGCCGCGGCGACTTCAAGACTTGCAAGAAAACTACCCCATTACGGCAAGTACAGCTATCTCGTATTCAAGGGGGATAAGGCCCAGATTGCGCTCAAGGGAGAGTGGTCCGTCACCCAATCGCCGCTTCGTTTCAACTTCGCCAAGGAATCCCGGATAGTTGACGTACAGCAACCCGGTCCACTTATAACCATGCCCGATTGACCATGGAACCCTACTCGTCAGGGGAGACCCGGTGCAGGTATCATCCTCGATGACCCGTTGGTGACGCCCTTCGATCTGTATGGGGTCACCGATTCAGAATACGAAACAAGGTTACGCACACGCGACCAAAAGCCGGGGCACTAGCTGTTGCCGCTGTCGGTGGGATACCCGGAGAGTCCGCCGCCAAACAGCCCCACTGCCATGCCTTTCGCCGCCGCCCATAGCTTGCCCGTTTTCGATCGTTCGAATACCGCGATTCGAAACAGGTCATGCAAACTCGCAAGTACATCGTAGACTACGAAGCCGGGAAAGGTGAACAGGTATTCCCGCCAGATCCGGGTACGGTTGCGATAGATTGTATATCGCCGCGACGCGGAGTGATTCCATGCCCAGAAGCACCGACCGAACAACCGATGCTCGCTCTGTGCGCCCAGTTGATGATAGAGCACCGCATCCCGTACCGCCATGATACGGTAGCCTCTGCGCAAAGCGCGCAGGCAGAAATCGACATCGAGATAGTCGATGGAGAAGGCTTCGCGGATGAGACCGATCTCACGAAACAGGGAAGCCCTGATCAGGCTTCCGGAGCTGATCGCGAGAAAGAGGTGAGCCAGGGTCGAACCTTTGGAAAAATCCCGGATAACGAAGCGAGGGCTGCTGTAGTCGCCCTCGGGGGCCGTGACATAGCGTGCTTCGCGGCTGACACGCTGCTCGTCGTAGCGAGGAGCCAGAATCGCGACATTCGCAACCTGCCGTTGCGCAGTCTGCAGTAATCTTGGCACCATATCGGGAGCCGCACGGCTGTCGTCGTCCATCATCAACAACCACTCCGCACCACTATCCAGGGCAGCACGGATACCGATATTCTGCGCCTTGCCGAGCCCCAGGTTTTGACCGTTTTGGAGCAGGGTAACCTGGTCACCTGTGGAACGCACCAGGGCGGCCAGCCACTCCCTGCTCTTGGGATCGCTGCTGTTATCTACAATGATCACCCCAGCTACCTGATCAAGATAGCTCTGCAAGGCGATCTCAAACCGGCTGTCCACATTGTAGGTAACTGTGACTGCAACCACGCTATTCATACTATCTACAGACATGGGCTCATTCTCGCCGATCCTACCCGCAATAGTCACATTTCATTTCAATCCGCAGCCGATACCGGCCAAGGGGGCAGCGATTTTTCCGGTAAGCAGCGGACGGCACCGATGCAGATACTTTTGCTCATACAGCACCAGCAAAAACCAATCCGGCTGGAGCGCCGTCGTATTTCACTTTATAATGCAACTTTGTTGCACTGAACAATATTTTAACTAATTGTAAGTTAAAACAATTTATGAGAAACAACCATGTCTGACAGCGATAACGAAATCCTTCTCGATAGCAGTTGTGTTGCCAGGGTCAAAGCGACCACACGCATCACGTCGGAATCGACAGACGAGGTACGCCAACTCGTCCTGGAGGTTGATGAGCCCGCGTTCCGCTATGCCACCGGTCAATCCATCGGCGTCCTGGTACCGGGTCCGCACCAGTTCGGCAATGAGTTTCACCACCGTCGCTACTCCATCGCCAATCCGGTACAGAGCGGCAGCGGCCAAAACATCGAGCTGGAACTGTTGGTCAGACGCTGTTTCTACCTCGATGAGATCTCCGGTGAGCAGTATCCGGGTATCGCCTCCAACTACCTCTGCGATGCCAAGGTTGGGGACAAGATCAAGATCACCGGCCCCTACAAAAGCCCATTTAAAATACCCGCTGACACCTCGAGCAATCTATTGATGATCGGGACCGGAACAGGTATTGCGCCGTTTCGCGCCTTCGTTCGCCAGATATACGATCAGCACGGCGGTTGGCAGGGTGATGTCAGGCTGTTCTACGGTGACCGCGGGGGCATGAACCTGCTCTACATGAACGATGAGCAGAAGGACCTGACCCAGTACTATGATGATAAGACCTTCAAGGCCTTCAGTGTGTTGACCGAGCGTCCCCTCTCCGGTGCCGAAGAGGGTCTGCAGGATAGCCTGAAGGGACATGTCGAAGAGTGTGTGCGCCTGATCAATGACCCGAACACCTTTGTTTATGTCGCAGGCCAGGAGAAGGCAGCCGAGGTGTTCGACAAGGTGATGACGGAGGCGTTCGCGTCGGATACGGTCTGGAACGAACGCAAAGCGACCTTGACCGAACAGCACCGCTGGGCCGAGTTGCTATACAGTTAGGTCAGTAAAAGCTTCGCCACCGGGGAAGATGGACCTTCCCTAATAACAGTTTCATCGCCCCGGCAATGGTGGTTCATCTATCGTATCCCGAACAACTGATTACTCACTTGTAAAGCTCACAGTCAAAATCGAATATCCCCCTCAAGCCTTTGGCCATCAACACACCAGCCTCCACACCCCGGTAATAGGTCCTATCCCTATCCAGCTCAAAAAAGCCCAAGTGCTTGTAGAATTTTATGGCAGTTTGATTTCCTGCTCTAACCTGCACAAATATATTGAACAGACCCGCATTCAAGGCGACTTCCTCTAACCATTGCACTATCTGTGTCGCCACCTTCATGCGCCTGAAGCCCCGCTTGACGGCAAGAAGATCGAGGTTGGCTTGGGTCTCCCCATAGGTCATTATCCCAAAGCCAAGCAGCAGGGTATCGCTTCGTGCCACAACAACGTTTTTCGAACTATCCCGAATGAGCCTGGCTATCCTTGCGGGCGTATACTTCCAGCCGAGACCGTACTCTATGTCGTTTTTTGAGATTATAGCGATCTCATTGGCATCGGCTGAATTGGCAAATTCAATTTTTGTCTTATCCTCAATCATAACCAGATTGATACCTTTCGCTCTAGCGATCCAGTTCGTCCGCCTCGATCACCTCAGTTTCCTGTTTTCCCGCCTCCATCCAATCAATTATCCCCGGGTGACTCAGTACACTTTGGACATACTCTGCCTCTATGCCCTCTAGATCTACACTATAGCCGCTGAACCTGATGGCCACGGGAACGAACATCGCGTCAGCAATTGTAAAGTCGCCAAACAGCCACTCGCCGTCGACGCCAAACTCTCTCCTGCATCTTCGCCAAAGCGCCTTCACTCTCTCTATTTCTCGTTCCGCATCTTGAGTTAAATTGACTGTGTCGAATCGCCTCCGGCAATTCATCGGCAGCTCGTTTCTGAGGTTGAAGAAACTGGAGTGCATTTCAGCACTTACAGACCTGGCAACCGATCGTGACCGTTGTGCAGCAGGCCACCCCGTACCGTCGAGATAGGCTTCAGAAACATATTCAAGAATAGATAACGAATCCCATACGATCAGGTCCCCGTCCGTAAGCACCGGCACCTTGAAATCCGAGTCGTATTGCGCCAGCGCCTCTTCCGTTGTAGGCACAAATAGCGCCACTCGCTTTTCGTTAAATTCGATGTTGTGGTGGCGTAAGAATATCCAGGGTCTCAGAGACCAGGAAGAGTAATTTTTATTGCCTATGACAAGTGTCGGTTTTGGCATCAAGCAACTCCCTTTGTCCCAATGAACTAATGACGTGGATGCTATGTTTGCTTCAAGTATAGAGTTGGATCGGCAATCCCGGCATCGGCAAATCCCTTGGCACGCAGGCGGCAGGAGTCACAGACACCGCAGGCTTCTCCTGTTGCGCTGGCCTGATAGCATGATACGGTAAGACTGTAGTCGACTCCCAGGCGCGATCCAAGACGGATAATTTCAGCCTTTGTCAGCTCGATCAATGGGGTATGTATCTGGTAAGAGACGCCCTCCGCCGCTGCCTTGGTGGCCAGATTGGCCAGATCGCGGAAGGCCCGGATGAATTGGGGTCGACAGTCCGGATAACCCGAATAGTCGACCGCGTTGACACCGATGAAGATATCCTGCGCCTCAAGCACCTCCGCCCAACCCAGGGCAAGGGATAGGAATACGGTGTTTCTTGCCGGTACATAGGTGACGGGAATGCCGCTGGCCATCTCCTCTGGCACTTTGATGGAACGGTCGGTCAATGCGGAGCCACCGATATCATCGAGACCGATATGCACTACTTTATGCGCCTCCGCCTGGAACGATACAGCGACACGGGATGCCGCCGTCAATTCAGCGGCATGACGCTGGCCGTAGGCCATGCTGAGGGCATAACAGCTATAACCCTGGCTACGGGCGATCGCCAGCACTGTTGCTGAATCGAGTCCACCTGATAACAGCACGACTGCGCGTCTACCCATGTTCATCTTCCCGGTTGATCGCCCCACAACAGCTTGTGCAGCTGGAGCTGTAGCCGCGCTTGTACCCGATCCTCAACCATCCAGTCGGCGAGCTCAGCGGCGTCCATCCGGTCCTGGGCAGGGGAAAAGAGCACTTCACACCGCTGCGCAATGCGGTACCGCTCCATCTGCGCGCAACTCCACTCATAGTCGGCCCTGCCGGTGATCACGAACTTAATCTGATCATCGCTTCTCAAAGCATCGAGATTCGCCATCATGTTGCTCTCCAACTCACCGGAACCCGGGGTTTTGAGATCCATCACCCTGACGACCCGCTCATCGACAGCACCGATATCAAGGGCACCGCTGGTCTCCAGGGAGACTCGATAACCGGCATCGCAGAGGGCAGTGAGCAGGGGGAAGCAGCCCTTTTGGGCCAATGGCTCACCGCCGGTGACACAGACATACTCTGCCTTCAAGGCATCGACCTGTTGCAGGATACGCTCCAGGGAGAGCCACTCCCCGCCACTGAACGCGTAGGAAGTATCGCAATAGTCACAGCGTAATGGACAGCCCGTGAGACGAATGAAGACAGTGGGAAAACCGGCACTCCTCCCCTCCCCCTGCAGGGAGAGGAAGATCTCGGTGACACGCAGTTGAGACATATTTCAGGTACGGAGAAATTCGGCTCCCCGTTTAATGCCCCTCTTTGGTGAGCCGTTGCAGGCGCTTCTGCGCCAGGCGCGATTCGGTCGTGGCGGGATAGTTGGTGATCAGCTCATTGAGAATATTTCTGGCGTCAGTCCAGTTCTTCTTTTCGTAATGTATATAGCCAATCTTCAACATGGCGCCCGGTATCTTTGGGCTCGAGGGGTATTTCTCCATTATCTTCGTAAACTCGCCAAGGGCGATGTCGAAATCCCGGTTCACATAGCTGGCTTCCGCCAGCCAGTATTGGGCATTATCCTCATACTCGCCACCGGGATAGGCTTTCAGAAAATTGGAAAAAGCAGTGATCGACTCAGCGTAGCGCCCCTGTTTCAACATATTGAAGGCACTCTGGTAGGCTTCCGACTCCAGTTTCGGATCGGGCGGAGCCACAACTGCAACCTGCGGAGTTGCTCCTACCGCCGGAGGTGGCTGGGTTGTGGCCGGCATGGGTTGAGGGGAAGGCACCGATGGCGGCGCCGATGTCACCGCTGGTGCCACGGAGGGGGTAGCGGGGAGCTGAGCCGCATCCGGCTGAAATCGCGACAGCCTCTGGTCTATATCCAGGTAGAGATCCCGCTGGCGACGACTCATGCCATCCATGTTGTGCTTCTGCACCTCAAGATCCCCTCGAAGCTGCTGTACCTCCTGGCGCAACTGCTGCACCTGAAGCACCAGGTCGGCGAGGCTCTGATTCTGCAAGATGCGTTCGATACGCTGCAGGCGTTGCTCCATGGTCATGCCGTTGGCGGCGAAAACCTGTGTAGCGGCGCAGATGCCCATCAGGGTGCCGAGTACGGCTCTTTTGATGATCAGCCTCATCACTCACTCCCCAATCAGTAGATCAGTTCGACACGCCGGTTGAGTGCCCAGGACTCTTCGTTATGCTCGAATGCCGCCGGCCTCTCTTCACCATAGCTCACAACCACCAGCTGGTTGTCCGATACCCCTTGAGCCAGCATCAGGCTGCGTACCGAATTGGCGCGGTTTTCCCCCAGTCCCAGATTGTACTCCCGGGTTCCCTTCTCGTCCGCATGGCCCTCGAGACGTACCACCGCCTGCGGATTGGCCGCCAGGTAGTCGGCATGGGCCTGGATCACATCGAGGTATTCGGAACGTACCGTGCTCTGATCGAAATCGAAATAGATCACCCGGGTCGCCAGCAGGCTGTTGGGATTTTCCAGGGGATCCCCCTGCCACTCACCACCCTGACTGGCGGCGGATGTTGAGGCGCCGGAAGCACCGGAGGCACTGCCATCCGCACCGGTGGATTGTTCACTGACCTCCGCACCGGCCTGATCTCCGGTCGGTGTCGATGAGCAGCCGGCCATCAGCATCAGCGAGAGTAGGACCGGAACCCAAAGGGCTTCTACTTTTTTCATTGCATATCTCCTTAAACAGCGGTGCAACTAATTGTTGAAAGGTGACCAGACCGGTTCGCGCACATCGCCCTCCTGGAGGGCAAGGCGTTGCCTGACACGGCCATCAACCGAGACCGCTGCCAAAACACCACGGTACCCCGACTTTGAAGCGTAAATTACCATGCTGCCATTGGGCGCGAAACTGGGCGATTCATCCAGGCTCCCCTGACTCAGCACCTGCATCACACCGGATTCGAGATCCTGAACCGCGATGCGGTACTTGCCCTCTTCCCGGGTGACCAGGGTCAGCAGTTTACCGTCAGGTGAAAATGAGGCGCGGGCATTGTAGCTGTTTTGGTAGGTCAACCTTTGTGCCTTGCCGCCATGGGCGGAAACCCGGTAGATTTGAGGCCGTCCGCCGCGGTCCGAGGTAAAGACGATGCTGCGTCCATCCGGCGACCAGGCCGGTTCTGTGTCGATGGCATAGTGGCGGGTGACGGTCTTCAGTTTACGTGTGGCCAGATCGTAGACATAGATATCGGGATTGCCCCCCTTGGAGAGGGTCATAGCCAGCTTGCGCCCATCGGGCGACCAGGCCGGTGCGCCGTTTATGCCCTTGAAGGAGGTCACCTTTTGACGTGTACCCGTATAGACACCCTGTACGTAGATTGCAGATTGCCCACCCTCGAATGAGACGTAGGCGATCTTCTGTCCGTCGGGGGACCAGGCGGGAGACATCAGGGGCTCGGTGGAGGTTACGATTGTCTCCGGATTATAGCCGTCAGAGTCTGCGATTTTCAGCTTGATGTTGGTCTCGCCGTCGGCAAGTTTGGTTGAGGTGATATAGGCCACCCGCGTGGCGAACGCACCCGGCACACCCAGCAGCTTTTCATAGATCAGATCAGCGATCCGATGAGCGGTATTACGCAGATTGGGAGCCGTTGTGGGGATGGTGTAGCCGGTCAGTTGCTCGCCGCGAAAAACATCCAGCAACTGAAATTGGATCTGGTAACCGCCGGCACCATGGGCCTGCACTTGGCCGATTACCAGGTTTTCCATACCCAGGGTCCGCCAATCCTTGAACTCCACCAGATCCACCGAGGTAGGCCTGGCCAGCATATCCTCCCTGGGCAAGCTCTTGAAACGACCGCTACGCTGCAGGTCGGAACTGATCACATCGGCGATATCCACCGGTGGCGCGCCCTTGCCTTGCCAGCTGAATGGAACAATTGCGATGGGCAGTGCACCCTCTACGCCTTCGGTGATCTCTATGGTCAACTCGGCATGGAGTGCCGGTTGCCAGGCGAGTAACAATAACAGGGAAAATAGGATTTTTTTCATCATAACAACTAAGGTCTGTTGACACCCTTTCAAAAGGCTCTGCCGGGACTGTTTTTCCGTCCGGCAAGGCAGAATGAGTGAATTGTAATAGTTTTACATATGCAAATGATAACGCCGCCGGGCGGAAAGACAGCCCTGGCTCTTCGGGGTACGCCTGAAAAAACGCCACTCGGCGTTGTTCGTTGTTCATTTGGAATCACCAAACTTCTCTCCTCGCGCCCTGATTGGCGCATTGTCAGACGCAACAGAGTCTATCGAATGCGTGTTACCAGGTCCTGATTAGCCACTCGGCTTAAATTTCAGTCTCAAGGTACGGAAGGACTCGAATAGCGGTCCGCTCGGCACTTGCAGCGGTGCGGCTTTATAGACAGCGGTCTCCACCGAACGATCAAATGTCGCGTTGCCGCTGCTCCTGATAATGCTGACACCGCCAGGTACCACATCTCCGCCTGGTATCAGACGTACCTGCACCACGCATGCGAGATCTTTTCCTACCTGCCCCGGTTTCAGCCAGTTCCGCTCTATCTGCTGTTTTATGACAGCAACATAGCGATCGATCTCCCGGCTATTCTGCTCTGCCGCCAGCTGTTCCTGCAAGGCCCGCTCCCGCTCGGCCTGGGCCGCTGCCTCAGCCTTACGCCGCGCCTCGGCCTTGCGCTTGGCCTCCAACTCAGCTTTTCGCTTGCGCTCGAGTTCCGCTTTTCGCTTTGCTTCCGCCTCGGCCTTGCGTTTTGCTTCCGCTTTGCGTTTCGCTTCCGCCTGGCGCTTGGCCTCCAACTCGGCAAGCCGTTTTGCTTCCGCTTTTTTCTTCGCCTCGCGCTCCTTTTTCAGTTGTGCTTGGCGTTTGCGCTCTGTCTCCCGCTTGCGCTGCTCCGCCTTTTCCTTGGCGATACGCTTCTGTTCCAGCTGTTGCTGGCGTTTCTTCTCTTCCGCCTGCTTACGCTTTTGCGCCTCTTCACGCTGTTTCTGCTTCTCCTGTTGTTTTGCCTTCTCTTTCTCCTTGGCCTGATCGAGCTGCTTTGCATCAACAGTATGGGCCTGTACTACATTCGCCTGCGGCGTTGCGGGCTTACGTAGCTTCGACCAGTCAAAGCCGAAGATCAGAAAGGCCACAATCAGGATATGCAGCAGGATGGCCAGAACGACCGAAACCGGGTTTCTTTTGATGACGGACAACACTACTAGGGCCTGGTCACACCATTCCAAACGCGCCTGCCGGAAACCAAACTTTTTCCCGCAAGACGGCATAAGCGACTGGCTGTCGCTTTTGATGAGCAAGTGACGCCCCGTCCGGGTATTGCTCGTTGTTCATCTGGAATCTGCAAAATTCTCTCCTCGCGCCTCGATTGGCGCCTCGTTCATGGACAACCGGATAGACATGTTCTGTATCAACAGGCCCTATGACTCCGGCGGCTCCGTGATCAAGCCGACGCTGGGAGCCCCACCGGCCTGTAAAAGCACCATCGCTTCCACCACGCGCCCATAGGCCACCCCTGCGTCGCCGCGCACCATGATCGGCGTCTTCGGCTTGTGCTTCAGGACAGCTCGTACTCTTTTCACCAGGGTGTCGGGTTCAACAGGCAGATCCTTGTCCTGGCCGACATCGATATACATGTCACCTGCCTGATCAACCGTTACCACCAGGGGCTCATCCACTTCATTCGGCAGTGGCTCCGCATCGGCCTGGGGTAGTTCAACCTTGACCCCCTGGGTTAACAGGGGCGCAGTAATCATAAAGATCACCAGCAATACCAGCATCACATCAATGTAGGGCACCACATTGATCTCTGACATCGGGCGACGGCGGTTTTTTTGACGACTCATTGCCCGCTGCCGGCTAGGCCACTGCCTGGCGCTGCAGGATCGTTGCAAACTCTTCAACAAAGTCGTCATAGCGGTTGTTGAGTCGCTCGACATCGTTGGAGTAGCGGTTGTAGGCAACCACCGCCGGGATGGCGGCAAACAGACCTATGGCCGTGGCGATCAGCGCCTCGGCGATGCCGGGAGCCACCAAGGCCAGGGTCGCCTGCTTGACATTTCCCAGGGCGGTGAATGAGTTCATTATGCCCCAGACGGTTCCGAACAAGCCTACATAAGGGCTGGTGGAACCGATCGTGGCCAGGGTCGAGAGATGGTGTTCCAAACGATCGACCTCCCGATTCAACGAGACCCGCATGGAGCGCTGGGCACCGTGGACCATTGCCATAGGGTCCTTGTGCCCCTTGGTGCGCAAGCGCGCGAATTCGCGAAATCCAGCACGGAAAATAGCCGCCATCCCCGACTCATCATCGGTCTCCCGCTCGATCTGGCGATAGAGTTCAGCCAGGTCTCCCCCGGACCAGAAGCGCCCCTCGAACTCGTCAGCTGACCTGCCGGCCTGTTTCAGCACGCGCATGCGGTCGAAGATCATGCTCCAGGAGCTGACGGATGCGAAGACCAACAGGGCAATCACGAACTGCACCACCGCACTGGCATTGAGAATCAGATGGGTAATGGTAAGGTCAGTCGACATCCGGTATCTCCATCAAAAGTCGCTTTGGAATGGGTGTGGGGCGCATCGTTTTCATATCCACGCAGGCAATTTTTATGGTCGCCCTGCACAACAGCTGAGCGTCCGATGTTCGTATCACCTCCTGAGCAAAGGTGAGACTGGCACGTCCTTTTTTGGCCAGCATGGCAACGATCTCCAGGGCATCGTTGAATCGGGCGGGATGATGGTAACCCACTTCAACCTCGCGAACTGCGAAGATGATCCCGTCCCGTTGCAGTAACTGGTCCTGCTCAAATCCCAGGGAACGCAGCCATTCGGTGCGTGCCCGCTCCATGAATTTCAAATAGTTGGCGTAGTAGACAACACCACCGGCATCGGTATCCTCGTAGTAGACCCTGACCGGCCAGACAAAAGAGTGCGACTCGTCGTTCATACCTCTTTCCAAACCCGAATCAGTTATGCGCCAACATCATGATGTGCAACTAAATAATCGAGTAATATTACTTATCTTCGTAATCCGATGGTAGTGAAATTAGCCAATCAGAGTAATAAATCCCAAACTATGAGTGTGTGATTCAGGATGAGTTCCCATCGGGTGCGGTGAAACGTCGCTCCCGTTCTCTATCCACGGAACAGATCATCCTCTGTCGGCAGCTGTTCACCGGGTTTCGGTGACAGGCCGAAGTGTAGATAGGCCGCCTTGGTCGCCACCCTCCCCCTGGGTGTCCGCATCAGAAACCCCTGTTGTATCAGGTAGGGTTCAAGCACATCCTCAATCGTTCCCTTCTCTTCCCCGATCGCCGCCGCCAGATTGTCAACACCGACCGGTCCGCCTTCGAACTTCTCGATGACAGCCAGCAGCAGGCGTCGGTCCATGGCGTCGAAGCCGTTGCCATCGACCTTGAGCATGCTCAACGCCCTGTCCGCCACCTCGGCATTGATATGTCCGTCCTGTTTTACCTGGGCATAGTCGCGTACCCGTCTCAGCAGGCGGTTGGCAATTCTCGGCGTACCCCTGGAGCGACGGGCGATCTCTCCCGCCCCATCCGTGTCCATGCCGATATTGAGTATGTCCGCGGAACGCGTGACAATCTGTGCCAGGTCGGTACTGTTGTAAAACTCCAACCGCTGCACAATACCGAACCTGTCCCGCAGGGGAGAGGTCAGGAGACCGGCGCGGGTGGTCGCCCCGACCAGGGTAAAGGGTGGCAGATCGAGCTTGATCGAGCGCGCGGCCGGCCCCTCGCCGATCATGATATCGAGTTGAAAATCCTCCATTGCCGGGTAGAGCACCTCCTCCACCACCGGGCTCAGGCGATGGATCTCATCGACAAAGAGCACATCGTGGGGTTCGAGATTGGTCAGCAACGCCGCCAGATCACCCGGCTTTTCAAGCACCGGCCCCGAGGTCTGCCTGAGGTTGACCTCCATCTCGTTGGCAATGATATGCGCCAGGGTGGTCTTACCCAATCCCGGAGGGCCGAAAATAAGCACATGGTCCAGCGCCTCGCCCCGTGCCTTGGCGGCGGGTATGAAGATCTCCATCTGCTCACACACCGCAGCCTGTCCCACATAGTCACGCAGGTGTCTGGGACGGATGGCGCGGTCTAGTGCGGCGTCGTCGCCGCTGGCATCGCCGTTGATCAGTCTGGGTTCGTTACTCACTCGATCTATCTCTACAGCAGTAAACCGCTATTTCTGCACCGCGTTCTGCAGCGCAGCGCGAATCAGGCTCTCACTCTCCATCTCATCCTCCGCAACGGCCTTGACCATGCGGCTTGCCTCCTGGGGTTTATAACCCAATGCCACCAGTGCGGCCACAGCCTCTGCCGTCGCACTGCCGGGACCTGTGGTCCGGTCTCTCTGCAGTTGGCCGCCGGTCGGTGCCAAATCGCCCAGCTTCGCCAATCTGTCACGCATCTCCACGATCAGGCGTTCCGCGGTCTTACGCCCTATGCCCGGCAACCGTACCAGGGAGGCCACATCCTCACTCTCCACACAGCGGCTAAACTCATCGGCACTCATCCCGGAGAGTATGGCCAGCGCCATTTTGGCACCTATACCGCTGACCTTGAGCAGGCTTCGAAACAGGATGCGTTCCGACTCCGTGGCAAAGCCGTAGAGAACATGGGCATCCTCGCGTATCGCCAGATGGGTGAAGAGGGTTACCGGTTTACCGCAATCCGGCAGGGTAAAAAAGGTGGAGAGCGGTGCCTCCAGTTCATAGCCTACGCCATTGACATCGAGCAGAAGGTTGGGGGCCTGCTTGTGGGCAAGCTCCCCTTTGAGGCGACCTATCATCCTGGGCTGTTATCCGGTTGTCGAATCCGACGGGGATTATGCCACGATTGATGCACTAGATACCTCTCTTTCCTTGGCTGGCCTGGCGCGCCAGGGTGGTATGGGTATGGGCGTGGCTCAGCGCCACCGCCAAGGCATCCGCGGCATCCGCCTGGGGTCGCTCCCGCAATCCAAGAATCATCTTCACCATATGCTGAATCTGCTCCTTGTCCGCCCTGCCCGTACCGACAACTGCCTGCTTGATACGGGTCGGGGTATACTCCACCACACTCAGACCACGATCCACCGCGGCACAGATGGCCGCCCCCCTCGCCTGCCCCAGCTTGAGGGCTGAAGCGGGATTCTTGGCTACAAAAACCTCTTCTATGGCCATTACTTGCGGTTGATACTCCTGGATCAGATGAGTGACAGCCGAAAATATCTCACCCAATCTGGGGGGAAGCGGTTGACCGCTCAGTTTCAAGACACCGTGAGTCAGATAGACCGAATGCATGCCATCCGAGTCGATCAGACCGTAACCGGTCTGGCGGGACCCTGGATCGATACCGATAATGCGTAACATTAAAAAATACTGCGTGTTTCAGCCGATGGCATCCAAAATCTCGTCAGAGATCTCGGCATTGGTGTAGACGTTCTGTACGTCGTCCAGATCTTCCAGCATATCGACCATGCGCAGCAGCTTATCCGCATCATCCTGATCGAGTACCGCGCTGGTCGAGGCGTTGTAGGTCACCTCGTCGGTATCGGGTGTGAGTCCGGCCGCGATCAGGGCATCCTTTACGGCGGCGAAACTCTCTGGGGTGGAGATTACATCGATCGAGCCATCCTCGTTGCTTACCACATCCTCGGCCCCTGCCTCCAGGGCCGCCTCCATCACCGCGTCTTCATCCACTCCGGGTGAGAAACTGATCATTCCCTGTTTGCTGAAGAGGTAGGATACGGAGCCGTCGGTACCCAGGTTGCCGCCCAGCTTGCTGAAGGCGTGACGCACCTCCGAGGCGGTACGGTTGCGGTTATCGGTCATGCAATCGACCATTACCGCGGTTCCCCCGGGGCCATAACCCTCGTAGCGGATCTCATCGTAGTTATCCCCCTCGGTACCCCCCGCACCGCGTTTGATGGCGCGCTCGATGGTATCCTTGGGCATATTCGCACCAAGCCCTTTATCCACCGCCAGCCGCAAACGTGGGTTGGCATTGATGTCCCCTCCCCCGATGCGGGCAGCCACGGTAATCTCTCGAATCAGCTTGGTCCAAATCTTGCCGCGCTTTTTATCATTCGCGGCCTTTTTATGCTTGATATTGGCCCACTTACTGTGTCCTGCCATACAAACCTCTCAAAACTGGAAATCTAAACCCGGCATTTTATCATCCAGCCGATGCTGCAGAAACAGAGGAATCGAAGAGGCTTAAGAATCACACTAATTTGCCGACTTGTTGAGTACAATTCGATAGCATGAAAATCATGCGGACAGACAAACCGATTTGGCTGCTACAGACGTTTTTAACAGAGCAATAGGATGACCCAAACAGTCCAAGAGTGGACCCGTACACTCGCCTCAGAACCCTTACCGGTGATGCAAAGGACACTGACCAACGTCAGGGATCTGCTGGGGAAATCGAGTGTCAATCACAATAGACTCTCTGAGATCATCTCCAGGGATCCGGGATTCAGCCTCTACGTATTGCAGCGGCTCCGCAATCTGCCCAACCAGCCGAAAGAGCCGGTAACGAAGATCTCTCTGGCAGTCCCCCTGCTGGGCATGGAGGCAATCGAGCAGGCAAGCCATACCCTGCCCTCCCTCGAAGAGAAGTTGAAAGGTCCACCCAGGCGCGGCCTCATCGGCTGCTACAGCCGGGCCGCCCATGCCGCCATCTATGCCCGCGAATTTGCCAAACTACGGGGTTGGCACGAGTCCGACTCACTCTACACCGCCGCCCTGCTGCACGACATCGGAGAGATGGCACTCTGGTCGAAGGCCGCGGAGAGCATGCGCCCGATCCAGGAAAAAATCGTCAACCACACCCCCCGGGACAGCGCTGCGCGCGCGATCCTCGGCTTCACCCTGGATGAACTCAGTGTCCAGTTGAGCCAGAATTGGCGGCTGCCGGAACTGATCCAGGAAACCCTAGAGGCCTCCAATAGTTATCAACCGAGGCCGTTGACCGTGATGCTGGCATCCACGCTGGCGAGTGACAGCAGCTTGGGATGGCACCGTTCCAGAACCGATAATGACATCGAATTACTGGCGGAATTTCTCGAAATACCCCAGGATTCGACCATCGCCAATCTCCACCGCATAGCTGCAGAGGCGGCGCGGGAACTGCATAGGCTCCCGCTGCCGCTGCCGGCCTTCTATCTCATCTCCTCCGGCCTGGAGCCGCCGAAAGGGAAAAAGGAGGCGGCCGTGCAGGCGGACGCAGGGGAAGCGGCAACAACGCGTACGGAACCATCCCCCGCAGAGGAGCGGCAGCCGCCATCCAAGCCCACTGCGACTGAAACGCCAGCCGCCAGTCCGGAGCAGGCAGAGAAAAAGCGGGTAAATCCGCTCCAGCAACTACTCAGCAGCGCCCTGCAGCAGATGCATGAGGAACTTGGCCTGAGCAGAACCATGTTTGCCATGCTGAGTCCCGACAAGACAACCCTCAAGGCACGGTTCGTGGTGGAATCTGAACAGCAGCTCTCCCTCAAGGGGTTTGTGTTGAATATAACCAAACCGAGTCTATTCAAAGTCTTACTGAACAAACCACAAGCGGTTTCACTGAACAAGGCCAATGCGGAAAAATACCTGCCCATGATTCCCCAATCCGCGCTTGAACAGATGAACAACAGCGGCTTCGTTACCATGTCGGTCTTCATTCATGGCAAACCTGTGGGACTGTTCTATGCCGACAACGGCATCAGCGGTCCGGGGGTGACACGCCAGCAGTACGACAACTTCAAGGCGATCTGCCAGAAAACCATCCAGGCAATCGGCTCCTGATAGCTGCCGTACCAGCCCCTTTCACCCTGCTGGTGTATCAACTCCATGAAATATTTTCATTTTTTAAACCTCAATTTGTCCCGCAAACACCCCTAGCATCGATTTGCCCAGGCAGGCACTAACCCCCTCTTGCAATACCCTACCCCGATTGTTTTGATCAAAGTCATTGTTTCAGGCAATTCTAACGCTAGGATGACACATCCGATTTCAGGCCCAGTGATAACAGTGGAACAACAGATAAGCTATCAAATAGGACAAAATCTCTATCTCAGTATTACCGATCGTTGCACCTTGGAGTGTGCCTTCTGCCCGAAGACGTTCGGAGACATGAACGTCAAAGGGTACGACCTGACTTTTGATCATCGCCCCACCGTGGAGGAGATTATCGACTCGATTGATGACCCTGCACGCTACGATGAAGTTGTCTTTTGCGGCTATGGCGAACCGACGCTGAGATTGAACGTTCTGCTTCAGGTAGCAAGCTATATCAAACAGCATGGCGGCAAGGTGCGGGTAAATACCGACGGACTGTGTAATCTGGTGCATAAGCACGATACCCTCCCGGAACTTGGCAAGTGCGTGGATGCACTCTCGGTATCGCTGAATGCACAGGACAGGGAGATCTATGACCTCCATTGTCGTCCCAACCTGCCCGGTTCCTATGAAGCCATGCTGGAATTCCTGCGCCTGGCGCCACAACATATAGAAGAGGTAACGGCAACCGCAATCGACGGTCTGCACGGGGTGGATATCGCGGCATGCGAAGCATTGGCAAAATCGATGCATGTGAAATTTCGCCGCCGTATCCTGAATGAGGTCGGTTAGGCGGAAACACGCGATGACAACCCTGTCACAACAAGTTCCGACTTTTGGCCAATACCTGCTGAAACGCTATGGTGAACGTGTCCACAAAATCGCACTGGATGCCGCGTTCACATGCCCCAACCGTGACGGCAGCAAAGGTAGCGGTGGCTGTACCTTCTGCAACAATGTCTCCTTCAGCCCGAATGGACGTCAACCGAAACCGATCAAGGAACAACTGGCAGCGGGCAGGCGGGTAATCCGTAAACGTACGGGGGCCGGTAAGTATCTGGCCTATTTTCAAGCCTATACCAATACCTATGGGGAGATAGAAAGACTGACCGCCCTCTATGACGAGGCCCTGTCGGATGAGGATGTCATCGGACTTTCCATCGGCACCCGTCCGGACTGTGTAGCGGACGGCGTACTCGATCTGCTTGCAGGCTATCAGCAACGGGGTTATGAGATCTGGCTGGAACTCGGATTACAGTCGGCATTTGACGAAACCCTCGCCGTGGTCAATCGAGGACACGGCTTTGGCGAGTATGCACGGAGTGTCACCCGCGCCCGGCAGCGGGGCCTCAAGGTCTGCACCCACCTGATTGCCGGTCTGCCGGGGGAATCTGCCCAGCACAACAGCGAAACACTGCGCAGAGTGCTGGAACTGGGAACCGACGGCCTCAAGCTCCACCCCCTGCACGTGGTCAAAGGCACCCAACTGGCCAACAGCTGGCGCTACGGAGATTACCAACCGCTCAGCCTCGAGGAGTATGTCCAGATTGCCGCCGACTTGGTTGAACAGGCCCCATCGAATGTGGTCTGGCACCGCCTCACCGGCACCGCACCGGAGTCGATTCTGCTGGCCCCTCTCTGGTGCGCAAAGAAGTGGCGGGTATTGAACGCCATTACCAATGAACTGCAACGGCGACGCGCTCTGTGTCGACAGGTTGCCTAAATGAGTATGCACAACGATGGAACTGGTCTGTCCCGCAGGTAACCTGCCCTCGCTAAAAGCCGCTGTAGACAATGGTGCGGATGCCGTCTACTTCGGTCTGCGCAATGACACCAACGCGCGTCATTTTCCCGGACTGAACTTCAATGAAAAGCGTGCCCGCGAAGGCATTGACTATGCAAAAAAACGAGGCAGGCGGGTCTTCATGGCGATCAACACCTATCCAACACCGGATGGTTGGGAGCGCTGGCGTCAGGCGGTGGACAGCGCGGCGTCACTCTCTGTAGACGCCCTGATCTGTGCCGATATCGGTGTACTCGACTACGCCAGCCGACAATGGCCCGACCTCAATCTCCATCTCTCGGTTCAGGCCTCGAGTACCAACTATGAGGCACTAGCCTTCTATCACGACTCGTTCGGAATCAAGCGCGCGGTACTGCCGCGGGTGCTGTCACTCAGCCAGGTTGAGCAGGTGGTGGCAAATACCCCTATTGAGATTGAAGTCTTCGGTTTCGGCAGCCTCTGTGTAATGGTGGAAGGCCGTTGCATCCTCTCATCCTATGTCACCGGTGAATCCCCTAATACCCACGGCGCCTGTTCGCCTGCCCAGTTTGTTGAGTACAGGGAGACGCCCGCCGGGCTTGAGTCCCGCCTCGGCGGATTATTGACCGATCGCTACGAGAAACATGAAACGGCCGGTTACCCGACGATCTGCAAGGGACGTTTCGCAGTTGGCGATAACGTATTTTACGCCATCGAAGAGCCCACTTCGCTGAATACGCTGGCCCTGCTTCCTGAGTTGCATCATGCCGGTATCAGGGCAATCAAGATTGAAGGCCGGCAGCGCACACCGGCCTATGTCGGTCAGGTCACGAAAGTCTGGCGTGAGGCGATCGACCGCTGTCTGAAAGATCCCAAGGCCTATGTTGCAACGTCTGCATGGAACGACTCCCTGGACCAGGTATCGGAAGGAGCCAGCACCACCTTAGGCCCCTACTACAGACCCTGGCAATAACCATGACGATGACTCCTAAACTCTCCCTGGGGCCGGTACTCTTCTACTGGTCAAGAGACACACTATTTGATTTTTATGATCAGGTGTTGGACATGCCCGTGGATATCATCTACCTGGGTGAGACCGTCTGTTCCAAGAGACGCAGTCTGCGCACCAATGACTGGATCGAGCTGGCCACCAGGCTGAGCACACAGAGCGACAAGGAGATCGTACTCTCCACTCTCGCCCTGATAGAGGCGGAGTCGGAGCTGAAGACGCTCAGAAAATTGTGTGGAAACGGTCGTTTCATGGTTGAAGCCAATGATATCGGAGCGGTACAGATCCTGAGCGGCAAAGGCATACCCTTTGTGACTGGTCCGAGCATCAACATCTACAACTCGACCAGTCTCGAGCTGCTTGCGTCCAAAGGACTCAAACGCTGGGTACTGCCGATCGAGCTCTCAAACCAAACACTGGCTCAAATTCAAATGCACAGACCACAGGGCGTTGAAACCGAGGTGTTCTGCTATGGCCGCATGCCCTTGACCCTTTCCGCCAGGTGCTTTACTGCGAGATCCCACAACCTTCCGAAAGACGACTGTCGATATAAATGCATCGATTACCCCGACGGCCGCCTGCTCTCAACCCAGGAGCAGGAACCCTTTCTTGCTTTAAACGGCATCCAGACTGTCTCAGCGAAGACCTGCAACCTAATCCGCGAACTACCCCTTCTTAGAGAGCTGCAGGTCGATATTCTGAGAATTAGCCCGCAGTCCTCAAATACTGACAAAATAGTCGACGCTTACCATAGCGCCTTGCATGACGAAGATATAAGCGATCTTAGTAAATATATGCCGCTTGGCGCATGTAATGGCTACTGGCACGGGGTTGACGGTCAGGCGGATTTTAATTCCCTCCGCTAGGATTCACCCGACTCCAGTCCGCACTAAAATGTTTTTTTAGTGCCGTTCCCACTCCACGGCTCCCGGGACTATCAGCTATAACCACCCACACAGCTGTGGTGTATGATAGTTATGGCGACGGGAGTACGGCCGCTGCCTAAGTTGCGCTAGCGGCAGTCAGTTCTCATATGCATTGATACGTTACTCGACACAAGGTTATCGCATGTCTCACGTAAAACACTGCAGTTTTCGAAGTATCCAGCTTGGGTTGTTTCTCGCCTTCTGCTTTAATCAGGCTCACAGTATCGATTTATCGGGAGTGACAGAAAGTTATTTTTATGACGACCTGCCGGTCGTGCTTTCCGCATCCAGACTCTCACAGTCGCAATCCAATACCCCTACCGCAATGACTGTGATAGATAAAAAGATGATCAGAGCCAGCGCAGCGCTGAACCTGCCGGATCTGCTGAGATTGGTTCCAGGCTTTACCGTTGGCTTTTTCGCAGGCACCAGTGCCACAGTAACCTATCACGGCCATGCGGATGAATACGCCAGGGACATGCAGGTCCTGATCGATGGAAGATCGATCTACGACCCAGTCTTCGGAGGAATTCCGTGGACGGAAATCTATCTCAGCCTGGACGAGATATTGCGCATCGAGGTGATACGTGGGCCCAATGCCGCTGCCTATGGCTCCAACTCCTATGCCGGGGTAATAAATATAGTCACGGAGCATCCGGCCGATCTGACCGGCACCATGCTCTCCGTCACCACTGGCTATGAAAAGACCCGTTACGTGGAAGCGGCACATGCAGATAGCGTTGGCAGGCTCGACTACCGACTCTCGACCAGTTACCGGGAGGGCGAGGGGTTTGACAACCGCGACGATTCGTCACGGACAAAATGGTTGAAGCTGGACAGCGACTATAATATCGATCTCAATAATTCGATTCGTACCACGTTAGGTGTGGCATACGGCAACTACGACGAAGGACTGCCCGGTCTTTTGTCGCAGGAGCGGGAACTCGATAACCAGTATAACTACCAGTTCATCGAGTGGAATCGCGTACTTTCCGAAAAGAGCAAGGTCAGCCTGCAGTTTTATCACAACTACTATTCGATCGACGACCTTACCCGCACCATCACCCTTTCCCAGCAAATCTCGATGCTGGATCAGTTGCAGGGTTTCGATGAAGCTTTAAGAACAGACATTTTCGCCGCCACATTGTCGGCGGGAGCGTACGATTTCGACGCCTTTCTAAATGCATTAAACCTGACAGACTCGCCCATGGCCTACTCGTGGCTGGGCATGAAGTCCCATCGTTACGACCTGGAGATCGAACATACATTCGAAGCATCGGACAACTTGCGCATCGCCTGGGGAGTTGGGGCAAGACACGATCGTGGAGAGAGCTATTGGCTGTTGCAGGAAGATGACCCGGTCTCCAGAGACTTATACAGATTGTTTCTCAATGCCGAATGGTACGCGACGCCTGCAACAGTAGTTAACCTTGGCAGTATGTTCGAGAAGTTTGAAGGTAAGGATCACGTCTTTTCGCCGAGATTGGGTATAAACCACCATCTGACACAGTCCAGTACCGTAAGAATAAGCGGTTCACGGGCTTTTCGCATGCCGACAATTTATGAAGACAACGCCCACGTTTCCCTGTATCTCGATTCACGGGATGACGAGTTCAATACCTGGGTGATCAGCACTGAAGATCTCGAACCGCAACAAATCGAACGCATTGAAATCGGCTACTTCGGCAACTTTACGGAGTATGGCGCCAATTTCGACCTCTGCCTGTTCCATGAAGAATACACAAACATAATCGACCAATACGTACACTTTGACATACCCGATCCCGATCGTGGAATTACTGACGCTCTGGCTTTGGATGTTTTGATGCAATTGCAAAGTTTCTATCAAAACGGCGCTTTTACCTATACCAATTTCGGCGAGGTTGATATTGATGGAATTGAGTTTGAAATCGACTTCCGCCCCACCAACAGAGACCTGATCTTCCTCGGCCTCAGCTACATGGATATCAGCGGAAACGAACTGAAAAGGATCAAGGATGGTATTGCCAGTTTTCGTGAAAACGCAGATAAGAAGATCCCAAAAAGAACCTTCAGCCTGATTGCCAGTCATAACTTTGATGATGGCTTTAGCATAAGCGGCGCATACTATTTTACCGATGAAATGGAGTGGCCCGGCGAAGGTGATGTGGTGCCCAACTTCAGCCGGCTCGACTTGAAGCTGAACAAACACATCGACATTGCAGGGGACGATATCGACATCTCACTAATCCTCCAGAATCTGCACAATGAAAATTTTGACTTTTTTCACAATGAAGGACCCGGCGCCTTCAATGTCTGGGAAAGGCGTATCTATCTCCAGGCCAAGGCATCGTTCTGATAACAAGACGAAATGTCTTTATTGAACAGTAACAAGCGAATTTTTCTGCACCTGCGAGTGCGCCCAGCCAGCAGCAGGCCGCTTCGCCGTGTCCCGCTTCCTGCATACCTCCGTGAATTCAGCAAGGCGATTCTAGCCATCCTCCTTGTTTTAATCTGCCTGATACTGCCACGCTCGGTTTATGCCAAAGACAACAACATATTGATTCTTCTCAGTGGCAATGAGGATGTCTACCTCGACGTTGCCACGACAATTACCAACTCCACCATCAAGCTCTGCAGGAACCGAAACCTGGAATGCCAGGATACGAACTTTGAAATCAGTCAGATATCGTCTCTCGACATACCACCTTCCGATAAACACAGGCTTATCGTTACACTTGGAATCAAAGCGGCTGAATATGCAAACAAAAATTTTAAAGGGAAACTCGTCCTCTCGGCGCTAATCCCTCAAAACAGCAATATAGCCTCCGCTTACGCCAGCGACTCGGATCAGCACTATCTATATCTTGATCAGCCACTTCGCAGAAGCATATTGTTGATAGACGCCCTCTCGGACAGATTCAAAAACATTGGCGTCATGATCAGCAATACAGATGAATCATCGACCAAGCAACTGGAGGAGTCTGCTGCTGAGCTCGATCTCAGACTGCACATTGAAAAAGTCGAATCTTCCGATCAGGTCGGCGCCTCACTAAGCCGGTTACTTCACTCCATCGATATCTTACTTGCGGTGCCGGATACGAAAATACACAATAAATCGACCGTCTCCAATATCCTGATATCGACATATAGAAAGCGTATTCCGTTAATCGGGTTTTCTTCCGCCTATGTAAAAGCAGGCGCATTGGCGGCCGCCTATTCATCACCTGAAGATATCGCATACCATGTCAGAGACAATATCGTAAAAGTCTATTCCGGGGAAAACATCGGAGAACATGAACAAACGGCACAATATTTCACTCTTCTGTTTAACTCTGAAGTAGCAAGATCTCTGGATTTTCCCTTAAAATCAGAAGCGGAATTGGCAAGCAAGATGATCAAGGTATCAAAAGACAACGATCATGATTGAGCTTAAATCCTTACGATTTCAGGCATTGATGGTTGGCTTACTGCCAGCATTCATTCTTGCCTTCATCTTGACTGTCTATTTGATCAGCACTCAGCTTGATCGCTTGAATGAGTCGTTTAACGAGAGAGGCGTTTCAATCGCCAACCAATCAGCTTCGATTAGTGTCTACGGGATTTTCACCCGCGACAAGTCGATCCTGGAAATGAGTTTGAGACCCGTCTTTTTACAACCGGATGTCTATAGCATCGAAGTCTTCGATGCCACCGGAGCACTTCTAACCCGCCTGGAGAAACAATATAGCGAGCACCCAAACAATATTGCTGTATTCTCTGCAGCAGCAATCTATGTAGTTGAGGATATCGACATTGTTGACTACCCGGACCAGGTAGCCAAGGGCCGTGATTCCCTCAACCGCAGCATGGGCAAGGTAGTACTGACACTCAGTAAGACACGCCTCACTGAAAACAGAAAAAACACCATTCGCAACTCAATCATCATGCTGGTTTTCGGATTGGTATGTACTGCATTTTTCTCATTGGCACTGAGCAGGTCGGTGATCAGACCCATCGACAAATTAACCCAGGCGGTTTCCCGTATGCGGGATGGCGACCTGACCGTTCGTGTACCGGAGGTTTCCAAAGGCGAAATCCGCAGTCTCGAAGAGGGCTTCAACGCCATGACAAGTCAGATCCTGAGATCACACGAGACTATGCAACATCAGATCGATCAGGCGACATCGGAACTAACCGAAACAATGGAAGCCCTTGAAATCCAGAATGTTGAACTCGATTTGGCAAAAAAACGGGCCCTATCTGCAAGCAAGGCAAAATCGGAATTCCTCGCCAACATGAGTCACGAGATCCGCACCCCGATGAATGGCGTACTCGGATTCACCAACTTACTCCTCAAAACCGACCTTTCAAGACAGCAGCGGGACCTGGTCAATACCATTTCCAAGTCGGCGATCAATCTACTGGAGATAATCAACGAGATTCTTGACTACTCAAAATTGGAATATGGAAAACTCGAACCAGAAACTGCGCCATTTCATGTGAATGAGTGTTTTGAAGAACCTGCAGTTCTGCTCTCCCCATCAGCTCATGACAAGGGATTGGAACTGATATTACTTGTCTATTCAGATGTACCGAAGACGCTTATCGGTGATGAGACACGCATTCGGCAGATCCTGGTCAATCTGGTTAACAATGCAATCAAATTCACCCACCAGGGCGATGTCATCATACGCGTCATGATCGATGAAGAGACAGAGGAAAAATGCATACTTAAATTCTCTGTAACTGATACCGGGATTGGAATCGACAAGAAAGCCCAGCAAACACTCTTTGAGTCGTTTCAACAGGCTGACTCATCCACAAGTCGTGTTTATGGCGGGACTGGTTTAGGTTTGAGTATCTGCAAAAAGCTGGCGCAATCCATGAACGGCGACATCGAGTTGATCAGTAACCCAGGCAAGGGTTCCAATTTCATCGTAATAATACCATTGACCAAATCATCCATGGATCAGTCTCCGCCGAAGAGCCCCCATATCGAGGGAAAACGGACACTAATCGCAGATAACCACAAACTTTCCCTTTTGGCCACCAAGCATACTTTGGAAGCCTTCGGGATTACCTGCGCAACCACGGATCATCCGCTACAACCCGATAATCAATATGATTTAATTATTTTGGGATTTGAGCACAAAGAGATAATATCCGGGTACGCGGAGAGCGAAATTCACCGATTGCGCGCAATCAGCAACACACCTTTCCTGGTGCTCTTAAGCGCTTCTGAACGCGTAATCATTGAGAAATTTCAGTCCATCAGCAAGGATTTCTACCTATCCAAACCCTTCACTACCAGTAAACTAGCCGATACACTGGAACGGATAGTATCCGGCTCTCATGGTGGCTCTAAAGCCAGTGCTGATCAATATGTCCATTCCCCCAGTCAAGCTCTTGCAAATTACAACATACTTGTCGTTGATGACAACGATATCAACCTGAAACTCATAAGTACGCTGATGCGCAACAACGGCGCCAATGTAACTGAGGCAAGTGACGGCTTAAATGCCATTTCGCAAACATTGATCAAGGATTTCGACTTGATATTGATGGATATTCACATGCCCAAGATGAAAGGCACCAAAGCGGCTGAAGTCATTCGGCACAATGAGGCCGGCGATAAACACACCCCAATCATTGCCTTGACGGCCGATGTAGTTCCTGCCACGCGAAACCAGATAAAGGAATCCGGGATGGATGGCTACCTGTTAAAACCAATCGACGAACCACAGATGTGGTCCATCATAAGAAACATCTTCAACCGGCAGGAACATACTGATAATCAACATGCATCTCCCTTTGAAGAGAACGATTCAGCCAATACCGACCGGCTCCTTGTAATAGACAACAATAAAATACTCAATATAACCGGTGGCGACAGGGCACTCGCAAATGAGCTGTTCAGCCAACTCTGTAGCGAGTTACCACAACAACTCGAGGAGATTGACAAGTACATACACGATCAGAATTGGGAGCGTCTTAAGGAAATAACTCATAAGATACGCGGCTCCACCTCCTCCTGTGGAGTGCCAGCGCTTGACTACTCAGTACAGGCATTTGAGCAGGCCATATCGTCACAAGAGACGGAACTGTTACTAAAGGAATTCTCTACAATGGAATGCGAAGTCAAGCGTTTATTACAGACCAGGGAAACAAACGGTGCTCTCTAGAAGGCCCATCGGTGTTTTCGACTCGGGCATAGGCGGTCTTTCCGTATTGCGCCATATTCGTGAATTACTTCCAGCTGAAAACCTCATCTATGTTTCCGATAGAGCACACCTGCCTTATGGTAACAAGGCAAGCGATTTCATACTCGACCGCAGCAAACAGATTGCTGACTTTCTCATACAACAGGATGCCAAAGCGATCGTAATCGCATGTAATACGGCGACTGCCGTTGCGGTTGCGCACTTGAGAGAGCACCTTTCACTGCCCATCGTCGGCATGGAACCCGGTGTTAAGCCGGCGACACTGGAGAGTCGTAATGGCATGATCGGTGTCCTGGCCACGGAGGGAACGCTGCACAGTGGTAAATTCCGTAACCTGGTCGAGCAACATTCGAACGAAGCAGATATATTTTATGCCCCCTGCCATGGGTGGGTGGAGACTATTGAGCACAATGGTACTGGTCATAACAAAACCCTGAAACTTGTAGAGCAGGAACTGATACCGCTGCTGGAAAAGGGCGTCGATACCCTGGTGCTGGGTTGCACGCATTATCCACTGATCAAAGATACCATTGCACGATTGGCAGGATCTTCAGTCACCATTATCGATACGGGTCTGGCGGTAGCCAACCAGTTGCGCAGAAGGTTGCATGATGCAGATATACTCTCTCCAAGCTCGCAACTCGGGAAAGAGGATTATTGGTGTAGCGCTCCGCCTGAAATCACCCGGCATTTAATAGAGAAAATCCAAGGCCATCACTGCATCGTCAAGCAACTGCCTGAAATAGGTAGTTAACGAGAGTCAGCGATGCTGGATTACTACTATGTACGAGCGCTCATATTGGGAAATTTCTCGTAAATCCGTAAAAAGCGTTCGATGTAAGGGCGAATATCCAGTGGCAAGGGCAACTGATCGATTTCTATCGCAGCCAGCATGTTCTTCAGATGGACACCCAAACCGGTATCGCCATCCATCACCAGGTGGCGTTGAAAAAACAGGGTATCGGGATCTTCCTTGCCGCTTATCAGCAACAGATAATCGTAGACCGAGCCGCTAATGACCAGCTCCGCCTTGCTGCTTCCCGCTTCCGCAATCACTCCTTTGGCCAGTGTCAAGCTGTACTCAAGGCCGAGATCACTCACCTTAATACAAACCACGCGCTTTTCGAGGAAGTCCAGTTCCCCATCCTCGATTTCGTTTCGAAGCGTCCTGTTGAGGATTGAACTCAAGATAGTGCCATGGGCCTTTCGTGGGAGCAGCCTCAATGGCAGAGCAAAAGGCTTTGGTATTGTTGGTCGTCTTGAAACTGCGCGCATGATTTTATGCCTCAAATTAAACTCTGCTGATCACCTAAATAGCGGATGCTGGTGACACAGTATCTGTTTTCCCAACAGCCCTAGGTCAGGGTATCATACCAACACTCACTGAAATCTGCGAAAATCCTTTCTATGTCAAAGCATGACCAATCACCATTCCTGCCCGGCAATCGCGACGCCTATGCATACTGGCGGGATAAAAAACTCGAATACTATCCGCAAGGGGTGGAGGAGCTTGTCGTCGAAATACGCGATCCCCGCCAGCTCTCTTCGACAGAGCACGACAAGATCCTATCCCTATGCCAGAAGTGCAACATGGCAGTCTGGGCAGGGCTCTCGGGGCATGACGCCGACAAGCGTATCATCGCAGAGCTCGGGTTGACTTTCGGCCTCCGCCAACTGGATCATAATATGTGCGCGGACAACGACGCCATCAGCTCGCTGACGGTACAGTCCGATGCACTGCGTAACGGCTATATCCCCTATTCCGACCGCCCTATTGCCTGGCACACGGATGGCTACTACAACCTGCCCGAGCACCAGATTCACGCCTTGCTGCTGCATTGTGTCAACCCCGCGAAGCAGGGTGGAGAAAATGACCTGCTGGACCACGAGATCCTGTTCATGCAGATCATGGACCGAAATCCTGAGTACGTTCGTGCATTAATGCATCCATGCGCCATGACCATTCCAGCCAACATCGTCGATAATGAAGAGCTCAGGCCCGCACGCAGCGGTCCGGTTTTCGCCGTCTACCCGGATGGCCACCTGCATATGCGCTATACCGACAGGAGCCGCAGTATCGAGTGGCGGGACGACCCGCTGCTGAAAGAGGCTGTGGAGTTTCTCAAGTCGCTCCTGAGCAACCCGTCACCATGGCATTTTCATGCAAAGCTGGAGGCCGGTCAGGGACTGGTATGCAACAACGTACTGCATACCCGAAGCGGCTTCACGGATGGGAAAGCGCCCCGCTTGCTCTACCGGGCACGCTACTACGATCGCATTCACCAGTGTTGATCATCAAAACGGCCGGCAACGACCGCTTTTGGATTAAGCGTCATTGTGCAGGTCGAGGATACTCTTTTCCGTCGAATCGCTGTTTTTCTTGGCACCGTCATTGCGTATCAGTTCAAGCTGCTCAAGATAGGTATCACTGACATCGCCGGTAACATAATCGCCGTTAAAGACGCTGGTATCGAAGCGCTCGATATCGGTCTTGCCTTTTTTCTGCACCGCATCGATCAGATCCTCGATATCCTGATAGATCATTCGGTCCGCACCGATGATCTCCTTGACCTCCTCCACACTTCTGTTGTGTGCGACCAGTTCGCTGGCAGCGGGCATATCGATACCGTAGACGTTGGGATAGATCACCGGGGGAGCGGCCGAGGCAAAATAGACCTTTTTGGCACCAGACTCCCTCGCCATCTGCACGATCTGTTGTGAGGTCGTGCCTCTTACCACGGAGTCATCCACCAGCAGGACATTCTTGCCCTTGAACTCCAGATCGATGGCATTCAGTTTCTGCCGTACGGATTTCTTGCGCACGGTCTGTCCGGGCATGATGAAGGTGCGACCGATATAGCGGTTCTTTATGAAACCTTCCGTGTAGCGCAGACCCAGCTCGTTGGCCAGGGTCAGCGCCGCGGTGCGGCTGGTGTCCGGAATCGGAATCACCACATCGATATCGTGATCCGACCACTCCCGCAGGATCTTTTTCGCCAGTTTTTCCCCCATCCGGGAACGCGCCTTGTGGACAAATACATTGTCGATTATCGAATCCGGGCGGGCGAAATAGACAAATTCGAAGATACAGGGAGACTTGTGGGTGTGGGCGGCGCACATCTGGGAGTGGAACTCACCCTTCTTACTGATAAAGATCGCCTCTCCGGGCTCCAGATCCCGCACCCGCTCGAATCCCAGGGTGTCGAGGGCCACGCTCTCCGAAGCGATCATATATTCGGTACCCTGATCGGTCTCTCTCTTGCCGTAGACAATGGGGCGAATGGCGTAAGGATCGCGAAAACCCAGCAGACCCACCCCGGGTATCATGGCAACCGCCGCATAGGCACCGCGACAGCGGCGATGCACGCCGGCAACCGCCTTGAAAATATCCTCAGGGGCGATACGCAGTTTGTTCTGCATCTGCAGTTCGTGGGCGAAGACGTTGAGCAGAATCTCGGAATCGGATGATGTGTTGATATGACGCAGATCCTCGACGAAGAGGTCACGGGTCAGCTCTTCGGTATTGGTCAGGTTACCGTTGTGCGCCAGGGTAATGCCGTAGGGTGAGTTGACATAGAAGGGCTGAGCCTCAGCGGATGAGGCGCAACCCGCAGTGGGGTAGCGGGCATGACCTATCCCCATATTTCCTTTCAAACGCAACATGTGACGGGTGTGAAAGACATCCCTGGCAAGACCGTTGGCCTTGCGCAGGTAGAGTTTACCCTTTTCACAGGTGACGATACCGGCCGCGTCCTGTCCGCGGTGCTGCAACACCAGAAGCGCATCGTAGAGTGACTGGTTTACCGGGGTCTTACCCACTATGCCTACAATACCGCACATGCCTCAATTCTCCGCATCAGTAGTGGAAATTCGCAGCAATATCCTCAGGCAGGAAGCCCTTTAGCCAGAGGGCCATATCCTGAAAATAGGGAATCAGTTGCGACATTTGCCACCAGTTGTCGTTCGGGAAGGGGGTTAAGCCTGCCAGCAGGACGAGAACTGCCACCACGACCGCGCCCCGGGCGACGCCAAAAAACATACCGATCAGGCGGTCGGTACCACTCAATCCCGTGGTATCGACCAGAACCTTCATGAAATGGTTGACCAGCGCTCCCAGGATCAGCACCACTATCAATATGATGCCATAGGCGACACCCAGGCGGATCGACTGGACATCGATCCACGGCTCCAACTCCACCGCCAGCGGGCGGAAGAAAAACCAGGCGAGAGTGAAGGCCGCGATCCAGGTAGCAAGGGAGACGGCTTCCTGCACAAAACCGCGAATCAAGCTGATGAGTGCCGAGAGCGCAAGGATGGCGATGATCAGTATGTCGACCCAGAGCATGTCGTTTGCCTGCTGTTTGATCGCCTTGAGGGGAGCTTCTTGGACATAGAGGGTGTGGATACTCTAGGCCGATTGAATCTGGACCTGCTGTGCAAGAAATTGGTGGAGCCAGGCGGGATCGAACCGCCGACCTCAACACTGCCAGTGTTGCGCTCTCCCAGCTGAGCTATGGCCCCGGAAAGCCGCGAATATTAGGGGATTATGACACTTTTGTCCACTGCTTTTTTTCCCGCTTCTCTGCGACTTAAAGATTAACGAGCATAAAGGAAATATAGCCGTTAAGTGACCGTAATAACCACCAATAAACAACGACATTCAATAGATTACAAACCAGGTGGCAGCTGGCACGCGCCTGATGGCTGTCTTTCGCAACAGCGGCTGGGGTGCCGCGCAAGCCCCGTCGGCACAGGGGAGTGCTGTCGGAGCGCGGAAGAGAGATGAGCGTCTGCTGCCGGGGTTTAAAAAGTACTCGTTTCTTCTGGACTGACCCAAGCCAGTCTTTATGGTTTTCTTCCTACTATTTGCATCTATAAGCGAACAGTATTCGATTCACCCCCCGGGCTTGTCGATCTTGGCCCAGGAGTCACGCAGGGTAATGATGCGGTTGAAGACCGGCTCGTCCCTGGCCGCCTCGCGACTGTCAAGGATGAAGTAGCCCTCGCGTTCGAACTGATACTGCTCCCCCGCCTGCGCCGAAGCCAAGGCCGGCTCGAAGTAGCAGTCGGTAAGGGTACGCAGGGAGTCGGGATTGAGATTGTCGGTAAAGCGCCCCCCCTCCTCGACCCTGTCCGGGTCCGCCTTGCTGAAGAGACGGTCGTAGAGCCGCACCTCCCCCTTCACCCCATGCCGCGCGGATACCCAGTGGACGACCCCTCTGACCTTGCGGCCTTGCGGATTTTTCCCAAGGGTTTCAGGATCATAACTGCAACGCAACTCAATTATCTCGCCCTGATTGTTTTTCACCACCTCTTCACATTTGATGACATAGGCGTTGCGCAGACGCACCTCGCCACCACTCACCAGGCGCTTGTACTTCTTATTCGCCTGCTCGCGAAAATCGGCCCGATCGATGTAGATCTCGCGGCAGAACTCAATCTCCCTGCTCCCCATCGACTCATCCTTGGGATGGTTGGGTGCGATCAGGCTTTCGCTCTTCTCCTGCGGGTAGTTGTCGATCACCACCTTCAACGGATGCATCACCGCCATGCGTCTCGGCGCGTGGGTATCGAGATCCTCGCGGATACAGTTTTCCAGCATCCCCATCTCCACCAGGCCATCCGCCTTGGTGACACCGATGCGCTGACAGAATTCGCGGATCGATGCAGCACTGTAGCCGCGGCGGCGCATCCCGGCGAGGGTCGGCATACGTGGATCGTCCCAGCCCTCCACGTATCCCTCCTCAACCAGCTGGGTGAGCTTGCGCTTGCTGACCACCGTGTACGCCAGGTTGAGTCTGGAGAACTCGATCTGCTGTGGATGGTCGGGTATGGAGATATTAGCGAGCACCCACTCGTAAAGCGGTCGATGATCCTCGAACTCCAGGGTGCAGAGGGAGTGGGTGATCCCCTCCAGGGCATCAGAGATCGGATGGGTATAATCGTACATCGGATAGATACACCAGGCCTCGCCGGTCTGGTGATGGATCACCCCGTGGCGGATACGATAGAGGGTCGGATCGCGCATGTTCATGTTCGGTGACGCCATGTCGATCTTGGCCCGCAGCACCCTTGCCCCATCTTCGAAATCGCCGGCCTTCATGCGTCGGAACAGATCCAGGTTCTCCTCCACGGAGCGCGAACGATAAGGGCTCTCCCGACCCGGCTCGGTAAGGGTGCCGCGATAGGCACGCATCTCCTCGCCGTCGAGATCGCAGACAAAGGCCTTGCCATTCTCGATCAGCTCAACTGCAAAGTCGTAGAGCGCTTGAAAATAGTCGGAGGCATAGAAGAGGCGATCGTCCCAGTCGTAACCGAGCCAATGCACATCCTCCTGGATGCTTTCGACGAACTCGATGTTCTCCTTGTGGGGGTTGGTGTCGTCGAAGCGCAGATTGCAAAGTCCGCTGTAATCCTCGGCGATACCGAAATTAAGCACGATCGACTTCGCATGGCCGATATGGAGATAACCGTTGGGCTCCGGGGGAAATCGGGTATGCACCCGACCATCGTGTTTACCCGTCTGCCGATCCTGATCGATGATCTGGCGAATGAAATTGGTCGGCGTGCTGTTTTGCGTATTGCTCATGGTGTCTGTTTCTTGACTCAGCTATGTGATCAGCCGGCGCTGGCTTCACGTTGATCGATAAATTCAAGGGCTTTGTCGATACGCCGCAGGCTGGCTGCTTTGCCCACCAGGAACAGGGTTACATCGATCCCCGGTGAAGCGGCACGTCCCACCAGGGCCACGCGCAGCGGCTGCGCCACCTTGCCCATCTTCACATCCAGCTCCAGCGCGACCTTATCCACCGCGTCATGCAAGGTGCCGGCCGTCCAGTCACCCAGGCTGGCCAATTCATCACGTATCCGCCGCAGTGGCTCCCTGGCGGCGGGGCGCAGGTGTTTCTTCGCTGCTTTCTCTTCGAAGTCCTCGAAATCGCGGTAGCAGAAGAGACTCATCTCCGCCATCTCGACCAGGGTATTGGCGCGCTCCTGGTGGGCCTCGGCCACAGCCACCAGATCGGGTCCCTGGGAGGGATCGATATCCAGGTCACCCATATGGGGACTCAGCAAATGGGCAATCCGTTTCGGATCCGCCTGCTTGATATAGTGTTGATTCAACCACAGAAGCTTGTCGGTATTGAAGCTGGATGCCGCTTTGTTCACCGCATCGATATCGAACAGTTCGATCATCTCGTCGACGCTGAAGATCTCCTGGTCGCCATGCGACCAGCCCAGGCGCACCAGGTAGTTGAGCAGTGCCTCGGGGAGAAAGCCTGCCTCCCGGTACTGCATCACACTCACCGCGCCATGGCGTTTCGACAACCTGGAACCGTCGTCGCCGAGGATCATCGGTACGTGACCGTACTTGGGCGGTCTCGCCCCGAGGGCCTGCAGAATATTGACCTGTCTCGGCGTATTGTTGAGGTGATCGTCGCCACGGATGACATGGGTGATCCGCATATCGAGATCATCCACCACCACGGTAAGGTTGTAGGTGGGGGAACCGTCGGTACGACGTATGATCAGATCATCCAGCTCCTCGTTGTTGAAGATGACCCGGTCACGGATCAGGTCATCCACCACCACGATTCCACTTTGCGGGTTGCGGAACCGGATCACATGAGGCTCACCCGCACTCACCTCCCGCTCCCTGCAGTGACCGTCGTAGCGGGGTTTCCGCTTGTTCTTCATCGCCTCCTCACGGAGCTGCTCGAGACGCTCGCGACTGCAGTTGCAGCGGTAGGCCAGCCCCCGGGCCAGCAGATCCTGGATCACCTCGTCGTAGCGGTCGAAACGCCTGGTCTGGTAGAACGGGCCTTCGTCATACTCCAGACCGAGCCAGGTCATACCCTCGAGAATCGCATTCACCGACTCCATGGTCGACCTTTCCAGGTCGGTATCCTCGATGCGCAGCACGAACTTGCCGCCGTGCTTGCGGGCATAGAGCCAGGAAAAGAGGGCGGTGCGGGCACCGCCCACGTGTAGATAGCCGGTTGGACTGGGGGCGAATCGGGTACGGATGGTCATGGTAGGGCAGAGAATCCGGTCTTGGGAAAACCGCGATTCTAGCAGACCAGGCATAAACCCTGGTAGGCACCTGACGGATCTCTTTCGCAGAAGCGGCAGGGATGCCGTGCAAGCCCTCAATTGACCCACCTCGATTAGCTCTTTAGAATGCCCCTCTCGCTGTTTAAGGGCGCATAGCTCAGCTGGGAGAGCGCTGCAGTCACATTGCAGAGGTCACAGGTTCGATCCCTGTTGCGCCCACCAATAAATTCAAGCACTTAGCTGCAATTCTATCCCACCAAGAATCCTCTTTGGCGCACTCTCGGCACAGTGTGGCTCCAAAATGGCTACTATCCGCAAGCGTGGCAACAAGTATCAAGTCCAGATCTGTCAAAAGGGCTTTCCACCTCTCACCCAGTCATTTATCGACAAATCGACCGCTTTAACCTGGGTAAAGAAAATTGAAGCAGATATCGAAAGAGGCCAGTTCGTTGACTGTTCAATCGCCCAAAAGACCTAGATATCAGAAATACTCGATTGTTCACGAACCGAGGTCATCCCACACACGAGGTGGAGCAGCTGAAAGCCTCGAATTAAGTTGTTGAGAAGAACCCTTGGTTACCTAAAACTTCAAGACTTAAAGCCTCACATAGTCGCCCACTACAGTCCGGCACGAAGTAGCACTCTTAAGTCATATCCTTGATATCGTGATTATTTATTGAGGTATAGATTTACCAAAGGGCAATCCGACAAGCTCGATACAGGAACCATTTGGAAGAAAATGGAAGGGATAGAAGGATAACAACACAGGAAAAGTTCCAACTTCTAAATGCCATGTCATGCATTCTAATGATGAAATCCATTGTAATAATAGCCATTCAAACAGGTATGATGCGAGGTGAAATTGCTTGCATGCAATGGAATCATCTCAAGTAGCTTTCTCAGGCGCTCTCTATTCCTATTACTAAGACAGAAACACCTCGAGTCATACCTCTATCACAAAAGACAATTGAAGACCTCAGATTACTTCCTAAGCGGTTATATGGCATGGTCTGGTGTATATGCATCACACAGGCATTCCAAAGGACTTGTAGAAGAGTTGGAATTGCAGACCTAAGGTTTCATGATCTTCGCCATAAAGCCACATCGAGATTCTTTGAAAAAGGCCTATCTATCATTGAAGAGAGCGCAATTGCTTGACACAAGGGTTCGATAATACTGAAGCGATACACTCATATCAGACCGGAGAATATTGTAAATTAACCTGGTTAGGAATTGGTCTGTGGTGAAATTAAATTTAGTGAAGCCTAAAACCCTGCATAGTCGGCCCTCACTTTCTTTTAAAATCCATGGCATTGCCCATTTAATATACCACATGCAGGTGCTTTGGTTGGGTGTGTACCGTAACTGTATACACCCCGCTTAACTTTCTGATTTTTTTGGATGTAGTAAATACTACTTGCTAAAGGTAAACCTCTGTACGAATGCTTGTTCGTGCTACTTTCATGTACCGAGCAGTAGTTTTTGAGGTGCGTACGGAAATAGAGATTGATGAGCTGATAAAGTTGGATAATAAGTGCATTGTCAGAAAAGTTTTTATATTAATTATCAGTTGATCTTATACCCCAAACTACTGAGTATTTGTGCGAAGCAGAGTATTCTATTCAGGGTGTCGATTATTTTATAGTTAATTCTGTTTTTTTAATGCCATGCTTCAGCATCCACCTCATTCAAGATAGCTTCTACATTTTGTTGGATTCTCATATCGGAATCATATATTAGGTTTTGTAAATAATAGATTGCTGTTGCTCCACTGATCTCTCCTAATGCAGCTACGGCATTCAGACGCACCTCAGCATTTCTATCTGACAGTACTGAAGCCAACGCATAAACACCCTGATCGTTATCAAATTCTGCAATTGCCCATATTGTGGCGATTCTAACTTGTAGATTATGATCGTAAAGAAGTGGTTCTATATAGGCAATCATGAATTCATCTGCCAGCAGACTGAGTGACTCTACCGCAGCTATCCGTATATCAGGACTGGAGTCTTTCAAAGCTTCTATCAGCATATATATTACCTCTTCATGCTTATACCCACTGATTGCGTTGACCACTGCAAGCCGTATTTCAGGTCTACTATCATATGACATGCTCTGTAACTGCTGAAGTATATCTGTAGCAGTATTATTTTCATCTTCTTCCATGGCTATCCAGTCCAGCTCTGTATAATGCCTTTCATCTCCAGAATAACCTGATGCAGGATTGAAGGATTCATGGTTTTTACTTGGTCCGTTTTCTTCCAATTTAAGGTCATACCGAGATATTCCATCCTCTATTGATGAGCGGGTGCTATTTTGCATTTGCGCCGTGACGGAAGTGATTCTAATATCGTTGTTTTGAGTTTTAAATATCCAATATCCAGCACCAACTAACAACAATATTATTGCCAGAGATGTTAGTACTTTCATGACAGTCCTGTTCTAACTTGAGACCCTCCCATATGGGAGGGTTTAGCCGGAATTATTCAACAATAAAACAACTCTCAACAGCAGATTTATTTCCACTCTCTGCCCGAACAAGAATTTCAAATTTATATTCACCCTCCTCTGACAGAGTAAAGAAATCTGTATCTGCAATTGTCCACTGTGTCAGGTTTCCTGGTATGATACTGGTAGACTTGTAGTCTGTGTCATCGATCTCTACAACCACCTCATAGTAACGAACTTCGACATCACCCACCTTGCCCAATTCACTATGTGAACCTAGTACCGGTGCCCAATTAAGGGTTACGGGTGCATTCACTACGGGCAGTAGATCAGCATCACAATCTTCTGCTGCAGGCAACCCGTTGATTGTTACATCGTCGGGAGCCGCAGGGATAACATGAGACAGGTAGACTTCATTTTCTCGCTCTTCCCCATCCAAGGTCTTTCCCTCTATCTCATAGATTCCTTCTGGAAACCGTTTAAAGAAGTCTGCAGGATCGAGTTCATCGAATGTCGGTTCAGCACTCTCAAAAAAGAGTTCAGTGATCCCCTGTCGCTTTAAACGTCCATTTGCACGCACAGACATCATGCGGCGTTCATAGGGATCTTCAATTTGGAGACGTTTCCACTCATCCCCATCCACCTTGCCATGAATGCCCAGGTCTCCATCAGTGTCATTCAATTCGAAAAAAAGCTCTGCTTCATCGAAAGGAATGTCCTGCTCCGCATTTTCTGCAATGGCTGTTGATGAAACAAATACAAAACCCGCAGACAGCAAAATAATGGGTAGTTTGATATGGTTCATTATATATTCTCCTCTGTTGATATTTACAGGTTCCATGCATAATGTATTCTGTACCCAAGACCTGAATTTAAGCTGATGTTAAACTGAATCTTTACTGAATTTTTATAACAACTTACACTCAAGTTGTTGCGTTTATATTCAGGAGACAACAGATGAAATTATTTATCTCTACTATTTTCGGAATACTGATTTTTGCCAATCAAGCTGTTGCAATCAGTAAAAGTGATATTCGGACAATTATAAAAGATACCTATCCTGGCGCGAGAATCACGGAAATTGAAAAAGAGACTTATAAGGGTGATAAGGTTTATGAGGTCGACTTCGTACATAAAGGCAAAAGACTCGAGGCAATTCTTAATCTAGATGGATCGATCATCAAGGTTAGAATTGATGACTAATCTGTTCAATTGACATAAAAAAAGCAACACAATACCTTCCACGAGCTGAATAAATACTTTGCAGTTCGCAGATGATTATTTTGTTTCTCACTAATGACTGTTTTGATATTCTCTATACAATTAGATCAATCCACATTTTAATTCATAATCAAAAATTGCCAGTGGTCCGCTACCAGCAATCGACTCATTTCTGTAAATCTCACATTTCACGGAGAGTTTATTTCATCTATCTGAAGATAACCTGAGGATTGAGCATTGCGCCAATTAATTTCAATCACGTTTTTTCTCAGCCTGTTTCTAATTCCACATGCATATGCCGAACACGGCGGTTCACTCTATGCTGATTTCGAAATCGGTATTGAATTCAAAGAAATAGACGGCTTGAGTCTGGGTGATGAAGCGGAAATGAATAAATTGGTGGAACAGGATCTGGAACTCGAATTCGATCTGGAATACCGATTGAATAACCAATTCAATCTGTTCTTTACCGGTGCGCTGATAGATGAAAGCGAAGTTATTAAAAGTGCCGACTTGAAATCCACCCGTAGAGGCTTGGAGTTAAGGGAACTCGGTATCAGCTACCTATTTGGCGATATTGTCGATTCAGAATTGAAACTTGGACGTGTCGAATATGAAAGCATCAGCCAGTGGTGGTCATGGTGGGACGATGAACTGGATATTATCAGTCTTCAGTTATGGTATGGAATATTCGATTCTTTATTCGCTATCGCTGAGGAACAAGCACCAGAGTCAACGGATGATGACTTTGTTGATCCTGAACTGGATGATCTACAACGCCTGATATTCATCATGAGTTTGGAGGTATTGGATGGTCAGACCCTTAATCTTTTCTACCTTAAGCAGGATGACCATTCATCTGACTACAGGCTTGGCGAATCTGAATCCCTAGCACGCATAGACGATGAGGATGCTGACTTGATATGGAAAGGAATCAGTTACACTGCCAATCTTGAGCACCACATTATTGGAGAGATTGACCTTGAACTGCACTATTCTGAGATCAGTGGCAGGTCAACAAGCTATGAGTTTGAAGATCCATCATCGGGATTTGCTGAGGTCAATGAACGTGTGCGTGAACATATCAGCGGCAGGGCACGTGGTTATTGGCTGCATTGGACACCTCGCGGCCTGGATAATTTCTCACTTATTCTCGCAGGTGCAACAGGCTCCGGTGATTCAGACCTGGAGGACAGGTATAACAGATCCTATCGTCAGACCGGTCTGCAGGGTGACCTTGAAATTTATGGCGAACTATACCAGCCGGAACTATCAAATCTTAGAATCAGCATGATTGGCCTGCAGTGGCGAGTTACTGAGGATATGTCATTTGCAGTGATGCAATTCGACTATAGGCAGGATAAATTATCCGATGAAATACGCGACACTTCAATCGAGGTTGACCCATCCGGCTCCAGCCGGGACTTAGGCAGGGAGTTGGATCTGGTCTACATCATTGAGCACGGTGAATTCCTGGAACTGATTTGTGCATATGCTAAATTCAAGCCAGGCAGAGCCTATGCTGATTACTCAAATGATGCGATTGATTATGTCGGCATCGACTTTGTCTATAAATTCTAATCAGTTGCTAATCCACAACTAAGGGTAGACCGGAAATTGTCACCATAAACATGCTCTGGTTATCAAGGTCCAAACTAATATCAAGCTTCAAAATACGTGCCAACGCAAATACCAATGTCAAACCAAGCCCTGAGTGGCTGGTCTCTCCTTGTGATTTGTTTTTACGCCAGAAGCGATCTTTCATGTGTACGATATCTTCCGGCCTTAAATCAGTTGCCACATTCTTGACCCTGAGTACGAGGTAATCACACCGTGTTTCTACGCTTAATTCAATATCCGACTGCTGTGGGCTATAACTGATCGCATTGACAAATATATTACTGAGTATCATTGCAAACTTTTCCCGATCAGTGGAGATTATCAACCCCTCCGGGATGTGTTTGACAAAATCCTTGCGAAATCCCTGATCATTGACAGCCATCTGCCAGATCGAGTCACAAAAATTGGCTAGAACAATCTCTTCCGGATCGCTACGCAAGAGACCGGCATCAGATCTAGCCAGCTCAAGCAGGGTAATGACCACCTTCTCCATCTGCTTTGATATCTCACCCACATCCCTAAAGAACTCTGTTATCTGCGTTTTGTCATCCGGTATCATCTGCCCCACTTCTGACAAGGTCTTCAATTCAGAGAGTGGGGTACGCAGTTCATGGGCAACATTGGAAGAAAAGCGCTTTTCCCGCTCAAATGCGGATTGCAGTCGTTCAAGAAAATGATTCAGTTGTTCTACTATTGGCGTAATCTCAAGGCTCTGTCCACCTTGTTGACTCAACCGCACACTTAAACTCGATTCATCAATTTCGCTCACCTGCCTGGCTAGTGCTGAAAGAGGTAGCAGACCTCTTCCGAGGAGATGCCAGACTAACAGTGCAGTGAATAGGATCACACTAATCACTATGGCGGAGATGGTGAATCCAATGGCGACCAGGGTATTATCAAGAGTTCTTCGTTCTCTGGCATAGACCAGCGAGATGGGTTTGGGCTCAGGCGTTTCGGTAAACCCCTCCTCCTCATCCACCTCCACCCTGGGTATGAAATTAATCTCAATCAGACGCCCGGCGCGACCATCCGGCAGTTTGATATCAGCGAAATAGTGCTGGCCCAGACCTATACCGATCAATGGTAGGTCAGTATCTGTTAGAGATGGTGACTTAATCAGCAGTTGAGTGCCAAATTGCCACAATTGATAGTAGTGTGCATTTGTCCCGGTTTCAAATTCGCTCATCACTCCCTGTTCTGCAAAATCAAACTCCAGCCCCTCCTCGTCGAGTTCGGTCAGGGAGATCAAAGCCTGAGCCTTGTCATACAAAGCAGTATCATAAACAGCGATAACCTGTTGTGAGATCAGTAAATAAAGAAACACGGCGGTTAAGGACAGCACCAGTACCATTGTGCCGATGATGGTATGATTTAGTCTGCTGCGGATTGATTTCACGTGGCTCTATTCAATCAGGTAACCGAAACCACGCCGTGTTTTCACAAGCCCTGGTGCACCGGATGCCTTCAGGCGTTTGCGCAGTGAACTGACATGGGCCTCAACTGCATTACGAGTAACGTAGCTGGCAGCATCGTATAGTTGATCTATGAGCTGATCATGGGAAAAGACATGCCCCCGTCGACGTACTAAATATTCAATTAATTTGAACTCATGAGGAGTAAGATTGACGACACAATCATTGAAGCTTACCAGGCGAGCCACCGTATCAATTTTAACGCCATCGACTTCAAGCACGGGATTTTTGACTCCAGATTGGCGCCTGTTCAGTGCCTGCAATCGTGAGACCAGTTCCTCGAATGAAAATGGCTTGACTACATAGTCATCCGCTCCGATATCAAGACCGCGAATCCGATCTTCTGTCTGATCGTTTGCAGACAGGATAAGCACGTGGCAGTTATTGCCCTCATTACGCAAGGTAGATAATACTGTCAATCCATGAACTTTTGGCAACACCAAATCGAGTATGATCGTGTCATACTGGTTCATTCTGATATAAGTCAATGCCTGCTCACCATCAAATGCCTGATCCACTGAAAAACCATGTCTTTTTAGACCTGCATGTAATGAGCGTTGCAGACGTATTGAATCTTCAACCAATAATATTTTCATGGTCAATTGAGGGTTGTATATTAGGAGAAAGTTACCATTATGTCTCAATTCTCAGCAAATAGATTGACGGCTGTATAGGAAGTCTAGCGCAACAAACTGATAATTTGCTGAATATTTATGTTAGCTTAGTTGAATTCTAAGCAGCAAAACTTTCTATTCCAAGCTTGTCATCTAAAAAAAATAGTAGTGTAATGGCAAAGTTTTTTTGGCCACTGTTTTCTGTATTTCCCATTACTGCCGCTCAACTACCCCATGTGTCAATCCATCGTTGTGAGTATATGACCTGAATTGGCAATAGCATCCAATGAAATACTCAGTAATGTGGCACATCGCTTCCTCAAATATGCGATAGCCAATATGAGGCATCCATTCGAATACGCATTATTCCTAAAATATATTGATTCTTGTTTCCCGCCCTTGCTGTCCAAATCAAGAACCAGTATGTTCACTGCCAATACTTCAATTTTGTAGTATGGATTTTCCAGTCCACCATCTCTCGATCTGTTCAGCATCCCGTTTCGCCAATGACCGCCAGCCTCTTACTGCTGGTTTTTTTCATCCGGCTTAAATGGAAATACTTTATAACCACGAATCGCATAGTTAACTGCATTTTCTTTATCATTGTTGTTATTTTCCCACCGCCTATTTTTTAAATATAAATAAACCATGTGCGGATTGATTCACAGCTCATTCCATTTATAGTTTTCGGATCTGGATCACCACGAGCCCGTCCATCGGATATTTTCCTTAGAATCGTTTGTATCAACTATTTTAGATACTCAGATACAACATAAAATTATCATTCAAAATTGAAAGTTCAATACCCATCCGCACCCTCGCTCTAATACATACAATTAGGTTCTTGCGTATCAATATTTAGTTGTTTTTTATTTATCAATCCCAGCATTCCTATGAGTCAAGTGTGCCACCCATACTAAGCACAACATTGGCACACTGGTGTCAAAGTAAGGTGAGCTGGGAGAGCGCTGCAGTCACTTTGCAGAGGTCACAGGAACAATCCCTGTTGCGCCCACCATCAACTCCACAGGTCAACTCCTTTCCGGCATCGACTTATCAAACTCTCCATGATGCAGAAAATGGAGAATCTGAAGAATGACCTCGTCGTCCCGCATGATGAAGGTATGGCCCTCTTCCACTAGCAAAAAATCCCGCATTTCCGGAAGCTTTGTTCTCTCCACCGCAACCTTGCCGTCGTCGTCGCCGGGAATCTCGGGAAGAAACCAGGGTTCCCCGTCCACCCTGCCCGCGATGATGCCGATCTCTCCCGGTATGGGTTTCAGGCTGTTCGGCAGACTCTTTTCATCCGTTCCCAGCACCTGGCCCGACGGCCCCATGATGGTCTGGTACCAATAGCCATCCTTCATCTCATCGGCCACCTCGCTGCCCCGGTTGGGCGGCGCCAACATGACGATGCGGCCAAGATCGGCTATGCGATGGTTCTGGAGGTAGTATCTGACAAGGATGCCGCCCAGGGAGTGGGTGACAAAATGGATCTCTGTCGCCTCGTTGTCTCGACAAAAGTCCAGACCGGCCTCGATGGCGGGAACGGTAACCTCCTCCACGCCCCGGCTCAAACTGGGATAGCTCTCGTTCCAGACCTGATAGTCCCGATCCACCAGCGCCTCCTCGATGGCACTCATGGAAAAGGAGGTACGCCCCATGCCATGGAGCAAAATAACGCATTCGACCTTCGCCGCAAGGGATAGCGCGGGCAGTATCAGGAGCAACAGTAAGAACAATATCAAGCGCATCGCTATATCGATAACAGGGAATCAGTGATTGGAAAGACGATTGGCAATCCGTACCATTCTGGCCAACTCCTTCTCCAGGGCCTGACGTTTTGTACGCAGGTACGACTTGAGGTCGCGTCGGCGCAAGAAAAGCAAGAACACCCTGATGTTCTCGCGAATCCGTCGCATCTCTCCATGCACCATCAAGAGGACAACGCTGCCCACGATCAGGGTTAAAATATAGCCAAGCGTCCAGGCCCAGCCGAAATAGTGGAAAACAAGATAGCTCTGCAATAGCCAGAAGCTGCTGAAAAAGAGAAGACCCAGTACCATGTTGGCGGTATCGTACTGGTTTGTGCCCTTGGCAAAATAGCGCGACAGTCGTTTCGTCAACTGGTAGGGCAGATAGTTGTTCAGCAGGCCCCAGACCGCCACCGGAAATACAATAAGCAGCATCCAGACCACGCGCAACAGATAGAGTATGATCAATGTCGGTCGGTACTCGATGTCGAGTTGATAATCTTTCACTCCGCAGTAGCCGCAGAGCTTTTCAAACTGTTTCAGTTGGGTTATCAATGCCCTCACCCGGTCTGGTTCATATTTTCTCAGCAGACGCTGCGCGTCGAGCAGTCGTTGCTGTGCCCGCAGGCGCTGGTGCAGATTGCGTTGCCGGTATTTGCCATGGCGAAAAGCGAAAAAGCGCTCAACCCTGGTGATCAGATTGACCTCTTCCCAGCTCTCCGCATTCAGTGTTACCGCTTCCAGCCCCTTTCGAATCCGTTCGGTCAATTCGATGACACGTTCTTCATCGCCGAGTTCCGCCGCGACGTTCAGGTCAATTGCGCTGCCGAACTCTACCAGGGCTGCGCTGCGAAACTTTCCCCGCTGTGGAAAGGTAAGACCAACAGCCACCACCACCGGTTCCCTGCCTGTTACCGCCACGGTCTCCAAGGCAAGGCGCGCGGCACCGGTTTTCAGCGCCGTCAAGCCTGGTACGTCATGACTCTGACCTTCGGGAAATATGATCAGCGTCTCCCCGGCCGCCAGCAGTTGATAACAGCGTTCGAAGGTGCCCCTGTTGTTGCTGACATCGACACCGGGATCGCCGCGGCGATAGATCGGTACCGCACCGATCAGCTTCAGGATCGGTTTCAGCAAGGGATTCTCGAACAAACCGCTGCGCGCCAGCGGTCGAATGGGTTTCTGGGTGGCCGCCTGCAGCACAACCGCGTCTGCCAGGGCATTGACATGGTTTGCACATAGGATCGTACCCTGCCCCGTTGGCAGGTTGTCACTGCCGACAACCTCAAAGCGGCGATAGAAAACCCTGACCACAAGACGACAGAATCTCTGCCAGGCTTTTTCAAACCATGTCAATCGAACTGCACCAGCATGCGATGTCGGTACACTATCCATGATGCAGCAAAGCATATCACGGCACGCTTCGACAGCGCAGCTGGATCAGGGCCATCGTCAGCATAGAACGAGGCTTCGCACATCCTTGATGCCACCAAGAGAATCGTATGCCCAGTTATTGGTAGCTTGGGGCAGCGGATCCCGGTCTTCCGCAAGTTCCTACAGGCACTCTTCCCTGCTTGCAATCGGCCTGGTCGGCTTCTGGATTAGTGGGATTGGCGGCTTCATTTCAGACGCTGATGAAACTACCGCCGACGGGGCACAGCTATCCGTTAACGCTGTAACTCGATTTCAACCCGCCGGTTGGCCGCCCGTGCGGATGCAGTGCGTTTTGCAATCTTGGGCCGTGACTCGCCGTAGTGGCGCCTGGTCATTATCCCGTCCTTGACACCTTTGTTCTTCAGGTAGTCATAGACATTTGCCGCACGCCGCGCCGATAGACCCTTGTTGTAACGGCTTGAACCCTGGTCATCCGCGTGGCCCTCGATGGTGATCCGGCTGATCTTTTCATCGGCATTGATATAGGCGGCAAGCTGGTTGAGTCGCTCCTCCCCCTTGCCGTCCACGCGATCCACATCCAAGGCAAAATTCAGCGTGGAGTGACGCAAGGTGGCAAAGCCTCCGCTCTTCGGCAACTGACGCAGGCAGCGTTTGAACTCCCGATAGGGTTTTTGGAAATTGACCGGTGACAGCTCTACCCTGACCTGGCGACGGCTGTCGTCCCAATCGGGAAAGGAAAAACTACCCACCTGCCCCTTTGTCAACGAGGTCAGCAACCATCCCGCCTGCTTTCTTGGCAGCGCCATCGGCCGCATGCCGGTCTTGATGGTAATCGCATGCTGTATTGGATCTGGGGGATTATGCTCCCAGGACGGTGAACGTTCTTTCACCACCCCCTCGACCGATTCGGGTACCGGCTGAAAGCTGTTGATGAAAAAACGCAGATGTTCGCCGGCCAGTCGCCGGAATCGAGCGACACCGAACTGCGGCACCTCGTGCTCCAATTCACAGCTGAAGTCCGATCCGGAAAATGACCATAACGAGTCGTGCATTCCAGCCATGTAGCGCTGATCCTCCAGCTCAACAGCAAGCAGGATCACGGGCTTGAACAGCATCAGCCACACAGCTGTCGTGAGGAAAAAAGCCGATTTTTTATATCTGCCGTGTGAAAATGCCATACCTCAACCCAGGAACCAAGCTACAACCCTGAAAAGCGTATCGGCCGTGTGAGATCGATCCTTAGTTGTCACCTGGCTGGTTGTGGTATCGACTGTTATTCGTCTTCATGGGCCTGAAGGTAGTCGATGAGGCTGCGAAATCGATTGTAGTCCTGGCGATTGAACAGCGGGTCCTCCCCATGGGCGATCTCCGCCTCCAGTTTCTGCCAATCCTTGTCGCTGAGGACACTCTCCACGAGGGGAAACACCTCCTGTTCCTCCAGGTCGATATGCTGGCGTTGCAGGGCCACGAACTCCCTGCCCCGGGTCTCCACCTCCTCCCTCAACAGAACCTCGCCCTGCATCGCCCCCTCGAGGGTCTTTCTGTAGTTGCGCGCCAAGCCAATCAGGTCGCCATGCTCCTTGTTTATGCGTTCGTGGAGCGATTTGTGCTCATTCATCGCTTTCTTGCGGAATGCAACCCTGTTGATCTGATCTTCGGTGGGATGGTGGGATTGTTCGGCATAGTGCTCGATATAGTCCAGCATTTCGATCTTGAGATCGAAGTTTGCTTCGTGGCCGGCGCTCAGAGCATCCAACTCGTGACTCATGAGATCGAGCAAACGAGCCAGATTGATATGGTCTTTGTGGAGTTTTTCCAGTAGTGGTCTCATATCACCTCTCTTTTTCCAAATCGGCGCCAGATCCATCCCTCCGGCCTGGCCTCTCCCGTAAGAATGTAGTTTAGGGCATTTTCATTTTGCAAAGTCCAGTGCATACGATTTTTGGCATAAACAGATCCGCAGAAGAGCAAATGATCATCCTTTTGCACCTTGAGATCCAATTCAGGCAGTAAAACAAAGTCGTTATGGCGATAGAGCATCAACGGAATGCAGGGGAGTTTACTTCCTCTGTCCCGAGGATCCGTCATCAGCTCCCCCAAGGTCAATTGGTTGCCGCGCCGGACAAACGCACATACCGCATGGGATTCACGCTCGGAAAATGCAATTTCCCACACCTCCGGCGCGTGATGGGTCACCAAGGCGGAAATCCTGCTGATCAGCTGGCAGGCCCATTCATCCTCCTGGTGCAGAACAAGTTTGACAAACTGGTGCTGCATGGGTGCACCCAACAATACCCGAATACGGTTGGCAATGATATCGCTGGGCAACATCACCATCTCCGCACCCACGGCCTCGATCACCGCATCGTTATGTTTGATATTCTGTCTCAATATGACGAACAGATCGGGATTCAGCTCCCGTGCGGTCATGATGATCGACAGGTTGTTGGCGTCGTTGTCCGTGCCCGCGACCAGACCGACAGCCCTTTCGATCTCCGCCTCACCGAGCGTATCCGCCTCTGTCCCGCGGCCCTTGACGCAATGGGTGGGCGGGGTACCCGTGTTCTCGGGTTCCGCTTCCACTACGATAACCTCCAATCCCTCGCGTACGAGCTTGTCGTAGACCGCCTTGCCGAAACGTCCGTAGCCGCAGATCACCCAGAGGCCCTTGCTTGGGGGGTAGACAGGGTCGTTGAGCATGTCGCGGCGGCCCAGGGAGAGCCAGTCCTGCAGCAGACTGAGACAGGGTGCCTGAATGGCGGTGGCCAGATGCAGGGCAAAGGCATCGAAGGGGTCGATTATGTAATCGGTGCCGAAGGACGCCATATTCTTTTCCACGTCATGGGAGTCTGCGCGACAGATCACCTCTATATCGGGATGGATCAGTTTCGCCGTGATGGCAATCATCAGATTGTCTTCATTGGAGTTGGTGAGTGCCACCACCCCCTCACACAAGGGGTGTTTGAGGCCCGCCTCCAGGAGGTGTTCTGGGAGGCTGGCATCGCCGCAAAGGCCGGGGACGTATTCACGCAGGTTTTCCAACTTCAACATGTTGACGCGATCTTCGAGGATATCGATCACCACCGCGTGCTGATTTCTGTCGGTAAGCGCCTTGACCAGCGCCTCTCCAGTCTGACCATACCCGCAAACCAGATAAAAAGACTCTCTCATCCTCTTGATTTGTCTTGTAAATCTTCTCTCAGTTAAAGCATTTTGAAAGGTCTCATCCTTGAGCAGGGCCAACACGGTTCCGATAGAGTAGAGCCAAACGACGACGGTAAAAAAGATAGAGAAACTGACCCATAATCGCTGCCCCGCGGTGAAGGCAAAGGGGATTTCGCCAAAGCCGATGGTACTGGACATGAAACTGACGAAATAGAAGGCGTGGAAGAAATCCATATGCCAGACATTGCCGTCGGCATCCTTGCCTGGAATCAGCACCAGGCCCAGCATGGCGATGGAATAGGTCATCACCAGGGTCAACAAAGGTGCCCGCATACGCCTGAAGATGAGAAAGAAGATGTTGTTCATGAGAAATGCACGCCAGGCCTGGACACCACTAGCGGCGCAGCATGACGGTTTCGATGATCAACAATATGACGGAGACCACGTTCGCCAGCATTGCACCGCCGGAGAGCGAAACGATGCTGGCCATGGTGATCGTGGTAAGACCGGTCTCGGTGACATGTACCGCCATTGTCCACACGACTGCGGCGGCGAACAGCTGCAGCAGCGCCACCAGGCTGGTTGCAAGCAAGACGGCGCCCATCTGGGTCCGATCGCCAAATTTGAGTACGGTGGCAATCAGATTGACCACGATGACGGCGAACAGCTCATAGACATGGTGGTGATCCGGGTTGTCCAGTTCGCCAACGAAAAAGCCAAAATTCAGGGTCAGGGCAAGTACAATGAAAAAACCAAAAACAACCTTCTCCGGATTCACACCGATTCTCCTCTATTTACCCGTGAAATCACCAATGAATATGATCTTGGTGTAAAAGCTGTTTTTTTTCCAGTTATTTAGCTGCACCGCAGAAAACAGAGCTGATTCGGGGCAGGTGGATTTATGCCCCCCTGCCGCCGCCAAGGTACAGCTATGGAAAAGAGTATTTCAACTAAAGCTTTCTCCCGCTCTACCGCTACAAAAGGCATGAGCCAGAGAGCCCCGGAGTAGCCGGGCCCTCTGCCTATTCAAGAAAATGCCCTCTATTTTAGAGTAACAGGACCATGTCTAATTTTATTAAATCTGTAGATGATCGCACGCGCCTGGCTGGCACCAATCGACTGGAGGTCCTTCTTTTCAGCCTGGGTAAAGATGTCAGAACCGGTCGTGAAGAGACTTACGGCGTCAACGTATTCAAGGTCCGCGAAGTGATGCTGGTACCGGAAATCACCCATGCCCCGGATATGCCGCCATCGGTGGAGGGCATGGTCAGCCTGCGGGGAAATATGATTCCCGTGATCAATCTGCCCGATTTCTGCGGCATTCAGACCGAAGAGCGGCCGAGTATCCTGATCGTCACCGAGTACAACAAGAACGTCCAGGGATTTCTCGTCCATGCGGTGGATACCATCGAGCGCCTGGCCTGGGAAGATGTCAAGGTACCGCCGTCAATGATGGCACAGCAGCACGGCGGGCTGGTCACCGCGGTCACGGAATTGAAGGATAAGCGTCTGGTCATGATCATGGATGTGGAGATGGTGCTCAGCCAGACTTCCGGTTTTGGCCAGGGTGCGGAACTCTTCGAGGGTATCAAGCAGGTTGGAGACAGCGATATCACCCTGCTGTTCGCCGATGACTCGGCGGTCGCCCGGGATCAGATCATTCGCACCATGGAGCACATGGGTATCAAATATATCGGCACCACGAACGGCGCCGAAGCCTGGAACAAGCTCAAGGAGATTGCCGAACGGGCAACTGCCACAAACCACAAGCCCAGCGACTTCGTACAGATCATCCTCACCGACGTGGAAATGCCGGAGATGGACGGATATGTGCTGACCAGGAAGGTCAAGGAAGATGCCCGCTTCAGCGATATTCCCATCATCATGCACTCGTCCCTCTCGGCGGATGCCAACATGGCCCTGGGCAAGGGTGTGGGCGCCGATGCCTATGTACCCAAGTTCGAGCCCACCGAGCTATCGGCCAAACTCCACGAGATGATCGAGAATATCCACGGCCAGAAAGCCTCTTCATAAGCTCACGGAAAGAAAGAACCTCCATGCAGCCAGCGATCCGAGCTGGCTGCATGCCCCTGAATACAGGCCCATGACAAGGGTTGTTACCTAAGGTAACGCCTGCTAGGCTCTAGTGATGCGAGAGCCACCACCGCCTGACCGACAGATCGACCGCACCGTCGCCCTGGGATTATTGATCCTGCTTCTCTTCTCGGCACCTATCATGATCCTATGGACATCACCGGGCAGTCCCTGGTACCTGCCCTATCTGATCTGGGCTGTCGTCATCTGCCTGATTGCCTGGGTCAATCTTCGATACCATGAGCCATGATCTCTGGTTACTCTTCGGCATAGGCTTTCTCTATCTGGGACTGCTGTTTGTCATCGCCTATGCGGGGGACAGCGGACGCATACCTGAGCGCTTGACACGCCACCCCCTTATCTATGTACTCTCCCTCGGCGTCTACGCCACAACCTGGACCTATTACGGCAGTGTCGGGTTTGCCAAGGATAACGGTTACCTCTTTCTGACCATCTACCTGGGTGTCACGCTGGCCTTTGCCCTCACCCCGATACTGTTCCAACCGCTGCTCCGCCTCACCCGGGAGTATCAGTTGACTTCCTTGGCCGACCTGTTCGCCTTCCGCTACCGCAGCCAATTGGCGGGCATCCTGGTCACCCTGTTCATGCTGGTGGGTACCCTCCCCTATATCGCCCTGCAGATCCGAGCCGTCACCGACTCGCTGCAGATGATCAGCCATACCGTGGCCCCACGGATTCTGGCCCTGATCTTCTGCTCCGCCCTGGTGGTGTTTGCCATCCTATTCGGTGCCAGACACAGCACCAGTCGCGAAAAGCATCGCGGCCTGGTGCTGGCCATCGCTTTCGAGTCGATAGTCAAACTGGTGGCACTGTTGGTTATCGGATTGGTCACACTGATCGGGGTATTCGACGGTTTCAATGGTCTCGATCAGTGGCTCGCCGATCATCCCGAGATCATCGATCGACTCTATCATCCGGTTCGCGAGGGCCCCTGGGCAACACTGATGCTATTGGCGTTTGCCGCGGCATTTCTGCTGCCGCGGCAGTTTCATATGTTGTTCGCGGAGAACCTGGAACCCAAGGCATTAAAGACCGCGAGCTGGGGCTTCCCGCTGTTTCTGCTGTTGATCAATCTGCCGATCCCGCTGATCCTCTGGGGAGGCGAGGCCCTCAATCTCACACTGCCCCCAGACTATTTCGCCCTGGGTATCGCCCTCGACCAGGGACCCTCCTGGCTGCCGATACTCGCCTTTATAGGTGGCATATCCTCGGCGAGCGCAATGATGATAATCACCTCGCTTGCGCTCTCTTCCATGACCCTGAATCATATCCTGCTGCCGACCAATTTCCCCGATCCGCAGGTCAATCTCTATCGTTGGCTGCTGTTTGGTCGCCGGCTGCTGATCGCCCTGATAATCATGGCGGGGTATGGATTCTATATCTTGTTGGAGAAACATCAGGGGCTGGTCCAACTCGGTCTGATATCCTTTGTCGCGGTCGCCCAGTTCCTGCCGGGCATCATCGGACTTCTCTACTGGCGCCGCGCGACCCGGGTTGGCTTCATCCTCGGCCTGCTCGGCGGTATCGCGGTGTGGACGGGCACCCTGCTGATCCCACTCATGGAAAGTTCGGGTTTTATCCGCACCGAATTCGACATACCGGCCATACTCCACACCTCAGGTATGGACAAATGGGAGTTCGCCACCTTTTGGACTCTCACCGCCAACACCCTGCTGTTTATCTTCGGTTCGCTGATCAGCAAACAGAGCCTGGGGGAGAAGGATGCGGCCCAGGCCTGTTGCAGCGAATCCCTGGTGCCCCTGGGTGGCATGGTCAATGCCGTCTCCACCGCCCAATTCACCAAACAGCTGTCGCAGATGCTGGGTGGGGATGCCGCCAGCCGGGAGGTAGAACAGGCACTCAGGGATCTAAGCCTTCCCGCCAATGAAACACGCCCCTCACAACTGCGTCGGTTACGTGAGCGGATTGAGCGTAACCTGTCTGGCCTGCTCGGTCCGCAGCTGGCCCACATGATCATCAATCGAAGGCTGCAGCTCGACATCCATACTCAGACCGCACTTGCGGATTCCATGCGCTTCATCGAGGATCAGTTGGAACACTCACGCAGTCGCCTGCGCGGTCTAAGCGCCGATCTCGACAACCTGCGACGCTATCATCGACAGGTCCTGCTCGATCTGCCGTTGGGAGTCTGCACCATCGATCGGCTGCGCACCGTGACCATCTGGAACCTTGCCATGGAGGGAATGACGCGGGTGCCCGCCCGTGATGCCATAGGCGTATCGCTGCATAGATTGCCTGCTCCATGGGGCCATCTGCTGGCCGGCTTCGCCACCGCATCCGATGAGCACATTCACCACCTTGAAATCACCCACCAAGACAAGAGTCGCTGGTTTAATCTGCACAAGGCAGCCATCCCCGCACCCCTGCCGGTCGACCATCCGGTTGAGGAGGCGCGCACCAGCCAGGTAATGCTGATGGAGGACCTTACCGACCTGGAGACCCTTGAGGCCGAACTGGCGCACAGTGAACGCCTTGCCTCCATCGGCCGCTTGGCTGCAGGCGTGGCTCATGAGATCGGCAACCCGGTTACCGGAATCGCCTCCCTTGCACAGAATCTTCGCCATGAGGACGATCCGGAGATGGTCCGTGAGAGCATCGAAGAGATTATCAACCAGACCCAGCGTATCACCTCGATCGTGAAGACATTGATGAATTTCAGTCGCAGCGGCGGCATCGGTGGTGATATACATGACTTCCCGCTAATGGAAGCGGCGGATGAGGCGATCCGGCTGGTGAAATTGACCCATCATGGACGCCAGGTTGAATGTGAAAATCGCTGCGATCCCAATCTCAACATCACTGCGGACCGCCAGGGTATTTCACAGATCCTGGTCAACATCCTAACCAATGCCTGTGATGCTTCGACGCCCGGCAGCCAAGTCAAACTGCTTGCCAGCGAGTTGGACAACCTGGTTCGAATTGAGATTCAGGATCAGGGTGAGGGGATTGAGGAGCAGAACATGGGTTACGTCTTCGAACCCTTTTTCACAACCAAGGCACCAGGCGACGGCACTGGGCTCGGTCTGGCCATCGCCTATAAAATCGTTGCCGACCATAACGGCGCCATCAGCATTGACTCCGAAAAGGGAAAAGGCACCCGGGTCATTATCGATCTTCCCAAGTCGGGCTTAGACGCCATCATCGAAGAGACATCATGAATCAGATACTCATCATCGAAGACGAAGAGGTCATCCGGCGTGCGGTGAAGCGCCTCCTTGAGCGTAACGGTTATCAAGTTACGGAAGCGGGTTCGGTGGAAGAGGCGCAAACACGCCCCCTCGCCTCGTTCGACCTGATCATCAGCGATGTCCGCTTACCCGGCGCACCCGGCACTCAGATTATCGAAACCGCCGCGCCGGTGCCGGTGTTGATAATGACCAGCTACGCCAGTATCCGCTCCGCCGTGGATGCGATGAAACAGGGTGCCATCGACTATATCGCCAAACCCTTCGACCACGATGAGCTGCTGATGGTCGTTGAGCGCATTATCAAACAGGACCGCCAGCTGCGACAGCAGGAGTTTCTCATATCTGAGATGGAGAAAAGCTATCCGGTACGTGGAATGGTGGGTGAGTGCCAGGCAATGCTCGATGTCTTCCGCCGAATCGACAAGGTTGCGCCCACCGACGCTACAGTGTTGATCCTTGGAGAGTCTGGCACGGGAAAAGAGCTGGCAGCCAGGGCACTGCATGAAAAGAGTCAGCGCAGTCACGCTCCGTTCATCGTATTCAACTGCGCAGCAGTACCGGAACACCAGGTGGAGATCGAGTTGTTCGGTCCCCAGGATGAGCGTGAATCCCGCCGCGGGGGTCTGCTTGCCAAGGCTCACGGCGGCACCCTATTCATGGATGAGGTGGGTGAACTCTCGATGGCGGCCCAGGCCCGCCTGCTGCGTGTATTGCAGGGTGATGACTACAGCAACCAGCATGAGGCGGGCAACAGCGGACCGAACATCCGGATTATCGCCGCCACCCATCGGGATATTCGCAAGCTGGTCCAACAACAGACCTTCCGCAGCGACCTCTATTTTCGCCTCCGTGTCGTTGAGATGACCCTGCCGCCCCTGCGTGAGAGGGGTGGCGACATCAAATCACTGGCGAAATTTCTCCTCGAGAAATATTGCCGTCACCTCAATCGCCCCCCATTGAGCCTGAGCAGAAGCGCCCTCGAGGCTATCAGGCGCTACCATTGGCCGGGAAATGTACGCGAGCTGGCAAACACCATCGAGCGCGCGGTCATCCTCTGCGAGGGCGACCATATCACACCCCAGCTGCTGGCCATCGACCATCACATCACCACCAACCGTGCGACCGCAGACATCCCCACCGACAACCTCTCCCTGGAGGAGTACTTTCGCCATTTCGTGCTCGACAACCAGGACCATATGACAGAGACGGAGTTGGCCAAGCAGCTTGGAATCAGCCGCAAGGCCCTGTGGGAGCGCCGTCAGCGCTTCGGCATACCGCGGGAGAAGAAGGGGAAGAAATAGGGATAAACCGCCAATGGACGCCAATCACCGCGAATCTTCACAAATGTTTTGATAAGGCATCAGGACGTTACCTATTCCATAGTCATTAAATGCCATTTGCGAGAATACGCGGTGATTTGCGTAATTTGCGGCTGAATCAATCTATCGTTCCCACGCCGGAGCGTGGGAACGAGATCAGTGCTGAGTCTTTATCAGTTTGATCCAGTTCGAGGTCTGCAACAGGTGCCGTTGCTTCGATATCGGGTGAAAGCCGTGGCTGGTCTGGGCATGACGCAGCAGCTCTTCGCTGTTTTCGCCATTGCTCGGAAAAACCGCTGATCCGATGGTGAGATCGAGGGTGATACTCCTGCCATTCACCTCGATTGGATTGACGAGTCCGATACGCAATTTCTCCGAAATATGCACCACAGACTTCTCATCCTGAATATGGGGCAGCAGGAGTGCGAACTCGCTACCGTCGATGCGTGAAAGTATGTCGCCTTTGCGTACATGCTGCTTGAGTCTGGCGGAGATGGTTTGCAGGCATTCGTCGCCGACCACATGGCCGTAGCGTTCATTGATCTGTTTCAAATCCACCAGTACAACATTCAACAGGCAGAGTTGGGTATTTTCCTGCTTGGCCTGGGTCAAGGCGAAACTTAGATAATCCTCAAACAGCACCCGGTTCGGCAGACCGGTCAAACTGTCATGAAACTCCTGGTACTTGTTCAGCTCTTCCAGCTTGTTGTATTGCGTAATATCCCGCGCGACTCCATAGGTTCCGAAAAAGACCCGCTTCTTGCCCTGCTGGGTATAGAGTCTTCTAGACTGCAAGGCAACCAGAACGGTTCTCGGCTTCCTGTTATGGCCCTCATCGCTGGATTCCTTACAACGCAGCCTGAGTTCAACCTCGGGAAACCTGTCCGGTGCTGTGCGCCGTTCCTGGAAGACATGATGCATGCGCTCGATCTGATCGCCCTCCACCAGTGAACTCCAGTGTTTTCCCAAAATCTCCTGCTTTGCATAACCGGTGACTTTGGTGAACACGGTATTCACCATGCGAAAATTTCCCTTGATATCAAGGAGAAACTGCATATTGGGTGCGACATCGAACATCATGCGGTGGAGACTGCTCTTGATCTCGATCTTGCGCTTGACTCCGTCCCGCTGCTCCTCCTTGACCTTCTTTCTCAGGCTCTCGTCAATGGCCTTAAGCAGATCAACCGGGGTCACCGGCTTGCGGATAAAGTTATCCGCTCCTTTTTTCAGCGATTTGATCGCATCATCCATGGAGGGATCACCGGATACGGTGATAATCCTGGTTTTCAGCCCGCGTTTGCGGATGAACTCCATCACCTTGTAGCCGTCGGCCACCGGCATGTGCAGATCCAGCAGTACCACGTCGAAAGGTTTGGATATCAGCAGGCCCGCCGCCTTCGCACCGTCAGCGGCTGTATGTACGTCATATCCCCAACTGGCCACCATCATGGCCAGGCTCTCTGCATGTCGTGACTCGTCATCTACGATCAGCAAACGCCCCTTAATAGATGTTTTTGTTTTCTTTGAGTCTTCTTTATTTTGCATCGATGTTACTTCCATCTGGCGACAACGCTTATCTTTTCGTCTCCAGAATATACCATGAAGCGGTGGACACGATTAGGAAAAGGAGTCACGAATAAGCAGTCAATGCTATAGTTCTTTTTTAAGAAGAGTTCATAACTCTATGTTTCGCGGCAATGAAATCACTGTGTGGCACATGGATTAAATCTGCCAATCTGCGGATAACATGTTCCTCGTAGTGATGAAGTGCCTGATCCGCAAAGGCGACTCGCCAGAATGCCTCCACGATCTTGACCTTCTGCTCCGCGCTATAGTGCTCGTTGATCAGCCGGGTAAACTGAAAGTAGTCGGTGGAATCATCGTGTTCCTGTTTGGCCAAGGCAATCAACCGCTCTGCCGATACCCTGTTCAATCCGAACTGTGTCTGTACCGCACTCAGAACGGCATGCCGCTCCTCGGGGGCGTTTTCATAATCGGACTCGGCGATCTCGATCAATAAAACCACAACCGCCAACCTGATCGACTGCTCCAGTTGTTCCCCGCCCTCTTCACTCACGGGTATGAGATAGTTTTCGAAAAAATCTTTTATCGCCTTAAGCATCGGGGTATACGGAAAAACGGTTATTTCAAATTCGTCGCGGATCAGGGATCACAGTTGCCTGTTACCATGATCGGCGAGGTGATCGTTCTCCCCCTCGACGGAACAGGAGTCGATCTAGGCTAATGCTATCACGAGTGATCGGGGGCGTCTTTCGCCCGAAGGAGATCGTTCCCGCTACCTGGATGCGTAGGCGGGCAGGTCCGATTTCCTACCTCATCCGCAATTCGGACTAAAAAAAAGTTTCTTACCGATGGAAACGAAAGACGGTTCTTTCGGTTACAAACGCTACAACAAAACGTTACCAACAGTAACATAATTGCTGCCATGCAGCATAAAATAACACAGCTTAAGCTATTGTTTTATTTGACATTATACGTAATTGCGCCACAGAATAGTGCAGTGTGCGACCGTAATGCACGCGGTTTCACAACTTGGTGTTTGCTCACTTCAGGGATAGCCCATCTCGCTTCACTCGGTAAAGGACAGGAGTCATAGAAAGTGACAGGCACTTTTTAATAGAACTTCTTTAACATGGCGGAGTGATCATGACATGAATAAAACTGCTGAACAGTATTGGAAGGCCAATATTCGCTTAGTAGGCATCCTGCTGACGATTTGGTTCATCTGCTCGTTCCTATTCGGCATCATCCTTGTGGAGCCACTCAACACGATTAAAATCGGTGGCGTCGGATTGGGATTCTGGTTTGCTCAGAACGGCTCGATCTATACCTTTCTGGTGCTGATCTACGTCTACGCTAAACGCATGAATGCTCTGGATGTCGAATTTGACGTCCATGAGGACTAATGGGGGAAACTGACTCATGGATCTGCAAACATTAACCTATATCGTGGTGGGCGCCACCTTCGCCCTCTACATTGGCATCGCCTTCTGGGCACGTGCGGGAACCACCGGTGAATTCTATGCTGCTGGCCGGGGCGTCCACCCTGTCGCCAACGGTATGGCAACCGCTGCCGACTGGATGTCCGCTGCTTCCTTTATCTCCATGGCTGGTCTGATCGCCTTCAACGGCTACGGCGCTTCGGTCTTTCTCATGGGTTGGACCGGCGGTTATGTGCTCCTGGCACTGCTGCTCGCGCCCTATCTGCGTAAGTTCGGTAAGTTCACCGTACCCGAATTCATCGGCGATCGTTACTATTCGCGCACCGCGCGTATCGTAGCGGTTATCTGCTTGATCATCGCCTCGATCACCTATGTTATCGGGCAGATGAAGGGTATCGGCGTCGCCTTCTCTCGCTTCCTCGAGACTGAATACGATACCGGCCTCTACATCGGCATGGGCATAGTATTCATCTACGCGGTAATGGGCGGCATGAAGGGCATCACTTACACCCAGATCGCCCAGTACTGCGTGCTGATCTTCGCCTACACCGTGCCTGCGATCTTCATCTCCCTGAACATCACCGGCAACCCCATCCCGCAGATGGGTTTAGGCAGCACCATGGCCGACGGTTCTGGCACCTACATGATGGACCGTCTCGATCAGGTGGTCACAGACCTGGGATTTACCCAATACACGACACAGGTCATGGGTAGCAAGCTGAATATGTTTGTCTATACCCTCTCCCTGATGATCGGTACCGCGGGTCTGCCCCACGTCATCATCCGTTTCTTCACCGTACCTAAAGTCAAGGACGCCCGTTCCTCGGCCGGTTGGGCGCTGGTCTTCATCGCCATTCTCTACACCACAGCACCTGCTGTCGGTTCCATGGCCCGCCTCAACCTGATGAACACCATCCAGACCGGTGAAGTCGGCAGTAGCGAAGGCAATATCGAGATTGCCAAAGTACCGCAGTGGATGACCAACTGGCAGAAAACCGGTCTGTTGCAGTGGGAAGACAAGAACGGCGACGGTCGTATCCAGTACTACAACGACAAGAACGCGGACTTCGCAGCCAAGGCTGAGAGCTTCGGTTGGAAGGGTAACGAGATGACCAAGGTCGACCGTGACATCATGGTACTGGCCAATCCGGAAATCGCCAATCTACCCAACTGGGTTATAGCCCTGGTGGTTGCCGGTGGTCTCGCTGCCGCGCTCTCAACCGCGGCCGGTCTGCTGCTGGCGATCTCCTCCTCCATCTCTCATGACCTCCTGAAGGGTGTTTTCGTGCCCGACATTTCAGAGAAGAGTGAGCTGATGGCAGGTCGTATCGCCATGGCGGGTGCGATCGCCCTCGCTGGTTACTTCGGACTCCATCCACCGGATTTCGCTGCCGGCACAGTGGCCATCGCCTTCGGTCTGGCGGCGAGCTCCATCTTCCCCGTACTGATGATGGGTATCTTCTATAAGAAGATGAACCGATCAGGTGCAATCTGGGGCATGATCTCCGGTATCGGTGTAACCATGCTTTATGTATTCCAGCACAAGGGCATCATGTTCATACCGGGTACTTCGTTCCTCGGTGACCTGGGTCCGAACTGGTTCCTCGGAATTTCGCCAAACGCCTTCGGCGCCATTGGTGCGTTAGTGAATTTCGCTGTCGCCATCTTTGTCTCCAAGGTCACGGCTCCACCGCCGGAACACATCCAGCACTTGGTGGAAGATATCCGTGTACCCAAAGGTGCGACAGGCGCCGTGGATCACTAATAAGAATCCATAAGGTTGTAATTGAGTGCCCCGCTTCGGCGGGGCCTTTTTAACTGCAGTACATACAACCAAGGTGACTATTCACCAGCCTGAGGCAGTAAGCTGCTGAATAGTTACAAATTTAACTTTTTTCAGCATACTACTGGGATACACATCCAGTCGTATACGAGCCCACCCTATGGAAATCGAACTGGTCGAGATTCGGGATTTTCTGGCACAACGTCCCCCTTTCGATGCCCTGCCTGAAGAGCAGCTCGATCAGCTTCCCAAGTCACTGGAGATCCGATATCTGCGCAGGGGTAGCCTGTTTCCGCCTGCCGACGCGGTAAAGGGCTATATCTATATCCTCCGCAGCGGTGCCATCGAACTAGTCGATGTAGAGGAAAACCTGGTTGAAAAATTGGCTGAGGGCGGCATCTACACCACCGATTGCCAATTGATCGATTTCAGTCAGGTCGCCCACGGCATAGCCGTCGAAGACACCCTGCTCTACCAACTCTCATGTGATGTGATGAAGTCCCTGCGCAAGACAGAGCCGGCCTTCGACCGCCACTTTTCCGAATCTATCAGGGATCGTCTGAAACAGGCGGCACGCGCCCTGCAGGTAGGCGGTGAAACGAGCTCGATCGCCGAGATGACGGTCGAGGTCTCCGACCTGATAAAGAAGTTGCCGATCACCATCGATATCAATAGCACAATCCGCCAGGCGGCAGAGCTGATGAGTGAAAAAAACGTCTCCTCGGTGATGATCATGGATGGTACCGAGTTGGCGGGCATCATCACCGACCGGGATCTGCGCAAACGCTGTATCGCGGCTGGAATCTCCAGCGATCGGCCGGTGAGCCAGATCATGACAACCAACCTGGAGACCATCCAGGAAAACACCCTGGCGATCCAGGCACTGATGACCATGACCCGACTGCATGTGCATCATCTACCGGTGAAACGGGGGAATAGCGTCGTCGGCATGTTGACCGCTACCGACCTTGCGCGACACCAATCCACCAACTCCGCTTTTCTCGCCAGTGATATCCGCAAGGCTGCCACGGTCGAGGACCTGGCCCTGGTCAGTAACCGGCTTCCGGACATGCAGTTCCAGCTAGCCAACTCGAATGCATCGGCGCTCCATATCGGCGAGGCGATCTCCTGCATCACCGACTCGCTCACCGCACGCCTGATCGAAATGGCAGAGAAAGAGCTTGGCCCGCCACCGGTGCGCTATGTCTGGCTGTGCGGTGGATCGCAGGCTCGCCGTGAACAGACCTCTCACTCCGATCAGGACAACGCCATGCTGATCTCAGATGAGATGAAACCGGAACATGCTGATTATTTCGAGACCCTGTCGAAACGTGTCTCCGATGGTCTCAATGAGTGCGGTTTCGTCTACTGTCCCGGCAACGCCATGGCCTCAAATCCAAAATGGCGACAAACCCTGCAGATCTGGCGTAAATATTTCAACGCCTGGATCAACAAACCCGAACCCATGGCGTTGATGTTGTCGAGCATATTTTTCGATCTGCGCCCGGTGTATGGAGAGGTCGAACTGTTCAATGAGCTGCGTACCGATATCCTCAGCAAAACTCGCGGCAACGGTATATTCACCGCGTTTATGGCAGCTAACGCCCTGCAGCATCGGCCACCGCTCGGATTTTTCCGCACTTTCGTGCTTATTCATGGGGGTAAGCACGACGATACCTTCGATATCAAACATCGCGGCATCGTCCCGATCACAGACATCGCGCGGGTCTTCGCCCTTGACCAGGGACTGCCGCTGGTGAATACCAGTGAACGCCTGGAGGCTGCCGCTGAAACAACGGTACTGAGCCGCGACATGGGAGAGAACCTGGTCGATGCGCTGGAGTTTATCGCCAGTATCCGCATCTACCATCAGGCGGAACAAATCCGCAGAGGCCTGAAACCGGATAATTACCTATCACCGGAAGAGCTGTCTGACCTCGAACGCAAACACCTAAAAGATGCCTTCCGTGTAATCCAGGAAATGCAGGATACCATGGAGAACCGATACCAGGGCGGACGCTTCTTATAGTTATGCTGACACGATTTCTCAGTCTGGACTCATTAAGGAAAAGGGCCTTGGCAAAAGCCGAGCCGGGAATCCTGCATGACTATCTCTCTACGCCCTTGACTGCCAAGTCAACCCAGTGTGAGCATCTTTCCATCGTCTCCCTGGATCTTGAAACCACGGGCCTCGATCCCAACAAAGACAAAATCCTCAGCTTCGGTCTTGTTGAGATGGAACAAATGACCATAAAGCTCGAGACCGCCCGCCACCAGCTGATCACGATTGATGAGGAGATCCCGGAGGAATCTGCGGTAATCCACCATATAACCGACGACCAGGCTGCCACCGGTATCTCCATTCATGATGCCCTGCAGGAACTGCTGCAACGCATGGCCGGCAAGGTCATGCTGGTGCACTATTCCGCGATCGAACAGAATTTCATCAGCAATACCTGTCAAAAGCTGTTCGGCGCACCCTTTGTTATCCCGATTATCGATACCCTGGTACTGGCACAGCGCCTGTTCGAACACCGCAACCACACCATTCAGCCTGGGGACCTGCGCCTGTTCAACCTGCGTCCCCGATACAACCTACCTAACTACAAGGCACATAATGCGCTAAGCGACGCTGTTGCCACCGCTGAACTCTTTCTGGCCATGGCGTCGGACATGGTACCGCAGCCGAGCCAGTGCCAACTCAAGCGTTTCCTTACACGCTGACAGGCAATAAAATGATGCGACTACTATATAAAATAGCTTACATCAGTTCGGATCATCAGATTTGGGAATATTCTTGCATGCCTTCTACCCAGATTTGGCATACAGATTGTTATCTGCAGTTGAGAATGAATAACCACCGTTGAGGAGAATCCAATGTCAGAAATCAAGACCTACCCCGTCCCGGCCGAATTTGCAGCACAGGCCAACATCAACGATGAACAGTATCAAGCGATGTATCAGCAGTCGATCTCCGATCCAGAAGGCTTTTGGGCCGAGCAAGCTGAAAAGTATGTCACCTGGTTCAAGAAGTGGGACAAGGTTATCGATTGGGACTTCGGTAAAGACGACCTGCATATCGAGTGGTTCAAAGGCGCCACGTTAAATGTCTCCTACAACTGCCTCGACCGCCACCTGGATAGTCGCGGCGACCAGACAGCCATCATCTGGGAGGGCGACAACCCGGAAGAAGATCGCAAAATCACCTACCGCGAGCTCCACGAAGAGGTGTGCAAATTTGCCAACGTACTGAAATCGAGAGGTGTCAAAAAAGGCGATCGTGTCTCCCTCTATCTGCCGATGGTGCCGGAAGCAGCCGTCGCCATGCTTGCCTGTACGCGAATCGGAGCCGTTCACTCCATCGTGTTTGGCGGCTTCTCTCCCGATGCCTTGCGCGATCGAATTCTCGACTCCGATTGCAAGGTGGTAATTACCGCTGACCAGTCGATGCGCGGCGGCAAACGGGTGCCCCTGAAGGCCAATGCCGACAAGGCGATCTCTCAGTGCCCCAATGTCCACACCTGTATCGTGGTCAAGCGCGGTGGTGACCCGGTTGAATGGAGTGATGACCGTGATGTCTGGTACCACGAATCCATGTCCAGCGCATCCAACGACTGCCCGGCGGAGGAGATACAGGCGGATGATCCGCTGTTTATTCTTTACACGTCCGGCTCCACCGGTAAGCCCAAGGGCGTACTCCATACAACCGGTGGCTACCTGCTGCAGGCGGCGATGACCCACAAACTGGTATTCGACTACAAGGACGGAGAGGTCTACTGGTGCACCGCCGATGTGGGCTGGGTCACCGGGCACACCTACATCGTCTATGGCCCGCTCGCCAACGGCGCCATCAGCGTTATGTTCGAAGGTATACCCACCTATCCCGATATTTCACGTTTCTGGCAGGTCTGTGACAAACACGATGTGGCCTCTTTTTATACCGCCCCCACCGCAATACGCTCATTGATGGGTGCCGGCGAGGAGCCGGTGAACAAGACCAGCCGCAGCAGCCTGCGCCTGCTCGGAACCGTGGGTGAGCCGATCAATCCTGAGGCCTGGGAGTGGTACTACCGTGTGGTCGGTAACGAGCGTTGTCCAATCGTCGACACCTGGTGGCAGACCGAAACCGGTGCGCATATGCTGACACCGCTGCCCGGTGCCACACCACTGAAGCCCGGCTCGGCAACCCGGCCCTTCTTCGGTGTGGAGCCTGTACTCCTCGATGACCAGGGCAATGAAATCGACGGTAACCCCGCAGAAGGCAACCTTGCCATCAAACGTCCATGGCCTTCCATGATGCGTACGGTTTACGGCGATCACAAACGCTTCTTCGAGACCTACTTCGCGATGTATCCGGGTTACTACTTCACCGGTGACGGCGCCCGTCGTGACGAAGATGGCTACTACTGGATAACCGGACGTGTGGACGATGTCTTGAACGTCTCGGGACATCGACTGGGTACCGCCGAGATCGAATCCGCCCTGGTTCTCCACGACCAGGTCGCGGAGGCGGCTGTTGTCGGTTATCCCCATGAGCTGACCGGTCAGGGCATCTACGCCTATGTCACCCTGATGGCAGGCATCGAGGGTAGCGACGAATTGAAGGCAAATCTGGTTAAACTGGTGCGCTCTGAAATCGGACCGATTGCCAAGGTCAACCTCATCCAGTGGGCACCCGGTCTGCCCAAGACCCGTTCCGGTAAGATCATGCGGCGTATTCTGCGTAAGATAGCCGCCAATGAGCTGGAGAACCTGGGTGACACCTCAACCCTGGCCGATCCTTCAGTGGTCGACAACCTTATCGACAATCGCGAGAACAGGTAACAGGTCGCAGTCTGCCTTGCTGGGCTAAAACATAGTCCCAGCAGGGCCGCCTGGACTGGTATCAACGGGCCCCGGACCAGGAATCTACCTTTTCTTTCCGACGAGACTAAGGCTATTATTATCGCCTTGGCCTTCAATCGTATTCAGCTGCAATGATTTCATGAACCTCAAACTTCCATCATTTTACAAACGCTTCCTGTTGTTCTTTATAGTCATCGGCCCCATATTCTGGCTGGTATTCACCGAAGACGGACAACGCCGCACAGACATTGTGCTGCTGACCCTGTGGGGAGAGGATGAGATCGCGCTAAATCTGAAAGCACTCGACAACCAGGTCAGTGAGGAGGACCTGAAAAAGATCTTTCCCGATCTCTCCTGGACCTGTAAGGATGAAACGAGCAGTTTTGGCAACCGACTGTGCGCCACTCGTATCGGAATTTACAACGACATCCCGGCACGCTATGCAACTGTTTTTTTCCATGATCGCTGGCTGAACGCCGTGAAGATCGGCTATCGCGACAACTATCACACGCTCCTCAAACAACAGCTTTGGCAGCAGCTAGGCACGCCAGTCAACAACAATTCCCAGCTCCCGGCAATAGAAGGAATGGAGTCCGTACTTCACTGGGTCACCGATCATGGAAACGTCATTCTCAAGGATTCGCTTGATCAGGGAGAGGAAGCCGCACTCCTATGGCTCTCCTTTTCCATGCTATCCGGGTAACCGGTTTTGCATTCAGAAACCGTAATATGAGTCGTGCAAAAAGCGCTTGAAATGGCACATGACCTGCCTTGGTATCAGGCGCTCCGCCAGCAGCCGATGTTGATGAATCTCATCAATCGTTAGTTGATCGTTGAAGAGCTGAGCCCGCTCGATCACTTGATGTACATCATTTTTCAGGGCAAATCCATTGCGATCTTTTACAACACTGTATACCGCCATGACAGCAACCTGTTCCTCCAATCCCATTTCACACTGATTGTCGAGAATCGACAACATCAGGCTGGTAACACAGTCCACCTGAAGCGGATCCAGGGTAATTGTCGCGGCCCAAGCCGCCGCCGGATGTGGCGCATCGAATGAAGCAATTGCATCTTCCGCTAACACGATATGAACACCTCTTGCTAAGGTTCTTCACTCTATATGCTAGTCCGACCGGGGAGAAAAGCTCGGTAATTTCTCACAGCTGTTCAAATTTCACAAAATCTCACCCTTAGACAAATCCCATAGCTTGCCCGAATCAAGACGCTTGAGCTCGCTCACCAGCCTGACCGCTGTTACCGAGTGGGAGTTACTCAAGGTCCAGGGTATATCTGATCTCGCCATGCTGATCGACAAAATCGAGCCGGGAGTAACTGCCCTTGGCGATCCGCAGATAGATACAGGGATAGGTCAGAGCTTGAATCTGCACCGAGCCGGGCTTGGGTTGTAACCATTCCAAGGCAACGCTAGCCGTATCGTCGGAGATCTTGAGATGATCGGATATCAACCTAAGTCCATAGCCGCCGCTCGGTTGCTGTCCCATGTTGACCCTGACAATCCAGACTGGATTTGTCGCTGGCTCGGTTTTCGGTCCGCTCTTTTCTGCAGTACCTATTCGACTGCTGTCTTCCTGCGGCGAGGAGGTATCAGATACAAGTTGCACACCCGCTGCCTGGTTGATACTGCAGACATAACCCTTTTCAAGCGCACTAACCGACAAAGAAGCCATTGTATTGCATCCGGACAGAAGCATTGCCACCAAACCCAGACCATACCATCTAAACCATCTGTTTATCTTCATATATCGCATCTTCCAGGCACTCTCCAGTTTAGGCTGGGCAGACCCACGGCGTTTGTCACTCTGTATCATGGCGTCTCAACAACAGTGGTCGGGGACTATTCCCAAGGGATTGTGAACTACTCGGTGACTGGTATTCATAGGAAGTAATAAAGTCGCGATCGGTGATATCGCTGTTTGCAACCTCGACAATGCTGGGTTGTGAAACAGTGGCATAGGCGCCACAAGATTCACCGGAATCGCAAATGAAATCATCCATGTCCATGTCGGAGCCGGCGTAGATTATGTAGTTACCCGAGGCCACGTTGCTGAAACTGTAGCTGGCACTCTCACCTACCGCATCCACTTGAACCTGTAAAATCTCATCGGTATCGTTGTTTACCAAAAGCACATAGTGAATGCCCGCATCCCCGCTAATCGATGTATCCAATACCTGCATGATCACCTCTACCGTTGCGCTCGTACTCCCGGCACTGATCTGGATGGAACCCGAGTAGGTCCCGGCAGCCACTCCGGTGCGATCGACAACCACATTGTAACTGCCGTAACCGGAGCTATCGACCTGGTTGGGCTGTAGATCTAACCAATCGATATCCTCCGTAATCTGAACGGTTCCAAGGTCGCCGCCAATCTGTTCTATAAACAGGGTGACGGTCTGCAGATTGTGCGAGAAACTCAAGCTCTGCGGATTGACACTCAGGGTAGGATCAACAGTTACGCTTCCCCCGCCCTGCCGCTGTTGCGCGGCATCGACTGCCTTGAACGCATCGATCAATCCATGACCGAAGGAGTCATCTCTACCGGTGTCACCTAAATCATTAGTCAGTTCCCCCGCTGCCAGCATTGCATCGAATTCGGCCGGCGTCAGAGCGGGGTAGACCGCCTTCATCAGTGCTGCCACACCGGCTATGTGGGGGGCAGCCATAGAGGTTCCATTGTAGAATACCAGCTGATAGCTGATAGTATCCGATGAATCATCTGCGCCCGCACTCAATATGCCATCGGGCCTCGAATCACCATTCAGATCGAACCGCAGATCTCCGCCGGGCGCGGCCACATCGATCATCGCACCATAGTTAGAATAGAAAGCAAGTTCGCGATTGATGTCGACTGCGCTCACTGAAACAACACCGGGATAGGATGCCGGGTAGGAGAGCTGCGATGTACTCTCATTACCCGCGGCGGCGATAATGATCACACCCGCCGCTCTGGCTGCCGCCACCGCATCACGGGTTAATTGACTGTCGGCATTCCCTCCAAGACTCATGTTGATGATGTCGGCTGGCTGAGCGGGCAACGTACCCGACGCATTTGAGAGCCCGGCAGCAAAACGTATGGCCTCGGCCAGATCCAGGCTATTCCCTCCACCCTTGCCCAACACGCGGATCGGCATGATCCGGCTCTCCCAGGCAACACCGGCGACACCCCGTGTATTATTGCTGTGAGCGGCTACGGTCCCGGCCACATGAGTGCCATGAAAAGATGAAGAGGCACCTGACTGCACTGAATCTCCGTCGTCATTGGGATCACTATCGATACCGTCACCGTCGCCGGCGCTCTCCGGATCGGAGATAAAATCGTATCCTGCCACGAGTTGGCCGGTCATATCAGGGTGATTGAGCAGCACACCTGAGTCGATGACAGCCACAATCACGCTGTTGTCGCCGGTGGAGATATCCCAGGCCTGAGGCAGATTGATCTGTGGATAGTGCCACTGCAGGCTGTAGTACTCATCGTTTGGCGTGATCGAGGGACGTACAATATAATTGGGCTCGGCGAACTCCACGTCGTCACGTTTTCGCAGGGCCTTGATTGCCAGCAGGGTTTCGAGTTTCTGCTGCTGCAGATCGGACATCAGCGTTCCGTCCGCTGTCCTCGAGGCCACCTCCGCTGCCGACTCATTCAGCCTCAAGCGTTGCACTCCACCGCTGTAGGTTTGCCCATCGTGCTGAAACTGCGCCAATAACGGATCGGCGTTTTTGGCCTGGATTGAGGTGCTGTCGAAACGAACCAGCAGCTCGCCCGGGAGGAACTCCTGGGAGAGCCTGAGTGCACCAGCGGGCAGATCACTACTCGGAGTCAAACCAACGGAGAGCAGATAGTTGGATGCACCGGAAAAAACATTTACCCGGACATAATATTGCCCGTCTGCAGGTATCACCAGGGATTCGAATTGCGTCAATCCCACTGAGCTGTCGAGTAAATCACCATTGAGGTTATAAAGACCGAGATCCAGATCGGCGCTATTCTGATCCGCGATATTCAGCAGCAGTGTCTGACCTGCCTGCATGTCGATCAGAAAGTAGTCATCGATATCTCCCGTGGTAAACAAGTTACCAGGCGCACCTTCCCTGGGCTGGTTCACATAACCACCGATATTGACAGGATTAGGCACCACCTGTGCCGAGGTCAGGGTCTGGTTGGGGATTGGGGTAGAGAGTACGTCGTTGACGTCACTGTCGGTAACGACAAAAGAGGGGACAATCAATCTACCGCTGACGTTCACCCTTACGTCGTTATCTGTATCATCGCTGCCACCGCCTCCGCCGCCTCCGCAGGCGGCAATGAGGAGAGCCAGTAGCAGGGAGAGGCCCGCTTTAATCAGTTTTTCCAAACACATCATGTTGCCTGCTCCCACGAATCTCCATACAGATTGTGATTAGACGGTAGAGATTATGATTGTAGATGATGCCATTTCCATTTCAAACATAGAGTGTTCATTGTCTGCGGCTTTTCACATCCCTGCGGTCCGAATGCTATTATCTTAACCACTGTCGGCAATGACGAATTCGCTATAAACCGCTCTCAGAATCAAACTGAGGCCATGATCTGCGAGATATCCATAGCGTGCACTGCAACCAAACTTCATAATCCACACCCTGGCCTGATTGAAAAAATGGGACGCTACAAGCCACCTGCTCCACCCAAATCCCCCTATATCACACAAGCGGGTTATGAGCTTCTGAAAGAGGAGGAGCAGTCACTCTGGACCCGGCGTCGAAAAGTCACCCAGGCGCTGGCTGCGGCGGCGGCAGAGGGCGACCGTTCTGAGAATGCAGAGTACATCTACCGAAAAAAGGAGTTGCGTGAGATCGACCGGCGTATCCGCTATCTGCAGAAGCGCATGCCTGTTCTCAAGGTTGTGAATCAGCCCCCAAGCAATCGGAAACAGGTATTTTTCTCTGCCTGGGTGGAACTGGAGGATGCCGAGGGCATGGAACAGACCTATCGCATCGTCGGTCCTGACGAGATCGGTCAGCAGACCGCTTACATCAGCCTCGACTCACCCCTGGCACAGGCCCTGCTGAAACAGTCCCTGGATGACCAGGTTGAAGTTGAGACCCCGGCAGGTATTAAGCAGTATTGGATTGTCGATATCCGCTATGAATAACTACAGGCGGGTTGAAGATCACCATACCAGGGGAGGCTCATCCATCTTTGCCAGCTGTTCGCGCAGGGTCAGGATATGCTCCTCCCAGAATGATGTGGTATTGAACCATGGAAAGGCCATAGGAAATGCGGGATCATACCATCGTCGTGCCAGCCATCCCGCATAGTGGACAAGCCTCATGCTACGCAGCGCTTCCACCAAGTGCAGTTCCGAGGGATTGAATTCGTAAAACTGACAATACCCCTCCAGCAGATCAGCCAGACGCTCAGTCATGTAACGGCGATCGCCTGAGAGGAACATCCAAAGATCCTGGACTGCGGGACCCGTTCTACAGTCATCGAAATCGACGATTTGCGGACTCTCGTCACGCCACAGGATATTACCGGGGTGGCAGTCGCCATGGAGGCGTATGCTCTCAATCGCACCGGCGCTTGCATAACAGGAGGCAACCCGGTCATTCAGGTCAGAGATCAAGGTCTCATACGCGATCACCAGGTGAGATGGGATATACCCATGCTGTAAAAGGTAGTGACTGGGTTGTATGAGGAAACTCTCACGATCGATGCCTGGCCGGTGTTCGAAGTGAGCTATGGATCCCAGGAGATGAATTCTGGCAATATAACGACCCAACTGGAGCAGTTGAGCGGGATTGTCCAGCTCGGGCGCGCGACCGCCCTTGCAAGGATAGAGGGCAAATCTACAACCGTCGTAGTGCAACAGGGTGTTACCATCGCCGTCAACAATGGGGGCGATAACCGGTATCTCCTGCTCCACCAGATCGATTGTGAATCGGTGCTCTTCCAGAATTGCGCTGTTACTCCAGCGGTTTGGACGATAGAACTTGGCCACCAACGGTGGCCCATCGTCCAGTCCAACCTGATAGACCCTGTTCTCATAGCTGTTGAGTGCAAGAATCTGACCACTACAGTTGACACCCGTTGATTCCACGGCATCGAGGAGCACGTCGGGTGTGAGAGCGGCAAACGCCTGCTCATCTGACTCCGGGTTTGTAATTTGATCTTTACTCATAGTATGAACATTTGCCGCTCACTTATCGACAGATACAGGGCTGATATATTGCATCTTTCTCTAAAAAATACGCTAACATTCACAGGTCAGCCATCATTTACAATCTATGGCGGAACATGCACATCCTGTAAAACCGATCCCAAGGGTATGTCTATCACTGTTGCACATTAGAGCAGACGGTTTTATGAGTTCAACTGAAAACAGTATCAAAGCACCAAATGGCAACTGGCTGCAACGCTGGGAAGAGAATAACATCGGTTGGCATCATACAGAATTCAACCAGCATTTGCTGAACTACTGGCACGCTCTCTATTTACCCCAAGGCTCACTGGTATTCGCACCGCTGTGCGGTAAAAGCAGGGATATGGCCTGGCTGGCCGCGCAGGGATATCGCATACGCGGGGTCGAGTTGAGCCCATTGGCGGTTGGAGCTTTTTTCGATGAACAGGGTATTCAGCCTGATGTCGAGCGCATTGGCGATTTCCAATACTGGCACAGCGGCCCCTATGAAATATATTGTGGTGATATCTTTAGTATCGATGCGATCGACAATAGTGACATAGCCGCGGTCTACGATCGCGCATCCCTGATTGCCCTCAACCCGGAACAGCGCAGTCTATATGCGCAGTTGTTACAACGGATTCTACCTGAACGGATAAAGGTATTGTTGATCACCCTGGAGTACCCTCAAAACGAGATGGAGGGCCCTCCCTACAGCGTCTCAGGCAACGATGTCGAATCGTTATTTGCCCACCGCTTCTCCATCCAACATCTGCACAGCCTGAACATTCTGCAGGATACCGAACGCTATCGAGACAAGGGAGTCAGTAAAATGCAGGAACATATCTACCTGTTGAAACAGCCATGACTCAAGGAATCCAATTATGGATTTCTATCGTCGCTGTCTGATTTTCATCTGATAACCAGACCTGGTTATCCTGTATTGTGGCCTGCAGCGACATAGTGCGCTGGCTAAGGGCCTCGAGTGCCGTATCCCCGGCAACTGAGAGCATAACCAGATGGAGGTTTTTATAGCGTTGCAGTTTGTCTCGATTCTGCGACCACCATACCTCGGCGCTCCGCCTCGAATAGAGATAGACAATGACCTTTTTCGCCAAGCCACAGGCACGCCTTAGACGCTTCTCGTCCAACTGTCCCAATTCAATCCACAACTCCGTCTCTCCACTCAGGTTCTTCAGCCAGAGTTCCGGCTCATCATCGCTACATAGTCCTTTAGTGAAACCGAGGGCTTCATCGGCATTCAGTGCAAATGCAAGCAGGCGAACCATGAGCCGCTCGTCCGTCTCCGAAGGGTGACGAGCCAGGGTCAGTTGATGAGTCTGGTAGTGATGCCTCTCCATATCAGAGATGTGGAGTTCAACCTTGAAAATAGTCGCCTTGAGGGCCAAATTCACCCGCCTGTTTGCATCCGAGAAACTAAGCTAGCACTATACTCGCTTATCGAGGGGGACGAAATCACGCCGTGGCGGACCCATATAGACCTGCCGTGGACGTCCAATTCTCTGTAACGGATCACTCATCATCTCCAACCAATGAGAAACCCACCCGACAGTTCTGGCGATCGCAAACATCACTGTAAACATATTGTTGGGAATATTCAGCGCTCGATAGATGATGCCCGAGTAAAAATCCACATTCGGGTATAGCTTACGTTGCACAAAGTACTCATCCTTTAGTGCAATCTCTTCCAGTTTCAGTGCCAGTTCAAACATTGGATTGTTGTTGTCGCTAAGCTCGTCAAGCACTCGTTTGCACATCTTCCTGAGGATATTTGCTCTTGGGTCGTAGTTCTTATAGACACGATGACCAAAACCCATGAGGCGAAACGGATCGTTTTTGTCTTTCGCCTTGGCGATATATTTGTCGATATTGGAGACATCACCGATCTCGTTCAACATATTCAATACCGCCTCGTTGGCACCGCCATGGGCAGGTCCCCAGAGTGAGGCAATACCTGCAGCGATACAGGCAAAGGGATTGGCCAGGGAACTGCCTGCCAATCTGACTGTTGAGGTGCTGGCATTCTGCTCATGATCCGCGTGCAGAATGAACAGAAGATTCATTGCTTCAACTGCGAGCGGATGAGGGTGATAGGGTTCACAGGGCGTTGCGAACATCATCTGCAGCAGATTGGCGCAATAGTTGAGTTCGTTGACTGGATATACAATGGGTTCTCCCACACTGTGCTTGTAGCTGGCGGCGGCAATCGTCGGAATTTTCGCAATCATCCTATGGGCGGAAATCTCCCGGTGCCGAGGGTTGTTGATATCCGTGGAGTCGTGATAAAAAGCCGAAAGCGAACCGACCACGCCTACCATAATCGCCATCGGATGGGCATCATAGTGAAAACCGCCAAAAAACTCCTTCAGGTTTTCATTCAGCATAGTGTGATGCGTGATGATGTCATCAAACTCCAGGAGCTGCGTCTTATTCGGCAGCTCACCGTAGAGCAGAAGATAGGCCACCTCCAAGTAATCGGCCCCCTGCGCCAGTTGCTCGATAGGGTAACCGCGATATTCGAGAATTCCCGCCTCACCATCGATATAGGTTATCCTGCTTTCACAGCTGGCTGTCGACATGAAACCTGGATCATAGGTCAGCAGACCCCGTTCGCGGTATAACTTGGTGATATCGAGAGCGGACGGGCCTTGAACTGGCTTTACAACCTTGAGATCCACTCTCTCCTCTGCCATACCCTCTTGTATTAAATGATATTTTTCTGACATTTTTATTCTCCCGGCAAGTTACGGGGATAACACTTAACAGCAAGCAGTAAAGTCAACCGTTTCCCTTTGAGAAGGAACTGCATGATTAGACAGGTGTAGGTATTGGATGTTCTATCGTCGGGATTCACTCTTCAACACGGCGACGCAACGCTTTCTGTCTTCCGTGCCTGGTCTTGCTGTCAAGGCGACGACGATTGGATGCCCTTGTCGGCCTGGTAGCTATACGCTTTTTTGGCTTTACCACAGATTGACTTATCAACCGTTGCAGCCGATGCAGGGCATCTTCGCGATTCCTCTCCTGATCCCGATAGCGTTGTGCCTTGATGACGATAACTCCATCCTTACTTATCCGCTTATCCTTCAAGTTTAGCAACTGTTCGCGATAGCGACTTGGCAGTGACGAGTTGGCGATGTCGAACCGCAGATGTACGGCAGAAGCGACTTTATTGACATTCTGACCACCCGCACCCTGGGAACGAATTGCCGTGATTTCTATCTCACTCTCAGGTACCGAGACATTGTTCGATATTTTCAATATCATACGTATCCTGTCACTAGACTGACATCGAGAATAAATAGATAGTCATTCAATTCGGACCAGCCTCCTGGTTATAGTGGATACTTTGTTGTTTCAAACCAGTCGATTCACTTACATTATTTATGGATAATTTCCAGCTATATACTCTATGAAACTTCTGCTCAAAGCACCAACACAATCGAGGCTGCGATGAAAGACTACCGCAAAGTTACAGCTCTGTATGCATCGCTTCTGGTTACTATTTCCGCGAATGTCATGGCCGACACGTTTACCACAGAAAAGCACAATGTCGAATATGAGGTCGTCGCTGAGGGATTAGCCAACCCCTGGGCTGTCGCCTTTCTGCCCGAGGGAGGGATGTTGATAACCGAGCGTCACGGACAACTTCGGATAATCAACAGCCAGGGTATTTTGGAAGCAGACCCAATCGCCGGATTGCCCGAGATAAGTGAGCATGGTCAGGGGGGGCTTCTCGATGTGGTTCTGCATCCGGAGTTCAAGGAAAATCGCTGGATCTACTTTTCCTATGCCGAACGCGAGAGGGGTAGCTACGGTACCACGGTATCTCGCGGCAGACTGGTTGGACGCAAACTCGAGCAGCTGCAAACAATATTTGAGATGACGAGAAAGACATCCTCTCGTCACCATTTCGGTTCTCGCCTGGTCTTTGACCGCGAGGGGCGCCTTTTTATCACCTTAGGGGACCGTGGCGATCGGCCCAGGGCACAAGACCTCAATGATCATGCAGGCAGTGTGATTCGTCTTTTTGACGATGGAAGTACACCTCCGCAAAATCCGTTTAGCGGGAAAAGCGGTCAGCTGGCCGAGATCTACAGTTATGGTCACAGAAACATACAGGGAGCTGCCCTGCATCCGGCGACTGGTGAGCTATGGATCCACGAACACGGCCCTCAGGGCGGGGACGAGATCAACCTACCAAAACCAGGAAAAAACTACGGCTGGCCCGTGATCACTTATGGCGTAAACTATGTCATTGGTACGAAAATCGGCGAAGGTACGCACAAGGCAGGCATGGAACAGCCTGTTCACTATTGGGTCCCTTCGATCGCCCCCTCCGGCATGACCTTCTACAGTGGGGAAAAATTCAACAACTGGAAGGGCAATCTGTTTGTCGGTTCTCTTAAATTCCAGCAGCTCGTTAGACTCGAACTAAAGGGCGAGACCATTATCCACGAGGAACGACTTCTCAGTGGAGAGCTGGGTAGAATCCGTGACGTAAGAGAAGGGCCAGATGGTCATATCTATCTGATTACAGACGAAAATAATGGTAGACTTATCCGTTTAATTCCCACTAAATAAAATAGCGCACCGGTCGCTACATCTTGCAGGAGCTACATGCTTACGGATTCTCAATCGCAATCCGGTCCCTCTGCGGAGGTTTTGTGGCAATGGAGCCGTTTAGATGGATGCCGAGAGTGTATGTTCTGCCACATTTAGACTGAGCGTACATTTCGCACCTACACCCTTTTTGCAATGCGTATCTTCGATATCGATATCAGACATGACCCCAAGGCTCGGCAGGAAATTCACCAGGCCGTCGTACGGCTGCTTTTCATTGCACTTTTCACGGCATACATATTCATACTAAGATCAAATCCATCGGCTGACACGATTGGACAATTACAATTTCTTGCCGCCTCTGGCTATACACTTTTTTCCATCGCCGTTCTGCTCAGTTTTCTACTGTTCAAGAACCCCTCTCGTCTGAGACGACTTACCACCCTGGCGGGCGACAATGGCATAGTATTCTACGGGCTCTATACGATGGGTGAATATGGTGCTCCACTTTTCGCCATCATGCTGCTGATAACTGTCGGCTACGGCGTCAGGTACGGCATTGCTTATCTTTATGCGGCAACCGTGTTGTCGAACCTTGGGTTCTTTATCGTGATCGAAACCGCCGATTATTGGTTGGCGCACAGATTCACGAGTTACAGTTTACTGATCACGAATATCATAATTCCCGTATTCGTTGCCTATCTGTTGAAAAATCTCATGTCTGCCAAACAGCAGGCACAGGTCTCGAACGACGCAAAATCCCGCTTTATCGCAAACATGAGCCATGAAATACGCACCCCCTTAACCGGTATAATAGGCGTTAGCGAATTGATGCTCCGCCAACCTCATACAGCGCACACCAAGAAAAATATCTCCATTATCGAAAGTGCATCCAAACACCTTCTGTCAATCCTTAATGACATTTTGGATATATCCAAAATCGAGGCAGGTTACCTGAGAATCGACAATAAACCGTTCGACTTGCATGCACTGATTGTGCTGGTGAGTAACAGTTATATAGCAATCGCCCATAGTAAATCCTTGAAGCTTGTCGTGGACATGGCTGCAAATGTGCCGAGTCATGTCAGCGGAGACCAAGTTCGCCTGCGTCAAGTACTGATTAACTTGGTGAGCAATGCTGTCAAATTTACAGATACAGGCTACATTGAACTCAAAATCAGTAAATTATCCGAACAAAATGATAAAGTCATGCTTCGTTTTGAAGTACTGGATAGCGGCATTGGAATCAGCCAGGAAAAGCAGGCTATGGTCTTTGAAAGATTCACCCAGCTGGAAAACTCGGATGCAAGGAAAAGAGGCGGCACCGGGCTTGGCATGTCGATTTCCAAGGACTTGGTCGAACTCATGCATGGCCAGTTATCGGTAGAGAGCCGGCAAGATCATGGCAGCCGTTTCTTTTTTGATCTTGCTTTCGAGGAGATTTCCCCGGCAAAAAAACCAGACACTTTCAATGATGTCAGTGCTGTCGTTATCACTACCAGTGTTGAATTCGCGGAATGCGTCGAAGAGCGATTTGCGAATTGTGGGATAGGACATAACCTAATTCATCAACACAATGACATCGTTGGATTCATAGCCCGGCATCAAACCACGCCACCAACTTCAATTGTCATTTTCGATGAATCCAGCTTACTGCAGGACCAGGAAGGCGACTACTATCAACTACTTGTCAATCCGATAATGAGCCGTTCGACCATTCTGGTCCGCGACCAGCGAAAATCAATGGGTGAGCTGTTTAAAATCCATAATGCCTCCATGATTGTTGGAAATTTAGAAGACGCGGCACAGCTCTATAACGCACTGCATTATGTAAACTCATTGAAAGCAAATAGTCATACATACCACACCGCCTCTGAAATCAACTCACACACTGCGAAACATCTGCGCATCCTGGTCGCAGAAGACAGTCCTGTTAATCGTTACCTCATCAACGAAATCCTGACCAGATATGGCTACCAGGCGGTGATGCATGACAATGGCAAGAGCGCACTCGAGCAACTGATGAACGAAGAATTCGACCTGGCAATTCTTGATATGCAAATGCCTGCTGTTACCGGCATTGACATAACAAAGGAGATAAGGAAAAGTGATACCGCCAATAGCAAACTTCCCGTCATAATACTGACCGCCAACAAGACGGCCGAAGCACGCGAACGTTCAATCAATGCTGGCGCCAATGCCTTTCTTACCAAACCTATCGACACATCATCACTGCAACAGATCATAAACGATCTGGCAGCAGGCAGCAGCACCCAAAATAGTAAGCACGAGCGACTCCTCTCTGCCAGACACTAATACAGCGATGATACAGAGAAGCAACCATCGAACGCTCCCCTGAGACTAACCAAAACCCGGATCGCTCGAAGAAGAACAGCTGCATATCGAGCGTCACCTCTGGCACAGGCAGATGGATAGTTTAAAAAAAACAGCTATCTGACGACACCCTCTCATTTTAGGTTCGACAAGAGCGAGTCAGCATAGGCAAACAGAGACGGTATCCCACCAGTATGCCAAAACAGCACCCTGTCATCGCGTGTCAATCTACCGCTGTGAATCATATCGATCAAGCCACCCATGGCTCTTCCTGTATAGACGGGATCGAGGAGAATGCCTTCGTATCTCGCTGTTTGTCGAATCGACTCTTTTTCCAACTCGCCGACGACGCCGTATCCGCCACCCATATAGCTCCTATCGAGGTGTATGTCACCGCTGCCTGATACATGTTTACAACCTATGAAATCTGCAGTCCTGTCAACAAGATTGTTTATCAAACCGTCCAAGGGAGGCTCTTCCGCCTCCTCTTTGTCGATACATATACCGAGTAAGGTATAACTTCTGTTTAGAAGCGCCTTACCGAGTATTAAACCCGCATGGGTACCGCCCGAGCTGGAGGCGAACACAATATGCGAAAGGTGTTCTGTATCAATTTGATTTTCTAGTTCTTCCAGTGCAGTGATGAATGCGTAAGCGCCCAACTCGTTTGAACCGCCATAGGGTATGAGGTACGGTTTTTTGCCCTCTGCAGTCAAACGATCTGCAATCTCAGGGATAGTCTCACCCTTCCGTTTTGATCCTGACCAATGAATCTGCGCACCTAAAAGTTCATCGAGCAACAAGTTACCGTTTACTGATTGCTGCGGATTTCCACCAAGCACCAGATGACATTCAAACTGCAGCAGTGCTGCAGCGGCTGCAGTTTGTCGGCAGTGGTTCGATTGCGCTGCACCTGCCGTGATAACCGTATCACATCCTTTGAGTATCGCGTCCTGGAACAGGTATTCCAGTTTTCTTGCTTTATTACCACCAAGCGCCAGACCGGTCAGGTCATCCCGCTTCATGAGGATTTCCGGCCCGCCCAGTACCGAACTTAGTCTGGCAAGTTTTACAACAGGAGTTGGGAATATACCCAGATCTGCTTTCGGAAGAGCTTGGTACCTCATATGCATAGCAGTCATTCGGCATTGCCTATCGTCTAAGATCAGGCAGTCATACGAATTGTCTTAAGCGCTTCACATAACTGTTTTTCAAATTTCTTCATACCGCGTGGCGTGTACTCATATACAATATATCGCCGATGGCGCAAATCAAAAGGTATATCGGTTTCATCCTGGGTAATAAGAACTACCGGCTTTCCCATAGTGTGGGCAAGTCCAATTTCATAGAAAACATTTGGATTTCTGCCTGTACAATCTGCAATCAGGATTTCTGCTGAGCATATGGCATTCCATACCTCCTGCATGACGGATTCTGTACTAAAAAAATCATCGGCTCTTGCAACTGACAAGGAAAGTCGCTCTGCCACAGATTTTATATGATCATCGTAGACAGGCTGCATTTTTTCTAAAAAAGGCATTAAAACAAACAACTCAGTAGCGCAATGCGGATCATGGGGTTTTCCAAAAACGGGCTTGACCGTGAATTGACCATCATCATTACGATTAATTATATCCTTCAAACTTATACCGAGCGCTGCCTGTATCTTCCCAAGGGTATCAAGCACAGTGATCTTATTGTCGTTAGGTGCCAGAGAAATCAGGCCGGCTTGTACGAGTCGGTTCAATGATTCGTTCAACATCGAGTGGCCAGTGTGACCCATTTCAGGGTCCCATCCAAAATACTCACACAGGGACGTCCAGTCTGCTATTCCTCTATCCCGCAACAATAAAAGAACATAGGCCGGTTCCCGGGCAAGCCTCGGGTTCAAGTCAGACCCCGGCATTTTTGATCTCCTCGCCAACAGCCTCAATCCACATCGACAAGACCTGTACTTCGCTGAATTCCACTACCTTCAAGCATTTTTAAAGCGTCAGATCGATGCATGATAAAAGCAGAGAAAACTACCCTGCGTTGACATGCTACAGGCCTATTTTTGACGCCAATTCCCCTTACCGTCCTGATACCAGTATCCCTTTGGCGCCTCTTCCACCCAAACCCTGGCGAAAGTATCGCGGATATCTTTCTCCCACTGGGGTTGTCCGTTGGCACGGGCAATCTCGGCATAGAGCGCCTTACGGTCACCATTTTCATCCGCCACCATCTTCTTAACCTTGTTTCTATCACGCAGCGAAATCAACTTCAGATCTCGCACCGCGACCTTACCGTTATTGGTAAATCCCAGGGCCCCAGAGCGGTAGTGGGCTGCCAATGCGCTTTGTCTCTTAGACATCGCGGCACGCAGTTTGCGGATGGCTGGGGAAGCTATATCGATATTGGGCTGTGCCGCATGGGCCGGTGGAATTAGAAAGTCGACAACACCGGAAATAGTCTCCGTCAGTGGCGACCGAGCGGCCTCCTGGGAGGACTGCCTGTCATCCGCATTTGATTCCTCTTTTGGTGCCTGTTTCTCTTGTGCTGGCACGCCCTCCTCGCCTAGAACATCGCGCACAATTGTACGTGCCGCCTCTTCGGCCGCAGCGGCGGGAAAGTAGATATTGATTGTCACACATGCAACCAGACCCAGGGCCATGAATGGATAAGCCAGAAATCGCTTCAGCATTGTTATATTCCTTGCTCGATAGTTGAACCGTTCATATCAAATAAGTAACTCACTACTATGACTATAATTGACAGCGGGTTATAGCTCCAAATTCACCTCCCGGATCACTCTTCATCACTACCTCATCTCCATCCCTTCGACACGGATACTCTTCAGGCGTTCCAGCAGCGTCTTCCACGCAACCTGCCGGTTTCTGGCAATGACATCAATCCTTGGCAAACCCGAGCCTTTCACAATATAGTAGCCGCCATCCCGATGCGGCATACCGTCCAGTTCAGCCACATTTCCATTTAATATAGCCTGCAACTCTATTCGGTTATAGCGGAACTCTTTGAAGAAGCCGAGAAATGTCGACGACAATCCACTACCCACACCGTTACCCAATGCGGTCAGATTATCCACAGCGCGTTGACTGATACGGTGGGGTTTCTTGTCCCCTTCCGGCGTATTGAAACGCGCCTTGAAGGCGATCGGCTCCCAACTGGCAAGATGGAGAGCTGCAATCTCTCCTTCCAGCCCACCTGTGATATGCCCGAATGAGAACGTCTGGGTAATCTGGGTAAGATCAAGCCCAGTAAGCTGCAGGTCAGCAAACAGCTCTGGTACCCGGCCAATGGGATCCTCGACTAACAACTCACCCACGCGTATCGTCCCGCCGAATACATCGATCACCAGCTCTCCATCCAGCTCCAGCCTCTTCTCCTGGTAGTGAACTCTGGGAATCGTACCCTGCAACGTCCCTTCCATGGAGGGCCAGTCAAAGGCAGCGGCAAGCGCTTCCAAGGAGATATCCCTGAATTGTGCACTGGTGGTCCATTGAGGCAGGTCACCGAGCAGCCCATCGGCACTGAGCTGATCGATGTGCAGCGTTCCTTGCATCAGTGGCAGATCGATCGGTGCCGCAAGTCTGACCTCCCCCTGTTGCGCGGTTGCCCTGATTTCCAACTTACCGAAATCGACGCGATAGAGCTGCCCGCCTGCAATTGTCAGTTCTGACATGTCGCCATCACGGTTTCGACTCCAGGCCACCAGTCCGCTTAGACCATAGAGGGCAAACAGTTCGCGACTGTCATCCACATTCACATCCTTGAGTATGGAATGGAGCCGTTGCAGCTCGCCATCTTGTATGCTCACTTCTATATCCACCACACCGGACGCCTCAACCTCGTCCACCATGGTTCCTATCAACAACGGTTGCAGAATCACGTTGTAGAGTGCGCCCATATCGTCACTCTCCATCCTCAGCTCTGCCTCCACCAGGTCTCCACTGGTGAGATCAATCTCTGCACTGCCCTTGGTCTCCATCACTTGCGGTAGCATAAAACTGGATTCAACGATCTGCAGTCGCTTGATCCCGGGCATCCACTGCCCGCGAAGCTGCAGTTGCAGCGGTTCATCGACCACCTCGACAAAGAAGGGATCTGCATAAAACTGTCCCTCAGCTACCAAGAGTCTCGACTCTCCCTGCCAGTCCGAGCCTTTTTTACGGGCAGTGAGATGTAAGCTTAGCCCTCCCTCTTCGGCAACCCGCAATCCCTCGACATCGGCATAGGCGAAGTCTGCAAGCTGAAGGGAGAGATCCACCTCCTCCGCATGCTCTCTGAACCCTCTGGCCTCCGCCCTCAACTCAGCGATACCCGTGAAAACGGAACCTTCCTCTAACCAACCTTCAGTGAAAGCACCGGGGAGTGAATCGAGCTTGATACGATCGGCATGGAGCGCAACATCCCATCGCCCCTCGATCAGCTTTAGTTCAATATTCATCTGGCCGTTCGCAACCTGCACGCCTTGAACATCTAATATCAAATGCTCGCGGTCGACAAACTTCCCACTCACTTCAAGGTCCTGCGGACCGTATGCTGATTCGGAAATGCGCAATCTTCCCTGATCGCAGTGATAGGATTGTTGTTGCAGCTCCAATGCACATTCGAGATGAATACCCTTCAAGGCGTCTGGCAAGGCCTGGTGCGAAAATGAATCGGCAGTCAGGACCAAGTTAAATTGATTACCGTCAGTCAGTTCAAGATTAATCCTTGTCTTCTCCATTGACCATGCAGTCGCGTTCAAACTGCCGATAGAAATCCCCATCTGCAGTCCCGCTTCACTGGGCAAGGGCGGCATGATCAATAAAATAAATACGACAAACCCTGAGATCAGTAGGTGATCATTAATCATTGAAGTTGTGCCGTCTGGAGTAAACTCCATATTGTTCCCGGTTTACGAACCCATTTCGTCTCAGCCCACATCACACGCATCAGGTGAAAGATTGCTTGGAGATTGATTTTATGTTCACACCTAAAAACGTAGCCGTGGTGTTAATACTCCTGTTTATCGTAGGTCTCGCATCCTGGTCGAAGCTCCGTTTTGTCGATGAGGATGATCACACTGAACAGCGTTGGCGTGTAGAAGATTATCCAGGTTTCTTCAACAAGGGACACTCCTCCTCAACCCGCCAGCTAAACAGCCAGTTAGACCGTTAACGACTGCATCCCAATCACTTTTTACAGCTACACATCCTGTCTGATGAATCGCTCGATCGGTTCATTTTCTCTTTTTATTTCACCAGATTAGCAATCAAGCAATAATTCAAACCAGAAGCCCCTAAGAAATCAAATTATGTATGGTATATAATAATATGCTAATTTGCTGGTTTGAGGATTCTTATTCGTATGGAATACGCTGCCTTTTCAGCGTCGCAGTAAGGGGAAACGCCATGGCCAAAAGATCTCAAGCAAGTAACAAGCATGCCTCTTCCGAACCGGTAGAGAATATCAACACTAAAGAGAACCTGGTCGAACTGGAAGGGGTTTCATCAGCTTCGTCGCTACCCAATGAACTCAACAACAAGATCGGAAAGATCGATTCTGACCTGGATGATCTCAGGAGTGAGTTGAAAAACACCAACCGCAGTGTCAAGACCAGTCTCGCCCACCTGAGTGACAAAGGCAGTGATTTAACCACCAAGGTCTCCGAAACCTATCAACAACTCGGTGCGCTGGATGGTGCCTATAAATCCCTATCGCACAAGTCAGCAACCATCAGCAAAGACATCAAGACCATCTCTAAACAGATAAATCAGGTCAATGATAAATCATCTGCCGACATTGGGCTGCTGAACGAGGGATATCAGGCGCTGATTGCCCGTACCGACGAGTTGTCGAAAAAGTCGAAGCAGACCACACAAACACTGAATAAAAGCATCAAGGACAACGCCAAGATGCTGCAGGAACTTGAAAGCGCCCTGGTCGCCGAGATCGACAGCTTGGCGAAAAGCAGCCAGGAACGGGATGACGACCTCGCCGACAAGAGCGACGAAATCAGTCAGAACCTCAGTAAAGCGGAAGAGGATATCAGATCCAACCAGGCGCGCCTGTTAAAATTACAGGAGGTGGATCAGGCAATCGAAAAGCGTGTGACCAGTGTCGAATCCACCGCCGGAGAGCTGAGTAAAAAGAGCAGGGAGCTGTCGAGGTCCACGACCCTCCTGAACAAGCAGACCACGCAGTTATCGGAAGCCATCGATGAGCTGCGGATCCGCACAGACGAGCACAGTGATCAGATAAGCGATCTCCAGGAGCGTGTCGAGAAGGGAGCCAAGGCCCTGGTATCGCTGATTATGCTGGAAAAACGCCATTTTCGTATTCTCGGTGCTTCACTACTGCTGGTACTAGTCGCACTGCTCGTTTTTGTCGGTTATGAAAGCGTCAACTGGAAATCCGAGTCGCAGATCAACACCGCACTGCAAACCGGTATAGAGACGACCGCCGCTCAACTCGCCGCAACAGATTCGCAGCTTGGCGAACTCAGTAATCAGACGGCAGCCGCGCACAAAGTGATGCAGGAGGAGATCTCCGACATCAACGATCGACTGGTCACCATGGGCGATCAGGTTGACACCCTCGATGGCAGGGTCACCAATATGCGTCCCCATCGTAAAATCGGCAATGGAAACGCCATCCACGGTTCCGCCTGGATAGCCAAGCAACCCGCCGCCAACCACACCATACACCTGGCGACGGTCAGCGAAAAACAGGAGATCTACAAACTTGCGGAGCGCTATAGCAACCACCTCAGGGACGATCTCGCCTACCTGCCGGTGACGATCAGAAATACGCAGAAATACGCTTTGATCTACGGTAACTTTTCAGCCCGATCGGAAGCGGAGTCTGCACTCAACAGGTTGCCGCCGATGATTGAGAGAAATTCACCGTCACTCCACACAATGCAGCGGGTCCAATCCTTTATCACTCAGTAACAGGCTCAAGAGCCGCATGGGTGGGGGAATTGCATACAGAGGTGTGCAATTCCCTGCCCTATCCTCCACAGCACTGAGGATTGTCATTGCCCGGACTGGGACACTCTAGATAGTCTGCGGTCTTTTGGAGGTTTGACCATGAGTCTGGATAGAGGCACCAAAATCTATGCGGCCGTACTCACCGCGATATGCCTCGGTACGCTGTTCGCATGGTTAATGAGCCTTGACTTTCGACTCGAGGAGATTGATGAGCTGATAAGGCAGGATGCCCAGATATCCTCCTATCCATATCCCTTCAGAGTTTTAGATATCGAGGGGACTACCGCAGTGCTTTCAACACCCAGGTCTAATGCGATGCCCGCGGTCCGGTTTCTCGGCCTGATCAAACCCGGCCTGAAATATCTGGATGAGCAGGATCCAAAACTCATCGCCGCCCAGAAAGAACTGGCAACGATTCAATCCAAGGTGGGTAAATTGGTACTCAGGCGCAACGATATTGAACGTGTCTCATGGCGTCTGGACAAGGAGTGGTTTGCTGAAAAAGGGATCTGGTTGCAATAAAACTGCCTGGCCTGCGCTAACGTGCCTGATGCCATTCAACAATATCGCAAATTGTCGGTTGGCCTGACACGCTGACGACTGCACTTATTGCTCCGAAGCGGGCAAAATTGTGGACTGTTCATCGTGCTCCGCCTCCGGTCTGTTGCGCATAAAGTCCGCGGTGCGGAAAAATGCCTGACCCAGCTCCGCCTGCAGTCTTTCATCAAGATCCATCTCGGACATCGCACGACGCATACAGGAGATCCATTGATTCCTCTCCTCGATGCCTATGCTGAAGGGTAGGTGCCTGGCACGCAGTCGCGGGTGTCCATATTTCTGTACATAGAGGTCGGGACCGCCAAGCCAGCCGGAGAGAAACAGAAACAGCTTTTCCCGCGACATCTTCAGGCTTTTCGCATGCAGCTCACGCAGCCCCTTGAGTTCTGCCTCTTGATCCATCAGATCGTAGAACCTGTCGACCAATGCCCTGACCGCCGTCTCACCGCCAATTCTTTCATAGGCTGTCTGCTGTGAGCTCATCTAACCATTCCTATATACCCAAATTCGTTACCATTATACCCTCTACCGAACAGGGAAGCAGAATGAAAGGCGCAACCATGCTGATTGAAAAACCGGCCTATTTAAGCACTAATCAAGTGGTAGTCCCCGATTAACCACGACTAAAATTCTCAGCACTAGTTGCAAGAACTGCCGGACAGCATCAGGATATTAGGTATGACTGTAAAAACGATTCTTTCGGATCAGCCAATAATCGGTGTCAGTGCCTGCCTGCTTGGTCACAATGTGCGCTACGATGGCGGACATAAAAGGGACAGGTTTATAACCGAGTCGTTGGGCAACGTGGTTGAGTTCTTACCGGTCTGCCCGGAAGCGGCTATTGGTCTAGGCGTTCCCAGGCCGATGATTCACCTTATAGGCAATCCACGGCACCCGCGTCTGGTTGGTGTCCAGGACTCCGGCGTTGACGTTACCGAGCGGATGGCAGATTATGCGGCTGACCAGGTCAACCTGCTAGACGAGATCAGCGGTTATATATTGAAAAAGAACTCACCCAGTTGCGGCATGGAGAGGGTCAAGGTCTATGCTGAGAATGGAGGCCACTGTGTGAGGAAGGGTACTGGGGCATTTGCCCGCGTACTCATGGAGCAACGGCCTCTACTTCCAGTTGAAGAAGAAGGTCGCCTCAACGATGCCGTGCTCAGAGAGAATTTTATCAACCGAGTCTACGCCTATCAGCGTTGGCACAAACTACATGCCTCAGGCCTGACTGCTGCGAGGTTGATAGCCTTCCACACTGACCATAAATACCTTGTCATGTCCCATTCGCAGGCTGCTTATCAGCGCCTAGGCAGACTTCTTTCCAACCTTTCGAAAAGCGATATAAAAAGGATCGCCGATAACTATATTCATGAGTTGATGCCCGCCATGAAACGGCGGGTGACGCGCAAGCGACACGTCAATGTGCTGCAGCATATCATGGGTTATCTGAAAAAACGCATCGGCAGTGATGACAAAAGGGAATTGTCCGCCAGCATCGAAGCCTACCGACGGGGTGAAACGCCGCTGGTCGTGCCGATAACCCTATTCAGGCACTACTTCAGACACCACCCGGACGAATATATGGCGAGACAGATCTACCTCCAACCCCATCCTGACTCCCTCGGGTTGAGAAATGCAATCTGACCGACCAATCAGGCGTATCCTATAGTTACCTAAAGATCCCTTTGTTCATTTATTTCATGAACAAAGAGCCTTGAATCGGCATCTCTCAGGCGCCTGCAAACCTCTCTGCCGAGATTCATATAGATCAAGGTATACTGCTCCGAGTCGGATTTATAGAGCTCTCCAAGCTGTGCTGCTGTGACCTGGATTGCCGAACTCTCCTCCAGTGCCACGACTTCCGCGCTACGTGGTTGAAAATCCATCAATGCCATTTCACCGAAACAATCTCCCTCGCTCAGCTCCCTGAGTTTATAGCGCTTTTCCTCCCAATGCCTGTAGACCACAACCCGGCCCCGTTCGAGTATATAGAGTGAGTTATCCAGATCGCCTTCGCGGAAATAATAACCACCCTTTGCAACTTCCACTATCTTCGCCTGGTCGAGTATCAGTTCCAGGGTGGCTTCATTCACGGCACCGAAAATCGGCATCGCTTGAAGAATTCGCAGTCTGCTTTCCAGCATACCCTACCCTCTTGTTTGTCCTCACCAGGTTGTACTCTGTTATCCCTTAGGATAGACGAGATATCATCCGCTGGAATGAAGCCAATGATGCTCGCAGTCAACGGTGCGAAAAGCGAGTCGGCAACTGGGAGCAATAATAAGGTAGTTAAAACCTCTATAATCTTTCTACTATTGACAAGCGACAAAAAACCAGGCTCTGCAACCGCTGTGCACAACTCTTTTGGTTTGATCATTATCGGAGATGAGCTTCTCCTGGGTACCCGGGAGGATGGGCACCTTTCGCAATTTCGCAAAATGCTGGGGCGCAGAGGCCATCAGCTGCAGCGTTGCTGGTTTCTTCCCGACGAGAGTCGTACCCTCGTTGAACATTTCAGATTTTCCATGTCGGAACCCCTGCCAGTCTTCGTTTGTGGCGGTATCGGCGCAACCCCCGATGACCTCACCCGGAACAGCGCGGCTGTGGCAGCCGGGGTACCGCTTCAGCCCCACCCCGAGGCGGTGGCATTGATCGAGGAGCGCTTTGGAGAGGCAGCCTATCCAACCAGAATCCAGATGGCGGTATTGCCGAGTGGTGCCGAAATCATCCCCAATCCCATCAACCGAATCCCCGGGTTCTGCATCAATAAACACTATTTTCTGCCTGGCTTTCCGGAGATGGCCTGGCCAATGGCCGAGTGGGTGGTCGAACAGTTCTACCCCTCGACCGGTGAGGGCTTGAGGGAATGCTCGGTGCAGGTTATTGACACCCCAGAGAGCAGGCTTGTCGAGATTATGGAACATCTCAATGAGCAGTTTCCAGAAGTCAAACCATACAGTCTTCCCAGGCTTGGGAATAACAGCCTTGTAGAACTGGGGTTACGAGGCAGGGGTGATCTCACCAAGGCATTCAGTGCATTGCAGGAGGCCCTGCGCAAACGGCAGATTCCCTTTCGCTGATCCCATCCATTGGGAGTCTCGGTCAGGATGTTGCGGCATCCAATTTCAACAGCGCCTCAGCCACCTCTTCACTGTGCTGCTCGGGATCCACCTCGTGAAAAGCCTCTGCGATCATCCCATCGGGATCGATAATAAAGGTGCGTCGCTTGGCGAACTTCAATGGACCCAGCTTGAAGAGAGAACCATAGCTTGCCGCTACTTCTGCCGTTTCATCCGCAAGCAGGGGGAATGAGATATTGAACTTCGCTGCGAATTTCAGATGGCTGGAGATCGGGTCTGTACTGACTCCCAGCAATGCAACGCCCATCTTACTGAATCGACTCAGGTCCTGCTGAAAGCTGCAGGCCTCAACCCGGCAGCCAGGGGTGTCGTCTTTTGGGTAGAAGTAGAGTACCAGCCACCGCCCCCTATATGCCGTAAGGTCATGGATTTTGCCGCTCTGATCCGGCAACCTGAAGCAGGGAGCAGGTCTGCCGACATCAAGCCGGTATGTTTCCCGGGCAAGCGCATTAAGGATATACCTTAGTCTTTCAAAGGCCATTCCACATTCCGTCACAAATGATCTAGGGACAATATTAGTAAAAACAGTGTCTGAGAATATAGCCGTTTATAGATGAGATTCGGATCGTTCAAACTGGACAATACTTTCTAGGAGCGATTTTCTGAGCCTTTTTCTCACCCTGGATTTACAAATCTCTATTACAATGAACCTACTACCCGGACCTAGACAGGGGGAAGCGACATGAAAGCGGCACTCTTGGGCGGCACTGGTTTTGTCGGTAACTATCTGACCGAGAAGTTGTTGCAACACGGTCACACACCCAGGCTCCTGATCAGAAAGGACTCTCCTCATATACAAAACCACAACCCGCCCTATGAATGGTTGAATGGGGCTATCGAAGACAACGATTCAGTGCACAAGCTGCTGAGCGGGGTCGATGCGGTGATCTACAACATCGGCATACTCAGGGAGTATCCGTCGAAGGGGATTACCTTTGAGAAACTTCAGTATGAAGGAGCCGTAAAAGCTGCCTCAATCGCCAAAGAACTCGGCGTAAAACGTTTTCTCCTGATGAGTGCAAATGGCGTCGAACACGGTTTGACACCCTACCAGAAAACCAAAGCCGCCGCGGAAAAATACCTCCTCGGCAGCGGCCTCGATTGGACGGTGTTCCGCCCCTCGGTAATCTTCGGTGATCCCCACGGAAGGCTTGAGTTCGTCTCCATGCTGAAGCGTGACATCATCGACTCCCCCCTCCCCGCTCCGCTATTCTACGAAGGCCTGCTGCCCAGCAACCCAGGCGGTTTTCAGCTCTCTCCGGTACATGTGGAGGATGTGGCGGAGAGTTTCGTCACGGTACTCGACATGCCTGAAACCCATGCCGGAATCTATACCCTGGGCGGTCCGCGAAACCTGAGCTGGAAAGCGATTCTCAAAACCATCGCCAATACCCTGGGCAGAAACAAACTCATGCTGCCGGTACCGGTAATCGCACCCGCGACTGCCGCTGCCATCTTCGACCGTTTTCCCTGGTTTCCCATCAGCCGCGATCAGCTACGCATGTTGATCAAAGGCAATATCTGCAGCGGTGAGAAGATCTTTTCGCTGTGCAAGATAGAAGCCCACTCTTTCGATGAGGAGACACTGCGCTATATCTGTGCCGAGACGCATCTGGGGGCGATTGACTCAAACTCAACGCACTGAACCATACCCCGATGCCGGGTATGACGCTGTGGAGACGGCCAGATAGGACACTCAACCTGTTTCCGGGGTTTTGGCTTTCCTGGTTGCAGCTGCAGGATTGAACAATTTCAAAATCAGATATCCCACCACCGCGGAGAGCCCTGAACCTAGCAGTATGCCTATACGATCTCCCATGATGATGGAGCTGTCGCCCCCCTGCTCGAACGCCAGCGAAGCGATAAAGAGACTCATGGTGAAGCCTATGCCACAAAGCACAGTGGTTGCATAAAATCCCGACCAACTCGCACCGTTCGGTAACTTGGCGAAACCGAGCACGATGGCTACGCCACAAAACAGCATAATGCCGACCTGCTTGCCCAGAAAGAGGCCTGCGGCGATCCCCAAGGGAATGGGTTCAAGCAGTGATCCGAGGCTCAGGCCGGAGAGAGGGACTCCCGCGTTGGCAAAGGCGAAAACCGGCACGATTACCAGAGCCACCCACTGGTGCAAGCCATGCTCCATTTCGCGAAGCGGGGAGCGCTCGCTGTTCTTGGCATCCTTGAGGGGAATCGCAAATCCAATGATCACCCCGGCCAGGGTGGCGTGAACACCCGATTTAAGCACCGCGATCCAGAGAATCACTCCCACTACCACATATGCCGACACCCGAGAGACATGAAATATATTCATGCCAATGAGGATAGCAATCGCGACCAGGGCGATTATCAAACTGTTTACGGAGAGATCTGCGGTATAAAAAATAGCGATAATGACGATCGCACCCAGGTCATCGAAGATCGCCAAGGCCATCAGGAAGACCCGCAGGGAGATAGGTACCCTTCTTCCCAGCAGCGAGATGACCCCAAGTGCGAAGGCGATATCGGTGGCAGCTGGAATTGCCCAACCGTTCAGTGCCACGGCATCGCCCTGGTTCAACACATAATAGATGGCCGCTGGTACCAGCATGCCGCCTATGGCGCCGAGGCCGGGCAGTATGACCTGATCCAGACTCGAGAGCTCTCCCTCCATAAACTCCCGCTTGACCTCGAGGCCGATCAGCATGAAAAAGACCGCCATCAAACCATCGTTGATCCACAGCAGCAACGGTTTTGCCAAATGGAGCTCACCGATACGAATCTCCACCGGGGTATCGAGCAGCGCGTCGTAAAATCCGCTGAGTGGTGAGTTCTCCAATACCAATGCCAATATAGCGGCAAAAATCAGCAGAATGCCGCTGGAGGAGTCCTGGCGCATGAACTCCTGAAGCCAGCTCGATATTTCACTTGAATACTCTGTCTTTGTTTCCATTTACCGATGTTTCCCAGTTCTGCTTATTTTATAGGGCACATCCTAGCAGACAACCAACACGGAGTGATCCATTTCGTTCAAGGCAATCTCAATCAAGATTGCCTTGGATGGAAGCTGCAGCGAAAAAAAAAGGGGTGCCGGGCGGCACCCCTAAGAAACCGGTAGAAACTACCGGCGGAGGATCATAGTGTTGAGCCGTTCAAGTACGATCGTCCAGCCACTTGCCGATTGCCGGCGGTACCTGTTTTTGCGCCTTACCGCTGACGTAGATACCGATATGACCGCCAGGGAAGGAGAGCTCGGTATAGTCCTTGGAACTGGTCAGATCGCGCAACGCGCGGGATGAATCGGGTGGAACCAAATGGTCCTGCTCTGCATAGATATTGAGCACCGGACAGGTGATATTCTGCAGATCGATACTACGGCCACCGATCTTCACACCCCCACTGAGGAAGCCGTTGTTCTGGTAAAAATCCTTGATGAACTGGCGGAAAGTCTCTCCGGCCTGGTCCGGGCTGTCGAAGATCCACTTCTCCATGCGCAGGAAGTTCTTCAACTTATCCTCATCCTCCAATACATCCACCATGCTGAGGTATTTTTGCCCTGTCAGGCTGAAGGGTTTGAGGGAGAGAAAGGTCCAGTTGAGCAGTTCACCCGGTACGTTGCCGATGGTATCGATCATCATGTCGACATCGATGTCTTGCGCCCATGCTGAGAGCATGTTGTCAGGGGTCTTGAAGTCGACCGGGGTGACCATTGTGATCAGGTTCTGAACTTTGTCTTGATGCAGTGAGGCATAGCAGAGGCTGAAGGCGCCGCCCTGGCAGATCCCAAGGATATTGATCTTATCGAGCTTGTGGCGTTTACGAACCACATCGACACAGCGATCCATATAGCCATTGATATAGTCATCCATCGTCAGCGAACGATCCGCTTCGTCGGGATAACCCCAGTCGATCAGATAGACGTCCTGTCCTGCCGCCAACAGGTTGGCTACGGTGGAGCGGTTCTCCTGCAGGTCGGTCATGTACGGTCGATTTACCAGGGCATAGACAATCAGAGTTGGAGTTTTACTCTGAACCACATCGGCAGGTGCCTCGTAGCGGTAGAGTCGCAGCTTGTCTTCGGCGTAGACCTCAACCTTGGGCGTTACGCCGGTATCGATCTTCTCCGCATTCATCAGGTTTTGGCAGCCCTTACCGAGCTTACGGCTGTAGTCGAGCATCTCTTCGGCGAGCTGGTCGGGGCGTAGATTAAATGGTTGCACGTCTGTTCTCCTCGGTTCCAAACGTCATTGGGATATATGTTTCTCTTTGCTAGTTGAGTCTGGTACTCGAATCAGCTTTTGCCACCTTTGGCTACGGCCTTCTTCTTGCTGACCTTTTTCTTCGCCGGTTTCATCGCGGCTGTCGAGGCTTGGCCCGAATCGCGCTTCCCGGCAACCGGCTTGCGCAACTCCATCACCTGCTCTTTCAGCAACTCCACTTCAGCCCTCAATGCCTTGTATTCCCGACGGGACTCCTGGAGCCGATCCTGCAATGTGCGCAGCTCACGGCGGGTCGGCATATTGAAACCCCCAAGGGTCTCGTCAACCAGGTGGCTCAGCTTCTGCTTCACCGCCATCAATGCATTGACCAGTTTGCCGTGGATCTTCGCATACTCGGGGGTCATCACCTGCTCGCCATAGACCTCCTCGCTACTGCTGACCCAGAGATCGTAGAGACCGCGTGCGGATTCGATCTGTTTGCCGTCATCGACAATTTCCTGAACCTTTTCACGGAGTCGGTTGGCCGACAACATGCCCAGATTGGAGAAGAAGCGCATATACTCGGTCAGTGCCCGCTGATAGCTCACCACCCGCTGCATCAACTGTTTGTACTGACCCTCCTCCTCGCGCATGTATCCGAGGCCGGGTGCACTGAGAAAGCGCTCGATACCGTCGTTATGGGGCATGTTGCGCAGCAGGTCGCCTGGTACCAGGGAGAGCGAAGAGACCATCCGTTGCCAGTTGTCAAACGGCATCTCCCAGAAAGCCATCATCTTGTGCAGGGCATCGTCGCCGACATTCTCCGCCCCGCTGAAGATACCCTCCAGGTTACCCGAGAACATCTTCTGCAGATCGTTGATGGTGCGATTGGTAGCATCGAGCCAGTTCTGACTCTCTCCCGCATTCAGGTAGTAGCTCTCCGCCATGCGGAAGAAACTCCGGCTCTGCTCCATCATCTTGTTCATGAAGTCCTGGTTGAAATCGTTGGTACCCGGGGCAACACCTTGCCACCAATGCTCCATCGCACTCTCCAAGGGCGATTTTGTAGGTTTCTCGAGGCCCATGGCCTTGCGGCTCATTTCGCTCCAGTTTTCCCAGTACTTCTGCTGGGTTTTCATCCAGTCCTCGTTCCAGAATGTTGAATCACTCATTGGGTGTGGTCCTGTTGTGGTGTCGATTGCTGTGCTTAAACAGCCCGCTGAAATCCGATCATCAGGTGCTCATGAAGGAGGATTTGCAAAGGCCTGTCGATGCTGTCTTTTTATTAAGCTAGCAATAAAATTTGTGCGCTGCAACATTTTTTGCTACAACTTGCACCGAGCCGCACAAGAAAGCCGTAACAACCCAGTATCACGGGTTGTATAAGCGGATCACGAATAAAGAGCAGAACCAACTATCCATCAATCAAGAGAGGATTTCAGATCGTGAGTGAGAATATCGTCATCGTCGCTGCCGCGCGCAGCGCTATAGGTACATTCGGAGGCAGCCTGGCGGGAATTCCCGCTCATGAACTGGGGGCGAAGGTGATCGCCGGCCTGCTGCAGAAGACCGGGATCGCCCCGGAACAGGTGGACGAGGTGATCCTCGGCCAGGTACTTACCGCCGGTAGCGGGCAGAATCCGGCACGCCAGACCAGCCTTGCCGCCGGCCTTCCGGTGGAGACCCCGGCCCTGACCATCAACAAGGTCTGCGGCAGCGGCCTCAAGGCGGTCCATCTGGCCATGCAGGCGGTGGCCTGCGGCGACGCCGAAATCGTCATCGCCGGCGGCCAGGAGAACATGAGCCGCTCCCCCCATGTGCTGCCCAACTCCCGCAACGGCTCAAAGATGGGCGACTGGAAGATGGTCGACACCATGATCGTGGACGGCCTCTGGGACGCCTTCAACAACTACCATATGGGTACCACCGCCGAGAACATCGCCACCAAGTTCGGTTTCAGCCGCGACGAACAGGACGCATTCGCAGCCGGCTCCCAGCAGAAGGCCGAGGCAGCCCTCAACGCCGGCAGCTTCGACGACGAGATCGTTCCCATCGAGATCCCCCAACGCAAGGGCGACCCCATCGTTTTCGATAAGGACGAGTTCCCACGCGCCGGCACCACGGCAGAGAAACTGGGCAAGCTGCGTCCCGCCTTCTCCAAGGAGGGCACGGTGACCGCCGGCAACGCCTCCGGCATCAACGACGGTGCCGCCGTGGTGATGGTGATGTCCGAGAACAAGGCCAACGAGCTGGGCCTGACCCCGATGGCCAGGATCGTCGCCTTCTCCTCCGCCGGCGTCGACCCGGCCATCATGGGCACCGGCCCCATCCCCGCCTCCAGCAAGTGCCTGGAGAAGGCCGGCTGGTCGGTGGACGACCTGGACCGTATCGAGGCCAACGAGGCCTTCGCCGCCCAGGCCATGTGTGTCAACAAGGAGATGGGCTGGGATATGTCTAAGGTCAATGTCCATGGCGGCGCCATCGCCCTGGGCCACCCCATCGGTGCCTCCGGTTGCCGGGTATTGGTGACTCTGCTCCACGAAATGCAGCACAGCGGTGCTCAGAAGGGTCTCGCCACCCTCTGCATCGGTGGTGGTCAGGGTGTTGCCATGGCGGTTGAGAAGGCCTGATTAGGCCTCCATTTGGTGGAGCTCTGCCCCACTGGATTCGTCATTGATTACCCCTCTCCCCAACCCCTCTCCCCAACCCCTCTCCCACAAGGGGAGAGGGGCTTTTAGAGGCACCCGGCTCTCCCGGTAACTCCCCTCTCCCCTTGCGGGAGAGGGGCTTTTGGAGGCACCCGGCTCTCCGGGTAACTCCCCTCTCTCCTTGCGGGAGAGGGCCAGGGAGAGGGGGTCAAAACATGCCTGTTTATCATCTGCTCAGCCATCGAACCGCTCCTCACTTCAACCACATGGCCCCAATCCGTTTCTGTTCCCGCCCCGGATTGGGGTACACTGGCCGGCAGTTCCACTAAAAGTAAGCGATTTCCCATGTCCGAGCGGATCATCAAGAAGTACCCCAACCGGCGTCTCTACGACACCGAAGAGAGCAAATACATCACCCTCACCCAGCTGCGCCAGCTGATTATCAGCGGTGCCGCGATCAAGGTAATCGATTCCACCACGGAAGAAGACATCACCCGAAATATCCTGCTGCAGATCATTCTCGAGTCGGAATCGGGCGGCGAACCACTATTCACCGCCAACATGCTTTCCCAGATCATCCGTTTCTACGGCGGCACACTCCAGGGCATCTTCGGGCGCTATCTGGAACAGAGTCTCAGCCTCTTCACCCAGCAACAGGAGCAGTTCAGACAAAACCTGGGAGAAGACCCCTTCAGCGCCATGACCAATATGGCCCAACAGAACATGAAAATGTGGACAGATCTACAAAAAAGCTTCTTCAGCTCAACCGGAGTCAAGTCAGGCAAGTCTGACAAGAGCTAGATCTCAGCCTCAATCATCTACAGATGACATCAATTATATCTTTTTGTTTTTATTATATATTTTCTACTCAAACCAGGTATCGTCAGTAGCATAACCAAGATCCGACTGGTTACATCCCGATATTTTTTGTGCGGCGCACAAATTTTACTTGACAACTTGCTCCAGGCGTCCTATGCTGCAACGCAACAATGTTGCATTGCACAATTAACTCTCAAGGAGCATACGACCATGACCAAGGCGAAAGAAAACATCGAGATGATCAGCGAAATCAACAGCAAGGGCTACGACAGTTTCCGTCAGCTCACCGACATCACCCTGAAGGCTTGGAACACTGCAGTGGACAAGCAGATCGCTGCCTACACCAGCATGATGAACTCCAGCATGGAGCAGATCAAACTGGTCTCAGAAGCCAAGGACTACCACGAGGTGGTTCGCAGCCAGATGGATCTGACCCGTAAAATCGGCGAAGAGATGGTATCCAATACCCGTGACGCGGTTGAACTGAGTCAGAAGACCGGTGAAGAGGTTCGTGCCTGGTTCGAGAGCAGCCTCTCCTCCGTCAACGAGCAGGTTACCAAGGCTGTCGAAAAGGCTGCCTGATATCATCAGTTTGAATTGTGGTAGGAGCCGGCGGCGATACCGCCGCTCTCTCCACAACTCAATCCTGTCAGCCATCCCCACTCTGCGCGAATGACTGACAGGATTGAGTCATGCGATAGCTAGAGGAATGTTTAAGAATGTGTTGTAAAGATAGAGTCGCCGTCGTAACCGGTGGTATGGGCGGAATTGGTAGTGCCGTCTGTTTACGCCTTGCCAATGAGGGCGCCAAAGTGGTCGCTACCTGTCATCCTTCGGAAGTCGACCGCATCGATGCCTGGGTTGGTGATATGAAATCCAAAGGAGCCGAGACTGCGGTAATCGCAGGTGACGTCTCCACCCCCGAAGGCGGTGAGGCCTTGATGGGCGCCATCGTCGAAAAATTCGGGGTTGTGGACATTCTGGTCAACTGTGCAGGCATCACCCGTGACAGCACCATGAAGAAGATGAGTGTGGATCAGTGGGACGCCGTTATCGACACGAACCTGAGCAGTGCCTTTTATGTCACCAGCCCGGTATGGAACAGCATGGTCGAGCGCGGCTTCGGTCGGGTCATCAACATCTCTTCCGTCAACGGCCAGCGTGGGCAATTTGGCCAAGTAAACTACTCCGCGGCAAAGGCGGGTCTGCATGGTTTCACCATGGCACTGGCCTATGAAGGTGCTGCAAAGGGTGTGACCATCAACACCGTCTCCCCGGGCTATATCGAGACAGCAATGACTGAGGCGATGCGCGACGACGTCCGCGACGCCATCGTCAGCGGCATACCCATGCGCCGCATGGGGCAGCCGGAAGAGATCGCCCATGCCGTCGCATTCCTAGCGGACGAAGGCAGCACCTATATCACTGGCGCTAACCTGCCGGTGAACGGGGGTCTGTTTATTCATTAATCCAATCACTTCTCCCTCAAAAGTGATCATTATATGCCCGGCATCCCCTGCCGGGTTTTTTTTGCCTGCCGACACTACCGATTCATCTCTGGTTGGTCGTCACACCACCGATCTATACCGGCACGATGCGGTTGCATGCAATCTCCAGGGAAGGAAGTTATCTGTACCGACAGACGCTGGCGCTGCATCACGCCAGCTGCCGATAATCAAGCCGTGAGGGGGCAGTTGGCTCTGGATCGATCAGCGGTTCAGGTCGTATGGGTCTGTATCATATGGATCTGGCCAGGCTGGATCTTCAGGCCAGGTTATCCGCTGTTGTCTCGCTTGACGCATCGTACATCTCCGTTCCGATTCCTTACCATACCTCCTGCAATAAGGTTGCCAACACATGCTAATACATTGATTGTCAATGATTTTTTATATATTTATTACAAACCGCTCAAGCCATTGTAAAAATAACCGACGGCTCTTGTGTCAAAAAAACAGCGATAATCGGTAATATTCAACAACAGCGGTATATCTTGTTGATTATTATGCCGCCGGTTTCGTTTACTGAATGTCAAGCTTATCGACACTGTAAGCTGTTGAGTTGGATGGGAGAGTGACCAGGGAGTAAGCTATCGGCCATGCAAAAATTTCTATTTGGCCTGGCTATCGCAGCGCTCCTGCTTGGCCTGCTCTGGCCTTGGCTGGGCAAACTGCCTTTCGGCCGACTGCCTGGTGATATCGTGGTGGAACGTGAGAATTATCGTCTCTATCTGCCGCTTACCAGTCTGTTGCTGGCGAGTGCATTGATCTCCGTGATTATATGGTTGTTTCGCCGTTGATCTACTCACATGAACTGAAGTAGTCGGTATTGCCGGCCAATGCATCGCGACATTGTGCGCTTGCGTAGGTGAAGCCCCCGGGCACACTGTGCATATCCTGCTGTTCCATCGAGATGAGTTGACGGGCGGCATCACAGGCCTCTCTGGCGGCACATTGATTCTCATCACCACAAACCTTGATGCTTAGCTTTTCGCAGGGTGTCAAGTTTCCAGAGAGACGCTTTGTACAGGGTTGAAAATAGCTCTCGTTGCCCAATGCCTCGAGGCATTGAGTCGAGCTTTCAAGCACATCGCCAGTCCAACTGCTGCTAAGCTCGCTCTGCTCCATTGCCAGTAGTTGACGTGCCGGATCGCAGGCGGGATTGGCGTCACACTCGTTGTGAACTCCACACACCTTCCTTACCAGTTGCATGCAAGCGGCATTGAGGCGATCGCGCTCCTGTTCCCGCTGGGCTTCTATAACGACCCTGTCCTTCACAACGACTCCATCTCGTACAATGATAACCGCGCCATTGTCCAGCTTATGCACACCGTCCCACAGCGGGGTGCTCTCTCCTTCAGCGCTACGGGTCACTTTGTTGGTATTGGGATCGATCGAGATACGGCTGCCGTCCTGCAATTGGCCTTGCCAGGAGGAATCGGCAAGTAGTGTCAGGGGCAGGATTAAGAAAACGACGATTATTTGGCGTAACAGCATGCTCTTACCCTGGATATTACATCAACCACGGCAGCAGAATATCACAAATCAGCGCCCTTAACTGAGCACACCGCCCCAAAGAGACAGTGGGTATCTACCACCGACTCGGCCCACTCATCTGCCCTATCCCCGTCGCCAGGCATGATAACGCTGCAGCCATGAGAGTACCTTTTCAGGTGCATGGGCGCGCTTCCAGGCACCGGCAACATATTTGTTGGCTTCGAAGAGTGTCGGGTAGATATGAATTGTGCCGAGAATCTTGTTCAATCCAAAACCATGCTTCATCGCTGCGGTGAATTCACCGATCAGCTCCCCTGCATTTTCACCCACGATAGTGGCGCCTAGAACACGATCCTTGCCAGGGGGCGTCAACACTTTCACCATACCGTGGGCCTCGCCTTCCGCAATCGCCCGATCCAGTTCAGAGAGATCGAATTTCGTCACTTCAAACTCTACACCCTGCTCCGCTGCCTCCCGCTCATTGAGTCCCACCCGCGCCACTTCAGGGTCTGTGAAGGTAGCAAACGGGATCACAGAGTAGTCAACCCTGAAGCGACGAAACACCCCGAACAGGCTGTTAACTGCCGCGTACCAGGCCTGATGAGCGGCGGTATGGGTGAACTGGTAGGGACCTGCCACATCGCCACAGGCATAAATTGTGGGAATGGATGACTGCAGATACTCGTCTGTCTCAATAGTGCCGTTTGGGTTGAGTGCGACATTGAGATCCTCGAGACCGAATCCGTTGCTGTTTGCCTTTCTGCCCACTGCTACCAGGACCTGATCAAAGGCAACCTCTATCTGCTCCCCCTGATGTTCACAGATCAGCAGGTTTTTCCCATTGATAAACTCCACGGCCTTGTGCCCGAGCAGCAGGTTGATGCCCTCCTCTTTGAATCGCTCGGCCACCAGATCCGCAACATCCTCATCTTCCCGGATCATCAATCTGGGCATCATCTCGACAATAGAGACACGGCTGCCGAATCGGGCGAAGGCCTGTGCCAGCTCACAACCGATGGGACCGCCACCTAATACCAAAAGGCGTTCCGGCAATTCCCGCAGCTGCCAGAGATTATCCGAGGTCAGATATTCGAGTTTATCGATACCGGCGATCGGCGGTACGAAAGGTGCGGCACCGGTGGCTACGATGATGTGGGGTGTACGTAACTCTATGCCATTGACTTCAACACTGTAGGGGGAGGTGATCCTTGCCTCGCCTTCGATAACATCGACACCCAATCCTGTATAACGCTCCACGGAGTCGTGGGGCTCAACCTCTTTAACCACCTTCTGTACCCGCTCCATGATGTTATGAAAGTTGTACCTGACATCGATGCTATCAAATCCCCACTCCTTTGCGCGTCGGCTCTGACTGAGTATGCGTGCACTGCGGATCAACGCCTTGGAGGGCACGCAACCGGTATTTAGGCAGTCCCCCCCCATCTTGTGTTTCTCGATCAGCGTTACCTTCGATTTCACCGCTGCGGCTATGTAGGCGGAGACCAGTCCCGCGGAACCGCCTCCGATCACCACCAGGTTGCGATCATAAGCGTCTGGGCGCTCCCAGCCCTGCAGTGCTTTCTTCTGCTTCAGCAGCGAGACAGCCCTTTTCGCCAACAGGGGAAAGATGCCAAGCAGAACAAAGGAACCGACCAATCCTGGCGAGAGAATACCGGAAGCCGATTCAAGGGTGGCAAGCTGGGTCCCGGCATTTACGTAGACCAGTGTCCCCGCCAACATGCCAATCTGGCTGACCCAGTAGAAGGTCCAGGTGCGGATGGGAGTCAATCCCATCAACAGATTGATAATGAAAAAGGGAAAAATCGGAACCAGCCTCAGGGTAAAGAGATAGAATGCCCCGTCCTTTCGCATACCTTCATTGATCGCTTTCAGACGATCGCCATAGCGATCCTGCACCGTGTCCCTAAGCAGAAAACGTGCTATCAGAAACGCCAGGGTGGCACCGACAGTCGAAGCGAAGGAGACCAGTACAAATCCCCAGAGCAGTCCGAATACAGCACCGATAGCCAAGGTCATGACTGCCGCACCAGGGAGTGATAGCGCGGTCACTGCCACATAGACGAGAAAGAAAACAAGCGTGGCCAGTAGCGGATTTGAGTCCTTCCAGGCAATTATGCCATCACGCTGTGCCTTGAAATAGTCAAGGGTTAAAATCTTATCAAGATCAAATAGAAAAAAGATGAACACCAGCAGTGCCACCACAAGCAAGAGGATCAGTTTACGGGAGTTCATTGGTATCTACCTTATTAGACGTTGTGCGTTTTTTGATCTACGCACAATCCTAGCAGATGGATGCAGCGGGGAAGTACCGGAATATAACAATCCGATAACAAATCCTTCCAGAAAAGCTAAAATGATGTATTGATGTAGCAGGTACAGGGATATTGCTTGTTATTGCAATGAAACGGGTTGGTGCAGAATAGACCTCAGTGGCGCCACCTCATCCATTACAGCGCTTTGATCAGCGACTTCGCTATATGACTTATGCAGCTCTTCTGCACTGCCAGGTGATAACTGCAGCGTGATACCGAGGCGTTCTTTTAGCTTATTGACTCCAACTAAAAGACGATACTGGGAGAGTTGATGGTCATACCAGGTTTTGGTTTTTTCTCTCTTCGCTTCATACAACTCGTTCTCGGTATCGAGCAAATCGAGTAGTGATCGCTTGCGCAGATTGAATTGCTTGGCATAGGCATCGCGGGTCTTTTCACTGGCGAGCACATGCTCTTGCTGAAATCGCAGTTGCTTTTGGGTAACGTCATAAGCAGCCCATGACAATCTGATGCTCTCGACAACTTGGCGGTAGGTATTGTTGCGTATCTCTTTGGCCTCGTTGACCAGATGGGCATTCTGCGAATTACGTGCGCGGTCTTTACCGCCAGCAAAGAGATTGTAGCGTAAGCGCAACATCGCCGTGACGTCGTCATCACGTCCCTCTACGCCATCAAGATCGTCGCCATATCTTGCTCCAAGCTCAAGATCCAGACGTGGATAGAGGGCGCTCTTGGCTGCCTTCTGCTGTGCAATCGCAGCCATCACATCGGCATTCGCTGACCTCAACGTGGGATGATTCTCAAGCGCGAGCTGTATGGCTTCATCCTGGTTCTTGGGTAGCATACCGTCGACAGGCTCCATGGGCTCAAGTGATCGGGGAAGCAGTCCCACTACACGAAGAAAGTTGGTCTCCGCATCTTTCAGATTCACCTCATCGGATAGCATGTTTGCTGACGCGGATGCACGCCGGCCAGTGATTTGGGCCAGATCTGAAGACCTGCCTACCCCGGAATTGCTCCGCAGCTCAACCTGATCATAGATCCTTGCGTGAGCCTGAAGGTTCTCCGATGACAGCGCCATCAGGTCACGGTGCAGAAGGACTTTTATATAGGTGTCTACCGCTTTGAGTCCAAGTTGTTCACTGGTACTCTCAAGTACCCTTCTCTGCGCTTTCACCCTGGCATTTTGACGCTCCACCTCGCTTTTCGTGGCAAAACCATCAAACAGCATTTGACTCAGGGTCAGGCTGGCTTCCTTGCGTGTCAGTGAGCGATGATCCTCACCGCTTGCCCGGGTTGAATTATTGTCTGTACGCTCATAACCTGTAGCCGCAGCCAAGTCTATCGAGGGCTTATAGCCGGCCTTCGCCTGATCCAATTCGTCCAACCTGGAAAGGTGTTGACTGGACTCGACCAGGACCTCCGGATTAGTTTTGATGGCATGTTCCACTGCGTCACGCAGAGTCAAAGCATTTGCGTGGCTGAAAGTAACAATGAGCAGGGCCGTTAAACCAAATTTTACTAGCAATTTGCCAACCATTGGGTACCTTAAAATCAATCCAATTTTTATTTATTGTGAACCAATTATCATTCAGTATCGGCATCTTAGCAGCGAACTTAAACGCAACATACCTTCGATCATCAGCCGATAGAGGACGGTCTGAACAACCCCGCTAACCGCTACTCACAAACAGGTCCGTATGAATACCTGTCATCCAACACCGTTCGTCACCACGCTGAGATCAATGTATTTTTTGCTTGCAATACAGTCAGTTATACTGATCATGCGGTATTAACACACAGCCTCCATCAAGAATCAAGCTGTCTGAGGTAAATCTATGTGAAATTATCTTCCTATAACCACGTTTTTCCCTAGCATAAAAAAAAAGGGCCCCGTACGGGGCCCTGTGTTATGTGAAGAGGGTTAAGTGGATTCTAATTACACGATGGTCACATTTACCTGATCCTCGATCAACAGGGTCACGCTATCGTCCGCATTCAGATACTCGCTGAAGGTATGCCCATTCTGAGTGACCGTGTTTCCGGAAGCGTGCCAATCGTTCGTCAGCTCCACGCTGTCAGAATTATCACCCAGAATCTCCAACAAGTTATCGTTATCTGTCATCGTCAATACATCATCGACACTCAGGTTGAGGATATCGTGATCACCTACCGTGAGGTCGATCCGCTCTATGTTTCTGATGCTGGATATACTGCTGAAATCGAGATCATCGTTATCTGGGGCAATCAGTGTGTCGAAGCCTCCATTACCGTTGAGTAGTGTATCAGCAGGATCGAATATCAGAGTATCGTTACCTGAACCACCGCGCAGCTGATCACTGCCATCACCTCCATCCAGAAGATCGGCACCGCCTCGACCAATCAAGGTATCATTGCCTTCATATCCGGCAATATACTCATCTGCACCGCTGCCTCTGAGAACATCAGCCACCGCCGACCCATCGATACTCTGGTAACCGCCGATTGATATGGTCAACGTGGCACTGGAGACATCGCCATCTTCATCCGTAATCGAATAACTGAAGTTATCAGTAATTGTTTCCCCGGGTGCCAATCCATCCTTTGTCTCCCGATTCAATTGGAAGGAATAATCCCCGTTGGAATTGACAGTTAAAGTACCGTATGGACTTGATGTATCTCCCCAAACAACGGCTGCTGCCGATCCATCACCTCCCGTTGCGTTCGAAACGTTACCATTCACCACAGGGAGTGGATCGGTGGACACGATACTACCCATGATCTCAAACGGGTTTACCGCTTGTTCATCGGTACGGATTGTCGATACGATCTGCCCATTGGTATCCCTGAACCCATCTACCCTGACCTCATACTCCTGGCCACCGATGGAGATCGTTACCGCCTGAGTTGGCAAGGTTATGATATCTCTTGGGTCAGCACCACTATTTGGTGTCTCGTTGTGATCCATTAAGACATCGAACTGGACGGTTGTACCGATACCGTTGACAACCACATCCATATCAATAGTAAGGGTGACCTGATCCAATGTCGATGAGCCACTATAGATGGGAAAATTATTGTGGGAAAAATCCGCCAGTTTAAAAGATTCCCCAATCTGCACACTCTGACCAGACCCCGTATAGGCTGAGTTGTCGATCAATATATAACCTGATTGAGACCCACCACTCGGGACACGTCCCCAGAGCAGGTTATCAGTATAACCATCTGTATCTGTATCCTGCTGGGTTACATAGCTCGTTCCATTGAGGAACACAGGATTGGTCCAACCGGCTGCAAGACTTTGTATCGACAATGAATCAACGCCAATATGCATGTTGGCTATTACATTGTTTACGCTTGGTGCATCGTCCTCTATCTGAATTGTGAGTGGCGCAGACACGCTATCAGTTCCGTCATTGACTGTCACATCAACATCGAATGAGAGAACATCCTCCTGACCTATAACCGGGTGATCCACCCGATTTGACAGTGCCACCGAATAGTTTCCGGTCTGATCGATGGCTATGCGTATAACCTCTGAACCACCGGCTGAGCCTATCAGCATATTAGTCCCATCTCCAGACCAGGTTATTGGCTGTCCGTATGATGTCATAATGAAGCCAGGTTCAGCCAGTGATACTGTTAAGGTATCCCCATCCAGGTCTGTGACGGACATACTACCGCTGTCGTTAGCACTATCTGTTGTATCAGTTGGAGAACCCGAACTATCGGGCAGACCATCAGCCAGGCCTTCCTCCGAAACAACTGCTGTGGCAGGAGTAATTTCGGGGAGGTCGTTTACTGGATCAACAGTAACTGTAACCGTAGCTGTGTCACTACCGCCATTTCCATCATCAACAGTGTAGGTAAAGGTATCAGTACCGTTGAAATCGGCATTCGGTGTATAGACTGGATTACCGGATACCGGGTCGATCGACACTGTACCATTGGTTCCCTGAGTCACGGAGACTACAGTCAAGGTGTCGCCGTCCGGATCACTGTCGTTCGGCAGCACATCAACGGTGACCGGGGTATCTTCGTTAGTACCCACTGTGTCGTCGGTGGCCACAGGGGCATCATTCACAGCGCCTACCGTCACAGTGACTGTAGCGGTATCGGTTCCACCATTACCGTCATCGACGGTATAAGTAAAGGTATCGGTGCCGTTGAAATCGGCATTCGGGGTGTAAACGGGGTTCCCACTGATCGGGTCAATGACAACAGTGCCGTTAGCACCTTGAGTCACGGATACGACGGTGAGGGTATCGCCGTCCGGATCGCTGTCGTTGGGCAGTACATCCACGGTAACCGGGGTATCCTCATTGGTTCCAACACTGTCATCAGAAGCAACCGGCGCGTCATTCACCGCACCGACCGTCACAGTGACTGTGGCGGTATCCGTGCCCCCATTACCGTCATCGACGCTATAGGTAAAGGTATCAGTGCCGTTGAAGTCGGCATTCGGTGTATAAATCGGGTTACCACTGACAGGATCGATAGCAACACTGCCGTTAGCACCTTGAGTCACGGATACGACTGTGAGGGTATCGCCATCCGGATCGCTGTCGTTCGGCAGTACATCAACGGTAACAGGGGTGTCTTCGTTAGTACCTACTGTGTCGTCGGTGGCCACAGGCGCGTCATTCACCGCACCGACCGTCACAGTGACTGTAGCGGTATCGGTCCCACCGTTACCGTCATCGACGGTATAGGTAAAGGTATCGGTGCCGTTGAAGTCGGCATTCGGGGTGTAAACGGGGTTCCCACTGACAGGATCGATCGACACTGTACCGTTGGTTCCCTGGGTCACAGAAATGACGGTGAGTGTGTCCCCATCCGGATCGCTGTCATTCGGCAGCACATCCACAGTAACGGGCGTATCCTCATTGGTTCCAACACTGTCATCAGATGCAACCGGCGCGTCATTCACCGCACCGACCGTCACAGTGACTGTGGCGGTATCGGTCCCACCGTTACCGTCATCAACGGTGTAGGTGAAGGTATCGGTGCCGTTGAAATCGGCATTCGGTGTATAGACTGGATTACCGGATACCGGGTCGATCGACACTGTACCGTTGGTTCCCTGGGTCACAGAAATGACGGTGAGCGTATCGCCATCCGGATCGCTGTCATTGGGCAGTACATCCACAGTAACAGGGGTATCTTCATCCGTACCCACCGTATCGTCAGTTGCTACAGGTGCATCATTCACTGCACCGACCGTCACGGTTACTGTGGCGGTATCCGTGCCCCCATTACCGTCATCGACGGTATAAGTAAAGGTATCGGTGCCGTTGAAATCGGCATTCGGTGTATAGACTGGATTACCGGATACCGGGTCGATCGACACTGTACCGTTGGTTCCCTGGGTCACAGAAATGACGGTGAGTGTGTCCCCATCCGGATCGCTGTCATTGGGCAGCACATCCACGGTGACCGGGGTATCTTCATTGGTACCGACAGTGTCGTCGGTTGCAACAGGGGCGTCATTCACAGCGCCTACCGTCACAGTGACTGTGGCGGTATCAGTACCCCCATTACCGTCATCGACGGTATAAGTGAAAGTATCGGTGCCGTTGAAATCGGCATTCGGGGTGTAAACGGGGTTCCCACTGACAGGGTCAATAGTAACTGTACCATTGGTTCCCTGGGTCACGGATACGACGGTGAGTGTGTCGCCGTCCGGATCACTGTCATTAGGCAGCACATCCACGGTAACCGGCGTATCTTCGTTAGTGCCCACTGTGTCGTCGGTGGCCACGGGGGCGTCATTCACAGCGCCTACCGTCACAGTGACTGTGGCGGTATCCGTGCCCCCATTACCGTCATCGACGGTATAAGTGAAGGTATCGGTGCCATTGAAATCCGCATTTGGCGTATAAACAGGATTACCACTGACAGGATCGATCGACACTGTACCGTTGGTTCCCTGGGTCACGGATACGACGGTGAGGGTATCACCATCCGGATCACTGTCGTTCGGCAGCACATCCACGGTAACCGGTGTATCTTCGTTAGTACCCACGGTGTCGTCGGTTGCCACGGGGGCGTCATTCACTGCACCAACCGTCACAGTGACTGTGGCGGTATCCGTACCACCGTTACCGTCATCGACGGTATAAGTAAAGGTGTCAGTGCCGTTGAAGTCCGCATTCGGGGTGTAAATTGGGTTGCCGGATACAGGATCAATTGAGACGCTACCATTTGTACCTTGAGTCACGGATACGACGGTGAGGGTGTCACCATCCGGATCGCTGTC